>NZ_JBIBWQ010000007.1:0-495173 GCF_043081505.1 Streptomyces sp. NPDC014870
AGGAACCTCGACCATCCGAAGATGGACGGGGTATCAACTAATCTGGCGTTGATTTTTGGCACGCTGTTGAGTTCTCAAGGAACGGACGCTTCCTTCGTACTCACCCTCTCGGGCTTTCCTCCGGGCTTTTCCCTTCGGTCTTTCGTGTTTCCAGCTTAGCAGATCCGATTTCCGTTTCTGCCACCCGCTGGAGCGGGCTGCCGTTTTCGGAATTCGCTTTTCGCGCTTTCCCTTGCGGCGGGGTCAAACACTACCAGGCTTTTTCGCTCCCCCTGACCACACCCTGCAGGCATGCAGAGGTGTAGACCACTGGGGTTAGGATCTGGCTCGATAGGTGCTGCCGACCCACGACTCAAAGCCGCGTTGGGGTCAGGCAGGAGTACGACAGTACATCCCACCGTCAGCTGAGGCAAATCGTTTCCGGTAGTCCCTAGGTCCGCCAACTGGTACGTCTCGTGCGGAACCGGGACTTCCTATGACTTAGGCTTCTGAACAGTACGCCGTCCAGGACAGGCAGTGACGGCGCCACACAATCTCCGCCCCTGGGAGGCTTCCCATGACATCCGTGACGTCGCCGCTTGCTGGTCGCGCCATCGGTCTCGCCGCTGTACCCGACCCGGTCTTCTCCGGCGCGATGGTCGGTCCCGGCACCGCCATCGACCCCGTACGTGAGCCGTCGGAGGCCGTGTCTCCGGTCGACGGCGTCATCGTCTCGCTCCACCCGCACGCGTTCGTCGTCGTCGACGGCGAGGGTCACGGTGTGCTGACGCACCTCGGCATCGACACCGTTCAGCTCAACGGCGAGGGCTTCGAGCTGCTCGTCAACAAGGGCGACACCGTGCAGCGCGGTCAGGTCGTCGTGCGCTGGAACCCGGCCGCCGTCGAGGCCGCCGGCAAGTCCCCCATCTGTCCCGTCGTGGCCCTCGAGGCCACGGCCGACTCCCTCTCCGATGTCGTCGAGAGCGGCGACGTGAAGAACGGCGACCAGCTCTTCAGCTGGAGCTGACGCCGGCGTCGTTCCCCGGGACGACCACGGTTCGACATTCATTTGCGGCGGCCGGATGCCGCCGCTCTATCGGAGACGGTGAGATGGAGACAACGCTGCGAGGCGTCGGCGTCAGCCACGGAGTGGCGATCGGCGAGGTCCGGCACATGGGTACGGCGGTGCTCGAGCCGCCGGCCAAGCAGATTCCGGCCGAGGAGGCGGAGCGCGAACAGGGGCGTGCCCGTCAGGCCGTGGAGGCTGTGGCTGCCGACCTGATTGCGCGCGGCAATCTGGCCGGCGGCGAGGCCCAGCATGTGCTGGAGGCCCAGGCGATGATCGCCCAGGACCCCGAGCTCATCGCTGACGTCGACCGCAGGATCGCGGTCGGCAGCACGGCCGAGCGCGGTATCTACGACGCGTTCTCCCACTACCGCGAGCTCCTGGCGGGTGCGGGTGAGTACATGGCCGGGCGCGTGGCCGACCTCGACGACGTGCGGAACCGTATCGTCGCGCGGCTGCTCGGTGTGCCGATGCCGGGTGTGCCGGACAGTGACGAGCCGTACGTGCTCATCGCGCGGGACCTGGCGCCTGCCGACACGGCTCTCCTCGACCCGGCGCTGGTGCTCGGCTTCGTGACCGAGGAGGGCGGGCCGACCAGCCACAGCGCGATCCTCGCGCGGGCGCTGGGTGTGCCCGCCGTGGTGGCGCTGCCGGGCGCGGGTGAGATCGGCGAGGGCACGGTCATCGCTGTGGACGGCTCCACGGGTGAGATCTTCGTGGACCCGAGCGACGAGAAGAAGGCGGCGCTGACGGCGGCCGCCGCCGAGCGCAAGGCCGCGCTGGCCGCGTCCAGTGGCCCGGGTGCGACCTCGGACGGGCACAAGGTGCCGCTGCTCGCCAACGTCGGGGGCCCGGCGGATGTGCCGGCCGCGGTGGAGGCCGGCGCGGAGGGTGTCGGTCTGTTCCGTACGGAGTTCCTCTTCCTGGACGACAGCAAGAAGGCTCCGACCGAGGAGAAGCAGGTCGAGGCGTACCGCAAGGTGCTGGAGGCCTTCCCCGAGGGTCGTGTGGTCGTGCGCGTGCTGGATGCCGGTGCGGACAAGCCGCTCGACTTCCTGACGCCTGCGGACGAGCCGAACCCGGCTCTGGGTGTGCGGGGTCTGCGTTCGCTGCTCGATCACCCGGAGGTGCTGCGGACGCAGCTGACGGCGCTGGCGAAGGCCGTCGAGGGTCTGCCGGTGTACCTGGAAGTCATGGCGCCGATGGTGGCGGACCGTACGGACGCGAAGGCGTTCGCGGACGCGTGCCGTGAGGCGGGGCTGCAGGCCAAGTTCGGTGCGATGGTGGAGATTCCCTCCGCCGCGCTGCGGGCCCGTTCGATCCTGCAGGAGGTGGAGTTCCTGTCGCTGGGCACCAACGACCTGGCGCAGTACACCTTCGCCGCCGACCGTCAGGTCGGTGCGGTGTCGCGGCTGCAGGATCCGTGGCAGCCGGCGCTGCTCGACCTGGTGGCGCTGTCCGCCGAGGCTGCCAAGGCCGAGGGCAAGAGCTGTGGTGTCTGTGGTGAGGCCGCTTCGGATCCGCTGCTGGCCTGTGTGCTGACGGGTCTGGGTGTCACCTCTCTGTCCATGGGTGCCGCGTCGATCCCCTATGTGCGGGCGACGCTGGCGAAGTACACGCTGGCGCAGTGCGAGCGTGCCGCGGCCGCGGCTCGGGCCGCCGACACGGCCGAGGAGGCGCGGGTCGCCGCGCAGGCGGTGCTGTCCGGGGAGTGATCCCCGCCGCGTGAGCGGGTTGTTCTGGAGGGGCTCTTCGTCACTGCGGTGACGGAGAGCCCCTTCGGCGTCCGTGGTGTCAGTGGTGGGTGGGCCAGTCGTCCTCGTCGGGGGCGAGGGGGAAGCCGGCCCGGTGGTCGACGCCGGGTTCGGGGGCGATCGGGTCTCCGGTGCGGGCGTCGGTGCAGTAGGCGCTGAAGACTTCGGCCTCGGTGAGGGGGTGGAGGTTGCCCGCGGTGAGGCGCCAGCCGTGGAGGCGGTCGCGGGTTCCCGGGGTGGTGGTGCGCAGGACGACTCCCCCGGGGCTGTCGAGGGCGATGCCGACGGCAAGCACGGTGGCGAACTCGGCTGCTTCGTCGCGGTCGAGGTAGGCGGGGCCGTGGTCTTCGCGGGTCGCCCGGAGGACGGCGAGGAGGTGTTCGTCGTCGGCGGGGACGCTGCAGACGAGGTGGTGGGTGCCGGGTCCTGCGGCTTCGAGGAGCCTGGTGAGCTGGCGTGAGGCGTGGGCGAAGGCCTCTCGGCCGATGTCCTGTCCGCAGGTGGCGCAGTCGCCGACGCCGGAGAGGAGTGTCGTGGCGAACTCCCAGGTGGCGTGGCGGACGGCGGTGTCGATGAGGGTGGGGACGAGGGTGGTCATGGGTTGGCCGGTGTAGGCGACGAGGGCGCCGGTGGCGGCCAGTTGGGCGGTGTAGCGGCTGCGGCTTGCGGGGCGGTCGGGGTCGAGGCCGGTCTCGTCGCAGTACTCCGCGTACTCCTCGGGGTCGAAGAGGGCGACGGTGGTGTGCCCGCCCTGGGTGGCCAGGGACTTGAGGAGGCCTTCGATCTGCTGGAGGTAGGCGGGGTGGTCGTCGAAGGCGAAGGTGGCGTATCGGCGCATGGCCGTGAAGTCGTCCTCGTCGGCCAGGAGGCCGACGGTGCTGGGGACTTCGCGGCGCAGGGCGCGACGCAGTGATGTGGTGGACGGGGTGGTTCCGGGTCGGGTCATGTCTCCCCCTCGGCGCTGTCGATCAGTGCTCACTCACCGTAACCTTCGGCACTGACAGTGACGGCTTGGTGAGGCGGTCGCGGATCAGGCGGTGCTGTGCCGCGCCTGCGGCGACCAGGCCGAGGCCGAGCAGGGGCCAGGCGAGCGCGCCGGCGGCCATGACGCCGGTGACGAGGAGGGGGCCGGCGAAGCGCTGGGTGGACTGGGCGAGTCCGTGGACTCCGAGGTAGGAGCCCTGTGCATGGGCGGGTGCCAGGGCGACGGAGAGTTCCCAGGAGGCGGTCGCGTGGATGATCTCGGCGAAGGTGAGGGCGATGACGGCGACGACGAGGGCCGTGATGGCCAGGGCCGTGCCGCCCGCGGCCGAGGCGGCGAGGGCGAGGGTGCCGACGAAGAGCAGGGCGGTGAGGGGGACGAGCAGTCGGCGGGCGGCTCTCGTGGTGGTCGCGAAGCGGGCGAGGGGGACCTGGAAGAGGACGACGAGGACGGTGTTGAGGACGAGCAGCAGCGGGGCGAGGCCGATGGGCGCTGTGGTGGCGTGGACGATCCAGAGGGGCACGGCGACCTGGAGGATCGTGTCGTCGAGGAAGAGGACGGCGTCGGTGGCGGTGTAGCCGAGGAAGGTGCGGTCGCGCCACGGGGAGGTCGGCGGGGTGGGCGCCGGGTCGCCCGGGTCGCCGCTCGGGTCGCCCGGTTCGGCGGAGGCGGCGGCGACGCGCGACGGGGCCGGGGGTTCGGCGCAGCGGAGGGTGAGCGCGGCGATGACGAGGTAGGTGACGACGTTGGCGAGGAGCAGCAGTCCGTAGGCGCGGGTGCTGCCGGTGGCGAGCGCGGCGGCGGCGCCGAGGCCGCCGATGGACCAGCCGATGTTGACGGTGGTCCGCTGGATGGCCTGGTAGCGGGCGCGGTCGGGGCCGGCGAGGCGGGCCGCGTAGAGCTTGATGAGGACGCTGCCGGCGCGGTCGGGGAGGGCGCCGAGGGCGGAGTAGAGCGTCAGGAGGAGCAGGTTGTCGGTGGTGAGGAGGAGCAGGAGGGCGGCGCCGCGGAGGAGTTGGGCTCCGACGATGATCTTGACGAGGGGGAAGCGGTCGGCGAGGCGGCCTGCGAGCGGGGCGCCGGCGATGCCGACTCCGCCGGAGACGGTCATGAGGAGGCCGACCTGGCCGAGGCCGAGGCCGGAGACGTAGGTGAAGTAGAGGACGGTGCAACTGGCCCAGAGGCCGGTGCCGGTCTTGTCGATGATGCTGACGACGAGCATCCGGCGGCCGTCGCGACCGCCGGGTATGCGGTTGAGGACGGTGCTGGGCCGTGGAATCGGGCGGCTCACTCGGGTTCCCCCTTGACCAGAGTTTTGTATTGATACATAATTTGGTACGTGGCAACACAATATTCGATCCAGGGGACGACGGCCAAGGGGATTGCCGCGTCCGTCGAGCGCGGCGTGACCGAGGGCGAACTCGCGCCCGGGGACGCTCTGCCCCCGGTGCGGCGGCTCGCCGACGAGTTGGGGATCAGTGCCGGCACGGTCGCGACGGCGTACAAGGAGCTGCGGCGGCGCGGTCTGGTGGTCACGCGCGGCCGGGGCGGCACGGTGGTCGCGGAGGCGCCGTCGGTCGCCTCACGGCGGCCACCGCGGGTGCCACCGGGTCTGGTGGACCTGGCCAGCGGCCTGCCCGACCCGGCCTTCCTCCCCGTCCTGCGGCCACCGGCGGAGGTCCGGCCGGTGTACGGCTCGCACCGCGCCGTGCCTCGCCTCGCCGCTCTGGAGGAGCTCACGCGCGCGTGGTTCGCCCGGGACGACGTGCCGGCGGAGCGGGTGACCTTCGCGCACGGCGCGCTCGACTGCGTCGCGCGGCTGCTCTCCGTGGAGCTGCGGCCGGGGGACGCGGTGGCCGTGGAGGATCCCGGCTTCCACCATCTCCTGGACCTGGTGCCGGCCTTGGGCCTGCGGATGGTGCCGGTCGCGGTGGACGACGTGGGCATGACGCCGGAGGCGCTGCGGACCGCGCTGCGCGCGGGGGTGCGGGCGGTGGTGTGCAGTCCGCGCGCCCAGTGCCCCACGGGGGCGTCGTTCTCGCTCGCGCGGCGGGACGAACTGGCCGCGCTGCTGCGGGAGTTCCCGGAGGTCTTGGTCGTCGAGGACGACTACCACGTGGAGCTCGCCGGTCCGGTGGCGCCCACGCTGGCCGCGGCGGGGCTCGAGCGGTGGGCGCAGGTACGGACGGTCTCGAAGCGGCTGGGCGTCGATCTGCGGTGGGCGGGGGTGGCCGGTGATCCGGTGACGCTCGCCCGGCACGACGGGCGGATGCTCATGACCTCCGGCTGGGTCAGCCACGTGCTGCAGGAGACGGTCGTCGGGCTGTTCTCCGACCCGGCCGTCGCCGGTCTCGTCGCGGCGGGC
This sequence comes from Streptomyces sp. NPDC014870, assembly GCF_043081505.1. NCBI lineage: Bacteria > Bacillati > Actinomycetota > Actinomycetes > Kitasatosporales > Streptomycetaceae > Streptomyces > Streptomyces sp. NPDC014870. The sequence continues at coordinate 6,147 of NZ_JBIBWQ010000007.1, forward strand.
GAGGCCGCGTACGCGGAGCGGCGCGCGGCTCTGGTCGACGCGCTCGGCGCGTATGGCGTCGGGGGTGGCGGGGGCGGCGCCGCGAGCGGGCTCAACGTGTGGGTGCCCGTGGGCGACGAGTCGGCGGTCGTCAACGGGCTGCGGACGCGTGGATGGTGGGTGGCGGCGGGGGCGCGGTTCCGGATCGCCTCGCCGACGGCCGTGCGGATCACTACGGCGACGCTGGGGGTGGCCGAGGCCGGGCGCCTTGCCTCGGACTTTGCCGATGTGCTGGGTGAGGCGCAGGCGACGTACGGCGGGTAGGGCTCCCCCACCCCTTCCCGAAACTCTGACGAGACCGGGGGGGCTGCCGCCCCGAACCCCCGCGACGCGGCAGCTGCGCGCCGGGGAGTGGTGGGACGGAGGCGGGCCAGGATCCGGTGCCTCCGGCTCCCCACACAAGGCAAGGCCGGGGCCCCACCCCGAGACCCCCGCGACGCGGCAGCTGCGCGCTGCGGGTGGTCGGACCGCCGTGGGGGGTGGTATCCGGCACGGCCCGGCTTCCCTGCACGACGAGACCGGGGTCACCGCCGCGGAGCGCCCGGCTCGGCACCTGGGCGCCGCGGGGTGCCCGGCTCCCCCGCGGGACGAGAACAGGGCCGCCGCCCCGCGGCGCGGCAGCTGCGCGCCGCTTGGTGGGGAGCGCGGTTCCCTTCGCGCCCGCGGTCGCGGCGTGCTGCTCCGCCGCGCCTGCGGGCGTGGGTGTCAGGTGTTGCGTTTGTGGGCCAGGGCCTCGTAGAAGTGCAGCAGTTCCAGGTTGTCGACCGAGCCCGGGTTGACGGCCTTGGAGAGTGGTGTGCCTTGGAGGAGGCGCTTGACGGGGACTTCGATGCGCTTGCCCGTGAGGGTGTGCGGGACGGCCGGGATCTCGATGATCTCGTCGGGGACGTGGCGCGGGGAGAGTTCGGTGCGGATCGTCTGCTTGATGCGGGCGATCAACGCTTCGTCCAGGGTCGCGCCGTCCGCGAGGTGCACGAAGAGCGGCATCCAGTAGCCGCCGTCCGGCTCTTCGAGGCCGATGACGAGGGATTCGCGGATCTCGGGGAGGCGTTCGACGGCCTCGTAGATGTCGGCGCTGCCCATGCGGACGCCCTGGCGGTTCAGGGTGGAGTCGGAGCGGCCGTGGATGACGACGGAGCCGTGGTCGGTGATCGTGATCCAGTCGCCGTGCCGCCAGACTCCCGGGAACATCTCGAAGTAGCTGTCGCGGTAGCGGCTGCCGTCGGGGTCGTTCCAGAAGCGGATCGGCATGGAGGGCATCGGGTTGGTGACGACGAGTTCGCCGACCTCGCCGATCAGCGGCTTGCCGGACGGGTCCCAGGACTGGAGGTCCGTGCCGAGGCCGGCCGCCTGCAGTTCGCCGATGTGGACCGGGAGCGTGGGGACGGCTCCCGCGAAGCAGGAGCAGACGTCCGTGCCGCCGCTGACCGAGGCGATCCAGAGGTTCGCCCGTACCTCGTCGTGCAGCCAGCGGAAGCCGTCCGGCGGGAGCGGGGAGCCCGTGGTCGCGACGCACTTGATCGCGGAGAGGTCGAAGTCCCGGGCCGGGTGGACGTCCGCCTTCGCGCAGGCCATGACGTACGCGGCGGAGGTGCCGTACAGGGTGGCCCCGGTCCGTTCGGCGACGCGCCACTGGGCACCCGTGTCGGGGTAGCCGGGGCTGCCGTCGTAGAGGACGACCGTGGAGCCCGTCAGGAGGCCCGAGACCAGGAAGTTCCACATCATCCAGCCGGTGGACGTGTACCAGAAGAACACGTCCTCGGGGCCGAGGTCGCAGTGGAGGCCGAGCTGCTTGAGGTGCTCGACCAGGATGCCGCCCTGGGACTGCACGATGGCCTTGGGCAGGCCCGTCGTGCCCGAGGAGTACAGGACCCAGAGGGGGTGGTCGAAGGGGACCTGGTCGAACGTCGGTTCCGTGTCGGCCGCCGTGAGGGCCGACCAGGCCAGGGCTCCCTCGGGGGGCTCCGTGCCCAGGAGCGGGATGTGGACCACGGCGCGGAGGGTGGGGAGTTCGGCGCGGAGTTCGGCGACCGTCTCGCGGCGGTCGTGCTCCTTGCCGCCGTACCGGTAGCCGTCCACGGTGAACAGGACGACCGGCTCGACCTGCTGGAAGCGGTCGAGGACGCTGCGGGCCCCGAAGTCGGGCGCGCAGGAGGTCCATACGGCGCCGACGGCCGCGGTGGCGAGCAGGGCGACCACGGCCTCGGGGATGTTGGGCAGGTAGCCGCTCACCCGGTCGCCCGGGCGCACACCGAGGGCGCGGAGTTCGGCGGAGAGGGCGCCGACCTGGCGGCGCAGCTCGGCCCAGGTGATCGGGCGGGGCTCATGTGTCTCGTCCACATGGAGCAGGGCCGTGTCGTGGGGGCGCTCGCCGGCGGCGCGCAGCGCGTGCTCGGCGTAGTTGAGAGTGGCTCCCGGGAACCACTGGGCGCCCGGCATGGAACGGTCGCCGAGGACGCGCTCGTACGGGGTCGAGAAGCGGACGTCGAACCACTCGGCGACGGCCCGCCAGAACGCCTCCAGGTCCTCGACCGACCAGCGGTGGAGGGCCGGGTAGCCGCCCTCGGCCGGGGCTCCGTGGTGTTCGGCGGCCCAGGCCTGGAAGCGGGTGACCGCGGCGGCGGCGATGTGTGCCTCGTCCGGCTGCCAGAGCGGTTCGGTGTGCGCTGATGTCATGTGGGGTGGCTCCCTGGGCGTACGCGGGGTCTGCGTGTGTCCCGCGCACGTGCTGGGGTGTGCGCGTGACGCGGCTGACAGGGACGATGCCATGGGAGCGGCGTTCGCACCAGGGTTCCCCGCCCATGGTCGGGCTGCTGAATATGTGCTCTCACCACGGGTGAACGGCAGTTGAACGCAACCCGCCGGGGCTGTGCCGACTGGCAGGCTGAGCAGCATGGACGGTCGTGAGCTGGTGCGTTCGGTGAGGGTGTTCGGTTCGGTGCAGGGATTGCGGGCGGTTCGTTCGGCGTGGCGGCAGCGCAGGACGGACGCGTGGGGGTTGCCGCCGAGGGGTGCGGAGCGGGCCCGGGTGCCGGGTCCTGTGGGCGAGGTGGAGCCGCTGCCGGGCGGCGGAATCGTCAGGTTCGCCCGCTCCGAGCTGCGGATCAGCGTGTCGGCGGGGGGCACGGTGTTCTGGGGCTGGGACGGGGCCGGGCAGCTGCCGTCGTACGCGCTGGCCGGTGAGGCGCCGGAGGCGGACCCCCGGGCCCGGCTCGAGCCGGACACGGACGGCGGCTGGCGGGTGGTCTCCGAACGGGTGACGGTCGCGGTGTCGCGGCACGGCGCGGTGGAGATCCGTACACCCGGTGGGGTGGTCCTGCGGCGGGATCTGCCGCCGCGCTGGTGGGAGCCGGTTGCGGGCGGCCCCGCGCGGTGGGTGCAGCGCAGTGAGGTGCCCGCGGACGCGCGGTTCTTCGGGCTCGGCGGGCGGGCCTCGGGGCCGCGCCTGCGCGACGGTACGTACCGGCTGTGGAACACCGACCCCAAGGGGCGCTTCTCCCCTGGCGACGATCCGCTGTACATCACGATGCCGGTGCAGTTCGTCGTCGCCGACGCGGGGACCCATCTGGCGTTCCACGACAGCACCTGGGACGGGCGGGTCACCCTCACCGAAGGTGAGGAGGGGGCCGGTTCTGGGCACGACCGGCCGGGGACCAGCGAGGTCCGGATGAGCGGGGGGCCGCTGCGCTGCTGGGTGGTGGTCGGTACCCCCGCGCGCGTGCTGCACGGATGGGCGGCCCTGACGGGTGCGCCGGCGCTGCCGCCGTCCTGGGCGCTGGGTGCGCAGCACGCCCGGTGGGGGTTCGGCAGCGAGCGGGAGGTGCGGCGCGTGGTGGACGGCTACCGCGAGCGGGGTCTCCCTCTGTCCGTGCTGCACCTGGACATCGACCACTACGACGCGCACCAGGTGTTCACGGTGGACCGCGAGCGGTTCCCCGATCTTCCCGGGCTCGCGAGCGAGCTGCGGGAGCGGGGCGTACGGCTGGTGTCGATCGTCGACCCGGCGGTGAAGGCGGAGCCGGGGAACGCCGTCTACGACTCCGGGAAGGCGGCCGGTGCCTTCGTCCGGGACGCGCGCGGCGAGGAGGTCCACGGGGTGGTGTGGCCGGGCGAGTGCGCGTATCCGGACTTCACGGACGCGGCGGTACGGGAGTGGTGGGGCGGCCTGTACGAGGAGCGGCTCGGGCAGGGCTTCTCCGGTGTCTGGCACGACATGAACGAGCCGGTCTCCTTCGCCCCGTTCGGCGACCAGACGCTGCCGCGGTCGGCCCGGCACGCCCTGGAGGGGCGCGGCGGGGACCATCGCGAGGGCCACAACGTCTACGGGCTGACGATGGCGCGGGCCGGCTACGAGGGGCTGCGCCGGCTGCGGCCGGACGAACGGCCGTTCCTCTTCTCCCGCTCGGGGTGGGCGGGCATGCAGCGCTACGGAGGGACCTGGTCGGGCGATGTGGCGACCGGCTGGCCGGGGCTCCGGGCGTCCCTGTCGCTGGTCCTGGGCCTCGGGCTGTGCGGGGTGCCGTACTCGGGGCCTGACGTCGGCGGCTTCGACGGGAGTCCCTCGCCCGAGCTGTTCCTGCGCTGGTACCAGCTCGGGGCGTGGATGCCGCTGTTCCGCACGCACGCGGCGATCGACGCCGGGCGCCGCGAGCCGTGGGAGTTCGGCCCCGAGGTGCTGGAGCACGCGCGCGTGGCGCTGGCCGAGCGGGAGCGTCTGCTGCCGTACTTCGTGACGCTCTCCCAGCTCGCCCGGCTGACCGGGGCTCCGTACATCCGGCCCGTGTGGTGGGGGGCGCCCGAGGACCGGGCGCTGCGGGACTGCGACGACGCGTTCCTGGTGGGCGACGCGTTGCTGGTGGCCCCGGTGCTGGCCCGGGGCGCCGACCGGCGGGCGGTGCGGCTGCCGCGCGGTCGCTGGTACGACACCGCGACGGGACAGGCGTACGACGGACCGGGGCAGGTCCTGCTGGACGCGCCCTGGTCCCGGATCCCGGTGCTCGCGCGGGCCGGGGCGGTCATCCCGGTCCGGGATGCGGACGGGGGGCTCGAGCTGGAGGTGTGGGCCCCGGCCGCCGGGCGGACCGGCGGGGGGCTCGTCGTACGGGACACCGGTGACGGGTGGAAGTCCGGTGTGATCGAGCGGTACGCGTCGCGCCTTGTGGACGGGCGGGTGGTGGTGGAGCGGGTGACCGACGAGGGGTCGGCCGAGGTGGAGCTGCCGGTGCGGGTGCGAGGGGTGGAGGGGTAGAGGGAGTGTCGGGCGGCGGCGGATCAGGGTCGGTCCCGGCGTGATCCGCCGGACAGGTGCCAGGGGCCGCGGTCAGGCGTACGCACCGGACCGGGAGCCGCGGTCAGGCGTACGCACCGGACCGGGAGCCGCGGTCAGGCGTACGCGCCGGCGAACCAGCGGCGGGCCGCCTCCGTGTGCAGGGGGAAGGCCAGTTCCGTCGGCGCGCGGAGGATGTGGCGGCCGCTGGTCTCGTCCGTCGGGGCGGAGGGCGGCAGTTCGTCCGCCGTGCGGGTGGGGAGGAGGCCGAAGAGGAGCAGGTGGCCGCCCGGGGAGCTGAGCGCGTCGGCGAGGCGCACGTCGTCCGCGGACGCCTCGATCCAGGTCTCCTCCCGCAGTTCGCGGACCACGGCGTCCCGCCAGTCCTCGGAGTGGTCGATGAAGCCGCCGGGGAGGGCGACGCCGCCCAGCGCCGGTTCGATGGTGCGGGTGATGACGACGAGTCCGGTGCCGTGGTCGTCCGTGACGGGGAGCAGGGCGACGGCGACGGGAAGCGGGTTGCGGTAGGCGACCGCGCCGCAGGCGGCGCAGGTGCGGGGCCAGTCGGCCGGTTCGGCGTAGCGGGTGCCGCAGCTGGAGCAGTGGGTGTCCTTCACGTCAGGACCGTACGCGATCACTCTTTCCCGTGCCCCGGGAACCTGATAGACGGTGCGCATGACGAGACGTGCTTCCGTTTTACGTACCCTCGGTGTGCTCGCGGCCGCGGCGATGCTGGCCGCGACCGCCGCCGTGCCGTCGGCGCAGGCCAGGCCGGAGCCGCGGGCTCCGAAGGAGTTCGTGGCCCTGAGTTCGGTGGACCGGACGATCCTTCAGGAGATGCGCTACACCACGGTGCACAACTTCGTGGGTGAGCGCGTGGACGGCTACCGGCAGCCGCTCTGCATCCTGACCCGTCCGGCGGCCGACGCGCTGCACCGGGCCCAGGTGAGACTGCGCGCGTGGGGCTACACGCTGAAGGTCTACGACTGCTATCGCCCGCAGCGGGCCGTCGACCACTTCGTGCGCTGGGCGAAGGACCTGGACGACGAGCGGATGAAGAAGGAGTTCTATCCACTCGTCGACAAGTCGAGGTTGTTCGAGGACGGTTACATCGCGGAGAAGTCCGGGCACAGCCGGGGCTCGACGGTCGATGTGACGATCGTGCGGCTGCCGGCCCTGCCCACGCGTCCGTACGTACCCGGCGAGCCGTTGGCGGAGTGCTTCCAGCCGCAGGCCGAGCGTTTTCCGGACAACTCCGTGGACATGGGCACGGGCTTCGACTGCTTCGACACCCTCTCGCACACCGACGATCCCCGGATCCAGGGGGCCCAGCGGGCGAACCGGCAGCTGCTGAAGGAGACGCTGGCCGCGGAGGGCTTCGTGAACCTGCCCGAGGAGTGGTGGCACTTCACCTTCAAGCCGGAGCCGTTCCCGAGCACGTTCTTCGACTTCCCGGTGGCCCGCAGGTCGGTCGCGGGGCACTGATCGCGAAGGAGGGAACGGGCGGCCGGAACCACCCCCGTGGGTCCCGGCCGCCCGTTCCGTACGTAGGGACGCGATAAAGGTCCGTACGGTTCTCAGCGCGCGGCATCCATGACAGACTTCCTGACGCTTCGTCAGATCAGGGTGATCTCGGGTCGGGGAGGGCCGTCGTGACACGGACGCGCAGGCCGGTGGTGGCCGGATGGTTCACGGACGACGGCGGTGGCGCCGGGCCGGGCGGGGCGGCGGAGTTCCGGCTCCTCGGCACCCGCTGCACGGCCTGCGCCTCGGTCTTCTTCCCCCGCGAGGACGGCTGGTGCCGCAACCCCGGCTGCCCGGGCGGCGGAACGCTCGTCGAGACGCCGCTCTCGCGGCGGGGCCGGGTGTGGTCGTACACCGACGGCCGCTACCGCCCGCCCGCGCCCTACGTCTCCGACCCGGACGCGCCCTGGGAGCCGTACACCCTCGTCGCCGTCGAGCTGGCGGCCGAGGCGATGGTGGTGCTGGGACAGGCGGCGCCCGGAGTGCGGACCGCGGACCTGGCCGTCGGCATGGAGGTGGAGGTGGTGCCGGGCGTCCTCGACGGGGACGACCAGCACATCTGGACCACGTGGAACTGGCGACCCGTCCACGCGCGCGTGGAGCCCTCACAGACGACCGAGCCGAAGGAACGGTCATGAACGACATCGCCGTCCTCGGCGCCGGGATGCATCCGTGGGGCAAATGGGGCCGGAGCTTCGTCGAGTACGGTACGGCGGCGGCGCGGGCGGCCCTCGCGGACGCCGGCATCGGCTGGCGGGACATCGGCTCGGTGGTCGGCGCGGACACCGTGCGGTGCGGCTACCCGGGCTACGTCGCGGGCGCCACGTTCGCCCAGGCCCTCGGCTGGCAGGGAGCGCGGGTCACCAGCGTGTACGCGGCCTGTGCCTCGGGCGCGCAGGCCGTCGGCACGGCCCGGGCCCAGATCCTGGCCGGCCTGGCGGACGTGGTCCTGGTCGTCGGCGCGGACTCCGCGCCCAAAGGGTTCTTCGCCCCGGCGGGCGGGGAGCGGCCCGACGACCCCGACTGGCTCCGCTTCCGTGTGCTCGGGGCGACCAACCCCGCGTACTTCGCGCTCTACGCCCGCCGCCGGATGGCGTTGTACGGCGACACGGTGGACGACTTCGCCCAGGTGAAGGTCAAGAACGCGGCGGCAGGGGCGCTCAACCCGCTGGCGCGCTACCGCAAGACGGTCACCGCCGAGGAGGTCGCCGCCTCGGCCGTCGTCGCCGATCCGCTGCGGCTGCTCGACATCTGCGCCACGTCCGACGGGGGCGCCGCGCTCGTGCTCTCCAGCATGGAGTTCGCCCGCAGCCACGGACACCCGGACCCGGTCCGGATCCGGGCCGTCTCCACCGTGACGCCTACGTACCCGAAGGCCGTCCTGGACCTGCCGGACATCGCCACCGACTCGGCCGTCGCCGCATCCCCCGCGCCGCACACCTTCCGCGCGTCGATCGCGCGGGCGGCGTACGAGGAGGCGGGGCTCGGGCCCGAGGACCTGTCGCTCGCGGAGGTCTACGACCTGTCGACCGCGCTGGAACTGGAGTGGTACGAGGACATCGGCCTGTGCGGCGCCGGTGAGGGCGCGAAGCTGGTACGGGACGGGGTCACGGCCCTCGGCGGCCGTGTCCCGGTCAACACCAGCGGCGGACTGGGGTCGTTCGGCGAGGCCGTGCCCGCCCAGGCCATCGCCCAGGTCTGTGAGCTCACCTGGCAGCTGCGGGGCACGGCCGGCGACCGGCAGGTGCCGGGCGCCCGGGTCGGCATCACCGCGAACCAGGGGCTGTTCGGGCACGGTTCGGCGGTCGTCGTGGTGCGGTGAGCCGACCCGTCAGGTGGACACCGGCGCGCCCTGGTCCGCCAGGACGAGGGCGTGTTCGACGACCGCGACGAGCACGTTCTTCACCGACTCGCGGTCGCGGGCGTCGCACATCAGCAGCTCGACCTCCGGGTCGAGATCGAGCGCGCCCCGGACGGTCTCGGTGGGGAAGCGCCGGGCGCCCTCGAAGCAGTTGACCGCGACCGTGAACGGGATGCCACGCCGTTCGAAGTAGTCGATCGCCGCGAAGCTGTCCTCCAGGCGCCGGGTGTCCGCCAGGACGACCGCGCCGAGCGCGCCCTGCGCGAGCTCGTCCCAGAGGAACCAGAACCGGTCCTGCCCGGGCGTGCCGAACAGGTAGAGGACCAGGTCCTCGCGGAGCGTGATCCGGCCGAAGTCCATGGCGACCGTGGTGGTCGACTTGTTCTCCACTCCGTGCAGATCGTCGACGGGCCGACCGGCCTCGCTGAGGATCTCCTCGGTGCGCAGGGGCCGGATCTCGCTGACGGCGCCGACCAGCGTCGTCTTGCCCACCCCGAAGCCGCCCGCGACCAGGATCTTCAGGGTCACCGGTTCGACGAGCGGCTTGGTGCGGCTAGAGCGCCCGAAGGCCATTGATCACCTCGCGGAGAATGCTCACGTCCGGCAGCTCGGCCGGCGGAACGGGGCGGGTCACATGGACGAGTTCGTCGTCGACGAGATCGCCGACGAGGACCCGGACGACTCCGACGGGGAGGTCGAGTCCGGCGGCGAGTTCGGCGATCGACTGCGGTGTGTCCGAGCAGCGTTCGACGATCTCCACGTGTTCGGGGGACAGGGTCTGGTCCCGGCCGGGGTCGTCGGCGGCGGGTTCGGGCACCACCACGGCGATCAGGTCGAGACGGTGGCGGGTGGCGGTGCTGGTTCGGCCGCGGGTCATCGCGTACGGACGGACCACGGGCCCGGCGTCGTCGTCGAACCAGTGGTGGGCGGGCTGCGGACCCTGGTCCCACGAGTCCGGGGCGCGTTCGCCCTCGGTCGTGGGCCAGGCCGTGCCCTCCGTCGAGCCGTCAGTCATGGTGTCCCCCCACTCACCCTCCGGCGGTCAGCCCGGAGCGAGGCGCCGTCCCCAGGTGGATGCCGACCCGCTTGACCATCAACGTCATCTCGTACGCGACCTGGCCGACGTCCGAGTCGGCGTCGGCGAGCACGGCGAGGCAGCTGCCGTCGCCCGCCGCGGTGACGAACAGGAACGCCTCGTCCAGCTCCACCACGGTCTGGCGGACCTGGCCCGCCTCGAAGTGGCGTCCGACGCCCTTGGCGAGGCTGTGGAAGCCGGAGGCGACGGCGGCCAGGTGCTCGCCGTCCTCGCGGGTCAGGTCGGCGGAGGCGCCGGTGGCGAGTCCGTCGCTGGAGAGCACCAGTGCCTTGCGGATGGACCCGACCCGCTGGACCAGCTCGTCGAGGAGCCAGTTCAGCTCGCCGTTGCCGTTTCCGGAGGTCTGGGTTCCTGCGGCGTTCGGTGCGGTCATCGACCGTCCCCCTCGGGTGTCGTTCCTGGTGCTGTCGTCTCGGCGTTCTGCCGCCGTCCGCGCTGCCAGCCCCGTTGCATCGAAGCCATGCGGTCGCGCACTTCGTCGGCGTCGCGCTCGAAGTCCGTGCCGGCCGGGGCGGTGGAGCCCGTCGCGGCCGTGGAGTCGGTGCGATCGTCCGTCTCGCGCAACTGGGGCGCGAGGCTCGCCTGCCGGACCCGGCGGGGCAGCCCGCCGAACGGTGCCGGTCCTTCGGGCGGTACGGGGACCAGGGTGGGCGGCATGCCCGTGCTCCCGGCGCCCGCGCTTGTGCCGGTGCCGGCGCCGATGCCCTTGCGGGTGCCTCTGCCCGGTGTCTCGGGCTCCTGGGCCGGGACCGGATGGGCGCGGCCCGGCTCGTCGACGCGGCGGCCCCGGTCCACGACGAGCGTGGGCGGACGGCGCCGGGGCAGCGGTACGGGGCCGCGGTCCTCGGACCGGTCGGGCGACTGGTCCGGGGCCTGGCTGTGCTGCTCGCCGTCCGGTGCGGGTGCCGGGGCGAGGCCACCGCGCCGGCTCCGGGGCCGGAAGAGGCCACCGCGCTCGCTCTCGGTGTCCTCCAGGTCGGCGGCCGCGGAGGGCTTGAGCAGCTCGTCGTAGCCGGCCGTGCCCAGGGGCGCCTCGAGTTCGACCGGGCCGTCGAGCGGGGCGCCGAGGGCCGTGTCGAACCCGGTGTCCTTCCGGCCGTCGAGGAGCGAGTGGGCGGCGGACCGGGTGGGTCCGGTGGCCGGCGCGGCGCCGCCGGGCACCTTGGTGAGCGCGGGCCTGCGCTCCGTCGCCGAGCGGTCCAGGCGGAAGCCGCTGCCCTCGGTCTCGGGGGCGTCGGTGAGCAGGGCGGCCGGGATGAAGACGACCGCGGTGGTCCCTCCGTACGGCGAGGGCTGCAGCGAGACCCGGACGTTCTGGCGCTGGGCGAGCCGGCTGACCACGAAGAGGCCGAGGCGGTCGGTGTCCGAGAGCTCGAACTCGGGGGTCTCCGCGAGGCGCAGGTTGGCGTCGAGGAGGAGGTCGGGGTTCATGCCGAGGCCACGGTCGTGGATCTCGAGGGTGAAGCCGTTCGCGACCCGCTCGCCGAGGACCTGCACGGCGGTGTGCGGGGGCGAGAACACCGTGGCGTTCTCCAGGAGTTCGGCGATGAGGTGGGTGAGGTCGGCGACGGCAGGGCCGCCGACGCCGAGCCGGGGCAGGCGCCGGACCTCGATCCGCTCGTAGTCCTCGACCTCGGCGACGGCCGCGCGGACCACGTCCATGAGCTGGACGGGCTTGCGCCACTGCCGGGAGGGCGCGGCGCCGGAGAGGATCACCAGGCCTTCGGCGTGGCGGCGCATGCGGGTGGTCATGTGGTCGAGGCGGAACAGGTCGGCGAGTTCCTCGGTGTCCTCGGTGCGCCGTTCCATGGTGTCGAGGAGGGTCAGCTGGCGGTGCAGCAGGACCTGGTTGCGGCGGGCGAGGTTGACGAAGACCTCGGAGACACCGCGGCGGAGCTCGGCCTGCTTGACGGCGGCCTCGACGGCGGCCCGCTGGAGGGTGTTGAGGGCCTGGCCGACCTGGCCGACCTCGTCGTCCTCGTACCGCAGGTGCGGTACTTCGGTCTCGACGTCGACGAGTTCGCCTGCGGCGAGGCGGCGCATCACGCTCGGCAGCCGTACGCCGGAGACCTCCTGGGCCTCCTTGCGGAGCCGGCGCAGGTCGCGGACGAGGTCGCGGCCGACCCGGACGGAGACGACGACGGAGAGGAGCAGGGCGAGGAAGCCGAGGACGCCGGCGATCCCGGCCTTGAGGAGCACGCTGTAGGCGGCGGGCTGGACGCGGTCCTGGTAGCGGTCGCCGGCTGCGGTGTTCTCCCGCGCGAGGTCGTCGAGGACCGGGGTCGCCCGCTCCTCCCAGCGCTCCGCGGTGACGGCGCGCGGGTTCTTGGTGGCGCCCGCGGCGATCAGGTCCTCTTCGGCGCTGCGCAGCGGTTCGGTGTCGGGGCTGCCCCAGTAGCGTTCGAATCGCTCGCGTTCGACGGTGGGGAGGATCTCGAGGTTGACCTCGTAGAGCAGCTTGCGCTGGGCGACGAGGTCGGTGATCTCGCGGATCTCCTCGCCGGTGACGCGCCCCGACCTGAGCGCGGAGAGGACCAGGGCGTCCTCGCGGGAGAGCAGCTCGCGGGCGCGGGTGACGCCGACGAGGGCCCGGCCCTGCTTGTCCATCTCCACGTTCTCCAGGGCATGGAGGGTGATGAGGAAGCTGTAGCAGGGGTCGACGAGGCGGTTGTAGAAGTCGAGGGCCTGGATCCGGCCGATGCTGCGGTTCTCCACCGAGCGGCGCAGCGAGTCGAGGCCGTCGAGTGCCGTGAGGAAGGAGTCGAGGCGCTGCGACGCGACGGGCCGCATCTCCTCCCGTACGCCGGAGTCGGCCGCGTTGCGCCGGACGAGGGCGATCTGACGGTCGGTCGCCTCGCGCTGCTTGCGCAGGCTGGTGAGAGCGTCGGAGGCGCGCGGGTCGGCGAGGTAGGCGAGCGACTGGCGGCGTTCCTTCTGGATGACGCGCGCGGTGTCCTCGATGGGGTAGCCGACCTTCTCCACGATGTAGCCGACGTCGAGGAGTTGGTCGGCCTCGCGGCCGGTGAGCACGGTCGCGAAGCCCCAGAGGGCGGTGAGGGAGACGAGCGGTACGAGGAGCAACGCCACGATCTTCCGGCGGATGGACTTCCCGCGAAAGCGCATGGCCTCCCCCAGTTCGGCAGGCCTCCACCCGGCGCGGAGGCCTCCTGCGCGACGCGCGGCGTCAACACACAGCGTCAACCCGGGGCGTCAACCATCAGCTTCAACAATTGGCGGCGTGAGCCTACTACTGCATCACAGCCAACTCGAAGGCGCATCCAGGCGATTTTCAGCCTCTTGAGTGAGCGTTGATCTAGAGATGTCCCGCTATCCGGGGAGTTGGGATTCCGCAATGTGGCGCAGGACACGTGGCCGAACCTTGCGGTCGGCCGTCGAGCGGATGGCTGGAATTTTTCGTTCCGGTATGGGCGCGGGGAAACCTTTTCCCCCCGCTGAGCGTCTTTGTCCGTGGGGAGGGGTGCGCCCGAGTAAAGCCGCTCAGGACGGGCAGCCACCCCTGAGGACGGTCGGCTGTGGGGAGTGACGAAGCGATGGAGCACGAGGCGCGGTCCGCGCGGCAGTTGTGGGTGGAGGACGAGAGGGGCCGGCGCCGCATGCCGGACCCGGTGCGTACCGCCGCCGTACGAGCCGTCATGATCGCGTCGATCACACTGGTACAGGCCGTGGTGGCCTTCTTCTGCGCGGTCACGAACTCGTGGCTCGCGTTTCCGATGCTGCTGTCCACCGTGGGCAGCACGGTCGTGGCGACCTGGAGCGTGCTCGATGTCTGGGTGACGCGCCAGGTCTGGCGGCAGCGGAACGGCGTGGTGTCCGAACCGAGCAGCACGGCGCGCGTGTCGCGCCGTGAGCGGCGCCGGGAGCAGAAGGCCGAGAAGGCCGCGAGGGTCGCGGAAGGCGACCCGGGCGGTCACGGAGCGGCGGCGGCGCCCGCCGTACGGCGCGCGGAGGCAGCGGCGCTGTCCGAGGCGGCCTGAGGAACGGACGCGAACGGCCCGGTCCCCTTGGGGGGCCGGGCCGTTCGCCGTTGCAGCGCCGCCGATTCACTGCTGCCGCGGGCTCCGGTTCACCGCTGCGCGGGCTCCGGCTGTTCCTCGGGCGCGCGCCGGAACATCCGCGTCGCGGTGATCTCGCCGTGCACGGCGCCGTCCTCGACGGTCGGCTGCGGCAGGCCGGGCCGCAGGTGCTCCTCGACGATGATGTACTTCAGCCCCGCCCGCAGGTCGGCGTCGTTGCGCAACCGGATGACCAGCGGGAACTCTGCGAGCGCGGTCGTGTCGAACAGACCGGTCGTGTAGAGGAGCTGGACGCCGAGGGCGTCCGACACCGCGCGCTGCAGCTCCAGCAGGTACGTGGCGTTGGCGCGGCCGATCGGGTTGTCGAGGAACAGGGTGCCGGCGTGGCGGTGCTTGTCGCGGCCCCGGTCGTTGGAGCGCAGCGCGGCCATCGTGCAGTAGAGGGCGATGGCGGCGGTGAGGAGCTGGCCGCCCGAGAAGACGTCGCCCATCTGTCCGACCGGCACGCGCTCGGCCCGCAGCACGGCGTCCGGCTTCAGGATCTCGACCGCGATGCCGCGCGGCTCGAGGGCCGCCTGTACGCCCCGCAGGAGCAGGGACATGCCGTCCCGGCGCAGGTCGGAGTTCTTCCTGACGGCGGCGCGGGTCGCCTCGTCGATGACCTCGCCGAGCCGCTCGGTGAGCGTGGCCTGGTCCGGCTCCTCGAAGCGGATGCGCAGGAACTCCTGGCCCGACCACTCGCCGAGCCCCTCGGGAAGCCGCGAGAGCCGCTGGGCGGAGCGGAGCGTGGTCAGCGCGGACTCCACGAGGCCGCGCAGGCGGTCGACGATGGAGTCGCGGTTGCGCTCCAGCTGCTCCAGTTCGTCGGTGAGGACACGGAGCCGCGGTGCGAAGGCCTCGGCCCACTTCGCGGCGTGCTCCGGGAGCGCGGCGGCGGGCAGTTCACGGATCTGCTGCCGGGCGGGGGTGCGGACCTGCTCGTAGCGGGTCGCGTTGGCGTGCCGGACGAGGATGTCGCTCGCCTCGCGGACGGCCGCGTCGGCCCCGGAGAGGTCGGCGGCGCAGCCGCGCAGGGAGCGGCGGGCCTCGGCCGCGGTCTGCCGTGCCTCCTCCAGGGTGCCGGGGTACGGCTCCGGGCCGTCCTCCTCGTCCTCGGTGTGGTCGCGGAGCAGGTCGCGCAGGAGGGCCGCGGTCTCGTCGAAGCCGCCGGCGGCGTCCTCGGCGGCGCGGTGGGCGCGCAGCAGGCCGGTGTGCGCCGTGCGGGCGGCCTCCAGGGCGTCGCTGCGGGCCGCGAGTTCGGTGGTGGCGGTACGGAGCAGGGCCTGGGCCTGCTCGGCGTCGGCGGGGACCAGCTCCTCCGGGAGTTCGGTGTGCGACTCGCCGTCCTCGGGGGCCAGCCGCTCGGACTCGCCGCGGAGCCGGCCGAGCTTCTCGCTCGCCTCGCTCGCGCGGCTCTCCAGCATCTGGACGAGGGACTCGGCGCGGGCGGCGGCCGCCTGCCGGGACGGGCCGTCGGCGCCGTCCGTGGACTCCAGGAGCTGCTCGGCGCGGACGCGGACCTTGTTGGTGAGGCGGTCCAGTTCGGCGAGTGCGGCGGACTCGTCGCTCTCGGCGCGCGCCTGCTCGGCGCGGAGGTCGGCGCCGACGCCGACCTTCTCGTACACCTGGGACGCGGCGCGGTAGGCCTCCCGCAGGGTGGGCAGTGCGGTGCGCGGGGCGTCCGCGTCCTCCTCGGGGAGCTGGTCGGGGGCGCCGGCGATCTCCGCGCGCTCGGCGCGCAGGGCGCGGGCGGTGCGGTGGGCGTCGTCGGCGGCGCGCTGGGCGGCACGGCGGTCCTCGTCGGCGGCCCTGGCGCGCTCCAGGCAGGTCTGGGCGCGGGCCTCGGACTCGGTGGCGTCGTCGGCCAGTTCGCGGAGCTTGGCCTGCCAGGCGGAGCGCTCGCGGAGCCGGAACGCCAGGCCCGCGAGGGCGTCGGCGGCGCGGCGGGCGCGCTGGGCGGCCTCCTGGCGTTCGTCGCGGACGCGGGCGGCGTCGCCGGCGGCCTCGTCGGCCTCCGCGCGTACCGTACGGGCCTCGGTGAGGGTGGCCGCGGCCGCCTCGGCGGTCTCGCGGGCGGTGGCGGCGACGGCGGCCAGTTCGGCGAGCATGCCGTGCGGGCAGTCGGTGCGCCAGGAGCCGATCCGGGCGGCGAGCGAGCGGTCGCCGGTGAGGCGGGCGGCGAGCTTGCGGATCTCCTCGTCGCGGGCGGCGGCGCGGGCGCGCAGGGCGTGCCGTTCCTCGTCGGCCGCGTGCTCGTCGTGCATGGCCGGGTTCGGCGGCACGAGGAAGACGCCGGCTTCCTCGCCGGACTCCGGAGCGGGCACAGGCGCCAGGAGCGCGGCGGCGGTGCCGACGGCGACGGTGGAGCGCGGCAGCAGGGCGGCGGTGCTCAGCACCTCGCGGGCGCGGGCGTACGAGACGGGGTCGGTGATCACGACACCGTCGACCAGCTCGGGGCGGGCGGCGAGGACGGCGGCGTGGTCGGCGGGGTCGACGGCCTGGGCGAGATAGCGCCAGCCCGGGAGGGCCGGGATGCCCTGCTCACCGAGGTACTCGACGGTGGCGAGCACGTCGGGTCCCGGCGGCAGGAGTCCGCCGTCGCCGAGGGCGCCGAGGATGCGGGAGTCGTCGGCCGCGGCGGTGCGCAGGTCGAAGAGCTGGCGCTCGGCGGAGGCGATGGACTGGTCGAGCAGGCGCCGCAGTTCGTCGGCGTACCGGTCGAACTCGGTGACGGTGAACGGGCCGTGGGTCCCTTCGGGACCGGTGGCGCGGTCGGCGGCGGTGGCGCGGTCGGTGCCGGAGGCATGGTCGGGTGCGGCCGCGGGGCCGTCTTCGCCCGGCGGGAGGTCCTGGCCTTCGGCGGGGCCCGGCCGGGCCTCTCCTTCGGCCTCGCTCACGCGCTGGCCCGGCAGCGGGGACGTCGTCCGGGGCGGGAGGCTGAGGAGTTCGGCGAGGCGGTCGTCGGCGGCGAGGGACTCGGCCGCGCGGCGCTCCGCGTCGTAGGCGTTCTCAGCGGCCTCGGCGGCGTCCGTGGCGCGGGCCGCGGCGAGTTCGGCACGGGACTCGGCGGCGGCCGCCTCGCGGGCGCGGTCGGCCGCCTCGCGGGCGGCGTCGCGGGCCGCGTCGAAGGCGGCGACCGCGGTCTTCTCGGCGTCGCTCGCGGCGAGGGCGGCGCGGGCCGGGTCGGCGTCGGGGGCGGAGTCGTCGAGCCAGCCCGCCCGTACCGCCTCGGCCGTCTCCTGCTCGACCTCCGCGAGACGCTGGCGCAGGTGCCCGGCCTCGCTGCGGGCGCGCTGGGCCTCGGTCGCGGCGACGGTCGCGTCCCGGTGGGCGGTCTCGCCCGCCTCCTGGAGGGCGGCGGAGCGCTCCTCCTCCTCGGCCGCGTGCCGTTCGCCTTCCTCGGCCGCCGCGTGCAGGGCGCGGACGAGGTCGGCGGCGGCCTTGGCGCGGGCGGCGAGCGCGGGGGCGGCGTCCCGCTCGGCCTCGCGGATGGCCGCGGCCACGCGCGCGGAGCGGTCGCCGGCGGCCCGGTGGCGGAGCACGGCCTCGGCGGCCTGCCAGGCGGAGTGCAGCGTGCGGGCCTCGATGAGCTCGCGCCGCTGGGAGGCGGCGCCCTTCTCGGCGACCGTGAGGGCCAGGGAGGCGTGCCGGAAGGCGAGTTCGGCCGCGATGAGGGAGCTGCGGCCGCGGGCCGCCTCTGCCTCGGAGACGGCGTGCGCGGCGGAGGTGACCTGCTGGGCGAGCTCAGCCGTACGGGCACGTTCCTCGGTGGCGCGGGCGGAGAGCCGGCGGGCGAGCGTACGCGTGCGGCGCTCGGCCCCGGCGTGGACGTCACGCGCGCGTGCCCGGGTCTCGGCGGCTTCGACGATCCGGCCGAGGAGGTCGACGGAGCCGGCGGTGAAGTCGCGTTCGGCGGTGAGTTCGGCGCGCCGCCCGAGCTTGTTGCCGAAGCCGCTGACCAGGTCGGCGAGGCCGTCGGTGTCCCGGGTGTCGGTGACGGCCCGCAGGAGCAGGTCGGTGAAGTCGGAGTCCTTCTTGACCGCGAAGAGGCCGGCGGCCTCGCCCTCGTCGGCGTTCATCTCCCGCTGGTAGCGGAAGAGTTCGGGATCGAGGCCCAGCTCGCCGAGGTGCTCGTTCCAGCGGTCGTGAATCTCCTCCCAGTACACCTCCAGATGCGGGTACGCCTTGCCCGCCTCGGTGAGGGCGTCCCGGAAGCCCTTCATGGTGCGGCGGCGGCCCTGCGCGCCGGACGCGCCCTCGACGGGCGGGCGTACGGAGGTGGCCTCCGCGACCGGCAGGTTGTCCAGGCTGAGGCCGGGGCCGGGGCGGAAGGAGTACCAGGCCTCGGCGAACTTGCGGGGGTCGTTGGAGACCTGGCGCCCGCGCCACTCGCTGGCCTTGCCGACGACGACCAGCTCGCCGGTGAGGGTGTGCTGCCACTCCAGGGCGACATGGCCGCAGTCGTCGGCGAGCAGGAACTTGCGCAGCACACCGGAGCTGGCGCCGCCGAGGGTGTTGCGGTGGCCGGGGAGCATGACCGAGAAGATCAGCTTGAGGAGGACGGACTTGCCTCCGCCGTTCTCCAGGAAGAGCACGCCCGCCGGGGCGGGCCGGCGCGGCGGGCCGACCGGCTCCTCCTCGAAGAACTCCGCCTGAGTGGGGGCGGGGTTGGGCACGGGCGCGCCGACTCCGCGCAGGTCCAGGACGGTGTCGGCGTAACGCGCACCGGCGGGACCGATGGAGTAGAGGCGGACCCGGGACAACTCGTACATGGCGGCGGGGCTCTCAGTCGTCTTCTGAAGCTTCTGAAGTCTGGTTCTGCAGTCTGGCGGTCAGGCGTGGAAGGGCAGGCCGGCGTCGGCGGCGAGGTCCAGGTCGTCGCCCTGTGGCGGCGGCAGGAGCGTCGCACTGCCGTCGCTGACGGGGACCACGCCGAGGTCGAGCAGCTCGGCCATGGCGGCGCTGCCGGCCATGTCGCGGACCTGGAGCTGGTAGCGGGCGGTCGTGCGGTAGGCGCCGCCGGAGTCGTCGCCGGTGCGCTGGAGGAAGCCGGAGTCGGTGAGGAAGGCGACGGCCTTGCCGACGATGCCGGTGGTGGAGCCGGCCAGGCGGCGGGCGTCCTTGGTGGCGCCGGTGGAGCTGCGGCGGGCGTAGATCCGCCAGGCGGCCTCCAGGCCGGGGGCGTCGGACGCGGGGTCGGTGTTCTCGCCCAGCTCCTCGGCGCGCTCTTCGAGCCGGCGGCAGGCCTGGCGTACGAAGGCGTCGACTCCGTTGACGGTGAGCCGGCCGATGTAGCCGTCGTCGGCGAGGTCCTCGGGGCGGGGGAAGGCCATGGCGGCGACGGCGAGGTGGGCGAGTCCGTGCAGGAAGCGGTCGGCCGAGTCGGTGTTGGCGCGGCGGGCGTAGTCGCCCATGCGGACGGCGAAGACGGAGTCCTCGCCCGCGGTGACGGCCATTCCCGCGCGCGGGGAGACCTCGAGGACGACGAGACCGAGGCCGGTGGCGACGGCGTCGGCGAGACGCGCGAAGGCGGGGTCCTCGCGGTAGCGCCGGAGCAGCTCGGTGTACTCGGTGTCGCGGGCGGGCAGCAGCTTGGGCTGGAGCCCGAAGGAGACGAGCCGTGCGGCGTCGGCCGCGTCGGCGGGGGTGACCGCGTGCGCCGCGGCCTGGGTGCCGTGGTGCGGTGCGGCTGACGTGACCGGTGTTGCTGGTGTGCCCGGTGTGGCGGCGGGGGTGTGCGGGGGCTCCGGCTCGCTCCACGCGTCGGCGTGCTCGGCGTGGTGTTCGCTCACGGCTGGGGCTCCTCGGTACGGATGGTGCGGGTCGTCGGTGGTGCGGGCGGTCCGGTCGGCTCGGGCGCCGCGGTCTGTTCCGTTGCTGCGGTCGGCTCGGGGGCATCGGACGGTTCCGTCGCCGCGGTCGGCTCGGGCGCTTCGGGGCGGGGCAGCGGGAGGCGGACCGGGATCACGCGCACGGCGGGCCGCCTGGGCGGGGCCGGGTCCGCCCCGACCGGGCGGGTGACGGCGAGCCGCATGGCCCGCACGAACGGCGCGGGACTCCGGCGGACGGGCGTCGCGGGCGGAGGTACGGGCACGACCCCCAGGACCATGGGGGCCGGGGGCTGGGCGGGTACGTGCGTGCCCGGCACGGGAGTCGCGGGGGTCTGCGGAGCGGCGTGAGCCTCCGGAGTGGCGGGAGTCTCGGAAGCCTCCCGTGCCTCGGGGACCGTCGCGGGGGCCTTCTGCTCGGTGGTCATGAGGCCTCCGTGCGGTCCGCGGCCATGCCGAGCGCGTCCAGGAGTGCCGTACCGACTATCAGGTCGGCACCGCCGAACTCCGGGTCGTCCAGCTGCGTGCCGTCGTCCACCGCGAAGAGCAGGCGCTCCTCGCCCTGGCGGTACGCGGTGCCGACCGGCGGGCTCGCGGCGTGGACGGCGAGCAGGGCGACCAGGTACGGGAGATCGGTGTCGCCGGGGTCGCGCAGACGGGCCTCGGCGAGCAGGCCGGAGAGGCGGCGCGGGGCGTCGTGCTCCAGGTCGAGCAGCTCCTTCGCGCGCGCCAGCTGCTCGTCGCTGAAGCGGCTGTCGTCGGGCGTCGCGATCAGGTCGGGTTCGGGCATCTCCGCGCCCAGGTGCTCGCGCTCGACGGGCGGGGTGAGGAGCATCTCGACGAGGTCGCCGACGCGCACGGAGGCGGGGGTGCGCAGGCCGGTGCCGCGGGCGAAGAACGCGTCGGTGACCCGGGTCGCCCGCTCGACGGGGAGCGGCAGGATCGGCGCGACGAGCTGACCGTAGAGGTCTATCCCGGTGTACGAGGTCGGCGCGGCGAAGGCCTGCCGGTCCTGCTCCGCGCGGAAGAGCGGGCCCGCCTCCAGGAGGCGGGACTGGAGCTGGGTGTGACGGCGGATGCAGTCCTTGACGATGTCGACGAGTTCGGCGGCGCGGCGCTTGTGCTCGGGCTCCTCGGCCTCGTCGCGGGCCTTGCGGATGTTCGTGAGGATCGCGTTCTCGTGGCGGTAGCGGTCGGCGACGTGGTCGAGGGCCTCGGCGATCATGTCGGGGACGGTCTCGAGCCAGTCCACCGCGCGCACGTTCCGACGGGTCGCCTCCAGGGTCCTGCGGAGGGTCTCGGCGTACTGCACGGTGCGGTACCGCGCCTGCTCGGCGGCGAGCTGGGCGTCGGCGAGCCGGCCCCTGCTGATCAGCACCTCCAGCTTCACCTCGGCGGCGATCTGGGCGCTGGTGACATCGGTGTCCAGGGCTCCGACCAGGACGTTGACCGCTTCGTCGGTCGTCCGGAGGTAGACCCCGCCGCCGTAGCCCGGGACCTCTTCGATCAGTTTGAAGTCGTAGTCGCGACGGGTGTAGACGCCGTCCGCGCCGAAGGTGCCGTAGACGGCGCGGAAGCCGCGGTCCACGCTGCCGACGTTGATCAGGTTCTCCAGGACCCAGCGGGCGACCCGCTCGTGCTCCGCGGCGGGGCGCTCGGGGGCCTGGGCGGCGACGCGGGGCAGCAGGCGCGAGACGATCTGCTCGTGGTCGGCGCCCGTGTCGAAGTCCATGTTGAGTGTGACGAGGTCGATGGCGGAGAGGGCGACCTCGGCCATCGCGTAGACCGAGTACTCACCCGCCAGGTTCGCCTTGCGCGTGTCCAGGTCGTGCAGCGGGGCGGTGCACGCGAGCGCGCGGAGCCGCCGCGCGAGCCCTTCGTCGGCGGCCGGACCCGGCGCGGGCCGCGGCCCCGCGCTGAGCTGGGGCGGAACGAGGTCCGTCGAGGCAGGCGAAGTCACGGTGCACAGATTAGGTCCTCGAACTGACAACGGTCGAAACGGCGCAGATACGACCCGGCCGCGCCGGGGCCTCCGCCGCCCCCGTCCCTCCGGGGGGGCCGCCCTCCGTCCCTCCGGGGGCCGCGGGCCGCCGCTACGCCTCCGCCCGGTCCGGTTCGTCGACCGCCTTGGCGTACGCCGCGGCGACCCGGGTGCGGGAGTCGTCGAGGTAGCCGGCCAGAAGCTGTTCCGCCGTCTCGCGTTCCCCGGCGAGCAGAGCGTCCAGAATCTCCTGGTTTCGTACGAGATAAGGCTCGTGCAGTCCGCGCGGGTCGTCGACGATGTGGAAGGCGAGCCGGAGTTCGGCGAGGACGCCCCGCATCAGCTCGTCCGTGCGCGCGCTGCCCGCGAGGGCGACCAGTTCGCGGTGGAAGTGGATGTTGGCGGTGGAGACACCCCTCCAGTCCTCCGCGCCGGCGGCCGCCCTGCCCTCCTCGACGGCGGCGAGGAGTCCGTCCACCGCGAACGGCGGCTCCCCCAGCGCGTGCACGACCGCGCATTCGACGAGCCGGCGGGTGCGGTAGATGTCGGCGACGTCCTCGACGGCGAGCACCCGGACGAAGACCCCCCGGTTGAGTTCGTGGACGAGCAGCCGTTCGTGGGTGAGCAGCCGGAACGCCTCGCGCAGGGTGTTGCGGGAGACCCCGAGCGCGCCGCCGATGCTGTCCTCGGAGAGCCGGGTGCCGGGCGGGAAGAAGCCCTCGGCGATCCGGGTGCGCAGGATGTCCGCCACGCGCTCCGCCGTGCTGGTCCGCCCGAGCAGCGCCCGGTCGTCGGCGAGTTCGCCGAGTTCACCGGACTGCCCGATTCCACCCGTTCCGCCGCTTCCGCCGATTCCGCCCACCGCGCCTCGTTCCTCTCGTCGTTCGCGGCCGAGTCAATCGCAGCCGCCGCCCGGAAACAAGAACGTGACGACATGCCTCTTGTCGGATCGTTCAACGATCCCCTACCTTGACAACACCGCACGGTCCTTCAGTACGTCTCTCAGGCACGCTCCTCCCCCTCTGCGAGGTGCAGATGAGCACGACACAGACCCAGCAGCAGACCCAGGGCGAACGGCCCGACGACACGGGCGCGTTCGCCTGGCTGCGCGCCCTCGGGCCGCGCGGGCGCCGCGCCTTCGGCGGCGCGTTCGGCGGATACGCCCTGGATTCCTACGACTTCTTCACCCTGCCGCTCTCGATGGTGGCGATCGCCGCCTACTTCAGCCTCGACAAGGGACAGACCGGTCTGCTCACCACGGTCACCCTGGTCGTCTCGGCGGTCGGCGGCGCGCTGGCCGGCATCCTGGCCGACCGCATCGGCCGGGTGAAGGCGCTGATGATCACGGTCATCACCTACGCGCTCTTCACCGTCCTGTGCGGCTTCGCGCCCAACTACGAGACCCTGATGGTCTTCCGCGCCCTCCAGGGCCTCGGCTTCGGCGGCGAGTGGGCGGTCGGCGCGATCCTGGTCGCCGAGTACGCCTCCGCCAAGCACCGGGGCCGTACGCTCGGCGCCATCCAGAGCGCGTGGGCGGCCGGCTGGGCGCTCGCGGTGATCGTGTACACCCTGGTCTTCGCGTTCGTCGAGGCCGATCTCGCCTGGCGGGTCATGTTCTGGACGGGCGCCCTGCCCGCGCTGCTCGTGGTCTACGTCCGGCGGAACGTCGAGGACGCCCCGCAGGCCGCCGAGATCCGGCGCGACTCGGCCGAACGCGGCTCGTTCACGGCCATCTTCAAGCCGTCCCTGCTGCGCACCACGCTCTTCGCCGTACTGCTCTCGACCGGCGTGCAGGGCGGCTACTACACGCTCGCCACCTGGGTGCCGACCTTCCTGAAGACCGAACGGGGGCTGACGGTCGTCGGCACCGGCGGCTATCTGGCGTTCCTGATCTCCGGGGCCTTCATCGGGTATCTGACCGGCGGGTACCTCACCGACCGGCTCGGCCGGAAGAAGAACATCGCGCTCTTCGCCGCCCTGTCGGCGCTGTCCGTCCTCGCCTACACGAACATCCCGTCCGGGGCGAACACGCTGCTCCTCGTCCTCGGGTTCCCGCTCGGCTTCTGCATGTCGGCCATCTTCAGCGGGTTCGGTTCCTTCCTCGCCGAGCTGTACCCGACGGCGGTACGGGGCACGGGGCAGGGCTTCACGTACAACACCGGGCGCGCGGTCGGCGCCGTCTTCCCGACGCTGGTGGGCTTCCTCGCCGAGAGCTGGGGCGTCGGCGGCGCGCTGGTGTTCGGGGCGATCGGCTACGGGCTCGCGGTCCTGGCCCTGCTCGGCCTGCCGGAGACCCGCGGAAAAGAACTGGTATGACCCCCGCGGCGGTTGTCACCCATGGGCGAGACGCCGAACACCGCGTCGCGGCCTGAGCCGCCCGCGCCGCCGCACGTGACGGAAGGAACCACCATGACCTCGGCCTCGATCGATCTCAACGCCGACCTCGGCGAGGGCTTCGGCCGCTGGACGCTCACCGACGACGAGGAGCTGCTCTCCGTCGTCACCAGCGCCAACGTGGCCTGCGGCTTCCACGCCGGGGACGCGGTCACCATGCGCCGCGTCTGCGATCTGGCGGCGCAGAGAGGCGTGACGATCGGGGCCCAGGTCTCCTACCGGGACCTGGCCGGGTTCGGCCGGCGCTCGATGGACGTCCCGGCGGACGAGCTGGCCGCCGAGGTGGCGTACCAGATCGGCGCGCTCGACGTGTTCGCCCGGGCGGCCGGTGCGCGGGTGGCGTACGTCAAGCCGCACGGCGCGCTGTACAACAGGGTGGTCCGGGACGAGGCGCAGGCGGCGGCCGTCGTGGCCGGTGTGCTGCTCGCGGGCGGCGGGCTGCCCGTGCTCGGGCTGCCCGGTTCGCGGCTGCACGAGGCGGCCGGGAAGGCGGGGCTGCCGGTGGTGACCGAGGCCTTCGGCGACCGGGCGTACACGGCCGACGGTTCCCTGCTGCCACGGGGGCAGGAGGGGGCCGTCGTCACCGATCCGGCCGAGGTCGTGGAACGGTCGGTGTCCATGGCCAGGTTCGGGGTGGTCACCGCGCACTGCGGCCGGTCCGTCGCCGTACGGGCGCGTTCGCTCTGTCTGCACGGCGACACCCCGGGCGCGGTCGGCCTGGCCCGGCGGGTGCGCGCCGAACTGGAGGCGACCGGAGTCAGGGTGGAGGCGTTCGTATGAAGGCGCGACGGGTGTACCGGGTCGGCGAGCGGGCGCTGCTCGTCGAGTTGGGGAGCGGGACGGAGACGGAGGCGTTCCACGCCGAGCTGCTGCGGCGGCGGGCGGGCGGTGTGCTGCCGTCCGTACGGGAGATCGTGCCGGCGGCGCGGACGGTGCTGCTCGACGGGGTCGACGCGCCGGACGTGCTGGCCGGGCAGCTTCGGGAGTGGTCGGTTCCGCCGCTCCACGCGCGCGTGGAGCGGGCCGTCGAGGTACCGGTCCGCTACGACGGGCCCGATCTGGCCGAGGTCGCCTCGCTCTGGGGGGTGTCCGTGGAGACGGCGGTCCGGATCCACTCGGCCACCGAGTTCCGGGTCGCGTTCTGCGGGTTCGCGCCGGGCTTCGGGTATCTGACCGGGCTCGGCGAGCAGTACCAGGTACCGCGGCGGGCGACGCCGAGGACGGCCGTCCCCGCCGGGTCGGTCGCGCTCGCGGGGCCGTACACCGGGGTCTATCCGCGCTCCTCGCCCGGCGGCTGGCAGTTGATCGGCTCCACGGACGCGGTGCTGTGGGACGCGGGCCGTGAGCCCGCGGCGCTGCTCACGCCCGGTGCCCGGGTGCGCTTCGTCGTGGAGAGCCGGTGACCGATCGTGCGTTGGCGGTGGTCCGGGCGGGTGCGCTGACCACCGTGCAGGACCTGGGGCGGACCGGGTACGCGCATCTGGGCGTGCCCCGCTCCGGGGCGCTGGATCCGGGCGCTGCCCGCCTGGTGAACCGGCTCGTGGGCAACCCCGAGGACGCGGCCGTCCTGGAGACCACGGTCGACGGGTGCGCGGTACGGCCCCGTGGTCCGGTGACGGTCGCCGTGGGCGGCGCGCCGTGCCCGGTCACGGTCGACGGCCGGCCGGCCGCCTGGGGGACGGCGGTACGGGTACCTGCGGGGGCGCTCCTCGATGTGGGGCGGGCCACTCGTGGCCTGCGCGCGTACGTGGGGTTCGGGGGCGGGCTCGCCGTCGAACCCGTCCTCGGCAGCCGCTCGACCGACCTGCTGTCCGGGCTCGGCCCGGCGCCGCTGGCGGACGGGGCCGTGCTGCCGCTGGGAGCGGAGTCGGCCCCACGGGGGTGGGTCGACGCTCCCCCCTGGCCGGGCGCGGCGGACGAACTCGTCCTCCGGGTCCGGCTGGGCCCGCGTGACGACTGGTTCACCCCGGCGGCCCTGCGCACCCTGGTCACGCGCGCGTACCGGGTCTCCCCCGCCACGAACCGCATCGGCCTGCGGACCGAGGGACCGCGACTGGAGCGGGCGGTGACGGCCGAACTCCCCAGCGAGGGCATGGTCCTGGGCGCGGTCCAGGTGCCGCCGGACGGCCGGCCGGTGATCTTCCTCGCCGACCACCCGACGACCGGCGGCTATCCGGTCGTCGCGGTGGTGCGGGAGGCCGACCTGGCCGCGGCGGCGCAGGCGGTGCCGGGGACGGTGGTGCGGTTCGTGCCCGTGCGCTGAGGCGAACCGTACGGCTTGGGGGCTGGGTACGGTCTCACGGCGTGCCGTAGCCCCCGCCGCCCGGGGTACGTAGGACGAGGACGTCGTCACGGGCGACCTCGGTCGTGTCGACCCCGCCGAGGTGGTCGACCGTGCCGTCGGCGCGTTCGACCAGGTTCTCCCCGAGCCGTCCCGGCCCGCCGCCCGCCATTCCGTACGGCGGGACCCGGCGGTGGCCGGTCAGCAGGGTGACGGTCATCGGTTCCAGGAAGCGGATCCGGCGTTCGACGCCGTCGCCGCCGTGCCAGCGGCCGGTCCCGCCGCTGTCCCTCCGTACGGCGAAGGAGTCCACCCGGACCGGGTGGCGCCACTCCAGGATCTCCGGGTCGGTGAGCCGGGAGTTGGTCATGTGGGTCTGGACGGCGTCGGCGCCGTCGAAGCCCTCGCCCGCTCCGGAACCGCTCGCGACGGTCTCGTAGTACTGCACGCGCGCGTTGCCGAAGGTCAGGTTGTTCATCGTGCCCGAGCCCTCGGCCTGGACCCCCAGGGCCGCGTAGAGGGCGCCGGTGACCGCCTGGGAGGTCTCCACGTTCCCCGCGACCGTCGCCGCCGGGTAGCGCGGCGCGAGCATCGAGCCGGGCGGCACGCGGACGTCCAGGGGCTCCAGGCAGCCGCTGTTGAGGGGGATGTCGTCGTCGACGAGGGTCCGGAAGACGTACAGCACGGCGGCCATGACCACGGAGGTGGGCGCGTTGGCGTTGCCGGGCAGCTGCGGCGAGGTGCCCGTGAAGTCCAGGACGGCGGAGCGCCGTTCACGGTCGACGCGGACCGCCACCCGGACGACGGCGCCGCCGTCCGTCTCGTAGCGGCAGGAGCCGTCCCGGAGACCCGCCACGATCCGGCGTACGGACTCCTCGGCGTTGGCGCGGACGTGCCGCATGTAGGCGTGGACGACGGCGAGGCCGAACTGGTCGACCATGGCGCGCAGTTCCTCGATCCCCTTCTCGTTGGCGGCGACCTGGGCGCGCAGGTCGGCGAGGTTGGTGTCCGGGTCTCGGGACGGGTACGGGGCGCCGGTGAGCAGCGCCCTCGTCTCGTCCTCGCGCAGCCGGCCGTCCCGTACGAGCAGCCAGTTGTCGAAGAGGACGCCCTCCTCGTGGACGGTCCGGCTGAAGGCGGGCATGGAGCCGGGGGTGATGCCGCCGATCTCGGCGTGGTGCCCGCGCGAGGCGACGAGGAAGAGCAGTTCGCGGCCCGCCTCGTCGAAGACCGGCGTCACCACGGTCACGTCCGGCACGTGGGTGCCGCCGTGGTACGGGTCGTTGATGGCGTATACGTCACCCGGGCGCAGCTCGTCGCCGCCGCGCCGCAGCACCTCCTTGATGGACTCGCCCATGGAGCCGAGGTGGACGGGGATGTGGGGCGCGTTGGCGATCAGGTTGCCCTCGGGGTCGAACAGGGCGCAGGAGAAGTCGAGCCGCTCCTTGATGTTGACGGAGTGGGCCGTGTTCTCCAGGCGTACACCCATCTGCTCGGCGATCGCCATGAAGAGGTTGTTGAAGACCTCCAGGAGGACCGGGTCGACGTCCGTGCCGACCGCCACGCGCGCGGGGCGGGGTGTGGCGCGGGTGAGGACGAGGTGCCCGCCGTCGCCGACGGCGGCGCGCCAGCCGGGGTCGACGACGGTGGTCGCGTCCGCCTCGGCGAGGATCGCGGGGCCCGTGACGGTGTCTCCGGGGCGGAGGTCCTCCCGGCGGTACAGCGGGGTGTCGAGGGCCGTGCGGCCATGGTGCGTCCGTACGGTGGCGCGGGGTTCGGGGGCTCCCTTCCCGGCGCCCGCGTCGACGACCACGGGACCGTGGGGTCCGGCGAGGCCCACGGCCTCGACGGACACGGCCTCCACGACGAGCGGCCGCTCCATGGTGAAGGCGTACCGCGCGCGGTGGATTCCCTCGAAGGCCGCGCGCATCCGCTCGGCCGGGGCGAGGTCGACCTGGAGGCTCGCGTCCGTGCCCGCGTAGCGCAGGAGCACGCGCGCGTGGGTGGTGATCGCGGAGTCGGGCAGCCCGTCGGCGCGCAGGTCCTCCCTGGTGCGCTCGGCGAGTTCGGCACAGAGCTCCGCCACGCGCGCGTGCGTGCCTTCCGCGTCGAGTTCGGCCTCGACCGAACGTTCCCGCATCGCGGTGGCGTCGGCGAGGCCGATGCCGTACGCCGAGAGGACACCGGCCAGCGGCGGTACGAGGACGGTGTCGACGCCCAGGGCGTCGGCGACCGCGCAGGCGTGCTGGCCGCCGGCGCCGCCGAAGCTGGTGAGGGCGTAGCGGGTGATGTCGTGGCCGCGCTGGACGGAGATCTTCTTGACGGCGTTGGCCATGTTGAGGACGGCGATCTCCAGGAAGCCGGCGGCGACCTCCTCGGGCGTGCGGCCGTCTCCGATCTCCCGGGCGAGGGCGGTGAACCCCTCCCGTACGACGGTGTCGTCGAGCGGCTGGTCGCCCTCTGGGCCGAACACGGCGGGGAAGTGGGCGGGCTGGACACGGCCGAGCATCACGTTGGCGTCGGTGACCGTCAGCGGCCCGCCCCCGCGGTAGCAGGCGGGGCCGGGGACGGCGCCCGCGGAGTCGGGGCCGACGCGGTAGCGGCTGCCGTCGTAGTGGAGGACGGAGCCGCCGCCCGCCGCGACGGTGTGGATGTTCATCATGGGGGCACGCATGCGGACGCCCGCGACCTGTGTACCGAGTTCACGCTCGAACTCGCCCGCGTAGTGAGACACATCGGTGGAGGTGCCGCCCATGTCGAAGCCGATGACCCGGCCGAAACCGGCCTGCTCGGACGTCCGGGCCATGCCGACGACACCGCCGGCCGGTCCGGACAGGACGGCGTCCTTGCCCCGGAAGTGGGCCGCCTCGCGCAGGCCTCCGTTGGACTGCATGAACATGAGCCGGATCCCGGCGAGTTCGCGGGCCACCTCGTCGACGTACCGGCGCAGGATCGGCGAGAGGTAGGCGTCGACGACGGTGGTGTCGCCGCGCGGGACGAGTTTGATCAGTGGACTGACCTCGTGGGAGCAGCTGACCTGGGTGAATCCGTGCGCGCGGGCGAGGTCGGCGATCCGGCGCTCGTGGGCGGGGCTGCGGTAGCCGTGCAGCAGGACCACGGCGGCGGAGCGGTAGCCGTCGCGGTGGGCGGCCCGCAGCTCCGCGGCGACGGCGTCCTCGTCGAGGGAACGGACCGTCCGGCCCTGGGAGTCGACCCGTTCGGGGACCTCCACGACGCGTTCGTACACGGCCTCGGGGAGCACGATGTGCCGGTCGAAGAGCCGGGGCCGGTTCTGGTACGCGATGCGCAGGGCGTCACGGAAGCCCTCGGTGACGAGGAGGACCGTCGGTTCCCCGCGCCGCTCCAGCAGGGCGTTGGTGGCGACGGTGGTGCCCATCTTGACCACGGAGACCCGGTCGGCGGGGACCGGCTCGTCGGGGCCGAGCCCGAGGAGGAGGCGGATGCCCGCGACGGCCGCGTCGTGCGGACGGGCGGGGTCGTGGGAGAGCAGCTTGCGGGTGACGAGCCGCCCGTCGGGCCGCCGGCCCACGATGTCGGTGAACGTGCCGCCTCGGTCGATCCAGAACTCCCAGCGCCCGGTCATTCCCCCATTGTGGCCACCGGGGCCTCCAGGGACACGGCCGCGAGCGCGGCCTTCAGGGCGTGTTCGGCCTTCCGGTCGAGCCGGTCGTCGGTGCCGCGTGCCCGGTGGCCCAGTTCGGCGCCCGCCAGGTGCAGGAGCTGGGGCAGCAGGTCGGTGCAGCGCCGCAGGACCCAGCCGGTGCCCGCGGTGGCGAGCCAGAGCACCGCTTCCGTACGGGTGGGCGGCGGCTGCCGGGGCTCGGGCGAGGGCGGGGCGCCATGGGCGAGGTCCCTGGCGCTCAGCAGGTCGTGGAAGCGCGCGGCGATCGCCCGGTGGCCACGCTCGCCGGGGTGCAGCCGGTCCGCGCTCCACAGGGTCCTGTCGTCGGTCCACGTGCTGTCGGCGAGGTGGAGGTGGACGGCGTCGTAGCGGCTGGAGAGCGCGTGGACGAGGGTGTTCACCGCCCGCTGGCGCCGGGCGAGCGGGCGGGCGAGCGGGGCGGGGAGGGCGAGCATCCGGCCCGGGTCGGGCAGGCAGGCGGTGAGGAGGACGGCTCCGCTCGCGGTGAGGTCCGCGCAGACACGGTCGAGGCGGCGGGCCAGCTGTTCGATGTCGAAGGTGTGGCGGAGGGTGTCGTTGACGCCGACGACCACGGAGGCGAGGTCGGGCCGGAACGCCACCGCCGCGGGCGCCTGGTACTCCGCGACCTCCCGGCTCTGGGCTCCGCTGACGGCGAGATTGCGGAACTCCAGGCGCTGTCCCGGCCCCGCGAGGCCCTCGGCGAGCAGGGCCGCCCAGCCGCGCCAGGCGCCGTCGACCCGGTCGCCGACGCCCTCGCTGAGGGAGTCGCCGAGGACGGCGAACCGCAGCGGCGGGGGCGCCGCCGGATCGGATCCGGTCGCGCGGCGCGGGGCGGGGACGGCGGCACTTCGGGCAGGGATTGGATCCGATATCCAGGGCAGTGGGGCCGGGGTATTGGATATTGGATCCGATGCCAGGGTCGCGCCCGGCGGCACGGCTTCCTCCCGGGCTTCCTCGGCAGCTTCCTCCGGGGCGGGGACCGTCGTGGTCATGTCCGCACCCCCTGCTGCGGAACGAGGATCGTGGCGGGGGCCGCCTCGTGCGCGTCGAGGAACGCGGCGATCGAACGGTCCCAGCCGAAGAGTTCGGCACGCGCGCGTGCCGCCGCGCGGCGGACCGGCTCCGGGCGGTCGAGCAGCGTGCGCACCGCGGCGGCGAAGTCCGCCGGGTCGTCCGACGCGCAGGCGCCGGCGTCGCCGATGACCTCCGGGAGCGCCGAGGAGGCGCTGACCACGACGGGCGTGCCGCAGGCGAGGGCCTCCAGGGCCGAGAGGCCGAAGGTCTCGGCCGGTCCGGGGGCCAGGCACAGGTCGGCGGAGGCCTGCAGGTCGGCCAGGGCCTCGCGGTCGGCGACGTGCCCCAGGAAGCGGACCGGGAGCCGTTCCTCCCGGGCCCGGCGCTCCAGCGCGCCCCGCAGCGGCCCCTCACCGGCGACGGCGAGCGTGGCCCCGACCCCTTGGCCCCGGAGCCGGGCGAGCGCGTCGAGGGCGGTGCCCGGGCGCTTCTCCACGGAGAGCCGCGAACACATCAGCAGCAGGACCCCCTCGCCGCCCGCGTGCGCGGCGCGCAGCGCGGCACTGTGCCGCTGGGGGCGGCACCGCTCCAGGTCCACGCCCAGCGGCGCACGCAGGACGTTGCGGGCGCCGATCCGGACGAACTCCCGCTCGGCCCATTCGGTCGTGCACACGATCCGTGAGTACGCCCACGCGGTACGGCGGTTGAGCCGGTCGGCGGCGCCGGCGGCGGCGGCCGCCGGTACGCCCCAGGTCCGCAGGACACCGTTGGCGGTCTCGTGGGAGACCATCACCGAGGGCACCCTGGCCCGACGTGCCCACTCCCCTGTCCAGCGCAGGGTCGTGCGGTCGGAGACCTCGATCCGGTCGGGGGCGAGTTCCTCCAGGATCCCGCGGACGCGGCGCCGGTCGGCGAGGACGCGGTAGCCACCGGTTCCGGGCAGGACGGGTCCCGGCAGGGTGATGATCCGCCCCTGGTCGGTGAGACGGTCGCTCTCCACGTCGCCGGGGACGATGAGGACGGGCTCGTGCCCGGCGGCGAGGTAGCCGCGACCGAGCTGTTCGAGGGCGGTGCGCAGGCCCCCCGAGGTGGGGGTGACGAAGTTGGCGAGCCGGACGATGCGCAGCGGGCGGGCTGTCGCGGGGCCTCTCATGCCGCCACCGCCGTCCGGTCGCGCAGGACCTCCAGGTAGTGGCCGATCAGCTCGTCGCCGACGGCCTCCCAGGTCCGGCTCTCGACGGCCGTCCGGCCCGCCCGCCCGTAGGCGGCGCGCAGGGCCGGTGCCGCCGCGAGGGAGGCCACCGCGTCGCGCAGGGCGGCGGTGTCGTCCGGCGGGACGAGGAGACCGGTTCTTCGGTGGTCGACGAGGTCGAGGGGGCCGCCGGCGGCGGGGGCGACGACCGGGACGCCGCTGGCCATGGCCTCCTGGACGGTCTGGCAGAACGTCTCGTACGGACCCGTGTGGGCGAAGACGTCGAGCGAGGCGAAGATCCTGGCCAGGTCGTCGCCCGTGCGGCGGCCGAGGAACCGGGCGCCGGGCAGGGCCGCGCGCAGGGCCGGTTCGCTGGGCCCGTCGCCGACGACCACGACGCGCACGCCGGGCAGTCCGCAGACGCCGGAGAGCAGTTCGACGTGCTTCTCGGGGGCGAGGCGGCCGATGTAGCCGACGAGGAGTTCGCCGTTCGGGGCGAGTGCGCGGCGCAGGGCCTCGTCGCGCAGGTCGGGGCGGAAGCGCACGGTGTCGACGCCGCGCCGCCAGAGCCGTACGCGGCCGATGCCGTGGGTCTCCAGGTCGCGCGCGGCGGCGGTGGACGGCGCGAGGGTGCGGTCCGCGGCGCCGTGGACGGCCCGCAGCCTGCGCCAGGCGGCGCCCTCCCCCGCGCCCATGTAGGTGCGGGCGTATCCGGCGAGGTCGGTCTGGTAGACGGCCACGGCGGGCAGGCCGAGGCGGGTCGCGGCCGCCATCCCGCGTACCCCGAGCACGAAGGGGCCGGCGAGGTGGACGACGTCGGCCCGGTGCGCGGCGATGGCCGTGGCGAGGCGGCGGCTGGGGAGCGCGACGCGCACCTGGGGGTAGCCGGGGAGGGGCAGGGACGGCACGCGGACGACGGGGCACGGGGCGTCGGCGTCCAGGGTGTCGGTGGCTCCGGCGACGGCCGGGGCGACGACGAGCGGGTCATGTCCGCGGCGGACGAGGTGGCGCGCGGTCTGCTGGGCGCAGTGCGCCACACCATTGACATCGGGTGGGAAGGATTCGGTGACGATGACGACACGCATACCGGTGTTGTCGTCGCGCCCGGCGTGTTCCCGCCGACGGGGATCTGGACGCCCGGGGAACGTCCCATGAGCGTTTGCCCCTGGGCCGGAGCAGGGCCCGGGGGCCGGTACGGAGCCGATCCGACGCCCCGCCCGACGGCGAAGTCGGCGCCTGGCCCGAGGCGGGAATCAGCCTCTCGTCCGAGGCCGGGAATCAGCGCCCCGCCGGGGCCGGCCCCGACAACCCGCCCGCGGCCCGGCACCCGACCCGGCCACGCCCCCACGCGCCTCGGCACCCGCCGGTGGACGGCGGGTGCCGGGCTCCCATGCAGGGTGGGCCGCGGGCGTCAGGCGGGTTCAGACCTGGAGGTCGGGCCCTATGCGGTTGCGGACCGCCGTCTGTACCTCGGCCTCCTCGGCCGGGTCGGCGGCCAGCCGCCGCAGCCGCTCGGCGACGCGGACGTCACCGGTCTCCGCGTGCAGGGCCGCGACCTCGCGCGTGGTCTCCTCGCAGTCCCAGAGGCACTCGACGGCGAAGCCCGTCGGGAAGGTCGGGTCGGTGGCGGCGAGGGCGCGGGCGGTCCGGCCGCGGAGCTGCGAGGAGGCGGTCTCCCGGTAGACGTGGCGCAGCACGGGCGCGGCGCAGCCGATGCCGAGCCGCCCGGCGCCGTCGACCAGGGCGTAGAGGGCGGTCGCGTCGGGGCCTTCGGCCCGGACGGTCTCGCGGAGCGCGCCGAGGACGAGCAGGGAGTCCTGGGCCCCGCCCCGGCAGGCGAGGACGGCGCCGGCGGCGGCGCCGAGCGCGTCGGGCCGGTGGACCCAGCCCCGGGCGCGGTCGACGGCGGGCTCGCCGCGCATCCGCTCGAACGCGGCGACGGCGACGTCGGCGACGGTACGGGAGTCAGCGCCGGCCGCGGCCTCGATCAGGTCGAGGACGGCGGGATCGCATGATTCGGCCAGGTAGTGCAGGGCGGCGCAGCGCGCCCCGTCGGGTCCGCTGCGGGCGGCCTCGATGATCCGCGGCCGGTCCTCGGGTCCGGCGACGGCGGTCAGGCAGCGCGCGGCAGGACCGTGCAGTGCGGCGCCGCGCTCCAGGCCCTCCTGGGCCCAGTCGAAGACCGCCTGGACGCTCCAGCCGGGCCGGGGCCCGCTCGGCCGCATCTGGCGCTGCCAGCGGTCGAAGGAGCCCTGTTCCTGGGCGGCTCTGACCCGGGCGCCCACGGCGTCGCGCTGGTCCTCGGCCCACAGCCGCCACGGGCGGGGCTCGAAGGCGTCCCGTACGGCGCTCGCCAGCTCGGCGTCGCCTTCGCGGCCGGCCGGGAAGCGGGCCAGGACGGGGAGCGCGAGGGCGCGCAGCCCGGTGTCGTCGTCGCGCAGGGCGAGCTCGTCGAGGGCCCAGGCCCAGTTCGTGCCGGTCGCGGCGTACCGCCGGAGCAGCAGCAGGGCGTCCTGGCGCCCGTAGGACGCGAGGTGGCCGAGGACGGCGAGCGCGAGCCCGGTCCGGTTCTCCTCGGTGTCGAGCTGGTCCTCGGCGCCGAAGAGGTGGGCCTCGATCGCGTCGAGCCCGCCGGCGAGGTCGAGGTAGAGCCGCGCGTAGTAGAGGGACCGGTTCTCGACCTGCCAGTCGTGGCGGGGGTCGCTGAGAACGCAGTGGTTGAGGGCCGCGAGGGCCTCGGCACGGGGGGCGGCGAGGGCGTGCAGGGTGCCGTCGCCGCGGCCCCTCTGCAGCAGGCCGAGCAGGGTGCCGCTCGGCGCTATGACTGGATCGAACATGGAAGACGCCTCACATCAAGCTGTCGACACGACCGGAAGTACGGGGCACTGGTGATCGCCTAGGCCGCGCAGCAACATGTCGAGCCGCCCGTCGTCCTTCGCTTGGTGTTGACCATCTTCCTCTGCCTCTCGTCGGTGGCCCCTTGCGGGCCCGACGTCATGATGACCCAGCCATTTCGCCACCGCGACCACATTTACGACACCGCTCTCACCTGGGGTTCAGCACCCGTTCATCCGGATACCGCCCGGAACCTCAGCGGCTCCCGAACAGCTCCAGGAGTTCCGCCTTCCCAAACATCCGAGCAGTATCCACGGCAGACGGAGTCCCCGCTTCCGGATTTGCGCCGCCGGCGAGCAGCGCGCGCACGACGGCGTCCTCGCCCTTGAAGACCGCGCCCGCGAGCGGGGTCTGGCCGCGGTCGTTCGCGCGGTCGGCGTCGGCGCCTCGGGCCAGCAGGGCGGCGACCGCGTCGGCGTGGCCGTGATAGGCGGCGAGCATGACGAGCGAGTCGCCCCGGTCGTTGGTGAGGTTCGCCGGTACGCCCGCGTCGACGTAGGCGGCCAGCGCCTCGGCGTCGCCGGTGCGCGCCAGCTCGAAGACCTTGCTCGCCAGCTCGATGACCTCGGGGTCCGGAGTCTCGCTCATCCGACGTACCCGCCTTTCGTTCCTCGGAACCCAGAACCGTGAATCTTGACCTGCGCACGGCAAGCGCAGCCGTACGGGTGAATCGACAGGGTACTGCCCGTCGGACGACATGACGCGAGGCGTCCACGGCAAAGATCACCGCAGCTCAAACGTGATGCAACCCCAGCTGAACCCGACTCAACCCCAGCTGTCCCGGACCGGCCCGACCCGCCCTCGACCCCACCCGCAACCCCACCCGCAACTCGGGCAAGCCCCCCATGTCCGCCAGTCAAGTGAAATCGCCCGACTTTCACCCATATGCACCTTTAATCGCATAGATACTTGCTGTGAACCTGGAAGGACTCATGGTGACTGTCCCCTCAACCAGGAGAACCCCAAATGATCCTGTCCATCTCAGGCGTGGTCCTGCTCGGCATCATCTGCTTCCTGTTCTTCAAGAAGGACGGCATGAAGGCGTCCCACGCCCTCGTCAGCGCCCTCTTCGGTTTCTACCTCGCGGGCACCGCCATCGCCCCGAGCATCACCGCAGGCGGCCAGAGCCTCGCCAGCCTCTTGGGCGGGATCAAGTTCTGACGCCCGACAGTCCCTTCCACAACTCCAGGAGTACGACGTGGCCCGGCGACCACTCCCCCGCATTCTGACCAGCGGCAGCGACCGGATCGCTCGCAGTCGAGAGATCGCTCGCACGGCCGCCGACAGCGCCACCGACGTGCTCCATCCGCTGATCACCATCTCGCGTGGTCTGCGGAAGCTGGCCGCGACCGCGCGCGCCAGGTGGGCCGCGACCCCCAAGGAGCGGCGCGGTCCCACGCTGCTCCTGGTCGCGGCCTGCATCCTCGTCGTCGCGCTCGTCCCCTACGGTCCGCTGCTCGCCCTCGTCTCGGTGATGGGCGCGGCCGCGTGGACGGGTCGTGAGCGCCCGGTCGTGAAGACCGGGCCCGACGACGCCGAGGTCGAACGGCTCCAGGGCCTCTACGAGGCACTGGTGCCGTATCTCTCCGTCCCCGAGGACCCGGCTCCCCTCTTCGCCCACGGCGGCGACTGGAGCGGCGCCTTCGGGGACTTCTCCTTCGACGACGACGGCCGCCTCACTCGGCTGCGCATCCGCTATCCCGCGTACTTCACCGACGGCGAGGCGGCTTCCCGGGCCAGGATCGAGCAGCTGCTGCACGCCAAGTCCGGGCGCGGCCGGGAGTACCTCTTCGACTGGGACGAGGAGGGCAACCAGCTCGTGATGAGCGTGCTGCCCGCCCTGCCCACCACGATCGCCGCCCAGCGCTTCGTCACCGTGCCGGGCGAGACGGTCCTCGGCTTCACGGACGCCGACGCCGTCCAGCGGACGGTGCCGGTCGTCACCGCCGACGGCGAGGAGGACGCGCCCCCGGTGCTCTGGCGGACGGGCCCCCGCTCGACCGAGCCGCACCTGCTCGCGGTGGGCCAGCCCGGCGCCGGCACGACCTCCCTGCTGCGCTCGATCGCCCTGCAGACCCTGCCGTACGGCGATGTGCTGATCGTCGAGGGCAGCGGCACCGGCGAGTACGCCTGTCTGACCGGCCGGGCGGGCGTCCTGGCCGTCGAGTGCGGTCTCGCGGGCGCGCTCGCGAGCCTGGAGTGGGCGGCGCACGAGACCGAGCGGCGGCTGATCGCCGCGAACCGGGCCCGGCAGGCGGGCCGTCCCGCGCCCGACGACACCCGGCGCCCGCTGTGGATCCTCCTCGACCGGCCGAGCATCCTCGGCCACCTGGCCGCGGCCGACGGGCGTCCCGACCCGCAGGACCTCCTCCAGGTACCGCTGCGGCACGGTCGGACCGTACAGGTCACGGTGGTGGTGGCCGAGCAGTTCGACGGCGCGGACGCGCTGAGCGAGACGGTACGGACGCACACCCGCGCCCGCGTCGTCCTCGGCCCCGCCGCACCCGGCCAGATCGCGTCGGTCCTCGGCGCCGCGCCGCACACGACACCGACCCCGTCCGTCCCGCCGGGGCGGGGGTACGCCCGGCTCGGTACGGGACCGGTGCTGCGCCTGCAGGTGCCGGCGACGCCGGATCCGTACGACGAGGCGACCGGCGAGGCGCACCGGCAGGCCGTGCTCGCCCTGCTGCCGGAGCGGCAGGACGCGACGGCGACGGCGGTGCCGCCGGCCCCCGGTTCGGCCCCGGATCCGGCCCCGGCCCCGCCCCGGGCCACGACCGCCGGCCCCACCCTGGACCTCGGCCCCGCCCCGGTCCCCGCGGAGGGCTGACCGCCGCCCGCATCGCGGCGAAGGGCGCCCCCGAGCCGGGGGCGCCCTTCGCCGTCTGCGCGCGCTACGCCACGAACGCCCGCGGCTGTTCGTTGCCCGTGCCCGCCCCGGACTCCACCAGCCGGGCCGCCGCCGCCAGCCGGGCCGCGGCCTCCTCCGCGACCGGGCCGCCGACGGTGAACGGCAGGCGCACATACCCCTCGAACGCGCCGTCGACACCGAAGCGCGGCCCCGAGGGCACCCGGACCCCGACCCGCTCGCCGACCTCGGCGATCCGCGAGCCGGAGAGCCCGCCCGTGCGGACCCAGAGAGTCAGGCCGCCGGCCGGGACGTGGAACTCCCACTCGGGCAGCTCCGCCCGCACCGCCGCCACCAGCGCGTCGCGGTTCTCGCGCGCCTGGGCCCGGCGGATCGAGACGGCCTGCTCCCAGCCGCCGGTCCGCATCAGCCAGTTGACGCCGAGCTGTTCCAGGACCGGGGTCCCCAGGTCCGCGTAGGCCCGCGCGGCCACCAGCGAGCGGATCACGTCGGGCGCGGCCCTGACCCAGCCGATCCGCATGCCCGCCCAGAACGCCTTGCTCGCCGAACCGACCGTGAGCACCGTGGCGCCGGACGGGTCGAAGGAGCAGACCGGCGGTGGCATCGTCAGGCCCTCGTCCAGGTGCAGCTCGGACATCGTCTCGTCGACGACGAGCACCGTGCCCGCCGACCGGGCGGCGTCCACCAGCTGCCGTCGCTGGTCCTCGTCGGCCAGGGCGCCGGTCGGGTTGTGGAAGTCGGCGACGACGTACGCGAGGCGGGGCGCCGCGTCCCGCAGCACCTGGCGCCAGCGGTTCAGGTCCCAGCCGGCCAGCCCCTCGGCCATGGCCACGGACACCAGACGGGCGCCCGCCGCGCGCATGAGCTGGAGGATGTTGGCGTACGAGGGCGACTCGACGGCGATCCGCTCGCCGCGCCCCGCGAACAGATGGCAGATCGCGTCCATCGCGCCCATGGCGCCGGTGGTGACCATGATCTGCTCGGGCATCGTCGGGATGCCCCGCTCGGTGTAGCGGTCGGCGAGCATCTGGCGCAGCGCGGGCAGCCCCGCCGGGTAGTCCCCGTGCGTGTGGGCGTACGGGGGCAGCTCCTCGAGGGCGCCCTGGACGCTCCGGGTCAGCCACGGCTCGGGGGCGGGAAGCGCCGCGCACCCGAGGTCGATCATCGAGCCGAGCGACTCCGGCGGCAGCGGTTCCAGGCCGCGCGCGGGCAGCGGGTTCCCGGCCGGTACGGCGGTCCAGCTGCCGGCCCCGCGCCGCGACTCCAGGAACCCTTCGGCGCGCAGCGCCTCGTACGCGGCGGCCACGGTCGTCCGGCTCACCGTCAGCGCGACCGCGAGCTCGCGCTCGGCGGGCAGCCGGGCCGCGACGGGCACCCGGCCCTCCAGGACGAGCAGGCGGATGCCGTCGGCGAGGGCGCGGTACGCGGGCGGCTTGCGCGTGCCCGGCCCGGCGGGGCGGGGCTGCTGCGCCTGGAGCTGCCGGGCGAGCTGAGCCGGCCCGACGGCCGAGGTCCACTGAGCCATGGAATCAGTCCACCTTCCTCGAATTGGCCATGGTTGGCATCCGATCGCTCCCCACAGAGTGTCATGACCCAGTCCACCACCACCGCACAGGGGGCACCACCTTGTCCATCGCCACCGGCCTCCGCGGCCGGCTCTCCGGCCGCCGACTGACCCGCCGGCTGACGCAGCTGTACATCGGACTGGCGCTGTACGGGTGCAGCGCGGCGCTGTTGGTGCGCGGCGGTCTCGGCCTCGAGCCGTGGGGCGTCCTCAGCCAGGGTCTCGCCGAGAGGACCGGGCTGACCATGGGAACGGTCTCGATCGTCGTAGGGGCGCTCGTCCTGCTCCTGTGGATTCCGATCCGGCAGAAGCCGGGCCTCGGGACGGTCTCCAACGTCTTCGCGATCGGCCTCGCCATCGACGGCACCCTCGCCCTGGTCCCCGACGCCCAGGGGCTGCTCGCTCGGATCTCCCTCCTCGTCCTCGGCATCGTCCTCAACGGCGTGGCGACCGGCCTCTACATCGCCGCCCGTTTCGGCCCCGGCCCCCGGGACGGCCTGATGACCGGCCTCCACCGGCTCACCGGCCGCTCGATCCGGCTCGTGCGTACCGCTATCGAGGTGGCCGTGGTCGCCACCGGCTTCCTGCTCGGCGGCTCCGTCGGCGTCGGCACGGTCCTGTACGCGCTGTCCATCGGCCCCCTCGCGCAGTTCTTCCTGCGCCGGTTCGCCATCCCCGAGCAGAACGCGAGCAGCGCCGTCGTCGCCTCCGGGACACCGGAACAGGCGATACTGCGGCCGTGACTCGCGTACGCCACCCCTATCTCGACCACCCGTCCCCCATCCCTTTCGCCCACCGCGGCGGCGCGGCGGACGGCCTGGAGAACACCGCGGCCGCCTTCCGACGGGCCGCGGCGGCCGGTTACCGGTACTTCGAGACCGATGTGCACACCACCGCGGACGGCGCCCTGGTCGCCTTCCACGACTCCACGCTCGACCGCGTGACCGACACCACCGGCCGGATCCGCGACCTCCCGTGGGACGCCGTCCGCGAGGCGCGGGTGGCGGGCAAGGAGCCGCTGGCGCTCTTCGAGGAACTCCTGGACGAGTTCCCGGAGGCCCGCTGGAACGTGGACCTCAAGGCGGAGTCCTCGCTGGCTCCGCTGGTCGACCTGGTCCGCAGGACCGGGGCCTGGGACCGGGTCTGCGTCGGCTCCTTCACCGAGAGCCGGGTGGCCCGCGCGCAGCGCCTCGCGGGGCCGCGGCTCGCCACCTCGTACGGCGTCAAGGGCGTCCTCGGGCTGCGGCTGCGCTCGCTCGGGATCCCGGCGGCGATCCGGGCGGGCGCGGTCGCGGCGCAGGTCCCGGAGAGCCAGGGCGGCATCCCGGTCGTGGACCGCCGCTTCGTCCGCGAGGCCCACGCCCGGGGGCTCCAGGTGCACGTCTGGACGGTCAACGATCCGGAGCGGATGAACTCTCTCCTGGATCTCGGAGTCGATGGCATCATGACCGATCATCTGGAGACGCTGCGCACAGTCCTGACCGAGCGGGGCGTGTGGGTCTGAGCGCGCGCGTCCCGCCACGGGGACGAACGAGGGGGCCGCGGTCTTGACTGCCGACACCACCGAACCGGACCGGTCCGCCGCCGGTCCGGCGGATCCTGCCGACCGCAGACGCGAGCAGCGCGGCTGGTACTTCTACGACTTCGCCTGCTCGGTCTACTCGACGAGCGTGGTCACGGTCTTCCTCGGCCCGTACCTGACGTCGGTCGCCGAGGCGGCGGCCGACGCGGAGGGCTTCGTCCATCCCCTGGGCGTGCCGGTGCGGGCGGGCTCGCTCTTCGCGTACGCCGTCTCCGCCTCGATCATCGTCGCGGTGCTCGTGATGCCGCTGGTGGGCGCGGTGGCGGACCGTACCGGCCGCAAGAAGCCGCTGCTCGCCGCCGCCGCCTACACGGGCGCGGCGGCGACCGGGGCCATGTTCTTCCTGAGCGGCGACCGGTATCTGCTGGGCGCGTTCCTGCTCATCGTGGCGAACGCCTCGCTCGCGGTCTCGATGGTGCTCTACAACGCCTATCTGCCGCAGATCGCCGAGCCGGACGAGCGGGACGCGGTCTCCTCGCGCGGCTGGGCGTTCGGCTACACCTCGGGCGCCCTGGTCCTCGTCCTGAACCTGGTCCTGTACTCGGGCCACGAGTCCTTCGGGCTCACCGAGGGCGAGGCGGTGCGGATCTGTCTGGCCTCGGCGGGCCTGTGGTGGGGCGCGTTCACCCTCGTACCGCTGCGGCGGCTGCGCGACCGGCGGGTGCAGCCGCAGGGCGAGGGCGCGGTCGGCGGCGGCTGGCGGCAGCTGATGGCGACGCTGCGGGACATGCGCCGGCACCCGCTGACGCTCTCCTTCCTGCTCGCCTACCTCGTCTACAACGACGGGGTGCAGACGGTGATCTCGCAGGCGTCGATCTACGGCTCCAAGGAGCTGGGCCTCGACCAGACGACCCTGATCACGGCGGTGCTCCTGGTGCAGGTCCTCGCGGTGGCCGGCGCCCTCGGCATGGGCCGGCTCGCGCGGACGTACGGCGCCAAGCGCACGATCCTGGGGTCGCTGGCGATCTGGACGCTGATCCTGGCCGCCGGATACTTCCTGCCGGCCGGCGCGCCGGTGGCGTTCTTCTGTCTGGCGGCGGCGATCGGTCTGGTGCTGGGCGGCAGCCAGGCGCTGTCGCGCTCGCTGTTCTCACATCTGGTGCCGCGCGGCAAGGAGGCGGAGTACTTCTCGGCCTACGAGATGAGCGACCGGGGCCTGAGCTGGCTGGGCCCGCTGGTGTTCGGTCTCGCGTATCAGCTGACCGGCAGCTATCGGGATGCCATCATTTCCCTGGTGATCTTCTTCGCGGCCGGTTTTCTGCTGCTCGCGCGGGTACCGGTACGGCGTGCCGTGGCCGCCGCGGGCAACCCGGTTCCGGAGCGGATTTAGACGCGGAAGTGAAAGGCCGGTAGTGTACGCCTTTG
Source organism: Streptomyces sp. NPDC014870 (assembly GCF_043081505.1). NCBI lineage: Bacteria > Bacillati > Actinomycetota > Actinomycetes > Kitasatosporales > Streptomycetaceae > Streptomyces > Streptomyces sp. NPDC014870. Next base: position 48,635 of record NZ_JBIBWQ010000007.1, read on the forward strand.
GCCTGCCAGGCGGACCGTTACTGCGTGCTGCTTCGGTGAAGACGCTGGGTGACATCTGCTGCCAGATGTGACAAACCGGGCACTGGTGGGTAGAACAAGGGGCGGCACGACGGGCGACGCATGACCCGGAACGGGAATCTTTACCGCCGACCGGACGTTGACCGGATGACGACGACAGCGACACCTGTCCTGTGGGCGACAAGCCCGGGAGGCACGATTCATGAGTGAGCGAGCTCTTCGCGGCACGCGCCTCGTGGTGACCAGCTACGAGACCGACCGCGGCATCGATCTGGCCCCGCGCCAGGCCGTGGAGTACGCATGCGAGAAGGGCCATCGTTTTGAGATGCCCTTCTCTGTGGAAGCGGAAATTCCGCCGGAGTGGGAGTGCAAGGTCTGCGGCAGCCAGGCACTTCTGGTGGACGGGGACGGCCCCGAGGAGAAGAAGGGCAAGCCGGCGCGTACGCACTGGGACATGCTGATGGAGCGGCGCACCCGTGAGGAGCTGGAGGAGGTGCTGGCCGAGCGGCTGGCGGTCCTTCGTTCCGGCGCCATGAACATCGCCGTGCATCCGCGCGACAGCCGCAAGTCCGCCTGACGGACGGCACGGCTCGAGCAACGCCGAGGGGCCCGGTACACCTTGTGTGTACCGGGCCCCTCGGCGTTGCTCGTCAGGAGGCTCGCCCTTGGCGCCTACGGCGTCAGCGGCGGCCGGGGGTCCTGGGGCTGCCGCGGGCCCGGGCCCTGAGGGGCGTCCTCGCGGATGACCTCACCCTGGACGACCTTGCCGTCCGGGCGGTGGATACGAGCCTGCTGGAAGGCGTCCTGGAGGCTGCCGGGCGGCGCCGCGGCCATCCGGCGCTCGGCGACCTTGTCCGCGTACCGGCCGAGGACCGATCGGACGGGCGGGACGAGCAGCAGCAGACCGGCCGCGTCGGAGATCAGGCCGGGGATCATGAGCAGCAGACCGCCGAGCATCAGGAAGCCGTTGCGGTCGCGGGAGCCCGTCCGGTCGGCGGCCGGCGGCGGGGCTCCGTTCTGCGCCGCCGCCTGGGCCTGCTGGAAGGTCTCGGTGAGGTTCTTGAAGGCGCGGCGGCCCGCCCGCTTGATGACCACGGCACCGAGGACGGCGCCACCGACCAGCAGGGCGAACACGGTCAGCCCGCCGACCTTGCCCGCCACCACGATGAGCAGCCAGATCTCCAGGACCGTCCAGGCGGCCAGAGCCAGCGGGAGGAACGTACGCGCGCGTGAGCGCTTGGGGGCGAGGGGAGGCGGTGCGCCGGTCGTCATGCCCCCCAGTGTGCCTGGCGCCCCGCCGGAACGTCGTAAAGAAGGGATCAGCGGGACCGGAGGCCCCGGTTCAGCTCCCGGACTTCCGCCCGAGCATCTTGCCGACCTTGTTCGCACGGGCCGTCAGACCCCAGCCGGTGACCCGCCACAGCGCCTCGACGACGATGTTGCGGCTCATCTTGGAGTCGCCGATCTCCCGCTCCACGAAGGTGATCGGGACCTCCACGACGTGGAAGCCGGCGGCGACGGCGCGGCGGGCCAGATCGACCTGGAAGCAGTAGCCGGCCGAGGCCACGTCCTCGAGCCCCAGACCCTCCAGGGTCTCCTTGCGGAAGGCCCGGTAGCCGCCGGTGACGTCGCGGATCGGCACGTCGAGCATGACGCGGGAGTACAGGCTGCCGCCGCGGGAGATGAACTCGCGGGACTTGGGCCAGTTGACGATGCGACCGCCCGGGACCCAGCGGGAGCCGAGCACGAGGTCCGCGCCCTTGAGGGCGGTCAGCAGCCGGGGCAGCTCCTCGGGCTGGTGCGAGCCGTCGGCGTCCATCTCGACGAGGACGCCGTAGCCGTGCTCGATGCCCCAGCGGAAGCCGGCCAGGTAGGCGGCGCCGAGCCCTTCCTTGCCCTTGCGGTGCAGCACGTGGACGTGGTCGTCCTCGGCGGCGATCTCGTCGGCGAACTTGCCCGTGCCGTCGGGGCTGTTGTCGTCGGCGACGAGGATGTGCGCCTCCGGTACGGCTTCCCGTACGCGCGAGACGATCGGCTTGATGTTCTCCGCCTCGTTGTAGGTCGGAATGATCACCAAGGCTCTGCCGAGCGGGCCGTAACGCCTCTGGCCACCGTCGTTCACTACTGCCCCTTCGGATACATACGCGAACCCCCACCATAGCGAGCCCGTCTCGCGGGTCGGTCGCGGCGGGGCTGGTCGCGCGTCGGTGCCCCCTCCGGGGCCGCGGCGGGGGCACCCCTGCGGGGCGGCGGACGGCGGCACGCGGGGCGTGCGGATCGGGGCCCGGCGCCCTTCGGGCCGACCTGGAACCCGCTGGCTGCGGGTCGACCGAGAGCCGTTGTCTACTGGACGTCCGGGCCCCACCCGGGTCGCACCCTCCGCCGGAAAAAACCTTCCCTCGCCCCCGAGGCACGGGTGCTGGACCTGAGGCTTGAAACCGGTCGGACGTCCCTTGGTGGACGCGGAGAACCTACCCGCCCCCCGCCGGACGCTGTCAACACTCGCTTGACCTGCGGAGATGACCGATATTGCCAGGTCAGTGGGGAGGATCCGCAGGTCGCCGACCGGCCGGTTGATCATCGATCGGCGGTACGAAATGTCCCGACGTCACTCGTTCGGCCGTACGTAGACCGTTTGTCCGAAGACCACCGTGCGCAGACAGACGGGCAGCTCTCCGCCGGGGGTCAGATCGGGCAGGCCCGGCGTCCCCGAGCGCGGATCGGTCGACCAGCGGGCCACCCGGTCGTCCGGCGCCTGCACCACGAGTTCGTCGGCGCGCCAGATCGCGTAGTCGGCCGGGGCGCCGGGGACGAGGGTGCCGGCGTCGTCGCGGCCGACGGCCCGCCAGCCGCCCCGCGTGTGGGCGGTGAAGGCGGCCCGGACGGAGATCCGGTGCTCGGGGGTGCGGTGGAAGGCGGCGGCGCGGACGGTGCCCCAGGGGTCCAGCGGGGTGACCGGGCTGTCCGAGCCGAAGGCCAGCGGCACACCGGCCCGGAGCAGGGCCGCGTACGGGTTGAGGGTGCGGGCCCGCTCGGCGCCGAGACGCTCGGCGTACATGCCGTCCTCGCCGCCCCAGGCCGCGTCGAAGGCCGGCTGGACGGAGGCGGTCAGGCCGAGTTCGGCGAAGGCCGCGATCGTCTCGGGGGTGAGCATCTCGGCGTGCTCGACACGGTGGCGGGCGGCCCGGATCCGGGCGAGTCCGAGCTTCTCGGCGGCGGCCCGGACGCCGTCGACGACGGCGGAGACGGCGGCGTCACCGATGGCGTGGAAGCCGGCCTGGAGCCCCGCCTCGGTGGCGGCCACGACATGGGCCGCGACGGTGGCGGCGTCGAGGTGGGCGACGCCGGTGTGGCCCGCGTGGTCGGCGTACGCGTCGTGCAGGCAGGCGGTGTGGGAGCCGAGCGAGCCGTCGGCGAAGAGGTCGCCGGCCGCGCCGACGGCGCCGAGCGCACGGGCCCGCTCGACGTCGAGGTCGGCCCAGTAGCCGACGACGCGGGGTCCTGACTCGGTGCGGGCGAGGTCGAGGAGGCCGGTGAAGTCGTCCTCGGAGGAGATCTCGGGGCCGCCGCACTCGTGGAGGGTGCCGATGCCGAGCGAGGCGGCGTGCAGGCGGGCCGCGCGCTGGGCCTCGGTGCGCTGCGCGGGCGAGAGGGCCGCGTAGGCGGCGGCGCGGACGGCGTGGTGGGCGTCGCCGGTCAGCGGTTCACCGTCGCGGAAGCCCGTGCGGTCGCGGACACCCGGGACGAGGTCGAGCAGGGCGGTGGTGACGACGGCCGAGTGGACGTCGATCCGGGTGAGGTAGAGCGGCCGGCCGCCGGTGAGTTCGTCCAGCTCGTCGCGGCGCGGCGCGCGGCGCTCGGGCCAGCGCGCCGCGTCCCAGCCGTGGCCGATGAGGATCCGGTCTGCGGGGCGGGAGCCGGCGTACGAGCGGATCAGCTCGGCGGCCTCGGCGAGCGAGGCGGCGGCGGACAGGTCGAGGCCGGTGAGCGCGAGACCGGTGGCCGTGGTGTGCACATGGGCGTCGACGAACGCGGGGGTGACGAGCGCGCCTTCGAGGTCGACGACCTCGTCCACGCCCGAGGCGAAGGCGTCGGCGGCCCCCTCCGACCCCACCCAGGCGACGTGCCCCCGCTCCACCACCATGGCGGTGGCGAAGGGGTCTGCGGGGCTGTGGACTTCTCCGCCGCGCAGCAGGACGGTGCGGTGCTCGGTGTCGCTGAGGGTCTCGCTCATGGTGACCAGGCTAGAGCCGCGGCCGTGCCCGGCCGTACGCCGGGGCCGGGCACCTGGCCGGAGAAGGTCAGACGCGCGGCGGCCTGGCTTCGTACGGGGTGGACAGGACGACCGTCGTACGGCTGGAGACACCCGCCTGGGAGCGGATCCGGGTGAGCAGGTGCTCCAGTTCGAGCGGGGTCGCGACGCGCACCTTGAGGATGTAGTTCTCCTCGCCCGCGACGCTGTGGCAGGCCTCGATCTCCGGGATGTCGGCGAGCCGGTCGGGGGTGTCGTCCGGGGCGCTGGGGTCGAAGGGTTTGACGGAGATGAAGGCGGTCAGCGGAAGGCCGACGGCCTCCGGGTCGACGACGGCGGCGTAGCCGCGGATGACACCACGCTGCTCCAGTCGGCGGACGCGCTGATGTACGGCCGAGGTGGACAGGCCCGTGGCCTTGCCCAGGTCGGTGTAGCTCATGCGCCCGTCCCTGACGAGCAATTCGACGATCTGACGATCCAGCTCCTCCATGCGGTCAACCTATTGCCCCGGGGGTCCTTCGGCACAGTGGGGGTGGCATCCTCGGGGCACCTGCGAGCGGCATGTGACGAACGCCACAGGTTTGTCGACGGCTGGATCGAGACCTCACGGTTATGCACCCGGCCGTATGGGAATTGCTTGCTGTGGTCGAGGCCATACGTACTTCGGTCGACCCACCCGAGGGGGAGATTCTCCATGCAGGAGCCTGTTGATTCGGTCGAGACGACCGACGAGCTCGACGCGTACGACACGTTCGAGATGTACCGGGTGATCTGCCCGGACTGCGTCCAGCCGATCGCGCTGCTCGCGGACGAGGACACGCTGCCGGAGCACGCGCTGTGCCCGACGCCCTGGAACCCGTTCGTGCTGACGGTCTGCTCCGGCACCGGCCTGGCCGCGGCGGAGGCGCGCCCCGCCGACGAGACGCTGGACGTCCAGGAGCAGGACACCGCGCTGCTGCTGACGCTCCCCCAGGGGCTCGACTGGCGCACGCAGCCCTTCTCGCACGTCGGCGGTCCGGGCTCGCGTCCGATCAAGGTGCCGCAGATGCGGCGCGCGGCGTAACGACGCCTACCAGTAGTCGCCCCGCACCATCGCCGCGAGCGTGGCGTGGTGCAGGATCAGGCTGTCCGGATTCTCCGGCACCTGGACCTCCCCGAAGTGCGCCTGGCGGTACGCGACCCTGAGCATCACGATCGCGTGCCGCAGCGCCGCGTAGAGGGTGTGGAACTCCATGGCGCGCGGCGTGTGTCCGGTGAGTGCGGCGTACCGCCGCTCGATCGCGTCGCGCCGGAGGAAGCCCGGAAGGCCCGGCTGGCCGAAGCTGACGGTCAGGTCCTGGAAGAAGCGGTGGAGATAGACGGTCCAGCCGAGGTCGACCTCGCGCGGGGCGCAGCCGGCCATCTCCCAGTCGAGGACGGCGGCGGGCCGGAAACCGTCGTAGACGATGTTCCCGATGCGCGCGTCGCCCCAGTTGAGGACGGCGGGCCCCTCGTCGGCGGGCCAGTGCGCCTCCAGCCAGTCGAAGGCCGACTCGATGAGCGGGGACGGCGCGAGGCCCTTCACGACCCAGGCGTAGTAGGCGCGTTGGGCGTCGACATGGCGTCGCAGCGGGCTCCCGGCGCCGTCGGGCAGCAGGAACTCCGCCTCATCGGCGGGGAACTGGTCGTGCAGCCGGGCGAGCAGGGAGACGGACTCGGCCTCCAGGAGGGCGCGTTCGTCGTCGGTGGCGGCGTGCAGCCAGTTCCCCTCGTACGTATAGGGCATGACGTCCGGCGGTACGCGCCCCTCGGCGCGGGCCATCACGAAGAACGGGGCGCCGAGCGGCCCCGGGTCGCTCTCCAGCCAGAGGACGCGCGGGACGGGGATGTCGGTGTGCTCCCCGACCAGGCGCATGACCCGGTGCTGCCGTTCCATGTCGTAGACCGGGAAGATCGTGTACGCGGCGGGGTCGGCGGCGAGCCGCAGGGCGCAGCCGCGTACGGGGGCGTCGGGGTGCTCGACGTCGAAGAGCAGGGTCTCGCTGGACATGCCGTTGGACCCGGGCACGGCGAGCCCGGTGACGCGGGCGCCCGGGAGGCGGGGTTCGAGCCAGTCGGTGAGCCGGCGGCCCAGCTCCTCGGGGTCGCGGGTGCTGGTGCGCGGGCGGGGGGCGGTGGCCATGGACGCTCCTTGTCGTGGGCGGCTCGGTTCGCCGGTGGTCGCTCGGCCGGAGTCGGTCGGCGGTGGTCAGTCGGCCGTGGAGGTGTAGTCGGCGAAGCCGCTCGGGTCGTGGCGGCCGAAGGAGCCGTGCTCGAAGATCCCGTAGCCGGTGCGGCCTTCGAGGGTGAAGCGGGCCGCGTGGTCGGTGACGCCATAGGCGGCCATGGGGTGGGCGGCCGGGTCGGAGAGGTCGTAGACCCGGCGGTCGGTCCACCCGCGGCCCTGCCAGGTGCCGTGCTGCCAGTCCGTGGCGGGCGGGTACCCCGCGCCGACGGCGAGCGGGGAGGAGGCGAGGATCTCGACGTCGACCTCCAGGGGCTTCCCGGACGGGTCGGCGAGATGGACGACGGCCCGTTCGGGGGTACGGGTGCCGGGGCGGTACGTGATGTCGGTGCGGGGCCAGCCGAGTTGGGCGTCGCGCTGCCCGTTCCGTACCAGCAGCGCCTCGTTGAGGGTGCGGTAGCCGTCCGCGTCCTCCTGCGCGATGACCATGAGGAAGCGGTCGTCGAAGCGCATGGGTATCCAGAGCCAGTGGAAGCCCTCGGGCCGGAACTCCTCGGCGCGGCCGGGCTCCTCGCCGGGGATGGGCCGTACGCCCCAGCTGCGGTCGCGGGTGCCGGTCCACTCCCCCGCCGTGACGGCGAACTCCTCACCGCCCGCCCGGACGGTGCCGACGCAGTGGCCGGCCTGGACGAAACGGCGGCCCTCCAGGGTGAGCCGGTCGCCGCGGCGCTGGGTGTGGTGCGGCTCCCAGACCGGCGGGAAGTCGCCGGTCCAGGTGAGGTCGAAGGAGAGCGCATCGGGGTCGTCCGGGTCGGGCTCGCAGCGCAGGCTCAGCGTCTTCAGGGGTTCGTCGACCGTGATGCGCAGGGGGCCGACGGCGAGGCTCATCCGGTCGTCGCCGAGGGCGTCGGAGGCGCGGACCGCGTGCAGGCGGTCGCCGGTGCGCAGGGTCGCGTAGGCGTCCACGACCCCGGTGTTGGGGTAGACGCCGAGTCCGGCGATGAGCAGGGCGCGGCCCTCGTGGTCGAAGACGTGGAAGATGCACCGGTCGTAGGCGTTGCGGTCGCCGCTGACGTGGTGCTTCATCGAGAGCGGCGCCTGGTGCACGGGGTACTCGTCGAGCGGTACGGGCCGGTCGTCTGACACGTGTGACCTCCTGGTCGACAGCGGGATCTGACGGTAAGTCAGAATCCCGGTCGGAGGCCAGAGCCGTGCGGGACCCGATCGCGCCGCACACCGCGCCCCGCACCGCACGCACACCGCGCCCGGCCCGCGCCGGCCGGGCGCGAGCCGGGCGCGGGCCCGGCCGCCGGGTATCCGTCGAACGCCTCCTCGAATCCGCCCGGCGGTGACCCGCGCCGGGCGGGGCGCGTTGGGCACGGCATGACCACGCTGTACACGGCCCCCATCGGCACCGGGCGGCGGAGACTCGCCGAGCCGCGCTTTGAAGAATCGGTTCCCCGGCCGCCCGTGCCGGCACCGGCGCCCGCGCACCTCGCGGACCCGCCCATCTACCGGGCGATGCTCCACCAGTGGGCGAGCAACGGCCGGACCCTCCCGGGCCGGACCGACCAGGAGTGGAACCGGCTGACCGCCGCCCCGGTGTGGGCGGACCGGACCGTGCGCGTGAGCGGGGTCAGCGGGACCCTGGTCAGCGGGACTCCGGGCCGACCAGGTGCCGTGCGATGACCATCCGCTGGATCTGATTGGTCCCCTCGACGATCTGCAGCACCTTCGCCTCGCGCATGTACCGCTCCGCCGGGAAGTCCGCCGTGTAGCCGTAGCCGCCGAGCACCTGCACCGCGTCCGTCGTGACCTGCATCGCGGCGTCCGAGCAGAAGAGCTTCGCCATGGCCGCCGCGCGCCCGAAGGGACGCCCCTCGTCGCGCTGCCGCGCCGCCTCCAGGTACAGCGCACGGCCCGCCTCGATCCGGGTCGCCATGTCGGCGAGCAGGAAGCGGAGCCCCTGGAAGTCGGCGATCGGCCGGCCGAACTGCCGCCGCTCGCGCGCGTACGCCACGGCGACGTCCAGCGCCGCCTGGGCGACGCCCACCGCGCACGCCGCGATCCCGAGCCGCCCCGAGTCCAGGGCGGAGAGCGCGATGGCGAACCCCTGCCCCTCCTCGCCGATCCGCCGCGCGTCGGGGACGCGCACCCCGTCGAGGTGGAGCTGGGCGGTGGGCGAGCCCTTCATCCCCATCTTCCGCTCGGGCGGGGCCGCGCCGAGCCCCTCTGCGTCCCCCGGGACGAGGAAGGCGGTGATCCCCTTGGCGCCCTCCTCGCCCGTGCGGGCCATGACCGTGAGGAAGTCGGCGATCGGGCCGTGCGTGATCCATGCCTTGGTGCCGGTGAGCACCCAGTCCTCGCCGTCCCGCTCCGCCTTCGTCCGCAGCGAGGCCGCGTCCGAACCGGAGGCCGGTTCGGAGAGGCAGTACGCGCCGAGGAGGCCGCCGCCGAGCATCGCAGGGAGGTGGGCGGCCCGCTGTTCGTCCGTACCGAAGTTCGCCAGCGCGTGGCAGGAGAGCGAGTGCACGCTGACCCCGAGCCCGACGGTGAGGCGGGCGGCGGCCAGCTCTTCGAGGACCTGGAGGTACACCTCGTAGGGCTGGTCGCCGCCGCCGTAGGCGGAGTCGTACGGAAGGCCGAGCAGGCCGGAGGAGGAGAGCAGGGAGAACAGCTCGCGGGGGAAGCGGCCGGCGGCCTCCTCCTCGGCGGCGCGGGGGGCGATCTCCCGCTCGGCGATCTCCCGGACCAGGGCGAGCAGCTCACCGGCCTCCTCGGTCGGCAGCCGGCGGTCCACTCCCTGCGGGACGCGGTCGGGCATACGGCGTACTCCTCCCCGTCGGGCGCCGTGCCTGCGCGCGGCGCCACCGGTGGTCACTGCTGCGCCGATGCTGCCCCCGGCGGTTCACGGCGGGGGTCGCCCGACGCCCGTGGCGCGGGGAGTATGCCCGTTCGGCGGCGTCCGGTCACCCGGGCCGCCACTTCGGGCTCACATCAGGCCGGCCTGCGTGACGAACATGGCGAGGACGACGACGAGGGTCCAGCCGAGGACGTGCTCGAGGATCTTCGGACCGTCGTCCTTGGGCCCCCCGGTGCGGGCACGGGAGCGGGCGGCGGCGTGGGTGGTGGCGGTCATGGCGACCACAGTGCCAGCCGGGGGCGGCCGCGCGGTAGAGACGTCGGTCACGCCCCCGGGGCCCGTACGACCCTCGTCAGCGGATGCCGACAGTCGCGAGGCCTTGTCCCGCGCGGGTGTCGGGCGCTCGAGGCCATGGAGGGAGCAGCCCCCTCCTGTGCCGGAGACCACGGCGCCGCTCGCGCTGTACCGTGCCTCGACGCCCGGTCGGGTCGTTGGGCCGACCGAGGGAACCGCCCCGCGGAACGGAGAAGGACATGACAGGTGTCGAGCTGATCCTGGCGGCGCTGGCCACCGGTGCCGCCGCGGGTGTCTCGGAGTCGGCCGGCAGTGCCGTACGGGACGCGTACGCAGGTCTCCGGGACGCGCTGCGGCGTCGCCGGGTGACGGAGGACGGTCGGGAGGACGCGGAGACGGGGGAGCTGCTGGAGGCCGAGGAGATCGAACCGGGGCTGTGGGAAGCGCGGTTGCGGGAGCGACTGGTGGAGGTGGGCGCGGACCGGGACGAGGACGTCATCGCCGCCGCCCGGCTCCTGCTGGAGCGGGCCGACAGGGCCGACGTACGACCGGCGCACTACGAGGTGCACGCCGATCAGGCCAAGGGTGTGCAGGTCGGGGACCACAACACGCAGACGAACACGTTCTCTTGACCGGCGCCGCGGCCCCTCCGCCGGGCGGCGCGGCCGACGGCCCCCAGCGGTTCGGCCGGCCGGCGCCCGGCGCGCGTATCGACGCCTCGCACGCGCGTGGGGTGCAGATCGGCGACGGGGGCGTCCAGACGAACGTCTTCGTCACCGTGGGGACGCCGGTCCGCTCCGCGTACCTGCACCAGGTGCGGGCCATCGCACCCTCCGAACTCCGCGACCGAAAGGCGGAGTTGGAGGAGCTGACGGCGTTCTGCACGGATCCCGTGAGCCCCGGCTACCTGTGGTGGCGGGCGCCCGCGTGGGCGGGCAAGTCGGCCCTGATGGCCTGGTTCGCTCTGCACCCGCCGGCGGGCACACGCGTGGTGAGCTTCTTCGTCACCGGGCGCTTCGCCGGCCACGCCGACCGGACCGGCTTCACCGACGTCGTACTGGAGCAGCTGGCCGATCTGCTCGACCGACCGCTGCCGGCGCATCTCTCCGAGGCCACGCGCGGCGCGCACCTCATCGCCCTGCTCACGGACGCCGCGGCGCTGTGCGAGGAGCGCGGGGAGAGGTTGGTCCTTCTCGTCGACGGGCTCGACGAGGACCGCGGCGCCGCGTCGGGGCCGGAGGTCCACAGCATCGCCGCGCTCCTGCCGGCCACCCTGCCGCACGGACTGCGGGTCGTGGTCGCGAGCCGTCCCGATCCACCGCCGGCGGCCGACGTGCCGGACGATCATCCGCTACGGAACGGGGAGGTCCTTGTCCGGGAGCTCGGCATGTCGCCACACGCCCAGGTGGTACGCCGGGATGCCGAACGTGAGCTCAAGCGGCTGTTGCACGGTTCCCCGGCGGAACAGGACCTGTTGGGGCTCGTCACCGCGTCCGGTGGCGGGCTGCGAGCGGCCGATCTCGCGGAGCTGACGGGCCTCGACCGGTGGCGCGTCGACGAGCTGCTCGGGACGGTGACGGCCCGCACCTTCACCCGGCGCAGGGCTGCCGCAAGCGGCGTGGTGAACGCGGCCGAGGGTGCCGCTCCGGACGCGTACCTGCTCGCGCACGAGGAACTCCAGGCCGCGGCGCGCCGGTTCCTCGGGGCTCAGCTCGTCGCCCACCGGCAGCGGTTGTGCGCCTGGGCGGATGCGTACCGCGCGCGTGGCTGGCCGGAGGACACCCCCGACTACCTGCTGCGCGGATACACCGCCATGCTCGCCGACAGCGGCATGGCCAGGGAGCTGACGGCCTGCGCCACGGACGGCGCCCGCCACGCGCGGTTGCTCGCCCGCACCGGAGCGGACGCGGCGGCGCTGGCCGAGATCGGCACCGCCCAGGACGCGGCCCTCGCCCAGCAGCCGCCCGACCTGTCGGCGCTGGGCGTGCTGGCGGTCCATCACGGCTTGCTGGCCGCCCGCAACGCGGCCCTGCCGACGGCGCTGCCCAGCGCGTGGGCGGTACTCGGCGACTTCGCCCGAGCGGAGGCCCTGGCCGGTGCGACCCCGGAGCCGCGCACCCGAGCCGCGCTCCTGACGGACCTCGTGGAGCGGGCGGCCCGCGCCGGAGACCGCGCGCGGGCCGTGCGCCTCGCCGACCGGACGAGCGCGACCGCCCGCGGCATCGTCAACACTCATCTCCGGGGCGAGGCGTCGGCCGCGCTCGCGGGCGCGCTGGCCGGAGCCGGACTGGTGGACGAGGCGACAGCGGTGGTCGGCGCGCTCACGGACGAGGCGCAGCGCCGCGGCGCGGCCGGCGCCTGTGTCGAGGCGCTGGCACGAACCGGACAAGACGCGCGGCTCCGCACCCTGATCGCCGCGGTGGTCCGACCCGAGGGCCGGGAGGACGCCTGGCGAACCGTGGCGGACGTGTGGGGCCGGCAGGGCCGCGTCGAGGAGACCGAGCGGGTCGCCTCCGCGCTGACGTCGCGGGCCCGGGCCTTCGCACTCGAGTCCGTGGTGGGGGCCCAGGCCGCCGCCGGCCGGTACGCGACGGCCGAGGCGACCGCCGCCACCGTGCCGGATCCCTTCCTGAGGGAGCGTGCCCTGAAGCGGGTGGCCGTCGAACTGGCCAGGGCCGGCCGGTTCGACCGCGCCGAGGCGATCGTGGACCGGATCGGTGAGCCGATGCTGCGCAACGCGGGGCTGCAGCAGCTCGCGGCCGTCGCGGCTGACGGGCTGGTGCGGAACACCGCCGGGGCGGAGGAGCGGGCCCGGGCCACCCGGCTCTGGACGCGCGCGTGCGCCGGCGTCGACGCGCTGCCGGATCCCTCGTCGCGCGTACGAGAGTGGACCTACCTGGTGGAGCACGCCGCGCCGGCGGGGGGCCCGGCGGAGGTGGGCCGTCTCGCCGACCGCGCCGAGGCGGCGGCGCGCACTCTCAGAAGGAGTCACGCAGCGTCGTTCGCGCTGTCCCAGCTTGCGAAGGCGCTCGCTCGGGCCGGCGCGTACGACCGCGCCGAAGAGCTGATGCGCACGCTCTCCTCCTACACGGCCCAGGAGACGGCATGCGACCTGATCGAGGTGGCGGTCCGTCAGGGGCTGCACGTACGCGCCGAGGCTCTCGTCCGGTCCGGCGACAGCACCGTCGTACGGGACCGCTTGCTGCTGGCCATGGTGCACGCGCTGCGCGCGGAGGGGCGGCTGACGGAGGCCCTGGCTGCGGCGCGCACGCTCCGCTCGCCCCGGCGCCGGGCCGAGGGGCTGGCGGGCCTGGCGCTGGCGCTCGCCGAGGCCGGCGAGCGCCCCGAGGCGGCGGAGACGGCCGCCGAGGCGGAGCGAGGGGCGCGCTTCCTGGACGGTGGCGAGGAGGCCCGGTCTCTGGCCGCTCTGCTGCGTGGCCTCACGGTCGCAGGCGACAGGGCGCGCGCCGGCGTCCTGGCACAGAGGGCGGGTACGGCGGACAGCAGGCTCGCCGAGGAACCTTCGTTCACCAACGCTCTGCCCGAGCTGGTGGAGGCGCTCTACCGGGCGGCGACGCTTCAGCCGGCGGGACAGCTCCTGCGCGAGGCGCGGCCGGCGGTGCGGGCCGCTTGTCTCACGGCCCTCGTCGGCGCGGCCGGGCGCGCGAGGCGTCCGGCACATGTCACGGCGTTCGCCGCGAAGGCCCTCGCCGCCGCGAGGACCGATCCCTCCGACTCGGACTCGGCCGCGTACCAGGTGAGCCGACTCGCGCAGGCGCTGTACGCGGCAGGTTCGCCCCGGCGTGCCGAGGCCCTGCTGGCGGCGGTGAAGCACCCCGCGGCGCAGGTGCGCGGCTGGCGGGAGATGGTGATCACGACACCGCACGAGGATCACGCGCAACTGCATCGGATCGCGGACCTGGCGGAGGCGGCAGCCGCCGAGGCGACGCCCTCCAACGCCCTCGACGAAGCGCTGCTGTGGCTGGCCGAGGCGCTCGTTGGCGCCGGGCTGCACCACCGGGCCGAGCGGCTCGCCCGCCCGCTCCTGCACCCGTACGCGCGGGACGTCCGCACGACGGTGCGGATGCACGTCGCGGCGGCGAGGGGCGACCTTCTGGAGACCGCGCGGCTCGCGGGCACGATGCAGTCGCCCGGTTGGCGGCGTCGCACGATGTCGCTGCTCGCGGCCACGGCGGCGCGCGCAGGCGACGCCGGGGCGGCGCGCGAACTGCTCGGTGTGGCGACGCAAGGGGTCGGGCCGGAGGAGTGGCACGACTTCGTCGGTGAGGTCGCGGTCGCCATGGCGGCGTGCGGAGACCCGGACGCGGCCCTAGCCCTCGCCGAGAGCGTGCCGATCCCCGCGGAGAGGGCCCTGGTCCTCGTCGACGTCGCCCGGAAACTGGATCCCGCCCAGGCCCGCCCACTCTTGGCGCGCGCCTTGCGCGAGGGCGACTGGCGTCCGTGCGTGGGCGCCCTCGCCCGGAAGTGGCCGGAGGCGGTGGCCGCGATGGCCGACGCGTTCGTCGAGGCGACGGGGTGAAGGGACGGTCCACCGTGGCCCCGACCGACGGAGTCCCCCTTCACGAGGCGAACATGCTCACACCAGCCCGAGCGACCGCAGCGCGCGGCGCTGACTTGTTGGCGTCCGTTCCGGTCCCTTCAGGTGCCTCGTGCTGGATCGGTGTCTCGGCGCCTGCCCCGGACTCGCGGCGCGCCATGCCCGCCTGGCGGCAGTCCCGCTCCTAGTCCGCTGACATTGCCTTCGACTACTGCCGTCAGACGCCTCTGAGGCCTCACCAGTCACACCTGACGGGACCTCAGGTTCGCCACCATGAACATTCACGAGAGGCGGCGAACAGAAACAGCTACGCGGAATTCCCGGAGGAGGTCCATGAGCGACGCGACGAAGCCATCGCTCAGCGAACGCCGGGACGTTTCGAAATCGCTCCACACAATTTCCGCCAAGGGCCCGTTTCCGCAACTTGAGGACATGCAGTCCGCAAGTGCATCAAGATTCGACCCGAAGTATCCGCCAGGGCCGTTCACCGCCTCTCCCAGCGCACAGTAAAAGCCGGAAGGCGTGAGGATCTGTGCGCCATCCAGGTTCACAACCTCATCAGGACCGTAGCGCGCAGCTCGCCGTCCCACAGTGAACCACGAGTTTTGAACGACGTGGAGCCAGGCTTCCTGGAAACTCGCCGACTGCTGTACCCACTCCCCTTTGGGCAATTCGGCGACCGCCGCCCATCGCCGCCAAATCTCCGCAGCTTCACGGTATTCACAGCGATTACCGAAGGAGTGATACGAGACACTCGATGGCCTACCTTCCGGCGTCAGCGCATCGACGCCGCCAAGCACAGCCCGCCCGATGAAATACTCGCCGATCACCCTTCCCAGATGATCTCTGACCTCAAGCACCGCATCGTCAGTCCTACGCTTCCCTTCCCGCATCTCGTGGATTCCAAGGAAAGTCACCTCCGGTGACTCGTCAAAGAACCCCAGGACGTCTTCAGCCGAAATAAGTACGTCCCGCGACTCTTCTTCAATGACCACATAGAGAGGAATCCCTACAGGGAGATTCATGAAAACCTCGCCAGGTACGCGCCCTCACGTTCGAAGGAGCGGCATCTGAAGATGCCACTACCCAAACGGTCGATGCGTATCTCAGTTCCATCCAGAATCCGGGAAATGGGGCGCACTGAATTTTTGGATCTTTCGATAGTGCGTAGAAGTCCATCCGTACACCTCGACGCCATTGTCCAGCGTCTTCACGAGGATCCTTTCGGTTTCCGGCCGACCGGGAACCCTATACTCCCTCGCCCCTGCCCACCACGGGTACTCACGCCCTCCGTAGATGTCATGCGACTGAATTTTCCCAGCCTTCACGTCATCATAGGCAGAGGCGATCTTGTTGTTCATCCCCGGCGGAAGGGGATCGGACAGCTTTCCGTTCGAGCAGTTGTGAACGAGTACCGGCGTCTCGCCCGCCAGCACATGGTACGTGTGCAGGTCATCGACCGTGAGGTTGTGGACCCGCTTGTGCTGGGTCCATGTGCGCACGGCGCTCACCTGGATGTAGGAGCCGTTTCCGGTCTGCAGCAGCAGTCCGGGGACGATTTCCTTGGCGTAGAGCCACTTGCCCAGTTCGGGCGCCCAGAACGGGTGTCCGTCCGTTGCGACGACCTTGCCCGGATCTCCGCCGGAGTTGGTGACGGTGATCTCGACCAGGTTCTTCTCGCCCTCGCCGGTAATGAGCGCGGTGACCGTGCGCGGGCCGTTCTCTCCCGTCACCGGGTCGGTGGCGGTGACCTTGTCGCCGATGCGCACCTGGCCTATGGCCTTGTGGTTGCCATCGGCCATCACGACCAGGGTGTCCGGGGTGAAGCTGTTGCCGGTGGTGCCGCAGCTGCCTGGCGTGTTGTCGGCAGCCTTGGGGGTGGATCCGCTGTCGGCCGGCTTGGGTGCGGGAGGGCTGTCCGCCGCCTTGGGTACGGGTGCGGTGTCGGCCGCTTTGGCCGCCTTGGCCCCGTCGACGGCGTTGCCCGCGTTCTTGGCGGCCTGTGCGGCGTCGAGCGCCATGTTGCCGAACTTCGCCGCGTTCGCCCCGTAACCGGCGCCGGGGATGGCCGCAGCAGCGGAGAGGGCGGCCAGGCCGTAGTTGCCTTCCGCGGCGTACCAGCCCGCGTTGGCCAGGTCGGCGGCCTCACCTACGACCGGGACCATGCCGACGACGTCGAGAGTGGTGTGGCCGATTGTCTTCCAGGACGGCATCTTGGGCCACTTGCCGGTCGGGTCGGTGAGCTTGACCGGGTTGTTGTGGGTGTAGGTGTAGGCGGCGAGGTTGCGCGGCTCGGCGATGCCGCCCGCCATGCCCCCGTCGAGGTAGTCGGGAAGCACCGGGTCGGTGCTCGCCCAGAGCTGGGTCCTTGGGTTGTAGTAGCGGGCTCCGTAGTAGTAGAGCCCGGTCTCCGCGTCGAGTTCCTTGCCGGTGAACTGGTACGGCGTGTCCGCCTGTCCGGTCCGTTCCTCCACCCAGGTTTCCCCGTACGGGAAGTACTCCAGGTGCTCGGTGACCTTGCCCTGCTTGTCGGTGACATATCCGGAGGAGCCGATGTGGTCGGCGTGGAAGAACTGCTGGGTGTCCTCGGGACCCGTGGTCTCGACGGTTTTGGTCGTCACGCGGCTGTCGCCGACGAAGACGTGCTTGTAGCCGGTGGTGTCGCGTTCGCTGTAGTAGCGGTTCGGGTACAGCGAGAGCCCGTCCTCGCTCCGCTTGACGAGGCGGTCGCCCTTGTCGTCGTAGACGTAGGAGACGGTGGCGCCGGCGCAGCCGCTCGGGTCCTGCGTGAGGGTGCCGGTCGCTGTGTCCTGGTTGCAGACGAGGCGGTTCTCCTCGTCCCACACGTACTGCCGGCGCTTGTCGGTGACGGCCGTGTTGACCGTGCCTGTCAGGTTGCCGTTCGCGTCGTAGGCGTGCTCTATCGGACCGACCTTGGTCGGGGCATGCGGCCTGGCTCCGTCATAGGCGTATGTGTAGGCGTACGTGGTCCGGTCCTGGACGTCGCCCGGGTTGGACGGGTCCTCGACCGGTTCGATCGGCCCGGCTCCGCCGCCTCCGACCGGGAAGGCCGGGGTGCCACCGGTGACTTCGTGGGTCTGCGACTTGAGCGTGGTGTTGTGGATCGAGTCGTAGCCCAGGCTCAGTGTGTACGTGTTGACTGCGTTGTTCTTGTCCGTGTACCGGCCGGACGCGGAGGTGAGCCGGTACTGATCGTCGTATCCGTAGGTCTGGCTGCTCGGACCGCCGATGTCCCCGCCCTGCGGCGCGTTGTTCGCCAGCGAGGTGATGTTGCCGATCTTGTCGTACGTGTAGCCCAGGTTCTGGAACGCGGTTCCGCCCGGCGCCACGGACTTCAGTGCTCCGAGTCGGCGGTCCTCGGTGTCGTAGGTGTAGGTGGTGCGTACCCCGTTGCCGGTCTGCTGCAGGATCTTCTGGCCGAACTTGTCGTAGTCGAGCCGGTCCAGGTACGTGTAACTGGCGCCGTTCTTGGATCCGGTGGCCCGGCTGACCTGTCCGCCCGAGTCGTAGTCGTAGGTCAGGACCTCGCCGTCGGGATAGGTCATCTCCAGCACACGATGGAAGGCGTCGTAGCGCCAGGCGGTGGTGTAGGTGCGCGGGGCGTCGCGGACCGCGGTGATGGTGCGGGTCTCCTTGATCACCTCGCCCAGCGCCCCGTAGGAGCGCTGCACCGTTCCCGCCGCGTCGTGGACCTCGGTGACGCGCGAGGCCGCGTTGTCCGGTGCGCCGGGGGCTCCGTACTCGTAGGAGACGTTGTTCTCCGGGAACGTCGGGTAGCGGATGGCCTTCAGCCGCGAGTACTCGTAGTCGTACTCGACGGCCTTGTCCGCTGCCCGCAGGTTCGCGGTGGTCTTCGACGTGACGTTCCCGGCAAGGTCGTAGCGGGTCTCGGAGCGCCCGGCGTCCGGGCTGTCGAACGAGACGCGGCGTCCCAGCGCGTCGTAGCCGGCGCGCGTGACGTTGTTCTTGTCGTCGGTGATCGTCGCGACCTGACCCATGGGGTCGTACGCGTAGCTGGTCCAGATCTCCGAGGAGCCGTTGAACTCCTTCACCGAGGTGGTGGCACCCCGGACGTCGGTATAGGTGCGGCGCTCCTTGCCGTTGCCGTCGGTCACCGTCCGCTCGAAGCGGGCCGTGCCCGACCGGTCCTCACCGAAGCCGTATCCGGTGCTGGTGACGACGCCGTCCGGTTGGACGGTCCTGACCGAGCGGTCCAGGACGTCGAAGGTCTCCTTCGTGGGTGCCACGGAGTCGAAGGAGGCGTTGAACGTGGTGTTCGCGGCTCCCTTGTCCTCGGTCACCGGGTAGTACTTCTCCACGGCGCGGCCGAGGTGGTCGAACTTCAGCCGGCCGGAGACCGTCATCACCTGGGTGGGCGTCGCCCCGGGCGAGGCTGACACCGCGGCGTCCTTCTTGGTCTGCAGGGCACGCTTGAGGCCGTCGCTGAAGGTGACGGTGTCGATGGTGTCGTCGCGTAAGCCCGAGGCGGCACGGTCGAGGTGCTTGGTCGTGGCGTACGGGACGGTCGCCTCCGGGTGGTAGCCGAAGGTGATCGTGGCCTGGTCGCCGTCCTTCTCGTAGGGCCCTGTCACCTTGTCGAGGCGGCCGACACTGTCGTAGGACATCCGGAGCGGCTGGCCATTGTGATCGGTGTTCAGCTCGGGCTGGCCGTATTTGAGGTTGTACGCCGTGGACGAGCGGTAGCCGAAGGTGTCTTCGATGGACTCGACGTGTACGCCGACGGTGGTGTCGTAGCCGTACTCCAGCTTGTAGCGCTGCCCCTTCGCGTTGGCCGGACCGGTCACCGATTTCAGGTTCCCGTCCGGGTGGTACGTCAGGTCGGAGGCGGCGGCGGTGTCTTTGTCGAGGTACTCGCGTACCTGGTGCACGGCGCCGGTCACGCAGTCGACAGTGGATTCGCGGTGGCGGAGGAGTGCGCCGGTGGCCGCGGCCTTCTGCCGTATCGCGTCGGCGATGCCGACGAGGTACCGGTCGCGGCACCGCGCGTCGGAGCCGCTGTACGCGTAGGTGGTCTCCAGGTCGTCCGCGGTGCCCTCGTCACCCGTGTCGAGGGTGCGGGTGACGTTGCCGTACTCGTCGTAGGAGAGGTCGGTGAAGGTGGACTTTCCTGCGGCGGCCGCGCCTTCGTAGTGCTTGTCCTCGACGCGGGTGAGCTGGGGGAAGACGGTGGCGGTCCGGCTCTTCGGGTCGGCTTCCTGGTCTGTGGAGGTGTCAAACAGCCGGTAGGTGTTGAGTGTCTCGCGGTACGGGCGGCCGGCGCCGTCCTCGGTCAACGTGCGGGCGAGCAGGCCGCGGCTCACGTAACCGTCGGTGCGGTACTCGTCGGTCACCGTGCGACGAACGGCGTCGCCCGCACCGGAGTCGCGGTCCTCGGTCACCACGCGGCCGAAGCCGAGGAACTCGCGCTCCAGCCGGTCATAGCGGCCCTGGTCGTAGTGGAAGGTGGTCAGCCGCGTGTCGGCACCGTCACCCGCGAGCCCGTCGAAGACCGAAGTGCGGGCCAGCACCCAGCGGCTCTCCTGCATGTCGGTCGTGTTGCCCGATCGGGTGTAGTCCAGGTCGATACGGGCGCCCATCGGCCTGCTGACCGAGCGCAGCAGGTTGGTGCGACCGGTCTTGTTGACAGCGACCAGGAGTTCGTCGTCCCGGGTGGACTTGACGTGGTCGGCCAGGCCGTCACCGTTCACGTCCCGCAGGCTGGTCTCTGCCCGGCTGATGCCGGTGGAAGCGTTGACGCCGGGGTTGAAGACGAAGACGCCGACGGGAGTGGGCAGGCCGACGGTGAAGTAGACGCCCCCGCCGAGACTGGCGTTCTTGTCGACGGCGATCTGGGGGAAGCTGCCGCGGAAGGGGGCGGGCGCGGTGAAGCCGGTGCCGGTGTTGACGGCGACCTTGATCGGGTTGGCCCCGTCGGTGAACACCCGGTCGGTGAGGCCGTCGCCGTTGACGTCCGTCATGCTCGCGTTGGTGTACGAGGTTCCCAGCTCCGCGGACACTCCGCCCGCGAAGCCGTAACGGTCGACGTTGAACCCGAGGTTGACGCCGGTGTTGCGGGTGGACGCGTCGTTGATCGGTCCGGCCGACCAGGGTTCGCGGGCGGCGAAGGAGTAGCCGAGGTTCAACTGGGCGTCGCCGTTGCCGAACACCTTGTCCGGCAGCCCGTCCCCGTTGATGTCGATCAGGTCGACGCGGACGTCGGACTCGCCGCCGCCGAGGCTGCCGCCGATGCCGAGCGACGGCTGGACCGCGCCGGTGGTGGCGGTGTTGGCGCTGGTGCCCGCGTCGGGCGCGGCCATGCCCAGCGCGCTGGCGATGGTCGCCGTCTCGCTGCCCGCGGAGAGCGACACGTTGCCGGAGACGTTGTCCGCCTCGCGGACGTTGCCGCCGAGGGTGCCGCGCGTGGCGCCGAGCGCGCCGTTCATGTCGGAGAACTGGATCTCCTTGGCGCCCACGACGTCGGGGTAGCTGTCGCCGTTGAGGTCGAGGTAGTCGACCGAACCCGCGGTGATCCCGCCGACCACGGTGCCGCCGAACGGGCCGGCCGCGAGGGTGGCGGACACCTGGCCGGTGACACCGCGGCGCATCACCGCCCGGTCGCCCGCCACGTCGGCGTCGGTGACGACGTCGATGGTGTCCGCGCCGAGGCGGGAACTGGTCGCCATCGCGGCGGTGACCCAGGAGGACTGGTCCTGAGCGGCCCAGCCGCCCTTGGCGGGAACGGGGGCGAACACCGCGAGGCGCGGCATGTTCAGCCGGGGATTCGCGGCGAACGGCGCGACGTCCGCTTCCTTGGGCTCCTTGGGAAGCGCGTCCTTGAAGCTCTGGTCCAGCGTGAGTTCGGCCTGCTTGAGCGGTTGGGTGGCGCGGTCGCGGTTGCCCTGGTAGCCGATCACACCCCAGCCGCGGTAGGGCTGGGCGAAGGCTCCCTGCCCGACCGAGACGTGCAGGGCGCTGGGCGCCGGGGTGAAGGCCGGGAAGCTGGAGGTCACGTCGTAGGTGACCGAAGCGGACTGCTCGACGAGCTGGGCGAGCAGCCGGTTCTCCGTCGTGGAGTAGTCGATGTAGAGGTCGTCGCCGGCGGTGACCGGCACGGTCAGGTCCAGATTCTTGCCGCTGAAGGGGGAGGCGTCCTTGGCTTGGAAGATCCGTTTGCCGACCAGTTGCCCGCCGCGCTTCTTCACGGTGAGCGCGATCTTGGCGTCGCCTTGGAGGGTGAAGCCGAAGGAGACCTTCGGCCGCACCTTCAGCTGGCCGGTCCTGGTCGCCTTGAAGGTCTGCTGCGGCACGGTGAGGGTGTTCGCCGGGTACATGTCCATGTCGTACGGCGGGGTGATCACCAGCGTGGGGTCGCCCGCGGCGTCGACGACCGACTCGACCCCCTGAGCGGCCGTGTAGTGCGCCTTCGGCGCCCAGCTCACCGCCGAGGCGTCGATCGGGGAGTCGGTCTTCAGCTTCCACGACATCTTCTCGAACGTCCTGACCGGAATGCTCAAGTCGATCGCGGTGGTGCCGGTCGACGCGGCAGGCAGGACCTTGCTGAACACCTCCGTGCCGGCGTGGACACCGTTGCCCTTCTCGATCACGACGGTCACGTCGTCCGAGGTCGCCTTGGACTTGACCACGTCACCGGTCAGCCGCAACGTGCCGTTCACCGGCACGGTCACCACGGACGGCCTGCCACCGAAGGTGAAGTCGTCCGACGCACGGAACACGGTGTTCGCCAACCCGTTCGCGTCCGTGCCGGCCGGCAGGTCGGTGTAGGTGATCTCCGGGTCCCACGCCACGGTGTCGTACTTGCCGTCGAGAATGGACTGGGTGCGGAAGTAGAGCGCGTCGCCCTTCTTCACCGGGATCGACGCCACATTGCCCGGGGTGAACTCGCTGTGGTCGTCGGGGCCGATCCGCTGCGCCCAGAGTTCGGCGTCCTTGTGCTGGATGGTGACCCGCACGCCGTCGGCCTTGGTGTAGGCCGCCCGCGCCTGCGAGGGGTCCTGGGTCAGCTGCACGCCGCCGTCCACGCGGACGCTGCCGTCGAACGGTGCGACCCAGCGGCGCACCGTGTCAAGGAGAGGCGAGTTGTCCACCTGCTGGTTGAACTGCGCGGTCTGATCGCCGACGATCTCGCCGGTCACCGCGCCGCCCCCGATCGGCACCGGGGTGCGCGTGGAGTCCGCGCTGTAGGCGGGTTGTCCGTTCGCGTCCAGGTAGCCGAAGAGCACGCCGCCGTTGTTCACCAGGTCGGCTATGCCGTCGCCGTTGACGTCGCTGAAGAACCGGTCCGAGGTGGTCGTGGTGCCCACGAAGTCCAGCTGGGCCGAGGTGGTGAGGACGTACGACTCGACGCCGATGGTGCCGGACAGCGTGCGCTCGGTCGAGATTCCCGGAAGGTCGGTGAGCTTGATCGGCGCGGCACCGAACTTCGGCTCACCACCTGGTGTGGCCAGATTGGGCCGGTAAAATACGTCCTTGCCCTTGCGGAACACCTTGTCAGGCAGGTTGTCGCCGTTTACGTCGGCCAGCGTCGAGAGGCCGTCGGACTGGCCCGCGCTGAACCCGACCTTCAACCCGACGGAACCCTCCTTGGTCGTCAGCCCCTGCACGTTGTAGCCCGCGAACAGGTGCGCGCCGAAGCCGACCGACGTGTTGGCTGAGATCGCGCTCGCCTCGCCTTCGCGGATGTTCACCCCGAGGTCGTCGTCCGGCACCGACCAACCCGCAGCGTCGGCGAAGGCGGTGTAGTTGCCCGACGGGTCGCGCACGTCGTCGAAGTAGTCGAACGTGTGGGTGTTGAACAGCTTGTTGCTCTCGCTGAACTGCGACACCGAGGTGAGCAGCGTCTTGGCGAACGCGCCGGTCCGGTAGTTCAGTTCGTAGGCGCGGATCAGCTGGTCGTCCAGCTTGACCTCGACGCGCCGCAACAGGTCGGCGGTGACCTTCTTGAACCCGTACTTGGCGTCGATCCGCACGTCCGCCCGGCGGGGCTCGCCGCGCTCACGGTCCCGGATGAACGTCACCGAGTACCTGCCGTCGGTGTCGCCGCGGCCGGTGTAGGTGATCTTCTGCGGGTACAGTTCGCTGCCCGGCACCGTGGCGCCCGCCGTGCCGCCGTCGGCCACCTTGGCGTACCGGTAGCGCATGACGTTGTCGTTGCCGTCGCGGATCTCCCGCGCCGCCCAGGTGGCGACGCGTCCCTTGCCGTCGGCCAGCGTGCTGTCGGCCGTGCCGCCGAAGAGCGTGCGGACACCCTGCTTGTCGGTGACCTCCCACCAGTAGTTCGTGGGGCTGTCGCCGTGGCGCACGATCCGGTCGAACCGGCCCTCCACCCGGGAGTGGAACACCTTCTCCGCGGTGCGCGCCTGCAACGCGCTCCGGTGCGCCACCGGGGTCAGCTGCTCGCCGTTGAACAGGTAGGTCTCGGTCTCAAGGCCGGCGTCGTAGCGCGGCACACCCCACCGTGTGTCGACCGTGATCATCGGGGTGGCGAGATCCCACCCGACGCCGAGCCACCCGTTCGTCCCGGACGAGTTGTAGGTGACGGCCAGACTCGGCTCCAGGCCCGCGCGGCCCTTCGGTACCTCCAGCGGGTACGACAACCGCGCGTCACCGCTGTTGTTCGCCGAGGGCGCCTCGACCAGGTTCACCCCGGAGCCGGGGTCGGCCGCCTTGATGTCCTTGATCTGGTTCGGGTTGAACGACGTGCCCTCCGGCCCTTCCGGCCCGGTGACCGCCGACCCGGCGTCCGGCCCCGTCGTGGCGGCGCTGCGTAACAGTTCGGGCGAGGTCAGCCCGGACATGGTGAGCACCATGGCCAGGATGATGGTCACGCCCGTCCGGCCGCGGACCACGCGCTGGACAGTCATCAAAGAGCCCCCCGTAACGCCGGACATCCCCCGGAGCACGAGTCGTCCGACGACCCTCCGCCCCCATTACTAGCGAACGGTAGATCCCGAGCAGATTCGTTCGTACACGCTTTCTGGACAAGACCAGCCCGGGTGGTCACGATCCGGCAACGGGAGTTCTGACCGTTGTGGGGCCGTACTTCTCACACCAGGCCGAGCGACCGCAGCGCGCGGCGCTGACCTGGTGTCGGCCTGACCGGCCAGAAGAGGTAGCAGACTCCGCCCGTACCGCTTCTGACCTTGCCGTTCGCGTCGTAGCGCTTGGTCCTCAACCAGATGTTCTCCCACTCGCGCCGTGCGTAGACCCGGCGGACGGCCTCGTTGCTGGGGGACGCGGGGTCGTTGGCGATCACGTCGCCGGTCTCCGTGAAGCCGATCACGGTCATCAGATGGCCCGAGGTGCCGTAGCCGGCGCCGGCCAGTTCCTCCTTGCGGAAGGACTGGGACGTTATGGCCGGAATGCCCGCCCGGATCAGGGTCTCCAGGTCCGTGAGCGAGCGCAGCCGGGTCACCACCGCGTTCATGTCGGGGTAGGTGGCGGCGTACGCGGCGTTGAAGGGCCAGTTGCCGCAGCCCTCGTACTGGTGGTCGTAGGTGAAGCGGGCCGCGTGGCAGACCTGGGGGTCGGCGAAGTCCGGGTCGACCCAGGCGAGGTCCTCGGCGCGGGGGCTGCGGCCCCAGTACTCGACGATCATCTGCGAGGAGGTCGGGCTGCACCAGGCCTCGCCGCCGTTGTCGTACTCCGGGTACTGGCCGACATGGGTGTTCTGGGAGTAGCGCGGCACCGCCAGTTCACGGGCGAGGCCCGGCGTCGAAGCGGGCACGGTGAAGCGGTCGGGGATGTCCGAGGCCATCGCGCCGAGCCGCCACACGGTGGGCGTGAGACGGGTGCCGGGGGTGCGGTACAGGGTCAGGCGCAGCTGGTGCGAGACGAGCCGGAGGCCGCTCGCGGGATCGTCCACGGCGAAGGTGTCGGTCCAGATCGAGCTGCGGCCGTCGCTCTGGTCGTCGACCGAGGTGCGCCGGATGTCGCCGTCGCCGGACGCCCAGCGGCCCATCACGTACCAGGGGGTGGCGGTGGCGTCGGTGTAGGTGCCGCGCATCTCGATCTGGATCCAGGTGCCGGGCGGGGTCTGAGCGTTCCAGGAGGCGATGACCTCGGTGGCCGGGACGGAGGAGGTGTGCACCGGGGAGGTCCAGGTCGCGTACTCCCAGGTGGAGACCGTACCGGTGTGCGGGTCGGTGTAGTCGGTGACGCCGGCGGGGGCGCCGATCGCCAGGCCGGGGCGGCGGCCGAGGACGGGCCGGGTGCCGGCGCGGGTGCCGGTCCACCAGTCGGTCCAGGAGGTCCAGAAGCGGTGGTCGACGAGGCCCGGGTCCGGGGCGGGGCGACGGTCACGGTCGTCCGCGACGGCGGCCGGCGCGGTGGAGGCCACGGCGGTGCCCGCGACGGCGGCGAGGGCGGCGGCGAGGACGGTTCTGCGCGGAGCGGAGTCGGTCATGAGCGGTGACGACCTCCAGTCGGGAGCGACGGATCGGAAGCGACCGATGGCGGCGAGGGCCGCGCGAGCGTGGACCACTATCGCCGGTCCCCGAGCGCTTCGGCCAGCGATTCGGCACGCGTCGCCGGACCAATATTGGTCTCCACCACTGGCAGCCCCACGCCCCTGACCTGCGATACCTACCGGCGGAATCGTTACGCTTGCCTCATGACCGACGGGATCGACCTCGACCGCGCCGCCGCCGCGCTGCGCGCCCTGCCGCCCTCCTGCGGGCCGGTCGGGCTGATCGCGGTCGACGGCCACGCGGGCTCCGGCAAGTCGACCTTCGCCGCCCGGCTCGCCGGCCGACTCGACGCGCCGGTGCTCCACCTCGACGACCTCGCCAGCCACGCGGAGCTCTTCGCGTGGACCGGGCGGATGCGCGAGGAGGTGCTCCTCCCCCTCTCCCGGGGCGAGACCGCGCGCTATCACCCGTACGACTGGAATCTGCGGACCTTCGGCGCACCCCGGGAGCTGCCCCCGGCCCCGGTCGTCCTGGTCGAGGGAGTCGGCGCGGGACGGCGGGCGCTGCGCCCCTTCCTTGCGGCGCTGCTGTGGATGGAGCGGGGCCCCGAGGAGTCCTGGGCGCGGGGCCGGCACCGGGACGGACCTGCGCAGAGCGACTTCTGGGACGGATGGACGGTGGCGGAGACTCGCCACTTCTCCGAGGACCCCTCGCGCCCCTTCGCCGACACCCTGGTACGGGAGTGTCCAGGGGGATACGAATGGCTCACTGGGCCCTCAGTGACAGCGGGCCCGAACCAGTTCATCACAGAGCGTGATACCGCTCGCGCGCGGAAATGAGTAGCCGAAAGGCGACTTCCGCAAGTGCTTCAACTCCGCTTGACCCAAGGGGCGTACAGGTCTTACGTTCTCAATGTGCGGCTTTTCGGAGCCGCCGCGGACGCGAAGCCCCCGGTTGTTCCCCCGTGATCGGGGGCTTCGTTCTGCCCTGATCATCCCTTTCTCCGCGCCGTCGACGACCTTGATGCTCACCCAGGGTCACGGCTACCGGATCATGCGCTTCTCCTTAATAGCGCCCCCTCTGCGCAGGTACGATGCCCCTCGGTGGGGTCAATTCCCGTCCACGAGAAGGCGGTTCTGTACGGCTTCCGGCGGGCACCCGCCAGCCGGGACAGCAAGCGGGGGCACGTTTTGTGGGGGACCCGATGGACATCGGCACGCAGGGCGGACCGGCCCCGGCCGAGCTCGCCTGGCTGCGGGGAGTCGACGCCTACACCATGGGCGCCTATCCGCAGGCGGAGGAAGAGTTCCGGACGGCGGTACGGATCGACCCCGGCATGGCGGACGCCTGGCTCGGGCTGCACGCGCTGCGGGTGGACACCACCACCGCGCTGCTGCGCATGTACCGCAACCGCGACCGGTTCGGCGAACAGCGCGCCCGCCACCGCCGGACCCTGAACTCCTGGTACTGGCTGGGCTGGTGGGTGCAGCCCGTCCTGGAGAGCCCGCGCGACCTGCTCCTCGCGCACGCCTCGCACTGGCTCGACGGCCGCCATGTGCCCGAGCTGGACCGGGCGTTGGCGGGCCTTCCGCCGGTCGACACCGATCCCCAGGTCCGCTTCCTGCACGCCTGCCGGTCCTATCTCGTCAAGGACTGGGACCAGTTGGTCCGGCACACCGAAACCCTGGTCGACGATCCCCTCCTCGGCATCGAGGCAGGTCTCTTCGGCGGGATGGCCCGGGTCCGCCTCGAGATGTTCGGCCAGGCCGAACCGCTGCTCTCGGCCGCCCTGATGCGCTGCCGCAGCGAACAGCCGCAGCGCAAGGAGCTGCGCTACTGGCTCGCCAGGGCGCACGAGGGCACCGGGCGGAGCGCCGCCGCTCTCCCGCTCTACCGGGCCGTCCACCGGATCGACCCCGCCTTCATGGACACGGCGGCCCGGCTGGCGGCGATCACCGAGTACGACGGGTTCGAGGGACCTGACGAGACCGCGGGGCTCGCGACCGTCGCGCTCGGCGGGGTCGGTCAGGACACCGCTGCCGACGCGGCGCAGACCGACGTCGACGGCCCGGCCACCGACCCGCCGCGGCTCGGTACGGAGCCCCCGGCCCCGACCGCCCCCGCGGGACCGCCCGAGCCCCCCGACGTCGTACGGCAGAAGGCGTCCCTGCCCGCCCAGCCCGCCCCGCCGCGGTTCCCCGCGAGCCCCACCGACCCCGCGCTGCTCGCCGAGGCGCTCGCCGAGCTGGAGCGCATGGTCGGGATGGAGCCGGTGAAACGCCAGGTCAAGGCCTTGTCGGCGCAGTTGGAGATGGCCCGGCTGCGCGCCGGGCAGGGGCTGCCCGTCCAGCCGCCGAAACGTCACTTTGTCTTCTCCGGCCCCTCGGGCACCGGGAAGACCACCGTCGCCCGCATCCTCGGCCGGGTCTTCTACGCGCTCGGGCTGCTCGGCGGCGACCATCTGGTCGAGGCCCAACGGTCCGACCTCGTCGGCGAGTTCCTGGGCCAGACCGCGGTCAAGGCGAACGAGCTGATCGACTCGGCCATCGGCGGGGTCCTCTTCGTGGACGAGGCGTACTCGCTCTCCAACACCGGCTACAGCAAGGGCGACGCGTACGGCGACGAGGCGCTCCAGGTGCTCCTCAAGCGGGCCGAGGACAACCGGGACCACCTCGTGGTGATCCTGGCCGGCTACCCGGAGGGCATGGACCGGCTGCTCGCCACCAACCCGGGGCTCTCCTCCCGCTTCACGACCCGGGTCGACTTCCCTTCGTACCGTCCGCTGGAACTGACCGCGATCGGCGAGGTCCTCGCGGCGGCGAACGGGGACGGCTGGGACGAGGAGGCGCTGGACGAGCTGCGCTCGATCAGCGGGCACGTCGTGGACCAGGGCTGGATCGACGAGCTGGGCAACGGCCGCTTCCTGCGCACGCTGTACGAGAAGTCCTGCGCGTACCGCGACCTGCGGCTCGCCGGGTACCCGGGCACGCCGACCCGCGACGACCTCGCGACACTGCGCCTCGCGGACCTGATGCAGGCGTACGGAGAGGTCCTCTCGGGACGCCGGGGGCCGCGGGACCCCTCCGCGTGACCCGGCGCCGGACCCCTCGGCCCTACCGCCACCGGACCCCTCGGCCCGACCGGCGCCGGGCCCCACGAGGGAGACCGGCGCCGGGCAGAGTCCGCCTCAGGCCGTGAGCACCTGATCGGCCGACGACGCCGACGCGCGGTGGGCGGGGTCGCGGACCTCGCCCACCAGCATTTCCAGCACGTCCTCCAGGGCGACCAGGCCGAGGACCCGCCCCGACCCGTCCGCCACCTGGGCGAGATGGGTGGCCGCGCGCCGCATCACGGTGAGCGCGTCGTCGAGCGGCAGCTCGGACCGGACCGTCGCCATCGGCCGCCAGACGTGCTGCGGCACCGCGCGTTCCCGTTCCTCCAGGTCCAGGACGTCCTTCACGTGCACGAAGCCCATGAACGTCCCGCGACCCTCGGCGCACACCGGGAAGCGTGAGTAACCCGTGCGGACGGTCAACTCCTCGATCTCCCGGGGCGTGACCGCCGGGGTGACCGTCACCAGGGCAGCCGGAGCGATGAGGACGTCCGTGACCGGGCGGCTGCCCAGCTCCAGGGCGTCCCCGAGCCGCTCCTGCTCGACCGGGTCGAGGAGCCCCGCCTGACCCGCGTCCGCCACCAGCCGGCCGAGCTGGGCGCTGGTGAAGACCGCCTCCACCTCGTCCTTCGGCTCGACCCGGAAGGCCCGCAGCACCAGACCGGCGCACGCGCCGAGCGCCCGGGTGACCGGCCGGCAGAGCCGGGCGAAGCCGACCAGGGCGGGGCCGAGCCAGAGCGCGGTCCGCTCCGGCGCCGCCATCGCCAGGTTCTTGGGCACCATCTCCCCGATGACGAGGTGGAGGAAGACGACCGCGGCGAGCGCAAGCACATAGCCCAGCGGATGGATGAGCCCGGCCGGCACGCCGACGGCGTGGAAGACCGGTTCGAGGAGGTGCGCCACGGTCGGCTCGGCGACCGCGCCCAGGGTGAGAGAGCAGACGGTGATGCCGAACTGGGCGGCCGCCATCATCCGCGGCAGGTTCTCCAGGCCGTACAGCACCTGGCGGGCCCGCTTGCCACCGAGCGGCTCGATCTGACTGCGGCGTACGGAGACGAGCGCGAACTCGGCGCCGACGAAGAAGCCGTTGGCCACCACCAGAAGGGCCGCGAACAGCAGTTGGAGCAGGCTCATCGGACCGCCTCCGCCGCCGCGGACGGTTCGGTGGTCCGGACGATCCGCACCCGCTCGGCGCGGTAGCGGTCGACCTGGCGCACCATCAGCCGCCAGCCGGGGAGTTCGGCGCGGTCGCCGGGGGCCGGGATGCGGCCGAGGAGATCCGCGACGAGTCCGGCGACGGTCTCGTACGGCCCGTCGGGCACGTCGAGCCCTATCCGGTGCAGGGTGTGCACCCGGCAGGAGCCGTCGGCCTCCCAGGCGGGGTGGCCGTCCTCGGCGGCGACGGCGGCCAGTTCGGGCCGCTCGTCGGCGGCGGTGTCGTGCTCGTCGCGGACCTCTCCGACGAGCTCCTCCACGATGTCCTCCAGGGTGACGACCCCTGCCGTGCCGCCGTACTCGTCGACGACGACGGCGATCGGCTGCTCGCGCCGCAGCCGCTCCAGGAGCACCTGCGCGGGCAGGGTCTCCGGGACGAGCAGCGGCGGGACGGCGATCCGGCCGACCGTGGTGCGGTGGCGCTCCTCGGGCCGTACGGCGAGGGCGTCCTTGAGGTGGACCATCCCGACGATCTCGTCGATCCGCTCGCGGTAGACGGGGAAGCGGGAAAGGCCCGTCGCCCGGGTGAGGTTGAGGACGTCGGCGGCGGTGGCGTCGGACTGGAGGGCGCTCATCCGCACCCGCGGGGTCATGGCCTCCTTGGCGGTGAGCCCGCCGAGCGTGAGGGTCCGTACGAAGAGATCGGCGGTGTCCTGTTCCAGGGCGCCCGCCCGGGCCGAGTGCCGGGCCAGCGCGACCAGCTCGCCGGGGGTGCGGACGGAGTCGAGTTCCTCGGTGGGCTCGACGCCGAACAGCCGGACGAGCCGGTTCGCCACCCGGTTGAGCAGGGCGATGACCGGGCGGAGGAGCGAGGAGAAGAGGTGCTGCGGCCCGGCGACGAACCGGGCCACCTGGAGGGGGCGCGAGACCGCCCAGTTCTTCGGGACGAGCTCGCCGACCACCATCTGGACGGCGGAGGCGAGCAGCATCCCGACGGCGACCGCGATCGCGGAGACCGCGCCGTCGGGCAGTCCCGTCGCGGTCAGGGGTCCGTCGAGGAGCTGGGCGAGCGCGGGCTCGGCCAGCATGCCGACGACGAGGGAGGTGATCGTGATGCCGAGCTGGGTGCCGGAGAGCTGGAAGGACAGCTCGCCGAGCGCCTTGACGACGGTGCGGGCGCGCCGGTCACCGGCGGCCGCGGCCCGTTCGGCCTCGGGGCGTTCCACCGTGACGAGGCCGAACTCGGCGGCCACGAAGAAGCCGTTGGCGAGGATCAGGAGGAAGGCTGCGGCGAGCAGCAGAAGGGGGATGATCATGCCGCCGCCTCCGTGGAGGGGGCGGCGCGGGTACTACCGGACTTTCCGTCCATTGCCGGAGGGAGTCACTCCTCGGTTCGCAGGGTGGCCCCGCGGGCCGCCGGCGGCGGCCTTGCACATGCGAGGCGGTGGTGCCGCTGGGCACCACCGCCTCCAGATTAGTCACGGGACCCCCGCCGGGGGCAGGGGGTCGGCCCCGTATGGGGGATCCGCCGGGGTTCCGTCGGGGATCCGCCGGGGGGATCCCTCCGGGTTCAGTCCGGGCTCAGTCCGCGTCCGGCCCGGTGCCGCGGCTGTCGGCCAGGGCGCGCAGAGCGCGGGCGTCCCGGATCGCCTGCTCCCTGGCGATGCCCGGCTGGATGCCGAGCGCGGGCATGCTGGTGCCGTCGCTGAGGTCGAGGAAGACCCAGGGGTCGCCGGGGCGCAGGTTGACCTGGAGGATCTCCGCCCAGGCCAGCCGGCGGGTCCGGGTGATGTTGACGACCGTGACCCCGCTGTCGTCGGCGACGACCTTGGGGCGGCTCAGCATCACGAGGACACCGAGGAAGAGCGCGCCGACGAAGATGAAGCTGACCCGCTCCGCGGGGCTGAGCCGCTCCAGCATCAGCGTGACCGCGGTGATGACGGCGAACATGACCGTCCCGATCGTCAGCAGGACCGCGCGGGTGCGGCCCGGCCGGAAGGTGACCGGGAGTGCGGGCAGGGTGGGCGTCGGGGCGTCGGACATCGCTGTTCCTCGGTGCGGTGCGTACGTCGGTGCCGGGCGGCCGTCAGAGACGGCAGGCGTGGATCGCCGTCGTCAGGATCGCGCGGGCGCCCAGCTCGTACAGGTCGTCCATGATCCGCTGCGCGTCCTTGGCGGGGACCATGGCGCGGACGGCGACCCAGCCCTCGTTGTGCAGGGGCGAGATGGTCGGCGACTCCAGGCCCGGGGTGAGGGCGACCGCCTGCTCCAGGTGCTCGGCGCGGCAGTCGTAGTCCATCATCACGTAGCTGCGGGCCACCAGGACGCCCTGGAGGCGGCGCAGGAAGGTCTGGACCCGGGCGTCCTCGGTGCCGGCGCCGGACTGGCGGACGACGACGGCCTCGGAGGTCAGGATCGGGTCGCCGATGACCTCCAGGCCGGCGTTGCGCAGGCTGGTGCCGGTCTCGACGACGTCCGCGATGATCTGGGCGACCCCGAGCTTGATGGCGGTCTCGACGGCGCCGTCGAGGTGGACGACGGAGGCGTCGATGCCCTGGTCGGCGAGGTGCTTGGCGACGATGCCCTCGTAGGAGGTGGCGATCGTCATGCCGTGGAAGTCCTCGGGACCCTTCGCGGTACCCGGGCGGGTGGCGTAGCGGAAGGTCGAGCGGCCGAAGTTCAGCGGGAGGATCTCCTCCGCGTTGGCCCCGGAGTCCAGCAGCAGGTCACGGCCGGTGATGCCGATGTCCAGCTTGCCGGAGGCCACGTAGATGGCGATGTCCTTCGGGCGCAGGTAGAAGAACTCGACCTCGTTCTCGGGGTCGATGACCACGAGTTCCTTGGACTCCTTGCGCTGCCGGTAGCCGGCCTCATGGAGCATCGCCGACGCAGGTCCGGACAGTGAACCCTTGTTGGGGACGGCGATGCGCAGCATGGGGAGAGCTTCCTTTGCCTGGGGAGTGTTCGGGGAGGGGGTGGTGCGTGGACGTGCGCTCGGCGGCGGTACGTCAGAGATGGGCGTAGACGTCGTCGAGCGAGATCCCGCGGGCGACCATCATCACCTGGACGTGGTACAGCAGCTGCGAGATCTCCTCGGCGGCGGCTTCCTTGCCCTCGTACTCGGCGGCCATCCAGACCTCGGCGGCCTCCTCGACGACCTTCTTGCCGATGGCATGGACGCCCTTGTCCACCAGTTCCGCGGTACGGGAGGTGGCCGGGTCGCCGGTCTCGGCCTTGAGCTTGAGCTCGGCGAAGAGCTCTTCGAAGGTTTTGGGGGTTCGGTTCGCCATGATGGTCCTAAGAGTACGGGGTGCCTGGCTGCTACTCAGCGCCAGGGTTCGCTGACCGTCCGCAGGGTGGTCGCGGTGGCGACGGCGGCGGTGACGGCCTCGTGGCCCTTGTCCTCGCGGGAGCCTTCGAGACCGGCCCGGTCGAGGGCCTGCTCCTCGTTGTCCACGGTCAGGACACCGAATCCGACGGGTACGCCGGTGTCGATCGAGACCTGGGTGAGGCCGTGGGTGACGCCCTGGCACACGTACTCGAAGTGCGGCGTTCCGCCGCGGATGACGACGCCGAGCGCCACGATGGCATCGTAGCCGCGACCGGCGAGCACCTTCGCCACCACCGGCAGCTCGAAGCTGCCGGGGACGCGCAGCAGGGTCGGCTCGTCGATGCCGAGCTCGTGCAGGGCGCGCAGCGCGCCGTCGACGAGGCCGTCCATGATCTTCTCGTGCCACTGGGCCGCGATGACGGCCACGCGCAGGTCGCCGCAGTTCTTCACGCTGAGGACGGGTGCGCCCTTGCCGCTCATGTCTCTCCTTGTGCCGTACTGATCGGTGGATCGGTGGGGTTACTGGTTTCCGCAGGTGGACGCGGTGGACGCGTCCAGCCAGGGCAGGTCGTGGCCCATCCGGTCGCGCTTGGTGCGCAGGTACCGGAGGTTGTGCTCGCCCGCCTGGACCGGCATGGCCTCGCGGCCCTGGACCTTCAGGCCGTGCCGGGTGAGGGCGTCGATCTTGTCGGGGTTGTTGGTCATCAGGCGCAGGCTGCGGACGCCGAGGTCGCCGAGGATCTGGGCGCCGGCCGCGTAGTCGCGGGCGTCGGCGGGCAGGCCCAGCTCCAGGTTGGCGTCGAGGGTGTCGCGGCCGCGCTCCTGGAGCTCGTACGCGCGCAGCTTGGACAGCAGGCCGATGCCGCGGCCCTCGTGGCCGCGGAGGTAGACCACGACGCCGCGGCCCGCCTCGGTGATCCGGTCCATGGAGGCCTGCAGCTGGGGGCCGCAGTCGCAGCGCAGCGAGTGGAAGATGTCGCCGGTCAGGCACTCGGAGTGGACCCGGACCAGGACGTCCTCGCCGTCGCCGATCTCGCCGTGGACGAGGGCGACGTGCTCGACGCCGTCGACGGTGGAGCGGTAGCCGTACGCGGTGAAGTCGCCGTGGGCCGTGGGCAGCTGGACCTCGGCCTCGCGGCGGACGGTCGGCTCGGAGGAGCGGCGGTACGCGACGAGGTCCTCGATCGAGATGATCGTGAGGCCGTGCTTGCGGGCGAACGGGACGAGCTCGGGCAGCCGCAGCATGACGCCGTCCTCGCCGGCGATCTCCACGATGGCGCCGGCCGGGCGCAGGCCCGCGAGGCGGGCGAGGTCGACGGCGGCCTCGGTGTGGCCGTTGCGGACCAGGACGCCGCCGGACTTGGCGCGGAGCGGGAAGATGTGGCCGGGGCGGACGAAGTCGCCCGGCTCGTGGGCGCCGCTCGCGAGCATCCGCAGGGTGGTGGCGCGGTCGGCGGCGGAGATGCCGGTGGTGACGCCGTGGGCGGACGAGGCGTCGACGGAGACGGTGAAGGCGGTCTGCATCGACTCGGTGTTGCGCTCGACCATCTGCGGGAGCTGGAGCCGCTCCAGTTCGTCGCTCTCCATCGGCGCGCAGATCAGGCCGCGGCACTCGCTCATCATGAAGGCGACGACCTCGGGGGTGGCCTTCTCGGCGGCGATGACGAGGTCGCCCTCGTTCTCGCGGTCCTCGTCGTCGACGACGACGACCGGGCGGCCGGCGGCGATGTCGCGGATGGCCTGCTCGACCGGGTCGAGGGAGAGGTCTTCGGCGTCCCAGGGGGGAAGGGCGCTGATCGGCCGGCTCATGCGTGTGCTCCTTCCAGAGCCGAGGGAGCCGTACGCGTCCGGAGCCACCAGTCGCGCAGGCCCCAGATGACGAGGGCGAAGTAGATGACGTAGACCAGGCCGGAGAAGGCGAGGCCGCTGTTGAAGGCGAGCGGGACGCCGACGAGGTCGACGAGGAGCCAGGCGAACCAGAACTCGACCAGGCCGCGGGCCTGGGCGACCATCGCGACGAGGGTGCCGACGAAGATGTACGCGTCGGCCCACGGGGACCAGGAGAGCGACGGGTAGAGGGTGAAGAGGCCGCCGACCGCGAGGGTGCCGAGGACGGCGCCCGCGAGGAGGTAGCCGCGCTCCTTCCAGCTGGCGAAGCGGACGGCGATGGAGCCGTCCTGGGCCTGCTGCCGGCCGCGGTTCCACTG
Organism: Streptomyces sp. NPDC014870; assembly: GCF_043081505.1. Taxonomy (NCBI): domain Bacteria; kingdom Bacillati; phylum Actinomycetota; class Actinomycetes; order Kitasatosporales; family Streptomycetaceae; genus Streptomyces; species Streptomyces sp. NPDC014870. The sequence continues at coordinate 84,075 of NZ_JBIBWQ010000007.1, forward strand.
CCACCAGCCCCAGGCGGCGACGCCGATGACGAGGAGCTGCTTGCCGACGCCGCCGCTGAGGTGGGCGGAGGCGTAGGCGCCGACCAGGATCACGCCGGAGAGCAGCTGGGCGGGCCAGGTGAGGATGGAACGGCGCCAGCCGAGCGCGAGGGCTATCAGACCGATCGTGTTGCCGATCATGTCGGACCACATGATGTGCTGGTCGAGGACGGTGAACGCCTCGGAGTTGAGCCAGTTCACTTGAGGTTCCCCCCGGCGTTCGGGCCGAGCAGCCGCTCGACGTACTTGGCGATGACGTCCACTTCGAGGTTGACAAGTGCGCCGCTCTGCTTGATGCCGAGCGTGGTCAGGGCGAGCGTGGTGGGGATGAGGCTGATGGTGAACCAGTCCTCGGCGGCCTCGACGACGGTGAGGCTGACGCCGTCGACCGTGATCGAGCCCTTCTCGACGACGTAGCGCGAGAGGTGGGCGGGCAGGGCGACCTTGACGATCTCCCAGTTCTCGGAGGGGGTCCGGTCGAGGATGGTGCCGGTGCCGTCGACGTGGCCCTGGACGATGTGGCCGCCGAGCCGCTCGCCGACGGCCATGGGGCGCTCCAGGTTGACCCGGGAGCCGACGTCGAGCGCGCCGAGGGAGGACCTCTTGAGGGTCTCGGCCATCACGTCGGCGGTGAACTCGCCGTCGCCGTGCTCCACGACCGTGAGACAGACACCGTTGACGGCGATGGAGTCGCCGTGCTTGGCGCCTTCCGTGACCAGGGGGCCGCGCAGGCGGAAGCGGGAGGCGTCCGCCAGCTTCTCGACGGCGGTGACCTCGCCCAGCTCTTCGACGATTCCGGTGAACACGGTCAGGCTCCCTTGAGGGTCGCGGTGATACGGAGATCGGGTCCGATGCGCACGGTCTCGGTGATGTCGAGCCGCAACGCTTCGGCGATGGTGGTGATTCCGGCGTCGGCGAGGGCGTGCGGGCCCGCGCCGAGGAGGACCGGGGCGAGGTAGCCGACGACCTGGTCGACGGCGCCCGCGCGGACGAAGGCGGCGGCCAGGGTGGGCCCGCCTTCGAGGAGGACGGAGCGGACGCCCTGCTGGTGGAGCATGGCGAGGAGCTCGGTGAGGTCGAGGCCGCCGCCGGGAGCGCGGGACAGTCTCCACGTCTCGGGGAAGTGGACGGTCTCCTCGATCAGCATGTCCTCGGCGACCGCGATCACGGTGCGCGCCGCGTCGTCCAGGACCCGGGCGCCGGGCTTGACGGCGCTCGCCTCGGTGTCGACGACCACCCGGAGCGGCTGGACGGCGCCTTCGACGCCGCGGACGGCCAGGTGGGGGTCGTCAGCGCGGGCGGTGCCGGAGCCGACGAGGACGGCGTCGGCCTCGGCGCGCAGCCGGTGGACGTCGGCGCGGGACTCGGCGGAGGTGATCCAGCGGGAGGTGCCGTCGGCGGCGGCGATGCGGCCGTCGAGGGTTGCGGCGTACTTCCAGCGGACGAAGGGGCGGCCGAGGCGTACGGAGGTGAGCCAGGCGAGGTTGCCGGCCTCGGCCTCGTCGGCGAGCAGCCCGCCCTCGACCTCGACACCGGCCGCGCGCAGGGTGTCCGCACCGCCCGTGGCCTGCGGGTTCGGGTCTCCGACCGCGTAGACGACGCGGCGCACGCCGGCGTCGATCAGCGCCTGGGCGCAGGGGCCGGTGCGGCCGGTGTGGTTGCAGGGTTCGAGGGTGACGTAGGCGGTGGCGCCACGGGCGCGGTCGCCGGCCGCGCGCAGGGCGTGGATCTCGGCGTGCGGACCGCCCGCCCGCTGGTGGTAGCCCTCGCCCACGGGCTGTCCCGAGGCGTCGAGGAGGACGCAGCCGACGACCGGGTTGGGGCTCGTGGAGCCGAGGCCGCGGGCGGCGAGCGCGACGGCGCGTCGCATGGCGGTGATGTCGGCGTGCTCCGCCACCGGGTCCTCCTGCCTCTTCGGGCACGGACTCCGGGGCCTGTCGATGACGACAGAGAGCGGGTACGACGGTTCGCACAGGGGTGCCGAGGCCGGACACACCGGTCGCCGACAAGGGCGACCAGCGGCGAAACGGCCGACAGCGCCCGCGGAGAAGGGTCGCCCGCCGCGCACTGCCTCCCATCCGGACTTTCACCGTCGGTCCAGGAATTTCACCTGGTCAACCGGCCGCTGGCTGCGGACGGGTCGCGGACTATACCGCCGGTTCGGAATTACACCGACCCCGGAGTGCGCTGCTGCTGATACAGGGCCAGTGTGCCACGGCCGGTCGTCGGCCATGCGGGCGAGGTCCTGTGGGCTGGCTCACAGGGCACAAACCTTCCCTTCTTTGGTCCAGACCTATTGACGCACTGGTCTAGTCCTCTTAATCTCCGTGTCACCTCCGAGGAACGGCCCGTCGGTGTGCGCACTCCACGGGCCCAACACGACCCACCGCCTTGTTCGTTGTGTTTTTTCAACCTCCCCTGGAGGAACCGATCGTGTTGTCCCCCACGAAGACGAGAGTGTCGCTGCTCGCGTCCGGCGCGGCCGTCGCCGGGCTGCTGATCAGCTCCCTCGCCGGCGGTGTCTCGTACGCCGCCGACAACGAGAGCTGTCGCCCGGACGGTCTGTACAAGACCCCGGGTGTCGACGTCCCGTACTGCTCGGTCTACGACACCGAGGGCCGCGAGAAGATGGGCGCGGACCACCAGCGCCGCGTCATCGGCTACTTCACCGGCTGGCGTACCGGCAAGAACGGCGAGCCCGCCTACCTCGCCAACAACATTCCGTGGGACAAGATCACCCACATCAACTACGCCTTCGGGCACGTCGGTTCCGACAACAAACTGTCCGTCGGGGCGGACGGGCCGAACAACGCCGCCACCGGGATGACCTGGCCGGGCGTCGCGGGCGCCGAGATGGACCCGGGCTTCGCCTACAAGGGCCACTTCAACCTGCTGAACAAGTTCAAGAAGCAGCACCCGGACGTCAAGACGCTGATCTCGGTCGGCGGCTGGGCGGAGACCGGCGGCTACTTCGACGACAACGGCACCCGGGTGAACTCCGGCGGCTTCTACTCGATGGCCACCAACGCCGACGGCTCGGTCAACCAGGCCGGCATCGACACCTTCGCGGACTCGGCCGTCGCCTTCATCAAGAAGTACGGCTTCAACGGCGTCGACATCGACTACGAGTACCCGACGACGATGAAGGACGCGGGCAACCCGCTCGACTGGCAGCTCGCCAACGCCCGCCGCGCGGGCCTGGTCAAGGGCTACGACGCCCTGATGAAGTCGCTGCGCGAGAAGCTGGACCGGGCCGGCGCCGCCGACGGCAAGCACTACCTGCTGACCGTCGCCGCGCCCTCCTCCGGCTACCTGCTGCGCGGCATGGAGACCTTCCAGATGCAGAAGTATCTGGACTACGTCAACATCATGTCCTACGACCTGCACGGCGCCTGGAACGAGTACGTCGGTCCCAACGCCTCGCTCTTCGACGACGGCAAGGACGGCGAGCTGGCCGCGGCGGGCGTCTACGGCTCGCAGCAGTACGGCGGCATCGGCTACCTCAACACCGACTGGGCGTACCACTACTTCCGCGGCTCGATGCCGGCCGGCCGGATCAACATCGGCCTGCCGTACTACACCCGCGGCCACAAGAACGTGCAGGGCGGCACCGACGGCCTGTGGGGCAAGGCCACCGCGACCACCTGCCCGGCCGGCGCGGGCCTGACCAAGTGCGGTGACGGCGCCGTCGGCATCGACAACCTGTGGCACGACAAGGACACCAACGGCGCCGAGTCGCCGGCCGGTTCCAACCCGATGTGGCACGCCAAGAACCTGGAGAAGGGGATCGTCGGCGACTACGTCACGCAGTACGGCTTCCCCGCCAACACCACGCTGACCGGCACCTACGCCCGCAAGTACGACTCGACCCTGGTCGCGCCGTGGCTGTGGAACGCGCAGAAGAAGGTCTTCCTCTCCACCGAGGACGAGCAGTCGGTGGCCGCCAAGGCCGACTACGTGGTCAGCAAGGGCATCGGCGGCACGATGGTCTGGGAGATGGCCGGCGACTACGACTGGAACGCCGGCAAGGGCCAGTACGAGATGGGTGACACGCTCACCTCGCTCATGTACGACAAGTTCAAGACGGCCACCCCGTACGGCGCGAAGAAGTCCAACGCCACGCTGCCGACCCAGGCCGTGAACGTGGGCGTGGAGTTCACCGAGTTCAAGCTGGGCGACTCCAACTACCCGATCACGCCCAAGCTGAAGATCACCAACAACACCGCGACCACCCTGCCGGGCGGCACGGAGTTCCAGTTCGACTACTCCACGGCGGCCCCGGCCAACGCCTCCGACCAGTCCGGCTTCGGTACGAAGGTCATCAGCAGTGACCACACCGGGAACAACGTGGGCGGTCTGAAGGGCGACTTCCACCGGGTCTCGCTGAAGCTCCCGGCCTGGCAGACGCTGGCCCCCGGCGCCTCGGTGGACCTGGCGTTCAACTACTACCTGCCGGTGTCCACGCCGTCGAACTGGACGGTCAACATCAGCGGTACGACGTACGCGCTCGCCGGTGACCTGGCGCGCGGTGTGACGGTGGTGGAGCCGGGCACGACCACCCCGCCCACGACGCCGCCGACCACGCCCCCCACCACCCCGCCGACGACTCCCCCGACCACGCCGCCCACCACGCCTCCGACGGGTGGCACGTGCACCGCTCCGGCGTACGTGGCCGGCACGGTCTACAACGGCGGCACCGAGGTCTCCCACAAGGGCCGCAAGTGGAAGGCCCAGTGGTGGACGCAGAACGAGGAGCCGGGCACGACCGGCGAGTGGGGCGTCTGGAAGGACCTCGGCGCCTGCTGACGCCCTGACCTCCTCCCCGTAAGCGCCCGGCGGCGGTTCTCACGGCCCTTGCCGCCGCCGGGTCCTCCCGCTCTTCGCCGCGGTCCGCATGTGCGGGCCGCGGCGAAGGCGTTCACCCTGGAACCATGACCACGTTTCTGGTGACCGGAGGTACGGGGACGCTCGGCCACCCCGTCTGCGAACGACTGCGCGGGGCCGGCCACGAGGTGCGCGTCCTGAGCCGGCACGCGCCGCCATACGCGGTCGACCTGCGCAGGGGCGGGCCGCTCCTGGACCGGGCGGTCCGGGGCGTGGACACGGTCGTCCACTGCACGAACATCCTGCGGGGCGACGACCAGGCGGTCCGGAACCTGCTCGACGCCGCGCGCCGGGCCGAGGTCCGGCACCTGGTCTACATCTCGATCGTCGGCGTGGACCGGGTGCCGCTGCCGTACTACAAGGCCAAACGGGCGGCGGAGCGACTGATCGAGCAGTCCGGGATCGACTGGACGATCCTGCGGACGACCCAGTACCACGACCTGATCCTGCGGCTCCTGGCCGGCCTCGCGAAGCCGCCGGTGATGCTGGTCCCCAAGGACGTGCCGGACCAGCCGATGGAGGTCACGGAGGCCGCCGAACGCCTCGCGGAGCTGGCCCAGGGCGAGCCCGCGGGCCGGGCGGAGGACATGGGCGGCCCCGAGGTCCGTACGCTCGCCGAACTGGCGGCCGCGTATCTGAGGGCGACCGGCACGGACCGCAAGATCGTGGAGGTCCCGCTCGCGGGCAAGGCGTACCAGGGGCTGCGCGACGGCGGCCACCTCGCCCCGGAGCAGGCGGTGGGCCGGGTGACCTTCGAGGAGTTCCTGCGGACCCGATTCGGCGACACCCCGCACGAGACCCCTCAGGGGAAGAGCGCGTCCTGAGCCGCGTCGCGGGCGGCAAGGAGGGCGCCGCGCAGGACCGCCGTGTCGCCGAGAGTGGTGGCGCGGACCTCCGTACGGAGCGGGGAGAGCCGGGCGACCTCGGCCTCGACGCGGGCGGCGAGTGCCGGGCCGCCCAGATGGCCGGTCCGGCCGCCGAGGACCACGCAGCCCGGGTCGAGGACCGAGGCGACGGCGGCCGCGCCGACCGCGAGCCGACGGGCGAGGGCGTCCAGGAACGGGCCGTGCCCGGAGGAGAGCGCACCGGCCGGGTCGAGGCCGTGCTCCCCGGCGAGGGCCTCCACCGCGGCCGTGCAGGCCAGCTCGTGGAAGCCGCCCTCGCAGCCGGTGGCCGAGGGCAGCCCGGAGGTGCCGGGCACCGGCAGGAAGCCGAGTTCGCCCGCCCCGCCCGAGGCCCCGCGGCGCAGCCGGCCGTCCAGGACGACGGCCGCGCCGACGCCCTGGCCGAGCCAGAGCAGCACGAAGGTGTCCCGGTCGCGGGCGGCGCCGATCCGCTGCTCCGCGACGGCCGCGAGGTTGGTCTCGTTCTCGACGAGCACGGTCGCGGGCAGCCGTTCCTGGAGCGCGGCCATCAGCCGTCTGTGCCACTCGGGCAGCCCCGAGGAGTCCCGCAGCTCCCCCGTCGCCGGGTCGATCAGGCCGGGCGCGCCGACGACGACACTGTGGAGTCGCTCCGCGCCCGCCGATTTCGCGGTCCGCTCCAGGAGCGCGACGGCCTTCTCGACGGCCGGCCCGGTCCCGTCCTCCCCGCCGATCGGGGCCGAGGCCTCGGCGAGCGTCGTGCCGAGCAGGTCGGCGACGGTGAGGGCCACGGAGTCGGTGCGCACGTCGAGCGCTGCCAGGTACGCGCGGTCGGCGACGATCCCGTAGAGCTTGGCGTTGGGGCCGCGGCGCTCCGCGCCGGACTCCCCCACGACGCCGACGAGCCCGGAGGCCCGGAGCCGCTCGACGAGGTCGGCGACGGTGGGCCGGGAGAGCCCGGTCAGGGTCTTCAGCTGGGTGGCCGTCAACGGGCCCTCGTCCTGGAGCAGTCGCAGGGCGAGCCGGTCGTTGAGGGCTCGGGCGGTGCTCGGGGATGCGGCCATGCCGGGATCCTCTCAGACGCGTGCGCACGGTCTTCGCCTTACCCACTATTTATCAGGCAGGGTTCCTGATAGTTTACCGCCCACCAACCGAGGGAGGGCAACATGGCGGGCGAGACCGTCTTCACCACCGAACGACTGCGGCGGGCTCGGTTCGCCGTCGCCGCCGTCTTCTGCGTCCACGGCGCGGTCACCGGCAGCTTCGCCACCCGCATCCCGTGGATCCAGGACCACGCGGGCGTCAGCGCGGGCCAGCTCGGCCTCGCCCTGGCCTTCCCCGCGATCGGCGCCTCGCTCGCGATGCCGCTGGCCGGCGCGATCAGCCACCGCTTCGGGGCCCGCACCGCCCTGCGCGGCCTCCTCGCGCTCTGGACGATGGCCCTCACCCTGCCGTCGCTCGCCCCCAACATCTACGGGCTCTGCGCGGTGCTCTTCGTCTACGGCGCCACTGCCGGCATGTCCGACGTGGCGATGAACGCCCTCGGGGTCGAGACCGAGAACCGGCTCGGCAAGTCGATCATGTCGAGCCTGCACGGCATGTGGAGCGTGGGCGCGCTGATCGGCTCCGCCGCCGGCACCGTCGCCGCCCACGTGGGCGGGGACGCCCGGCTGCACCACCTGATCGCGGCGCTCGTCCTGACCGCGCTGGGCCTGTTCTTCTGCCAGGGCGTCCTCGACCTGCAGTCCACCCCGGAGGAGGAGGCGCCGCCGCGCTTCTCGCTGCCCCCGAAGTCCGCCCTGATCATCGGCGCGATCGGCTTCTGCGCGGTGTTCGCCGAGGGCGCCAGCCTGGACTGGTCGGCCGTCTACCTCCGGGACGAGCTGGGCTCGTCGGCCGGTGTCGCGGCGGCCTCCACCACCGCCTTCGCGCTGACCATGGCGATCGCCCGGCTCGCCGGCGACCGCGTGGTGGACCGGTTCGGCGCGGTGCGGACGGTACGGGTCGGGGGCGTCGCCGCGACCGTGGGCGGGCTGCTGGTGGTCCTCGCCCCGCACGCCGCCGTGGCGATGGCCGGTTTCGGACTCATCGGCCTCGGTGTCGCGGTCGTCGTACCGCTGGCGTTCGCGGCGGCCGGGAAGAGCGGCCCGAACCCGAGCCAGGCCATCGCGGGCGTCGCCACCATCACGTACACCTCGGGTCTCATCGCCCCCTCGGCCATCGGCGGCATCGCCGACGCGACCTCGCTGATCTTCTCCTTCGGCCTGGTCACCCTGCTCGCCCTCGGTCTGGTGCTCGGCGCCGGAGTGCTCCGCTCCGCGGGCGGGGCCACGACCGCCCGGGCGGCGAGCGGCAGCCCGGCGACGAGCTCAGGGAAGGTCTCGTAGCCCTCCGACTGGGCGTCGGGACCCCGGTGACCTGCGGCGCACTACCATGTGTCTGATCTTTTTCGGCCGATCTGCCGCTGTTTCGCGCGGCGGACCGGCCGGCCGTCACCGGAGAACTGGAGCGACCACATGAACCTCGGCGTGCGCTGGACCCTGCACGGCGACGGACGAACACCCGCTCCAGGAGCCGTCGTCCGCCCGGACGAGCGGCTCTCCTGGCCCCGTACGGCCGGCCTCGGCGCCCAGCACGTGGTCGCGATGTTCGGCGCCTCCTTCGTGGCGCCCGTCCTGATGGGGCTCGACCCGAACCTCGCCATCATGATGTCCGGCGTCGCGACGGTGATCTTCCTGCTCGCGACGCGCGGCACGATCCCCAGCTACCTGGGCTGCTCGCTCTCCTTCGTCGGTGTCGCCGCGGCGATCCGGGCCTCGGGCGGCGACAGCGCGACCGTCACCGGCGCGGTCCTCGTCGTCGGCGCGGTGCTGTTCCTGGCGGGCCTCGCGGTGCGGAAGTTCGGCGCGCGGATCATCCACACGGCGATGCCGCCGATCGTGACCGGCGCGGTCGTGATGCTGATCGGCTTCAACCTCGCCCCGGTCACCGCCGCCACCTACTGGCCGCAGGACCAGTGGACGGCGCTGCTGGTCATGCTCTTCACCGGCCTGGCCGTGGTCTGTCTGCGCGGATTCTGGTCGCGCATCGCGATCTTCCTCGGCCTGATCTTCGGCTACGCCATCTCCTGGGTCTTCGACCTGGTCTTCGGCAAGATCCACTCGATGTCGCCGAGCGGCGAGGTCACCGACCACTGGCGGCTCGACCTCTCCGGCGTCTCCCAGGCCGACTGGATCGGCCTGCCGTCCTTCCACGGACCGAGCTTCGAGTGGTCGGCGATCCTCGTCGCGCTGCCGGTCGTGATCGCCCTCATCGCCGAGAACGCCGGTCACGTCAAGGCGGTCGGCGAGATGACCGGCGACCCGCTGGACGACAAGCTCGGCACCGCCATCGCCGCCGACGGCGCCGCCTCGATGCTGTCCACCGCCGTGGGCGGCCCGCCGAACACCACGTACTCCGAGAACATCGGCGTCATGGCGGCCACCCGCGTCTACTCCACCGCGGCCTACTGGGCCGCGGCCGGCTTCGCCCTGCTCTTCGGTCTCTGCCCCAAGTTCGGCGCGGTCGTGGCCGCGATCCCGGGCGGGGTGCTCGGCGGTATCACGGTGATCCTGTACGGCATGATCGGCCTGCTCGGCGCCCAGATCTGGATCAACGCCAAGGTGGACCTGCGCAACCCGCTCAACCTGGTGCCGGCCGCGGCGGGCATCATCATCGGCGTCGGCGGGGTCAAGCTGACCTTCACCGACACCTTCGAGCTCGGCGGCATCGCGCTGGGCACGATCGTCGTCATCACCGGCTACCACGTGCTGCGGGCCTTCGCCCCGGCGCACATGAAGCAGCAGGAGCCCCTGCTCGACTCCGGCACCAGCTCGTACGAGAGCGGTACGGACGAGGAATCCGCCACCAAGTCCTAGCCAGGTTCGCCCGTTCTGGGGAAGCCGGGCCGGAGGAGTTCCCTCCCGGGCCCGGCTGCTGGGACGCTGCTGCCCATGGCGCAGACCACGCAGATCGGGCAGTTCACCGCCGTCGACCCGGTGGTGGAGCGGATGCGGTCCATCCGCTCGGCCTGGCATCCCGCCGACGGCGTCGGCGTCTTCAACCGGGTCTATCTGACCGTCACGGAGGAGATCGGCCGGGCCATCGCCGCCGGTACGTTCGCCGACCGGCGGGCGGCCGCGACCCTCGACGTGCGGTTCGCCGAGCGCTACCTCGCGGTCGTCGACGCCGTCTCCACCGGCGCCCCCGCGCCGGCCTGCTGGCGCCCGCTCTTCCACTACCGGCGCCATCCCGGCGTACGGCCGCTGCAGTTCGCGCTGGCCGGGATCAACGCGCACATCGGGCACGACCTGGCACTCGCCGTGGTCGACACCTGCCGGACGCTCGACTGCGCGCCGCACGACCTGGAGGACGAGTTCGACCGGGTCGGCGACATCCTCGTGCTGCTCGAAGAGCGCATCAGGGAGGAAGTGATGCCGGGCCCGGACCTCCTGGAGATCACGGACCCGTTGACCCATCTGCTGGGCTGCTGGAGCCTCGACCGGGCCCGCGACGGAGCCTGGCTGGCGGCCCGCTCGCTCTGGCAGCTGCGCGAACTGCCCGACCTGGCCGAGGAGTTCACCGAACGCCTCGACCGGTCGGTGGGCCTGGTGGGACGGATGCTGCTCACCCCACTGGCCGCCCCGAGGGGCTAGGGACACCCGCCCGGGACCGTCAGTCCTCGGGGAGCTCGACCGGGGCGATCTCGTCGTAGACGTCGCCCGGGCCCGGGTTGGTGGCGTCGGTCGAGCCACCGAAGTGGTGCATGACGCCCCACACGGCGTTGAGCGCGGTCTGCACGGCGCCCTCGGCCCAGCCGGCCGTCCAGGAGATGTCGTCGCCCGCGAGGAAGATGCCCCGCTTGTCCTCCGGCAGCCGGTCCTGCATGAAGTGCGTGAACAGGCGGCGCTGGTAGCGGTAGTGGCCCGGCAGGTTCGCCTTGAAGGCGCCCATGAAGTAGGGCTCGTTCTCCCAGGAGACCGTCACCGGGTTGCCGATGATGTGCTTCCGGATGTCGACCTTCGGGTAGATCTCGCCGAGCGACTTCAGCATGACCTCCATCCGCTCGTTCGCGGAGAGCGGCAGCCACTTGAGGCTGTCGTCGCACCACGTGTACGAGAGGCAGATCGTGGCCGGCTTGTCCGGGCCGTCGTCCAGGAGATACGTGCCGCGGGTCATCCGGTCGGTCAGCGTCATCGACATGACGTCCCGGCCGGTCTCCTCGTCCTTGTCCAGCCAGAACGGCCGGTCCACGGGCACGAAGAGCTTCGAGGACTCCATGTAGTGGGTGCGCTCGATCGCGGTCCAGTGGTCGATCGGGAAGAGCGAGTCGTCACAGGCGATCTTGGAGAGCAGCATCCACGACTGTGCGGTGAAGATGGCCGCCTGGTACGTACGGATGTCACCGGAGGCGTCCGTGACCGTGATCCGGTTGCCCGCGGTGCGGTTCAGCCGGGTGACGGCCGGCTTCGGGGCGCCCTCGTGCAGGGAGCTGAGCGAGGTGCCCTGCGCCCAGTGGACGATCTTCTCCGGCTCGCGCTCCCACAGGCGCAGCGGCAGCTGCTGCGAGCCGCCCACGATCCCGCGGTGGTGGTCGTCGGCCTCGGTGTAGACGACCCGGAGGATCTCCAGGATGGAGTTGGGGAAGTCGGTGTCCCAGCCGCCGGTGCCGAAGCCGACCTGGCCGAAGATCTCGCGGTGCCGGAAGGACTTGAAGGACTCGGACTCGCAGAGGAAGCCGTAGAAGGTCTGGTTGTCGAGCTTCTCGACGAGCTTGGACCAGATCTCGCGGATGCGCGGGACGTCCCGCTCGCGCATGGCCTGGTTCATGTCGGAGAAGTCGGCGCCCTCGTCCAGGCAGGCGTTCCACGCGTTCATCACGTCGCGGTAGACCTGCGGCAGGTCGTCCACGGTCTGTGCGTAGTGCGACTCGCCCTTGAGGTCGACGACGGTCGACGGGGTGGACTCGGCGAGCGGGTTGGGGAACGGCTGCGTCTCCAGGCCCACCAGGTCGATGTAGTGCTGGAACGCGGTGGAGGAGGGCGGGAAGCGCATGGCGCCCATCTCCGCCGTGAGGCCCTCGGTGCCGGTGCCCTCGAAGCCGACGGTCCGCAGCCGGCCGCCGATCTGGTCGGCCTCGTAGACGACGGGCTTGAGGCCCATCTTCATCAGCTCGTACGCGGCGATGATGCCCGACAGACCGCCACCGATGACGGCGACCTCGGTGCCGTGCTCGGTCGCGGGTATCTGGCCGAGCCCGGCCGGGTGGGCCAGGAAGTCGTCGTAGGCGTACGGGAAGTCCGGACCGAACATGGTGATCGGCGGCTGGCCGTCGCTGTGCGGGACGGCGGTCGTGGGCACCGTGGACGTCATGGGGTACGGACTCCTTGCGGGAAAAGCGGGAAAGCGGGGGCGGGAAGAAGGGGGGCGGCTCAGACGAGGGAGCCGTAGAGGCCCGGGCGCCGGTCGCGGAGGTAGGGGTTGTCCTTGCGCGAGGCGGCGAGGAGGGCGGGGTCGACGTCGCCGACGACGAGGTCCTCGCCGCGGCCGGCCCTGACCCGGGCGGTGCCGTCGGGCGCGGCCAGCGTGGAGAGGCCGACGAACTCGAAGTCGCCCTCGGGGCCGGTCCGGTTGGCGTACGCGATGTAGAGCTGGTTCTCGAAGGCGCGCACGGGGACGACGGACTCGGGCACGACCTCGGCGGGGTGCATCAGCGCGGTCGGTACGAGGAGGAGGTCGGTACCGGCCAAGGCGTGCGCCCGGACGTTCTCGGGGAACTCGACGTCGTAGCAGATCATCATCGAGACCGTGAGGCCGCCGAGCTCGGTCTGGGCGACGACGTCCTCGCCTGGCGTGAACCAGTGGTGCTCGAAGTCGCCGAAGAGGTGGGTCTTGCGGTAGCGCAGGAGGGTGGCTCCGTCGGCGCCGATGAGCTGGGCCGCGTTGTAGAGGACGCCGTGCTGCTCGGTGTCGCGCTCCGGGTAGCCGTAGCCGATGGCCAGGTCGTGGCGGGCGGCGAGGGCGGCGACGGCGCGGGCGGAGGGGCCGTCGGCCGGTTCGGCCAGACGGGCCATGTCGGCGCCGATGGCGTAGCCGGTGAGGAAGAGCTCGGGGGCGAGCAGCAGGTCGGCTCCCGCGGCGGCCGCGCGGGCGGCGGCCTCGTCGAGGACCTTGAGGTTGGCGGCCACGTCGCCGAGCTCACCGGAGCTCTGGAGCAGGGCGGTACGCAGCGCGGGCATGGACCATCCTCGAGGGTCGGAGTACAGGGGGAAGCCGTTAAAAACGGTACGGTTCCGGGCTCGGCCGGGACAAGGCGGGACCGTTGCGGACCGACCGTCGAACCGTTGCGCGATCGGCCGTCGTCCCGGTGATTCGTTGCGTACGGCTCCGGCGACGGTCGTACGGCCCCTCCGCCGCGCGGCGGAGCACGGACCGTTCCCTGGCCCGACGCCCCGGCGCGGCCCGGCCGGAAGAGTGGTGGTCGTCCGGTTGACCTGCCGAAAGGACCAAGATGAACCGCCGTACGAAGATCGCCGCCCTGGCCGCCGCACTGCTGATCACCGCCGGCGCCGCGGGCTCCGCCGTCGCCTCGGGCGACGGGCGGGGCGGCAGCCGGGAGGCCGCCGCGCTGACGGGCACGGCGAAGCTGTACCGGCCGGCCGGGGACGACATCACGTTCACCTTCGACGCCCACCTGGCGGCGAAGGACCGACAGGACCCGATGGCCGCCACCGGCACGTTCAGCTTCAGCCACTACAAGGGCGACTGGGGAGGCACCGCGAAGGTGAAGGTCGACTGCCTCACCACGGGCGGCAAGGTGGCCGTCGTCACCGGGGTGGTCGTCGAGACCGATGTGAAGGAGTTCCAGGACAAGCGCGTCGGCGTGACGGTGCACGACAACGGCAGGAACGACCGGCTCGGCTACTCCTGGGCGTCCTCGGACCCGGCGAAGGACGTGGTGCCGCCGTGCCTCAGCGGCGCGCCCTTCGAGAAGGTCAAGGCCGGCACGGGCGACTTCAAGGTCCTCCCCTGGGAGTTCGTCTACCCGACCGAATAGCCCGAAGGGCGGCGCGGGAACCACGGCCCGCGCCGCCCTTCGTCCCGCCGCCCGCCGGGGCTACGCGGGCGAGCCGGAGGAGAAGCGCCGCAGCAGCGGCGAGAGCACCAGGACGGACTTGGTGCGCTCCACGAACGGCTCGCCCGCGATCCGCTCCAGGACCCGCTCGAAGTGGCGCATGTCGGAGGCGAAGACCTGGACGACGGCGTCCGCGTCGCCGGTGACGGTCGACGCGGACACCACCTCGGGGTACCGCTCCAGACCTCGCCTGATGTCGTCCGGCGAGGTGTTGTGGCGACAGTAGATCTCGACGAATCCCTCGGTCTCCCAGCCGAGCGCCGCCGGGTCCACCCGTACGGTGAAGCCGGTGATGGCGCCCTCGGCCCGCAGCCGGTCCACGCGCCGCTTGACGGCGGGCGCGGACAGGCCGACGAGCGAACCGATGTCGGCGTACGAGCGGCGGGCGTCCTCCGCGAGGGCGTGGACGATGCGTTCGTCGAGGTCGTTGAGTCGCACTACGGGTGGATCACTTCTCTGTCTGGACGGCCCCGGCTTCGGTGGCCAGGCGGGAGCGGCGCATGCCGTACAGGAAGTAGAACACGAGGCCCGCGGCCATCCAGCAACCGAAGACCACCCAGGTGACCGAGTCCAGGCTGAACATGTTGTAGACGCAGAACCCGAAGCCGAGGATCGGGAAGGTCCAGCCCAGCGGCACACGGAAGGTGCGGTCCATGTCCGGACGGGTGCGGCGCAGGACGATCACCGCGATGTTGACCAGGGCGAAGGCGAACAGGGTGCCGATGCTGGTGGCGTCGACGAGCTTGCCCAGCGGGATGACGGAGGCGAGGGCGGCGCAGAACAGCGAGACGATGACGGTGTTCACGCGCGGGGTGCCGGTCTTGCCGCTGACCTTGCCGAAGACCTTGGGCACGAGGCCGTCGCGGGACATCGCGAACAGCACGCGGGTCTGGCCGTAGAGGACGGTCAGCACGACGCTGGCGATCGAGATGACGGCGCCGGCGGCGAGCAGGGTGCCCCAGAACTTCTGGCCGCTGACGTCGTTCATGATCGCGGCGAGCGAGGCCTCGGAGCCCTCGAAGTCCTTCCAGTTCCACGCGCCGACGGCGACGGCCGCGACGAGGACGTAGAGGACGGTGACGATGAGCAGCGAGAGCATGATCGCGCGGGGCAGGTCGCGCTTCGGGTTCTTCGCCTCCTCACCGGCGGTGGAGGCGGCGTCGAAGCCGATGTACGAGAAGAAGAGGCTCGCTCCGGCGGCGCTGACGCCGGCCATGCCGAGCGGCATGAAGTCGGCGTAGTTGCCGGACTTGAAGCCCATGAAGCCGATGGCGCAGAAGAGGACGAGCGCGGCGATCTTCACGAACACCATGACGGTGTTGACGAGCGCGGACTCGCGGGCGCCGCCGAGCAGGAAGACCATCGCGAGCAGGACGACGATCAGGCCCGGCAGGTTGAGGATGCCGCCCTCACCGGGGGCGGAGGAGAGCACGTCGGGGATGGTGACGCCGATCGTGCCGTCGAGCAGCTCGTTGAGGTACTCGCCCCAGCCGACCGCCACGGCGGCGACGGAGACGCCGTACTCCAGGACCAGGCACCAGCCGCAGACCCAGGCGACGAGTTCACCCATCGTTGCGTACGCATACGAGTACGAGGAACCCGCGACCGGTATGGAGCCGGCCAGCTCGGCGTACGAGAGGGCCGAGAAGAGCGCGGTGAGACCGGCGATGACGAAGGCGATCGTGACGGCGGGGCCGGCCTTCGGGACTGCGTCGCCGAGGACGACGAAGATGCCGGTGCCGAGCGTGGCACCGATGCTGATCATGGTGAGCTGCCACATCGACAGCGAGCGGCGGAGCGAGCCGCCCTCACCCTGGCCACCCTCGGCGACCAGGCGTTCTACCGGCTTGCGCCGGGTCAGGGCGGAGAGCCCGGAGGTCTTGGGGACGGTCGGCTCGGTGGCCGGTGAGGCTGTGCCTTGATCCAGCACTGCGAAGGCTCCTTGATCGCTGCCTGTCGAAATGCGACGACCACGGCGGTACGCGGGCAGCACGAATGAGCCCGCGAGGGAAGGGGGAACCGCCGAGAAGGCGGTCGCCGCCACTCCTGGTACGAGGCATGAGCCTAAGCCCACGCGCTTCGCGCTCGTAATGCAGGGTTGTTGCGCACCCACAGAAGATCATTGCGCGCTCGCGGCCCAGACGGGGAAACATTGCGCCCCACCGCATGAATCGGCACATTGGGGCCCGAACGGGGGTGTGAAGCGGGTCCCGCGTGCGCATTGACTCCTCGTGCCCGATGAACGACTCTGCGAGCCCTCGGCGTCCCCTCGATCGGAGGCTTCGGTGGGCTGGCTGGAACCCGCTCCCTTCCTGCGCGGCACGGCCTGGCTGGACGGTGGCCGGGCCGTCCGCGCCGACCCCGACGATCTGGCCCGGCTGCCCCGGGACACCGCCGAGCGGGCGGCGCTGCCGATCGGCGTACGGGTGGAGTTCACGGCCTCGCCGGACACGCGCGCGGTCGAGCTGCGCTACCGCGCGGCCGTTCCCGGCCGCGGGGACGCGATGGGCGCGCTGCGGCACTGCTTCGCGCTCTGGCGGGACGGGGCCTGCGTGGGTGAGAGCTTCGCCGACCCGGCGGCGGAGGGCACGGTCGCGCTCGAACTCCCGCCCGGGGGCGGGACGTTCGCGGTCCATCTGCCGGAGAGCCAGGCTCCGGTGGTGCTCGGGCTGCGGGCGCGCGAGGGCGCCCTCTCCCCCGCCCCGAGGCGGCCGCGCTGGCTGGTGCACGGGGACTCGATCACCGAGGGCTGGTGGTCGACCCGGCCCGCGCACTCCTGGCCGGCCACGGCGGGGCGGGCGCTGGGCCTGGACACGGTCAACCTCGGCTTCGCGGGCGGGGCGCGCGGCGAGCTGCCGCTGGCCGAACAGCTCGCGAGCCTCCCGGGCAAGCTCGTGACCCTCGCCTTCGGCACCAACTGCTGGTCCAGGGCGCCCAGTTCGGCCGGGTGGCTGTACGAGACGGTACGGGCCTACGTGGGCCTGGTGCGCCGGGGCCACCCGGACGCCCCGCTGCTGATCCTCTCCCCCGTCCTGCGCCCCGAGGCCGAGGCCGCCCCCAACGCCCTGGGCGCCACGCTGGCGGAGCTGCGCACGGCCATGGAGGCCGCGGGCCGGGACCTCGCGGCGGAGGGCGACGGGCGGCTCCTGGTGCTCTCCGGCCGCCCCCTGCTCGACCCGGAGGACCTGGCGGACGGCCTGCACCCCAACGACCGGGGCCACGCCCGGATCGCGGCGGCGGTCGCGGGGGCGCTGGGCCCGTACGTACCCGGGTGAGACGGCGGTGGACACGCAGGAGCCCCCGCGAGTCGGAACTCGCGGGGGCTCTCCTTGCGACGGGGTGACTAGCTCCAGCTGGCGTGCAGCGGCTTGCCCTCGGCGTAGCCGGCGGCGCTCTGGATGCCGACCACGGCCTTCTCCTCGAACTCGGCGAGGGAGGCCGCGCCCGCGTAGGTGCAGGAGGAGCGGACACCGGCGATGACCGAGTCGATCAGGTCCTCGACGCCCGGGCGGGCCGGGTCGAGGAACATCCGCGAGGTGGAGATGCCCTCCTCGAAGAGCGCCTTGCGGGCCCGGTCGTACGCGGACTCCTCGCTCGTGCGGTTGCGCACGGCGCGGGCGGAGGCCATGCCGAACGACTCCTTGTACGCACGGCCCTGGGCGTCGTGCTGGAGGTCGCCCGGGGACTCGTAGGTCCCGGCGAACCAGGAGCCGATCATCACGTTGGACGCACCGGCGGCCAGCGCCATGGCGACGTCGCGCGGGTGGCGGACACCGCCGTCGGCCCAGACGTGCTTGCCGTACTTCTTCGCCTCGGCGGCGCACTCCAGGACGGCGGAGAACTGCGGGCGGCCGACACCGGTCATCATGCGCGTGGTGCACATGGCGCCGGGGCCCACCCCGACCTTGATGATGTCCGCGCCGGCGTCGATGAGGTCCTTGACGCCCTCGGCGGCGACGATGTTGCCGGCGACGATCGGGACCTGCGGGTCCAGGGCGCGCACGGCCTTGATCGCGGAGATCATCGACTCCTGGTGGCCGTGGGCCGTGTCGATGACGAGCGTGTCGACGCCCGCGTCGAGGAGCTGCTTGGCCTTGCCCACGAAGTCGCCGTTGATGCCGACGGCGGCGGCGATGCGCAGCTTGCCGTTCGCGTCGGTCGCGGGGGTGTACAGGGTCGCGCGCAGGGCGCCCTTGCGGGTCAGGATGCCGACGAGACGGCCGTCCTTGTCCACGGCCGGGGCGTAGCGGCGGTTGGCGTGGTCGAGCGTGTTGAACGCGTCGCGCGGCTCGATGTCGGCGTCGAGGAGCAGCAGGTCCTTCGACATGACCTCGGAGAGCTGCGTGAAGCGGTCCACGCCGGACAGGTCCGCGTCGGTGACGACACCGACCGGACGGCGGTCCTCGTCCACGACCACGCCGGCGTTGTGCGCGCGCTTGGGCAGCAGCGAGAGCGCGTCGGCGACGGTCTGGTGGGGCTCGAGGACGATCGGGGTGTCCAGGACGTGGTGGCGGCTCTTGACCCACGAGATGACGTCGGTGACGACCTCGATCGGGATGTCCTGGGGAATGACCACCAGGCCGCCGCGGCGGGCGACGGTCTCGGCCATGCGGCGGCCGGCGATCGCGGTCATGTTGGCGACGACCAGCGGGATCGTCGTCCCGGTCCCGTCCGGCGAGGCGAGGTCCACGCCCTGGCGGGAACCCACGGCCGAGCGGCTCGGCACCATGAAGACATCGTCGTACGTCAGGTCGTAGGGCGGCTTGACGTCATTGAGGAAACGCACGTGCTGACATCCCAGTCGTTCGGATCGGCCCCTAGGCATTTCAGCCAGGGGAAAAAGCACGTAGTTCATTGTCCCACGCCTGTGGCCGTGCCAGGCCCGGGCGTTTCATCCGAGGCTTGCCGGACCCCCTTCGTCCGATCCTCCAAGCGTGCTCTCCCGGGGGTTCCCCTGCGGGGTCCCCAGGGCGAGGAGGACGGTGAGGCCCGTGGTGCTGGTGTCGGCGGCCGTGGCGAAGACGTCCTGGGCGGTCTCCCAGTCGCTCGGCCGGGCCGTGGCATAAGCCTGCCACCCGGTGACGACGAGGGCCACAGGGCGGGGCAGATCGGTCAGGCAGTCGGCGAGGGCGTCCCAGTTCCGGCCGAACCAGCGCGGCAGCGCGAGGGCGCCCGCGCAGCGGTCCATGAAGGCGGCCTTGTCCACGACCCCGCGCAGATCGAGGACGACGGGGTCCCGCAGCGCCTCAGCGAGCTTCATCGGGCCGTACCTCCCGAAAGGTCTCGTAGTGGTCGTCGGTGTAGTAGACCTCGCCGCCCCGCCCGGTGACGAGACGCCGGGCGCCCCGGTCACGTTCGCCGGGGGTGCGGACGGTGTACTCCCGGTAGTAGCCGCGCTCGCGCCGGGGCAGGATCCGCTCGAAGTTGGAGAAGGTCGCGCCGTCCTTGGCGTACGGGAAGGGCCCGCCGCGCTCGATGAGCCGGAGGGTCGCCCGCGCCTCGTCCGGGAGCTCCGCGACCCGGACCGTCGCCAGACCGGAGGAGCCGGTGGGGGCCGTGGGGGCGGCGCTTCCGCCGCTCTCGGCGATGGAGCAGCCGACGAGCACGCCGACGCACAGGAAGAGCCCGAGGAGGGCGCGCAGGGGCCGGAGCAGCATGCCCCGACGCTACGACGAGCCAGGCCGCCCCGCCCGCCGTGCGCGCGGACGGGGGGCCGGTCGGGCCGGTGTCTCAGACGCCGTCCGGGTCGGCGCGCTCCAGCGCGGGGCGCGGGGCCGGGGCGGACTCGGTGAGGAGGTAGTCGGCGGCGGCCCGGTCGGTCACGAGGCTGGTGACGAGCCCGGAGCGGAGGACCGCCCCGATCGCCGCCGCCTTGCGCTGGCCGCCGGCGATCGCCACGACCTCGGGGATCCGGCGCAGCCGGTCCGCCTCGACCGTGATGCAGCGCTCGCCCAGGTCCCGGCCCACCCGGCGGCCCTCGGTGTCGAAGAGGTGGGCGGACATCTCGGCGGCGACACCGAGTGAGGCGTAGTGGGCGCGCTCCTCGTCGGTGAGCATGTCGTGCACGGTCGAGATGCCCGGCTCCCAGGAGCCGATGGAGACGCAGGCGACGGTGACCTTGTCGAAGTACTCGAAGGCGCGGGCGATGCCCGTCTGGTTGCGCAGCGCGGCCGCCGTGGCCGGGTCGGGCAGCAGCATCGGCGCGTAGATGGGGTGCGCCTCGCCGCCGGAGACCTGGGCGGCACGCCGTACCGCCTCGACGGAGCCGCGCTCGGCGGTCCCGGCGTCGTACACGCCGGTGAGCTGGACGACCGTGCACGGCGGCAGCCGGTCGAGGGCGGCGGCCATGTGGATGGTCGAGCGGCCCCAGGCGAGACCCAGGACGTCACCCTCGTTGACCAGCTCGCCGAGCAGGTCGGCGGCGACCTCGCCGAGGTTCTCCGGGTCGGGCGACTCGTCCTCGCCCTCCGCGGGGGACTCGACGACGACGGCGTGGCGGAGCCCGTAGCGGGCGCGGAGCGCGTCGGAGCGCTCGGCGTCCAGCTCGGCCGGGACGCGGATCTCGATCCTCACGAGGTCGCGTTCGAGCGCGGTCTCCAGGACCCGGGCCACCTTGAAGCGGCTCACGCCGAACTCCTCGGCGATCTGGATCTTGGACTTGCCCTCGAGGTAGAAGCGGCGCGCCATGGCCGCCGCCTGAACCAGCTCCGCGGGTCCCATCCGCAGGGCTGACCGTCCCGCCGAGATTCCCGCCACCGCGATCTCCTTAGCTCTGTTCACGTACCGCTGCTCACGTGCCGCGTCGTGGTGCTGGTCGTCGTACTGCCGTCGTGCTGCTGTCGTACTGCTCTGTGCTCAGGTCGTGCCGGGGCCGTTCACACTCTGGACCCGCTGTTCATCCTGTCAGATCCGGCGGGTCCCGATCGGTCCTGTCGGCGCCCCGACGGACCGCGTTCATCTGCCGGAGGGTCAGTGGCCACACGTCCACGCCGCCGTGGCGGTCGTGGCGTCGGCCTTGGCGCGGAGCGAGCGGACGGCCTCGGCCGGGTCGTGGGCGCCGTAGACGGCGGATCCGGCCACGAAGACGTCGGCGCCGGCCTCGGCGCACCGTTCGATGGTGGACTCGGCCACGCCGCCGTCGACCTGGAGCCACAGCTCAAGACCGTGCTTGGAGATCAGCTCACGGGTGCGGCGGATCTTGGGCAGCATGATGTCGAGGAAGGCCTGGCCGCCGAAGCCGGGCTCGACGGTCATGATCAGCAGCATGTCGAGCTCGGGGAGCAGGTCCTCGTAGGGCTCGATGGGCGTGGCGGGCTTGAGGGCCATCGAGGCCCGCGCCCCCTTGGCCCGGATCTCGCGGGCGAGCCGCACCGGGGCGGCGGCCGCCTCGACGTGGAAGGTGACGGACCCGGCGCCGGCCTCCACGTACTGCGGGGCCCAGCGGTCCGGGTCCTCGATCATGAGGTGGCAGTCCAGCGGGGTGTCCGTGGCCTTCGCGAGCGACTCGACGATCGGCACACCGAGGGTCAGGTTCGGGACGAAGTGGTTGTCCATGACATCGACGTGCAGCCAGTCGGCGCCGTCGACGGCCTTCGCCTCCTCGGCGAGGCGGGCGAAGTCTGCGGACAGGATGCTGGGGTTGATCTGCGCCATGTGCCAAGCCTGCCATGTTCTTGGGCACTTCTTTGCCGCGAAGCGGTTTCGGACCCGTATCTGGGCACCTCCGGACCCGATTCCGGCACGGAAGGCCGGGATGTAACCGACCTTCCGGGCCTTTCGGTCGACTGTCAGGAGGTCCGGCGGAGCAGCGCCAGGTACATCGCGTCCGTGCCGTGGAGGTGGGGCCAGAGCTGGACGTCCGGTCCGTCGCCGAGCGCGGGGACGCCGGGCATCAGCGGGCGTACGTCGATCCACTCGGCCTCGACCGCCGGGCCGCCGCGCCCCTTGAGGACGTCCTCGACGACGATCCGGGTCTCGGCCAGGTGGGGCGAGCAGGTCGCGTACCCGACGACGCCGCCGACGCGCACGGCGGACAGCGCCTCGCGGAGCAGCCCGCGCTGGAGCGGGGCGAAGCCGTCCAGGTCCTCGGGGCGGCGGCGCCAGCGGGCCTCGGGGCGGCGGCGCAGGGCGCCGAGTCCCGAGCAGGGCACGTCCATGAGGACCCGGTCGAAGGAGCCGGGCCGCCACGGCGGGCGGGTGCCGTCGGCGGCGATGACCTGGTACGGGCCGGGGTTGCCGGCCAGCGCGCGCTCGACGAGGCGGGCGCGGTGGGGCTGCTTCTCGGAGGCGAGCAGCGCGGCGCCGCGCTCGGCGGCGAGGGCGCCGAGGAGGGCCGCCTTGCCGCCGGGTCCCGCGCAGCCGTCGAGCCAGCGTTGGTCGCGGCCCTCGAGCGGCGCGTTGGCCAGCGCGATGGCGACGAGCTGGCTGCCCTCGTCCTGGACGCCGGCCCGGCCCTCCTTGACGGCCTCGATGGCGCCGGGCTCGCCGCCCTCGGCCAGCCGTACCGCGTACGGCGACCAGCGCCCGGGCAGCGTGTCCTCGCCGGTCAGCTCCTCGGTGGTGGCCCGCCCGGGCCGCGCGACGAGGGTGACCTCGGGCCGCTCGTTGTCGGCCTCCAGGAGGTCCTCGATGCCGGCCCGGCCGCCGCCGAGGGCGTCCCAGAGGGCCGAGACGACCCAGCGGGGGTGGGAGTGGACGACCGCGAGATGGTCCTCGGCGTCGTCCTCGTAGGCCGGGGCGACCTGCTCGACCCAGGTGTCGAGGTCGTGCTGCGAGATCTTCCGCAGCACGGCGTTCACGAACTTGGCCCGCCCGTCCCCGAGCACCACCCGCGCGAGCTCGACGCTGGCGGACACGGCGGCGTGCGTCGGGATCCGCGTACCGAGCAGCTGGTGCGCGCCGAGCGACAGCACGTCGAGCACCGGCGGATCGACCTCGCGCAGCGGCCGGTCGATGCAGGCCGACACGATCGCGTCGTACGTCCCCTGCCGCCGCAGCGTCCCGTAGACCAGCTCGGTCGCGAGCGCCGCGTCCCGCCCGTCGAAGTCACCCTTCTCCCGCGCCTTCTTCAGCAGCGGCGGCAGCACGAGATTCGCGTACGCGTCCCGCTCGTCGACCGCCCGCAGCGCCTCGAAGGCCAGGATCCGCACGGGATCCTTCTTGGGACGCCGGTACGGCTTGGGGGGACGGCGACGTGCCTGCTCGCTCAAAAGGTGCTCCGCATGAGAAATGACGAGGTCGAACCCCCTCAGCCTACGTCCGAGGCCCCCACCCGCGGAAAACGCCCCACGACGACATCGAGCGTCTCGGCCGCGATCAGGCACGAGGCAGGTTCCGTCCCCCCGCCATCGGCCTCGAAGGCGACCAGCACGGCCGGCTCCTCGCCGAGCAGACGGGCGATCTTCGCGCGCTCCTCCACGGTCGGCGCGCGGAACTCCGGATCGAGGAAGTCGAAGGGGCACAGGACGTAGGAGGCGTCGGTGAAGACCAGTTCGAGGCCGTAGTGGTACGCGAGGTCGTACCCGGCCACGAGGCGGAGCCGACTGCCGTCGTGACCGGCCACCGTCCAGTCCCGCCAAGAGCCCTCGGGCAGCCGGAGCACGCCGTGCTCGTCGACCCCCGCCCCGGCGCTAGACGCCGACACGCTCGCCGGGGGCGATGCGGACGCCGCGGGCCCAGTCGGCGGCCTTCATCGGCTTCTTGCCCTGGGGCTGGACCCAGAGGAGTTCGACGGCGTGCGAGCCCGTGCCGACGTGGACGTTGTTCTTGCCCGCCGCGAGCTCGCCCGGCGTGAGGTCCGTGCGGTCGGGGAGCAGGGCCGTCTGGATCAGCTTCAGGCGCTCGCCGCGGAACAGCGTCCAGGCTCCCGGGGCGGGCGTGCAGCCGCGTACGACGCGGTCCACGCGGAGCGCCGGGGCCTTCCAGTCCACGTGGGCGTCCTCGACCTGGATCTTGGGCGCGAGGGTGATGCCATCGGCGGGCTGCGGTACGGCCTTGAGCGTGCCGTCCTCGATGCCGTCCATCGTGGCCGCGAGCAGCCCGGCGCCCGCGAAGGCGAGCCGGGTGAGCAGGTCGCCGCTGGTGTCGGTGGGACGCACGTCCTCGGTGATCACGCCGTAGACCGGGCCGGAGTCGAGCCCCTCCTCGATCTGGAACGTCGACGCGCCGGTGACCTCGTCGCCCGCCATCACCGCGTGCTGGACCGGCGCCGCGCCACGCCACGCGGGCAGCAGCGAGAAGTGCAGGTTGACCCAGCCCTGGGCGGGGATGTCGAGGGCGACCTTCGGCAGCAGCGCGCCGTACGCGACGACCGGGCAGCAGTCCGGGGCGATCTCGCGCAGCCGCGCGAGGAACGCCTCGTCACGCGGCCTCGCCGGCTTGAGGATCTCGATCCCGGCCTCCTCCGCCCGCTCGGCGACCGGGCTCGCCACCAGGCGCCGGCCACGGCCTGCGGGGGCGTCGGGGCGGGTGACGACGGCGGCCACCTCGTGCCGGCCGGAGGCGAGCAGGGCGTCCAGGGCGGGCACGGCGACCTCGGGGGTGCCTGCGAAGACCAGCTTCACTCGGAAAACCTCGCATGTCGGGGTGGTGGAGGGCAGCGCACCAGTCTAGAGGCCGGGGCAGCAGGGGGCGTACGTGGCGACGAGCGCCCCGTGCATATGCGTGTACGCCCCCGCAGCGTGACCCAACCCCGGGTGGCGCGTTGGTCAAGAGAGATTGACCGAAACGGGCCCGCCCTCGTCGTGGCCCGACCCTTTTCCACGCCGGTTCGAGAGGCTTTTCACATGGCCGACCACGCAACCCACGACGCCCAAGCCCGGGCAAGTCTGCACCTGTTGGTGCGGGACATCGAGCGGGTCCGGCGGCAGGTCGACGCACTGCGCACGCTCACGGCCCAGTTGGGCAATGTCTACCGCCCGCGCCGCTCCGGCCCGTCGACGGGCTTCGTCGTCTACGGGCGGGCGCCCGCCCCGACCGTCCGGCTGGCCCAGGAGCTGCGGGACAGCGTCGAGACCCTGGTGACGGCGGCCGTCGACTTCGACCGCTCGCTCGGGTTCTCGTGGGACGCGGTGGGCTCGGCGCTCGGGGTCACGAAGCAGGCCGTCCACCGCCGCTACGGCGCGCGCCGCACGCCCCAGCCCGGGCTCGTCGTGGACCAGGAGCACGCGCCCGAGCCGGGCACGACGCGCACCATGCCGGTGGTGCCACCGGCCCGCACCATGCCGCCGCAGCCGACCTCCGTGACCCCGTCCCTCCGCGAGGACCCCCGCCCGCCGGCCTTCCCGGGCCCGCGCAACGGCTGACCTTCGCCGCCCCGGCCACGCAGCGCCGGCCACGGACCGCTGGCCTCGGACCGCCGGCCCGGCCACGGACCGTCGGCCGCAGAGGGGCGGCCATCGAAGGCGCGGCCGTCACCCGATGTCCGGTGGGTCCACCCTGACCCGTACCGGGTCCCCCGCGCCGCGCGACAGCCGCGCGGCGCGGGCGTGTTTGAGGGCCGTCGCCAAGGCCGCGCCCGTGCCGGGCGGGACGCGGATCAGGGCCCGGTCCCACTGCTCCCCCGGTGGCGGGTCCCCCGGTCGGCGCTGTCCGCCGGGGCGTACGACGGGGAGCGGCACCGGGCCCAGGACCTCCGCGTCGCCCGGGAGTTCCGCACCGGTCAGGAAGGCCTCGACCGCCTCCGGCGGGCCGGAGACCGCGGCCATCCGGGAGACCGGGGGGAAGCCGAGCTCCGCCCGCTCCGCCAGCTCGCGCTGGGCGTGGCCGACCGGGTCCCACCGCACCAGCGCCTGCACCGGCCGCAGCGTCGGCTCGGCGACGACCACGACCGTGCCGCCCTCCCCCTGGCCCCGCACCAGCGCGGCCGCGTCGATCCAGCGCCGTAGCGCCTCCTCGCCCGCGCGCAGGTCGGGGCGG
Source organism: Streptomyces sp. NPDC014870 (assembly GCF_043081505.1). NCBI lineage: Bacteria > Bacillati > Actinomycetota > Actinomycetes > Kitasatosporales > Streptomycetaceae > Streptomyces > Streptomyces sp. NPDC014870. The sequence continues at coordinate 109,950 of NZ_JBIBWQ010000007.1, forward strand.
CCGAGCATGGCCCAGCCGTCGAGGAGCAGCGCCGCCGCGTAGCCGCCCTCGGCGACCGGTTCCGCCCCCGGGGTGGAGACCACGAGCGCGGGTCGCCCCGGCACGCTGTCCAGGACGTGGTCCCGCCCCGACGTCCGTACCGGCACCGCGGGAAACGCCCGGCCCAGCTCCTCGGCCGTGCGGCGCGCGCCCACGATGCTGGCCCGCAGCCTCGACGAGCCGCACTCCACGCAGTGCCAGTCCGGGGCGCCCCGCCCGCACCAGCCGCACCGCAGCTCCTGCTGCTCGGGCGCCTCCAGCGGGCCGGCGCAGTGCCGGCAGCGGGCGGGCGTGCGGCAGCGCTCGCAGGCCAGCCTCGGTACGTAACCCCTGCGCGGCACCTGGACGAGCACCGGGCCGGTCTTCAGGCCCTCCCGCACGGTCTCCCAGGCCAGCGACGGCAGCCGGGCGGCCCGGGCCGCCTCGTCGCGGGCGAGCAGCTCGTCGCCCACGGTCCGTACGAGCGGGGCGGCGATCCGCACCTGATCGCGTCCGGCGACGAGCGGCGCGGCCCAGCCGGTCGCCACGAGCTGGGCGGCCTCGACCGTGCAGCTGGTGGAGCCGAGCAGGAAGGCGCAGCGGCCGTGGGCGGCGCGCAGCAGCAGGACGTCGCGCGCGTGGGGCTGCGGGGCGTGCGGCTCGCTGTGACTGCCGTCGCCGTCGTCCCAGATGGCGACGAGCCCGAGGTCGCGGACGGGCGCGAACATCGCGGCGCGCGTGCCGACGACCGCCCGCACGGAGCCGCGCCGTACCGCGAGCCACTGGGCGTACCGCTTCTCAGGACCGGCGTCGGCGGTGAGCAGGGCGTGCCGCCCGGACCCCAGGAGCGCCGTCAGCGCCTCGTCCACGCGGCCCGCGGCCCGCCCGTCGGGGACGACGACGAGGGCGCCGCGCCCGGAGGCCAGGGTGGCGCCGACCGCGCGGGCGAGTTCCTCGGCCCAGTGGGGCCCCGGCAGCGCGTTCCAGACGGCCCGTGGGGCCGCGCCGCGCGCGAGGGCGTCCAGGAAGCCGGGACCCCGCTCGTACCGCGTCCAGGTGCCCGTCTCGGGCCGTGCGGGCGGCGGCAGCGGGTCCGGGGAGGCCTTGCCCTCGGCCCGCGCGCTGCGGGGCGGCACGGCCAGCTGGAGGACGTCCGCGAGGCTGCCCGCGTACCGGTCGGCGACCGCCCGCGCGAGTCCGAGCAGCTCGGCGCTGAGGACCGGCTCGGGCGACACGACGTCCGCGAGCGCGGCCAGGGCGCCCTTGTAGTCCGACTCGGCGCGCCGCTCGACGAGGAAGCCGTCGATCAGCCGTCCGCCCTCGCGACGGCCGTCCCTGATCTGGTGCGCGCCGGCGCCGAACCGCACGCGTACCCGGACTCCGGGCTGCGCGACGGCGTCGAGCTCCTCGGGCACGGCGTAGTCGAAGAACTGGTCGAGGTGGAGCACGCCCTTGTTGACCACCACCCGCGCCACGGGCAGCTCCTTGGCGAGCGCGGCCCCGCGCCAGGTCCGCGGCTTGGCCCGGGGCACCTTGGCCTTGCGGACCGTCTCCCGGATGAGCGCGAGCTGCTCGTGCGGCTCACCGGCCGCGTCCTCGGGCGTCTCGTTCTCGCTGCTCACAGCCTCATACCTACCAGAACGCTCGGACAGTCGTCCCGGGCCTCGCGTCCGCCGTACGCGGAAGCCCGGCACCCCCGAGGGGGTGCCGGGCTTCCGGCGGGTGCGAGGGGCGGGTCCTAGAGGCCCGCCGCCTTCTTCAGCGCGTCCACGCGGTCGGTGCGCTCCCACGTGAAGTCGGGAAGCTCACGGCCGAAGTGGCCGTAGGCCGCGGTCTGGGAGTAGATCGGGCGGAGCAGGTCGAGGTCGCGGATGATCGCGGCCGGGCGGAGGTCGAAGACCTCACCGATGGCGTTCTCGATCTTCTCGGTCTCGACCGTGTTGGTGCCGAAGGTCTCGACGAACAGACCCACGGGCTCCGCCTTGCCGATCGCGTACGCGACCTGGACCTCGCAGCGCGAGGCGAGGCCGGCGGCCACGACGTTCTTGGCCACCCAGCGCATGGCGTAGGCGGCGGAGCGGTCGACCTTGGACGGGTCCTTGCCGGAGAAGGCGCCGCCACCGTGGCGGGCCATGCCGCCGTAGGTGTCGATGATGATCTTGCGGCCGGTGAGGCCGGCGTCGCCCATCGGGCCGCCGATCTCGAAGCGGCCGGTCGGGTTGACCAGCAGGCGGTAGCCGTCGGTGTCCAGCTTGATGCCGTCCTCGACGAGCTGCTTCAGGACGTGCTCGACGACGAACTCGCGGATGTCGGGCGCGAGCAGCGACTCCAGGTCGATGTCCGAGGCGTGCTGCGAGGAGACCACGACCGTGTCGAGACGGACGGCCTTGTCGCCGTCGTACTCGATGGTGACCTGGGTCTTGCCGTCGGGGCGCAGGTACGGGATGGTCCCGTTCTTGCGCACCTCGGTGAGCCGGCGGGAGAGCCGGTGCGCCAGGTAGATCGGGAGCGGCATGAGCTCGGGGGTCTCGTCGGAGGCGTAGCCGAACATCAGGCCCTGGTCGCCGGCGCCCTGCTTGTCCAGCTCGTCCTCGTCGCCCTCGACGCGCTTCTCGTACGCCGTGTCGACGCCCTGCGCGATGTCCGGGGACTGCGACCCGATGGAGACCGAGACGCCGCAGGACGCGCCGTCGAAGCCCTTCTTCGAGGAGTCGTACCCGATCTCGAGGATCTTGTTCCGTACGAGGGTGGGGATGTCGGCCCACGCCTTCGTGGTGACCTCTCCGGCGACGTGCACGAGGCCGGTGGTGATCAGCGTCTCGACGGCGACGCGGGACGTGGGGTCCTCGCGCAGCAGCGCGTCGAGAATGGTGTCGCTGATCTGGTCAGCGATCTTGTCGGGGTGACCTTCGGTCACGGACTCCGAAGTGAACAGACGACGGGACACAATGCTCCCTGGGGTTGCAGCGGCTGCTGGCTGAACAATGTCGGACGGCAGGGGGCTGCGCCCCGCGTCGTACCGAGAACAGTCTATCGGGCGTCATCGGGCATTGGGGCAGGTGTCTCGCAAGGTGGGAGCCCTGCGGTCACCGAATCCGGCCCCACCCGCCCCACGGACACCCCTCCCGCCCGCCCGCGAGGACGGGAATCCCGGGGTGTTCACTCGGCCGGGACGGTGAATTCCGGCCAGGGGTGAGATTTCCCCTAGTTTCCCGGGGGAAGGGAGCGCAGACGGGGTGCCACGAGGTCCCAGACCGTCTCGGCGAGTGCTTCCTTCGGCCCGTACGGCACGGGCGTGTCGGAGCCGTCGGCGGCGAGGACCACGGCCTCGTTCTCCTCGGAGCCGAAGGTCTTGCGCTCGCCCACCTCGTTGACCACGAGCAGGTCGCAGCCCTTGCGGCGGAGCTTCTCGCGGCCGTTGGCGAGCACGTCGTCCGTCTCGGCGGCGAAGCCCACGACGACCTGTCCGGGCAGGGCACGGTCGGCGGAGATCTCGGCGAGGATGTCGGGGTTGCGGACCAGTTCCACGACCGGGGCCTCGACGCCGTCCTGCTTCTTGATCTTGCCGGTCGCGTAGACGGCCGGGCGGAAGTCGGCCACCGCGGCGGCCATGACCACGGCGTCGGCGTCGGAGGCGGCCTTGAGCACGGCCTCGCGGAGCTGGATCGCGGTGCCCACGTGGACGACGTCGACCCCGGCCGGGTCGGGGATGCCGGTGTTCGCCTCGACGAGCGTGACGCGGGCGCCCCGGGCCGCGGCGGCCTTGGCGAGGGCGTAGCCCTGCTTGCCGGAGGAGCGGTTGCCCAGGTAGCGGACCGGGTCGAGGGGCTCGCGGGTGCCGCCGGCGCTGACCACGACGTGGCGGCCGACGAGGTCGGGCGCGGCGGCGCCGCGGGAGAGGATCCTGCGGCAGACCTCGAAGATCTCGGCGGGGTCGGGCAGCCGGCCCTTGCCGGTGTCGACGCCGGTCAGCCGGCCGACGGCGGGCTCGATGACGATCGCGCCGCGGCGGCGGAGGGTGGCCACGTTCTCCTGGGTGGCGGGGTGCTCCCACATCTCGGTGTGCATCGCCGGGGCGAAGACGACCGGACAGCGGGCCGTGAGCAGGGTGTTGGTCAGGAGGTCGTCGGCGAGGCCGTGGGCCGCCTTGGCGAGCATGTCGGCGGTGGCGGGGGCCACCACGACGAGGTCGGCGGCCTGTCCGATCCGTACGTGCGGGACCTCGTGGACGGACTCCCACACCTCGGTCGAGACGGGGTTGCCGGAGAGCGCGGACCAGGTCGCGGCGCCGACGAAGTGGAGCGCCGAGTCCGTGGGTACGACCCGGACGTCATGGCCCGACTCCGTGAGCCGCCGGAGCAGCTCGCAGGCCTTGTAGGCGGCGATCCCGCCGCTGACGCCCAGAACGACCTTCGGCTTGGTCACCACTGCCACTCCCGCACTCGGATTGCGTACTCGATGCGTACTCGGATGCGTACGCATCCATGAGACACCACAGGCCCGGCGGTTTCCGCCGGGCCTGTGGTGAGAAACGTAACGTGCTGACGCGCTTACTGCGCCGGGCCCTCGATGGCCTCGGAGGTCAGCAGACCCGCGTTGATCTCGCGCAGGGCGATCGAGAGCGGCTTCTCGTGCACGTGGGTGTCGACGAGCGGGCCGACGTACTCGAGCAGGCCCTCGCCGAGCTGCGAGTAGTACGCGTTGATCTGGCGCGCGCGCTTGGCCGCGTAGATCACGAGGCTGTACTTCGAGTCCGTCGCCTCGAGCAGCTCGTCGATCGGCGGGTTGATGATGCCCTCGGGCGCGGTGATGGAAGAGGACACGCTCTAGCCTTCCGAAGAAACTTCTGGGTGAGCTGATCCGGGTGATCAGATCCAGGTGATCAGAAAAAGATCAAACAACGTTCATCAAGGCTAGCAGCTCACGCGCCACGTCCTCGACGGAGGTGTTGACCAGGGTGGTGTCGAACTCCGGCTCGGCGGCCAGTTCGACCTTGGCGGCCGCGAGCCGGCGCTCGATGACCTCGGGCGACTCCGTGCCCCGGCCGGTGAGCCGGCGGACGAGTTCGTCCCAGCTCGGCGGGGCGAGGAAGACCAGCTGGGAGTCCTTCATGGACTCCTTGACCTGCCGGGCTCCCTGGAGGTCGATCTCCAGGAGGACCGGCTCACCGGCCTCCAGACGCTCCAGGACCGCCTGACGCGGCGTGCCGTAGCGGTTGCCCGCGAACTCGGCCCATTCGAGGAGCTCCCCGTTGGCGACCAGCTTGTCGAATTCGTCGTCCGTGACGAAGAAATACTGGACGCCGTGCTTCTCGCCGGGGCGCGGCTTTCGTGTCGTGGCCGACACCGAGAGCCAGACCTCGGGGTGGACCTTGCGCATATGAGCGACGACCGTGCTCTTGCCGACCCCTGAGGGGCCGGAGAGCACGGTCAGCCGCGGACGTACCTCTGCTGCCATGCAGCGATTATTCCAGCTTTACGGGGGTGCCTGGGACGGCGATCCCGCTTCAGGCGCCGGTGGAGCCGAACTCGCGCTCCAGGGAGGCGATCTGGTTGGAACCGAGCCCCCGCACGCGGCGGCTCTCGGAGATGCCGAGTCGCTCCATGATCTGCTTGGCGCGGACCTTGCCCACGCCGGGCAGGGACTCAAGGAGCGCGGAGACCTTCATCTTGCCGATGACGTCGTTCTCCTGGCCCGACTTGATGACCTCGTGGAGGGAGGCGCCGGAGTGCTTGAGTCGATTCTTGACCTCGGCCCGCTCCCGGCGAGCCGCGGCGGCCTTTTCGAGCGCGGCTGCGCGCTGTTCAGGGGTAAGGGGCGGAAGAGCCACGCCTACGTCACCTCGGATGTCGAACTGTCGGATACGGACCGGTGCGAAGGCTGGACGCCCCACACCAGTGGAGCAACGAACAACGTGGGAACCGCTGAACGCTGACTCTGCCCCGGAGACTAGCGGCGAAAGTGCCTCCAGTCAGCGAGAACAAGCGAAAAGTCCTGGTCAGCATCTACCGACCAGGACTTTTCAGACATAACGACCGGGATTTGGGTAAGGATCCTGTCAAGGAGTGAGACGGCCCTCACCTGCGGATTGCTCCCGCGGGCCGTCAGAGGGCGACGGCCTCGCGGATCTCGGTCGCGTAGCGCTCCGCCGAGGCGCGCAGGGCGGCGGCGTCCGGACCGTGCTTGAGGACCCCCCGGCTGACGTTCGGGACCACGTTGCGGACCGCCGCGCCGAAGACCGCGGGGAGGTCGGCGGGGGTCGCTCCCTGGGCACCGAGACCGGGTGCCAGGAGGGGGCCGTTGATGTCCAGGTCGAAGGAGGACAGGTCGCCCAGCGTCGCGCCGACGACCGCCCCGAAGGAGCCCATGGGGGTCTCCCCCGCGTTCTCCGCGGCGAGGTGGGCGAGCATGGTCGCGCCGATGGTCCGGCCGTCCTCGCGGACCGCCCGCTGGACCTCCGCGCCCTCCGGGTTGGACGTCAGCGCGAGGACGAACAGGCCGGCGCCGTTCTCCCGCGCCAGGTCGACGGCCGGCTTCAGGGAGCCGTAGCCGAGGTAGGGCGAGACCGTCAGCGCGTCCGAGAACAGCGGGGAGTCCTTGCGCAGGAACGCCTCGGCGTACGCGGCCATGGTGGAGCCGATGTCGCCGCGTTTGGCGTCCATGACCACGAGACCGCCCGCGGCCCGCAGATCGGCGGTGGCGCGCTCCAGGACGGCGACCCCGCGGGAGCCGAAGCGCTCGAAGAAGGCGGCCTGCGGCTTGAAGACCGCGACGGTGTCCGCCAGCGCCTCGACGACCGTGAAGGTGAAGCGCTCCAGGCCGGCGATGTCGTCGGTCAGGCCCCAGGAGTCGAGCAGGGCCGCGTGCGGGTCGATGCCCACGCAGAGCGGACCGCGCTCGTCCATCGCGGAGCGGAGGCGGGTGCCGAAGGAGAGCGTCACGGGGTGGTGGCCTTTCGGTTGTCGGCGCCGACGGCCTCGGCGAGGGTGGCGTACGGGGAGGCCGCGAGGCGCGCCGCGAGGCCCTTGTGGATCGCGCGGGCGTAGAAGGGGCCCTCGTAGATGAAGGCGCTGTAGCCCTGGATCAGCGTGGCGCCGGCCAGGATGCGCTGCCAGGCGTCCTCGGCGTTCTCGATGCCGCCGACGCCCACGAGGACGAGCCGGTCGCCCACGCGCGCGTGCAGGCGCCTCAGGACGGCCAGGGAGCGCTCCTTGACGGGGGCCCCGGAGAGACCGCCGGTCTCCTTGACCAGAGCCGGGTCGGACGTCAGGCCGAGGCCCTCGCGGGCGATGGTCGTGTTGGTGGCGATGATGCCGTCGAGGCCGAGTTCGAGGGCCAGGTCGGCGACGGCGTCGACGTCCTCGTCCGCCAGGTCGGGGGCGATCTTGACCAGGAGGGGGACGCGCCGGTCGGTGACCGTGCGGTCGGCGGCCTCGCGCACGGCCGTGAGGAGCGGGCGCAGGGACTCGGTGGCCTGGAGGTTGCGCAGGCCGGGGGTGTTCGGCGAGGAGACGTTGACGACGAGGTAGTCGGCGTGCGCGGCGAGGCGCTCGGTGGACTTCACGTAGTCGGCGGCGGCCTCGGCCTCCGGGACGACCTTGGTCTTGCCGATGTTGACGCCCACGACGGTCCTGAAGACCGGCACGCGCGCGTGGAGCCGCTCCGCGACGGCGGCGGAGCCCTCGTTGTTGAAGCCCATGCGGTTGATCAGGGCGCGGTCGGGGACCAGCCGGAAGAGCCGCTGCTTGGGGTTGCCCGGCTGGGCCTCGCCGGTGACCGTGCCGATCTCGACGTGGTCGAAGCCGAGCATCGACATGCCGTCGATGGCGACGGCGTTCTTGTCGAAGCCGGCGGCGAGCCCGAAGGGGCCGTGCATGCGCAGGCCGAGCGCCTCGGTGCGCAGCTCTTTGTGCCGGGGCGCGAGGACGGCGGCGACGAAAGTGCGGAGCACGGGGACGCGGGCGGCCAGCCGGATCCAGCGGAAGGCCAGGTAGTGGGCCTCCTCCGGGTCCATCCGCTTGAAGACGAGGTGGAAGAAGAACTTGTACATGTGGGTGTCCTCAGCAAGAGGGGGACACCGTTTCCGGTGTCCCCCTCGTGGGTTGCTAGTCGCGGGCCGCGGTCAGGTGCTCCGCGTGTTCCTGGAGCGAGCGGACGCCGACGTCGCCGTGGCCGAGCGCCTCGATGCCCTGGACGGCGGCGGCGAGCGCCTGGACCGTGGTGAGGCACGGGACGGAGCGGGCCACCGCCGCCGTACGGATCTCGTAGCCGTCGAGACGGCCACCGGTGCCGTACGGGGTGTTGACGATCAGGTCGACCTGGCCGTCGTGGATCAGCTGGACGATCGTCTTCTCGCCGTTCGGGCCCTCGCCCTCGGACTGCTTGCGCACGATCGTGGCGTTGATGCCGTTGCGCTTGAGGACCTCGGCCGTGCCGGAGGTGGCCATCAGCTCGAAGCCGTGGGCGACCAGCTCGCGCGCCGGGAAGATCATCGAGCGCTTGTCGCGGTTGGCGACGGAGATGAACGCGCGGCCCTTGGTGGGCAGCGGTCCGTACGCGCCTGCCTGCGACTTGGCGTACGCCGTGCCGAAGACGGAGTCGATGCCCATGACCTCGCCGGTGGAGCGCATCTCCGGGCCGAGGACGGTGTCCACGCCGCGGCCGTGGATGTCGCGGAAGCGGGTCCACGGCATCACGGCCTCCTTGACGGAGATCGGCGCGTCGAGCGGCAGGGTGCCGCCGTCGCCGGTCTTCGGCAGCAGGCCCTCCTCGCGCAGCTCGGCGATGGTGGCGCCGAGCGAGATGCGGGCGGCGGCCTTCGCGAGCGGCACCGCGGTCGCCTTCGAGGTGAAGGGGACGGTGCGGGAGGCGCGCGGGTTGGCCTCCAGGACGTAGAGGATGTCGCCGGCCATGGCGAACTGGATGTTGATCAGTCCGCGCACGCCGACGCCCTTGGCGATGGCCTCCGTGGAGACCCGCAGGCGCTTGATGTCGTGGCCGCCGAGGGTGATCGGGGGCAGGGCGCAGGCCGAGTCGCCGGAGTGGATGCCGGCCTCCTCGATGTGCTCCATGACGCCGCCGAGGTAGAGCTCGTGGCCGTCGTAGAGCGCGTCGACGTCGATCTCGATGGCGTCGTCGAGGAAGCGGTCGACCAGGACCGGCCGGGTGGGGCTGATCTCGGTGGACTCGGCGATGTACGACTCCAGGCGGGTCTCGTCGTAGACGATCTCCATGCCGCGGCCGCCGAGCACGTACGAGGGGCGTACGAGGACGGGGTAGCCGATCTCGTCGGCGATGGCCTTGGCCCCGGCGAAGGTGGTCGCGGTGCCGTGCTTGGGGGCCGGGAGGCCCGCCTCGGCGAGGACCTGGCCGAAGGCGCCGCGGTCCTCGGCGGCGTGGATGGCCTCCGGGGAGGTGCCGACGACCGGCACGCCGTTGTCCTTGAGCGCCTGGGAGAGGCCGAGCGGGGTCTGGCCGCCGAGCTGGACGACGACACCGGCGACGGGGCCCGCCAGGGTCTCGGCGTGGACGATCTCCAGGACGTCCTCGAGCGTGAGCGGCTCGAAGTACAGGCGGTCGGAGGTGTCGTAGTCCGTGGAGACGGTCTCCGGGTTGCAGTTGACCATCACGGTCTCGTAGCCGGCGTCGCTGAGCGCGAAGGAGGCGTGGACGCAGGAGTAGTCGAACTCGATGCCCTGGCCGATGCGGTTCGGGCCGGAGCCCAGGATGATCACGGCGGGCTTGGTGCGCGGCGCGACCTCGCTCTCCTCGTCGTACGAGGAGTAGAAGTACGGGGTCTTGGCCGCGAACTCGGCGGCGCAGGTGTCGACCGTCTTGTAGACCGGACGGACGCCGAGGGCGTGCCGGACCTCGCGGACGACGTCCTCGCGCAGGCCGCGGATGTCGGCGATCTGGGCGTCGGAGAAGCCGTGCCGCTTGGCCTCGGCGAGCAGCTCGGGCTCGAGCTTCTCGGCGGCGGCCAGCTCGTCGGCGATCTCCTTGATGAGGAAGAGCTGGTCGACGAACCAGGGGTCGATCTTGGTGGCCTCGAAGACCTCCTCCGGGGTGGCCCCCGCGCGGATGGCCTGCATGACGGTGTTGATGCGGCCGTCGGTCGGGCGGACCGCCTCGCGCAGCAGCTCGGCCTTGTCACCGGGCTCGCCGGTGAAGGCGAACTGCGAGCCCTTCTTCTCGAGCGAGCGGAGGGCCTTCTGGAGCGCCTCGGTGAAGTTGCGGCCGATGGCCATGGCCTCGCCGACCGACTTCATGGTGGTGGTGAGGGTGGAGTCGGCCTGCGGGAACTTCTCGAAGGCGAAGCGCGGGGCCTTGACCACGACGTAGTCGAGGGTGGGCTCGAAGGACGCCGGGGTCTTCTCCGTGATGTCGTTCGGGATCTCGTCCAGCGTGTAGCCGACGGCGAGACGCGCCGCGATCTTGGCGATCGGGAAGCCGGTCGCCTTGGAGGCGAGTGCGGAGGAGCGGGAGACGCGCGGGTTCATCTCGATGACGATGATCCGGCCGTCGTCCGGGTTGACCGCGAACTGGATGTTGCAGCCGCCGGTGTCGACGCCGACCTCGCGGATGATCGCGATGCCGATGTCGCGCAGCCGCTGGTACTCGCGGTCGGTGAGCGTCATCGCCGGGGCGACGGTGATCGAGTCACCGGTGTGGACGCCCATCGGGTCGAAGTTCTCGATGGAGCAGACGACCACGACGTTGTCGGCCTTGTCGCGCATCAGCTCCAGCTCGTACTCCTTCCAGCCGAGGATGGACTCCTCCAGGAGCACCTCGGTGGTCGGGGAGAGCGTGAGGCCCTGGCCCGCGATGCGGCGCAGCTCCTCCTCGTCGTGGGCGAAGCCGGAGCCGGCGCCGCCCATGGTGAAGGAGGGGCGGACGACGACGGGGTAGCCGCCGAGCGTGTCGACACCGGCGATGACGTCGTCCATGGAGTGGCAGATCACGGACCGGGCGGACTCGCCGTAGCCGATCTTGGCCTTGACGGCCTCGACGACGCCCTTGAAGAGATCGCGGTCCTCGCCCTTGTGGATGGCCTCCACGTTGGCGCCGATCAGCTCGACGCCGTACTTCTCCAGGACGCCCTGCTCGTGCATGGAGATCGCGGTGTTGAGCGCGGTCTGGCCGCCGAGGGTGGGCAGGAGGGCGTCGGGGCGCTCCTTGGCGATGATCCGCTCGACGAACTCGGGGGTGATCGGCTCGACGTACGTGGCGTCGGCGATCTCCGGGTCGGTCATGATCGTGGCCGGGTTGGAGTTGACCAGGATCACGCGCAGGCCCTCGGCCTTGAGGATCCGGCAGGCCTGGGTTCCGGAGTAGTCGAACTCGGCGGCCTGGCCGATGACGATCGGGCCGGAGCCGATGACCAGGACGGACTGGATATCGGTGCGCTTAGGCACGCTCGGCCTCCATCAGGGATACGAAGCGGTCGAAGAGGTACGCGGCGTCGTGCGGGCCCGCGGCCGCCTCGGGGTGGTACTGGACGGAGAAGGCCGGCTGGTCGAGCAGCTGGAGGCCTTCCACGACGTTGTCGTTCAGGCAGACGTGGGAGACCTCGGCACGCCCGTAGGGGGTGTCGGAGACCTTGTCGAGGGGCGCGTCGACGGCGAAACCGTGGTTGTGCGCGGTGACCTCGACCTTGCCCGTCGTGCGGTCCTGGACGGGCTGGTTGATGCCGCGGTGGCCGTACTTCAGCTTGTAGGTGCCGAAGCCGAGGGCGCGGCCGAGGATCTGGTTGCCGAAGCAGATGCCGAAGAGCGGCGTCTTCCGCTCCAGGACCGCCCGCATGACGGAGACCGGGTGGTCGGCGGTGGCCGGGTCGCCGGGGCCGTTCGAGAAGAACACGCCGTCCGGGTTCACCGCGTACACGTCCTCGACGGTGGCGGTGGCGGGCAGCACGTGCACCTCGATGCCGCGCTCGGCCATCCGGTGCGGGGTCATGCCCTTGATGCCGAGGTCCACGGCGGCGACGGTGAACTTCTTGGTGCCGATCGCGGGGACGACGTACGTCTCCTTGGTGGCGACCTCGGCGGAGAGGTCGGCGCCCTTCATCTCGGGGGCCTGGCGGACCTCGGCGAGCATCGTGCCCTCGTCGGGCAGCGCGTTGCCGGAGAAGATGCCGACGCGCATGGCGCCGCTCTCGCGCAGGTGGCGGGTGAGGGCGCGGGTGTCGATGCCGGAGATGCCGACGACGCCCTGGGCGGCGAGCTCCTCGTCCAGCGAGCGCTTGGCGCGCCAGTTGGAGGAGACGCGGGCGGGGTCGCGCACGACGTAGCCGGAGACCCAGATGCGGGAGGACTCGGGGTCCTCGTCGTTGACGCCGGTGTTGCCGACGTGCGGGGCGGTCATCACGACGACCTGGCGGTGGTACGACGGGTCGGTGAGGGTCTCCTGGTAGCCGGTCATACCGGTGGAGAACACGGCCTCGCCGAAGGTCTCCCCCACGGCCCCGTAGGCACGGCCGCGGAAGATGCGGCCGTCCTCCAGGACGAGTACGGCGGGAACTTTGCCGGTTCCCCGGGTGGAGGTCGTCATCGTGCGGTGCCTTCCGTAGTCTTGATCATGCTGTTGACGGCCTCGACCCAGGCGGCGTGTTCCGCCGCCCGGTCGGACCGGAAGCCGGAGTCGAGGAGCTTCTCGCCGTGCGCCCACGTGACGATCAGCAGCCCGCCCTCGGCGAGGACCTTGCCCGCGATGCCCTTGTCGAGCCGGGCCTCGCGCAGGGCCTCGGCCGGGATGAAGAAGTCGTTCGCCCCGGGGCGTACGACCTCGATCCCCGCGTCCGTGAGCGAGAGCTCGACGCGGCTCCGGGTGCCGAGGCCGTGGGCGACGATCCGGTCGAGCCACTGCCCGGCCGTGGTCGAGCCGTGGTACCGCCCGCTCAGGGACAGTGTCGCCGCACCGGCGTCCTCGGGCATTCCCGGCAGTTCGGGCAGGTCCGACTGGAGGCTGCCGCGCCACTTCCATCCCTGGCGCATCAGCCAGTAGACGAAGGCGATGAAGAGCAGGAGGCCCACGACCCAGCCGATCCGTCCGGCCCAGTCGGTCACCTCCGCCGACTTCTTCTCGGCCTCGGCGGCCAGTTCGATGAGTGTCACGCCAGCTTCCCGTCGATGAGCGTTGCGCGGCCCCGGAGGAAGGTGTGGGTGATGCGTCCCGGCAGTTCGCGGCCCTCGTAGGGAGTGTTGCGGCTGCGGGAGGCGAAGCCCGCGGGGTCCACGAGACCACGGTATGCCGGATCGACCAGGGTCAGGTTGGCGGGCTCACCTGCCGAGACGGGGCGGCCGTGGCCCTCGGCCCGCCCGATGGCGGCCGGCTTGACGGACATCCGGTCGGCGACGCCGGCCCAGTCGAGCAGCCCGGTCTCGACCATCGTCTGCTGGACGACGGAGAGCGCGGTCTCCAGGCCGACCATGCCCATGGCGGCCGCGGCCCACTCGCAGTCCTTGTCCTCGTGCGGGTGCGGGGCGTGGTCGGTGGCGACGATGTCGATGGTGCCGTCGGCCAGGGCCTCGCGGAGCGCCATCACGTCACGCTCGGTGCGCAGCGGCGGGTTGACCTTGTAGACGGGGTTGTACGAGCGCACCATCTCGTCGGTCAGGAGCAGGTGGTGGGGCGTGACCTCGGCGGTGACGTCGATGCCGCGGGACTTGGCCCAGCGGACGATCTCGACGGAGCCGGCGGTGGAGAGGTGGCAGATGTGGACGCGGGAGCCGACGTGCTCGGCGAGCAGCACGTCGCGGGCGATGATCGACTCCTCGGCGACGGCGGGCCAGCCGCCGAGACCCAGCTCGGCGGAGACGACGCCCTCGTTCATCTGGGCGCCCTCGGTGAGGCGGGGCTCCTGGGCGTGCTGGGCGACGACGCCGCCGAAGGCCTTCACGTACTCCAGGGCGCGGCGCATGATCACGGCGTCGTCGACGCACTTGCCGTCGTCGGAGAAGACCGTGACACCGGCGGCGGAGTCGTGCATGGCGCCGAGCTCGGCGAGCTTCTTGCCCTCCAGGCCGACCGTGACGGCGCCGATGGGCTGCACGTCGCAGTAGCCGGACTCCTTGCCGAGCCGGTAGACCTGCTCGACCACGCCGGCGGTGTCGGCGACCGGGAAGGTGTTGGCCATGGCGAAGACGGCGGTGAAGCCGCCGGAGGCGGCGGCGCGGGTGCCGGTGAGGACGGTCTCGGAGTCCTCGCGGCCGGGCTCGCGCAGGTGGGTGTGGAGGTCGACCAGGCCGGGCAGCAGGATCTGGCCCTCGGCCTCGATCACGGTCGCGTCCTCGGCCGACAGGCCCGTACCGACCGCGGCGATGGTCTCGCCCTCGATCAGGACGTCCTGCGGCTCGCCGCCCAGCACCTTGGCACCGCGGATCAGGATCTTGCTCATGATTACTTGCTCTCCTCGGTACGGGTGGTGGCGGTGGCCGCGGGCTCGGAGCCGCCGAGCAGCAGGTAGAGGACGGCCATGCGGACGGAGACGCCGTTGGCGACCTGCTCGACGACCGTGCAGCGGTCGGAGTCGGCGACCTCGGCGGTGATCTCCATGCCGCGGACCATCGGGCCGGGGTGCATCACGATGGCGTGCTCGGGCATCTTCGCCATCCGGTCGCCGTCGAGCCCGTACCGCCGCGAGTATTCGCGCTCGGTCGGGAAGAAGGCCGCGTTCATCCGCTCGCGCTGCACACGCAGCATCATCACCGCGTCGGACTTCGGAAGCACGCTGTCGAGGTCGTAGCTGACCTCGCAGGGCCAGGTCTCGACGCCGACGGGGACCAGGGTCGGCGGGGCCACCAGGGTGACCTCGGCGCCGAGGGTGTGCAGCAGGTCGACGTTGGAGCGGGCGACCCGGCTGTGCAGGACGTCTCCGACGAGCGTGATGCGCTTGCCCGCGAGGTCCTGGCCGAGGCCGGCGTCGCGGCCGACGAGGCGGCGGCGCATCGTGAAGGCGTCCAGCAGGGCCTGCGTGGGGTGCTGGTGGGTGCCGTCCCCCGCGTTGATGACGGGGGCGTCGATCCAGCCGGAGGTGGCGAGGCGGTACGGCGCGCCGGAGGCGCCGTGGCGGATGACGACGGCGTCGACGCCCATCGCCTCCAGGGTCTGCGCGGTGTCCTTGAGCGACTCGCCCTTGGAGACGCTGGAGCCCTTGGCCGCGAAGTTGATCACATCGGCGGAGAGGCGCTTCTCGGCGGCCTCGAAGGAGATCCGGGTGCGGGTGGAGTCCTCGAAGAAGAGGTTGCAGACGGTCCGGCCGCGCAGGGTGGGCAGCTTCTTGATCGGCCGGTCGGCGACCCGGGCCATCTCCTCGGCTGTGTCGAGGATGAGGACGGCGTCGTCGCGGGTGAGGTCGGCGGCCGAGATGAGGTGACGCATCATCGGGGTGTGCTCCGTGGTCGGGAGGTGTGGGGGCCCGGGGGTGTCCCCGTGAGGCCCGTCGGGGTGCGGGCACGCAGGGGTGTGCCCTGGACCCGTCGGGGTGCCGGACCGGCTAGTCGGTGGTCTTGCTGCCGAGCAGCACGGTGTCGCGACCGTCCTCCTCGGCGAGCTGGACCTTGACCGTCTCGCGCAGCGACGTGGGCAGGTTCTTGCCGACGTAGTCGGCGCGGATCGGGAGCTCGCGGTGGCCGCGGTCGACGAGGACCGCGAGCTGCACGGCGCGCGGGCGGCCGATGTCGCCGAGCGCGTCGAGCGCGGCGCGGATGGTGCGGCCGGAGAAGAGCACGTCGTCGACCAGGACGACCAGGCGGCCGTCGACGCCGTCACCGGGGATCTCGGTGCGGCCCAGCGCGCGGGCGGGCTTCATCCGCAGGTCGTCGCGGTACATGGTGATGTCGAGGGAGCCGACCGGGATCTTGCGGCCGGTGATCTCGGCGAGCTTGTCGGCCAGCCGGCGGGCGAGGAAGACGCCCCGCGTCGGAATGCCGAGGAGCACCACGTCGTCGGCGCCCTTGGCGCGCTCGACGATCTCGTGGGCGATGCGGGTCAGGACCCGCGCGATGTCGGGGCCCTCGAGAACCGGGCGTGCCGCATCGGAGTGCTGCTGTGTGTCCATATGAAACGGACCTCCTTCTCCGCCTCACGGGACGGACCTTAAAGGACGTCGGAATTGCGCCATCGACTCTACCAGGGGCGGGTGACTGCCCTGCTCACCACCCCGGCGCCACTCCGGGCGCCGTCCCCCGAGAGGGGGCGGTATGGACCATTCGGCTTGACGGGAAAGAGTAACGCTGCGTAACCTCACAGTGAGTTACCAGCCACGCGGCGGAGCCGCACGTTGTCTACAGCGTCCAGCGTCCGGGGAGCTATATGTCCAGCGAATACGCAAAGCAGCTCGGGGCCAAGCTCCGTGCCATCCGCACCCAGCAGGGCCTTTCCCTCCACGGAGTGGAAGAGAAGTCCCAGGGCCGCTGGAAGGCCGTCGTCGTCGGCTCGTACGAGCGTGGTGACCGCGCCGTGACGGTGCAGCGCCTCGCCGAGCTGGCGGACTTCTACGGCGTCCCGGTGCAGGAGCTCCTGCCCGGCACGACCCCGGGCGGGGCCGCCGAGCCCCCGCCGAAGCTCGTCCTCGACCTGGAGCGTCTCGCCCACGTCCCGCAGGAGAAGGCGGGCCCCCTGCAGCGCTACGCGGCGACGATCCAGTCGCAGCGCGGCGACTACAACGGCAAGGTGCTGTCGATCCGCCAGGACGACCTGCGCACCCTCGCCGTCATCTACGACCAGTCGCCCTCGGTGCTGACCGAGCAGCTCATCAGCTGGGGCGTCCTCGACGCGGACGCGCGGCGCGCGGTCGTCCACGAGGACAACTGAGCAGAACTGAGCAGAAACGTTGCCGCCGGGGCGGGACGGTCTTCGGACCGCCCCGCCCCGGCGGTTTTCGTCCCGCTCCGGACCGCCGTCCGCCCTCTCCGCGCACGTCGAAGGGGCCCGTGACACTTGATGTGTCACGGGCCCCTTCGACGTGTCTACGGGCCGCTCAGGCGTCCCGGCGCAGGCGCGGCTTCAGGTCCTTGAAGCGGGCCAGCAGGCCGTTGACGAAGGTCGGCGACTCGTCCGTGGAGAACTCCTTGGCGAGCTGCACGGCCTCGTCGATCGCCACCGCGTCCGGCGTCTCGTCCAGCCAGATCAGTTCGTACGCACCGAGGCGCACGATGTTCCGGTCGGCGACCGGCATCCGGTCCAGGTCCCAGTCCACCGCGTACGTGGCGATGAGCTCGTCGATCCGGTTCGCGTGGTCCGCGTACCCCTCGACCAGCACCATGGTGAACTCGTTGACCGGCGGCTGACGGTCGTCGGACCGTGCGTGCCGGACCCAGTCCGCGAGGACCTCCTGCACGGACGCACCGCGCTGGTCGGCCTCGAAGAGGATCTGGAAGGCGCGCTTACGGGCGTTGCTGCGGGCAGCCACGGTTAGTCGTTCACCCGGCCGAGGTAGTCGCTCGTGCGGGTGTCGACCTTGATCTTCTCACCGGTGGTGATGAAGAGCGGGACCTGGATCTCGTGGCCGGTCTCCAGGGTCGCCGGCTTGGTGCCGCCGGTGGAGCGGTCGCCCTGGACGCCCGGGTCGGTGTGCTGGATCGTCAGCGTGACGGCGGCCGGGAGCTCGACGTAGAGCACCTCGCCCTCGTGCTGGGCCACGGAGGCGGTGAAGCCCTCGATGAGGAAGTTGGCGGCGTCGCCGACGGCCTTGCGCTCGACCATGAGCTGGTCGTAGGTCTCCATGTCCATGAAGACGAAGTAGTCGCCGTCCATGTAGGAGAACTGCATGTCGCGGCGGTCGATGGTGGCCGTCTCGACCTTCACACCCGCGTTGAAGGTCTTGTCGACGACCTTGCCGGACAGCACGTTCTTGAGCTTGGTGCGCACGAAGGCCGGGCCCTTGCCGGGCTTGACGTGCTGGAACTCGACGACGGACCAGAGCTGGCCGCCTTCGAGCTTGAGCACCATGCCGTTCTTGAGGTCGTTCGTGGAAGCCACGGTTGCGGAATCTCCTGGACTGACGTGGGACCGGGGAGGCGTGCGCGCCCTACAGCGCGAGCAGCTCCTTGGTCGTAATGGTGAGTAGCTCGGGTCCGCCGTCCGCCTCCTGGCGCACGACGAGCGTGTCATCGATCCGGACCCCGCCCCGGCCCGGGAGGTGGACCCCCGGTTCGACGGTGACCGGCACACAAGCGTCCAGTTTACCCATGGCCGCGGGTGCGAGCTGCGGGTCCTCATCGATTTCGAGGCCCACGCCGTGCCCGGTGACCGGCGGAACGGCCTCCGCGTGGCCCGCCGCGTCGATGATCTGGCGGGCCGCGCGGTCGACGTCGCGGTACTCGGCGCCGGGGGCGAGCGACTCCCGCCCGGCCCGCTGAGCGGCGAAGACGAGGTCGTACAGGTCGATCTGCCAGTCCGCGGGGGTCGTCCCGATGACGAACGTACGGCCGATCTCGCAACGGTAGCCCCGGTAGTTGGCGCCCAGGCAGACGGAGAGGAAATCTCCCTCCTCGACGCGGCGGTCCGAGGGCCGGTGGCCGCCGCGCCCGGAGTTCGGTCCGGTGCCGACGGAGGTCGGGAAGGCGGCGCCGTCCGCGCCGTGGTCGACCAGGCGCCGCTCCAGCTCCAGCGCGAGGTGCCGCTCGGTCCGCCCCACCAGGATCGATTCGAGAAGCTCCCCCAGCGCCTGGTCGGCGATCTCGGCGGCGATGCGCAGACAGGCGATCTCGTCCTCGTCCTTGACGATCCTCAGTTGCTCGACGGCTCCGCCGAGATCGGCGAGCTGGAGCTGGGGCGCGACGGAGCCCATCGCGCGGTGCCGGGCCACGGTCAGGTGGTGCTCCTCGACGGCGAGACCGCCCGCACCCGCCTTGCGGGCGAAGTCGACGGCCGCGACCGCGGGGTCGCCGCCCGCCACGGGCAGCACGGCCTGGCGGAGCTGCTCGTCGAGGCGCCCGTCGGCCGGATCCCCGCCGGGTGCGGTGGGGCAGAGCAGCACGTCCTCGTCCGGTCCGAGCAACAGGACGGCGCCTGCGGGCGAACCGCCCGCGAGATAGCGGACGTTGGCGGGGCGGGAGACCAGGGCCGCCTGGCTGCCG
Source organism: Streptomyces sp. NPDC014870 (assembly GCF_043081505.1). Classification (NCBI taxonomy): domain Bacteria; kingdom Bacillati; phylum Actinomycetota; class Actinomycetes; order Kitasatosporales; family Streptomycetaceae; genus Streptomyces; species Streptomyces sp. NPDC014870. The sequence goes on from NZ_JBIBWQ010000007.1 coordinate 129,047, forward strand.
GCCGCCGCGCAGCGGTCGCGCAGCCTCACTCGGCGGTCCGCAAACACCTCTGACATGTTCCGAGCCTACGAGGGGCCGGGCGTCCCGGCCCGCCCAGCGCGGCCGACCGGGCCACGGCCGACCGCTTCGCGGGGGCCGTCACCAGGAGGGCGGGCTCGCCAGGGAACGGGCCAGGACCTCGTCGAGGACCCGGGCGGTGGTCTCGACGTCGTACGTCGAGTTGTCGATGATCGGCAGTCCTGAGCCGTACCAGCCGGCCATCCGGCCGTGGATGGAGGCGACCTCCTCGTCCGAGAGGCGCCGGTTCCCGCTCCGTTCGGCGTTCCGCTCCAGGACGATCTCCAGGCCGGGCAGCAGAACGACCGGAAGCAGTCCCGGGCCCACATGGCGCTTCCAGCCGCCGAGGCCGACGACGGGGCGGTCGGGGAAGACGGCGTCGTCGAGGATGCAGGAGATGCCGTTGGCCAGGAAGTTGCGGGCGGCGAAGCCGCAGGTGCGGCGGGCGAGCCGGTACTGCGCCTCGGAGTGCTCGTTCCAGCCCGACTGGGGGTCGGCGAAGCCGGAGCAGACCCATTCGCGGACGTCGTCGAGGCTGATGTGCGCCGTGGGCACCCGGCGGCGGGCGGCCCAGTGGCGAGCGACGGTCGTCTTGCCCGCGCCTGCGGGGCCGATCAGCAGGACGGCCAGCGTCGCGGCGCCGGTGCCTCGCTCGGCCTGCGGCGGAGCGGGGAGGGCGACGGGCGGCAGCGGCACATGTCCGGTGACCTCGTGCGGTGGGGGCACGGGCGGTCCCGGGTGCCCGGGTATGCCGGGGGCGCCCCAGCCGGGGGCGGGCGGCGAGGAGTACGGGGCGGCCGCACCGGGGGGCGGCGGGGCGTGGTGCGGCTGCTGGGGATGGTGCGGGGCGTGCGGGGGCTGCGGGGCGTGCGGGTGCGGTGCGGGGTGGCCGCCCTGTGCCGTGGGAGGCGCGGGGGGCATGGGGGGTCGACCGGTGCCGGGCGTCAAGGCCGAGGGGTCCTGCGGCGGCAACGGAGCCCCCATCTCGTGCTGCATCCGGTGCCACTCCGTCTCGTACGGCCGATACTTCCGGGTACGTTACCGCCCCCGGCCCCCGCGAAGGGAACGCCCGGGGGCGGTGGAAGGTGCCTGCGCCCGCACCCGTGTCCGGATGTCGTCAGGCGGTGACTTCCTCGGCGAGGGCCCGCAGGGCGAGCCGGTAGGAGCCGATGCCGAAGCCGGCGACCGTGCCGGTCGCCACGGCGGCGACGACAGACGTGTGCCGGAACTCCTCGCGGGTGTACGGGTTGGAGATGTGCACCTCGATCAGCGGCGCGGTCCGCTGGGCGGCCGCGTCGCGCATCCCGTACGAGTAGTGCGTGAACGCCCCGGGGTTGAGCACGACCGGAATCGTTCGGTCCGCCGCCTCGTGGAGCCAGCGGATCATCTCGCCCTCGTCGTTGGTCTCGCGGACCTCGACGTCGAAACCGAGCTGCTCGCCGAGGGTCTGGCAGGACTCCACCAGACCCTTGTACGAGGTGGCGCCGTAGATGTCCGGCTCGCGGGAGCCGAGACGGCCGAGATTCGGGCCGTTCAGGACAAGGACGTGGCGCGGATCGCTCACGCGGACACCTCGCCGTAGGCGGCGACGAGGACGGCGGGGTCGGGGCCTTCGAGGACGGTCGGCTTGCCGAGACCGTCCAGGACGATGAAGCGGAGCAGGTCGCCCCGGGACTTCTTGTCGACCTTCATGGTCTCCAGGAGCTTGGGCCACTGGTCGCCGCGGTAGGTGAGGGGCAGACCGACCGACTCCAGGACCGTGCGGTGCCGGTCGGCGGTGGCGTCGTCCAGCCGGCCCGCGAGCCGCCCGAGCTCGGCCGCGAAGACCATGCCGACGGAGACGGCCGCGCCGTGCCGCCACTTGTAGCGCTCGTTCTTCTCGATGGCGTGGGCCAGGGTGTGACCGTAGTTCAGGATCTCCCGGCGGCCCGACTCCTTCAGATCGCCGGAGACCACCTCGGCCTTGACCCGGATCGAGCGCACGAGCAGCTCGGCGGTGTGCGGACCGGCCGGCGTACGGGCGGCCTGCGGGTCGGCCTCGATGAGGTCGAGGATCACCGGGTCGACGATGAAGCCGGCCTTGATGATCTCCGCGAGTCCGCTGACGTAGTCGTGCACGGGCAGCGAGTCCAGGGCCGCGAGGTCGCAGAGCACCCCGGCCGGCGGGTGGAAGGCACCGACCAGGTTCTTGCCCTCGGCGGTGTTGATCCCGGTCTTGCCGCCGACGGCCGCGTCGACCATGGCGAGGACGGTGGTCGGTACGGCGATCCAGCGCACACCGCGCAGCCAGGTCGCGGCGACGAAACCGGCCAGATCGGTGGTGGCGCCACCGCCCACCCCGACGATGACGTCGGTGCGGGTGAAGCCGGTCTGTCCCAGCGCCTTCCAGCAGTACGCGGCGACCTCGGCGGTCTTCGCCTCCTCGGCGTTCGGCACCTGGATGGCGACGGCCTCGAAGCCCTGGTCGGCGAGGTCCGCGCGGAGCGCCTCACCGGTCTCCGCGAGCGCCTCGGGGTGGATCACGGCGACGCGCTTGGCCTTGGTCCCGATCAGGGCGGGCAGCTCACCGAGGAGCTGCCGCCCGACCAGTACCTCGTACGGATCCGTGCCCGCCGAACCGCCTACCTGGATTCGGGTCACTTCCTGGTCCGTCATACGTCCTTCTTCAACTCCAGAGCGTCGAGGACCGCGTCCGCGACCTCTTCGGGCGTGCGGCCCTCGGTGGCCACGACCACCCGGGCGACTTCGGTGTAGAGATGGCGGCGCGCCTCCATCATCTCGCGCCACTGGCGGCGCGGGTTGACGGCGAGCAGCGGCCGCGCGGTGTTGAGGCCGACGCGTCGGACGGCCTCGTCGACGTCCATCGAGAGATAGGCGACGGGCAGTGCGCTGAGCAGTTCGCGGGTGCCCGCGTCCAGGATCGCGCCGCCGCCGAGCGCGAGGACGCCCTCGTGCTCGGCGACGGCGGTCCGCACGGCGTCCCGTTCGAGGGCGCGGAAGTGCTCCTCGCCGTCCTCGACGAAGATGTCGGAGATCTCGCGGCCCTCGGCGGCGACGATGTCGGCGTCGGTGTCCCGGTAGGGCGCGCCGAGCAGCTCGGCCAGGAGCGCGCCCACCGTGGACTTGCCGGAGCCCATCGGCCCGACGAGGACGACCAGGGGTCCGGTCACCGGATCTGGAGGTTGTCGAGGTACGACCGGACGTTCCGGCGGGTCTCCGGGACGCTGTCGCCGCCGAACTTCTCGACGACGGCGTCCGCGAGGACGAGCGCGACCATGGCCTCGGCGACGATGCCGGCGGCTGGGACGGCGCAGACGTCGGAGCGCTGGTGGTGGGCCTGGGCGGCCTCGCCCGTCACGACGTCGATGGTGGCGAGCGCGCGCGGGACGGTCGCGATCGGCTTCATCGCGGCGCGGACGCGCAGCAGCTCACCGGTGGTCAGGCCGCCTTCCGTACCGCCGGAGCGGCCGGAGGTGCGCTTGATGCCGTCCTCGGTGTTCACGATCTCGTCGTGGGCCTGCGAACCGGGTACGCGGGCCAGCTCGAAGCCGTCGCCGACCTCGACGCCCTTGATCGCCTGGATGCCCATGAGCGCGGCGGCGAGCCGCGCGTCGAGCCGCCGGTCCCAGTGCACGTGCGAGCCGAGGCCCACGGGCACGCCGTAGGCGAGGACCTCGACGACACCGCCCAGGGTGTCGCCGTCCTTGTGGGCCTGGTCGATCTCGGCGACCATCGCCTTCGACGCGTCCGCGTCGAGGCAGCGGACCGGGTCGGCGTCGAGCTTCTCGACGTCGGCGGGGGTCGGGTAGACGCCGTACGGGGCCTTGGCCGCGGCCAGCTCGACCACGTGCGAGACGATCTCGATGCCCGCGGCCTCCTTGAGGAAGGACCGGGCCACGGCGCCGAGGGCGACGCGGGCCGCGGTCTCCCGGGCGCTGGCGCGCTCCAGGATCGGCCGGGCCTCGTCGAAGCCGTACTTCTGCATGCCGGCCAGGTCGGCGTGGCCCGGACGCGGCCGGGTCAGCGGCGCGTTGCGGCCGGTCTCCTTGAGCTCGGAGGGGTCGACGGGGTCGGCCGCCATGACCTTCTCCCACTTCGGCCACTCCGTGTTGCCGACCATCACGGCGATCGGGGAGCCGAGCGAGAGTCCGTGCCGGACCCCGCCGAGGAAGGTGATCTCGTCCTGCTCGAACTTCATCCGCGCGCCACGCCCATAGCCGAGGCGCCGCCGCGCAAGATGGTCCGCCACCAGCTCAGTGGTGACCGGGACGCCGGCGGGAAGACCCTCCAGCGTCGCGACCAGCGCGGGTCCGTGGGACTCCCCAGCGGTCAGCCAACGCAACCTGCTCAACGATGCTCCTCATGCTCGCGCCTGGAACTGCTGCGGCGCGACCGGGTGCGCGGCCCTGGCCCGCCGCTACCGATCCTCCCACGTCCGGGGGCCGAACCTGGCCGTCGGTCCAGCTGTCGGACGCGGAGAATGTCAGATCGGACGGGGCTGTGGCATCAGTCCGCGGCCCGCGAGGCCCTGACCAGGCGCAGCAGCCGACGCCCGCCGACCACAGCGAGCCCGGTGACCGCGAGGGTGACGACGGTGGTCTCCGCCCACTCGGGCAGCAGGTTCACGAGCAGCTTGAGCAGCGGGCCCACCCAGTCGGCGGCCAGGTTCTCCGTACCGTTCACGCGGCGGCCAGGGCCCGCTCGCCCGCGTCGCGCATCGCGGCCAGCGGGGCTTCCGCGACGCCCGTCATCAGTTCCACCTGGAGGACCGCCTGGTGGACGAGGAGGTCGAGTCCGCCGAGCACCGGGCCGCCGTGCGCGGACCAGGCGGCGGCGAGCGGGGTCGGCCACGGGTGGTAGAGCACGTCGAAGAGCGTGCCGGGGGCGTCCGGGACCTCCGCCGCGAGCGCGTCGGTGGCACCGGCCGGGGTGGTGGAGACGACGAGGGGGGCGGCGAAGGCGCGGTGCGCGTCCGCCCAGTCGGCGGTACGGACGTCCACGCCGAGCCGCTCGCCCCAGCCCCGCATCTCCTCCGCCCGCGCCGCGCTCCGTACGTACGCGGTGACCGGGCCCGCGCAGATCCGCGCGAGCGCGGCGAGCGCCGAGGAGGCGGTGGCACCGGCGCCGAGGACCGCCGCCGAGTCGACCTTCTCCACGCCCCGCTCGCGCAGGGCCGCGATCAGGCCGGGGATGTCGGTGTTGTCGCCGGTGCGGCGGCCGTCGTCGGTGAGGACGACCGTGTTCACGGCCTCGACCGAGGCGGCCGTGTCACTGATCTCGTCGAGCAGCGGGATGATCGCCCGCTTCAGCGGCATGGTCAGCGACAGACCGGCCCAGGTCGCGTCGAGCCCGGTGACGAACGCGGGCAGCCCGGCCTCGTCGACCTCGAACCGGTCGTACGACCAGCTGTCGAGGCCGAGCGCGGCGTAGGCCGCCCGGTGCAGGACGGGCGAGAGCGAGTGGGCGATGGGCGACCCGAGAACGGCCGCACGACGCTGCGCCTGCATCAGTTGTTCCTCGACTTGTTGAACTCTTCGACCAGCTTCTGGTGCTCGGTGTTGGTCTTGGTGAACTTGGACGTCTTGCCGTCCAGCGAGATGAAGTAGTACCAGCCGTCCTTGGTCGGGCTGACCACACCCTTGAGCGCCTCGGCGCCCGGGTTGCCGATCGGCCCCGGCGGCAGGCCCCGGTAGAAGTACGTGTTGTAGACGTTGTCGAACTTCCGCAGCTCTTCCAGCGTGAGGTCGATCTTGCTCTGGTTCTTGATGTAGTTGTACGTCGAGTCGAACTCGAGCTTGCCGAAGGTCTGCGGGTTGTTGGTCTTGAGGCGGTTGTAGACGACCTCGGCCATCTTGCGGAAGTCGTCGTGCGACGTGCCCTCCGCCTGGACGAGGCTGGCGATCGTGATCAGCTCCCAGGGACTCTCGACGCCGAGTTCCTTCGCCTTGGCCTCCAGCTCGTACTTGGCGTACTCCTGGTTCGCCCGCGCCACCATCTTGCGCAGCACGTCCTCGGGCTTGTTGCCCTTCACCATCGGGTACTTCGCCGGGTAGAGGAAGCCCTCCAGCGGGTCCTTCAGGTTCTTGTGGTTCTTGGCCCAGTCCGGCAGGCCGAGGTCGTTCGCCTTGGCCTTGGCGACGCCCTGCGTGGTGCCCTTCTCCACGCCGAGCTTCTTGTCGATCTCCTCGTAGACCCAGACGTTCCGCTTGCCCTCGGGGATGACGAGCCCGGACTGACTCTGCGGGTCCAGCATCATCGCGACGGCGCTCTGCGCCGACATCCCGGTCCTGAGCGTGTAGGCACCCGCCTGGATGGCGTTGCCCTTGGGGTTCTTCTCCGTCGCCGAGACGAAGGCGTCGACGCTCTTGACGACGCCCGCCTTCTTCAGGATGTTGCCGATCTCGTAGCCCCCGGCGCCCTTGGGGATCTCGACCTGGACCTCGCCGGTTCCGTCACCCGCGAAGTCGGGCGCCGCGCCGAACTGGCCCTGCCAGAACTGGTAGCCGAAGTAGCCGATGCCGCCCACGCCGCCGACGAGGACGAGCGCGACGACCAGGCAGGCGACACCGTTCTTGCCCTTCCGGGCCTTGCCGCTCTTGCCGCCCCGGCGCTCGCGACCGCCGCCGCCGCGCGAGGAGCGGCGCCCTGCGGGCTCGTCCTCGTCCTCGTCGTCGTAGTCGTCCTCGGAGCGCCGGCGCTCGGGCTCGCTGTCCTCACCCGTGAAGAAGGGGTGCCGCTCCTCCTCCTCGGGCTCCGCGTCCCAGTCGGTCACGGGCTGCGGCGGCACCTGCCGCCGGCCCGGGGGCTGCGGCGGCGGGTACGCCTCGGGGGTGCCGTAGAGGTCCGGGTTCTGGCCGCCGTACGGATCCGCGGGGGGCGTGCCGTACGGCATGGCCGCCTGGCCGGTCTCCCAGCCGGGGTCGTACTGCTGTGCGGGGTACCCGGGCGTGTCGTATCCCTGTCCGGGCTGCCCCTGCTGGTAGCCGCCGTACGCCGCCGGATCGACGTACTGCTGCGGCTGCTGCGCGTGCTGCTGGTACTGCTGCTGGTACTGGGGGTCGTAGCCCTGCGCCTGCCCCTGGGCGTACTGCTCCTGGGTGTACTGGCCCTGGCCGTACTGGTCCTGGTGGCCGTACTGAGCCTGGCCGTACGGGTCCTGGTGGCCGTACTGCTGGTCCTGGTGCGGGTACTGCTGCTGACCCTGACCTCCCCATCCCTGGTCCCCGTACAACGGGTCCGTGGGATGCCACGGTTCGGAGCCGGAGCCCCGGCCATACTCAGTCATCGATCCCCAACCAGCCGCGAGGCTTCCGGACGATCCGCCTCTACGTTGTGCGGCAGCTGTTCGAACACCGCCACATCGCGCGGAACGTTACCGTATCGCGATCAGATGACCACTTCGACGCCCTCGCCGGGAGGATTACCTGATACCCGTTCGGCCTCAAGAGCGTTCTGAAGGATGATCACAGCGGCGGCCTGGTCGATGACGGACCGCCCCTTCTTGGACTTCACGCCCGAGGCGCGCAGCCCCTGGGTCGCCGACACCGTCGTCATCCGCTCGTCGACCAGCCGGACCGGTACCGGAGCGATGCCCTTGGCCAGCTCCCCGGCGAAGCGCCGGACCTTGGCCGCGGCCGGGCCCTCGCCCCCGGAGAGGGAGCGAGGGAGGCCGACCACGACCTCGATCGGTTCGTACTCCTCGACGAGTCCGCGCAGCCGCCGGTGGGCGGCCGGGACGTCACGTCCCGGCACGGTCTCCACCGGGGTGGCGAGGACCCCGTCGGGGTCGCACGAGGCGACCCCGATCCGGGCGTCCCCGACGTCGACCGCGAGTCGACGGCCGCGACGCATCGTCACGCCGTCTCCACGACGAGGCGCTCGACGGCGTCGATGGCCTCGCCGACGGCCTCGGGGTTCTGGCCGCCGCCCTGGGCGACGTCCGGCTTGCCGCCACCGCCGCCACCGAGGGTCTTGGCGGCCGTGCGGACCAGCTCGCCGGCCTTCAGACCGCGCTCGCGGGCGGCCTCGTTGGTGGCGATGACCGTCAGCGGGCGGCCGTTGGCCGTGGTGAACAGGGCCACGACGGCCGGGCGGTCGGAGGAGATCCGGCCGCGGACGTCGAGGACCAGCTTGCGCAGGTCGTCGGCGGAGGTGCCGTCCTGGACCTGGCCGGTGACGAGGGCCACGCCACGGATGTCCTTGGCGCCCTCGACCAGACCGGCGGCGGCCTGCAGCACCTTCTCCGCGCGGAACTTCTCGATCTCCTTCTCGGCGTCCTTCAACTTGCCGAGCATGGAGGAGATCTTCTCCGGCAGCTCCTCCGGGCGGCCCTTGACCAGCTCCTGGAGCTGGGCGACGACCGTGTGCTCCCGGGCGAGGAAGTTGTACGCGTCGACGCCGACGAGGGCCTCGACACGGCGCACGCCGGAGCCGATCGACGACTCGCCGAGCAGCTTCACCAGGCCGAGGGCGGCGGTGTTCTTGACGTGCGTACCGCCGCACAGCTCCTTGGAGAAGTCGCCGATGGTGACCACGCGGACGGTCTCGCCGTACTTCTCGCCGAACTCGGCGATGGCGCCCTGGCGCTTGGCCTCGTCGATCGGCATGACCTCGGCGTGCACGTCGAGCTCGCGCGAGAGGACCTCGTTGATCTTCTGCTCGACGTCCATGAGGACCGTGCCGGGCACCGCGTTGGGCGAGCCGAAGTCGAAGCGGAAGCGGCCGGGCGAGTTCTCCGAACCGGCCTGGGCGGCCGTCGGGCCGAGGGCGTCGCGCAGGGCCTGGTGCGTCAGGTGCGTGGCCGAGTGGGCGCGGGCGATGGCCCGGCGGCGGCGCACGTCGATGGCGGCGTAGGCGGTGGAGCCGACCGTCACCTCGCCGACCTGGACGGAACCCTTGTGCACGGAGACACCGGGGACCGGCTGCTGGACGTCGCGGATCTCGATGACGGCGCCGCTGTGCAGCTTGATCCGGCCGTGGTCGGCGAGCTGGCCGCCGCCCTCGGCGTAGAAGGGGGTGCGGTCCAGGACGACCTCGACCTCGTCGCCCTCGGAGGCGGCCGGCGACGGGACGCCGTTGACCAGCAGACCGACGACCGTGGACTCGCCCTCGGTGTTGGTGTAGCCGGTGAACTCGGTGGCGCCGTTGCCGTCGGCGATCTCGCGGTAGGCGGCGACGTCGGCGTGACCGGTCTTCTTGGCCTTGGCGTCGGCCTTGGCCTTGTCCCGCTGCTCCTGCATGAGGCGGCGGAAGCCGGCCTCGTCCACGGAGAGCCCCTGCTCGGCGGCGATCTCCAGGGTCAGGTCGATCGGGAAGCCCCAGGTGTCGTGGAGCAGGAACGCCTTGTCGCCGGGCAGCACGGTGGAGCCGGCGGCCTTGGTCTCGGTGACGGCACCGTCCAGGACGTTCGAGCCGGCGTTCAGCGTCTTGAGGAAGCGGGCCTCCTCGGCCAGGGCGACGGTCTCGATCCGCTTGCGGTCGGTGACCAGCTCCGGGTACTGCTCGCCCATGGTGTCGATGACCACGTCGACGAGGTCCTGCACGACCACGCCCGTGGCGCCGAGCAGGCGCATGTTACGGATGGCGCGGCGCATGATGCGGCGCAGCACGTAGCCGCGACCCTCGTTGCCCGGGGTGACACCGTCACCGATGAGCATCACGGACGTGCGCATGTGGTCGGCGACCACGCGCAGCGAGACGTCGCTGTCGTGGGCCTTGCCGTAGTCCACGCCGGTGAGTTCGGTGGCCTTGTCGATGACGACCTTGAGGGTGTCGGTCTCGTACATGTTCTGCACGCCCTGCAGGATCATCGCGAGGCGCTCGAGGCCGAGACCGGTGTCGATGTTCTTGGACGGCAGCTCGCCGAGGATCGGGAAGTCCTCCTTGCCGGAGCCCTCACCGCGCTCGTACTGCATGAAGACCAGGTTCCAGATCTCCACGTAGCGCTCGTCGTTGACGGCCGGGCCGCCCTCGACGCCGAACTCCGGGCCGCGGTCGTAGTTGATCTCCGAGCACGGGCCGCAGGGACCGGGGACGCCCATCGACCAGTAGTTGTCCTTCTTGCCGAGGCGCTGGATGCGCTCGGCGGGGACGCCGACGACGTCGCGCCAGATCCGCTCGGCCTCGTCGTCCTCGAGGTAGACGGTGATCCAGAGCTTCTCCGGGTCGAGCCCGTAGCCGCCGTGCTCCACCGAGGTGGTCAGCAGCTCCCAGGCGAGCTTGATGGCGCCTTCCTTGAAGTAGTCGCCGAAGGAGAAGTTGCCGCACATCTGGAAGAACGTGCCGTGGCGGGTGGTCTTGCCGACCTCTTCGATGTCGGGCGTACGCACGCACTTCTGCACGCTGGAGGCGCGCGGGAACGGCGGCTTCACCTCGCCGAGGAAGTACGGCTTGAAGGGAACCATGCCGGCGGGGACCAGAAGCAGAGTCGGGTCGTCCGCGATGAGCGACGCCGAAGGCACGACGGTGTGCCCGCGCTCCTCGAAGAAGCTCAGCCAGCGGCGGCGGATTTCAGCCGACTCCATCAGTGGTCCTCATTCCGGTTGTACGACATCGTGCGATACGAATACGTGGTGGTCTGCGGGGTGGGATCGAGCACGGCCCTGCGGCGCGGCCCGGGGAGCTCGCGCTCGGCGGGTGCGTCGACCGGTGCCTCCAGGCCGAGCGCCTCGCCGAGTTCGGCCTCGCGCTGGACCATGCCCGCCCTGACGTCGAGGGCGAAGTCCTTGAGCCGGTGGCCGGTCTCGATCGCCTTGTTCGCCGCCTGCGCGGCGAGGCTCTCCGGAGTCAGCTGCTTGAGCTTCCGGTTGACCTTGGTGGTGGCCCACACACCGGCTGCGGCGCCTGCGGTGAACCAGAACGTACGGCGGAACATCGGCGGTTCAGCCCTTCTGCTTCCGGCGCCGCGCGGACGGCACGGTGCGACCGACGACGGTACGGCGCGCGGGTGCGGGCGCCGTGGACGCCTCGTCCCGGCCGCGGCCGAGCGCCTTGCGCACGCCGTAGCCGAAGGCGGCGACCTTGACGAGCGGGCCGCCGAAGGTGGAGGCGACGGTCGTGGAGAGCGCGGAGGCGTTGGAGGTGACCTCCTGGACGTCCGAGGCGATGGCGTCGACCCGGTCGAGCTGGGTCTGCGCCGACCGCACGGTCGCCGAGGCGTCGGCGAGCAGCGGGACAGCCTGTTCGGTCACGTCCGCCACCAGCTTGGTGGTCGCCTTGAGCGTCTGCGCCAGCCTCACCAGAACCACGGCGAGGAAGGAGACGAGAATCGCCCAGAACACGGCCACCAGAATCCCGGCAACCTCTCCACCGGTCACTCCGCACCGCTCTCTGCTGTCGTTGGGCCCTTGCGAAAAGTCGTCCTCCGACCCTATCGCGCCCGGGGTCTTTCCCTGTACCGCATTTGCCCCTGCGACGCGGCCGGGGACAGCGGATTCGCCCCGGTCGATTGTACGGAGCGCGCGCGGGTGGGTACGCTCCGTGTCCCATGCGAAGGAGCAATCTCCCGGCTGAGCTGAACCGGTTCATCGGACGGGTCGGCGAAGAGCGTGAACTCTCCCGGCTCCTGGGCGAATCCCGCCTGGTCACGGTGGTCGGGATGGGTGGCGCGGGGAAGACCCGGCTGGCCCTGAGAGCCGCCGCCGCGGCGGAGAAACGCTACGCCGACGGGGCCTGGCTCGCCGATCTCTCGGCGCTGCGCGACCCCGATCTCGTGGCACTCGCGCTCGTCGAGGCGCTGGGGCTGACCGACCACACGCTGCGCACCCCGGAAGAGACGCTGGCCGACCATCTCGCGCCCCGCCGGACCCTGCTGGTCGTGGACGGCTTCGAGCACCTCGTGGAGGAGTGCGCTCCGCTGCTGCGGCAGCTCCTCGAAGGCTGCCCCGGTCTCTCCGTGCTCGCGGTGGGCCGCCGTCCGCTGCGGGTGGCCGGGGAGACGGTGTTCGCCCTCGCCCCGATGGGCGAGGAGGACGCGGAGCGGCTGTTCCTCGAACGGGCGGCGGCACACGGCGATCCGGCCGCGCCCGCCGCCGATCCGGCCGCCGTGCGGGAGCTGTGCCGGCGCCTCGACGGGATCCCGCTGGCCGTCGAGCTGGCGGCCGCCCGGATGCCGCTGCTCACCGTGGAGCAGGTGCTCCGCCGGCTCGACGACCGGTTCCGGCTGCTCACGGACGGGGCGCGGGGCGCGCCGCCCCGGCACCAGACGCTGCGGACGGCGATCGGGTGGAGTCACGAGCTGTGCACCCCGGAGGAGCGGCTGCTGTGGGCGCGCCTGTCGGTCTTCGCCGGCCCCTTCGACCTGGAGGCGGTGGAGTACGTCTGCGCCGGGCGTGAGCTGCCGCCGGAGCGGGTCCTGGACGTGCTCGGCGGTCTGCTGGCGCAGTCCCTGGTGGTACGGGAGATCACTCCCGCCGGACCGCGGTACCGGATGGTGGCCACGGTCTCCGCGTACGGTGCCGAGTGGCTGGCGGCGCTCGGGGACACCGAGCGGATGCGCCGCCGCCATCGCGACTGGTACATGGGTCTTGCCACCTGGTGCGAGCTGGAGTGGTTCAGCCCGCGTCAGGCCGAGGTCGCGGCCTGTCTGGACGCGGCGCTGCCGAATCTGCGGGCGGCGCTCGAACTCTGCCTGGAGCGGCCGGACGAGGCGCATCTGGCGCAGCAGCTCGCGGGGACGCTCTGGTTCGCGTGGGTGGGCTGCGGCCGGCTGTCGGAGGGCCGGCACTGGCTCGATCGGTCGCTCGGCGGCGAGCCGACCGAGGACGAACACCTGTCGGCCCGGCTGAAGGCGCTGTGGGTGCTCGGCTATGTGGCGATCCTGCAGGGCGACGGCACGGCGGCGGTGGCGGCGCTGCACGAGTGCGGTGAGCGGGCCCGCGCGACCGGCAACGCCCTGGCGGAGGCGTACGCGACGCATCGGATGGGCTGTCTGGCGCTGCTCACGGACGACATGCGGCGCGCGGAGGAGCTGATCGGCCGGGCCCTGGCGGCGTACCGCGAGCTCGGCGAGCTGAACAGCAATGTGCTGATGGCCCAGGTCGAACTGGCGATGGCCCGGGTCTTCCTGGGCGATCTGGAGGGCGCGGTCGCGCTCTGCGTGGACGCGCGCGAGATCTGCGAGGAGCGCGGCGAACGCTGGACGCGGGCGTACGCGCTCTATGTGCTGGCGTACGCGGCGTGGACCAGGGGCGAGCACGACGAGGCGCGGGCGCTGCTGACCGAGTGCGTGACGATCAACCACACCTTCCACGACCTGGTGGGCCTGGTCCTGGCGATCGAGCTGCTGGCGCTGGTGACGGCGGGCGAGGGCGATCCCTCGGAGGCGGCCGTGCTGCAGGGCGCGGCGCTGCCGGTGTGGGACACCGTGGGCCTGCAGCTCTTCGGCTCCGGGACCTTCAACGGTCCGCGGGCGCTCTGCGCGCGGGAGGCGGGCGAGCTGCTCGGCGCGGAGCGGTACGGGGCGTCGGTGCGGGAGGGCCAAGGGCTCTCGCTGGACGCGACGGTGGACCGGGCGCTCAGCGAGCGCCGGGATCCGGCCGCCCGGGTGCCGGGAGCGCGGTCGCCGCGCCCGTTCCGTAGCAAAGTCCCGGAGAACCCCGGGAACCCCGAGAACCCCGAGAACACGGAAGCCCGCCGGCTCCCCCACTGACGTGAGTGGGGAAGCGGCGGGCCGAACACCGCGGGGGTGGTACTACGACAGCTTGATCAGCGGGCGTAGTACTCGACGACCAGCTGCTCGTCGCAGATGACCGGGATTTCCTTGCGGTTCGGGTCGCGGTCGAGGCGGAAGGCCAGGGCCTTCAGGTTGACCTGCAGGTAGCGCGGGGTCTCACCGTCGGCGGCGAAGCCACCCTCGCGGGCGACCTGGAACAGGGCCTTGTCGCGCGAGCGCTCGCGGATCATCACGACGTCGTCGGGACGGACGCGGAAGGACGGCTTGTCGACCTTGCCACCGTTGACCTGGACGTGACCGTGCACGACCATCTGGCGGGCCTGGTAGATGGTGCGGGCGATGCCCGAACGCAGGACCAGGGCGTCGAGGCGACGCTCGAGCTCGACGACCAGCGCCTCGCCCGTCTTGCCCTCGGCCTTCTTGGCACGGTCGTAGGCGCGCGCCATCTGGCGCTCGCTGATGTCGTACTGGGCGCGCAGACGCTGCTTCTCGAGCAGACGGACCTTGTAGTCCGAGTTCTGCTTGCGGCCACGGCCGTGCTCGCCCGGCGGGTAGGGGCGGGCCTCGAAGTACTTGACGGCCTTCGGGGTCAGAGCGATGCCGAGGGCACGCGACTTCTTGACCTTGGGACGGGACTGGTTCGGCATGAACCAACCTCTCTATCTGTACGAATACGGCTTCACCAGGGTTAGAGGAGGTCGCATCCGCAGCCGGGGAAACCCGTCGGTCGGCAAGGACCTGTCGGGCAGCCGCTCCCTGGTCTGGGCACATACGTGCAGCACGCGAACGGCCCATCGCCTGGTCCCGGTACCGGGGAGGTGATGGGTTGCCCGCGACACCTTCGAAGGTGCGCGACACTCCTGGAGATCCCGCCCGAGGCGGGCCTCCGGCTGCTTGTCCCGTTCTGGTGGCGCCGGCCGAAGCCGGACACAGGACGCAGCACTCCGCACGAGTGTACCGGGTCGACCGGGGGCCCGTGCACGCGGCCGACGGCATCCTCAGGCGCAGGTGGCCAGGAGCTCTTCGAGCGCGCGCTTCTCGGGCGGGGAGACCGTCAGGCCGTACTTGGCCTTGATGCCGGTCCAGCGCCGGCCGTACTCGCACCAGTACGCGTTCCGCGGCGGCTTCCACTTGTCGGGGGTCTTGCTGCTCTTCTCGTAGTTGGTCTGCTTGTCGGTGGCGAGCAGCACGTCCAGGTCGTTGGCGTAGGCGAGGCGCCGCTCCGGGGTCCAGGCCCACGCGCCCGCGCGCCAGGCCGCACCGAGCGCGACGACATGGTCGGTCTGGATCTGCGAGGCCTTGCGGTACGAGTACGGCAGCTCCTTGCCCGTGTACGGGTCGTGGAGGACGCCCGACAGCACGACGCACGGGTTGCGGTCGCCCTGGCGCAGCTCGTCGAGGTCGCGGCGCAGCACGTCGTCGCGGGTGTCGCAGCCGTTGCGCCCGCCGGGGGCGTCGGTCTCGTCGGACCAGGTCGTGCCGAACTCCGCCCTCCTGTACGTCTGCCAGTTCTTGCCCCAGGCGACGGTGAGCCGGGCCAGCCGGCCGCGCGCCTCGGCGGCGGTGGGCGGGAAGCCCGGGCTGACGAGCGGCACGGCCGAGGCGGACGGAGCCGCGGCCCGCTCCTCGGTGCCCGTCGCGCAGCCGGCGACCGTCAGGGCCACGAGGACCAGGGCCGGGAGCCGTGCCGTGCGGATCATGGGCCGAGCGTAGGGGCCGCCCGACGGTGGCGCGCGTCAGCCGTCGCCGCGCAGCCGTTCCCGCACCTTCTCGACCACGTCCGCGTACCGCGCCTCCGCGCCGTAGCGGGTCGGTTCGTAGTAGCGCTTCCCGTGGACCTCGTCCGGGGCGTACTGCTGGGCGGCGATACCGCCCGGGACGTCGTGCGGATAGACGTACCCCTGGGCGTGGCCCAACTTGGCCGCGCCCTTGTAGTGGCCGTCGCGCAGATGCGCCGGGACGGGGCCGGCCAGACCGTTCCGCACGTCCGCCTGGGCGGCGAAGATCGCGGTCGTCGCCGCGTTCGACTTGGGGGCGAGGGCCAGCGCGATCGTGGCGTGGCTCAGGGTCAGGGCCGCCTCGGGGAAGCCGATCATGGCGACGGCCTGGGCGGCCGCCACGGCGGTGGGCAGCGCGGTGGGGTCGGCCAGGCCGATGTCCTCGCTCGCGGAGATCATCAGCCGGCGGGCGATGAACCGGGGGTCCTCCCCCGCCTCGATCATCCGGGCCAGGTAGTGCAGCGCCGCGTCCACGTCCGAGCCGCGGATGGACTTGATGAGGGCGCTGGCCACGTCGTAGTGCTGGTCGCCGTCCCGGTCGTACTTCACGGCCGCCCGGTCGACGGTCTCCTCGACCGTGGCGAGGGTGATCTCCGGCTCGCCCTTGGCGATGGCCGCACCGGCCGCGGCCTCCAGGGCGGTGAGCGCGCGCCGTGCGTCGCCGCCGGCGATGCGCAGCAGGTGTGCCTCGGCGTCCCCGGGCAGCGTGACGGCCCCGCCGAGCCCTCGGTCCTCGGTGAGCGCCCGCTTGAGGAGATCGCGCAGGTCGCCGTCGGTGAGCGGTTCGAGCGTGAGCAGGAGGGAGCGGGAGAGCAGCGGGGAGATGATCGAGAAGTACGGGTTCTCCGTCGTCGCCGCGATCAGCGTCACCCAGCGGTTCTCCACGGCCGGGAGCAGCGAGTCCTGCTGGGCCTTGGAGAAGCGGTGGATCTCGTCGAGGAAGAGGACGGTCTCCTTGCCGAAGCCGCCGGCCGCGCGCCGGGCGCCCTCGATGACGGCCCGGACCTCCTTGACGCCCGCGGTGATCGCGGAGAGCTCCACGAACCGCTTGTTGGTCGCCTTGGAGACGACGTACGCGAGGGTGGTCTTGCCGATGCCGGGCGGGCCCCACAGGATCACGGACGAGGAGCCGGCCGGTCCCCCGCTGCCGTCGCCGACGAGCCGGCGCAGCGGCGATCCCGGCTTGAGCAGGTGCTGCTGGCCGAGGACCTCGTCCAGGGTGCGCGGGCGCATCCGGACGGCCAGGGGGCTGCTGGACGGGTCCTTCTCCTGGCGTTCTTCGGCGGCTGCGGTAAAGAGGTCGGGCTCCACAGTCATGAAGCCTAAGTCAGAGCACTGACAGCCCGGCCGGGCCCGGCCCGGTCAGCTGGTCCAGAAGTCCCACCAGCGCGTCAGGATCAGCATGCCGATGATCCCGATGTGCAGCACCGGCAGCACCCAGGTGAACTCGTCGAAGAAGGTCCGCAGGCCGCGCGGGGCGGGGATGACGCCACTGCGGACGTTGTGCGAGGTCACGTACCAGAACATGACGATGGTGGCGACCCAGGCGAGGCAGCACCACAGGCAGAGCGCGTTGATCTCGTACAGGGACTGCTGCATGAGCCAGGTGCAGAAGCCGACGCCGAAGAGCGTGCCGGCGTTCAGGCCGAGCCAGTACCAGCGGCGGTAGCGGGCGCCCGCGAGGAGGGCCACGCCGATCGCGACGACCATCGCGTAGGTCACGAGGCCGAGCATGGGGTTCGGGAAGCCGAAGACCGCGGCCTGCTCGCTCTTCATGATGTTGCCGCAGGAGACGACCGGGTTGAGGCTGCACCCGGGGGTGAAGTTCGGGTCCTCCAGGAGCTTGAACTTGTCGATCGTGATCACCCAGGCGGCGAGCAGCCCCGCGGCTCCGGTGATCACAAGCAGCCAGGCGAAGGCGCGGCTCGCGCCGATCGTGTCGCGCGTCGTCGACTCGTCCACGCTTGCGTTCGTCATAGATCCGTTCCATCGCTCGCCGGCCTGCTGGGCACGGTCATTGTGCCGCACACCGACTCGTGTCCACCGTTCGGTGGACATAAGGACGGGCCCCGGCGCGCGTGGCGCCGGGGCCCGTACCCGTGTCCGTCCCGTGGGGATCAGGCCAGCTTGGCCCGGAGGGTGGCGACCAGCTCGTCCAGGGCCACCGGCTCCTGCTCGCCGGCCTCCATGTCCTTGAGCTGGACGACGCCCTCGGCCAGGTCGCGCTCGCCGGCCACGATCGCGAAGCGCGCGCCCGAGCGGTTGGCGTCCTTCATCGAGCCCTTCAGGCCCTTGCCGCCGAAGGAGAAGTCCGCCGCGACACCGGCCTTGCGCAGCTCGGTGACCTTGCCGAAGAGGACCCGCCGGGCCTCCTCGCCGAGCGCCACCGCGAAGACGCTGGTGGCCGCCGGGATGGCCGGCTCCACGCCCTCCGCCTCGAGGGCCAGGACCGTGCGGTCCACACCGAGCGCCCAGCCGACCGACGGGAGCGCCGGGCCGCCGATCATCTCGGAGAGGCCGTCGTAACGGCCGCCGCCGCCCACCGCGGACTGCGAGCCGAGACCGTCGTGGACGAACTCGAAGGTCGTCCGCGTGTAGTAGTCCAGGCCGCGCACCAGCTTGGCGTCGTCCTCGAAGGCCACGCCCGCGGCGGTGATCAGCGCGCGCACCTCCTCGTGGTACGCCTTGCACGCGTCGCACAGGTAGTCCCGCAGCAGCGGGGCGCCGACGAGCTGCTTCTGCACGGCCTCGCGCTTGTCGTCGAGGACGCGCAGCGGGTTGATCTCGGCCCGGCGGAGGGTGTCCTCGTCCAGGTCGAGGCCGCGCAGGAAGGTCTGCAGCGCCTCGCGGTAGACGGGACGGCACTCCTTGTCGCCCAGCGAGTTGAGCAGGATGCGGAAGTTCCGCAGGCCCAGCGAGCGGTACGCCTGGTCGGCCAGGATGATCAGCTCGGCGTCGAGCGCCGGGTCCTCTGCGCCGATCGCCTCGGCACCGACCTGCGAGAAGTGGCGGTAGCGGCCCTTCTGCGGGCGCTCGTAGCGGTAGTACGAGCCCGAGTACCAGAGCTTGACGGGCAGGTTGCCCTGCTTGTGCAGGTTGGCCTCGAGGGCCGCGCGCAGCACGGAGGCGGTGCCCTCGGGGCGCAGGGCGAGCTTGTCGCCGCCCTTGGTCTCGAAGGCGTACATCTCCTTGGAGACGATGTCGGTGGACTCGCCGACACCGCGGGCGAAGAGGTTCACGTCCTCGAAGCCGGGCGTCTCGACGTAGCCGTAGCCGGACATCCGCAGTGGTGCGGAGATGGCGTCACGGACCGCCAGGTACTTCGCGGAGTTCGGCGGGATCAGGTCGTACGTGCCCTTGGGGGCCTTGAAGGTGCTCACTGCGTTCTCGTCACATTCCTCGTCGGGGAGCCTTCGCGCTCCCGAGGCCGGCCGCCACGTCCCGCAGATACGGGTTCGTGGCGCGCTCCTGGCCGATGGTCGTCTGGGGACCGTGTCCCGACAGCACCACGGTCGAGTTGTCGAGCGGCAGGCACACGCGGGCCAGCGATTCGAGCATCTCGTCCATGTCACCGCCGGGCAGGTCGGTGCGTCCGATGGAGCCGGCGAAGAGCAGATCGCCCGAGAAGAACACGGAGGGGATCTCCGTGGTCTCGGGCATCCGGAAGGTCACCGACCCCTTGGTATGACCGGGCGCGTGGGCGACGGAGAACTCAAGACCGGCGAGCTCCAGCTTCGCGCCGTCGGTGAGCTCGTGCACGTCGTCCGGCTCGCCCACGGTCAGCTCGCCCATGAGGGGCATCCCGATGGAGCGGCCGAGGGCCTTCTCCGGGTCGCTCATCATGTACCGGTCGGCGGGGTGGATCCACGCGGGTACGTCATGGGCGCCGCAGACCGGGACGACTGAGGCGACGTGGTCGATGTGGCCATGGGTGAGGACCACCGCGACGGGCTTGAGCCGATGCTTCTTGAGCGTCTCCTCGACTCCCTGGGCCGCCTGGTGGCCCGGGTCGATGATCACGCACTCCTCGCCCGCGGCGGGGGCGACCAGATAGCAGTTGGTCCCCCAGGCCCCGGCGGGGAACCCGGCAATCAGCACGATCGTCCTTAAATGTCGTCCGGCACGGGGTGCGGCGGAGCGGAAGCGGCAGATCAGAGCCTACCGGCGCTGCGTATTCCACAGCCAACCCGTATACGGTACGGGCACACCCGGCCAGGACAGGAACAGACGAGCGACAAGGAGCGGACCCCGTGGTCAGCAGCGATCAGCGGCGGCGGCAGCTCGCCAGGGAGAAGTACGTACGCCAGCAGCAGCGGCGGGATCAGGCGCGGCAGAAGGCCAAGCGCCGCAACACCGTGATCGCCGCCTCGCTCGCCGTGGTCCTGGCCGCGGGTGGCGCGGTGTACGCCTCCGTGGCGCTGACCGGCGGAGACGACAAGAAGTCCGACAACACGGCGGCGGGCGACAACACGACGGCTCCGACGCCCTCGGCGAGCGAGTCGACGGCCCCCGAGCCGGCGATGGCCATCGACAAGAAGGCCGCGTACACGATGTCCCTGAAGACGAACCGGGGCACGGTCGCGATCGCCATGGACGCCGCGAAGACCCCCCACACGGTGAACTCCTTCAAGCACCTGGCGGACAAGAAGTACTTCGACGGCACCAAGTGCCACCGGCTGACCACCGAGGGCATCTTCGTGCTCCAGTGCGGTGACCCCAAGGGCGACGGCACCGGCGGCCCCGGCTACAACATCCCCGACGAGAACCTGGACGCGCTCGGCAAGGCCGGCGCGGACGGCACGGTGACGTTCCCGGCGGGCACGGTCGCGATGGCCAACACCGGTCAGCCGGGCAGCGGCGGGAGCCAGTTCTTCCTGGTCTACAAGGACACCAAGCTGCCTCCGAGCTACACCCCGTTCGGCACGATCGACGCGGCCGGTCTGAAGGCCGTGGAGGAGGTCGCGAAGGCCGGGGTCGAGGGCGGCGCCAAGGACGGCGCGCCCAAGTCGGCCGTCACGATCGAGTCGGGCACGGTCACCAAGAAGTGACACACCGCGTGACCGTGGAATTTCGGTCGCGCGGAGAGCGGACAGCCGGGCGGCCGGTCGCCTAGATTGGCGTTGTGCAGCGCGGTCCTGTATCCGCGTTGTTGAGGGCGGGCGAGGCCCGCCGGGAAACTGTGGACGATGCCCAGGGGGCGAGAGCCCCCTCGTCGGCATCATGTGGAGGAGGCGCTGTGAGCAGCGACCCGTGGGGCCGCGTCGACGAGACGGGCACCGTGTACGTGCGTACTGCCGAGGGCGAGAAGGTCGTCGGATCGTGGCAGGCCGGCACTCCCGAGGAGGCACTGGCCTACTTCGAGCGCAAGTACGAGGGCTTGGTTGTCGAGATCGGCCTCCTCGAGAAGCGGGTGAAGACCACCGACCTCTCGGCAAAGGACGCCACTGTCGCGATCGAGCACATCCGGCAGCAGGTGGACGAGCACCACGCCGTGGGTGACCTCGCCGCGCTGAAGACGCGTCTCGACAAGCTGGTCGAGACCGTGGAGTCGCGCCGCGAGGAGCGCAAGGTCGAGAAGGCCAAGCAGGCGGACGAGGCGCGTGGCGCCAAGGAGGCGCTGGTCAAGGAGGCCGAGGAGCTCGCGCAGAGCGAGCAGTGGCGGGCCGCCGGTGAGCGGCTGCGGGCTCTCGTGGACACCTGGAAGGGCCTGCCCCGGCTCGACCGGAAGTCCGACGACGAGCTGTGGCACCGCTTCTCGCACGCCCGCTCGGCGTTCTCCAAGCGCCGCAAGGCGCACTTCGCCTCGCTGGACGCGCAACGCGAGGAGGCCCGCAAGGCCAAGGAGAAGCTGGTCGCCGAGGCCGAGTCGCTGTCGAACTCCACGGACTGGGGTGGCACGGCCGCCCGCTACCGCGAGCTGATGGCGGAGTGGAAGGCCGTGGGCCGTGCCCAGCGCGAGCACGAGGACGACCTGTGGAACCGCTTCCGCGGCGCCCAGGACGTGTTCTTCGCCGCGCGGGGTGAGGTCTTCGCCGAGCGCGACGCGGAGCAGACCGAGAACCTCAAGCTGAAGGAGGAGCTCGCGGTCGAGGCCGAGAAGCTGGTGCCCGTGGGGGACCTGAAGGCGGCCCGTGCGGCCTTCCGCTCCATCAACGAGCGCTGGGAGGCCATCGGCCACGTTCCGCGCGACGCCCGGCCGAAGGTCGAGGGTCGGATGCACGCGGTGGAGCGGGCGATCCAGGAGGCCGAGGAGTCGGAGTGGCGCCGGACGAACCCGGAGGCACGCGCGCGTGCCGCGGGTCTGACGGGCCAGCTCCAGGACGCCGTCGACAAGCTCCAGAAGCAGATCGACGCGGCCCGCGCGGCGGGGAACGACGCCAAGGCCGACAAGCTGGCGCGCGAGCTGGAGGGCCGCCAGGCGCTCCTCGACCAGGCTCTGAAGGGCCTGCAGGAGTTCGGCGGCTGATCCCGCGTACGGACAGAAGGAAGGGCCCCGGTACCTGTGACAGGTACCGGGGCCCTTCCCGTGGGCGCGGGGACGAGCGGCTACGGCCGGCGGGCCGAGGTCACGCGGTAGACGTCGTAGACGCCCTCCACGCCCCGGACGGCCTTCAGGACGTGGCCGAGGTGCTTCGGGTCGCCCATCTCGAAGGTGAAGCGCGAGGTGGCCACCCGGTCGCGGGAGGTCTGGACGGCCGCCGACAGGATGTTGACGTGCTGGTCCGACAGGACCCGGGTGACGTCGGAGAGCAGCCGGGACCGGTCCAGGGCCTCGACCTGGATGGCGACCAGGAAGACCGAGGACTGGGTGGGCGCCCACTCGACCTCGAGGATCCGCTCCGGCTCGCGCGAGAGCGAGTCGACGTTGACGCAGTCGCTGCGGTGCACGGAGACACCGCTGCCGCGGGTGACGAAGCCGATGATCGGGTCGCCCGGCACGGGCGTGCAACAGCGGGCCAGCTTGACCCAGACGTCCTCGACGCCCTTGACGACCACGCCCGGGTCGGCGCTGGAGCGGCGCTTGGCGCGGCCGCGCGAGGGCGGGGCGGTCTCGGCGATGTCCTCGGTGGCGGCCTCCTCGCCGCCGAGCGCCTGCACCAGCTTCTGGACGATGGACTGGGCGGTGACATGGCCCTCGCCGATCGCCGCGTACAGCGAGGAGATGTCGCTGTAGCGCATCTCGTGGGCGAGGGTGACGAGCGAGTCGCCGGTCAGGATCCGCTGGATCGGCAGGTTCTGCTTGCGCATGGCGCGCGCGATGGCGTCCTTGCCCTGCTCGATCGCCTCGTCGCGGCGCTCCTTGGAGAACCAGGCGCGGATCTTGTTGCGGGCGCGCGGCGACTTGACGAAGCCCAGCCAGTCCCGGGAGGGACCGGCTCCCGCGGCCTTGGAGGTGAAGACCTCGACCAGGTCGCCGTTGTCGAGCGTGGACTCCAGCGGGACGAGCCGGCCGTTGACCCGGGCTCCTATCGTGCGGTGGCCGACCTCGGTGTGGACGGCGTAGGAGAAGTCCACGGGGGTGGCGCCGGCGGGCAGCGCGATGACATCGCCCTTGGGGGTGAAGACGAAGACCTCGTTGCGCGACAGGTCGAAGCGCAGGGACTCCAGGAACTCGCCGGGGTCCTCGGTCTCCTTCTGCCAGTCGAGCAGCTGGCGCAGCCACGCCATGTCGTTGAGGTGGTCGTCCTTGCCGGCGCTCTTCGGCACGTCGGTGCGCACCTTGGAGGCGGCACCGGCGGAGGGGTCCTGCTTGTACTTCCAGTGCGCGGCGATGCCGTACTCGGCGCGGCGGTGCATGTCGAACGTACGGATCTGCAGCTCGACGGGCTTGCCGTTGGGGCCGATGACCGTCGTGTGCAGCGACTGGTACATGTTGAACTTCGGCATCGCGATGTAGTCCTTGAACCGGCCGGGGACCGGGTTCCATCGCGCGTGGACGGTGCCGAGGGCCGCGTAGCAGTCGCGGACGGTGTCCACGAGCACGCGGATGCCGACCAGGTCGTAGATCTCCGCGAAGTCACGGCCGCGGACGATCATCTTCTGGTAGACGCTGTAGTAGTGCTTCGGGCGGCCGGTGACGGTCGCCTTGATACGGGCGGCCCGCAGGTCGGTCTGGACCTCGTCGGTCACTATGGCGAGGTACTCGTCCCGCTTGGGGGCGCGCTCGGCGACGAGCCGGACGATCTCGTCGTACATCTTGGGGTAGAGGATCGCGAAGGCGAGGTCCTCCAGCTCCCACTTGATGGTGTTCATGCCCAGGCGGTGGGCGAGGGGCGCGTAGATCTCGAGGGTCTCGCGCGCCTTCTTCTCCTGCTTCTCACGCTTGAGATAGCGCATGGTGCGCATGTTGTGCAGGCGGTCGGCGAGCTTGATGACCAGGACGCGGGGGTCCTTGGCCATGGCGACGACCATCTTGCGGACGGTCTCGGCCTGCGCGGCCTCGCCGAACTTGACCTTGTCGAGCTTGGTGACGCCGTCGACGAGCAGCGCGACCTGGTCGCCGAAGTCCCGGCGCAGCGTGTCCAGGCCGTACTCGGTGTCCTCGACGGTGTCGTGCAGCAGACCGGCCATCAGCGTCGCCGGGTCCATGCCCAGCTCGGCGAGGATGGTGGTGACGGCGAGCGGGTGGGTGATGTACGGGTCGCCGCTCTTGCGCTTCTGGCCGCGGTGCCAGCGCTCGGCGACCTGGTAGGCCCGCTCGACCTGGCGGAGGGTCGCCGTCTCGATCTTCGGGTCGTTGGAGCGGACGATCCGGAGCAGCGGTTCGAGGACCGGGTTGTACGGGGAGGAGCGCTGCACGCCGAGCCGGGCGAGGCGGGCGCGCACGCGGTTGGACGAGCCGCCGGAGCGGGTGGCGGGGGCGGGCGCGGGCTTCGGTGCGGGGGCCGCCGGGGCGGGCGCCACGGGCGCGGGCCGGCTCTCCGCGGCCTTGTTCTGGGGCGTCGCGGGTCCCGCCGCAACGGCCTTTTCGGCCTGCGGGTCGGGCTGCGCGGCGGAGAGTGGCTGGGCCTCGTCTGGCAAGAGCGCTCCTCGTGCGGTACCGGGTCCCCCGGTCAGGCCCGGAAAGGCCATGGTATCGACCCGGGGGCCACCATGCTCACGCGTGCGAGTGGTGAGACGGGCGCCACGCGCGCATGCGTCCCCTTCCGGGACATACCGGAAGAACGGAAGGGGCGTCCCGGGGAATTCCCCGGGACGCCCCTCACACGGACCGGCCGTGTCAGACCGTGATCAGCGCCTCCAGCGGAGCGCCGCGCAGGGCGGGCTCCAGGCGGGTCCGGCCGGGCAGGAAGCCGAGCTCCATGAGGACGGCCACGCCCGCGACCTCGGCCCCGGCACGCCGGATGAGCTCGATGGAGGCCTCGGCGGTGCCGCCGGTGGCGAGGACGTCGTCGATGACCATGACGCGGTCACCCGCGGCCAGGTCCTCGGCGTGCACCTCGATCTCGGCGGTGCCGTACTCCAGTTCGTACGCCTGCCGCAGGGTCGCGCCGGGGAGCTTGCCGGCCTTGCGGACCGGGACGAAGCCCAGGCCCGCGCGGACGGCGACCGGCGCCGCGAGGATGAAGCCGCGCGCCTCGAGGCCGACGATCTTCGTCGCGCCGTGCGTGGCGCACAGCGCGGCGAGGCTGTCGGTGAGCGCGGTGAACGCCTCCGGGTCCGCGAGCAGCGGCGTGATGTCCTTGAACAGCACACCCGGCTTCGGGTAGTCGGGGACGTCCCGGATCCGGCTGAGGAGCAGGGCTGTGGTGTCCTGTGCCTCGGCCGTCATCCGCGCTGCTCCGACGCCCGGCCGCGGCGGCCGCGCGGGCCGACGACGGCGGTGCGGTCCTCGTCCTCGTCGAAGGCGTCACGGTGCACGTCGGAGTCGCCGTCACCGTCCTCCAGGCTCTCGCCCTTGGCGGCGGCCGCCGCCCGCTTGGCGAGCACACGCTTGGTGTGCGCCCTGATCGCCGGCTCGCGCTCCTTGAGGTCGGCGACGAGCGGGGTGGCGATGAAGATCGAGGAGTACGCACCGGCGGCGAGACCGACGAAGAGCGACAGCGAGATGTCGTTCAGCATGCCGGCGCCGAGGACGCCACCGCCGATGAAGAGCAGACCGGCGACCGGCAGCAGGGCGACGACGGTGGTGTTGATCGAGCGGACCAGGGTGCCGTTGATCGAGCGGTTGGCCAGCTCGCTGTAGGTGTACCGGCTCTGCTTGGTGATGTCCTTCGTCTGCTCCTTGAGGGAGTCGAAGACGACGACGGTGTCGTACAGCGAGTAGCCGAGGATGGTCAGCAGACCGATGACCGTACCGACGGTGACCTCGAAGCCGACGAGTGTGTAGATGCCGACGGTGATGGTCAGGTCGTGGATCAGGGCGATGAGCGCCGCGACCGCCATTCTCCATTCGAAGGCGATGGCCAGATAGATGACCACCAGGATCATGAAGACGGCGAGACCGGTCCATGCCTTGTTGGCGATCTGCTCGCCCCAACTGGGGCCGACCAGCTCCGCCGCGATCTTGGTCTCCTCGATCCCGAGGTCCTTGGCGAGCTCGGCGCGGACCTGGTCGGACTTCGCGGTGTCGAGGCCGCCGACCTGGATGCGGAGCGCGCCGCTGCCGAGCTTCTGGACGACCGCGTCGTGGCCGGAGGCCTCTTCCGCGTACTCCTGGGCCTGGGAGACCGAGACCTCGGACTTCGGGGTGGTGAAGACGGCACCGCCCTGGAACTCGATGCCCATGTTCAGGCCGCGGACGGCAAGCGCCACGATCGCCGTGATGGTGATCAGGATGGAGAGGCCGTACCAGAGCTTGCGGTTGCCGATGAAGTCGTAGGCGATTTCACCGCGGTTGAGCCGGGCGCCGAGACTGTCGCGCTTCTTCGCCATCTCACGCCTCCTTCGGGTGGTCGACGGGGGCGTTGACACGGCGGGAGCGGCGCAGCGGCGGCTTGGCGCCGAGGCGCTTCGGGTCCAGTCCGGACCAGGCGTGACCGTTGCCGTAGAACTTCGTGCGAGCCAGCAGCGTCATCAGCGGCTTGGTGAAGAGGAACACCACGACCACGTCGAGCAGGGTGGTCAGACCGAGGGTGAACGCGAAGCCCTGGACCTTGCCCACGGTGACGACGAAGAGCACCGCGGCGGCGAGGAACGACACGAAGTCGGAGACCAGGATCGTGCGCCGGGCACGCGGCCAGGCGCGCTCGACGGCCGGGCGCAGCGTGCGGCCCTCGCGGACCTCGTCGCGGATGCGTTCGAAGTAGACGATGAACGAGTCCGCGGTGATACCGATGGCGACGATGGCGCCACAGACGGCCGGCAGGTTCAGCGCGAAGCCGATGGCCGGGCCGAGCAGGGCCATGAGCACGTACGTCAGCAGGGCGGAGACGCCGAGGCTGAGCAGGGCGATCAGCGACAGACCGCGGTAGTAGATCACCAGGTACAGGACGACCAGGGCGAGACCGATGGCGCCGGCGATCAGACCGGCCTCCAGCTGCTCACCACCGAGGGCGGCGGTGACGGTGTCGACGCTCTGGGTCTCGAAGGCGAGGGGCAGGGCGCCGTAGGACAGGATGTTGCCGAGGTCCTGGGCGGACTGCTGGGTGAAGCTGCCGGAGATCTCCGCGTTGGCGCTCAGGGTCGTCCGCACGGACGGGGCCGAGACGACCTCGCCGTCCAGGACGATCGCGAACTGGTTCTGCGGCTCCTGCTGCTGCGAGAGCTTGCTGGTGATCTTCGAGAACTTCTTGGCGCCCGCGTCCGTGAACTCCATGTTCACGATCCACATGCCGCGCTGCTGGTCGAAGGTGCCCTGGGCGTCGTCGACGTCCTTGCCGTCCACCTCGGCCGGGCCGAGCAGGTACTTCTCCCACTGGCCGATCGAGTTCTTGCCGCAGGCGACGATGGAGTCGCTCGGCGTGGCGCCCTGGGAGGCGGCGGCCCGCTGCTTCGGGTCGAGGCAGTTCAGGGTGGCGAACTTCTGCTCGAGGGCGGAGGTCGCGGGGTCGGCGCTCGGGGTGCCGGAGGCCTTGGGCGTCTCGGAGGCCTTGGGGGTGGCGGAGCCGCTCGGGGTGGCCGTCGGGCTCGGGGCCTTCAGGGCCTCGGAGACCGCGCGGCCCTGGGTGGAGGAGCTCGCCGACGGCGTGGCCGACGCCCCGTCCTTGCCCTTGTCCGCGGTCGAGCCGGAAGCGGTGGGCTTGGGGGACGTGGAGGAGCTGGCGCTCGGCGCCGGCTGCTCGCCGGCGGACGGCGCGTAGGTCACCACGGGCCGGAAGTAGAGCTGGGCGGTGGTGCCGACCTGCTCACGGGCCTGCTTCTCGTTCACACCCCGGGGGATGTTGACGATGATGTTCTCGCGGCCCTGCGTCTGGACCTCGGCCTCGGACACACCCAGACCGTTGACACGGCGCTCGATGATGTCGACCGCCGTCTTCATGTTGGTCTCGTTGACGGCGTCTTCCTGGCCGGGCTCGGCCTTCGCCTTCAGCGTGATCGACGTACCACCGGCGAGGTCGATGCCCAGCCTCGGTGTGGTGTGACCGGACCAGAACATGCCGCCCGTGAGCGCGACCATGGCGATGATGATCAGAGCCAGGGCACGCCCCGGCCTGCTCTGGCCCCCCGGGCCCCCCGCCGGCCTTCGGCCCTTCTTCGGTGCTGCCACCTTGTCGTTTCTCCCTGTCCAACCGTCCCGCGCCGGGTGTGCGCGGTGCGGCCACGAAGTGTGTGTGGGGACCTGCCCCCGCAGACCAGCAACCGTGCCGAGGACCGCGGACGCCGGGTGGGCGCTCCGCGGTCCTCGGTCTCGACTACTTCGCCTCGGTCTCGCCGTCCGTCTTGCCGTCCTTCTTGACCTCGGCGTCGGCCTCGACGGCCTCGACCTTCTTGGTCAGGTCGGGCTTGGCGTCCTCGGCCGGCTCCCCCGCCTCGGCCGACTCGGTCAGCGAGGACGCGTCGTCCGGGACGACCGTCTCCGACTCCGGCTCGTCGCCGTGGACGATGCGGTTGTACTCGTCGTCGGCGAGGACCGCGCCGATCGCGTTCTTCGCGTAGACGGCGTGAACGCCGGGAGCGACCTCGAGGAGGACGGTCTCGTCGGCGATCTCCTTGACGGTGGCGTACATCCCCCCGATCGTGCGTACGCCGGTGCCGGGCTGCATCTCGTCGCGCATCTGCGCGGCCGCCTGCTGCTTCTTCTTGGCAGAGCGGGTCATCAGGAACATGGCCCCGATGAGGACGATGAAGGGGAGGAGGGTCACGATGCTCACGGGACGGGTTTCCTTCGCACGGACGCGGAGATCCCGCGGCCTGATCTTCGGGGGTGGGCGTGCCGGCCAGAATGGTCGGCATCGGCGGAGTCTAGGCGAGTCCGCATCGTTGGAACAACGTCCAGCATCGCACCCTGGTTCCCCGTCCGACGAGTCTCCGCGCCGTCACCGTGCCGTCACGCCCCGAAGAGCCCCTGTTGTCCGCTTCCTGGCGCGCCCGGGGCCGCTGCCTGCGGCGGAACGAGTCCGAGATGCGTCCATGCCGCGGGAGTGGCGACCCGACCACGGGGCGTACGGGCCAGGAGTCCTTCGCGTACGAGGAAGGGCTCGGCGACCTCCTCGACGGTCTCCCGCTCCTCCCCCACGGCGACGGCGAGGGTGGACAGACCGACGGGCCCGCCGCCGAAGAGCTTGAGGAGGGCCTCCAGGACGCCCCGGTCGAGCCGGTCGAGGCCGCGGCTGTCCACCTCGTAGACACCGAGGGCGGCGGCGGCGACCTCCTGCGTGATCACGCCGTCGGCCCTGACCTGGGCGTAGTCGCGGACGCGCCGCAGCAGGCGGTTGGCGATGCGGGGGGTGCCGCGGGAGCGGCCGGCGATCTCGGCGGCTCCGGCGGTGTCGATCTCGACGTCGAGGAGGCCGGCCGAGCGGTGGATGACCCGCTCGAGCTCGGAGGGGTCGTAGAACTCCATGTGCCCGGTGAAGCCGAAGCGGTCCCGGAGCGGGGGCGGCAGGAGTCCGGCCCGGGTGGTGGCGCCGACCAGGGTGAAGGGCGGCAGCTCCAGGGGGATGGCGGTGGCGCCGGGGCCCTTGCCGACGATCACGTCGACGCGGAAGTCCTCCATCGCCATGTACAGCATCTCCTCGGCGGGCCGGGACATCCGGTGGATCTCGTCGAGGAAGAGGATCTCGCCCTCCTGAAGGGAGGAGAGGATCGCGGCCAGGTCGCCGGCGTGCTGGATTGCGGGGCCGGAGGTGATCCGGATCGGGGCGTTCATCTCGGCCGCGATGATCATCGAGAGCGTGGTCTTGCCGAGTCCCGGGGCGCCGGAGAGCAGGACGTGGTCGGCGGTGGCGCCGCGCTGGCGGGCGGCCTTGAGGACGAGGTCGAGCTGCTGGCGGACCTTCTCCTGGCCGACGAACTCGTTGAGGTCCTTGGGGCGCAGCGCCGCCTCGACGGCCTGGTCGTCACCCTCGGCGGCCGCGGCGACGATGCGGTCGTCGGTGTGCGGTGCGGTGTCGTCGTCCCAGTTCACGTGGTCTGCCTTCGTGGTGGTGATGCGGGTGCGGGTGCGTGCAAGGGGGCCGCTGCGCGGGGCTTCTTCCCCACCCCGCCCCTTCCCGAACCGGGGCTCCGCCCCGGACCCCGCGCCTCAAACGCCGGCGAGGCTGAATTTTCGCCCTGCGGGCGAAATTCAGCCCGTCCGGCGTTTGAGGACACGGCCGCAGGCCGTACGGGGGCCTGGGGGCTTGCCCCCGGTTCGGGAAGGGGCGGGGTGGGGAGAAGGCCCCGCGCAGCGGTCATGTCAGCGGGATCGGTTCAGCGTCTGGAGGGCCGCTCGGAGGAGTTGCGGGACCGGGGCCGTGCCGCCCGCGGCGATCGCCGCCTCCGCCTGCGGGGTCACCGCCGCGACCGCGTCCTCCGCCTCGCGCGACGCGTAGCCGAGGCCGATCAGCGCCGCGGAGAGCTGCTCCGTCCACGGCGCCGGGCCGGAGGCCACCGCGCGCTGGGCGCCGACGAGGCCGCTGGTGCCCAGCGGGGCGCCGAGCTTGTCCTTCAGTTCCAGGAGGAGCTTCTGCGCGCCCTTCTTCCCGATGCCCGGGACAGCGGTCAGCGCCTTCTCGTCACCCGTCGCGACGGCGAGCCGCAGCGCGTCCGGGCTGTGCACGCCGAGCATGGCCTGGGCGAGGCGCGGCCCGACGCCGCTCGCGGTCTGGAGCAGTTCGAAGACCTGGCGTTCGTCGTCGTCGGCGAAGCCGTACAGCGTCAGGGAGTCTTCCCGGACCACCAACGACGTGGCGAGCCGGGCCTCCTGACCGATCCTCAGCCCGGCGATGGTGTTCGGCGTGCACTGGACGGCCATGCCGACGCCACCGACCTCGACGACCGCGGTGGTGGGGGCGAGCGCGGCGACCGGGCCGCTGACGAAGGCGATCATGCGGAACGGCCTTTCGATGCGTGGTGTGCGTGGTGCGCGGCGACCGCCTGCTGCAGGCGGTTCTGGGCCGGGGCCCGCCAGATGTGGCAGATGGCGAGGGCGAGGGCATCCGCCGCGTCGGCCGGTTTCGGCGGGGCGGAGAGCCGCAGCAGCCGGGTCACCATGGCGCCGACCTGGGCCTTGTCGGCCCGTCCGCTGCCGGTGACGGCGGCCTTGATCTCGCTGGGGGTGTGCAGGGCGACGGGGATGCCGCGGCGGGAGGCGCAGAGCATGGCGACCGCGCTGGCCTGGGCGGTGCCCATGACCGTACGGACGTTGTGCTGGCTGAACACCCGCTCCACGGCGACCAGTTCGGGCGAGAACCGGTCGAGCCACTCCTCGATGCCGCGCTCGATGGCGACGAGCCGGAGCCCGGTCTCCGCGTCCGCCGGGGTCCGTACGACACCGACGCCGAGCATGGTCAGCGGACGGCCGGCCACTCCCTCGACGACACCGATACCGCACCGGGTCAGCCCCGGGTCCACCCCGAGCACGCGCACCTGAGCCCCTCCCTGGACCGTACGTCGACCTGTATTCGTCAATCTGTTTGTGCAGGCTATCCGCTGGCACTGACAACGCCGCACAAACGGCGGCGGGCCGACGGGGGTGTGTCCCCGTCGGCCCGCCGTCCGAGCGATCGACCTCAGGCGTCGACCTTCTCCATGACCTCGTCGCTGACGTCGAAGTTGGCGAAGACGTTCTGCACGTCGTCGCTGTCCTCCAGTGCGTCGATCAGCTTGAAGATCTTGCGCGCGCCCTCCTCGTCCAGCTCGACCTGCATGGTCGGCAGGAAGTTGGAGTCCGCCGAGTCGTAGTCGATACCGGCCTCCTGGAGGGCGGTACGGACGGCGACCATGTCGGTGGCCTCGCTGATCACCTCGAAGCTCTCACCGAGGTCGTTGACCTCTTCGGCACCCGCGTCGAGGACGGCGCCGAGGACGTCGTCCTCGGTGAGCTCGCCCTTGGGCAGCACGATGACGCCCTTGCGGTTGAACAGGTACGAGACCGAGCCCGGGTCAGCCATGGAGCCGCCGTTGCGGGTCATGGCGACGCGGACGTCGGAGGCGGCACGGTTGCGGTTGTCGGTGAGGCACTCGATGAGCACCGCGACACCGTTCGGGCCGTAGCCCTCGTACATGATCGTCTCGTAGTCGACGCCGCCGGCCTCGAGGCCGCCGCCGCGCTTGATCGCCGAGTCGATGTTCTTGTTCGGGACCGAGCTCTTCTTCGCCTTCTGCACGGCGTCGAAGAGGGTCGGGTTGCCGTCCAGGTCGGCGCCGCCGGTCCGGGCGGCGACCTCGATGTTCTTGATCAGCTTCGCGAAGAGCTTGCCGCGCTTGGCGTCGATCACGGCCTTCTTGTGCTTCGTCGTAGCCCATTTAGAGTGGCCGGACATCTGCCTGTCTCCTTCGCGTAACCAATTTCTGAACGAACCCCAGAGATCCTACCGGGACCTCGTCACAGCGCGGCGCGCACCATGTCGACGAACAGGGCGTGGATGCGGTGGTCACCGGTGAGCTCCGGGTGGAACGAGGTCGCCAGGGCGCGGCCCTGTCGTACGGCGACGACGTGGCCCTCGTGCTCGGCGAGCACCTCGACCTCGGCGCCGACGGACTCGACCCACGGGGCGCGGATGAAGACGCCCTCGACGGGGCCGTCCTCGATCCCCCGCACGGCGACGCCCGCCTCGAAGGACTCGTTCTGCCGCCCGAAGGCGTTGCGGCGGACGATCATGTCGATGCCGCCGAAGGTCTCCTGGCCCGAACGAGGGTCGAGGATCTTGTTCGCGAGCATGATCAGGCCGGCGCAGGTGCCGTAGACCGGCAGGCCGGCGGCGATGCGCTCGCGCAGCGGCTCCATGAGGCCGAAGAGGTCGGCCAGCTTGGAGATGGTGGTGGACTCGCCGCCGGGTATGACGAGGCCGTCGACCTCGGCGAGCTCCTCGGGGCGCCGGACCGGCCTGGCCACGGCGTCAGCCGCGGCCAGGGCGATCAGGTGCTCCCGTACGTCGCCCTGGAGGGCCAGGACACCGATCACGGGGTTGGTCATGAGTGATTACCAGCCGCGGTTGGCGTAGCGCTCGGACTCGGGGAGGGTGTCGCAGTTGATGCCGACCATGGCCTCGCCCAGGTTGCGGGACGCGTCCGCGATGATCTTCGGGTCGTCGTAGAAGGTGGTGGCCTTCACGATGGCGGCGGCGCGCTTGGCCGGGTCGCCGGACTTGAAGATGCCGGAGCCGACGAAGACGCCCTCGGCGCCGAGCTGGCGCATCAGCGCGGCGTCGGCGGGGGTGGCGACACCACCGGCGGAGAAGAGGACCACCGGCAGCTTGCCCAGCTCGGAGACCTCCTTGACGAGCTCGTACGGGGCGCGCAGCTCCTTGGCGGCGGCGTACAGCTCGTTGTTGTCGAAGCCGCGCAGCTTGGCGATCTCGTTCTTGATCTGGCGCAGGTGGCGGACGGCCTCGACGACGTTGCCGGTGCCGGCCTCGCCCTTGGAGCGGATCATGGCCGCGCCCTCGGCGATGCGGCGCAGGGCCTCGCCCAGGTTGGTGGCACCACAGACGAAGGGGGTGGTGAAGGCCCACTTGTCGGAGTGGTTGATCTCGTCGGCCGGGGTGAGGACCTCGGACTCGTCGATGTAGTCGACGCCGAGGGACTGCAGGACCTGGGCCTCGACGAAGTGGCCGATGCGGGACTTGGCCATGACGGGGATGGAGACCGCGCCGATGATCTCCTCGATCATGTTCGGGTCGGACATCCGGGCCACGCCGCCGTCCTTGCGGATGTCGGCGGGGACCCGCTCCAGGGCCATGACGGCCACGGCGCCGGCGTCCTCGGCGATCTTCGCCTGCTCGGCGTTGACCACGTCCATGATCACGCCGCCCTTGAGCTGCTCGGCCATGCCGCGCTTGACGCGCGAGGTGCCGATCGCCGAGGAGTCTGCGGACTGGGAGCCGTTGGGAAGCGTGGTGGACACGGGGGACCTCACTCGTGAAAGCGGTGTTGAGACAAGAGTGAGGAAACATTCCTCCACCAGTCCACATCAAGGGCCAATGTGGAGCCGGTGGATCGTTTTCGTTGTTTTCGCAGGTGACGGCGGTCAGGCCGGGCGATCGGCAAGGGCGACGGGCGGTTCGTCGTCCATTTCGAAGGCCAGCGGGAACGGGGCGTGGCCCGCGAGCCGGAACCAGCGCACCTTGCGGTGGCGGCGCAGCGCCCGCGCGGCGCGCACGGCGTCGTTGTGGAACCTGCGGGCCATCGGTACGCGGCGGACGGCCGCCGCGAGTTCGCCCGCCGCCTCCTCGCCGCCCGGGGCCTCACGTACCGCCTCGACCTGCTCGGGCTCGCCGAACACGGCGCGCAGCGCCTGGCTCAGCTCGCTCTCGGCGACCTCACGGTGATCCTCCTCGGCCTGCCGGGCGGCGTGGGCGGCCTCGTAGA
This sequence comes from Streptomyces sp. NPDC014870, assembly GCF_043081505.1. Taxonomy (NCBI): domain Bacteria; kingdom Bacillati; phylum Actinomycetota; class Actinomycetes; order Kitasatosporales; family Streptomycetaceae; genus Streptomyces; species Streptomyces sp. NPDC014870. The sequence continues at coordinate 163,448 of NZ_JBIBWQ010000007.1, forward strand.
GCACGATCGAGGCGGCCGGGTCGAGCACTCCGGACGTGGCCAGCTCCTGGGCGACCGAGGCGCGACGCAGCAGCTGGGCGTCGAGGGCGGCGCGGGCCGCGTCGATCCGGGCGTGCAGTCGGTCGAGCCGGCCGGCGGTCCAGCTGAGGTACAGACCGATCGCGATCAGCGCGACAACGGTCCAGATCAGGGTTTGGGTCACGGGCGCACAGGCTACCGGGGCATGCGGTGACGACCGGAACGGGCACCGGTCGGGGCATGTGTTCCCTCAGCCGGAACCCCCGCGGGCCGCCCGCTGCGGGGCGCGGCCCCGGCCGCCCAGCGGCGGGCGGGGCCGCGGCCGTTCCGCCCGCCGCTACTTCGGCGACACGCCCTGGGGCCTGATCCGCCGGACAGGCCCTAGTCCCGCGACGCCAGGCCCAGCCGTGCCCGCAGGCCCACGCGTTCGTCCGTCGCGACCGAGGCCGCGCCGTCCGTCACCGTCTCGTAGACCGCGAGGATGTCCGCGCCCACCGTCGACCAGTCGAAGCGCCGGACGTGCGCGCTGCCGCGCTTGCGCAGCTCCTTGCGCCGGGCCTCGTCCCCGAGCAGCTTGACCGCCGCGTCCGCGAGCGCGTCCGCGTCCTCGTTGGCGAAGAGTTCGCCCGCCGCGCCCTGGTCCAGGACCTGGGCGAAGGCGTCCAGGTCGGAGGCGAGGACCGGGGCGCCCGCCGACAGCGCCTCGACCAGGATGATCCCGAAGCTCTCGCCGCCGGTGTTCGGCGCCACGTACACGTCGACGCTGCGCAGCAGCCGCGCCTTGTCCTCGTCGCTGACCATCCCGAGGAACTGGACCCGCTCCCGCAGCTCCTTCGGCAGCGAGGCCACCGCCTCCTCCTCGTCGCCGCGCCCGGCGACCAGGAGCCGCGCCCCCGGCCGTTCCGCGAAGATCCTCGGCAGCGCCTTCATCAGAACCGGGAGGCCCTTGCGCGGCTCGTCGATCCGGCCGATGAAGCCCAGGGTCTCGCCCTGCCACTCCGCCTTCGGCTCGGCGCCCGCGAAGAAGTCGACGTCGACGCCGTTGGGGATGACGACCGCGTCGCCGCCCAGGTGCTCGACCAGCGTCCGGCGCGCGTACTCGCTCACCGCGATCCGCGCGCTGATCTTCTCGAGCGCGGGCTGCAGGATCGGGTACGCGGCGATCATCGCCCGCGAGCGCGGGTTCGAGGTGTGGAAGGTGGCGACGATCGGCCCCTGCGCCGCCCAGCAGCTCAGCAGGCCCAGCGAGGGCGAGGCCGGCTCGTGGATGTGGATGACGTCGAAGGTGCCGTCGTGCAGCCAGCGCCGGACCCGCGCCGCCGAGAGGAAGCCGAAGTTGAGCCGCGCCACGGATCCGTTGTACGGCACCGGCACGGCACGCCCCGCCGAGACGACGTACGGCGGCAGCGGCGTCTCGTCGTCGGCGGGGGCGAGCACGGAGACCTCGTGGCCGAGCCTGATCAGGTGCTCGGCGAGGTCCCGGATGTGGAACTGGACGCCGCCGGGAACGTCCCAGGAGTAGGGGCAGACGATGCCGATCTTCACGGCTGCCGCTCCTCGCCGAGCGGTGCGCGCTCCTCGCCGGGCGGGCGCCCCTCGTCCCGAGGCTGTCGCTCCTCGTCGAGCGGCACGCGCTCCTCCAGGTCCTTCAGCCACAGCCGCTGCAGCATGTGCCAGTCCTCCGGGTGGTCCGCGATTCCGGTGGCGAAGGCATCGGCCAGCGCCTGTGTCATCACAGACGTCCTCTCGGCCCGCGTACCTGACTCGGGTACGTCGACGGGCGGGTGGATCCGCCCCTTCATGACCGGGGTCTCGTCGTACCAGAGCGTCACCGGCAGCAGCAGCGCGCCGGTCTGCTGGGCGAGCATCGCCGGGCCGGCCGGCATCCGCGCCGTCTCGCCGAAGAAGTCGACCTCGATGCCCGAGGCGGACAGATCGCGGTCGGCGACCAGGCAGATCAGGCCGCCCGCCCGCAGCCGCCGCGCCAGCGTCCCGAAGGCGGAGCCGCCGGTGTGCGGCAGGACCTCCATGCCCAGCGACTCGCGGTAGGCGACGAACCGGTCGTACAGCGTCTCCGGCTTGAGCCGCTCGGCGACCGTGGTGAACGGCACGCCGAGCGAGCGGGTGACCCACACACCGGCGAGGTCCCAGTTGGCCAGGTGGGGCAGCGCGAGGATCACGCCCCGGCCGGAGGCGAGGCCGTCCTTGAGGTAGTGCACGTCCTTGATGTCGAAGCCGCCGTCGACGCGCTCCTTGGTCCAGGTCGGCAGCCGGAAGGACTCCATCCAGTACCGCATGTAGGAGCGCATGCCGGCCTGCGACAACTCCGCCAGCCGCGCGGGCGTGGCGTCGGGCACCACGCGCGCGAGGTTGGACTCCAGGCGCAGCACGCTCTTGCCTCGCCGCTTCCAGGCGGTGTCCGCGATGCGTCGGCCGAGTCCGGCCGCCACCGGCTCCGGCAGCCTCTTCACGGTCGCCCAGCCGAGCCCGTACAGGGAATCGGTCAACCGGTCCTTCATCGCACTCATGACGTCGCCTCGTTCCCCCGCGCCCCGGGCGCGTCCGCCGCGGCGGCCGCGTCGGCCTCCGCGGACTCCCGCCGTACGGTGACCACCCGCTGGCCGAGGGTCACCGCGCTGCCCACCGCCACGACCCACAGCGCGATCGGCAGCAGGACGTCGACGCCGGGCACGCCGAAGGCGTGGAGTCCGGCGAGGCCGGCGGCGACCAGCGAGATCACGAGCCGCTCGGCCCGCTCCACCAGGCCGTTCACGGCGACCGGCAGGCCGATCGATTCTCCGCGCGCCTTGGTGTACGAGACGACCTGACCGCTGGCCAGGCAGAAGATGGAGACCGCGCACAGCACGTTGTCATTGCCGGTACCCGCGTACCAGAGCGCGAAGCCTCCGAAGATGGCGCCGTCGGCGACCCGGTCGAGGGTCGAGTCGAGGAACGCGCCCCAGCGGCTGGAGATCCCCGCCTGCCGGGCCATGTTGCCGTCGACCAGGTCGGAGAAGACGAAGAGGGTGATGACGATCGTGCCCCAGAAGAACTCTCCCCTGGGGAAGAAGACCAGGGCCCCCGCCATCACTCCGGCCGTGCCGATGAGCGTGACCGCGTCGGGGCTGACACCCCTGCGGAGCAGAAACGCGGCGAACGGTGTGAGGACACGCGTAAAAAAGGCACGCGCGTACTTGTTCAGCATGGCCTTCCCGAGGTTCGGTGGGCCGCGCGGCCCCTACGACCACCGGCCCGCCCATCGTAGCCAGCGCGGCTCCCGCCGGACCGCGGGGCACCCGCCCGTCGCGTCGCGTACGACGTATGGACGCACCATGACGTCGGTGCAAAGCTCGAAGGACAACCGCGGGCACCTCCGGAGCTGCCCAGCGTCTCCCCCCGCGCCCGCGCCCCGCCTCACCGTGCGAGCGAGCGGTGCAAGCGATCGGGAGGACCATCATGGGCGACAAGGCGAACGCACACTCCGGGGCCGCCGGCAGGGCTCCGACGGCCGACCGGCCCTCGGACGTACGGAACGTGGTGCTGGTCGGCCACAGCGGATCGGGAAAGACGACCCTCGTCGAGGCGCTCGCGCTGACCGCGGGTGCGGTCAACCGGGCCGGACGGGTCGAGGACGGCGGAACGCTCTCCGACTACGACGAGATCGAGCACCGCCAGCAACGTTCCGTACAGCTCTCGCTCGTCCCGCTGGAATGGGGCGGGTGCAAGATCAATCTCCTCGACACACCGGGATACGCCGACTTCGTCGGGGAGCTGAGGGCCGGTCTGCGTGCGGCGGACGCGGCCCTCTTCGTCGTCTCGGCCGCGCAGGAGGCCGAGGCGATCGCGGGGGCGACCCGCATGGTGTGGGAGGAGTGCGCGGCCGTCGGCATGCCCCGGGCGATCGTCGTGACCCATCTGGAGACCGCGCGCACCGGCTTCGACGAGCTGACGGCCGTCTGCTCCGAGGTCCTCGGCGGGGACGACCCCGACGCCGTACTCCCCCTGTATCTGCCGCTGTACGGAGCCGAGGCGCCGGACGGGCACGCGCCGACCACCGGTCTGGTCGGGCTGCTCTCGGAGCGGATCTTCGACTACTCCTCGGGCGAGCGGCAGGAGAGCCCGCCGGACGACACCCAGCGGCCGCTGATCGCCGAGGCCCGCAACCGGCTCATCGAGGGCATCATCGCCGAGAGCGAGGACGAGACCCTCATGGACCGCTATCTCGGCGGCGAGGAGATCGACATCAAGTCGCTGATCGACGACCTGGAGAAGGCCGTCGCCCGGGGCACCTTCCATCCGGTGCTCGCCGCGGCGCCCGCCACGGACGGGGCGAAGCAGGGGCTCGGCACCGTCGAACTGCTGGAGCTGATCACGGGCGGCTTCCCGACACCGCTGGAGCGCGAGGCCCCGGCCGTGACCACGCCGGACGGCGTACCCCGGCCGGCGGTCACCTGCGACCCCGACGGGCCGCTCGTCGCCGAGGTCGTCAAGACCGCCTCCGACCCGTACGTGGGCCGGATCTCGCTGGTCCGGGTCTTCTCCGGCACGCTGCGGCCGGACGAGACGGTCCATGTGTCGGGGCACGGTCTGGCCGACCGGGGGCACGAGGACCACGACGTCGACGAGCGGGTCGGCGCGCTGACCTCTCCCTTCGGCAAGCAGCAGCGGCAGGTGGGGCGGTGCATCGCGGGCGATCTGGCCTGCGTGGCCAAGCTGGGGCGCGCGGAGACCGGTGACACGCTCTCCGCCAAGGACGATCCGCTCCTGATGGAGCCCTGGACGATGCCCGACCCGCTGCTGCCGCTCGCGATCGAGGCGCACAGCAAGGCCGACGAGGACCGGCTCTCGCAGGGGCTCGCCCGGCTCGTCGCCGAGGACCCGACGATGCGTCTCGAACAGAATCAGGACACCCATCAGGTCGTCCTGTGGTGCCTGGGTGAGGCCCACATGGACGTGGCCCTCGAGCGGCTGCGCAGCCGGTACGGGGTGCGGGTCGATGCCGTTCCGCACAAGGTGGCGCTCCGGGAGACCTTCGGCGGCCCTTCGGCGGGCCGGGGCAGGCACGTCAAACAGTCCGGCGGCCACGGCCAGTACGCGATCTGCGAGATCGACGTCGAGCCGCTGCCCACGGGCAGCGGGGTCGAGTTCGTCGACAAGGTGGTCGGAGGGGCGGTTCCGCGCCAGTTCATCCCGTCCGTCGAGAAGGGCGTCCGGGCGCAGGCCGCGCGCGGGGTCGCGGCCGGCCACCCGCTGGTGGACGTGCGGATCACGCTGCGGGACGGCAAGGCCCACTCGGTCGACTCCTCCGACGCCGCCTTCCAGACCGCCGGCGCCCTGGCGCTGCGCGAGGCGGCGGCCGAGGCGAGCATCCGGCTCCTGGAGCCGGTCACCGAGGTGCGGGTGCTCGTCCCCGACGAGTACGTGGGGCCGGTGATGAGCGATCTGTCCGGCCGCCGGGGCCGCGTCGTCGGCACCGAACAGGCGGGGCCGGGGCGGACGTTGGTGCGCGCGGAGGTGCCCGAGATCGAGATCGGCCGGTACGCGGTCGACCTCCGGCAGATCTCGCACGGCACCGGACGCTTCGACCGCTCGTACGCCCGTCACGAACCGATGCCGCCCCAACTCGCCGAGAAGATCCGCGAACAGGCGGAGAAGGGCTCGTAGAGGCCACAGAGGCGTCCGGATGCCGCCCGTCAACTCCCCTCCGACGGGCGGCATTCGGCCGACCGGTGACGCATCCGCCGGTACCCGGCTACGCTGTGGTGCCCAGCTCAGCAGGTGTGCGGGGTGCGGTCGTCGGGAACAGGCCGCAGAGGGATACGCGGTGAACCACGCGGGCACGCGGCGATGGGGGCATCAGTGACGATCGGCAGTTTCGGACCCGGGGCGCAGATTCCCCTGCAGGGCTCGGACGGACAGACCGCGGCGACCCATGCCCTGGCCTCCGCCGCGTACCGCGACAGCAAGGTGGAAGCGATCCTGGACGCCAACAACGACTGGCACAAGTCCAAGGTGACAGACGGCCGGTGGGCGAAGCTGTTCCGGCCCGACCTCGGCGAGGCCTTCTCGCGCGCGGTCCAGGTCCGGATGCTCGGCGGCGCCCGCAAGCCGCTCATCCAGTCCTTCGGCACCGACCCGCAGCCCGTGGTCGAGCACTGTCTGGCCGCCACCGGCATCCGCAAGCGGCGGGACGTCAAACTGACCCTGGTCACCTTCGTCTTCGGGGTGCTGTTCCTGCCCGGGCTGCTGCTCTGGCTCGGGGTGATCCAGCTGCGCCGGATGGTCGCGGGCTCGGAGAACAAGCGGACGAGCGCGGTGGGTACCGCGATCCTGATCGGCGCGGGCCTGCTGGCAGCGCTGGTCCTGATCAAGCTGCCGATCACCGGGGTGCTGTCGATCTACATCCGCGCGATGATCGTCGCCCCGGTCGTCGGCTGGTTCCTCGCCAAGCGGATCTGCGAGAACACCGCCGTCGACCTGCGGGAGCGCTGGACCGCGCTGCTGAGCGGCGGCGGCATCGGCGCCAAGATCCCCGAGGCGGTGCCCGGGGACCCGGGCGAGAAGTCCGCCGAGGACCTGCGACAGAACCTGGAGAAGCTCTCCGCCGAGCAGCAGTCCAACATCGTCTTCTACGCGGGCCCCAAGGGAATACTGGGCATGGGCACCCGCTGGGGCAGCTGGACGCTCGCCGAGGAGCTGCTCCCCAAGGACGGCCGCGAGATCCACGACTTCCGCGCCTGGGACGTCGTACGGAAGATCCACGACCAGCTCACCCTGCTTGAGCGGGGCTCCCTGAAGACCGGCTTCCCCAAGCCGACCGTCAAGCACTGGATCGTCGCCCCGGTCGGCGAGGGCGCCGACGAGGTCGCCCGGCCGGAGGGCGACAACATCGTGCACTTCCAGGTCAAGCCGCACGAGATACAGCGCATCTGCAACGACCAGCAGTTCGGCGCCGGCAACCGGCACTACCTCGGGGTGCAGTTCACGCTCTGGGACGGCCAGCTCGTGCTGACGATGATGATCACGGTGACCTCGCTCCACCACACCCTGCGCGTGGAGGTCACCGGGCACGCGCTCGGCCCGGTCCACTCGCTCTTCACCAGCAAGCCGGCGGCGAAGACCAAGGACGTCTCCAAGACGGTCAAGTTCTGGGAGACGCGTACGGTCCAGCTGCCGCTCCTGGAGACGGACGAGATCGTCCGCAAGGCGGTCCGGGCCCCGCTGACCTGGTTCCCGCCGATCCTGGACTTCCTCGGCGGCAAGCTGGTGCTGCCCGAGCCGTTCGGACTGCGGCACGCCTGGGCCGCCGCGCCCTGGCGGCACCGCTTCATGGCCGACGACGCGATCCGCGCCGCGACGCCGGTGATGCGCGCCGTCCACGCGGCGACCATCGCGGTGCTCGACGACCACGGCGTGGACACGGAGCGCTTCACCAACCGCTCGCTGATACTGAGCGGTGCCGTGCAGGACCCGGGCACGAAGAAGGCCGACGTCTACGACGCGTAGCGGCGGGGCGCCCGGTGGCCGTGGCCGGGGTGCCGCGCCGGCTACGCCAGCTCGGAGGTGGCCGGCCAGGCGGCGGCGAGCATCGCGCGGGTGTCGGCGAGGAGCTGCGGCAGCACCTTGGTGTGGCCGACGACCGGCATGAAGTTGGTGTCGCCGCCCCAGCGGGGCACGATGTGCTGGTGCAGGTGGGCGGCGATGCCGGCGCCCGCCACCGCGCCCTGGTTCATGCCGATGTTGAAGCCGTGCGCGCCGGACGCGGTCCGCAGCGCGATCATGGCCCGCTTGGTGAACTCGCCCAGTTCGGCGGTCTCCGGCGCGTCCAGGTCCGTGTAGTCGGCGACGTGCCGGTACGGGACGACCATCAGGTGGCCGCCGTTGTACGGGTAGAGATTGAGCACGGCGTAGACGCTCTCGCCGCGCGCTATCACGAGCCCGTCCTCGTCCGACTTCGACGGAATCACGCAGAACGGACAGCCGTCGTCGGCCCCCGGGCCGGTCGGCTTGTTCTCGCCCTGGATGTACGCCATCCGGTGAGGCGTCCACAGGCGCTGGAACGCGTCCTGCGTCCCCACTCCGATCTGCTGCTCCGGCTCAGTCGTCATGCTGTGCAGCATATGGCTTCGCCCGTTCGGACCGTGTCGCCGGGGCTTCGATCACTCCGTCCCGGAGATGCTGATCGGATGAACGAGCCGACGGACAGGCAGCGGCGGTGGGACCGCCGGATGGAGACACCGCTCGCGATCGCGTCCCTGGTCTATCTCGCCGGTTACGCGGTGCAGGTCCTGGCCCCGGGCCTCGACCCGGTCTGGCGGGACCTCTGCCTCGCGGTGACCCTCGGCGCCTGGGCCGTCTTCGCCTTCGACTACGGCGTGCGGTTCCGGCTCAGCGGTCTCGGGCCGCTGCGCTTCGTCCGCACCCACCTCCTGGGCACGGTGATCCTGGTGCTGCCGCTGCTGAGGCCGCTGCAGATGGTGCGGATCTACGAGCAGATCCAGCGCCGCCAGGACAAGCCGCGGCTGACCCTCTACGCCCGGGTCATGGCGTACTCCAGCCTCACCGTCGCCCTGCTCGGCTTCGCCGGCGCGCTGGCCGTCCTCCAGCACGAGCGCGGGGCTCCGGGCGCCACGATCCACACCTTCGGCGACTCGCTCTGGTGGGCGTCGGAGACGCTGACCACGGTGGGGTACGGCGACGTGACCCCGGTGACCCCGGTCGGGCGTCTCATCGCGGTCGGCATGATGGCGTGCGGCGTCGCGCTGCTCGGGGCGGTGACGGGTTCCTTCTCGTCCTGGCTGATCCAGACGTTCACGCGGGAGGACGAGAAGGGGCCCCCGGGGAGTTCCCCGGGGGCCCCTTGAGGCTCACCGCCCGGCCTGACGCTTTTCGCGCGGCCTGAGGCTCTTCGCCCTGCCTGAGGCTCTTCGCCCTGCCGGTCAGACCTGGACGCGCTCCTCGACGACCTTGGCGATCTTGCCGATCGCCTCGTCGACGGGGATGCCGTTCTCCTGCGAACCGTCGCGGTAACGGAAGGAGACGGCACCGTTGGCCATGTCCTCATCACCCGCGATGATCATGAACGGGACCTTCTGCTTCTGCGCGTTGCGGATCTTCTTCTGCATCCGGTCCGAGGACGCGTCGACGTCGACCCGAAGCCCCTGCTTCTTCGCCTTGGCGGCGAACTCCTGCAGGTACGGGATGTGGGCGTCGCCGATCGGGATGCCGGTCGCCTGGACGGGGGCCAGCCACGGCGGCATGGCGCCCGCGTAGTGCTCGAGGAGCACGGCGAAGAAGCGCTCGATGGAGCCGAACAGCGCGCGGTGGATCATGACCGGACGCTGCTTGGTGCCGTCGGGGCCGGTGTACTCCAGGTCGAAGCGCTCCGGCAGGTTGAAGTCCAGCTGCACGGTCGACATCTGCCAGGTACGGCCGATGGCGTCGCGCGCCTGCACGGAGATCTTCGGGCCGTAGAACGCGGCGCCGCCCGGGTCGGGGGTGAGCGGGAGGCCCTGCTTCTCGGCGACCTGCTGGAGGACCGCGGTGGCCTCCTCCCAGACCTCGTCCGAGCCGACGAACTTCTCCGGGTCCTTGGTGGACAGCTCCAGGTAGAAGTCGGTCAGACCGTAGTCGCGCAGCAGGTTCAGGACGAAGGTGAGGGTCTTGTCGAGCTCCTCCGCCATCTGCTCACGGGTGCAGTAGATGTGCGCGTCGTCCTGGGTGAAGCCACGGGCCCGGGTCAGACCGTGCACGACGCCGGACTTCTCGTACCGGTACACGGTGCCGAACTCGAAGAGACGCAGCGGCAGTTCGCGGTAAGAGCGACCGCGCGCGTCGAAGATCAGGTTGTGCATCGGGCAGTTCATGGGCTTGAGGTAGTAGTCCACGCCCTCGTCGAGCTGCATGGGGGGGTACATGCCCTCGGCGTACCAGTCGAGGTGGCCCGACTTCTCGAACAGCTTGCCCTTGGTGGCGTGCGGCGAGTAGACGAACTCGTAGCCCTCCTCCTCGTGGCGCTTGCGCGAGTAGTCCTCCATGACCCGGCGGATGATGCCGCCCTTGGGGTGGAAGACCGCGAGGCCGGAGCCGATCTCGTCCGGGATCGAGAAGAGGTCCAGCTCGTTGCCGAGCTTGCGGTGGTCGCGCTTCTCGGCCTCGGCGAGGAAGTCGAGGTGGGCCTTCAGCTCGTCCTTCGACGGCCAGGCGGTGCCGTAGATGCGCTGGAGCATCGGGTTCTTCTCGCTGCCGCGCCAGTAGGCGGCCGCGTTGCGCATCAGCTTGAACGCCGGGATGTTCCGGGTGGTGGGCAGGTGCGGACCCCGGCAGAGGTCCTTCCAGCACAGCTCGCCGGTCTTGGCGTCGAGGTTGTCGTAGATGGTCAGCTCGCCGCCGCCGACCTCGACGTTCGCGCCGTCGTCGGTCGACGCGGAGCCCTTGATGCCGATGAGTTCCAGCTTGTACGGCTCGTCGGCGAGCTCCTCGCGGGCGGCCTCGTCGGTGACCACGCGGCGGGAGAAGCGCTGACCCCGCTTCTGGATCTCCTGCATCTTCTTCTCGACGGCCTTGAGGTCCTCGGGGGTGAACGGCTTCTCGACGTCGAAGTCGTAGTAGAAGCCGTCACGGACCGGCGGGCCGATGCCCAGCTTGGCCTCGGGGAAGAGCTCCTGCACGGCCTGGGCCATGACGTGCGCGGTGGAGTGGCGCAGGATGTCGAGACCGTCCGGGGAGGAGATCTCGACCGGCTCGACGACGTCACCCTCGGCGACGACGTAGGTGAGGTCCTTCAGCTCGCCGCCGACGCGGGCGGCGATCACGGACCGGTCGTCGGCGAACAGCGCGCCGGCGGTGGTGCCCGCGCTCACCGCCCGATCCTCGGCTCCTGAGGCGGACTGGACGGTCACACGGACATCAGACACGGATGCTCTTTCCCTTGGGGCGCAGGCAGACACGAGGTGCCGGCGCCGGCGACGCGCGACAGAGACGAGGTGCCGCGCGCCTAAATCCTACGGGCTCGGTCCGTGTCCGGGCGCTGGGTGGCGGCCCGGCCGCCGTCACTCCCCCGGTCCGCAGGCCTCCTCGAAGAAGTCCAGGTTCTCGTGGAGCGACTTCATCAGCCGGTCCCGCTCGGCCTCGTCGACCTGCACCGGTACGACCCCGGTGGCGTCGGTGAGCCGCCGGAAGCCGCCCCGGCTCTCCAGCCGGCCCACCACCCGGATCGGCAGCCCGACCAGGTGCGCGTGCCCGGCCGTGCGGTACGACTCCTCGTCCAGCGTCACCCGCACGTGCGGCACCTCGGCACCGCCGAGCACCCGCAGCCGTACGGTCCCCTCTCCGCGCGGCCCCGAGCGGCGCATCCGCACCACGGCTCCGGTGATCCGGACCGGTACGGACGGCTCGTCGGTCAGATAGCGCGCGGCGGCGTCGCGCAGCGCCGGCAGGTCGCCCGCCGAGAACTCGACCGGCTCGGGCCTGGCCGCGCACCCGGCGGGCGTCCCGGCGGCGGGGGACCACTCCAGCGCGATCCTGGCCCCCTCCGTGCCGCGCACCAGCGCGACCAGGGCCTCGGTCAGCTCGCGGCTCACCCCCGCCTCGACGGCCGCGTCGAAGGCCTCCATGCCGCCCGTCGCCCGCTGGTAGTCGGCGGCCTCCCGCGCCGCGTACAGCGCGTGGTACAGCCGTACGGCGATGGCCCGGCCGGAGTCCACGGGCACGAACGCGGTGAGACCCCGTCCGCCCGGCGCCGCGCCGACGACCACCGTCTCCAGGGACGCCTGCGCCTGGCGTCGGTGCCGGGCGCCGTAGTAGCCGGCGCGGCCGCGCACGGCCAGCGCCCCGGCGAGCAGCAGCTGCCGGGCGGCCGACCTGAGCTGTTCCTGGACGGGCCACGGGACGGTGCCCGCAGGACCCGGCGGCACATCGCGCCACCAGCGGATCTCGTCGCTGGGCACGGTGAGGCCGACGAGGACCTCGCGCGCCGAGGGCGCCGCGCTGTGGGCGAGCGCGGTGAGCGCCTCGCCGAGCAGGTCCTCGCAGTCCGGGAAGGCGCGGCTCTCCGGGACGAGGAGACTGGTGCCGCCCGAGGGGCCGCCCGTGCCCGGCGGTGTCCAACGGCTGTAGCGGCCCGCGGCACCGCCGCGCCGCCGCCAGCCGTGCCGGGCGAGCAGCGCGCCGAGGACCAGCGGGTCGACGCGGCCGGGGTCGGGCGAGCCCCCGGCGTCGGCCCAGGGGCCGCCGGGGAGTTCGCCGGGGGTGGGATGGGGGCGGAACGATGGCAGAACGGGGCCGTATCCGGCCCCGCCCTCCGGTTCGCCGATCGGCCGGTGCATCAAGGTCTCCCTCCCACGCCGACCCGGGTCATGATCTCGCACAGTGCCCGGTCGTCGAAGATCCGTGCCGTCGGTATGCGCACGGTCGTCCGCCGCCGCCCCGTCACCGGGTGGCCGGCCAGGTTGATCCAGTAACAGCAGTGCCGCAGGTCGAGGCGGTCGTGCCCGGCCCGCAGCCAGTCCTCCCGGTCGCGCGGCACGATCATGACGACCAGGATCTTGTGCACCGAGACCGGGGTCCGCGCCAGCTTCACCAGATGGTCGTTGTCCAGGGTGAAGGAGAACGCGGGCCCGGGCGGCCGCGGCGGCAGTTGGTAGGTGCACTTGAGCTGCACCTTGATGGTCACTTCGTCGTCGACCGTGTGGCCCGGAGCGCTGTGACTCACGTGCCAGTCGATGCCGTTGTCCGGAAACGGCTGCGACAGCGAGCAGCCCGCCGCCGCGGCGACCGCATGCAGATACCCCACCTGGAGCGTCTCCATGCAGGCGGTGGTGGCGAGTGAGCCGCGCAGCGGTGCCGCCCGCTGAGGCGGCAGCCCTCCCGATTCGGGCTGGGCGAGCGCCATGTCAATTCCCTTCCCCGTCATCTGTGTTGTCACCGGTCCGCGTACGGGGCAAACAGCCCGGGTATCACCGATTCGGGCAGGGGGATCGCCATCTGCCCGACATGTGCGAGGAGTTCGGGGATGACGCACTGGTATGACGGGCCCCTGGCCGCATTCGACACGGAAACCACAGGAGTTGACGTCGAGCAGGACCGGATCGTCTCGGCCGCGCTCGTCGTCCAGGACACGGCCGGCGGGCGTCCGCGGGTCACACGCTGGCTGGTCAACCCGGGGATTCCGGTGCCTCCCGGGGCCACCGAGGTCCACGGGCTGACAGACGACCATCTGCAGCGGAACGGGCGCTGGCCGGCGCCCGTCATGGAGGAGCTGGGGCGGGCGCTGGCCGAGCAACTGGCGGCGGGCCGGCCCCTGGTGGTGATGAACGCGCCCTTCGATCTGACGATCCTGGACCGCGAGCTGCGCCGCCACCGCGCCTCCTCGCTGGGCCGCTATCTGGAGCACGCACCGCTGTGCGTGCTGGATCCGCGGGTGCTCGACAAGCACTTGGACCGCTACCGCAAGGGCCGCCGGACGCTGACGGACCTGTGCGCGCAGTACGGCGTGGAGCTGGACGGCGCCCACGACGCGGCGGCGGACGCGACGGCCGCGCTGGATGTCGTACGGGCGGTGGCGCGACGGTTCGCGTCCCGGCTCGAACGGCTCTCGCCCGCGGAGCTGCACACGCTGCAGGCGGTGTGGCACGCGGCGCAGGCGCGGGGGTTGCAGGCGTGGTTCACGCGCAACGGGACGCCGGAGACGGTGGATCCGGCGTGGCCGCTCCGTCCGGAGCTGCGGACGGCGGCGTGAACCGGGGCCCTCACATGCGGAAGGCCGGTCCGTCTTTCGACGGACCGGCCTCTCCCGGTGGGCGATACTGGGATCGAACCAGTGACCCCTTCGGTGTGAACGAAGTGCTCTCCCGCTGAGCTAATCGCCCGGGAACGGGTTGAACCATACAGGTTTCCGCGGGCATGGTTCAAACTCGGCGCAGGCGGGCCGCAAGACCGCGTCGCCCGGCGCGCATCATCAGCGCGTGGTTGGCGCGGAAGACGGGCCGGCCGGGGACGGCGAGCCGGCGCATCAGGGGGCTGGTCACCTCGACCTCCTGCTCGTAGACGGCGCGTGTTCCCGGGCCGTGGGCCGTCAGGGTCCAGCGCGCCCAGCCCTCCAGGTCGCCGCCGAGCGCGACCTCCAGGACGCGGGCCTCCGGGTCGCGGCGCCGGGCCTCTGCGGTGACCACGAGGTCGTACGGGAGGAACGAGCGGAACCGGGCGGTGCCGGTGGCCTCGTCGACGGGGACGACCTCGCGGACCTGGGGCCACCAGCTCGGGTACTCCTCGGCGCGTTCGAGCACGGCGAAGACCGCGTCGGGCGGCGCGGCCAGCTGCCAGACGCTGCGGAAGCGGTAGCGGCACCAGTCCATGACCCCAGTGTGTACGTACTCAGCCGCGGATTTGAGTACCCGGGCGCATGGTTCCGGGGTGTGGTCCGGCGCACACTCCGGTCATGGACAGACCTCTCCCGCCCGCCGACGAGCTGGTGCTCGTCGATCGTGAACTGGCGCGACTCGACGCCCACCGGTCCCAGTTGCTGGCCCGCCGGGCCTGGCTGCTGCGGGTCCTGCAGGCGGCGGCGCCGCCACCGGAGGCCGGGGCGGCCCCCGGCCGTCCGGTGGCCGAGTCGACCCCGCGCGGCGCGCAGAACGTGCTCCTCACCCTTGGCGGGGTCCTGCTGACGGTCGCGGCGCTCGCGTTCACGCTGGTCAGCTGGGGGACGATGGGGATCGGCGGCCGTGCGACCGTCCTCGCCGTGGTGACGTCCGCGGCGCTGGCCGTGCCCGTGGTGCTGCTGCGCCGGGGGCTCGGTTCGACGGCCGAGGCGGTCGCCGCCCTGGGCCTGGTGCTGATGGCCCTGGACGCGTACGCACTGCACCGGGTGGCGCTGTCGGACACCGACGGGCTCGCGTACACGGCGGTGGCCTCGGCGGTGCTCGCGGGCGCCTGGACGGCGTACGGCACCGCGCTCGGCCGGCTGCGGATCCCGCTGCCGGTGGCGGTGGTGACGGCTCAACTCCCGCTGCCTCTGGGAGTCCTGGCCGCCGACGGCGGGGCGCTCGCCCTCGGCTGGGCCGCGCTGGCGACGGCGGTCGCGGATCTGGCGGTGGCGCTGTGGGTGAAGCAGGCGGCGGTACGGACCACGGCGGCGGTCGCGGCGGGGGCGCTGGGTGGCTGGGCGCTCCTGACGGGTGTGCGGCTCTCGTTCGGCTCCCCGCTCTCGGCGGGCGCGCTGCTGCTCGCCTGCGCGGCGGTGGCGCTGTGGGTGGCGTGGAAGGTGACCCGGGCGTCGGTGGCCACCTCGGTGGCGGCGGGGCTCGCGGTGGTCGCGGCGGCCGGTGGCGCGCTGCGCCCGGTGCTGCCGGGCGACTGGGAGGTCCCGTCGTACGTCCTGTGCGCGGTGGCTCTGGCGGCGGTCCTGCGGACGTCGGCGCCGCGCGGGGTGCGCGTCGGCCTGGCCGGAGCGGGCGCGGGGGTGCTCGCGCTGGGCGTGGCGTGGGCGCTCCCGCCGGTGGTGGCCGCGCTCTTCGCGCCGCTGGCCCGGACGGCCCCGGTCTGGTCCGGTGACCACGCGGACCCGCTCCTCGCCCCGTACCCCTCGACCGCCCCGGTGGTCCTGCTCGTCGCCGCGGCGGCCTGTGCGGTGCTCTCCCGCCCGTGGTCCCGCTGCGCTGCTCTGTTCCTCGCCTGGGGGACCCTGACGGCCGTCCCGGTCGCCCTCGACCTCCCGTACGCCCCGACGCTCGCCCTCCAGCTCGTGACGACCGTGGCCGCCGTCCTCCTGGCGGCGCGTCCGGGGACGCTGACGCGGGGCCTGCCCGCTCGGGCGGAAGGCGCTTCCGGCGCGGAGCCGACGGTGAGCACGGAGCCCGCGAAGCCCGGCCCGTCGGCCGCGCCGCCGCGGTGGCCCGGCTGGAGCCCCGCCTCCGCCCCGGCGGCCGGTGCCGGGCCCGTGTCGCCCCGGGAGCTCCTCGGGTGGAGCGCGTTCGGCTGCGGGCTCGCGTCGGCGGTGAGCGCGGTCGCCGCGGCCCTGGACACGCGTGCGGCCACGTTCACCACGCTCGGTGTCCTGCTCGCTCTCTTCGCGGCGGTGGCGTTCCTCGCCGACGGCGCCCGGCGGACCGTCGCCGCCTGCGTGGCGGTCGTCGTCGCGGCCGGTCTGGTGTCCGCGGGGGCCGTCGCCGCCGGGTTCCAGGACCAGCACACCGCCCTGGCGCTGCTTCTCGTCCCCGCGGCCACCGCCCTGATCGGCGGGCGGCTCCGGCGCCACCCCGCCGCGCTCCCCCTGGAGCTCACCGGAGCGGCCGTCGCACTGCTCGCGATCGTCATGGCCGTGCCCACGCCCGCCGCCCTCGCACTCGTGCTCGCGCTGACCGGCGTGATCGCCGCCGCCACGGCCCTGCGGCCCGAGCGCCGCACGTTCGCCTCGTGGACGGCGGGTCTGCTGTTCCTCGTGGCGACCTGGGTGCGGCTTGCCGTCTGGGACGTGACGACCCCGGAGGCGTACACGCTGCCCGTCACCGTGCCCGCCCTGGTCGTGGGGGCGCTGCGGCGGCGCCGCGACCCGGAGTCCTCGTCCTGGGTGGCGTACGGCCCCGGGCTCGCGGCCACGCTGGTGCCGAGCCTCCTCGCGGCCTGGGTGGATCCCGACTGGCCGCGCCCGCTGCTCCTCGGGGTGGCCGCGCTCGCGGTGACGCTCCTCGGGGCCCGGTTCCGGCTGCAGGCGCTGCTGCTGCTCGGCTCCACGGTCCTGGCCCTCGACGCGCTGCACGAGCTGGCCCCGTACGTCGTCCAGGCCGTCGGCGCCCTGCCCCGCTGGCTGCCGCCTGCTCTTGCCGGTCTGCTGCTGCTCGCCGTCGGGGCGACGTACGAGCAGCGGCTGCGGGACGCCCGCCGCCTACGGGAGCGGCTCGGCCGGATGCGGTGACCCTCGGTCTCCCCGGCCGCGCGGGCGGTCCGGGGAAACGCCGAAGGCCCGGAGACTGGATCCAGTCTCCGGGCCTTCGGTCCGGGTGGTGGGCGATACTGGGTTCGAACCAGTGACCTCTTCGGTGTGAACGAAGCGCTCTCCCACTGAGCTAATCGCCCGGGCGCACCGCAAACATTACCGCATGTCAGCCGGTGCCCTGACCGTCCCCCAGGTCAGTCGTTGATCTTCCACGGCATCACGAAGCCGTACTTCCAGAGGTAGAAGCCGAGCAGTGCGGCGACGATCACCAGGCCGACCGTGGTCAGGATGATGTTGCGCCTGCGGACCTTCGGATCGAGCGCGCGCTGCGCCGCCTCGGTGACCTTCCGCTTGGTCCAGCGGAGCACCAGCTGGGCCCAGACGAACTCGGTGGCCCAGATCGCCATACCGCCGAAGATCACCACCCAACCGGGTCCGGGCAGCACCAGCATGGCGACACCGGCGCCGACCACGGCCAGTCCCACGATGAAGACGCCGACCTGCCAGCTCAGGTGCAGGGTCCTGCGTGCCTTGATGAAGTCGGGGGCCCGGGATCCCAGCTCGGACTCCCCGTCGGCCGCGGACTCCCCGGTGCGCTCGTCACTCTCCGCATTCATGGTCCCAACTTACCGGACCGGACACCCTCACCCGTTCAGTCGGATTACCAAAAGTTACACACCCCCATACGAGCTACCTGAACGATCACAAAACAGACAGAGGGGTTTACAACGGCACCGTAGGTGGCATGTCGATTTCGCCGACGTGCGAATCCCCGAGCGCACACTGAGCGAAAGGCCCTGGCGCTTATGAACACCACGGTCAGCTGCGAGCTGCACCTGCGCCTCGTTGTGTCGAGCGAGTCCTCACTGCCTGTACCCGCGGGCCTGCGGTATGACACGGCCGATCCGTATGCCGTGCACGCCACCTTCCACACCGGAGCCGAAGAGACGGTCGAGTGGGTCTTCGCCCGCGACCTTCTCGCCGAGGGGCTGCACCGGCCCACCGGCACGGGCGACGTCAGAGTCTGGCCGTCCCGCAGTCACGGTCAGGGCGTCGTCTGCATCGCGCTGAGCTCCCCCGAGGGCGAAGCCCTGCTCGAGGCCCCGGCGAGGGCCCTGGAGTCGTTCCTCAAGCGGACCGACGCCGCCGTGCCACCGGGCACCGAGCACCGGCACTTCGACCTCGACACGGAGCTCTCCCACATCCTGGCCGACAGCTGAGCCAGGTCGAGAGCCGCACGGCGCCGTCCGACTCGGGGAGACGGCGCCGCGCGGAAGACGCGGACAACCACATACGGCAGACATCGGCGTCCTCACCGCGCAGCCGGCGCGGAGGAGGGCGCCGCTGCACGTGACCCGACCCCGCCCGGAGCCGCGCGACGAAGCCGCTAGAGTCAGCGCAAATCCGCGGGCACCCGCCCGCGGCCGGCCAGGGAGCGAATCGTGCTGATCCCTCACGACACCCGGATCGCCCTCGACAGCGTCGTCGATCTGATGAACACCGCGCCGCAGGGCGACCGTGGCGACGAACTCGCGGACGTCCCGGCGCTGCGCACCTTCGTGCGGGCCCACAACATCAGCGACGTCGGAGAGCTGACCGACAAGGACCTCAAGGCCGTCCAGCAGGTACGGGCCAGGTTCACGGCGGTGTTCGCGGCTCCCGACGCCCGCATCGCGGCCACCCTGATCAACCAGCTGGTCGCCGCCGCGGGCACGACCCCGCAGCTCACCGACCACGACGGCTACGACTGGCACGTGCACTACTTCGCGCCGGGCGCCTCGGTCGCCGACCATCTCGCCGCCGACTGCGGCATGGCCCTGGCCTTCATCGTGGTGGCGGGCGAGCAGGAACGGCTGCGGCGCTGCGAGGCCCCCGACTGCGGCCGGGCCTTCGTCGACCTCTCCCGCAACCGTTCACGCCGCTACTGCGACAGCCGCACCTGCGGTAACCGGCTCCACGTCGCCGCGTACCGGGCGCGCCGCAAGGAAGCCGCCGGCTGAGCCCCCCCCAGGGGGCGCGAGCCCCCTCACAGCAGGAAGAGGTCGTGCACGGCGGCCATCAGGAGCAGACAGCCGATCACCGCGAGGAAGATCATCAGCGGCGGCTGGGAGAGCGCGAACAGACAGCCGCGCGGCTCTTCGGTGGGGGCGGGGGCATGATCCCGCGAGGTATCCAGCATCTCGGGGGCGATCATGGCGCAGCGACTCGCGTCGGGGCCCGCAACACGCCCCGCGGTCGCGGCAGTTCATCACATCCCGTGGATGGTGCCGATCTCCGTGCGCTCTCACCCCACAACCGCGCCGGACGCCCCGCACGCGGGCGCCTCGACGTCAGATGCCGTGCTTCTTCAGGATCGCCTCGATGTCGCTGAAGTCGTCCCCGGCGGCCGGCTTGGCCTGCGGCTTCGGAGTCGCGCCCCGCTGCCCGGAGCCGAGGGACGGCGCGGACGCGGCCGGCGCGACCGCCCCGGGCACCTCACCGCGCTCGGCCTGCTTCCGGCCGGCTCTGCGCCGCTCGACGGCCCGGCTCGTCATGAAGAGCGCCCAGGCCGCGCCGAGCACGCCGAAGCCGGCCCATGCCGTCGGACTGAAGGCCGTGTCGAAGGCCCACTCCACCGCCCCGGTCATCACCAGACCGATGGGCACCAGCGCATAGGCGGCGATCCGCGTCGCGGCGAGGAAACGCCTGCGGTACGCCGTGATCGCGGCGATGCCCAGTCCCGCCACGGACACCGCGGAAAAGATGGTCTCGGCGAGCATGCGATCCTCCTGGGCCGGGGCGTTACGTCCCTTCCATCCTGCACCGGCGAGGGGGCCCGGGGCCACGTTCGAGGCCGACCTCAGGGAGATCTCCGGGTCTCCCCCTCGGGATCTCCTCCCCAGGTCCCGGTGGGGGCGGGTTTCGCGGTCGCCCGCGCTCCCAGGCCCCCAGACCCCCGGCCCCCAGGTCCCGGTTGGGTCGGGCCTGACCGGACTGGGAGACTGCTCCCATGAGCGACTCCACCACCCCGTCCGCCTCCCCCGTCACCGTGGAGGCCTGGTTCGACCTCCAGTGCCCCGACTGCTTCCGCGCCCTCGACGACGTGCGCGCGCTCCGCGAGACGTACGGCGACCGGATCGACGTACAGCTGAGGCACTTCCCGCTGGAGAAGCACAAGCACGCGTACGCCGCCGCACAGGCCGCCGAGGAGGCGGCCGACCAGGGCAAGGGCTGGCCGTACGTGGAGGCGCTGCTGGCCAGGACCGAGGAGCTGGGCGAGCGGGGCGAGCCGGTGCTGCTCGACGTCGCCCGCGAACTGGGCCTGGACGCCGAGGAGTTCGACACCGCACTCATCGACGGCCGGCACCTGCTGACCGTCGACGCCGACCAGGCGGAGGGCAAGGCGATCAAGGTCACCGGCACCCCGACCTACGTCGTCGGCGGCGAGCGCCTCGACGGCGGCCAGAGCCAGGACGGCCTGCGGGAACGCGTCCAGGAGATCGTCGACCGGCTCCTCGCCGGCTGAAACGCGCTGCCGGGCGCGGCGGCCGGCAGCGGGCGCGGCGCCGTCGGGCGAAATTCCGTCGGGCGCGGCGCCGTCGGGCGCGATGCCGTCTGGCCCGATGCCGTCTAGAGCAGTGCCTTGTAGCTGTTGACGTACGTCGTCCGGTAGCCGAGCGAGGTGTAGAGCTGGATCGCCGGGGTGTTGCCCGCGAAGACGTGGAGTCCGAGCAGGCGGTGCCCGGCGTCGAGCGCGACCCGCTCGGCGAGCAGCATCAGGGCGCGGCCGTAGCCCCGGCCCCGGTGGCCCTCGGCGACCTCGACGCCGTAGACGTAGCTGCCCCGCACTCCCGGCTCCAGTTCGCGGTCGGCCGTCCAGACGTGCCCCACGGTCTCCCCGTCCCGCACGGCCACGTTGATCGCCGTGCCCGGGGAGGCCAGGCCCTCGGGCAGCAGTTGCCGGTGGGTGGCATCGGACTTGGCGCGGGCCCGGTCCTCGGCCACGCCCCGCCTGATCCAGCTCCGGGCGTAGCTCTCCCTGGCCTCCAGCGCCCAGGGCCCGTACTCGGCGTCCGTCATCGGACGGACCTCGAAGCCGGACGGCAGCGCGGGCGGCTCGGCCGGGAGTTCCTTGACCATGTTCCTGCCGCGCTCGGTGTAGCCGAGCACTTCCGCCATCCGCAGCGCCGCCTCCGCCGCCGCCGGCACGGAGATCTGGACCTCGCCGCAGCCCCAGCCGCGCAGCACCTCCTCGGCGGCCAGCGCGGCGACCGTGCCCCGGCCCCGGCGGCGGTCCTTCTCGTCGATGGTCAGGGCCTCGATCGACCCGGATCCGGGGCCGAAGCCCGACGCGGTGGCGAGGCGCACGGAGCCCACGCGACGGCTGTTCACACAGACGTCGTACGCACGGGAGCGGTCGCCTTCGGGGGTCTGCTGAAGCGGCTCGGCCGGCCGCAGGGTGGTGGTCATCAGGGGTGTTCTACCCCTCCTTGGGCCGGCCGTCATCACGTTTTGGTCGGGGCGCGATCTACCCGAGGCGCGGGTCCCGCTCGGCCGCCGCGCGCTCGTCGAAGATCCGCATGGCCTTGGCGGTGACCGGTCCCGGCGCGGAAGCCGTCTCCCGGCCGTCGACCCGGTGCACGGCCTGGACGTCCCGGAGGGTGGAGGTCAGGAAGATCTCCTCGGCGCTCTCCAGCACCTCCAGCGGCAGATCGGTCTCCACCGCCCCCGTCCACTCGACCGCGAGTGCGCGGGTGATGCCGGCCAGACAGCCGGAGGAGACGGGCGGCGTGTGGATCTGTCCGTCGAGCACGACGAAGACGTTGGAGCCGGTGCCCTCGCAGAGCTGCCCCACCGTGTTGGCGAACAGCGCCTCGGAGGCGCCCTGTTCGCGCGCCCGGGCGAGCGCGACGACGTTCTCGGCGTACGACGTGGTCTTCAGGCCCGTGAGCGCGCCACGCTCGTTGCGGGTCCAGGGGACCGTGATCACGGCGGTGGAGTCGGGACGGCGGCTCGTCTCGCCGAGGCCCACGACCAGGCTGCTCCCGGCGTCCCCGCGCTCGGAGCCGAGCGGGGAGAGCCCGCCGGTGTACGTGATGCGGAGCCGGCCGAGTTCCATCGGGTTGGACTCCAGGACCGCCGCGCAGGCCCGGCGGACCTCGTCGAGGTCGGGGTCGGGCAGGCCCAGGCCGCGCGCGGAGCGTGTGAGGCGCTCCAGGTGCAGGGTGAGGGCGAACGTTCCGCCGCGCTCGGCCTTGACCGTCTCGAAGACGCCGTCGCCGACGGTAAGACCGTGGTCCAGGACGGACACCCGGGCTTCCTCCGCGTCGCGCAGTCCGCCGTTGACCCAGAGTTTCATCGCGATATGGCCTTTCCGCTCGCCTCGTACGCGCCCGACGCTACCGCCAGCAGCCTGGCCGCCTTCAACTCGGTCTCCGCCCACTCACGCTCCGGGTCCGAGCCCCAGGTGATCCCGGCGCCGGTGCCGAAACGCAGCACGCCCTCGGGGCGGTCGATCCAGAAGGTCCTTATGCCGACGGCCAGCTCGGCGGTGCGGCGGTCGGCGTCCACCCAACCGATGCCACCGCAGTAGGGGCCGCGCGGCGCGGTCTCCAGGGCCTCGATGATCCGCAGGGCGCTCGACTTCGGGGCACCCGTGACGGAACCGGGCGGGAAGGTGGCGGCGAGCAGCTCCGGCCAGCCGGCGTGCGCGGCCAGCTCGCCGCGCACGGTGGAGACGAGGTGGACAAGACCCGGGTGGGGTTCGACGGCGCAGAGCTCGGGGACGGTGACCGAGCCGGTCGCGCAGACCCGGCCGAGGTCGTTCCGCACGAGGTCCACGATCATCACGTTCTCCGCGTGGTCCTTCTCCAGGAGGTCCTCGGCGGTGCGGCCGGTGCCCTTGATGGGCCCTGACTCGACGGTGACGCCGTCGCGGCGCAGATACAGCTCGGGGGACGCGGTGGCGATCTCCACCCCGTGCGCGGGGAGCCGAATCGTTCCCGCGTACGGCGCGGGGTTGCCGCGGGCCAGCAGCGCGGTGAGGGCGTCGACGTCGGCGGCGGCGAGGTCGGGCAGCGGCGCGGACATCACGCGGCAGAGATTGGCCTGATAGACCTCCCCGCGCGCGATGTGCTCGCGGATCCGCCGGACGCCCGCCGTGTACGCCGCGCGGTCGAGGGAGGACGTCCAGTCACCGGTGGCGGGGCCGCGCCAGGCGCCCGGGGCGGGAGCGGCGACGGGGGCCGGGACCGGCTCCCTGCGTACGTCGCCGAAGCGGGCGCAGGTCAGACGGCCCTCGAAGTCCGCGGAGACGGCCCAGAAGCCGGCGGAGTCCAGGGCCGCGGGGTCACTGGTGACATCCCGCAGGTCGGTCGCGACGAGGCCGCCGAAGCGGGCCAGGGGAGCAAGGTCGTGCACGGATCGAGTCTAGGGCGGGTGCGGAGGCCAACGCGGGGGCACCGGCCGGGTGCGACCGAGTGACGGCTGGGTGCCAGCTGCGAGACGGCTGCGTGCGACCTCGGGGGCACGGGGAGTGAACGGCGCGGGAACCCTGCCCACGAGCTGTCCGCCGCCCGCCTCGGCGCCCCGTCCTTCACCCCGGCTCCGTGCGCGGGTCAGCACGCTGCGGAAACGCGTTTTTGTACTGGCCCAGGAATCCGCTAGAGTTCAACACGTCGCCGGGACGCGCAAGCGAAACGGAAACGACAAGCGGACGTGGCTCAGTTGGTAGAGCATCACCTTGCCAAGGTGAGGGTCGCGAGTTCGAATCTCGTCGTCCGCTCGATGTGGGGGATCTTCCCGAACCCCCGTTTCACTCCTGGTGGAGTGGCCGAGAGGCGAGGCAACGGCCTGCAAAGCCGTCTACACGGGTTCAAATCCCGTCTCCACCTCCAAGGACGATTAGCTCAGCGGGAGAGCGCTTCCCTGACACGGAAGAGGTCACTGGTTCAATCCCAGTATCGTCCACTGATCCGGAAGGATCTGGTCCGCAAGGATCCCCGCGCGATTAGCTCAGCGGGAGAGCGCTTCCCTGACACGGAAGAGGTCACTGGTTCAATCCCAGTATCGCGCACGCAGTAGCACGCAGTACGAAGTACGGCAGCACCCCTGGTCCTGTATGGTTTGGGACCGTCCCGCGCGATTAGCTCAGCGGGAGAGCGCTTCCCTGACACGGAAGAGGTCACTGGTTCAATCCCAGTATCGCGCACCAGACGTACGAAGCCCCCGGTCGCCTCTCGCGACCGGGGGCTTCCTCGTCTCGGCATCAGGAGGAGAAGAGCATCCGGCCGAAACCGCGGTGGTGACCACCGTGGTGACCGCCGTGCTGCGGGGCACCCCAGGCGGGCGCGGCGGGCGCGCCGTGCGCCGGGTAGGCCGGCGGGGCGGGCGCGGGCGGCGCCGGCTGCACCCACTGGGACTCGAGCCGGGTCAGGGCCTCCAGCTCGCCGTAGTCCAGGAATATCCCGCGGCAGCCGCTGCACTGCTCGATCTGGACGCCGTTGCGGTTGTACGTGTGCATCGCTGCGTGGCACTTGGGACACTGCATGGTCGGCTCAACTCCCTGCCGTTCGAATGGTGCTCTCAGCTTATGGGGACGCGGGCGGGGCCAACTCGGTTCGGAGCGAGCCGATTCGGGCGCAGGTGTCGATCATCACTTCCTCCACCTCGTCGAGGGAGCGCCGCTCGGCCGTGGACTTCGCGAGGGCGAGCGCCGCGGTCTGCACGGTCAGGGCGCGTGCGGGGATGTCGAGTTGGGCCCAGGGGTCGTCGTCTGCGGCGACGGCCGGGCCTTCCTCCCGCCTGTACGCGTCGAGGAAGCGGGACCAGACGTCCGGCGGCAGGAGGCCGGCCGCGAACCAGGCGGCGGGCCGTGCCAGGTCCCACGCGGGGTCGCCGAGCCCTAGATCGTCCACGTCTATGAGGAGCCAGGGGGTGTGGGGGGCCTCGCGGGTGCGTGGGGCGCGTACGAGTTGGCCCAGGTGGAAGTCGCCGTGGCAGAGGAGCGGGCGGTCCGTCGGCGCCTCCGGGAGCGTGCGCCAGGCACGGAGCACGGTCTCTACGGCGGCGCTGGGAGCGCCGGAGCGGCGCATCCGCTCGACGGCCAGGGCCGCCTTCACGGGCGCCCGCATCGGCGGGACGGCGAGGTGGTCCGGCGGCGGAGTGCGGTGGAGCCGGGCCAGCAGGCGCGCTGCGTCCTCCCAGGGGGCCGCGTCCGGATCGGTGGGGTCGACCGGGGTGCCGTAGGGCCAGGTGGAGAGGGGTCGGGGGGTGGTGGGGGTGGCCTGGGTGGTGGGGTGGGTTTGTGTGTGGGGGGTGAGGAGGATGCCCTTCAGTTCTGGGAGGCCGGCCACGGCTATCCGCGTGCGGTGCGCCACGACGTCGGTGCCGGGGGCGTGGGCCTTGACCACGACCGCGCCGTGCCGGACCACCGTGCCGTCGTCACGGTCGGCGAGCACGGCGCTCGCGTGCGGCGCGCACGCGCAGGCCGGATCGGTCCGGTGCGCCACCTCGCGCGCGAGGACGCTGAGCTGTTCGAGTTCGGCATGCTCCACCCGGGGAGCGTACGCGCTGCCGCCCCCGGCGCCTCGGCCCCGGAAAGCGCGAGGGCCGGTCAGCTCCCCAGCTGACCGGCCACACGCTGCCGTCCGCCGCACCCCCGTCCCCACGGGGTTGTTGGCCGGATGTCCCCGACCCGGGCCGCTCTCCCGGGTCCGGGGCGCCGCTCAGCGCCCCAGCATCACGCCCACGGACGACGCCTGTGTGACCACTGCTTCCCAGCCGCCGAAGACGACGACCAGCAGGGTCGCGAGAGGGAGGACCATGGCGGTCGCCACCAGCGGGTGGCGGCGGCCCGAAGGACGGGGGGTGATCCGCGAAACCGGGTACGCCATGGTTCCTCTCCTGTTCGTGTCTGGCAGCGGCGGGTGTCTGACCTCGGGGGACGAGTGCTGCACCCGCCGCTTGTCTTCAACACTAGGCACCCGGAGCCGCCCGGACGTCATGCCCGCGTACCGATTACCGGGCCTACGGGAGGATGACGCCTACCCCGATGGCGTACTCCCCTGGGTGGAGAGGGAGACCTAGGTCTGAGGGTCTTCCCTGAGAGGGACCGGCTGCTCGACGAGGGCGAGCACCCGGCTCGCCATGAAGCGGGCCGTCCGGACGACCACGCCCGTGCGCGTGACTTCGCTCACTTCCACCACCCCTCTCCGCACCGCGGTCTCCACCCTGCGGCCCGCCCTGCTGGCCACCACCTCGTACGTCCGAGTCGTGTCCCCCGCGTCCACGACTATCTCCACTCGGTCACCCTTCATCGGTCGAATCCCCCTTGCCTGATTGGATGTTGGAGAATCGTTCGGTTCGGGCCGGCCGCTCCGTCGGCGTCCTGACCACCCCTCAAGTGTCCTCCCCAGCACTGACAATCGATGCCCTCGCGAGGGCGCGGCCTATGAGCACACCGGGGCGTCAATACGTAAGCTGTGCCACGTCGAACGGACGAGGGGACGGACATGGCGATGATGCGGCTCCGGCGCGAGGATCCGCGGATCGTCGGGTCGTTCCGGCTCCACCGCCGGCTCGGGGCCGGTGGGATGGGGGTCGTGTACCTGGGTTCCGACCGGCGCGGCCAGCGGGTGGCGCTGAAGGTGATCCGGCCGGACCTGGCCGAGGACCAGGAGTTCCGGTCGCGGTTCGCCCGCGAGGTCTCCGCCGCCCGGCGGATCCGGGGCGGCTGTACGGCTCGGCTGGTCGCCGCCGACCTGGAGGCCGACCGGCCCTGGTTCGCCACCCAGTACGTACCCGGCCCCTCGCTGCACGACCGGGTCGCCGAGGAGGGGCCCCTGCGGGCCGCCGACGTGGCCGCGATCGGGGCTGCGCTCTCGGAGGGCCTGGTCGCCGTTCACGAGGCGGGCGTCGTGCACCGGGACCTCAAGCCGTCGAACATCCTGCTGTCCCCCAAGGGCCCCCGGATCATCGACTTCGGCATCGCCTGGGCCACCGGCGCCAGCACCCTCACCCACGTCGGCACCGCCGTCGGCTCCCCCGGTTTCCTCGCGCCCGAGCAGGTACGGGGCGCGGCCGTCACCCCGGCCACCGACGTCTTCTCCCTCGGCGCCACCCTGGCCTACGCGGCGATGGCGGACTCGCCCTTCGGACACGGCAGTTCCGAGGTCATGCTCTATCGGGTGGTGCACGAGGAGCCGCAGCTCGGCGGTGTGCCCGACGCGCTGGCGCCGCTCGTCCGGGCCTGCCTCGCCAAGGACCCCGAAGACCGGCCCAGCACCCTTCAGCTCTCCATGCGGCTCAAGGAGATCGCCGCCCGCGAGGCCCAGGGCCTGCCCGTCTCACGACCTCCACTGCAGCGGGAGCGTACGGAGTCGTCCACCGGCAGCCGGCCCACGGAGCGGTACACCGAGCGCAGCACCGACTCCCGGCCGTCCGCGCCGTCACCGCGTACCGGCGGTCGGCCCTCCTCCGCCTCGCAGTCCCGGCCCAACGGCCGTCCCCCGGCCTCCCGGCCCGGAGGTGCGCGCACCACCTCGACCGGTCGTCGGCCCGCCAACCCTCGGCTGCTGCGACAGCGGCTGTTCGTGTTCGTCGTCGTGACGCTCGTCGTCGCGCTCGGGATCGCCGCGGCGCAGGCTCTGCAGGGGTAGTGGTGGGTGGGGGCGGGCGGGTGTACGTCCCGCCCGTCCTTTCGCAGGGCCCTGTCAGTCCTGTGGGCGGCCGCTCGCCACCGCGTAGAAGGCCACCGCCGCCGCCGCGCCCACGTTCAGCGAGTCGACACCGTGTGCCATCGGGATGCGGACCCACTCGTCCGCCGCCCGGAGCGCCTGGGTGGACAGGCCGTCGCCCTCCGCGCCCAGCATCAGCGCCGCCCGCTCCAGCCGGTGCGGGGCCGCCACGTCGATCGGCGAGGCCTTCTCGTCCGGCGTCAGGGCGAGCAGCTTGAAGCCCGCCTCCCGTACCGCCTCCAGGCCGCGCGGCCAGGTCTCCAGACGGGCGTACGGCACCGAGAAGACCGCGCCCATGGACACCTTCACGGAGCGGCGGTACAGCGGGTCCGCGCAGTCCGGGGAGAGGAGCACCGCGTCCATGCCGAGCGCCGCCGCGCTGCGGAAGATGGCCCCGATGTTGGTGTGGTCGTTCACCGACTCCATCACGGCCACCCGCCGGGCCGGGCGGAGCAGGTCCTCCGCGCTCGGCAGCGGCTTGCGCTGCATGGAGGCCAGGGCGCCTCGGTGCACGTGGTAGCCGGTGACGCGCTCCGCGAGCTCCGGCTGTACCGCGTACACGGGCGCCGGGACCTCGTCGATGACATCGCGCATGGCATCGACCCACTTGGCGGAGAGCAGCATCGACCGCATCTCGTACCCGGCCTGCCGGGCCCGGCGGATCACCTTCTCGCCCTCGGCGATGAACAGGCCCTCCGCGGGCTCGCGCCTGCGGCGCAGCTCCACGTCCGTCAGGCCGGTGTAGTCGCTCAGGCGCGGGTCGTCGGGGTCGTCGATCGTGATGAGTTCGGCCACGAGGTGATACTGCCTTGTCCGGGGTGCGGTGCCAATGAGTGTGCGGTGGGGGTGGAGGTGGGGGCGGTCAGGGTGCGGCCGGCTTCGTGAGCTTGTGCGGGTTCTCCCCGACGACGTCCCCGATCACGATCACCGCCGGCGGGCGGACCTCCTCCGCCTTGACCGTCTCCGCGACCGTGGCCAGCGTGGCGTCCACACGGCGCTGGGCGGCCGTGGTGCCCTCCTGGACCAGCGCGAGGGGCGTCTCCGGAGACTTGCCGTGCGCGATGAGCGCCTCGGCGATCTTCCCGATCTTGTCCACTCCCATCAGGATCACCAGCGTGCCGGTGAGCTTGGCGAGCGACGCCCAGTCGACGAGCGAACGCGGGTCGTCAGGCGCCACGTGGCCGCTGACGACGGTGAACTCGTGCGCCACCCCGCGGTGCGTGACCGGGATGCCCGCGGCGCCGGGGACCGAGATCGAGCTGGAAATACCCGGGACTACCGTGCACGCGATGCCCTCCGCCGCCAGCGCCTGGGCCTCCTCCATGCCCCGGCCGAAGACGAACGGGTCGCCGCCCTTGAGGCGCACGACCGACTTGCCCTTCTTCGCGTGCTCGATCAGGGCGTTGTTGATGGCCTCCTGCGCCATGAAGCGCCCGTACGGGATCTTCGCCGCGTCGATCACCTCGACGTGCGGGGGCAGTTCGGCGAGCAGGTCGCGGGGGCCCAGGCGGTCGGCGATGACCACGTCGGCCTCGGCGAGAAGCCGGCGGCCGCGGACCGTGATCAGGTCGGGATCGCCGGGGCCGCCGCCGACCAGGGCGACGAAGGGGTTGCGGGTACGGTGCGCGGGGGCCGCGATCGAACCGTCCCGGAGGCCCTCGACGATCGCGTCGCGCACGGCGGCGGAGCGGCGGGGGTCGTGGCCCGTGAGCACGGCCACGGTGACGCCCTCGCTGCGGCCGGTGGCCGGGGTCCAGGCGGTGGCCGCCTCGGCGTCGTCGGAGCGCACGCACCAGGTCTTCGTCCGCTCGGCCTCGGCGGACGCGGCCGCGTTGGCGGCGGGGTCGCTGGTGGCGACGAGCGCGTACCAGGCGTCGGCGATGTCCCCGTCCTCGTAGCGCCGCTTGACCCACGTGATCTCGCCGGTCTCCGCCATCGCCTCGACGGAGGGGGTCGCGGAGGGGGAGATGAGGGTGACCGCCGCGCCGGCCGCGATCAGGGCCGGGAGCCGGCGCTGGGCGACCTGACCGCCGCCGAGCACGATGACGCGGCGGCCGGCGAGGCGGAGGCCTACGGGGTACGCGGGGTGCGTGGCGGAGGTTTCGGCGTCGGCCATGTGGTGCGGCTCCTCGGAGAGCGGGGGTGTGGGCCGCTGCTGCGGTGAAGCGGCTGGTGGGGCGGGGTGCGGGTGCTGCGCCTGGCCCTCTGAACACGATATCGGTCACCGGGGGTGGGCGGGCTGTGACGGATGTCCCTCGCGGGGTGGTGCGGTGTGCGGTGTGCGGTGTGCCGTGGGGGCCGCCGTGGTGTGGTGCGGTGTGCGGTGGGGCCGCCCCCGGGTGGTGCGTGCCGTGGGGGCCGCTCCGGGTCCGCGTTCGGGACTGCATGATTTACGGCGCGCAGAGGATCCTCGGTGCGACGCTCTCGCGCGCCACAAATCACGCTTTACGTCCCGAACGCGGCCCCTGCGCGGCCCCCACTCCCGTCGAGGGGGGCGGGGCCGCGCTGGGGCCGCTGCTCCTACTTCTCCGTCACACCCGCGGAGTCGAACGTCGCCACCTCGTGCATCGCCCGGGCCGCGCTCTGCACGATCGGGAGGGCGAGGAGGGCGCCGGTGCCCTCGCCGAGGCGGAGGTCGAGGTCGACCAGGGGGCGCAGGCCCAGCTTGTTGAGGGCCGCCACGTGGCCCGGCTCGGCGCTGCGGTGGCCCGCGATGCAGGCGGCGAGGGACTCGGGCGCGATCGCCCGGGCCACCAGCGCGGCCGCGCCGGTCGAGACGCCGTCGAGGACGACCGGGACGCGCAGGGAGGCGGCGCCCAGGATGAGGCCGACGAGGGCCGCGTGCTCCAGGCCGCCGATGGCCGACAGGACTCCGATGGGGTCCGCCGGGTCCGGCTTGTGGAGGTCCAGGGCTCGGCGGACCACGTCCACCTTGCGGGCGTGCATCTCGTCGTTGATGCCCGTGCCGCGTCCGGTCACCTCGACCGGGTCGACGCCCGTGTACACCGAGATCAGCGCGGCGGACGCGGTGGTGTTCGCGATGCCCATCTCACCGGTGAGGAGGGCCTTGTTGCCCGCCGCGACGAGGTCGCGCGCGGTCTCGATGCCCACCTCGATGGCGGCGAGGGCCTCTTCGCGGGTCATCGCCTGGCCGGTGGTGAAGTCGCCCGTGCCCGGGCGGACCTTGCGGGGCAGGAGGCCCGGGGTTGCCGGGAGGTCGGATGCCACGCCTACGTCGATCACGCAGACCTCGGCGCCCACCTGGTTGGCGAAGGCGTTGCAGACCGCTCCCCCGCCGAGGAAGTTCGCGACCATCTGGCCGGTCACCTCCTGCGGCCAGGCGGTGACGCCCTGGGCGTGCACGCCGTGGTCACCGGCGAAGATCGCGACCGCGGCCGGCTCGGGGATGGGCGGCGGGCAGATCCGGGAGAGGCCGGAGAGCTGTGCGGAGATGATCTCCAGCATGCCCAGCGCCCCGGCGGGCTTGGTCATGCGCTTCTGCCGCTCCCACGCCTCGCCGAGCGCCTTGGCGTCCAGCGGGCGGATGTTGCTGACCGTCTCCTGGAGGAGGTCGTGCGGCTCCTCACCGGGCAGCGCCCGGCGGCCGTACGTCTCCTCGTGGACGACCCAGGACAGCGGGCGGCGCTTGGACCAGCCCGCCTGCATCAGCTCGGGCTCCTCGGGGAACTCGTCGACGTAGCCGACGCAGAGGTACGCGACCACTTCGAGGTGCTCGGGCAGGCCGAGCGTGCGCACCATCTCGCGCTCGTCGAAGAAGCTGACCCAGCCGACACCGAGACCCTCGGCACGGGCGGCGAGCCAGAGGTTCTCGACCGCGAGTGCGGAGGAGTACGGGGCCATCTGCGGCTGCGTGTAGCGGCCCAGGGTGTGCCGGCCGCCTCGGGTGGGGTCGGCGGTCACGACGATGTTGACCGGGGTGTCGAGGATGGCCTCGATCTTCAGTTCCTTGAACTGCTTCGCCCGCGCCTTGGGCAGCGACTTGGCGTAGGCCTCGCGCTGGCGCTGAGCCAGTTCGTGCATGGTGCGGCGGGTCTCCGCCGAGCGGATGACGACGAAGTCCCAGGGCTGGGAGTGGCCGACGCTCGGTGCCGTGTGCGCGGCCTCGAGGACGCGGAGGAGCACCTCGTGCGGGATCGGGTCGGAGCGGAAGCCGTTGCGGATGTCGCGGCGCTCCCGCATGACCCGGAGCACCGCCTCGCGCTCCGCGTCGTCGTAGGCGGGCGCCGGGGCCGGCGCCGGGGCCGGGGCCGACATATTGTCCGCCTGCTCGGACGTCGGCTCCGGGGTGGACTCCGCCTGCTCGGGGGCCGTGTCCGCCTGCTCGGACGTCGGCTCCGGGGTGGACTCCGCCTGCTCGGGGGCCGTGTCCGCCTGCTCAGGGACGGGCTCCGACTGCTCGGGGGCCGTGTCCGCCTGCTCGGGGGCTGTGTCCACCTGCTCAGGGACGGGCTCCGAGGGCTGGGGCGTCGGCTCCGGGGAGGACTCCGCCTGCTCGGGGGCCGTGTCCGCGGGCTCGGGGGCCGTGTCCGCGGGCTCGGGGGCCGTGTTCGCAGGCTCGGGCGTCGGCTCCGCCTGCTCGGGGGCCGTGTCCACCTGCTC
Source organism: Streptomyces sp. NPDC014870 (assembly GCF_043081505.1). Classification (NCBI taxonomy): domain Bacteria; kingdom Bacillati; phylum Actinomycetota; class Actinomycetes; order Kitasatosporales; family Streptomycetaceae; genus Streptomyces; species Streptomyces sp. NPDC014870. Next base: position 195,734 of record NZ_JBIBWQ010000007.1, read on the forward strand.
AGGTGCGGGCTCCGAGGGCTGGGGCGTCGGCTCCGGGGTGGACTCCGGCTGCTCGGGCGTCAGCTCGGGGGGGGTGTCCGGCTGCTCGGCAGTAGGGGGTTCCGTGGCCGCGGGGGCCTCGGCAACGTGCTCGACAGGGGCGGGCTCGGTGGGGAGTTCCGTCGCCGTCGGAGGCGTCTCCGGCTCGGTCATGACCGGGAGTTCGGGCTCCGGCTGCGTCGGCTCCGCTGCCGGTTCCGGGGTGACCTCCGCCGCCTGGGGCTCCTCGGTCGGCTCCGGGATGGGTTCTTCGGCCGGCGGTGCCGGTACGGCGGCGGCCGGGCCGCCGTCGCGGGGGGCCGGGACCGCTGCGGGGGCCTCCTCCACGAGGGCCTCGGGGACCTCGGTCGGGGTGGGGGCCAGGTGGGGGGTCGTCGGGACGGTGCCCTCGACCGGGACGAACTGGCCGACCGTTTCTGCGGGCACGGGCGCCTGGGGCTGCGGGTCCCACGGCACTGCGCCCTGCGGCGGCACGTCGCCGAGCTGCGGCGCGGCCGGCTGCTCCTGGTGGACATCGAGGTACTCGAGGCCCGAGGTGGGCGGGCCCGCGACCTGGACCGGTGCCGGCGCGGGGGCCGCCACGGCGACCGGTGTGGGCGCCGGGGCCGGGGCTGCCGGGCCGCGGTCGGCGAGCGAGCGGACGACTCCGCCGGTCTCCGGGACCGGCGGGCCCATGTGCAGCGGGCGGCGGGCGGGCGGCGGGGTGGCGGCCTGCGGCGCCACACGTACGGCGCTGAGGTCCACGGAGCCCGAGTCCCGGCCGGCGGCCTCGTGGGCGCCGGTGTCCAGGATCCCGGGCTCGTAGCCGTGGTCGGTCACGGCCTCGACCGGCACGCCGTGCGCGGGGGTCGAGAAGCCCAGGGGGACGCCGTGGGCCGGGGTGGCGACGGGCTCGTGGGCGACGGGAGCCGGCGGGGTCAACGGAGCCTGAGCGGCGAGGGCGTCGGCGATCGGGCCGGCCAGCGGGTCGGTGAGCGGGTCGCCGACGGGCGGCATCATGCCGGGGGCCGGGACGGCGACGGGTGGCACGGGCACGGCGCCCGGCTGGTGCTCGCTCCAGGCGCCCTGGGCGCCCGGCATCAGAAGCAGGTCGTCGTCCTCGGCTGCGTGCTCGGAGGGGTCCAGGAAGGTGTACGCGCCCGGAGCGGGGATGCCCGGCTGCTCGACCATGCCTGCGTTCTCCGGCAGCCCCTCGCCCGGGACCTGGCCGGTGTCCGTCATGCGTACCCCTCGCCCATCGCTTGTGCTCCTTCAGACCTTCGCCCGTCAACAACAACGAGCGTGCGCGCCGTGCGGCACGAATGACGCGCGGGCACCCCAGCATTGTCGCGGCCATCGGCCGTCGTGACAGGCGGATCCGCCACGGTTTGCTGTGGACTGCGCCACGTCGCGCATCCCCCCGTTGCCCCGTACCACATCAGGGGCCCTATCGGCCGCCTCTGTCCGGATATTGGCGAACAAAACACCGAAGGCCCGGGCGCGGTACAACGACAGGCCAGCCTACCTGGCCCGGTGGGGCGGCATGGTCAGGGGGCGCGGTCGATCCGGCGTCCGGAGAGCAGGAAGACCACGGTGCGGTCGCGTTCCGACCAGTCGTCGGGGTCAAGGCCGACGCTCTGGAGGAGGGCGCATTCGACGTCGTAGCCGCCCTCTGCGAGGGCCGCGCCGACGGCCTCGGCCTCGTCGCGGGTGGAGGCGTGGGCGACGATCCGTTCGGGCCTGCGGTCGGTGCAGGCGGTGACGACGGGTACGCCGCCGCCTCCGATCCGTACGACGTCGGGTTCGGGCAGCCGTTCCAGGACGTGCGGCGCCCGGCCGCGTACGGCCTGGAGCTGGACGCCGTGGCGGCGGGCGGCCGCCTCCGTGCGGGCGCAGGCCTCCGGGTCGGCGTCCACGGCTATGACGGCGGCGCCGAAGCGGGCGGCCTCGACGGAGAGGGCTCCGCCGCCGCAGCCGATGTCCCAGACGAGGTCGCCGACGCGGGGGCCGAGGCGGGCGAGCTGGGCGGCGCGCAGGGTGCGGTCCTCGCCGCTGCCGCCGCGTGCGGGGTCTTCCTGGGGCAGGGCCCAGCCGCGTACAGCCGGGGTCTCCTGGCCCATGAGCCAGCCGCCGGGCGGGGCTCCGGCGGTGCCGCCGATGACGATGACGACGTTGGGGTCGCGCCAGACGTGGTCGGCGGCCTTGTCAGAGGTGAGGACGGTGACCTGTTCGCGGTCGGTGCCGAGTTCCTCGCAGATGACGAAGGTGCGGTGGACGCCTTCGAGGAGGAGGGCGAGTTCCGCGGGTCCTGCGCCGGGTGAGGTGAGGACGGCGACCTTCGGGTGGGCGCGGCAGACGTTGACGGCGCGGCGCAGGGTGCGCTGGTGGGCGACGACGATCCGGGCGTCGTCCCAGGGCATGCCGGCGCGGGCGAAGGCGGCGGCGACGGAGGAGACGGCGGGGACGACCTCGACCTCCAGACCGTGCTCGGGCGCGCGCAGGGTGCGGACGACTCCGAAGAAGCCGGGGTCGCCGTCGGCGAGGACGACGGCGGTGCCGCGGTGGCCGGCGATGCGGCGGGCGGCGAGGTCGACGCTGCCGAGGCGGATCCGCTCGGCGTCGCGGGGGACCTCGGGCAGGGCGAGGTGGTGCGCGGCGCCCGCCACGAGCGTGGCGGCGGAGAGCGCGGACCGGGCCGCTGCGGTGAGGGGCGAACCGTCCCAGCCGATCACCGTGACCCGGTCGGCCATCGTCTTCTGTCTCCTGAGGTCTTGTCGCAGGTCGGGGGCGACACGAGGGTACCCGTGATCGGTGGCGGGCTCAGCTCCAGTCGGTGAAGGAGGTGTATCCGGCCTCCGCCATCTGGTCCTCGACCCCTTCGAGGTCCTCGGGGAGCAGTCCCCAGACGATGAAATCGGTGCGCAGGTCGGCCCAGGTGCCGTCCTCGGTGCGGGTGCGGGCTATGCAGGCGTTTCTGAGGACGCCTTCGCTGATGCAGCCGATCTTCTGGGCGACCTGCTGGGAGGCGGTGTTGTCGGCGGCGGTGCGCAGTTCGATGCGTTCGAAGCGCTGGTCGCCGAAGAGCCATTGGGCGGTGGCGAGGGCGGCTTCGGTGGCGTATCCCTCGCCGCGGGCCCAGGGGGCGACGATGTAGGAGAGTTCGGTGGAGCGAACGCGCCAGTTGGTGTGGGTGAGTTGGATGACACCGACGAGGCGCTGGGTGAGGAATTCGGTGACGGCGAGGTCGAGGCCGCGTCCCGTGGTGCGTTCGGTGGGGGCGTACTCGGTGATCCAGCGGTGGGCGGCGTCCTCGGTGTACGGCTGGGGGACGGCCGTCCAGGCGGCGACCATCTCGTCGTTCATCATCTCGGCGAGGGCGGGCGCGTCCGCCTCTTCGAGCGCGCGCAGCACCAACCGGTCCGTGTTGATGGAGATGTCCGGAAAGGTGGTAGTCATGCGCAGCTCCATGCCGTGGACCGTCCGAATCGACCGTGAACGCACAGCATGCAGCATGGTGCTGTCGGTGTGCATGGCCGGGTCCGATGTGGCGTCAGATGACGGGGGGTCACGACGGCGAAGGCCCCCCGCACCCGGGGCGGGTGCGGGGGGCCTTCGGCACAGGAACCGTACGGCGGGCCTTACTTGGCGACGGCGCCGAAGGCCGGGATGACCGAGCCGTCGTAGGTGTCCTCGATGTACTTCTTCACCTCGGGCGAGTTGAGGAGCTTGGCGAGCTTCTGCACGCGGGCGTCCTTCTCGTTGCCCTCCTTGACGGCGAGGAAGTTGGCGTAGGGGTTGCCCTCGGCCTTCTCGATGGCGATGGCGTCCTCGGCCGGGGAGAGCTTGGCCTCGATGGCGTAGTTGCCGTTGATGACGGCGGCGTCCACGTCGTTCAGGGCGCGGGGCACGGTGGCGGCCTCCAGCTCCTTGAACTCCAGGCCCTTCTTGTCGGTGATGTCGGAGAGCTTGGCGTTGGTGCCGACGCCGTCCTTGAGGGTGATGAGGCCGTTCTCGGCGAGCAGCTGGAGTGCGCGACCGCCGTTGGTGGTGTCGTTGGGGACGGCGATGGTCTGGCCGGCCTTGATGTCCGAGAGCGCCTTGACCTTCTTGGAGTAGAGGCCGAGGGGCTCCAGGTGGACGTTGACCACCGGGACGATGGTGGTGTTGTTCTTCTTGTTGAAGTCGTCCAGGTACGGCTTGTGCTGGAAGAAGTTGGCGTCGACCTGGCCGGTCTGGGTGGCGGTGTTCGGCAGGACGTAGTCCGTGAACTCCTTCACCTCCAGCTTCAGGCCCTCCTTCGCGGCGAGGTTGTCCTTGACGTAGTTGAGGATGTCGGCGTGCGGCGTCGGGGACGCGGCGACGACGAGCGGCTTGTCGGCGGAGCCGGCCGCGTCCTTGGCGGAGGACGGGTCCGAGGCGGTGCCGCAGGCGGTGAGGCCGAGGGCGAGCGCGGCGGTGGCGGCGATACCGGCGGTGAGCTTGATGTTCTTACGCACGAAAAGTGCCTCTTTCTGGTGGTGCGGTGGACGCCTGGACAACAAGTCCGGGCTCTTCTTCGAAGGACGAAGTCTGGGGTTACGCGGTCCGGCCGCGGCGGGCGAGGAGCCGGACGGCGAGGTCGCCGATGAGCTGGACGACGGTGACGATCGCGATCAGGACCACGACGGTGACCAGCATGAACTGGGTGTCGAAGCGCTGGTATCCGTAGGTGATCGCCTTGGAGCCGAGGCCTTCGCCGCCGACGGCGCCGGCCATCGCGGAGTAGCCGATGAGCACGATGACGGTGGTGGTGATCCCGGAGATCAGCGAGGGCAGCGCCTGCGGGAGCAGCACCTTGCGGATGATCGTGGGCACGGAGCCACCCATGGACTGCACGGCCTCCACGAGGCCGTGGTCGACCTCGCGGATCGAGGTCTCGACGAGCCGGGCGAAGAACGGGATGGCGCCGATGGCGAGCGGGACGATCATCGCGGTGGGGCCGATGAAGGTGCCGACGACGAAGGTCGTGAAGGGGATCAGGGCGATCAGCAGGATGATGAACGGCAGCGAGCGGCCGATGTTCACGATCACGCCGACGACCTTGTTGACCACCGTGTTCTGCAGCAGTCCGCCCTTGTCCGTGAGGACGAGCAGGATGCCGAGCGGCAGTCCGCCGAGGACGGTGACGACCGTGGCCCACAGGACCATGTAGAGGGTGTCGACGGTGCCCTGCTCAAGCAGGGGCTGCATCTCCGACCAGGTCACTTGGCACCTTCCTTGACGAGCACGGCGCCGGCGGGGGCGTCCTCTTCGACGATGTCCACCTGGAGGCCCTGCTCGCGCAGGAAGCCGACGGGCACGACGTTCTCCTCGTAACGGCCGGGCAGTTCGATCCGCATCCGGCCGATCTGCTTTCCGCCGACGGTGTCCATGGCGGCGCCGAGGATCGAGATGTCGATGTTGTACGTACGGGAGAGCTGGGAGATCACCGGCTGGGTGGCGGCCTCGCCGTGGAAGGTGACGTCGACGACCGTGCGGTCGGGGCCGGTGGCGGCGCCGCTGACCGGGAAGAGTTCGGCGGCCAGCTCGGAGCCGGGGGTGGCGAGCAGTTCGCTCACGGTGCCGGACTCGACGATGCGGCCCTTCTGCATGAGCGCGGCCGAGTCGCAGATCGTCTTGACGACGTCCATCTCGTGCGTGATGAGCAGGACGGTGAGACCGAGCTGCTGGTTGAGGTCGCGAAGGAGCTGGAGGATGGAGCGGGTGGTCTCCGGGTCGAGGGCGCTGGTGGCCTCGTCGGAGAGCAGGACCTTGGGGTTGCCGGCCAGGGCGCGGGCTATGCCGACGCGCTGCTTCTGGCCGCCGGAGAGCTGGCCGGGGTAGGCCTTGGCCTTGTCGGAGAGGCCGACGAGGTCGAGGAGTTCCAGGGCGCGGCGGGTGCGCTCGGCGCCGGAGACGCCGAGGATCTCCAGGGGGAGTTCGATGTTGTCCTTGACCGTGCGGGAGGACAGCAGGTTGAAGTGCTGGAAGACCATGCCGATGCTGCTGCGCGCGCGGCGCAGGTCCTTGCCGGCGCGGCGGCCGGTGGCGGCGAGCGCCGTGAGGTCGACGCCGTCCACGGTCACGGTGCCGGAGGTGGGGCGCTCCAGGAGGTTGACGCAGCGGATGAGCGAGGACTTGCCGGCGCCGCTCTGGCCGATCACGCCGAACACCTCGCCCTCGCGGACGTGGAGGTCGACGCCGTCCAGAGCGGTGACCTGGCGGCCTCGCGACTCGTAGACCTTGGTCAGGCCCGAAGTGGTGATCACAGGGGTTTCCGTCACTGTCGAGTGCACGGCGCGGGGTCCGCCGGGCACGGGGCATTCGTCGTTCGGACAGTCAGGCGCAGATCGGCCGCTTCGGTGGGTGTTCCGGAGGCAGCGCGTGCGCGGGGCGGGCACGGTCCGGCGCCGGTTTCGGCGGGCGGATCGGCTCGGCCGTCGGGGTCTCGCTTCGGGGCGCGAGGCTCGGCGGGGGCCCTCAGAAGGCGCACATTCGACACATACAACGAGCACCGGGCGTCAGGTTCGCCTCGGTCGCAAGGGTGCGGCTGCTCGTCGTGGTCATGTCTGCAAGTAAAGCACGCGGGTGTTCGACGACTTCGGGGGTGTCCGAATAGCGGACGTCGTTGAGACATCATGCGGACACCCCCGGTGGGTGTCAGAGGCCGAGGACGAGCTCCACTCCCCCGTCCGTGGCCTGCGCGGACACGGCGGAGAGGTCGGTGACGACGAAGTCCGCGTCGAGCTCGGCGCGGTCGTGGGTTGTGGCCAAGGCCACGGTCCGCATGCCCGCGGCGCGGCCGGCGGCGAGACCCGCGGGGGCGTCCTCGAAGACCACGCAGGCGGCCGGGGCGACGCCGAGCCCGGCCGCGGCCAGGAGGAAGGGCTCCGGGTCGGGCTTGCCGCGAGTGATGTCGTCGGCGGCGACGAGGGCGGGGAAGTCGATGCCGGCCTCGCGCAGCCGCGCCTCGCCGAGCGGCCTGGTCGCGGAGGTGACGACGGCCCAGCGGTCGGCCGGGAGGGAGGAGAGGAGTTCCTTGGTGCCGGGGAGCAGCTCGACCCCGCCGGGGACGTCCTCGACCTCCAGCTGTTCGATACGGCGCAGGGCGTCGGGCACCCGGGCGGCGGGCAGCAGGTCGGCGATGATCTCGGCGGCGGGGCGGCCGTGCAGCTCGACGCGGGCGAAGTCCTCGGCCGTGATGCCGTACTCCCCCGCCCACCTGGTCCAGCAGCGGTACACGGACGCCATGGAGGAGACCAGCGTTCCGTCGTTGTCGAAGAGGAGGGCTTCCGCGCGTATCTTCATGGCCCCCGACCCTACGGGGCGGGTGGGGGGCGAGCGCATCGGGCCTTTCGGCCCGTAATACCCTCGGGCGCATGCTTGACGTCCTGACGGTCGCGGTCTCGGTGGCCGCGCTCGCCCTCGCCGCCTGGTGCGGCTTCGCCTTCACCCGCGACCAGCCGACCAAGGACTGGCACTTCATCGGCATGGCCGTGGTGACCTTCCTCGCCCTGGTGCAGCTGGTCGTCGGCATCGTGCAGCTCTCGCGCGGGGAGAAGGCCGAGGAGGGCACGACGATCTTCGTCGCCTATCTGCTGGGCGCGCTGTGCGCGGTGCCCGCGGCCGGCTTCATGTCGTTGACGGAGCGCAGCCGGTGGGGTTCGGCGACGGTGGCGGCGAGCGGGGTCGTGCTCGCGGTCCTGGAAGTACGTCTCTTCGACATCTGGACGGTGGGCTGATGAGCGCGACCGAGGGGACGAGCGCGGGGACGCGGCTCGTCAAGGGCCCGGGCATGCTGCTGGTCTGGCTGTACGGGGTGATGTCCGTCGGCGCGGTCTCGCGTTCGATCTACCAGATCGCGACCGAGTTCGACCGGGCGCCGCTGGCCTACGCGCTGTCGGCGGTGGCGGCCGTGGTGTACGCCTTCATCACGTACACCCTCGTCCGCGGCGGGGAGACGGCCCGCAGGGCGGCGCTGGTGTGCTGCGCCGCCGAGCTGGTGGGCGTGCTGACCGTGGGGACCTGGACGCTGGCCGACCCGTCCGCCTTCCCGGACGCCACGGTCTGGTCGGACTACGGCTACGGCTACATCTTCATCCCGGTCCTGCTGCCGGTGACCGGGATCTGGTGGCTGCGGCGGTCGGCTGCCAGGGCTGCCTAGGCCGCCTTCTCCAGGGTCACGAGCGTGAGCCGGGGGCCGATCTCGCGGGCGGCGACCTGCTCGTACCCCTTGCTGCGGTAGAGCCGGAGGTTGCCCTCGCTGCGGTGGCCCGTGAAGAGCTGGAAGCGCTTGGCCGTGGGCGCCGGGTCGGCGGCGAAGTGGCTCTCGATGGCGTCGAGGAGCCGGCCGCCCAGGCCGTGGCGCTGCATGCGCGGGTGGACGATGAGCTTGGCGATCCGTACGGTGCCGGCCTCGTCGACCCGTCCGCGTACGGAGGCGACGATCTCGTCGCCGAGGCGGGCCACGAGCGCGTACCCCTCGGAGAGTTCGGCGCGCAGGGCGTCCAGGGTCTGGGTGAGCGGCTCGATGGCGTAGTCGCCGTAGAGTTCCGCCTCGCTCTGGTAACAGAGGTACTGCAACTTCAGTATGTGCTCCGCGTCCTGCGCGTCAGCCGCTGAGATGGTCACGCTCATGCCCATGTGCGCATGCCTCCCGCTCACCTGGTCCATCGGTCGGTCTCCCGCACCCTTCCCCTCGGGGTCGCCGCAGGAACCTCTGCAGCCAGCATTCTGCGCAGGCATCCCAGGCAACGGGAACGCATGGGCCCCAGACTGCCCTGTGAGATACCCAACTCTCCTGCGATTTCTCGGTAGGTGGGGTCTGTCGGGTCGAGCATCGCGGTGAGCAGCCGGGGGCAGTGACCGGGGGTACGGCGGACGGCGGCGCGGACGGCACGGCGCCGCTCGGTGGTGAGGGCGGTGCTCTCGGGGGTGGCGTCCCGCTCCTCGGTGGCCTCCTCGCCCCGGTACGGGCGCTCCCGCAGGGCGGCGCGCCGGGCGCGGCGGGCCTCGGCGCGGACGGCGCGGCGGAGCCAGTCGGCGGGGTGGGTGGGGGCGTCGTCGTTCCGGAGGCGTTCGAGGAGCCGTAGCCACACCGCTTGTTCGAGGTCGCCCGCCTCGACGCCGGCGGCGGGGGCCTCGGCCTTCGATTCCGCGGCGAGGAGGGGGGCCAGGGTACGGAGGAGGTGGGTCATGCCCGGCACGATGCCGGGGCGGGCCGGGGCGGTTGCGGCGCGGGGCGCAAACCACCCGGTCGGGGGGTGACCACCCGGTCGGGGGTTCCGACCGGGTGGCGCGGGGATCGGTCCCCGGGGCTCAGCGCGTGGTGACGTCCGCGGCCGCGAGGAGGGCGGTGTCCGGGTTGTCGGAGAAGATGCCGTCGATGCCGGTCGCCAGGTAGGTCTTCAGGGCGCCGAAGACGTCGCCGTACGCGTTCGGGTCGGTGCCGCGTCGGAAGTCGGCGGGCAGGAAGCTGTTCTCGTTGCGCTGGGTGTACGGGTGGAGGATCAGGCCCTGCGCGTGGGCGTCGCGCACGAGGGTGGTCGGGGTGCCGAGCTTGCCGGTGGCGTCGCGCGGGATGACCAGGTCCAGGGTGGGGCCGATGCCCTGGGCGTACGAGGCGATCCAGCGCAGGCCCTGCGGGGTGACCAGGTCGGCGACGGTGCGCGGGTCGCCGGCCTGGACGAAGTCCCAGGGCCGGCTGCTCGCGGCGGAGAGCAGGACGACGCGCGGCGAGTGCACCAGCCTGGCGAGGCGCTGGATGCTGCTGGGCTCGAAGGACTGGAGGAAGACCGGGGAGTCGGCGCGGTGGCGGCCGTAGCGGCGCAGCAGCTTGGCGAGGGGCTCCTCCAGGCCGAGGCCGAGGGAGCGGAAGTACGTGGGGTGCTTGGTCTCGACGTGCAGCCAGACCGGGCGGCCCCGGCGGCGGCCCTCGGACTCGGCCCAGCGGAGCACCTCCTCGAAGGTGGGGATCTGCCAGCGGCCGTCGTAGAGGGTGTTCTCCTGGCGGACGGCCGGGATGCGCTCCTTGGCGCGAAGGGTCTTCAGCTCGGCGAGGGTGAAGTCCTCGGTGAACCAGCCGGTGTACGAGACGCCGTCGACGGACTTGGTGGTCCTGCGGGAGGCGAACTCGGGGTGGTCGGCGACGTCGGTCGTGCCGGTGATGTCGTTCTCGTGGCGGCAGACCAGGTGGCCGTCCTTGGTCGGCACGAGGTCCTGCTCGATGACGTGGGCGCCGAGGTCCAGGGCGAGCTGGTAGGAGCCGAGCGTGTGCTCGGGTCGGTAGCCGCTCGCGCCGCGGTGCGCGATCACCGTGGGGGTGGGGAGGGAGCGGTAGCCGTGGCCGTGTCTACGGTCCTGGCTCCCGCCCTGTGCCTCGGCGGCCTGCGCCGGGCCGGCGGCGAGGACCGCGGAGGCGCCGAGGACCGCGGCTCCGGCCACCCCGGTGACGGCCGCGCCCGCCGCTCCGAGGACCGTGCGCCGAGCGGGGCTCGCGTGCTCACCCTGGGTCATGAAGGCTCCTTCGATGTGATGTCCCGCACCTGTCAAACGCGGCTCCGACAGTAGGCAGTCGGTCCCTCCACGCGACAGACCTGGGCCGAACACAGCGGAAACACACGTCAACACTGCGTATCCACTCGATGAACCCGATGTGCGCGCGGGGACGACCCGCGAGTATCGTCCTCACCTGCACAGCCCCTGTACGACGCCGTCCCCGCCCCCGACACCGGAGGAACCGTTGTCCCGTCTCGCACTCATCAAGGCAGTGCTCGGACCGCTCCTGCGCCTGATGTTCCGCCCCCGTGTCGACGGCGCGGAGAACATCCCGGGGACGGGTCCGGTGATCCTCGCGGGCAACCACCTCACCTTCATCGACTCGATGATCATGCCGATCTGCATCGACCGGCCGGTCTTCTTCATCGGCAAGGACGAGTACGTCACGGGCAAGGGGCTGAAGGGCCGGCTGATGGCCTGGTTCTTCACCAGCGTCGGCATGATCCCGGTGGACCGCGACGGCGGCCGCGGCGGTGTCGCGGCGCTGATGACGGGCCGCCGGGTACTCGAGGAGGGCAGGATGTTCTCCATCTACCCGGAGGGCACCCGCTCCCCCGACGGCCGGCTGTACCGGGGCCGTACGGGCATCGCGCGGCTGACGCTGATGACCGGCGCGCCGGTGGTGCCGTTCGCGATGATCGGCACGGACAAGATCCAGCCCGGCGGTGCGGGGCTGCCCCGGCCGGGCCGGGTGACGGTCCGCTTCGGCGAGCCGATGGAGTTCTCCCGGTACGAGGGCATGGACCGCGACCGCTATGTCCTGCGGGCGGTGACGGACTCGGTGATGGCCGAGGTGATGCGCCTGTCGGGCCAGGAGTACGTGGACATGTACGCCACGAAGGCGAAGGCCGCGTAGCCGTACCGCGCGATGGCACACGGAGGGGCCCCGCACGGACGTCGTACCGTGCGGGGCCCCTCTGCGTGGTGAGCGGACTCAGTGCTCGATGCCGTCCGCCAGCTTCTGGCCCTTCAGGAGGAACCAGGCCGCGACGGCCGTCGCGAGGAGCACCGCCGCGCCGACCCCGGCCGCCAGGTTGAGGCCGTCGACGAAGGCCGCCTGGGCCGTGGACACCAGGGCGTTCGCCGAGTCGGGGGCGAGGCCCGCGGAGGCCTCGACGGCGCCGCCGAGCGACTCGTGCGCCGCAGCCGCGGCGTCCGCGGGGACGCCCGCCGGGGTCACGAAGCCCTGGTAGACGCCGGTGACGATCGAGCCGAGGAGCGCGATGCCGAGGGCGGCGCCGAGTTCGTACGCGGTCTCGGAGACGGCGGAGGCGGAACCCGCCTGCTCCTTGGGCACGCTGGAGAGGATCACGTCCGCCGTGACGGTGAACGAGAATCCCGCGCCGAGACCGACGACGAGGAGAGCCGCGCCGAGCAGCGGATAGCCGGTCTCCTTGTGGATCACGGTGACGACGGCGAGGGCGAGCCCGATCGCCGCGAGACCGCCTGCCACCACGCCCCGTACGGAGAACCGACGGGCGTACCGGCCGGCGACCAGACCGGTGACCACCGCGCCGATGGCGGCGGGCAGTTCGGCCAGACCGGCCTCCAGCGGCTCACGGCCCTGGACGAGCTGGAGGAACTGGGAGAGGAAAAAGACGAGGCCGGACAGTCCGAAGACGGTGAGCAGGTCGGCGAGGACCGCGCCCGAGAAGCCGCGGTGCTTGAACAGCCGCATGTCGAGCAGGGGTGCGGCCAGTCGGTGCTGACGGCGGACGAAGGCCCACAGGGCGGTGGCGCCGATGAGGGCCGCGGCGCCGATCTCCCAGGACAGACCGTGGGAGGCGGCTTCCTTCACCGCGTATACGACGCCGATGACACCGACGAGCGAGAGCCCGACGCTGATCAGGTCCCAGGGGCCCGCGACCGGGTTCTTGGACTCGGGCAGCAGCTTGATGCCGACGAGGACGAGGGCGGCCATGACGGGCAGGTTGATGAGGAAGACCGAGCCCCACCAGAAGTGCTGGAGCAGCGCTCCGCCGACGACCGGGCCGACGGCGGCGCCCGCCGAGGCGGTGGCGCCCCAGATGCCGATGGCGAGGCTGCGCTCCTTGGGGTCGTGGAAGATGTTCCGGATCAGTGCCAGGGTCGACGGCATCAGGGTGGCGCCGGCGACACCGAGGAGGGCGCGGGCGACGATCATCATCTCGGGGCTGGTGGCGTAGGCGTTGAGCACCGAGACGGCGCCGAAGGCGGTCGCGCCGATGAGGAGGAGCTTCTTGCGGCCGATCCGGTCGCCGAGGGAGCCCATGGAGACGAGGAGTCCGGCGATGACGAAGGAGTAGATGTCGCCGATCCAGAGCAGCTGGGTGCCGGTCGGCTTCAGCTCCTCGCTCAGGGCGGGTGTGGCGAGCCCGAGGACGGTCGCGTCCACCGCGACCAGCAGGACCGCGAGGACGAGGACGGACAGGGCGAGCCAGCGGCCGGGGCTCTTCACCTCGGTCCCTGTCGTCGGGTTCAGTTGGCGGGTGCCGCTCATTTCTCCACGCTCCGTCGTGCGCCACCGAGCATCAGCTCGGTGATCATGTATTGGAAGTCCTTGGCCGCGACGCGGCCGTCCATGACGGCCCAGGCGCAGGAGGACGCGAGGCCGTACAGGGCCTCGGTGAGCCACGCGGGGCTCAGGTCGATCCGGAAGGTGCCCTCTTCCTGACCGCGTCGGAAGAGGTCGCTGACGCGGGCGTCGAGCCGTGCCCAGCCCGCGTTGACGTGGTCACCCTCGAAGAGCTGGTTCTCGGTGACGAGGAAGGCCATCAGCTGGGCGTTGGGCTCGATCTTCGCGACGAGTCGCCGCATGGCCTCGTCAGCCGGCCCCTCGTCGAGTTCCGCCGCGTCGAGCGCGGCCTCGAACTCCTCGATGCCCATCGCTTCCAGCGCCCTGACCAGGGCGTCCCGCCCCGCGAAGTGCCGGTGCAGGGTCGCCCGGCCGATCCCCGCGGCCCGGGCGACCTCGTCCATGGTGGCGGTCGACTTCCGGGAGAGCAGGGCGGCGGCGGCGAGAAGCACCTGGGCGCGATCGACTGTCATGAGACAACCATACACCGAATGAGACGTTGATGTCTCATTCGATAAATCCACGCCTCACGGGGAGGCGGAGAGGAATGCTGCGATCATGCTCAAGCCGCTGCTGCTCATCGACGTGGACGGCCCGCTGAACCCCTACGCGGCGCAGCCCGAACGCCGCCCTGACGGCTACACGACGCACCGGATGCGACCCGATGGCTGGTTCGACGCCAAGCCGCTGCGGGTGTGGCTGAACCCCGCGCACGGGGAGGAGCTGCTCACCCTCTCCGAGGCGTACGAGCTGGTGTGGGCGACGACCTGGAAGGGTGAGGCGAACGCCTGGATAGGGCCGCGGCTCGGCCTGCCCGAACTGCCGTACATCGACTGGCCCCAGATGCACGGAAAGGCCCCTCGCGGGACCTTCTGGAAGACGCAGTACATCCTGGAGTACGCGGCCGGGCGGCCGTTCGCCTGGGTGGACGACGACATCACGGCGTACGACCGGGAGTACGTGGACCGGAACCACCTCGCCGCCGCCCTGCTCCTGCGCGTCGACCCCCGGCTCGGACTGCTCCGGCCGGACTTCGACGCGCTCGCGGAGTGGGCGGCGGCGGTGTAGGTACCGCGGGGGTTACTGCTTGGCGGTGGACCAGGCGTGCTGGATCACCAGGTCCGCCTTGACCTCGACCAGCTGGGCGGCGACCGCCGACGGGGCCGTGCCCCCGCGGCCGTCGCGGGAGGCGAGGGCGCCCGGGACGTTGAGGACCGTGCGGACCTCGGGGGTGAGGTGCTCGGAGATCTTGCCGAACTGCTCGTCCGTGAGCTCGTCCAGCTCCTTGCCCTCCGCCTCGGCGACCTTCACGCACTCGCCGGCCACCTCGTGCGCCACCCGGAACGGCACGCCCTGCTTGACCAGCCACTCGGCGATGTCGGTCGCGAGCGAGAAGCCGGCCGGGGCCAGCTCCTCCATCCGCTCCCGGTTCACGGTGAGCGTGGCCATCATGCCGGTGAAGGCGGGCAGCAGGACCTCCAGCTGGTCGCAGGAGTCGAAGACCGGCTCCTTGTCCTCCTGGAGGTCGCGGTTGTACGCCAGCGGCAGCGCCTTGAGCGTGGCCATCAGGCCGCTCAGGTTGCCGATCAGACGGCCCGACTTGCCCCGCGCCAGCTCGGCGATGTCCGGGTTCTTCTTCTGCGGCATGATCGACGAGCCGGTGGAGAAGGCGTCGTGCAGCGTCACGAAGGAGAACTCCTTCGTGTTCCAGATGATGATCTCCTCCGCGATACGGGAGAGGTTGACCCCGATCATCGCGGTGATGAAGGCGAACTCGGCGACGAAGTCGCGCGAGGCCGTGCCGTCGATGGAGTTGCCCGCCGAGCCCCGCTCGAAGCCGAGGTCCTTGGCGACCGCCTCCGGGTCGAGCCCGAGGGAGGAACCGGCCAGGGCGCCGGAGCCGTACGGCGAGACCGCGGTGCGGGTGTCCCACTGCCGCAGCCGCTCCGCGTCCCGGGAGAGGGACTGGACATGGGCGAGGACGTGGTGGGCGAAGAGCACCGGCTGGGCGTGCTGGAGGTGGGTCCGGCCCGGCATGGCGACGTCCGAGTGTGCCTCGGCGAGGCCCACGAGCGCGTCCTGGAGGTCGGCGATCAGACCGCCGATGATCCGGGCGTGGTCGCGCAGGTACATCCGGAAGAGCGTGGCGACCTGGTCGTTGCGGGACCGGCCGGCGCGCAGCTTGCCGCCGAGGTCCGCTCCGAGGCGCTCCAGGAGGCCCCGCTCCAGGGCGGTGTGGACGTCCTCGTCGGCGATGGTGCCGACGAAGGAGCCGTCGGCGACATCGGCCTCCAGCTGGTCGAGGCCTGCCAGCATGCGCGTCAGCTCGTCCTCGGTGAGCAGCCCGGCCTTGTGGAGCACGCGCGCGTGGGCGCGGGAACCGGCGATGTCGTAGGGCGCGAGGCGCCAGTCGAAGTGGACCGACGCGGACAACTTCGCCAGTGCCTCGGCCGGACCGTCGGCGAAACGGCCGCCCCAGAGCCGGACGTCACCGTTGTTGCTGCTCACAGCTCTTGCTCCTCAGGAGGTGGATAACAGGCCGCCTCCCCGGTCCCTGCGGTGGGGAGGCGGCTGTGGAACGAATCGTGGTCAGGCGAGGTCACGCCGGGCGGCGATCTTCGCGGAGAGGGCGAAGATGTCGATGAAGCCCTGCGCCTTGGACTGGTCGAAGGTGTCGCCCGAGTCGTAGGTGGCGAGGTTGAAGTCGTACAGCGACTCCTCGGACCGCCGGCCGGTGACGACGGCGCGGCCGCCGTGCAGGGTCATCCGGACGTCGCCGGTGACGTGCTGGTTGGCTTCCTGGATGAAGCCGTCGAGCGCGCGCCTGAGCGGGGAGAACCACAGGCCGTCGTAGACGAGTTCGCCCCAGCGCTGCTCGACCTGCCGCTTGTAGCGGGCGAGTTCGCGCTCGACGGTGACGTTCTCCAGTTCCTGGTGGGCCGTGATCAGGGCGATCGCGCCGGGAGCCTCGTACACCTCGCGGGACTTGATGCCGACGAGCCGGTCCTCGACCATGTCGATCCGGCCGACGCCCTGGGCGCCGGCGCGCTCGTTGAGCTGCTGGATCGCCTGGAGGACGGTGACGGGGGTGCCGTCGAGGGCAACGGGGACACCCTCCTTGAAGGAGATGACGACCTCGTCGGCCTCGCGCGGGACGGCCGGGTTCGAGGTGTACTCGTAGATGTCCTCGATGGGCGCGTTCCAGATGTCCTCGAGGAACCCGGTCTCGACGGCGCGTCCGAAGACGTTCTGGTCGATGGAGTACGGGGACTTCTTGCTGGTCGCGATCGGCAGGTCGGCCTTCTCGGCGAAGGCGATGGCCTTGTCCCGGGTCATCGCGTAGTCCCGGACCGGGGCGATGCAGGTCAGGTCGGGGCCGAGGGCCTGGATACCGGCCTCGAAACGGACCTGGTCGTTGCCCTTGCCGGTGCAGCCGTGGGCCACGGTCCCCGCGCCGTGCTTCCTGGCGGCGGCGACGAGGTGCTTGACGATGGCGGGCCGGGAGAGGGCGGAGACGAGGGGGTAGCGGTCCATGTAGAGGGCGTTCGCCTTGATCGCGGGGAGGCAGTACTCCTCGGCGAACTCGTCCTTGGCGTCCGCGACCTCGGCCTCGACGGCCCCGCAGGCGAGGGCCCGCTTGCGGATGACGTCCAGGTCCTCGCCGCCCTGACCGACGTCGACGGCGACCGCGATCACCTCGGCGCCGGTCTCCTCGGCGATCCAGCCGATGGCGACGGAGGTGTCCAGGCCACCGGAGTAGGCGAGTACGACACGCTCGGCCACGGTTTCTCCTTACCTTGCAAACGCTGACATGCATGAGTATGCAGGAGTCCGTATGTTTCGTCAATCGAGGGTGGGAGGGACGCGGATATTCGCAGGTGGGAGCGGTGACGGCGCACTACAGTCCGGCGCATGACGATGTTCGACAGCCCGTTGCCCGAAGCGGGCGGACCGTCGGAGTGGCTCGCTTTCGACCGGGTCACCCGCGACGAGATCCGGTACGGCCGGCCGACGGCCTTGGGAGACGTGTCAGCGCCCGGACTCGCGTCGGCCCTCTGCCATCCCTCGGGACGGGTGCGCGAGGCGACACTCGCACGGGCGGCCGAGGCGGCGCCGGAGCTGCTCGCGGAGGTGTTGCCGCTGGTGGCGGTCCGCTGCGCGGACTGGGCCGAACCCGTACGGGACCGGGCGCTGGAGGTCCTGGAGGAGGCCCTCGGGCGGCCGCTCCTGCCTCCCGGCCTGACCGCCACGGCCGGCGTGATCCTGGCTGTGTCCGGGCGGCTGCGGGGCGCGGCGGCGCTCGAACTCCTTGAGGAAGCGGTGGCGAAGGCCGGGCCGGCGACCGTACGGGCGCTGCTCGCCGCGCCGGACCGGGCGACGCGCCGGTTCGCCCACCGCTGGGCCGCGGCGAACGGGCGGCTGCCCGTGGCACGGCTCGCCCGCACGGCCGCGGCGGACCCGGACGTGCTCGTGCGGGAGGAGTGCGTGGAGGCGGTCCTGGCCGCCGTGCGCGCGGGCGCGGACCCCGCGCTCCTCGATTCCCTGCTGGGAGCCCGGTGGCCGGGCGTCCGGTCGGCGGGGGTGACCGCGCTGCACGGGGCCGGGCGCCACAGGGAGGCGGAAGGGTTCCTGGCGGACCGCTCGAGGGTCGTGCGGGCCTGCGCACGGTGGGTCGTACGCCAGGTGGGCGCCGATCCCGCGGAGTGGTACCGGAGGCGGTGCGCCGAGGGCACGCTCCCGCCCTACGCACCGCTCGGGCTCGCCGAGTGCCGGGAGAGGACCGACGAGGACACCGTCCTGCTGCGCGCCCTGACGGGCCATCCGGTGGCCCGGGTCCGGGCGTCGGCGGTCGCGGGTCTGCGGGTGCTGGCGCCACACGACTGGCGCGGGGTGCTGCCGCTGCTCGACGATCCGTCGGCGGCCGTGGTCCGCGAGGTCGCGCACACCCTGGTCGCCCACGCCTACCGGGTGCCGGCGGAGGAGCTGCTGACGCGGGCCGCGCCGGATCGGCCGTACCCGCAGCGGGCGGCGGCGCTGCGGGTGTTCTCCGAGCGCTACGACGGCCTCCGGCTGCTCTGCGCCCTACGCATGCTGGACGACCCGGACTCGCGGCTGCGCGAGCGAGCCGCAAGGTCGGCCGGGCGGGGCTGGTGGGTAGCCGGTCGGGAGTCCCGGGAGGAGGCCGAGGAGATGCTGGGCCTGCTGGAACGACACCCGGGCGCCTTGGCCGACTGGGCCCACCGCTCGCTCACCAAGGGACTGACCCGGGCCGTTCAGCTCCACAGGCCCTAGGTCGACGTGCGGGTGGGGTGGTGCCACGATGAGGGGGGAGAGCGGGAATCGAGGTGCTCGATGAAGGCTCCCTCCGGGAACCGCGCGGCGCGCGGTTCCGGGCTGTTCTCCGGCCGGGACCGGGCCGTGATCGCGGCGGCCGCGCTGTCCATGTTGCTCGTGCAGATGGACTGGTTCGCGCTCAACCTCACGCTTCCCGTGATCGCCCGGGACTTCCGGGAGCCCACCACCGACCTGCAGTGGCTGGTCAGCGGCTACATGCTCACCCTGGGCGCCTTCATGATCACCGGAGGGCGGGTCGCCGATGTCCACGGCCGGCGGCGGACGCTGGTCTGCGGACTCGCCGGCTTCGGTGCCGTCTCCGTGCTCTGCGCCCTGGCGCCGTCCACCGGCTGGCTCGTGGCCGGGCGGGTGGTGCAGGGCGTGACCGCCGCCTTCGTCTTCCCGGTCGCCGTCGCCGTCGTCACGGCCTACTTCAGAGACGACCGGCAGGGCAGGGCCGTCGGAACGGTCCTCGCCTTCAGCGCCGTGGGCACCGCTCTGGGGCCGTTCGTCGGCGGGACGCTCGCCGAGCACGTCAGCTGGCGTGCCGTGTTCTACCTCAACGTGCCGATCTGCGCCGCCGCCGTGTTCCTGATGCTCCGCCACGTCCCGGAGACCCGCGACACCCAGGCCTCGGGCCGCCTCGACCTGCCCGGCGCGGCCACGATCGCGGGCGGGCTGACGCTGGTCATGCTCGGCGTGGACCAGGGGGCTTCGTGGGGTTGGGACGCCCCGGGCACCTGGGGCTGCCTCGCCGCCGGAGCCGTGCTCCTCGCCGTCTTCGCCCGGATCGAACGCCGCAGTGCGGAACCGCTGCTGGACCTCGGACTGCTGCGGAACGGCCCGTTCGTCACCATCACCCTGGCCGGATCGCTGTCCAACGTCGTCTACTGCCTCGTCGCCGTCTTCTCGGCGCTCTACCTCCAGCAGGCCCGGGGCTACTCCCCCTTCACGGCGGGGCTGATCTTCCTCGCGCTCTCGGTCGGCGCGGGGACCGCCAGCTACTACTCGGGGCACCTGGCGCACCGATGGCGGCCCGAGGTGCTCATGGCCGGCGCCATGTTCCTCAGCGGCACCTCTGTGCTCGCCCTCACCTGGTCGACGCCGATCGGCCTGTACCTGGTCGTCTTCGCCGTGGTCGGCGCCGGGCTCGGCCTCGGCTGGGCCCTGACGAACGTCGCCACCCAGTCGTACGTACCGGAGGCCCGCCTCGCCGCCGCGTCCGGCTTCGTCCTGACGTCCCTGGTCCTGCTCGGCGCCCTGGCCGTCGCCGTGGCCTCCTCGGTCCTGGAGGCGCTCAGCGGTTCGGCGGCGGGCGCGGCCTCGGACGGCTCGGCCATCGAGCTGGTGCTCCGCGCCGCCGCCGTACTCGCCCTGCTCGGAGGGGCGCTCCTGCTCCGCCTGGTCAGGGCGCCGGAGCGGGTGTAGGGGCGCATCCCGAGACAAAGATCATGAGGAGGACGCACGAACGCATCGACGGGCGCCCCCGCGCCTTCATGGAGGCCCAGCCGCTCCAGCCTCCGTCTTGATGGGCAACACCGCACACTGAATGGAACCCATCAAGGCTCAACTGGCGATGCGCCGTCAATCCGCCTCGATGATGTCCCCGACGACGCAAGCGAACCCCTTCACGAGTGCGTGTGGCCGTCGACCGGTCTTTCCCGCGGCACTCACACTGCCATCGCGCGGGAAAATGACTGCACGGGCCGCTTCGATTCCCTTGCGAATGATTTTTACGTGATCACCCGCCTTGAAATCCCCGTCAATGGGATCTATGTAAACCGCACTATCCCCCTTGGCGAAGACAAAAACGTCAGTAACCTCTGCCCGGTTCACCTGTTGCCCCTCCATCAGTAGTATCCCCGTTCCTTCAGTGCGGAGACCTCGGCCTCCAGCTCACCGATCTCCTCCTCAGTGAGGGCGTACTTCTCCGGATCGGCAAGCAATGCTTCTCTTGCTTCTACCTCACACTCAAAAACATCACCCCGGCCATCCATCTGCTGCTGCGAATGGATCATCTCCTCGCCGATCGTCCGGGTGTCGAACTTGTGGGAATCCCGAACCAAGATCGTATCACCCAGAGTGACCGCATAATAGGCTCCCGGATCGGCGTCCCCTCCTTCTTCCCTGCTGGCGACCCATTCGAAATAGGAGTCCGCTTCCTCGCCGGAGATGATCGCGATATCTTTCTCTTCCGCCTCCGAGTAGAGCCCCTCTATCGCATTCTTCTTCTCAGGGCTCAGGTGACTGGGCAGCTCCTGGCCACCAAAGACGTCCTTGCGAAACATCTCAGGAGCTTCGACGGGCTCTTCGGAAACCACGTCGGGATCGTCCACATCCGCCGAATCTTCCTGCACCTCCGTCAGCTCTCCGGGCTCCTCGGGCTCTCTGGGCTCTTCGGGCAGGTCGCGCAGGTTGGGTTCCTCCGGGCCGCCCTCCTCTTCGGGTTCGAAAGGCTCGTCGGGCTCATCGGAGTCTTCGTCCTCGTACTGGGACTCAACCGAGCCCTCCGACGCTTCTCCAGGCTCCGTCGGCTCGCTGAAATCGTCGACATGCCTACGCTCCGAAGCATCGGGGACAGCAGAAACGTCCGGTTCCGGCGTGTCCGCGCGCGTGTACAGCTCGCTCAACCTGGCGCCCATCCCCCGTGGTCGTCGTCAGCTCTGCGTCAGGTAGGCCACTGAGTTCTCAAAACGGTGGGGCAACGCCTGGGGATTACTCCAGTGCCCCGCCGAGATGCGCCGCCGACCTGTCTGAACATCATACGGACGGCATGTGGGGCGAGTTCGGCGCCTGGGCCACTGTCAGGGCTCGGAGGCTGACGGGAGCAGCGCGGGCCACAATGCCATCGGGACGAGACACACCTGTTTGTTCGGCCTACACGGCGACACGCGGTGGGAGGGACGCATGGCGCACTGCTCGGACAGCGACGTGGGCGACGGCTCATCTCCGCAGGCCAGACCGACGACGCCCCAGCCTAGTACTCCAGCCGGAGATCGTGATCATGGATGCGGAGGCTGCTCGCCGGTAGCCTGCCTGCGTGGCTGAGATCTGGGACGAAGAGCAGTTGGTCGCGGACGGCTTCGAGCCGCGCCGGCCTTGCTGACATCAACGGGAAGCCTCACTCTTCCAGAACCACGACTACGACCACCGCGACGAAGCCGATGAGTACCAGGTCTGGCCCGCGACCGAGGCGGCGCCGGAGCTGGAGCGCGAGCAGTGGGCGATCTTCGCCCGGTGGAACGAGCTCCCTGAGGCCAGCGAGGTCGGACCGGAGAGCCATCCGGAGCACGGCGGGGTCGACGCCCGTTATGACGAGCTGAAGCTGCTGTTGGCGCCGCACCGCTTGGCGCCGGACGACACCCGCCGGCTCGTGGGCGAGCTGCGGTTCGTTGCCGGCTCTCGCTACCGAGTCGAGGGCCTCGACTACTGGTTTCGGTGGCGGCCGAGCAGGTGAGGCCGCCGTTGATCATTAGGTGCTGTGTGGACAACCAATGATCACGCGGCGGCCTCGGACGCCGGCGTAGTGCCTGCCCGCTGGCAGGTCTGTTCGGAGACCCATGTGTAACCAACGTCCGGCAGTTACATACCTAGCGGTCGTTCTGGGCCAGGCGTAGCAGGTGGTCGGCGAGCGCCTGACCGCCCGACGGGTCGCGGGAGATCAGCAGCAGCGTGTCGTCTCCCGCGATCGTGCCGAGGATCGCGCGGAGTTCGGCCTGGTCGATGGCCGACGCGAGGAACTGGGCCGCACCCGGCGGGGTCCGCAGGACCACCAGGTTGGCGGAGGCCTCGGCGGAGATCAGCAGCTCGCCGGAGAGGCGCCGCATGCGCTCCTCCTTGGCGGACTCGCCGAGCGGCGCCTGCGGGGTGCGGAAGCCGCCCTCGCTGGGGACCGCGTAGATCAGCTCGCCGCCCGTGTTGCGGATCTTCACCGCGCCGAGCTCGTCGAGGTCGCGGGAGAGCGTCGCTTGGGTGACGCTCAGCCCGTCGTCCGCGAGGAGCTTGGCGAGCTGGCTCTGCGAGCGCACCGGCTGCCGGTTGAGGATGTCGACGATCCTGCGGTGGCGTGCGGTACGGGTCTGCGGAACGGACGGCCCGCCGTGCTCGGTTTCCTGCGCGTCGGTCATCGTCGTCTCATTCTCCGGTTCGTGCTTGCCCGTTCACCGCTCCGTCGAGGACACCGGGCAGCGCTGCCAGGAACGCGTCCACCTCCGCGTCGGTGATGATCAGTGCGGGCATGAGCCGTACGACATCGGGAGCGGGCGCGTTGACCAGGAGACCGGCGTCCTGAGCCGCCTGCTGCACCTGGGGCGCGAGGGACTCGGTGAGCACGATACCCAGCAGAAGGCCCGCACCACGGACATGGGAGACCAACGGGTGGTTCAGGCCCTCGATTCCGGTCCGCAACCGCTCGCCGAGCCGCTTGACCTCGTCGAGGGTTCCGGCGGCCGCGAGAGTGTCGATCACCGCGAGGCCGGCGGCGCAGGCGACCGGGTTCCCGCCGAAGGTCGTGCCGTGGTGACCGGGCTCGAAGAGTTCGGCCGCCGTACCGAAGGCGACGGTCGCGCCGAGCGGCAGCCCGCCGCCGAGGCCCTTGGCCAGGGTCACGACGTCGGGGTCGACCCCTTCGTGGGCCTGGTACTCGAACCAGTGGCCGCCGGTCCGGCCGATGCCCGTCTGGACCTCGTCGAGGACCAGCAGGGTGCCGGTGGCCCGGGTGATCTCGCGGGCGGCCCTGAGATAGCCGGCGGGCGGCACGACCACGCCGTTCTCGCCCTGGATCGGCTCGATGATCACGAGCGCGGTCTCCTCGGTGACCGCGGCGCGCAGCGCCTCGACATCTCCGTACGGCACGTGCGTCACGTCGCCGGGGAGCGGCAGGAACGGGGTCTGCTTGCCGGGCTGGCCGGTGAGGGCGAGCGCGCCCATGGTCCGGCCGTGGAAGCCGCCCTGGGTGGCGACCATGTGGGTGCGGCCGGTGAGCCGGCCGATCTTGAAGGCGCCTTCGTTGGCCTCGGCGCCGGAGTTGCAGAAGAAGACCCTGCCCGGGCGGCCGAAGAGCTGCAGGAGCCGCTCGGCGAGCGCGACGGGCGGCTCGGCGACGAAGAGGTTGGAGACGTGGCCGAGCGTGCCGATCTGGCGCGACACGGCCTCGACGATCGCCGGGTGGGCGTGGCCGAGCGCGTTGACCGCGATGCCGCCGACGAAGTCGAGGTACGCGGTGCCGTCGGCGTCCCAGACCTTGGCGCCCGCGCCGCGGACGAGGGACAGCTTCGGCGTGCCGTAGTTGCCCATGAGCGAGCCCCGCCACCGCGCGCTCAGGCCCGCGTTGCCGGATTCCGCGGTGCTCGCGTCCGCGGTGCTCGCGTCCGCGGTGCTCTCGTGCGCGGTGCTCTCCTGCGCGTCGCTCAGGTCGGCGTCGCTCATTTCCCGTCCCCCGTCGTGTCGTCGGGCACGACCATCGTGCCGATGCCCGAGTCGGTGAAGATCTCCAGCAGGATCGAGTGCTGGACGCGGCCGTCGATCACCCGGGCCGTCTGAACCCCGTTCCGTACGGCGTGCAGACAGCCCTCCATCTTGGGGACCATCCCGCTGGAGAGCTCGGGCAGCAGCTTCTCCAGCTGGCTCGCGGTGAGCCGGCTGATCACCTCGTCGCTGTTCGGCCAGTCCTCGTAGAGGCCCTCGACATCGGTCAGGACCATCAGGGTCTCGGCGCCCAGCGCCGCAGCGAGAGCCGCAGCCGCCGTATCAGCATTGACGTTGTAGACATGTCCGTCGTCCTCGGAGCGGGCGATGGAGGAGACGACCGGGATCCGGCCGTCCTCCAGGAGCGCCTCGATGGCGCCGGTGTCGATGGCGGTGATCTCGCCGACCCGGCCGATGTCGACCTGCTCGCCCTCGATGACCGGCTGGTGCCTGGTGGCGCTGATGGTGTGCGCGTCCTCGCCGGTCATGCCGACGGCGAACGGGCCGTGCTGGTTGAGGAGCCCGACCAGCTCGCGCTGGACCTGGCCCGCGAGCACCATCCGTACGACGTCCATGGCGTCCTCGGTGGTGACGCGCAGCCCGGCCTTGAACTCGCTGACGATGCCGTGCCGGTCGAGCGCGGCGCTGATCTGCGGGCCGCCGCCGTGCACGACGACCGGCTTGAGGCCGGCGTGGCGCAGGAAGACGACGTCCTGGGCGAAGGCCGCCTTGAGCTCGTCGTCGATCATCGCGTTGCCGCCGAACTTGATGACGACCGTCTTGCCGTGGTGCCGGGTCAGCCAGGGCAGCGCCTCGATGAGGATCTCGGCCTTGGGGAGCGCGGTGTGCTTCCTGGTCCCGGTCATGACGAGTACGCGCTGTTCTCGTGGACGTAGTCGGCGGTGAGGTCGTTGGCCCAGATGACGGCCGTCTCGGAGCCGGCGGCGAGGTCGGCGGTGATGGTGACCTCGCGGTACCGCATGTCGACGAGGTCGCGGTCCTCGCCGACCGAGCCGTTCTTGCAGACCCAGACGCCGTTGATGGCGACGTTCAGCCGGTCGGGCTCGAAGGCGGCGGCGGTCGTGCCGATCGCGGAGAGCACCCGGCCCCAGTTGGGGTCCTCGCCGTGGATGGCGCACTTGAGGAGGTTGTTCCGGGCGATGGAGCGGCCCACCTCGACGGCGTCGTCCTCGGTCGCGGCGTTGATCACCTCGATGCGGATGTCCTTGCTCGCGCCCTCGGCGTCGCCGATGAGCTGGCGGGCGAGGTCCTGGCAGACCTCCGTCACGGCCTCGGCGAACGCGGCCTGCTCAGGGGCGATGCCGGAGGCGCCGGAGGCGAGGAGGAGGACGGTGTCGTTGGTGGACATGCAGCCGTCGGAGTCGACCCGGTCGAAGGTGACCCTGGTGGACTGCCGCAGGGCGGCGTCGAGGTCCTTGCTGTCGACCTCGGCGTCGGTGGTCAGGACGACGAGCATGGTGGCGAGGCCGGGGGCGAGCATGCCCGCGCCCTTGGCCATGCCGCCGACGGTCCAGCCGTCCTTCGTGACGACGGAGGCCTTGTGGACGGTGTCGGTGGTCTTGATGGCGATGGCGGCCTTCTCGCCGCCGTGCTCGGAGAGTTCGCCCGCGACCTTCTCGACACCGGCCAGGACCTTGTCCATGGGCAGGAGGAGACCGATGAGACCGGTGGAGGCGACGGCGACCTCGCCGGCGCCGATGGCGGTGCCCCGCGCGGTGAGCACCTCGGCGACCTTCTCGGCCGTCGCGTGGGTGTCCTGGAAGCCCTGGGGGCCGGTGCAGGCGTTGGCGCCGCCGGAGTTGAGGACGACGGCGGCCAGCTCGCCGGTGGTGAGGACCTGCTGGGACCAGAGGACGGGCGCGGCCTTGACGCGGTTGGAGGTGAAGACTCCCGCGGCGGCGCGGCGCGGCCCGGTGTTGACCACGAGGGCCAGGTCCGGGTTGCCGTTCTCCTTGATTCCGGCGGCGATGCCCGCCGCCGTGAATCCCTTCGCCGCTGTGACGCTCATGGAGCGACTCCAATCGTGGAAAGTCCGGTGTCCTCGGGGAGCCCGAGGGCGATGTTCATGCTCTGCACCGCACCGCCCGCGGTGCCCTTGGTCAGGTTGTCGATGGCGCTGATCGCGATGATCCGGCCGGCCGAGGCGTCGTGGGCGACCTGGATCTGAACGGCGTTGGAACCGTATACGGACGCGGTGGCCGGCCACTGCCCCTCGGGGAGCAGATGGACGAACGGCTCGTCCGCGAAGGCCTTCTCGTACGCGGCGCGCACGCTCTGCGCGGTGACCCCGGGCTTCGCCTTGGCGGAGCAGGTGGCGAGGATGCCGCGGGCCATGGGCGCGAGGGTGGGCGTGAAGGAGACTGCGACGCGCTCGCCGGCGGCGGCGCTGAGGTTCTGGATCATCTCGGGGGTGTGCCGGTGGCCGCCGCCGACGCCGTACGGGGACATGGAGCCCATGACCTCGCTGCCGAGCAGGTGCGGCTTGAGGGCCTTGCCCGCGCCGGAGGTGCCGGTGGCGGCGACGATCACCGCTTCGGGCTCGGCGAGGCCGTTCTCGTACGCGGGGAAGAGCGCGAGGGAGACGGCGGTGGGGTAGCAACCGGGTACCGCGATGCGCTTGGACCCCTCCAGCGCGGCACGGGCACCCGGCAGTTCCGGGAGGCCGTAGGGCCAGGTGCCGGCGTGCGGGGAGCCGTAGAAGGCCTCCCAGTCGGCGGAGTCCTGGAGCCGGAAGTCGGCGCCCATGTCGACGACGAGCGTGTCAGGGCCGAGCTGCTCGGCGACGGCGGCGGACTGCCCGTGGGGCAGCGCGAGGAAGACGACGTCGTGGCCCGCGAGCACCTCGGGGGTGGTCGGCGCGAGGACGCGGTCGGCGAGCGGCAGCAGGTGCGGCTGCAGGCCGCCGAGCTGCTGACCGGCGTTGGAGTGGCCGGTCAGGGTGCCGATCTCGACGTGGGGGTGGGCGAGGAGAAGACGCAGGAGCTCTCCGCCCGCGTATCCGCTCGCGCCCGCCACTGCTGCTCGTACCGTCATCAGAACCCTCCTCATGGATGGCATGACTATACGCAACTTCGCAGTTTTATGCAAAGCCTGGGTGTGGCGATGCCGCTTCTATCGACAACTCCCATTGTTCCTAGACTGGCCGAATGGAGGACATCGACGCGATCGCCCTGCTGCAGGACCCGGTGCGGCGGCGGCTGTACGAGTACGTGGCGACCCAGGGCCGCGAGGTCGGCCGGAACGAAGCGGCCGAGGCGGCCGGGGTGGCGCGCACACTCGCCGCGCACCACCTGGACCGGCTGACCGAGGCCGGACTCCTGGAGAGCGACAGCCGGCGTCTGACCGGGCGCTCCGGGCCGGGGGCGGGGCGGCCCGCCAAGGTGTACACCCGGGCACGGGCCGAGTGGTCGGTGGCGCTGCCCGCCCGCGACTACCGCACCGCCGCCGAACTGCTCGCCGAGGCCGCCGAGCAGGCCGGACTCGACGCCGAACTCCGCGCCGCCGCCCGCCGCCGGGGCGAAGCCCTGCGCGGCTCGGCGCCACCCTGCGGCGACCTCGACGAGGCCGTACGGACGCTGGCCGCCCGCGGGTACGAACCGCACACGGAGGACGCGAAGGACACGGAGGGCACGGAGGCGGCGGGAGAGGCGGAGGGTGCCGGGCGGGTGGTCCGCATGCGCAACTGCCCCTTCCACGCCGTCGCCGAGCGCTTCCCACCCCTCGTCTGCGGCATGAACCTCGCCCTGCTCGAAGGCCTCCTGGGCACGGACGGCCCCCTCCGGGCACGGATGGACGCCCGGCCGGGCGAGTGCTGCGTCGTGGTCGAGGATTCTAAAACCAATGCCGATTGACATAGAAAACTCGGCCGTGCTGGGATGACGCCATGACCTCGTCCCCGCGCGCCCTCCACCTCGCCCAGCTCAATGTCGCCACGCTCCTGCACCCCCTCGACGACCCGCGCCTCGCGCCCTTCGTCGAGATGCTCGACCCGGTCAACGCGGCGGCCGACGGTGCGCCCGGTTTCGTCTGGCGGCTCGTCGAGGAGGGGGCGCCCGACGCCACGGCCCTGCGCCCTGCGGGCGAGGACGTGATCGTGAACCTGTCCGTGTGGGAGAGCCAGGACGCCCTGTGGGACTTCGCGTACCGCAGCGGGCACCTGGAGGTGATGCGGCGGCGGCGCGAGTGGTTCGCCCGGCACGTCGAGGCGCACATGGTGCTCTGGTGGATACCCGCCGGACAGGTCCCGACCGTCGGCGAGGCCCTGGGGCGGCTGTCGGAGCTGCGGGCGCACGGCCCGTCCCCGCGCGCGTTCACCTTCGCCTCCGCCTTCACCGCCGACGAGGCCGCCGCGCACCTGTAGGGACGGTGAGGTCAGGAGGTCCGGGGCTGGTTGAAGCGGAGCATGTTCCCCGAGGGGTCGCGGAAGGCGCAGTCCCGGACGCCGTACGGCTGGTCGACCGGCTCCTGGAGGACCTCTCCCCCGGCGGCCCGGACCCGCTCGAACGTGGCGTCGACGTCGTCCGTCTGGAAGATGACCCCGCGGAGCAGCCCCTTCGCGAGCAGCTCCGCCATCGCCCGGCGGTCCGCCGGTGAGGCGTTGGGGTCGGCGAGCGGCGGTTCGAGGACGATCTCCACGTCGGGCTGCTCGGGCGAGCCGACGGTGACCCAGCGCATCCCCTCGAAGCCGACGTCGTTGCGGACCTCCATGCCGAGGACGTCACGGTAGAAGGCGAGCGCCTTGTCGTGGTCGTCGACCGCGATGAAGCACTGTGCGAGCTTGATGGTCATGGCTCCGACGATAGGAGCCGGTGCCGGATTCCGCTGCCGCTACGGAACGTGGACCGCCGTGCCTTTCCTGACCGGGCGCGTGTGGATCTTCGCGAGGCAGGCCGGGATCGGCGCGCCCGCCTCGTGGCAGCGGGCCCGGTAAGCGCTCGGGCTCTCGCCGACCAGCTCGGTGAAGCGGGTGCTGAACGAGCCCAGGGACGTACAGCCGACGGCGAAGCAGACCTCGGTGACGCTCATGTCTCCGCGGCGCAGGAGCGCCTTCGCCCGCTCCACGCGACGGGTCATCAGATAGCTGTACGGCGTCTCCCCGAAGGCGGCACGGAAGCTGCGGGAGAAGTGCCCGGCCGACATGAGGGCGATGCGCGCGAGCGCCGGGACGTCGAGGGGCTGCGCGTAGTCGCGGTCCATCGCGTCGCGTGCGCGGCGCAGGCGCACCAGGTCTTCGAGCGTCACGTCACCAGCATCGCAGACGGGTCCGACAGTGGGGGATCACGGCGGGCTCCGGGGAGCGCCCTGAAGGCGACGGGGGCGGCAGCCCGGGGGCAGCGGGAGGTGGGAGCCCGGGGGCGACGGGGGCGGCAGCCCGGGGGCGGCGGGAGGTGGGAGCCCGGGGGCGGGGGCTTCGGGCGGGGAGCGTTCTGCCATTCTTGCGCCGTGCCGCAGCCCGAGCCGTTCGTGCCCAAATCCGTCGTGCCCGAGCCCGTCGTGCCCGAGTCCGTGGCCCCCGAGTCCGTGGCCCCCGAACCCGTCGTGCCCGACGCCCCCACCCGTATACGCGACCCGCTCCTCACCCAGGAGTGGCTCGACCTCGCGTTCGTCCACTGGGCCGTCGATCCGGACGCCGTGGCCCCGCTCCTGCCGAGCGGAACCGTGCCGGACACCCACGAAGGGCTCACGTACGTGGGGCTCGTGGCCTTCCGGATGCACAAGGTCGGGTGGCTGCGGCTGCCGGGGATCCCGTACCTCGGCTCCTTCCCGGAGACCAACGTGCGCCTGTACTCCGTCGACGCCCACGGGCGGCGCGGTGTCGTCTTCCGGTCGATGGACGCGTCGCGGCTGATCCCCGTGGTGTTCGGGCGGCTCGGTTTCCAGCTGCCGTACCTGTGGTCCCGGATGAGCGTCCGTACCGAGGGCCGGACGGTCGACTACACGAGCTCGCGCCGCTGGCCGGGCCCGCGCGGGGCCTACAGCCGCCTCAGGGTGGAGCGGGGCGAGCGCGTCGAGGAGCCCACCGAGCTCGAACACTTCCTCACCGCCCGCTGGGGACTGCACAACGCGTTCTTCGGCACGGCGGTGCACCTGCCCAACGAACATCCGCGCTGGCCGCTGTACCGCGCCGAACTGGTCGCCTGCGAGGAGAACCTGCTCGCCGCGGCCGGGCTCCCGACGCCCCAGGAGGCCCCGGTCAGCGTCCTGTACTCCCCCGGGGTCCCGGTCCGCCTCGGCCGGCCGTCGCGGTCCGCCCCGACCGTGCCGCACCCCCGCGGGCCCTCTCGCTAGAGAGCCTCGCCGGGGAGCCTCCGGCACGCTCCGAAAAACCGGATGCGCCCGGTCCGGGGCCTCCCCTAGCCTCGTAGGCATGTCTACGCCCCGAATTTCCTAGCTCAAGGACCCACTCCCACGCCACCCGTGTGTCCTTCTGCTTTTTCGGAGCGTTACCCCATGATCACCGTTCGTGCCGTCGACGTGCGCGCCGGCGCCCGCCTCCTGCTGTCCGACCTCTCGTTCCACGTCGCCCCGGGCGACCGGATCGGCCTCGTCGGCCGTAACGGAGCCGGGAAGACCACCCTGCTCGAAACCCTGGCCGGGCTGCGCCCGCCGGCCGCCGGGACCCTCACCCGTACTGGCGAGATCGGCCATCTCGCGCAGGACTCGCGCGCCGCCGACCCGGCCGTCTCGGTCACCGACCGCATCCTGTCCGCGCGCGGACTCGACCGCGCCGGCCGCGAGCTGCAGCGGGCCGCCGTCGCCCTCGGCGAGGCACCCGACGCGCGGCGCATGGCCGCGTACGCCCGCGCCGAGGCGGAGTTCGAGACCCGGGGCGGGTACGCCGCCGAGGCGGAGGCCGCCCGGGTGGCGGCCGGCCTGGGGCTGCCGACCGAGGTCATGGACCGGGCGGTCGGCACGCTCTCCGGCGGCCAGAAGCGCCGGGTCGAGCTGGCCAGGATCCTGTTCGCCGGGCACGGCCGCGAGGGCACGCTGCTGCTCGACGAGCCGACGAACCACCTCGACGCCGACTCGATCGGCTGGCTGCGCGGCTTCCTCGCGGCGCATCAGGGCGGTCTCGTCCTGATCAGCCACGACGTGCCGCTCCTGGCCGACACGGTCAACCGGGTCTTCCACCTGGATCCCACGCGCGCCACGATCGACGTGCACAACACCGGCTGGTCCGCGTACCTCGCCCAGCGGGACGCCGACGAGCGCCGCAGGACCAGGGAACGTGCCAACGCCGAGCGCAAGGCGGCCTCGCTGCACGCCCAGGCGGAGAAGATGAAGGCCCGCTCCGCGACGGCGACGACCGCACGGAGCATGGCCCGCCGCGCCGACCGGCTGCTCGACGGGCTCGATCCCGTACGGCAGGCCGAGCGCGTCGCGCGGATCCGGCTGCCCGAGCCCGCGCCGTGCGGCCGGATGCCGCTGGGCACGGTGTCGCTGACCAAGTCCTACGGGGACGGGCGCCCGGTCCTCGACAGTGTCGACCTCGCCGTGGACCGCGGCAGCCGCCTGGTCGTGCTCGGCCTCAACGGTTCGGGCAAGACGACCCTGCTGCGGCTGCTCGCGGGCGTCGAGGTGCCCGACGCGGGGCGGGTCGTGCGCGGGCACGGGCTGCGGATCGGGTACTTCGCGCAGGAACACGAGACGCTCGACCCCGCGCGCACCGTCCGGGCCAACCTCGCCGCGGCGGCGCCCCATCTGACGGACGGTGAGGTACGACGGGTGCTCGGGGCGTTCCTGTTCCGCGGCGACGACGCCGACAAGCCGGCCGGGGTGCTCTCGGGCGGCGAGCGGACGCGGCTCGCGCTTGCCGGTCTGGTCCACTCGGGCGCCAACGTCCTGCTGCTCGACGAGCCCACGAACAACCTGGACCCGGCCTCCCGCGACGAGGTCCTCGCCGCCGTCTCCACGTATCCGGGCGCGATCGTGATGGTCACCCACGACGAGGGGGCGATCGACGCACTGCGGCCGGACCGGGTCCTGCTGCTCCCGGACGGCGAGGAGGACCTGTGGAGTCAGGACTACCGAGAGCTGGTGGCCCTGGCCTGACGCGTACGGGAGTACGTGCCGGGGTCAGGCCGCGGCACCGCGCTTGACCGCCCGCAGGATCACGAACTTCGGGTCGCTCGCGACCAGTTCGCAGGAGCCGAAGATCCGGCGGAGCGTGACGTGGTAGCCGAGGTGCCGGTTGCCGACCACCCACAGCTCGCCGCCCGGCCGCAGGACGCGCCGCGCGTCGGTGAACATCCGGCGGGCGGTGCGGTCGGTGGTGGCCTGATGGCTGTGGAAGGGCGGGTTGTTCAGGACGAGGTCGACCGAGTCCGCGGCGAGCCCGGCCGTTCCGTCACCGACCAGGAACTCGGCGGTGCGGCCGGGCACGGCGTGGGTACGGAAGTTCTCCTCGGCCGAGGCGACGGCCTGGTACGACTCGTCGGCGAAGACCAGGTCGGCCCCGGGCTCGGCGAGCGCGACCGCCAGGCCGACGACTCCGTTGCCGCAGCCCAGGTCCACGACCCGGGCGCGATCGAGGCCGGTCGGCAGGTGCTTCAGGAAGAAGCGGGTGCCGATGTCGAGACGGTCCGCGCAGAAGACACCGGCCTGGTTGACGACGGTCCGCCCGGCGACGGTCCCGGCGTCGGCGGGGAGGTCGTAGCGGTACGGCCAGGGGTTCGCGGCCCGCTCCCGGCCGGGCTCCGGGGTGCAGAGGATCAGGCGGGCCTTCTTGGCGGCGAGCGAGGTGCGGGTGGGGCCCAGGATCGACTCGAAGAGCTGGAGCGTGGAGGTGTGGATCTCCTTGACCATGCCCGTCCCGACGACCACGGTCCCCTCGTGCAGGGCGGGTGCGAGCCGGTGCAGCTGGTCCTCCAGGAGCGCGAGGCTCTTGGGGACGCGGACGAGCAGCACGTCGATCCGCTCGGGCGGCGGGTCCTGGGTGGTGAGCAGCCGGACCGCGTCCGGGGCGGCGCCCGAGCGGGCCAGGTTCTCGGCGGTCGCCCGGCGGCCCAGGTAGGAGTCGGTGATCTGCGCGAGGGCGCCGGGGCGGCGGGCCGCGAGCGCCGTCGCGAGGGCGCCCCAGCGGTCGCCGACGACGGCCACCGTGCCGGACAGGTCGGTGTCCGTCTCGGCCAGGTGGCTCAGCAGGTACTCGTCGGAGGCGTCCCAGGCTCGGAGCGGGTCGCGCGGGTCCTCGGGGAATCGGGTGAGCGGGAACTCGCCCCATGACGTGGTCAAACGGTTCATCGTGCTCTCAGGCTAGCCGGTCCGCTCGCGCGGCCGATCCCCCACGGCCTCAGCCGACCGCCGCCTGGAGGTGCAGGTGCCAGAGGCCCGGGCGGCCGGTGA
Source organism: Streptomyces sp. NPDC014870 (assembly GCF_043081505.1). NCBI lineage: Bacteria > Bacillati > Actinomycetota > Actinomycetes > Kitasatosporales > Streptomycetaceae > Streptomyces > Streptomyces sp. NPDC014870. The sequence continues at coordinate 229,047 of NZ_JBIBWQ010000007.1, forward strand.
GGGTGACCGTGGACAGCGGGCGGACGTCGACGTTCCAGAAGGTGGCGGGCGGTGCCTTGAGCGCGTACACGAGGGCGGCCCGGACGACGGAGGGTTCGGCGACGGCGACGATGGAGCCGTCGTCGGCGGGGCGGGTGTCGAGCCAGCTCCCTATCCGCGCGATGAAGGCGAGCAGGGTCTCGCCGCCGTGCGGGGCGATGCGCGGGTCGGTGAGCCACGCGTCGACGGCGGCCGGTTCCAGCGCCGCGACCTCCGCGAGGGTCAGTCCGCGCCAGCGGCCCATGTCGCACTCGCGCAGGGCGGGCTGGGCGAGCGGGGCGTAGCCGAGCGCGGTGCCGGTCGCCCTGGAGCGGGGCGTCGGCGAGCAGTAGCGCAGCTCGGCCGCGCCGAGCGGGACCAGTGAGTGCGCGGCGAGCTGCACCTCGTACCAGCCGGCCTCGTCGAGCGGCCGGTCGTCGTCGAACCGCTCGGCGAGCAGAGAGGAGCTGCGCGCCGCTGCGACGAGCGTGACCCGTAGACCCATGGGCGCGATCGTGAGGCCGGACGGCTGGCAGGTCAAGAGGGCATATGCGCGGGCTCCGGTCAGGGCACCGGTCCTCTCGGGGGCCGGTGCTGTCCGACAACCGGCCGCTTGTCCGGAATCCACCGCGGATCGAATCAGGCCTTCTCCGACCACACCACACGCATCGTCCGTGGCCGGAAGGGGTCAGCCGGTCAGCTCGTCGACGGCCGTCCGCAGCCGGCGCACGCCCTCGGCGATCTCGGCGGGCCCGGCCACGCCCGCGAAGCTGAGGCGTACGTGCCCGGCGGGCGGTTCGGCGCTGAAGTACGGGCGGCCGGCGGCGACGGCGACCCCGGCCCGCAGGGCGCCCGCGACGAGGGCGGCCTCGGGCAGGGTGTCGGGGAGCCGGAGCCAGAGCTGGTAGCCGCCCACGGGGATGTGCGGCAGGGCCAGTTCGGGCAGGTGCTGGGCGAGCGCGCCCGCCATGGCGGCCCTGAGGTCCTTCAACTCCCGGGACACGGACCGCAGATGGCGGCCCCAGGCAGGCGATCCGACGAGTTCGAGCGCGGCTTCCTGCAGGGGGCGCGGAACGAAGAAGCTGTCGACGACCTGGATCGCGCGGAGCCGTTCCAGGACGGGGCCGCGCGCGGCGAGGGCGCCGACGCGCAGGCTGGGCGAGGTCGGCTTGGTCAGCGAGCGGATGTGGACGACGACACCGTCGGGGTCCTCGGCGGCCAGCGGTACGGGGAGCGGTCCGGCGTCCTCGTGGACGAGCAGGCGGGCGAAGTCGTCCTCGACGACGAAGGCCCCCGCGGCCCGGGCGATCCGGACGACGGCGTGCCGCCGTTCGGCGTCGAGCACGGCGCCGGTCGGGTTCTGGAAGAGCGGCTGGCAGACGAAGACCCGGGCGCCGGTGGCCCGGAAGGCGGCTTCGAGGAGTTCGGGGCGGACCCCGTCGGCGTCGACCGGAACGGGTACCGGACGCAGGCCGGCCGAGCGGGCGACGGCGAGCATGCCCGGGTAGGTGGGCGACTCGACGAGCACGGGCGTGCCGGGCGGGGCGAGCGCCCGCAGGGCGGTGGCGATGGCGGGCTGCCCGCCTGCGGTGACGAGGACGTCGGCGGCGGTGACGGTGCCGCCGATCTCGCGGGCGAACCACTCGCGGAGTTCGGGCAGTCCGTCGGTGGGCGGCCGGCCCCAGGCACCGGGGCGGCGTCCCGCGCGGGCGAGGGCGGCGGCCATGGCGCGCTCCGGCTGGAGCGAGGGGTGCAGATAGCCACCGTTGAACTCGACGACCCCGTGCGGGGGCGCCGACAGGGTCGCCAGGACTCCGGACGCGTCGACGCTGCGCGGGACAAGCTCCGTCGCCGCGTCGGCGCTGAGCGTGACCTCCTGCCAGGACGTGTCGCCGGCCGCGGTCGCGCGCTCGCGCGGCTCGGCGCGGTACGCACCGGCTCCCGGCCGGGTGACGACGAGGCCCTCGGCGGCGAGCTGGGCGAGTGCCCGGGTGACCGTCACCGGGGAGACGCGGTACCGCTCGACGAGGGCTCGACTGGACGGGAGCTTTCCACCTGGTGAGTAGCGGTCCAGCTCCGCTTTCAGGGATGCGGCCAGTTCAGCGACGCTGCTACGCTCGTGCATGACAGCACAGGATAGCGCTACTACTCCCTCGACGATAGCGGTCGCCACCAGCGGGCCCACCGGGGCGGTCTCGACGGCGGTCCCGACCGCGGCCTCGGTGGCGTCTTCCCGGCAGACCCGCGGCACGCTCCTGGCCGGCCTGGGCGTGGTCGCGTTCTCGCTCACGTTCCCGTCCACCGTCTGGGGCCTGGAGAGCTTCGGCCCCTGGTCGCTCGTCGCCGTGCGCTCGACCCTGGCCGCGCTCATCGCGGGCGCCTTCCTGCTGGCGATGAAGGTCCCGCTGCCCGAGCGCCGGCACTGGGCGGGCCTCGCCGTCGTCGCCGGCGGGGTCGTGGCGGGCTTCCCGCTCCTGACGACACTCGCCCTGCGCACCACGACCACCTCGCACGCCGCCGTGGTGGTCGGCCTGCTGCCGCTCACCACGGCGGCCTTCGCCGCGGTCCGCACCGGCCGCCGGCCCTCCCGCCGGTTCTGGCTCGCGGCCGTCGCCGGCGCGCTGGTGATCCTCGCCTTCACGCTCAAGGAGAGCGGCGGAGCCCTCTCCAGCGGCGACCTGTACCTGTTCGGCGCGCTGCTCGTCTGCGCGGCCGGATACACCGAGGGCGGGCGGCTCGCGGGGCTCATGCCGGGCTGGCAGGTCGTCGGCTGGGCCCTGGTCCTGTGCCTGCCGTTCATGCTCGTCGGCGCGGCCGTCGCCCTCTCCGTCGAACCCGTCCACCTGAACGCCCACGGTGTCGTCGGGCTTGTCTGGGTCGCGGCCGGCTCCACCTTCTTCGGCCTGTACGTCTGGTACCGGGGCATGGCGGCCATCGGCATCCCCAGGGCCAGCCAGCTCCAGCTCGCCCAGCCGCTGCTGACCCTGCTCTGGTCGGTGACCCTGCTCGGCGAGTCGCTCTCGCCCGCCGCACCCCTCGCGGCCTGCGCCGTGCTCGTCTGCATCGCGGTGACCCAGCGCGCGAAGAGCTGACGGACCCCGGCCCTGGCGCGCGCCCGAGAGTGACGCGGGTCACAATGGCGGACATAGACTCGGATCGAGGACAAGCACGGCCGCGAGGAGGTCACCCCGATGGAAGCGCGCGTGGGCGACAAACTGCTGGTGCACGGCCGGACCGTCGGTCAGCACGACCGTACGGCCGAGGTCCTTCAGGTGCTCGGCGAGAACGGCAATCCCCCGTACCGCGTCAAGTTCGACGACGACGGCCACGAGGCCCTGATGTCTCCGGGCCCCGACACCGTCGTACGCCACCACGAGAAGTCGTAACGAGAGAACGACCCGAACGACCGGTCGTCAGGAGAGCCGGACCGGGGTCGGGTAGTGATCGGCGACCACGGTCGCCATCGCCCCGATCCGGTCCGTGCCGACCTCCTTCGCCGCGAAGAAGCAGTGCCCGCCGACCCCCGCGTACCGCGCGGCGAGGGTCAGATGGCGGGAGAGCTCCTTACGGTCCTGCCAGGCCGCGGGCTGGGCGGGGTCACCGGCCTTGTAGAGCGCCTCACCGATGTGGAGCCCGACCCCGGTGCCCCGCACCACCGCGTCCCACCAGGGCAGGAGCTTGGCGTAGTCGGTGGCGGCGTTGCCGATGTGCCAGTACAGCTGCGGGACGACGTGGTCGATCCAGCCCTCCTTGACCCACTTCCGGGTGTCCGCGTGCAGGTCGTCGTAGCTCTGCACGCCCGAGCGGGTGTCCGAGCCCTTGGGGTCGGTCGAGGCGTGGCGCCAGACCCCGAAGGGGCTGATGCCGAAGGCGACCCGGGGGGCGAGCTGCTTGATCCGGGCGGAGGCCTCGGAGACCAGGAGGTCGACGTTGTTGCGCCGCCAGGACGCCCGGTCCCGGAAGCCCGCCCCGTACGACGCGTAGGCGTCGTCGTCGTCGAAGGCCTGCCCGGCCACCGGGTAAGGGTAGAAGTAGTCGTCCCAGTGGACGGCGTCGATGGCGTACCGGCCGACGGCGTCGAGCATCGCGTCCTGGACGAAGGCGCGGACCTCGGGCAGCCCGGGGTTGTAGTGCAGCTTCCCGCCGTACGGAACGATCCACTCGGGGTGGCGTCGGGCCGGATGGCCAGCCGCGAGCCGGGTCGGGTCCGTGTGGTTCGCCACACGGTACGGGTTGAACCAGGCGTGCAGCTCAAGACCGCGCGCGTGGGCCTCCTCGACGGCCGTCCCCAGCGGGTCCCAGCCGGGGTCGCGGCCCTGGACGCCGGTCAGGCACTCCGCCCACGGCTCGTGCGGCGAGGGCCACAGGGCGTCGGCGGTGGGCCGCACCTGCAGGAGGACGGCGTTCAGCCGGCGGTCCACGGCCCGGTCGAGGTGGGCGAGGAGTTCGGCCCGCTGCTCCCGGGCCCCCAGGCCCGCGCGGGACGGCCAGTCGCGGTTGAAGACGGTGGCGATCCACATGCCGCGGAACGCGCCCGCCGCCCGCCGCTCCGGCTCCTCCGCGTCCGCGCCCGCTCTCGTGCCCATGTCCTCCCGCGCGCTCGCGCCCGTCGTGGCGAGCATCGCGAGGGCGGTGCCCGCCACGAATCCCCTTCTCCCGATCAGACCCATATGTCGACCTTGCCGTCCGTCTTGTGTCGGATACGTCACACCTACAGGCAGAGCATGCCCGACCCGGCCGATCGATCATCGGTTAATGAGCGGTAACGTCGTGGGGTCGAGGCGGACGCACCGGAATCACACGGGGCCCGCTGCCAGTGAAGAGCGAAAGGCACGAGGTGACGGACTCCATGGCCGACATTGAGCGCGTCGGAGTGGTGGGCTGCGGCCAGATGGGCGCGGGCATCGCGGAGGTGTGTGCCCGCAGCGGTCTTGAGGTGAAGGTCGCCGAGACCACCGGCGAGGCGCTGGAGATCGGCCGTACGCGGCTCCACAACTCGCTCGCGAAGGCCGCCGAACGCGGCAAGATCAGCGAGGAGGAGCGCGATGCCGCGCTCGCGCGGCTCAGCTTCACCACCGACCTGGGCGAGTTCGCCGACCGCGACCTCGTGATCGAGGCCGTGGTGGAGAACGAGCAGGTCAAGACCGAGATCTTCAAGGTGCTCGACCAGGTGATGACCCGGTCCGACGCGATCCTGGCCTCCAACACGTCCTCCATCCCGCTGGTCAAGCTGGCGGTGGCCACCTCCCGCCCCGACCAGGTCATCGGCATCCACTTCTTCAACCCGGCCCCGGTGCAGAAGCTGGTGGAGCTCATCCCGGCGCTCACCACGTCCGAGGGCACGATCAGCCGTGCGCAGCTCTTCGCCGAGAAGGTGCTCGGCAAGCACGCGATCCGCGCCCAGGATCGGTCCGGCTTCGTGGTCAACGCGCTGCTGGTGCCGTATCTGCTCTCGGCGATCCGGATGTTCGAGTCGGGCATCGCGAGCCGCGAGGACATCGACAACGGCATGGAGTTCGGCTGCGCCCACCCGATGGGCCCGCTGAAGCTCGCCGACCTGATCGGTCTGGACACGATCGTCTCCATCGCCGACTCGATGTACACCGAGTACAAGGAGCCGCTGTACGCCGCTCCCCCGCTGCTCCAGCGCATGGTGGACGCGGGCCGACTCGGCCGCAAGACCGGTTCGGGCTTCTACCCGTACGCCTGAAGCACCAGCGAACTCTGAAGCACCACCGACCACCGTTCGGCCCGTACACCCGCACAGGTACGGGCCGTTCGGCGTCTCCCCCGTCCGTGCCGCACCGTCAGCCGAGCCGCAGGTGATGGAGCATGAGCAGCCCGGCGGCCATGTTGGCGGCCGGGATCTCGCCCCGGGAGATCATGTCCGGGACCAGTTTGAGCGGTATCCACTCGCGCCGTGAGGACTCGAAGTCGTCCTCGGGCGGGCCGATGTACGTGGCTTCCTCCGCCCAGTAGAGGTGGTGCCGGGCGTCGGTGAGGCCGTTGGAGGGCTCGACGGTGAGGAGATGGCGCAGGGGCCCCGGGCGCCAGCCGGTCTCCTCCTCCATCTCGCGGGCCGCGGCCGTTTCGAGGTCCTCGTCGTCCTCGACGACACCGGCGGCCAGCTCCCAGCCCCAGCTGTCGGTGATGAAGCGGTGCCGCCAGAGCATGAGGACTTCGTTGGCCTCGTTGACGGCGGTCGCGACGGCGACGGGACGGAGTCGGATCAGATAGTGGTCGAGGTGGCGGCCGTCCGGGAGTTCGACGTCCGCGAGGTTCACCCGGAACCAGCGGTTCTCATAGACAGGTTGTTCACTCAGTTTCGTCCACTGCACGTTTCTGCCACCTTCCGATTGGTCGGTGGCAACATGGGACCAGTCCCTGGCTCACAGGGGAACGCGTAGCGCCCCGTCGATGAGTTCGGCCGCCTGCCGGGCGTCCCCGCAGTCGCTCGCGAGCAGATGCTCCCGCACCAGCCGCAGCCGGTCCCGCAGCCGCTGCGACTCCATCCCGCGCGCCCGCTCGGTCATCTCCACCGCCGTCCGCGCGGCCGCGTCGGCCTCCCCCTGGCGCAGCTCGATCTGGCAGAGCATCGCCAGCCGGTGCACCCGGCCCCGGTCGTGCGCCGGTGTCTCCACCGCGGCCCGCGCGTGCTCCCGAGCCGCCGGAAGGTCACCCAGACTGAGCAGCGCCTCGGCGACCTGCACGTTGACGAGGCCCGGCTGGACATAGCCGGTCTCGGCCGGCTCGTGCCCGGGCCTGATCCGCTCCGCCTCCGCCTCCGCGCGCCGGATACCGGCCAACGCGGCGGCCCCGTCGCCGAGATGCGCGTACGCCTTGGCCTGCATCGCGGCGAGATCGGCGGCGAGCGCCGGGGTGATCCGCTCCCCGGCCGACCGCAGCGCCGCCTCGGCGAACGCCACCGCCTGCCGGTACTCCCCCATGAACAGCGACTGGTTGACGAGCAGCGCGACCACGTACGCGCCGAGGCCACGGTCCCCGCTGGCCTTCGCGAGCCGCAGCGCCTGGTGGAAGTACCGCTGGGCGAGGCCGAGGGCGTCGGAGTCGTACGCGCAGATGCCTGCCACGGCCACCAGAGCGCCCGTGGCGCGGTGCAACTGCCGCCCCAGACCGTCGCCGTACGCCCCGCGCAGCAGCGGCGCGGTCTCGGAATGGAGGAAGCCGACGATCCGCTGCCTGGTCGCCACCCCACCGGTCTTGCGGTACATCTGCTCGTAGTGGGCCCGGGCGGCACCGAGCATCGCGATGTCGGCGGTCGAGACCCGGGTCCGGCCGTCGCGCGAGACGTCGGAGTCCTCCGGCGGGTTCTCCCACTCCCAGACCGGCATCACCGCCGGGGTGCCGGTGACCGCCTGCACCCCGTGGACGTGCGGCCGCTGCTGCTCGTCGGAGCGCCACAGGGCGGTGGTCCGCTCGACGAACGCCGAGAGCGGCGAACCGTGGGCGACGGCGGCGGAGGTGGAGCCGGCGACACCCAGGCCGATGTCGTCGAGGGTGACCGCCCGGTGCAGCCGCGCCGCGAGCACCTCGCAGATCAGGTCGGGCACCTGGCCGCGCGGCCGCTGCCCCTTCAGCCAGCGGGCCACGGCGGTGTGTTCGTACCGCAGGGCCAGGCCCCGGGCGCGGCCTGCCCGGTTCACATGGGCGGCCAGTCCGGCGTGCGAGATGCCCGCCTCGTCCAGCAGGGCGTCCAGCAGGGTGTTGGGGTGCATGGGCCCCTCCGGTGGATCGGTCCGCCCAGGGTAGTGGTGGGCGGTTTCGCACGGGGTGTGAACGAAGTACCCGTTCTTCCGGTCCGTGCACTCTGCCGCCGTGCGCCCGGGACCGGTTGACTGAGCGCCTCGCCGCAAGGCGACCCGGGCCGCCGGGCTCCCCCTCGTACAGTGCGGCGGCCCGCAGCGCGCCGCCCGCCCGCCGACCTGCCCGACACTCCCAGGCGGTCCGGGCGGCGCCGACTCAGGGCCTGTCCACTCAACAGTGAGGGGAGGGTTCAGGTCGGGTACGGCGCAGCCCGGGTTCGGCGGGCTGCGCCGGCACCCGCATCCGGTCGTTGCGCACGACCAGCAGGGCCACGTCGTCGGCCAGTCGGCCACCGGTGTGCCGCAGCAGGGCGGCATGCACCCGGCGGACCAGCGCCGCCGGGGAGAGCGCCGCCTCACGGGCGGCCTGGGCCAGCACGGCTTCTAGGCCGAAGAAGCGGCCCGCTCCGTCCCGCGCCTCCTCCGCGCCGTCGGTGTGCAGGAAGAGCGCCTCGCCCGGCAGGAGCCGGCCGCACGGGTACGGCGAGAGGTCGGCCGGCAGCGGGAACGCGCCGAGCGGGGGATGCGGATCGCCGACCGGCAGTGCCTCCACACGGCGGCCGATCCGGTACGGGCCGGGGTGCCCGCAGTTGAGCGCGTACACCTCCCCGTCCTTGCCGATCTCCAGGACCAGTACGGTGACGAACTCCTCGGCCGCCGGATGCGCCGGCTCACGTCCGGCGCAGGCCGCCGGGTGCTCCTCGCGCGCCCGCTCCCGCAGATGGCGGGCGAGCGCCCGGTCGAGCCGCCGCAGGACCCCGCCGAGTTCCGGCTCGTCGTGCGCGGCCTCGCGGAAGCTGCCGAGGACCGCGACCACCGCGCCCAGGGCGGCGAGCCCGTGCCCCCGGACGTCTCCGATGACGATCCGCACACCGTAGGGCGTGGCCACCGCCTCGTAGAGATCCCCGCCGACGGACGCGCCCCGGGAGGCGGAGAGTTGGCCGGCGGCGACGGCGAGACCGTCGAGCCGGGGCGGGGGTGGCCTGAGCAGGACCTGCTGGGTGGCCTGGGCGATGGCGCGCACCCGCTCCAGCTCGCGCGAGAGGCCCCGGCGGATGCCGAGGATCAGTCCGGTGCCGACGCTGAAGAAGACCACGCTGGTCGCGATCCGCATCGGCAGCCCCGGCTGCTGGGCCAGCGGGCAACAGAGCTTCCAGGTCATGGCGACAGCACCCCAGAGGGTGGGAAGGGCGAGGGGCCCCAGCCCGCGCAGCCGGGAACCATCGGAGAGCGACGTCCTTGTACGGATCATGCACGGCCCTTCCTGAGGCCCTGCAGCGCCCGAAGGCCCTGCGGCAACAGGCCCGCCCCTGTGGCCGCGTCGATTCTTGCGGCCACGCGGGGCACGAGGGAACAGCGACCGGACATCTCACCCGAAGGAGTGAGCGCCCCCGGCGCGCCGCAGCACGCCACCCGTTCGCCACCCGCACGGACGCGGCGTCTTCGCACAGGGGCTCGACCGCAAAGGGCGCGGCCTCTGCGCACGGAGGCTCGACCGCGAAGGGCGCCGGCTCCGCCGGAGAACGCCGGAGGGGGCCGGCCCGGTCTTCACCGGGTCGGCCCCCTCCGGGAGCGGTCCGCTCAGGCGCCGCGCAGGACGGCGCCCGTGCGCTCGGTCGCCAGGGCGACGGCCGAGTCGCGCGCGGCGCTGGCCTCGTCGACCGTGAGCGTGCGGTCCCCGGCGCGGAACTTCAGCGCGTACGCCAGGGACTTCTTGCCCTCACCGAGCTGGTCGCCGGTGTAGACGTCGAACAGCCGGATGGCCTCCAGGAGTTCACCGGCGCCGTCGCGCAGCGCGGCCTCGACCGTCTCGGTCGGGACCGAGGCGTCGACGACCAGCGCGACGTCCTGGGTGGCGACCGGGAAGGAGGAGATGGCCGGGGCCTTCAGGGGGCCCTCGTTGGCCTGCTCCACCAGGTCCAGGTCCAGCTCCATCGCACAGGTGCGGTCGGGCAGGCCGAGCGCCTTGACGACGCGCGGGTGCAGCTCGCCGCCGTGGCCGACGAGGACCTTCTCGCCGGCGACGACCACGTGGAACGCGGCGCAGCGGCCCGGGTGCCACGGGGCGTGCTGGTCGGAGCTGATGATCAGCTCGACACCGGCCTCGGCGGCCACCGTCCGCGCCGCCTGGATCGCGTCGGCCCAGTCGGCCGGGTAGCCCTTGCCCCACCAGCCGGCCTGCTCGCGGGCCCCGGCGAGGACGACGGCGACCCGACGCGGCTGCGCGGGCAGCGCGGCGTTGACGCCGGCGATCTCCTCGTCGGTGGGACGGCGGTCGACGGGCAGCCGGACGGCGACCCCCGGCTGCTCGCCCGGCCGGAAGACCAGACCGGTCTCGAAGAGCGCCAGGTCGTGGCTGCCGCGCCCGTTGTTGCGGCGCAGCGCGCCGAGCAGGCCCGGCAGCAGCGTCGTACGGAGCGCGGGCTCCTCGTCGGAGAGCGGGTTGACCAGGGTGACCACGCGGCGACGGGCGTCGTCCGCGTCGAGGCCGAGCTGGTCGAAGACCTGCGCGCCGATGAACGGGTAGTTCAGTGCCTCGACGTAGCCCGCTCCGGCCAGTGCGCGGCCGACCCGGCGGTGGGTGCGCTGGCGCTCGGTGAGGCCACGGCCGGCGGGCGGCTTGGGCAGCGTCGAGGGGAGGTTCTCGTAGCCCTCGAGCCGGATGACCTCTTCGGCCAGGTCGTTCGGCACGTAGAGGTCGGGACGCCACGACGGGACGGTGACGACCAGCTCGTCCTGGCCGTAGACGTCGCAGCCGATCTCCTGGAGGCGGCGGACGACGGTCTCCCGGCCGTAGGCGACGCCCGCGACCTTGTCCGGGTGGTTCGCCGGCATGGTGACCGTGCGGGGCGCGGACGGCGCGAGGATCTCGGTGACCCCGGCCTCGGCCGTGCCGCCCGCGAGCAGCACGAGCAGGTCGACGCACCGCTGGGCGGCGGCGGACGCGGCCTGCGGGTCGACGCCGCGCTCGAAGCGCCGGGACGCCTCGGAGCCCAGCTTGTGGCGGCGGGCCGTGCGGGCGATCGAGATCGCGTCGAAGTGCGCGGCCTCGATGACGATCTCGGTGGTGCCCGTGACGACGCCCGTCTCGGGGTCGGTCACCGGGTCGGCGATCTCCGTGTGGGCGCCGCCCATCACACCGGCCAGACCGATGGGCCCGCTGTTGTCGGTGATCAGCAGGTCACCGGAGTCGAGGACGCGCTTGACGCCGTCGAGCGTGGTGATCGTCTCGCCGGCGGCGGCGCGACGGACGCCGATGGGGCCGTCGAGCCGGGTGCGGTCGTAGGCGTGCAGCGGCTGGCCGAGCTCCAGCATCACGTAGTTGGTGATGTCGACGGCGAGCGAGACGGAGCGCATGCCCGCCTTCTGCAGTCGGCGCTGCATCCAGATCGGGGAGCGCGCCTCGGGCGAGACGCCGACCACGGTGCGCGCGGTGAACCGGTCGCAGCCGATCGGGTCGGTGACCTGGACCGGGTAGCCGTACGAGTTCGGCGCGGGCACGTCGAGCAGCGCCGGGTCGCGCAGCGGCAGCCCGTACGCGATGGCGGTCTCGCGGGCGACACCGCGCAGCGAGAGGCAGTAGCCGCGGTCGGGCGTGACGGCGATGTCGAGGACCTCGTCGTACAGCTCGAGGAGCTTCGTCGCGTCGATGCCGATCTCGAGCTCGGGCGGCAGCACGATGATGCCGTGCGAGCCGTCGTCGCCCATGCCCAGCTCGTCGCCGGAGCAGATCATGCCGCGGGAGACCCGGCCGTACGTCTTGCGCTCGGCGATCCGGAAGTCACCGGGGAGCACGGCGCCGGGCAGCGCCACGACGACCTTGTCACCCTCGGCGAAGTTGCGGGCGCCGCAGATGATCTCCTGGGGCTCGCCGGTGCCGTTGGCCTGGCCGACGTCGACGGTGCAGAAGCGGATGGGCTTCTTGAACTCCGTCAGCTCCTCGATCGTGCGGACCTGGCCGACGACCAGCGGGCCGGTCAGGCCGGCGCCGAGCTGCTCGACGGTCTCGACCTCGAGTCCTGCCGAAATGAGCTTGGCCTGGACGTCACGTCCGGTCTCCGTCGCCGGCAGGTCGACGTACTCCCGCAGCCAAGAAAGCGGGACCCGCATCAGATCTCCATCCCGAACGGCCGGGTGAACCGGACGTCACCCTCGACCATGTCTCGCATGTCTTCGACGTTGTGGCGGAACATCAGCATCCGCTCGATGCCGAACCCGAAGGCGAATCCGCTGTACTTCTCCGGGTCGACACCGCAGGCGACGAGCACCTTGGGGTTGACCATGCCGCAGCCGCCCAGCTCGATCCAGCCCTCGCTGCCGCAGGTGCGGCAGGGCCGGTCGGGGTTGCCGACGGACTCGCCGCGGCAGACGTAGCAGAGCATGTCCATCTCGGCGGACGGCTCGGTGAACGGGAAGAAGTTCGGCCGGAGCCGGGTCTTCATGTCCGGCCCGAAGAGCGCCTGGACCATGTGGTCGAGGGTGCCCTTGAGGTCGGCCATGGTCAGGCCCTCGTCGACGGCGAGCAGCTCGATCTGGTGGAAGACCGGGGTGTGCGTGGCGTCGAGCTCGTCGGTGCGGTAGACGCGGCCGGGGCAGACGACGTAGACCGGGGGCTCCCGGTCGATGAGCGTGCGGGCCTGCACCGGGGAGGTGTGCGTACGGAGCACGACACCGGACTCGTCGCCGGTCGTCCCTTCCGGGCCCTGGACGAAGAAGGTGTCCTGCATCTGGCGCGCCGGGTGGTCCGGCACAAAGTTCAGGGCGTCGAAGTTGAACCACTCCGCCTCGACCTCGGGACCCTCGGCGACCTCGTACCCCATGGAGACGAAGACGTCGGCGACCCGCTCCATCATCGTGGTCAGCGGGTGGCGGGCGCCGGCCGGAACCCGGTCGTACGGCAGCGTGACATCCACCGCCTCCTCGACCAGGACGCGGGCGTCGCGCTCGTCCTCGAGCTCGGCCTGGCGGGTGGCGAGGGCCTTGGAGACGGCGCCGCGGGCCTGGCCCACGAGCTTGCCCGCCGCGGCCTTGGCCTGCGGCGGCAGCGCGCCGATCTCACGGTTGGCCAGCGCGAGCGGCGAGGTGCCGCCGGTGTGCGCGACCTTCGCGTGCGCGAGCGCGTCGAGGTCACCCGCGGCGGCGAAGGCGGCGAGCGCCTCGTCCCGCATGCGCTCGATCTCTTCCGGTTTCAAGGCCTCGACCTCAACCGGGTCGTACGACTTATTGGGTGCGGACATCTCTTCCCGTGCTTCCGTTTGGCTGGCTTGGGCGCGGCCCCGCTCGACGTCAAGGGCGCAAACGTGCCAAAGGTCGAGTCTAACGGGGCGCGGGGACGCGAATGTGCCCGTGGGCGGCCCGGGCGGCTCGAGATCTCGTCAGGCGAGATAGGCCGGGGCACCGACGGGCAAAATAAATCGGAACTCGGCGCCGCCGCGGGGGCCGCGTCCGACGGTGATCGTTCCGCCGTGGGCCTCGACGATGCCCTTGACGATGTAGAGGCCGAGTCCGGTGCCACCACGCTTGCTCCCCCGCCAGAAGCGGGTGAAGACACGGCCCATCGACTCTTCGGGGATGCCGGGGCCTTCGTCGCTCACGGTGACCGCCGTTCCCTTCTCTCCGTCGGGGGTGTCGCTGGTGGGTGCCACTTCGATGGTGACGGTTCCCTCGCCGTGGCGCACCGCATTTTCCAGGAGGTTGCCGAGGACCTGGTCGACCTTGTCGGGGTCGGCCCACAGGTCGGGCAGCTGGGCCCGGACGCGGACGAAGAAGCGGTCGGGGGACTGGCCCCCGGTGGTGTGGGCCTGGATGTGCCGGCCGACGGCGGCGGCGATGTCGACGGGCTGGCGGCGCACCTCAAGGCGTCCTGAGTCGATCCGGGAGATGTCGAGGAGTTCGGCGATGAGCCGGGTGACGCGGTTGGCGTCGGCGTCGACGGTCTCCAGCATCAGCCGCTTCTGGTCGTCGGTGAACCGCTCCCACTTGGCGAGCAGGGTCGCGGTGAAGCCCTTGACGGAGGTCAGCGGGGAGCGCAGTTCGTGGGCGACGGTGGCGATGAGCTCGGCGTGGCTGCGTTCGGTACGGCGCCTGGCCTCGGTGCCGCGCAGCGAGACGACGACGCGCCGGACGGGCCCGGTGGGGTGCTCGCGGACGTAGCGGGCGGAGACGAGGACCTCGCGGCCGCCCGGCAGGAGCAGGTTGCGCTCGGGCTGGCCTCGCCGGGTGGCGAGGCCGCCGTACGGGTCGGTGAGGGTCCACCAGCGGCGGCCCTTGAGGTCCTCCAGCGGCAGGGCCTGGTCGAGCGGGAGGCCGAGGGCCTCGCCGGGGGGTACGGAGGTGATGCGGGCGGCGGCCGCGTTGAAGCAGACGACGTGCCCGGTGGCGTCGGCGACGACGAGACCGTCGGGCAGCTCGTCGGGGTCGACGCCGTGGCCGCCCGGCGCCGCGAGGGAGTGTCCGTCCGGGCCCTCCGGGGCATCCGGCGCGGCGCTCCGTGCCTGTGCGGGACTGTCCGTGCCGACCGTCATCCCCGTTCCCCACCCCTCCGTGTACCGCAGTGGGCCCCCGAGTTCGTCACCCTACTAGGTGCGGGTGGCGCTTTGGAGCCCCTCAGCGGGAGGTTCGGGGGCGCTGGGCTCGCGCGGAGGCGTACAGGCACACGGCGGCCGCCGTCGCGAGGTTCAGGCTCTCGGCCTTGCCGTGGATCGGCACGCGCACCACGGCGTCCGCGAGGGCGCGGGTCTCCTCGGGAAGCCCCCATGCCTCGTTGCCGAAGACCCAGGCGGTGGGCCCGCCCATGGTGCCCGCGTCCAGCTCGTCGTCGAGGTCGTCCTGCCCGGCGCCGTCGGCGGCGAGGATCCGTACGCCCACGCTCTTCAGGCCGGCGACGGCCTGCTCGACCGGGACGCCGACGACGACCGGGAGGTGGAAGAGGGAGCCGACGGAGGCGCGGACGGACTTGGGGTTGTAGAGGTCCACGGAGGCGTCGGTGAGGACGACGGCGTCGGCGCCGGCCGCGTCGGCGCAGCGCAGCACGGTGCCGGCGTTCCCGGGGTCGCGCACGTGGGCGAGGACGGCGACCAGTTTGGGCCTGGCCGCGAGGACCTCCTCGAACGGGGAGTCGAGGAAGCGGCAGACCCCGACGAGCCCCTGCGGGGTGACGGTCTGGGAGACCTCGGCGAGGACGGCGGCGTCGGCGTAGTGGACCCGGGCTCCGGCCGCGCGGGCGGCCTCGACGATCCCGTCGTACCGCTCGGCCGCCTCGACGGTGGTGAAGAGCTCGACGAGGGTGGGCTCGCCGGAGCCGCTGCGGTGCTCGACGGCCTCGCGGACGGCCTGCGGGCCCTCGGCGATGAAGAGGCGGTCCTTGCCCCGGAAGTTGCGCTTGGCGAGCCGCCTGGCGGCGACGACACGCGGCGAACGCGGGGAGATCAGCTCGGGGGTACCCATGGGGTCGGTGGCTCTTTTCGGCGGTCCGGGCGGGGTGATCGGGGTCCGGGCGGGGATCGGGATCCGGGCGGGGATCGGGATCCGGGCGGGGATCGGGATCCGGGCGGTCGGGGCGCGGGGCCCGGCGGGTCGGAGCCCGGTCGGGCTCATGGCCGGCGCATGGCTCCGAACACGACCGGACCCGCAGGCCCGAAGGCCTGCGGGTCCGGTGCAGAAGATCTGCGGCCTGGAGATCAGGCAGCGGCCTTCGGGGCGTTGACGTCGGCCGGAAGGGCCTTCTGCGCGACCTCGACGAGCGCGGCGAACGCGTTCGAGTCGTTGACGGCCAGCTCGGCGAGGATCTTGCGGTCCACCTCGATGTTGGCGGCCTTCAGACCCTGGATGAGGCGGTTGTACGTCATGCCGTTGGCGCGGGCAGCGGCGTTGATGCGCTGGATCCACAGCTGACGGAAGTCGCCCTTGCGCTTCTTGCGGTCGTTGTAGTTGTAGACCAGCGAGTGGGTGACCTGCTCCTTGGCCTTGCGGTACAGGCGCGAACGCTGACCGCGGTAGCCGGAGGCCGCCTCGAGGATCGCCCGGCGCTTCTTGTGGGCGTTGACTGCCCGCTTGACGCGTGCCACTTCTTAACTCCTTGTAGCGGGGCCGTGGGGGTACTCACACGACCCGGAAAACGGATGGGTCCCGGTCTTGGCCGGATGCCCTCGTCGCCGAGGGCGGACGATCAAGATCAGATGCCCAGCATCTTCTTGATCTTGGCCGCGTCGCCCGGGGCCATCTCCGCGTTGCCGGTGAGGCGACGCGTCAGCTTGGACGACTTGTGCTCGAGCAGGTGGCGCTTGCCGGCGCGCTCGCGCAGCACCTTGCCGGAGCCGGTGATCTTGAAGCGCTTCTTGGCACCGGAGTGCGTCTTGTTCTTCGGCATCGCGCCGTTATCTCCTCGTCAGTGGCGCTCCCCCCGGTGCGGGCACCGGTCAGCCGGGAGCGTCAGTTCTTGGTGTGGTGGTTCCGGGCGAGGCCCGGGGCTGCCTGGATGGCAGCCCCTCGGGTCACGCCTCGGGGTTCTCGGCCTCGGCGGGAGCCTCGGCCGAAGCCTCCGTGGCCGGAGCCGCAGCGGTCTCGTCGGACGAACCGCCCTGACGTTCCGCCTTGCGCGCGGCCTGAGCCTCACGCGCCTCGGCCATGGCCTCGGTCTTCTTCTTGTGCGGGCCAAGAACCATGATCATGTTCCGGCCGTCCTGCTTGGGGTTGGACTCGATGAAGCCAAGCTCCTCGACGTCCGATGCCAGCCGCTGGAGCAGCCGGAAGCCAAGCTCGGGGCGGGACTGCTCGCGACCACGGAACATGATCGTGATCTTGACCTTGTCACCCTGCTTGAGGAACCGAACGACGTGACCCTTCTTGGTGTCGTAGTCGTGCGGGTCGATCTTCGGCCGGAGCTTCATCTCCTTGATGACCGTGTGCGCCTGGTTCTTGCGCGCCTCACGGGCCTTCATGGCCGACTCGTACTTGAACTTCCCGTAGTCCATGAGCTTGCAGACGGGCGGACGGGCGTTCGCCGCCACCTCGACCAGGTCGAGGTCGTACTCCTGAGCAAGCTCAAGGGCCTTGGCAAGCGGAACAATCCCGACCTGCTCGCCGCTGGGACCGACAAGTCGCACCTCGGGAACGCGAATCCGGTCGTTGATGCGGGGCTCGGCGCTGATGGATCCTCCTAAGTAGCACCACGTGACCGCCTGGCGGACGGACACGTATGTCTGTTCAGTAGACCAACCGCGCCGGTACATGAAAAATGCCCCGGACGGGACACAGGCGGGGCTCCACGGAAATACCGGAGCACCGCCGCGGTCAACCGCGGGGCGCACATCGGGCGGCTCCATCGTCCGTACGGAACGATGGGCGCCGCCTGACCGGTGACCCGCCGCCCGCGAGGGCAGCCAGGTGGGAGATCGGAGCCTCCACTTGTGGGCCGGGCACACAGGTGTCCGGCCGGTCGTTACACCAGGTTAGCAGGACCCGTCCCGGTACGCGAACGGGGACGGCGGCGCCGGGCGGGCGGCCCGGTCCGCTTATCGTGTGAGGCATGAGCGAGACGCCCCAGAACGAGTCCCCCGACTTCGACGAGATGACCCGTGACATCGCGGAGGTCCCCGCGGTGGAGGTCATCGTGACCGTCGCGGTGAACCTGATGAGCGCCGCCGCGGTGAAGCTCGGACTCACCGAGGACGGCGAGAAGCACAAGGACCTCGACGAGGCCCGCAAGCTGGTCCACGCCCTGGCCGGCCTCCTCGACGCCGGCGCGACGGAGATCAGCTCCTTCCACGCGGCGCCGCTGCGGGACGGCCTGAAGTCCCTGCAGCTGGCCTTCCGCGAGGCGTCGATCGTCCCCGACGAGCCGGGCCAGGGCCCGGGCGAGAAGTACACGGGGCCGGTGTACGGCTAGCGGCTGCGCCGAATCGATCGGGGGTACGGGGGTCGTCCCCCGGAAGATGGCAGCCACGGGGCCGGTGTACGGCTAGCGGCTGCGCCGATTCGATCGGGGGTACGGGGTGCTCCCGTACCCCCTTTTCAGTTCCGTACGTAAAAGGGCTCGCCCGGAGGCGTGGCCGAGGCCGGCAGGAGTGCCAGGTCGAGGCCGCGCACCAGGCGGGCCCTCAGTGTTTCGTCGGCGGCGAGGCCACGGGCCACCCGCTGGGCCGCCTCCGCCGGGGCGGCGTCCTCGGCGAGGACGAGGGCGAGGGTGCCGTCGGCGGTGCCGGGGCCGAGGTGGGCCCGCAGGACGGCGGGCTCGGCGGCAACCGCGTTCCGCACCGCTTCCCGTACCGCCGGGTCGTCCAGCGGGTCCAGGCTGGTGCGGCCCTCGGCGAGGGCGAGCAGCGCGGGGCCGGTCAGCTGGTAGGGGACGGGGCCCGCGAGGTCGAGGACGAGGGTGTCGGCCTTCTCGTGCGCGGCGGCCTGGAGGGCCTGGTGCAGGGGGACGGCCACCGGCCGGGCCTCGGGGTCCCAGAGCGCGAGCGAGGCGATCGAGGTGAACGCGGGGAGCGCGCGGCGGTCTCCGGCGGTGAGCGTGGGCACGGCCATGTCGCTGGTCTTCTCGCGGCGCAGCCCCGTCTCGGGGTCCTCCTCGACCTCGCCGAGGACGGCGACGACGGGGACGAGCAGCCGCGCCTCCTTCAGTGCCGCGAGCACCGGGCCGTGGGCGGTTCTGTCCGTCGCCCAGGCCGCGAGGGCCTCGGCGAGCCGCGGGTCGGCGGTGCCGTCGTCGTCGGAGAAACCGGGGTCAGGGATGTTCTTGAGCGCCACGTACCGAGCCTAACCGCCGGGGCGGGGCGGTCAGCGCGGAGGGCGGGGCCCGGTGGCGCGGCCGCCGCGCCACAGGACGACCGCGGCGGCGAGCAGGACGGCGCCGAGGCCGCCGGCGGCCGGTGCGAGCAGGCCGATCGGCTTGCCGTCGTCCTCGGCGGGCGGCTGCGGGCCGGGGCCGAAGAAGCGGCCGCGGTAGCCGGCGGCGGCGTTCTTGGGGTCGGCGGCCTTGAGCCGGAGGCCGGCCTCGATGGCGGCGGCCGGGTCGACGGTGCCGTAGCCCTTCTCGTCGCTGCGGCCGCCCTTGGGCCGGTTGCGGGCGGTGTCGATGAGGAGCTGCTTGACCTGGGCCGGGCTCAGGTCGGGGTGGGCGGACCTGACGAGGGCGACGGCGCCGGAGACGAAGGCGGCGGCCGCGCTGGTGCCCCAGCCGGAGTAGTAGCGGCGGTCCGGGTCGGCGATGACGATGTCGAGGCCGGGTGCGCTGACGGTGGCGTACCAGCGGCTGGTGGAGAACGAGGCGCGGGTGCCCCAGCGGTCGACGGCGGTGACGGCGACGACGCCGGGGTAGGCGGCGGGGTAGGAGATGTGGTCACCCTTCTCGCCGCCGTTGCCGGCCGAGGCGACGACGGAGACTCCCTTGGAGAGGGCGTACTGGACGGCGGCGTCCTCGCCGGCGTCCGGGTGGGCGGACTTGGAGTCGTCGCCGAGGGAGAGGTTGATGACGTCGGCGCCGTGGTCGACGGCCCAGCGGATTCCTTCGGCGAGGGCGGTGCCGCGGGTCTTGCGGGCCTTGTCGCGGGACTTGTCGGCACCTTCGAGGATGACGCGGACGGGCAGGATCTCGGCCTTGGGCGCGATGCCGAGGACGCCGTCCTGACGGCCGGCGCCGTGGCCGTGCCCGGCGATGATGCCGGCCATGGCGGTGCCGTGGCGGGCCCACGCGCGGTCGCCGCGCTCGGCGCCGAAGCCGACGAGGTCCTTGCCGGGGAGGACGGAGCCGACGAGGTCGGGGTGCTGGGCGTCGACACCGGTGTCGAGCACGGCGACGGTGATGCCCTCGCCCTTGGTGGTGCGCCAGGCCTCGGTGGTGTGCATGGCTTCGAGCCCCCACTGGCGGGCGCGGATGGTGTCCGCGTAGGCCGGTGCGGTGGTGGCGGGGAGCACGGCGAAGGCGGCGGCGAGGAGCGCGGCGAGGGCGCGGGGGTTGCGGAGGGTCCGGTTCACGTGTCGGCGTCCTTCGCTGCCGTGGCGACCGAGGCGCGCAGGGCGCGTTCGATCTGGTCGGCGACGCCCTTGGCCTCGTGGCCGAGGCCGGCCTGGGCGGCGGGGCTGGTCTGGCGTTCGGCCATGGCCCGTGCGGCGGATTCGGGGGCGGCGACGGCGCGGCCGTCGGCGAAGCCGGAGACGGCGGTGACGACGACGGGCAGGTCGGTGAGGGCGTGGGTGGACCAACTGGCGCGCTGCGCGGGGCCGAAGCGGGCGGCCACGGTGCCGGGGCCGGCGAGCGCGGGCGGTACGTCGGCGGCGAGCGCGGCGGCGGAGCGGGTCGCGAGCGTACGGGTGGTGGTGGGATCGGCCTGGGTGAAGACGAGGCCGACGGTGATGACGCTGGAGGCGGTCGCGTCGGTGTAGGTGGCGCGCAGGACGCGGTCGCAGCCGAGGGGGCGGAGCGTGGTGAGCACGCTCGCGGGCAGCGCGGCCGCCGTGCAGGGGGTGTCGGGCGCGACGACGACGCGGGTCCAGGTGCGGTCGGCGGCGCCGGGGCCCTTGCCGGGACCGGCGAGGGTGCGGGGGAAGAGCGTGTCGACGGGGACGCTGTGCCAGAGGGTGGCCGCCTCGGTGTAGCCGACGGGCTCGGCGGGCGCGCCGGCGTCGGTGGCGGCGAGGACGGCTCCGGCGAGGGCGCCGCCGACGAGGCCGACGCCGAGGACGAGGCAGGCCCCGGCCGCGACGACCCGACCGACGCGTCGCTCGCGGATGGGCCGCAGACGGGTGGTGGTCTCGACGGGTGTCTCGGGCGGTGCGGTGAAGGCCCGGTAGGCGCCGTACGTCCCGTAGGTCTGCGCGCGCGGGGGCGGGGCGACGGCGGCAGCGCCCGTGGCGGGCGGGGTCATGGGTGCGGTGCGGGGTGCGGTGCCCGGCGCGGTGCGGGGCCCGGGCGTGATGGGCGCGCCGGGGGCGGGTGCGGGGCAGGGCACGGGGGCGATGGCCGCGCCGGACGCGGTGGTGCCGGGGGTGGCTTCGCGTATCGGGCGGAGGCGCGTGGTGGTCTCGACGGCCGGCACGTCGCCGGGGGCGCGCGGAGCGGTCGCGGGGCGCGGCGGGGCGCCAGCCGGGCCGACGACGGGGTCGGGACCTTGGCGCGGGGCGCTCGCCGGACGGGGCGGTACGACGCGCCGAGCGCCTGCCGCGTCGGGAGCGGTGTGCGGGGCGGTCGCCGGGCGCGGGGTCGACGCCGGGGCCGAGGGCGGGCGGGTGTCCGTCGGAGGGTGTGTCGGCCTCGGAGGGACGGCCGGGCGGCTCGCGGCGGTGTCCGGCGCGGCGGTGGGGGCGTTCTCCCCGGCGCGGCCGGTCGGTTCCTCGGGCGGCAGCAGGGCGTCGGTGATGCGCGAGGAGGCAGGGCGGTGCGCGTCCGTGCTCATGCCCGCCCCCTGGTCGTTCCTTGTTGTGCCGCCCTCGCAATGCCCGCCACTCTACGGGCTGTTCCCCCGACCACGGGAACTCAGGGGCTACCCACCCGTAAACCCGTCTGGCAAGCTCGGGCCATGACTCCCCGCGCCGCCGACCGGGCCCGGTACGACCGGGCCACCGCCCATCTCGACGCGCCCGTCGCCATCGTCGACCTGGAGGCCTTCGACGCCAACGCCGACGACCTCGTCCGGCGGGCCGGGGGCAAGCCGATCCGGGTGGCGAGCAAGTCGGTGCGGTGCCGGGCGCTCCTGGAGCGGGTGCTGGCGCGCGAGGGCTTCGCGGGAATCATGTCGTTCACGCTCGACGAGTCGCTCTGGCTGGCCCGTGCCGGGTTCGAGGACGTGCTCCTGGCCTATCCGTCCGCCGATCGCACCGCGTTCGGCGAGCTGGCGAGCGACGCGAAGCTCGCCGCCGCGGTGACCGTGATGGTCGACGACCCGGCGCAGCTGGAGCTGATCGACGCGGCCCGCGCGGGCGGTGGCGAGGAGATCCGGGTCTGCCTGGAGCTGGACACGTCGCTGCGGACGCTCGGCGGCAAGGTGCGGATAGGCGCGCTGCGCTCCCCGCTGCGGGAGCCCGCCCAGCTCGCCGAGCTGGCCCGCTCGATCGCCCGCCGCCCCGGGTTCCGGCTGGTCGGGATCATGGCGTACGAGGGGCATGTCGCCGGGGTCGGGGACGCGGTGGCCGGGCGGCCGCTGCGGTCGCGGGCGATACGGCTGATGCAGGCGGCGGCCCGCCGGGAGCTGGCGGCCCGGCGGGCCGCCGTGGTCCGTGCGGTACGGGCGGTCGCGCCGGACCTGGAGTTCGTCAACGGCGGGGGTACGGGCAGTGTGCAGCACACGGCGGCCGAGGAGGCGGTGACCGAGATCGCCGCGGGTTCGGGGCTCTACGTGCCGCGGCTCTTCGACAACTACACGTCCTTCACCGGCCGTCCGGCGGCCCTCTTCGCCCAGCCGGTCGTGCGCCGCCCGGGCGTCGGCGTGGTAACCGTGCTCGGGGGCGGCTACCCGGCCTCGGGCGCCGCGGGCATGGACCGGCTGCCCGTCCCGTACCTCCCGGAGGGGCTGCGCTACGACCCGCAGGAGGGCCCCGGCGAGGTGCAGACCCCGCTGCTCGGCTCGGCGGCGGACGATCTCCTCATGGGGGACAAGGTGTGGTTCCGGCACGCGAAGGCCGGGGAGTTGTGCGAGCGGTTCGACAGCCTCCAGCTGGTCGAGGGCGACCGGGTCACGGCCACGGTCCCGACGTACCGGGGCGAGGGCCGCACGTTCCTCTAGGGTCTGTCCGGCGGATCAGGGCCGGCTAGGACGCGGCGTCTGGTGCGGTGCATCGCAAGGCGCCGGAGCGTCTCGATAGCGGAGCTATCGGGGCGTTTCGGCAACGCGGCGAGGCGCCGTGCCAGGCGTGGCGGCCCCGGTCATGATCCGCCGGACAGGCCCTAGCCTCCGCCCGACCGGACCGTCCGTCCCCCCGGGCCTGCGGAGACCGTCCGTCCCCCCGGGCCTGCGGAGACCGTCAGCTCCCGGGCGTGCGGAGACCGTCAGCTCCCGGGGGTGATCGAGCTGCCCACTCCCCCGTTGGTGTCGCTGCCGATGGGACGGATGCCGCGCGCGATCTCGTCCATCACGGCGAGCGAGGGGCCTTCCGGGCCCGCGTCGAAGACGAAGCGGACGACGACCGGGGACTCGCTGCCCGCCGGGGAGGGGAAGGCGAGGGACTGGACGTACCCGCCGGGGCCCTTGTCTGTGGTGACCTGCCAGCGGACCAGGTAGCCGGTGCGGCCGGCGACGGCGGTGGGGCGGGCGGCGATCACCTTGTAGGAGATCATCCTGCCGTAGGGAAGGCTGCCGAGGATGTCCTCCTCGTAGGTCTCCTTGGCGGCGGCGGCGACGTCCTCCTTGGCGATGGCCTCGGGGGTCGCGGCGTCGGTGCGCGAGACCGCGTGCGAGGACACCGTGCCGTGGCGGCACTCCTTGGAGCCACTGGGGCACGGGTAGGTGCCGGCGGTCGTGACGGTCGGCGCCGGTCCCGAGTAGTACTCCGGCTTCTCCCAGCCCTTGAGGACGGGCAGGGTGATGCCGTTGAGCTGGTCGTCGACCCGGGTGGGCTTCTCCTCCTCTTCGCCGACGGGTTCTTCGCTCGCCGAGGAGGTGGGGGCGGTGGGGGTGTCCGTGACCGCCGTCGGGCCCGCCGACGGCGGGTTCTCCTCGTCGTCGCCGCCGAGCACGAGGACGCCGGCGACGACCGCCGCGACCACGGCCACCGCGACGGCGGCCAGGAGGGCGGCCCGGTTCCGGCCGTTGCGTACGGGCGGTACCGGTGCCGGGGCCGTCGCCGGGGCGAAGACGGTGGCCGCGGTCTGCGCCTGGCGGGTGTGCGCGGTCCAGTTCGTCCCGTCCCACCAGCGTTCGACGCCGGGCACGGAGGAGTCCGGGTACCAGCCGGGAGGGGTCGTCATGCTCATCCCACCAGACTAGGGCCCGGACTTCGGCCGCTACAGCGGGGTCACGTACGCGCCCGAAATGCCGCCGTCCACGAGGAAGTCGGTGGCGTTGACGAAGGACGAGTCGTCGCTGGCGAGGAAGGCCACGGCGGCGGCGATCTCCTCTGCCTCGGCGAACCGGCCGACGGGGATGTGCACGATCCGGCGCGCGGCCCGCTCCGGGTCCTTGGCGAACAGCTCCTGCAGCAGCGGGGTGTTGACCGGTCCGGGGCAGAGCGCGTTGACGCGGATGCCCTCGCGCGCGAACTGGACGCCCAGTTCACGGGACATGGCCAGCACGCCGCCCTTGGAGGCGGTGTACGAGATCTGGCTGGTGGCCGCGCCCATGATGGCGACGAAGGAGGCGGTGTTGATGATGGAGCCCCGGCCCTGCCGCCGCATGTAGGGCAGGGCGGCCTTGCAGCACAGGTACACCGAGGTGAGGTTGACGTCCTGGACCCGCTTCCAGGCCTCCAGGCCGGTCTCCAGGATCGAGTCGTCGTCGGGCGGCGAGATGCCCGCGTTGTTGAAGGCGATGTCGACGGAGCCGTAGGTGTCGAAGGCGGTCTTGAAGAGCGCCTCGACCTCCTCGGGGTCGGTCACGTCGACGCGGACGAAGGTGCCGCCGACCTCCTCGGCCGCCGCCTTGCCGGCCGTCTCGTCGATGTCGCCGCAGACGACGTTGGCGCCCTCGGAGGCGAGGCGGCGGGCGGTGGCCAGGCCGATGCCGCTGCCGGCGCCGGTGATGACGGCGGTGCGGCCGACGAGGCGGCGGCAGACGATCTCTTCGGTGCTCATGCGGTTCAGGCCTCCGTGGCTTCCGTGCTGATGAAGACGTTCTTGGTCTCGGTGAAGGCGGTCAGTGCGTCGGGGCCCAGTTCCCGGCCGAGGCCGGACTGCCGGTAGCCGCCGAAGGGGGTCCAGTAGCGGACGCTGGAGTGGGAGTTGACGGAGAGGTTGCCGGCCCTGACGGCGCGCGAGACGCGCAGGGCACGGCCGACGTCCCGGGTCCAGATCGAGCCGGACAGGCCGTACTCGGTGGCGTTGGCGAGCCGTACGGCGTCCGCCTCGTCCTCGAAGGGCAGGACGACGGCGACCGGTCCGAAGACCTCCTCGACGGCGCAGGGCGCGTCCTCGGCGATGTCGGTGAGGACGGTCGGCGGGAACCAGAAGCCGGGGCCCTCGGGGGCCTTGCCGCGGATGCCGGGGAGGGTGTCGGGAACGTAGGCCCGTACGCGCTCCAGCTGCGCCCGCGAGATCAGCGGGCCCATCTGGGTCTTCTCGTCGGCCGGGTCGCCGACGACGATCTCCTCGATCGCGGGCGTGAGCAGCTCCAGGAAGCGGTCGTACACGGAGCGCTGGACGAGGATCCGGGTGCGGGCGCAGCAGTCCTGGCCGCTGTTGTCGAGGAAGGACATCGGCGCCGCGGCTGCCGCCGCCTCGACGTCCGCGTCGGCGAAGACGATGTTCGGGCTCTTGCCGCCGAGTTCGAGCGTGAGGCGCTTCACCTGGTCGGCGCACTTGGCCATGATGCTCTTGCCGACCCGGGTGGAGCCGGTGAAGACGATCTTGGCGACTCCGGGGTGGGTGACGAGCGCGTCGCCGGCGACGGCTCCCTCGCCGGGCAGGACCTGGAAGAGGCCTTCGGGAAGTCCGGCCTCCAGGGCGAGTTCGGCGAGGCGGAGCGCGGTGAGCGGGGTGGTCTCGGCGGGCTTGA
Organism: Streptomyces sp. NPDC014870; assembly: GCF_043081505.1. Lineage (NCBI taxonomy): Bacteria > Bacillati > Actinomycetota > Actinomycetes > Kitasatosporales > Streptomycetaceae > Streptomyces > Streptomyces sp. NPDC014870. The sequence goes on from NZ_JBIBWQ010000007.1 coordinate 254,527, forward strand.
GGATCACCGCGTTGCCGGCCGCGAGGGCGGGGGCGGTGGCCCAGGCGGCGATCGGCATGGGGAAGTTCCAGGGCGCGATCACGCCGACGACGCCGAGGGGTTCGAGGATGGTGACGTCGAGGCCGCCGGCGACCGGGATCTGCCGGCCGTTCAGCCGCTCGACTCCCCCGGCCGCGTAGTCGAGCAGGTCGCGGACGTTGCCCGCCTCCCAGCGGGCGTTGCCGAGGGTGTGTCCTGCCTCGCGGACTTCGAGGAGGGCGAGCTCCTCGGTGTGGGCGTCGACGACGGCGGCGAAGCGGCGCAGCAGCCTGGCCCGGTCGGCGGGGGCGGCGGCGGCCCAGCCGCGCTGGGCCTCGGTCGCCCGTGCGACGGCGGCGTCGACGTCCTGCCTGGTGGCGGCGGGGACGGTGGCGACGACCTCCTCGGTCGCCGGGTTGAGTACCTGGAGTTCCTGAAGCAACTCGTTCCTCACATGCGTTCGAAGGAGCGGCGCAGCTCCCAGTCGGTCACCGCGGCGTCGTACGCGTCCAGTTCGACGCGGGCCATGTTGCGGTAGTGCGCGACGACCTCGTCGCCGAAGGCGGCCTTGGCGATGGGGCTGGTCTCCCAGAGCTCGGCGGCCTCGCGCAGGGTGGTGGGGACGTGGGCGTAGTCGCCGGTGTAGGCGTTCCCGTCGCAGGCGGCGGGGAGTTCGAGCTTCTGCTCGATGCCGTACAGGCCGGCGGCGATCAGCCCGGCGACGGCGAGGTGCGGGTTGACGTCTCCGCCGGGGAGCCGGTTCTCGAAGCGCGTCGAGCGGCCGTGGCCGACGACGCGCAGGGAACAGGTGCGGTTGTCGACGCCCCAGGCGACGGCGGTGGGGGCGAAGGAGCCGGGCTGGAACCGCTTGTAGGAGTTGATGTTGGGGGCGTAGAGGAGGGAGAAGTCGCGCAGGGCAGCGAGCTGTCCGGCGAGGAAGTGCCGCATGACCTCCGACATCCCGGCGGGCCCGTCGCCGGCCATGACGTTGGTGCCGTCGGCGTCCTGGAGGGAGAGGTGGATGTGGCAGGAGTTGCCCTCGCGCTCGTTGTACTTCGCCATGAAGGTGAGCGAGACGCCTTCCTGGGCGGCGATCTCCTTGGCGCCGGTCTTGTAGACGGCGTGCTGGTCGCAGGTGACGAGGGCCTCGTCGTACTTGAAGGCGATCTCGTGCTGGCCGGGGTTGCACTCGCCCTTGGCGGACTCGACGGTCAGTCCGGCGCCCGCCATCTCGTTGCGGATCCGCCGCAGGAGGGGCTCGACGCGGCCGGTGCCGAGGATCGAGTAGTCGACGTTGTACTGGTTGACCGGGGTCAGGCCCCGGTAGTTCGCGTCCCAGGCCTGTTCGTAGGTGTCCTTGAAGACGATGAACTCCAGCTCCGTGCCGACGTGCGCGGTGTAGCCGTGCTCGGCGAGCCGCTCGAGCTGGCGGCGGAGGATCTGGCGGGGCGCGGCGACGACGGGCGAGCCGTCGTTCCAGGCCAGGTCGGCGACGAGCATGGCCGTGCCCGCGTTCCAGGGCACGCGGCGCAGGGTGTCGAGGTCGGGGCGCATGGCGAAGTCGCCGTAGCCGCGGTCCCAGGAGGACATCGCGTATCCGTCGACCGTGTTCATCTCGGTGTCGACGGCCAGGAGATAGTTACAGCCCTCGGTTCCGTGGTCGAGGACCTCGTCGAGGAAGAACGGTGCGGCGAACCGCTTGCCCTGGAGCCGTCCCTGCATGTCGGGGAAGGCCAGGACGACCGTGTCGATCTCACCGCTCGCGACGAGGGCGCGGAGCTCCTCGACGGAGAGCGGGGCTTTGCGGTCTGCCACGGGATTACTCCTCCTTGGGTCAGCCGGAAGCCATAAGGTATTGCCGAAGACCATTGCTTGGGAAGGGGAAACGGGAACGTGTCCAGTTCGAGTGATACGAGCGAGTCCAGTACGAGTGACACGAGCGATACGAGTGCGACTCCCGCCCCGCAGGCGGACCGGCTGACGCCCGTGCTGCGGCCGGTCCGGGCGGGCAACGGTTTCGAGGAGGCCCTGGAGCAGATCCTCCAGGTCGTGCGGCTCGGGCTGGTGCCCGGCGGCGAACGGCTGCCCGCCGAGCGGGAGCTGGCGGACCGGATGGGGATCAGCCGGGTCACCCTGCGCGAGGTCCTGAAGGTGCTCCAGGAGCAGGGCCTGGTCGAGAGCCGGCGTGGGCGGTACGGCGGAACGTTTGTGCTGCACCGGCCGCAGACGGCGGACGAGGACGAGCTGCGGCGCCGGATCGCCGCCGTCGACGTCGAGGACACGCTGCGGTTCCGGGAGGTCCTTGAGGTGGGCGCGGCGGGGCTGTGCGCGGCGCACGGGCTGGACGACGAGGGCGCCGAGCGGCTCCGCACGGCCCTTGCGGCCACGCACGACGCCCCGCTGGACGACTACCGCCGCCAGGACACCCTGCTCCACCTCACGCTGGCCGAGCTCTCGGGCTCCCCGACGCTGACGGCGCAGTACGCGGCCGTACGGGCCACGGTGAACGACCTTCTGGACTGCATCCCGCTGCTCGTACGGAACCTGGAGCACTCCCAGCACCAGCACACCGCCCTGGTGGAGGCCGTCCTCGACGGCGACGCGGACGCGGCCCGCGAGGTCATGCGCGAGCACTGCGGCGGCACGGCGGCGCTGCTGCGGGGCTTCCTGACCTGAGGCAGGGGGCGACGGCCGGGGCGTGCGGGCGACGGGGCGGGCGGGGCGGGCGGGCGGCCGGGGCGCTCACGTAACCCGAAAGTAACGCACGGGGGTTGCGTTCCGGCCGGTGCGGCGCAAAGGTATGGCTCCATTCCATTGGGCCCGACGCGGGAGCTGACGCTGCCATGACGCTCGAAGACACCTCCGGGGAAAAGACGGCACCAGGAGACAGGACGGCACCGGACGACTACCTCGAACGCCGGGCCCTGCGCCGGGGCAGCGCCGGCTGGCTGCTGCTGACCGGACTCGGCGTCGCCTACGTCGTCTCCGGCGACTTCTCCGGCTGGAACATCGGCCTCTCCAAGGGCGGCTTCGGCGGCCTGGCCATCGCGACCGTCCTGATGGGCGCGATGTACGCCTGTCTCGTCTTCGCCCTCGCCGAACTCTCCGCCATCCTGCCGACCGCCGGCGGCGGCTACGGCTTCGCACGCCGGGCGCTCGGCACCTGGGGCGGCTTCCTCACCGGCACCGCGATCCTCATCGAGTACATCCTCGCGCCCGCCGCGATCTCCATCTTCATCGGGGACTACGTCGAGTCCCTCGGCCTGTTCGGCCTGGAGTCCGGCTGGCCGGTCTACCTCGCCTGCTTCGCGATCTTCATCGGGATCCACCTCTGGGGCGTGGGCGAGGCGCTCCGCTTCAGCCTGATCGTCACGGCGATCGCGGTCGCCGCGCTGGTCATCTTCGCGCTCGGCGCGCTGAGCGACTTCCACGTCGACGGCCTGAACGACATCCCGGCCGACGCGGACGCGTTCGGCGCCAACTCCTGGCTGCCGTACGGGCTCCTCGGGATCTGGGCGGCGTTCCCGTTCGGCATGTGGTTCTTCCTCGGCGTCGAGGGCGTGCCGCTCGCGGCGGAGGAGGCCAAGGACCCGGTCCGCTCGATGCCCCGTGCGCTCGCCCTGTCCATGGGCATCCTGGTGCTGCTCGCCGTGATCACCTTCGTCGCCGCGACGGGCGCGCGCGGCTCCGCCGCGATCCAGGAGGCGGGCAACCCGCTGGTCGTGGCGCTGCAGGGCGACGGGGAGCCGACGGCGCTCAGCCGCTTCGTCAACTACGCGGGGCTCGCGGGCCTCGTGGCCTCGTTCTTCTCGCTCATCTACGCCGGTTCGCGCCAGCTCTTCGCCCTCTCCCGGGCCGGCTACCTGCCGCGCTTCCTCTCCCTCACCAGCCGCCGGAAGTCCCCCTACCTGGGGCTCCTGATCCCCGGCGGGATCGGCTTCGCCCTCGCGGCGGGGACCGGGGACGGCGCGCGGATGCTGAACATCGCCGTGTTCGGCGCGACCATCTCGTACGCCCTGATGGCGCTCTCCCACATCGTGCTGCGCCGCCGCGAGCCCGACCTGGCGCGGCCGTACCGCACCCCCGGCGGCGTCGTGACCTCGTCGGTGGCGTTCGTGCTCGCCCTGTCCGCGCTGGTGGCGACGTTCCTCGTGGACAAGGACGCGGCGTTCATCGCGCTCGGGGTGTACGTGATCGCCCTCGCCTACTTCGCGTTCTACAGTCGGAACCACCTGGTCGCCAAGGCGCCGGAGGAGGAGTTCGCGGCGCTCGCGGCGGCCGAGGCCGAACTCGAACGCGACCGCGACCGCGACCGCGACTGACCTCATCCGTCCGCTGATCCGTTCGCTGATCTGGAGGAGTACCCGTGCCCAAGCCGCTCATCGGCGTGACGACCTATCTGGACCAGGCCCGTTGGGGGGTGTGGGACATGCCGGCGGCGCTGCTGCCCGCGCAGTACCCACGGCTGGTGCAGGCGAGCGGCGGCCTCGCGACGATGCTCCCCCCGGACGAGCCGTCCGCCGCCGCGTCGGTGGTGGCACGGCTCGACGGCCTGGTGATCGCGGGCGGTGCGGATGTGGAGCCGGTCCGGTACGGGGCCGAGCCCGACCCCCGTACCGGCCCGCCGGCCCGGGCCAGGGACAGCTGGGAACTGGCCCTGATCGAGGCGGCCCTTGCCTCCGGGACGCCGGTGCTGGGCATCTGCCGCGGCATGCAGCTCCTGAACGTGGCCATGGGCGGCACGCTGGTGCAGCACCTGGACGGCCATGTGGAGTCGGTCGGCGTGATCGGCCGCCACACGGTGAAGCCGGTCCCGGGCACGCGCTACGCGTCCCTGGTCCCGGAACTGACCTCGGTGCCCACCTACCACCACCAGGCGGTGGACCGCCTCGGCCGGGACCTGACCCCGTCCGCGTACGCGGAGGACGGCACGATCGAGGCGATCGAACTCTCCCCGACCTGGGCCCTGGGCGTCCAATGGCACCCGGAGATGGGCGAGGACCTGAGGGTGATGCAGGGCTTGATCACAGCGGCAGGCTGAGGGGCGGCGGGGGCACGCGGGCGCGGGGCGGTCGACTCCAGGGCCCCCGAGGCGCAGGCGCGGTGGCCCTCAGGGGCTTCAGGGGCGCGGGGAACTGCGCGAACAACCACAACGGACCCGCACCCGCCCACCGGCCGCACCCGCCAACCCCCCACCCCTCACCCCGCAGGGGCCGCCCGGGTCAACGACAGAAGGTCCCGCGCCGGCCCCGTCGGCCGATGCCCCACAGGCCACACCGCACGAAGATCCCGCCGCAGCAGCACCCCGTCGACCGGGATCTCCACAAGCCGCCGCGAGGCCAGCTCCTCCGCGATCGCCAGCTCGCTCAGCACGGCAGGCCCCGCACCGCTCACCGCCGCCGCCTTCACCGCCGTCGTGGAGGCGAGTTCGAGCAGCGGCTGCGCGAGCCCCCCGTGCGCGGAGAGCGCCGAGTCGAGAACCTGCCGGGTCCCCGAGCCCCGCTCGCGCAGGATCAGCGGGGTCGCCGCCAGCTCGCCCGGGTCCAGCGCCCTGCGCCGCCGCGCCCACGCGTGGGAGGGCGCGGCGACCACGACCAGCCGGTCCCGGGCGACGACCGCCCCGTCCAGGCCGTCCGGCACGGCGAGCCCCTCCACGAACCCCAGGTCCGCCTCGTCGCCGAGGAGTCGCTCCGCGACCGCCGCCGAGTTCCCCGCCATCAGCGACACCGCCGTGTCCGGCCGCTCCGCGCGCAGCGCGATCAGCCACCCGGGCAGCAGGTACTCCGCGATCGTCATCGACGCCGCGACCCGCAGCCGCGAGTCCCGCCGCCCCCGCAGCGCCTGCGCCCCCGCGTCGAAGGCCTCGGCCGCCTCGACGATCCGCCGCGCCCAGTCCGTGACGAGTGCCCCCGCGTCCGTGAGCCGCGAACCGCGCGGCGAGCGGTCGACCAGGGCCACCCCGAGCTGCCGCTCCATCGAGCGGATCCGGCTGCTCGCGGCGGGCTGGGTGATCCCCACCTCGCGGGCCGCCCGCCCCAGGCTCCCGTGCCGGGCGACGGCGAGCAGCAGTTCGAGCGCGCCGAGGTCGGGGACCCGGTGGGACAGCGGTGGGATCTCGGCAGGCTCGTTGCTCATAAAGTCAGCTTATGACGTCATAGCGCCAAGATCCCTGGTCGGACCTGCCACGCCGGACGAGGGTGGAGCCATGGCAACCCTCGCACCTTCCCGTCCGGCCCCCCTCGCCACCACCCCCGGCGTACGGGCGGCCTCGGTCCGTCACCTCGGCCCCAACTGGTACGCCTCGGTGATGGGCACCGCCATCGTCGCCAACGCGGGAGCCACACTCCCGGTGGACGTCCCCGGTCTGCGCACCGCCTGCGCCGCCATCTGGGTGCTCTCCCTCGCGATGCTCCTCACCCTCCTCACGGCCCGCGCCCTGCACTGGATCCACCACCGCGACCGCGCCCGCGAGCACCTCCTCGACCCGGCCGTGGCCCCGTTCTACGGCTGTCTGTCGATGGCCCTGCTCGCCGTCGGCGCCGGCGCGCTGATCGTCGGCCAGGACTGGATCGGCCCGACCGCGGCCGTCGCCCTCGACACCGTCCTGTTCACCGCCGGTACGCTGATCGGCCTGGCGGCCGCCCTGACGATCCCGTACCTGATGGTCGTCCACCACCGGATCGAGGGTGCCTCGCCCGTCTGGCTGCTGCCCGTCGTCGCGCCCATGGTCTCCGCGGCCGTCGGCCCGCTGCTCCTGCCCCACCTGCCCGCGGGGCAGCCCCAGCAGACCCTGCTGATCGCCTGCTACACCATGTTCGGCATCAGCCTGCTGGCGACCCTGGTCATGCTGCCCCTGGTCTTCGGCCGGCTGGTCACCGGGGGGCCGCTGCCGCTCGCGCTCACCCCGACGCTCTTCCTGGTCCTCGGCCCCCTCGGCCAGTCGACGACCGCCGCGAACAAGTTCGCCGACTACGCCCCCGGTCTGCTGCCGGAGCCGTACGCGCACGGCTTCGCCGCCTTCGCCGTCCTCTACGGCGTGCCCGTCATGGGCTTCGCCCTGCTGTGGCTGGCGCTGGCCGGGGCGATGGTGCTGCGGGCCCGCAGGCACGGCATGGGCTTCGCGATGACCTGGTGGGCCTTCACCTTCCCCGTCGGCACCTGCGTGACGGGCGCGGAGGGCCTCGCCCACCACACCGGTCTCGCCGTCTACAGCGGCCTCGCGATCGTGCTGTACGTCTTCCTCGTCGCGGCCTGGCTGATGGCCGGATTCCACACCCTGCGCGGGCTGTTCAGCGGTGCGCTGCTCGCAGGGCCCGGGCGAGGACCCGTGGCGCCTCGGCCAGTGACGGCCCGTACCACGTGAGATGGCGGCCGCTGACGAGCGCGGCGGCGGTCCCGGGGAACGCCTCGGGGCCGTCGTCGCGCGTGAAGCGGTACGGCTCGTCGGGCAGGACGACCAGGTCGGCACCGGCCGCCCGCAGTTCGTCGAGCGGGACGCGCGGGTAGCGCTCGGGGTGGTCGGCGTACAGGTGGCGGACGCCGAGGCGGGCCAGCAGGTCGCCCGCGAAGGTGTCACGGCCGAGGACCATCCAGGGGCGGCGCCAGATCGGCACGACGGCGGTACGCCCCCCGCCCGGCGGCGCGTCGACGGCCGCCCATGCCTCCTCCGCCTCGTCCAGCCAGCGCGGCCGGTCCGGTACGCCGCAGGCCCGCAGCACCCGGTCCAGCTCCTGGAAGGCCTGGGCGAGCGTGCGCACCTCGGTGACCAGGACCTCGCCCCCTGCGGCGCGCAGGGCGGCCAGGTCCGGGGCGCGGTTCTCCTCCTCGTTGGCGATCACGAGGTCGGGGCGGAGGGCCGTGATCGCGGCGACGTCGGGGTTCTTGGTGCCCCCGATCCGTACGACGTCGAGGTCGGCGGGGTGGCTGCACCAGTCGGTGGCGCCGACGAGCAGCCCGGGTGCGGTGACGGCGACCGCCTCGGTCAGCGAGGGGACGAGGGAGACGACCCGCCGCACGGCCGGACTCACGGCCGGACTCACGTGTCGTCGGCCTCGATGTGCTCGGCGACGGCCACGACGAGGAGGCGGGTGCCGGGCTCGGTGGCGCGCCACCGGTGCCGTACGCCGCCGGAGAGGTAGAGCGTGTCGCCGCGCTCGAGACGGTACGCCCGGCCCTCGGCCTCGACCTCGGCGGCGCCGTCGGCGACGAACAGCAACTCGTCGTTGCGGTGCTGGAATTCCCGGCCCGCGTCCCGCTCACCGGTGAACTCCAGCGCGTGCAACTGCTGCCGGCCGCGGACCAGGGACCGTACGCCCTCGGGCATCGCGTGCGGATGCTCCTCGGCCCGGACGACGTCGACGGTCCGGGCGGCCTCCGCGGCGGCGAGGAGCTCGCCGGCCGAGGTCTCCAGGGCGCCGGCGACGAGTTCGAGGGAGCGCTTGCTGGGGCGCGCCCGCTCGTTCTCGATCTGGCTGAGGAAGGGCACGGACAGACCGCTGCGCGAGGCCACGACGGCCAGGGTGAGCTTGAGGGCCCGGCGGCGCTTCTTGACGGCCGCGCCCACCCGCAGCGATTCCTTGTCGTCCATGTCGGCTCCCTCCCTCGTGCCTCGGTGCCTGCGTACTGGTCGGTTAACTGAACCTTACGCAGCTTTGGCGTGGGGTTTCGCGTCGTGGCGAAAAGGGGTGGTCGCCGAACACGTTCGGCGACCACCCCTTTTCGGACAGCAGTCAGGAATCAGACATCGAGCCCAGCGGGCCCTACTGCGGCGCGAGCTTCTCCGCGAGGCCGGGGTTCTTCTCCAGCCAGCCGCGGACGGCCTCCTGCTCCTTGCCCTTGCCGGTCTCCTGGATGGCGGCCTCGAGATCCGTGAGCTGCTTCTCGGTCAGCGCGAAGTTCTTCAGCCAGGCGCCGATCTCGGGGTTCTCGGCCGAGAACCCCTTGCGGGCGAGGGTGTGCACGCCGTCGCCGGTGCCCCAGGTGCCCTTGGGGTCCTTGAGCTTCTTCAGGTCGTAGGTCGAGTAGGCCCAGTGCGGCGACCAGAGCGTCACGACGACCGGTTCCTTCTTGTCGTACGCGCGCTTCAGCTCGGCGAGCATGCCGGGCGTGGAGCCGTCGACGACCTTGTACTCGCCCTCCAGGCCGTACTCCTTGAGGACCTTGTCCTTGAGGATGCCCATCATTCCGGCGCTCGGCTCGATGCCGATGATCCGTCCCTTGAACTGGCCGCTCTTGCCCTTGAGGTCGTCGAGCGAGTCGACGTCCTTCATGTAGGACGGCACGGACAGCTCCAGGGATGTGGGGCCGAACCAGGAGCCGAGGTCCTCCAGCTTGTTCTGGTACTTCTCCCAGTACTGGGCGTGGGTGACCGGAAGCCAGGAGTCGGTCTGGAAGTCGATCTGGCCGCCCGCCAGGCCGGTGTAGAGCGCGCCGGCCTCCAGCTGCTTGGCGTCGACCTCGTAGCCGCGCCGCTCCAGGAGCTCCTTCCAGAGGAAGGTGGAGGCGATTCCCTCGTCCCAGGGGATGTAACCGAGGTTGATCTTCTTGCCGTGGCCGATGTCCTTGCCGCCCGCGGTCGTCGAGGACGTACCGCCGCCGAGGAAGCCCATGCCGCCCGCGACGAGCGCCAGGATCACGACCCCCACGAGGGCGGTGACGGGCTGCGGGCGGTGGTTCCAGAGCTTGGCCCCGGCGCGGGCGGCGACCGCGGCCCGCGCCTTGGCGAGCGCGCGGCGGCCGAGCGGCGAGACCTGCCGGCCGAGCGCACCGGTCATCCGGTCCAGGTACATGGCCAGGATGACGATGGAGATGCCGGCCTCGAAGCCGAGACCGATGTCGACGTTGCCGATGGCGCGGTAGACCGCGCCGCCGAGCCCGCCGCCGCCGACCATGCCGGCGATGACGACCATGGACAGGCCGAGCATGATGACCTGGTTGATGCCTGCCATGATCGTCGGCAGGGCGAGCGGCAGCTGCACGCGCAGCAGCGTGTTGCGCGGGGTGGTGCCGAACGCCTCGGCCGCCTCGACGAGTTCGCCGTCGACCTGGCGGATGCCGAGTTCGGTCATGCGCACGCCGGGCGGCAGGGCGAAGACGATGGTGGCGATGATGCCGGGGACCACGCCGACGCCGAAGAAGATGATGCCCGGGATCAGATAGACCATGGCGGGCATGGTCTGCATGAAGTCCAGGACCGGGCGCAGCACGGCGCTGACGGTCGTGGATCGCGCCGCCCAGATGCCGAGCGGGACCGCGATCACCAGCGTCACGAGTGTCGCGACGAGGACCAGGGAGAGCGTCGCCATGGCGTCGTCCCACAGGTCGACGGAGTCGACGAGTGCGAAGCCCGCGAAGGCGAGCACACCGGCGGGCAGGCCGCGCAGCCACCAGGCGACGACGGCGAGGATGCCGGCGAAGAGCAGGGGCTCGGGCGCGGAGAGGACGGCGTCGATGCCGTCGTAGAGGCCTGTGACGACGGTGGTGATGGCGTCGAAGAGCCAGGAGAACTGGGCCTGGAGCCAGTCGACGGAGCTGTCGACCCACTGGCCGAGGGGGAGCCTAGGCATGCGCGGCCACCTCCTTCGTACCGGTGGTACCGGCATTGCAGGCGACGGGCGGGCGCTGCTCGTCCCCGATGAAGCCGATCAGGCGGGACTGCGGTACGACGCCGAGGACGGTGCCGTCGGCGTCCTTGACGGCCACCGGGTGCGGGACGCGCGCGCTGACGGCGCACAGGTCGGCGACGAGGGTGTCGGGGCCGACGGTCTCGCAGGCGCAGGCGTCCGCCTTCCCGGGCGCGTCGGCCTCGGTCATCACGGCGGCGGCCGTGAGCACGCGGGAGCGGTCGACGTCCTGGATGAAGGAGGCGACGTAGTCGTTGGCGGGGCGGACCAGGATGTCCTCGGCGCTGCCGAGCTGGACGATCCGGCCGTCGCGCATGACCGCGATGCGGTCGCCGAGGCGCATGGCCTCGTTGAGGTCGTGGGTGATGAAGACGATGGTCTTCTTCAGGCGCTTCTGCAGTTCGAGGAGCTGGTCCTGCATGTCGCGGCGGATCAGCGGGTCGAGGGCGCTGAAGGACTCGTCCATGAGGAGCAGGTCGGCGTCGGTGGCGAGCGCGCGGGCCAGGCCCACGCGCTGCTGCATGCCGCCGGAGAGCTCGTCGGGCCAGGACTTCTCCCAGCCGGCGAGCCCGCACAGCTCCAGGGCCTCGGTGGCCCGGGTCTCGCGCTCGGCGCGCGGGACGCCCTGGACCTCCAGGCCGTAGGCGGCGTTCTCGAGGACGCTGCGGTGCGGGAAGAGCGCGAAGTGCTGGAAGACCATGCTGATCTTCGTGGACCGCACGGTGCGCAGATCGCGGGGGCTCAGCGCGGTGAGGTCCTTGCCGTCGAACAGCACGCGGCCCGCGGTGGGCTCCAGCAGGCCGTTGAGCATGCGCAGGAGGGTGGACTTGCCCGATCCGGACAGACCCATGACGACGAAGATCTGGCCGGGCTCGACGGTGAAGGAGGCGTCGATCACCGCCGCCGTCGTGCCGTCGGCACGGAGTTCGTCGCGCTCCGCGCCGTTCGCGAGCTTCTTGACGGCCTCGTCGGGTCGTCTGCCGAACACCTTGTACAGATGGTCGGCCTGGAGCCTGGACACATACACCTCACGCGTCGGAACGAGAACGGCCCTCCACCCCCGCAGCAGGACCGTGGAGCGGGGCGGGTTCGGCCCGCGGCTCCCGTGGCGTACGGCGATTCGTAGATGAATCCCCGTACCGGGTCCGCTCCGGGCCCGCGCCTGCCCTGGGGCCCCGGAGGCAAACCCGAAGGTGACGGGGGTCACAGAGGACGGCCCGGTTCGCCGGTCGGGGCTCGTCTGGGCTGTCGTCGGGGCCGGTGTCAGTGGGGTGGGGCATGATCGGGGTGTGACGCGACGCCTGATGCTCCTCGACACCGCCTCCCTCTACTTCCGCGCGTACTTCGGCGTGCCGGACTCGGTCCGGGCCCCGGACGGCACGCCGGTCAACGCGGTGCGCGGGCTGCTGGACTTCATCACCCGGCTCGTCCAGGACCATCACCCGGACGACCTGGTGGCCTGCATGGACGCCGACTGGCGCCCGCAGTGGCGGGTGGACCTGATCCCGTCGTACAAGGCGCACCGGGTCGCCGTGGAGACGGAGACGGGTCCGGACGAGGAGGAGATCCCGGACACGCTCTCCCCGCAGGTGCCCGTGATCGAGGACGTCCTGGACGCGCTGGGCATCGCCCGGGTCGGGGTCGCCGGCTACGAGGCGGACGACGTGATCGGGACGCTGGCGGGGTGGGCGAAGGGCCCGGTGGACATCGTCACGGGCGACCGGGACCTCTTCCAGCTGGTCGACGACGAGCGCGCGGTGCGCGTGCTGTACCCGCGCAAGGGTGTCGGCGACTGCGACCTGGTCGACGACGAGCTGATCCGTACGAAGTACGGGGTGCGGGCCGACCAGTACGCCGACTTCGCGGCGCTGCGCGGCGACGCCAGCGACGGGCTGCCCGGGGTGAAGGGCATCGGCGAGAAGACGGCTGCGCAGCTGATCACGGAGTACGGCGATCTCGCGGGTGTGCGGGCCGCCGCCGTGGACCGTACGTCGAAGCTGACCCCGGCCAAGCGGCGCGGGATCGTGGAGGCGGCGGAGTACCTGGACGTGGCGCCCACGGTCGTCCGCGTCGCGGGGGACGTACCCCTGCCCGACTTCGACCCGGCGCTGCCTCGCGTGGCCAAGGACCCGGAGGCGCTGGCCGGCCTGGTGGAGCGCTGGGGTCTCGGCGGCGCGGTGGGCCGGCTGCTGCCGGTCCTGGAGCGCGAGCGGTCCTAGAAAGCGCCTCGCTCCTGGGTGCGGGTGCTCTGGGCCGTCGAGCGCCCGGGATGCTAGCTTAGGCAAACCTAAGTTCGCGAGTCAGTCAGGGAGACCGTCGTGGCAGAGCAGCCGGCGCGCAAGGCACCGCAGGCCCATGAGGCACGGGTCGTGCGCACGGAGCGGATCACGCCCCACATGGTGCGGGTCGTGCTGGGCGGGGACGGCCTCGACGCGTTCTCGGTGGGCGAGTACACCGACCACTACGTGAAGCTGCTCTTCGCGCCGGAGGGCGTGAGCTACCCGGAGCCGTTCGACATGGAGCGGATCCGCGCGGAGTACCCGCGGGAGCAGTGGCCCACGACGCGGACGTACACGGTCCGGAACTGGGACCCGGTCCACCGCGAGCTGACCGTCGACTTCGTGGTCCACGGCGACGAGGGCCTGGCCGGCCCGTGGGCGGCGCGCGCCCAGGCCGGCGAGACAATGCGCTTCCTGGGCCCTGGCGGCGGATACGCCCCGGACACGGAGGCGGACTGGCACCTGCTGGTGGGCGACGAGAGCGCGCTGCCGGCGATCGCGGTGGCTCTGGAGCGGCTGCCGGAGGGTTCCACGGCCCATGCCTTCGTGGAGGTCGCGGACGCGACCGAGGAGCAGAAGTTCGCGACTGCGGCGGGCATCGAGGTGACCTGGCTGCACCGCGGCGACCGCCCGGCGGGCGAGGCGCTGCTGGACGCCGTGAAGGGCCTGGACTTCCCGGCAGGCGACGTCCACGCCTTTGTGCACGGCGAGGCGGGCTTCGTGAAGGAGCTCCGCCGCCACCTGCGCCTGGAGCGCGAGGTGCCGCGCGAGCGCCTGTCGATCTCGGGCTACTGGCGCCTGGGCAAGACGGACGAGGCCTGGCGCGCGATCAAGCGCGATTGGAACGACCAGGTCGAACGCGAACAGGAAAGCTGAGGCGAGGCGCGGCCCAGGGCCGGGCCGCGCGGGGGCCCGTCAGGGCCCGGGCCCGGCCAGCGGGCGCGACCGGGCAGCGGGCGGGGACGGCCAGTAGGCGGCGACGGCCGGCCGGGCGGGACGGGCAGCGGGACGGCCCAGCCCGGGCAGCGACGGGCCCGGGAGCCGGAAGCCCGTCATGGACCACGCCGGGCAGCGCCCGGCCCGGGCCGGGCGGTCACGCCGACCGCCCTACCGACGGCCGGGGTGCCCACCCGGCCGCCCCACCCCGCACCTCCCGCACCCCGCACGTCCCCCACCGGCTCAGCGCCCGGTGCCGAACACCTTCCCCGACGCGTCCACGTGCGCCATCCTCCGTAGCGCCGTGAAGATCGCGTCGCCGAGCACCGTGCCCACCACCACGCCCTCCACCAGCTCGTCCCGCTCCAATGTGCGCGCGACGTACTCCAGGTCCGCCTCGGCCACCCGCTCCGCCGCCGCCGCGTACGTGTCGAGCACCTCCGCGAACCCCTCGTGGCCGACCTCCGTCAGCGCCGCGAGCGCGACCGCGAGCGCCTCCGCCGCCGGACTGCCCTCGTACGTGCGCCAGCCGCGCCGGTCGATCAGTTCGGCCACGGCCGCCCGCGCCTCGACGATCCCCTCGCCCGACTCCTCGCTGTAGCGCGGCACCACCCGGTCGGCGGCCGCGCCCAGCACCTTGTGCACCGGGCGATCACGGTCCTCTATCGCCTCCAGGACCTCACGGATCGCGGCGACCGACAGCCCACCGATGTCCAGGAGCGCCCGGATCAGGCGCAGGCGGCGCTCGTGCGTCTCCCCGTACGAAGCCTGGTTCGGGCTGGTCAACTCCCCTGCCGGAAGCAGCCCTTCCCGTACGTAGTACTTGATCGTGGGCACCGACACCCCGGTCCTGCGACTCAACTCTCCGATGCGCACCCTGCGTTCACCTTCCCGTTCTCGCTCCGGTCTTGCCGAGCGACCCACCCATCATAGATAGTGGCGCTATCAGATAGCGGCGAGTGCCACTATCCATAATGTTCGGGACAACCCACGGGGGGTACCCATGTCCTCACCCTTTCCGCAGGCCCGCGAGCTGCATCGGCCGCTGGTCTGGTTCTCCGCGTCGATGGCGTTACTCGCGCTCGTCGCACTGGGCGGCCTGATAGTCGACGATCGGGTCCTGCTCGGCGCCCCGATATGGGCCAAGCCGCTCAAGTTCGCGGTCTCGTTCGTCGCGTACTGCATGACGCTCGCCTGGATGCTCACCCTCCTCCCCCGTGCCCGCCGGCTCGGCTGGTGGGCGGGGACGGTGGTCGCAGCCACCGGTCTCGTCGAGATCGCGCTGATCACCCTGCAGGCGGTGCGCGGCAGGCGGAGCCACTTCAACAACGAGACGCCCTTCGACGCCGCCGTCTTCCAGGCCATGGGAGCCACGGTGGTCGTCCTGTGGCTGGCCACCCTGGTCATCGCGGTCCTGCTGCTGCGCGCCCGGATCCTGGACCGCGCCACCGCCTGGGCCGTACGCCTCGGCTCCCTGATCGCCCTCGTGGGCGCGGCGATCGGCTTCCTCATGGTGACGCCCACCCCCGAGCAGCTGGCCGCGGGGGACGACCCGCCGATCGTCGGCGCGCACAGCGTCGGCGTCCCGGACGGCGGCCCGTCGATGGCCGTGACCGGCTGGTCCACGACCGGCGGCGATCTGCGCGTCGCCCACTTCTTCGGCATGCACGCCCTGCAGCTGATCCCGCTTCTGCTGCTCGTCCTGGTCACACTCGCCCCGAGGTTCGCCCGACTGCGCGACCCCCGCGTACGGCTCCGGTTGACGCTCGTGGCCTCGGGCACCTACGCGGCGGTCCTCGCCCTCCTCACCTGGCAGGCCCTGCGCGGCCAGCCGCTGTTCCACCCCGACGGCACGACACTCGCCGCCACGGCCGCCATCGCCCTGCTCGGGCTCGCGGCGACCTGGATCTCTCTGCGCACCACCTCGACCACCCAGGAGTCCACCTCGTGACCGGCTTCCTCTTCGAACTCAGCTTCTACCTCGCCGCGCCCATCTGGCTGCTGATGATCTTCGCTCCGGCCTGGCGGGGCACCGAGCGCCTGGCAGCCTCCCCGCTGACCGTCGTCCCGATCCTGGCGGTCTACCTCGCGCTGGCGCTGCCTGCCTTCCCCGAACTGTGGGCGGCGGTCACCGATCCGGACCTGGACTCCTTCCGTGCGCTCACGGCCGGGGCCGAGGGCGCGGGCGCGGTCTGGGCCCAGATCATCGCCTGGGATCTGCTGATCGGTCAGTGGATGTACCGCGAGGCCCGCGATCTCGGCCTCTCCCCCTGGCTGATGGGTCCCCTCCTGATCCTGACGGTCCTCCTGTCCCCCTTCGCCCTCCTCGTCTTCCTGGCCGTCCGGGCCGTCCGCACCGCGAGGACGACGACTCCCGTCCGCGCCGCGAGGACGACGGCTCTCGACCGCTCAACGGGGAAGCCGGCTCCCGACCGCACCTGAGGAGTCGGCCCGGGCACCTCATGCCCCGGGCAGCAGCCGGACCTCACCGCCCGTGAGCTTCTTCCACCAGTGGTCGTATCGGCGGTAGACGCGGGGGTCGCGGTCGGCGAGGAAGGCCGTCAACGCCCGGGCCTCCTCGGAGAGGCCTTCCCAGACCTCGTCCGGCAGGTCGTGGAACGCGGTCGCCTCGACACCCCCGTCGGTCGGCCGCCACACGCCGGCGACGTAGCCGTCGACCAGCAGGGTTGGCAGCACGTCTCCGTTCCTGCGGATCACCTCCGCGCGGTAGGCGGGCGGGATGATCCGCGACCGGTCGGCGTAGGCCAGCAGGGTGCTGTCCCACATCGCCATCAGCCGTGGCGGGGCGGGGGTGTCCTCGTCCGGGCGGGGCGCGCCCGGCAGGTCGAACAACTCCTCGCCGTCCGGGCCCTCCCCTCGGTCGAGCTCGTCAGCCAGCGTCGCCAGCACCCTTCTCACACGGGCCCGTTGGACCAGAGCGAACTGCGCCATGTCCGGCGCGGACGCGGGCCCGAAGCCCTCCAGATAGCGCAGGAGGAGCGTCCGCAGGGCGGCGTCGGACGCCTCCGGCGCGGCCGGCCCCGGCGGGTCGGGGGGCGCCACGTACCAGGGGCGCTCCCCGAAGGACCACGGTCGCGCGGTGGGCGCGTGCACCAGGGGCGTGTAGTGCCGCAGCGCCCACCACGCGCCGGACTTCGGCGCGGCCCCCGCCCGTTCCTGGATCCACGCCTCGTACTCCGCACCCGTCCGTGGCCTGTCGGCGAAGGCCAGCAGCTCCGGGACGAGCCGATCCGCGTCCTCGGCGGTCAGGCCGGATGCGGCGAAGCGCGCGTCGCCGATCCTGGCCCCCCTCAGCAGCGGGTGCACGGCCTCGCGGAACGTACGGAAGTCGTCGACGTGGACGGCGTGCAGGGTGACCCGCATGAGCGTCGACTTGAGGACCGTCCCCCGGGCGAAGGCCTCGTCCAGCTCGGCGGGGTCGAAACCGGCGGTCCGGTTCCACAGCGCGAGGTAGGGGGAGGCCGGCTGCTGGGCCTGCAGCGCGACCGCCTTCCGTACCGCTTCGGCTGCGCCGAGCCGCTCCCGCCGCAGCAGCGACTGCCGGGCCAGCGTGGACCGGTTGAGCCCTCGCGCACTGATCTTCATACCGGAATCGTCTCCCATCTCACGGGCGGGCGCGGACCGTGGCGAGGACGTCCCGGTCGGGCTGGAGGGTCAGGCTCGGTACCGGGCGTATCTCCCCCGCCCCGAGGTCCAGGTCGAGCCGGAACCGCCGGGCGAGGACGGCGAGGATCAGGACGGCCTCGACCATCGCGAAGCGGGTGCCGAGACAGGCCCGGGGCCCGCCGCCGAAGGGGAACCAGGCGTACTCCGGTATCTCCTGGGCGGGCTCGCCCTCCACCGCGCCCCAGCGCTCCGGGCGGAACTCCTCCGGCTCGGCGAACCAGCGCCCGTCCCGATGGGTGGCCCACTGGCTGGACCACACCCGCGTGCCGGCCGGGATCGCCCGCCCGCCGAGGCTCGCGCCGTCCCGGGCGACACCGGTCAGGAGCCAGATCGTCGGGTAGAGCCGGAGCGTCTCCTTCACCACGGCTTGGGTGTACGGCAGCCGGGCGTAGTCCTCGAACCCCGGCTCGCGGTCGCCGAGGACCCGGTCGAGCTCGTCGCCGAGTGCGTCCCGCACGCGGGGGTTGTGGGAGAGCAGCTGCCAGGCCCAGACGAGGGTGGAGCTGGTGGTCTCGTGTCCGCCGATGTACAGCGTCACGGTCTCGTCGCGGATCTCCTGATCCGAGAGGTGCGTGCCGGTCTCGTCCTGGGCTGCGAGGAGCCGGCTCAGCAGGTCGGGCCGCTCGGTGTCGCCGCCGCGATGGCGGGCGACGACACGGCCCACCTCGGCGTCGATGACAGCCGCGGCCCGCTTGATGCGGGCCCGGCCGGGCGTGGGCACCCAGTCGGGCAACAGGGCGCCGATCCCGCTGAATTCGGCGCCGATCTCCTTCTGCGCGACGTCCATGGCCCGGCCGATGGCCTCGGCGTCGGCCGCGGTGTCGACACCGAAGATGGTGCGGACGGCGATCAACTGGGTCAGCGCCGCCATCTCCTTCTTGATGTCGATCCGCTCCCCGTCGCTCCACCGGTCGGCCAGGGCGATGGCGCACTCGGCCATGGTGGCGGCGTAGGACCGGACCTGCTTGGGCCGGACCGACGGCTGCACGAGGGAGCGCTTGCGCCGCCACTCCGCGCCCTTGGCGACGACCACGCCGTTCCCCATCACGGTGCGGAACGCGATGCCGAGGTCGGGCTGGTCGAAAGTGTGTTCCACCTCGGTGAGGAGTTCACCGATGGCGTCGGGGTGGGCGATGAAGAGCGCGGGCCCCCTCCCGAACCGCCAGCTGACGAAGTCTCCGCGCTCGCGCAGCCGCTCGAAGAACGCGAGCGGGTCCTTGCCGAACTCCGGCAGGTTCCCCAGCAGCGGAACGCCCCGTGGCCCCGGCACGGTCTTGTGCCCGTCGCCGGACGTCTCGTCGTCGGACGTCTCGTCGTCTCCCGTCTCGTCGACGGCGGCCGAACCGGCTTGCGTGGTCACGTGCGTCCCCTCCCAGCGGTGTTGCCCGGTGTGATGCGGTGTCGACATCCATGGAATCGGAGACGTCCGACACTCCGCCACCCCTGTGGACAACGCCCTGTGGACAACACCCGCGAGACCCGGACAACCTGCCCCGCCCCACAGACCGAAGGCCCGCGGCCGCACCGATCCGGCGTCAACCACGGGCCCCCACGGGCCACTTGAGGATGCGTCAGCCCACCGAGCTGTACGCCACCACACCCCGCAGCAGCGAGTCGACCGCCTTGCGGGCGTTCTTGGCCACCGTGCTGTTCTCCTTGGGCGCGGCGGCCGCGATCTGTCCGAGGACGTCGATGACCTGCTTGCACCAGCGCACGAAGTCACCGGCGGGCATCTCGGCCTCCCGCAGGACCTCGTCGAGCCCCTTGTCGGAGGCCCACTGGTACGCCGCCCAGGCGAAGCCCAGATCGGGTTCGCGCTGGCCGACACCCTCCGCCTGATTGATCTTGAACTCTTCCTCCAGGGCGTCGAGCCGCCCCCAGATCCGCACCATCTCGCCCAGCGCGGCCTTCGCGTTCCCGGTGGGCAGCTTCGGCGCCACGGCGTCGTCGGACTGCCGGGCCTCGAACACCAACGCCGAGACGCACGCCGCCAGTTCGGGCGGGGTCAGGCCCTCCCAGACCCGGTCGCGCAGGCACTCGCTGGCCAGCAGGTCGAGCTCGCCGTAGAGCCGGGCGAGCCGCTTGCCGTTGTCGGTGACGTCGTCGCCGCGCAGATAGTCGAGCTCGGTGAGGAGCGCGACGATCCGGTCGAAGGTGCGGGCGATGGTGTTCGTCCGGCCCTCGATGCGCC
Source organism: Streptomyces sp. NPDC014870 (assembly GCF_043081505.1). Classification (NCBI taxonomy): domain Bacteria; kingdom Bacillati; phylum Actinomycetota; class Actinomycetes; order Kitasatosporales; family Streptomycetaceae; genus Streptomyces; species Streptomyces sp. NPDC014870. Next base: position 274,260 of record NZ_JBIBWQ010000007.1, read on the forward strand.
GCTCCAGCTGCCGCGTGTCCCGCTGCAGCCGGTGGTAGCGCTCGGCCCAACGGGCGTGGTCCTCGCGCTCGTCGCAGCCGTGGCAGGGGTGGGCCCGCAGCTCGGTGCGGAGCCGGTTGATCTCGCGGTCGTCGGCCGCTGTGGAACGCTGCTTGCGCTGCCGGTCGGGGTTCAGGTGCCCGGCCTTGCTCCGCAGCGCGGAGGCGAGGTCCCGACGGGACTGCGGGGAGCGGGGGTTGAAGGACTTGGGGATCCTCAGCCGCTCCATCGCCTCCACCGGGACCGGGAAGTCGATCGACGCGAGCCGCTTGACCTGCCGCTCCGCGGTGAGCACGAGCGGGCGGGGCCCGTCGTGGTGCTCGAAGCCGCGGTGGCCGTTGGTCCGCCCTGCCGGGATCCCCGGGTCCAGGACGAGGGCGAGCCCGGCGAACTTACCCGTGGGCACGTGGATGACGTCACCCGGCTTCAGCTTCTCCAGGGACGCGGCGGCCGCCGCACGGCGCTGCGCGGCGCCCTGCTTGGCCAGTTCGGTCTCACGGTCCTTGAGGTCGCGGCGCAGCCGCGCGTACTCCTCGAAGTCTCCGAGGTGGCAGGTCATGCCCTCGCGGTAGCCCTCGAGGCCCTCCTCGTTCTTCTGCACCTGGCGCGAGATGCCGACGACCGACCGGTCCGCCTGGAACTGCGCGAACGAGGTCTCCAGGAGCTCGCGCGAACGGTGGCTCCCGAACTGGTCGACCAGGTTGACCGCCATGTTGTACGAGGGCTTGAAGCTGGAGCGGAGCGGGTAGGTGCGGGTGCCCGCGAGGCCGGCCAGGTGGCCGGGGTCCAGGCCCCGCTGCCACAGGACGACGGCGTGCCCCTCGACGTCGATGCCGCGCCGCCCGGCACGGCCGGTGAGCTGGGTGTACTCGCCGGGGGTGATGTCGGCGTGCTGCTCGCCGTTCCACTTGACGAGCTTCTCCAGGACCACGGACCTGGCGGGCATGTTGATGCCGAGCGCGAGGGTCTCGGTCGCGAAGACCGCCTTCACCAGGCCGCGGACGAACAGCTCCTCGACGACCTCCTTGAAGGTCGGCAGCATGCCGGCGTGGTGGGCGGCGATGCCGCGCTCCAGGCCTTCCAGCCACTCGTAGTACCCGAGGACGTGCAGGTCCTCGGAGGGGATCGCGGCGGTGCGCTCCTCGACGATCTCACGGACGCGCTGCCGCGCCTCGTCGTTGTTGAGCCGCAGTCCTGCGTAGAGGCACTGCTGGACGGCGGCCTCGCAGCCGGCCCGGCTGAAGATGAAGGTGATGGCGGGCAGGAGCCCCTCGGCGTCGAGGCGTTCGATGACCTCGGGCCGTCCGGGCGTCCAGATGCGGGAGCGCTGGCGGCGCTCGCGCTCCCGGTCGGCCTCGCGGATCATCTTGCCGCGCCGCCGCTCACGCGGGTTGTACGTACGGGAGTTCTCCGTGCGGGCCAGCCGCAGCAGGTCGGGGTTGACCTCGCGGCGGGACGCGCCTCGGCCGCCGTGGTCGGTCTCCTCCTCGAAGAGGTCGTACATCCGGCGCCCGGCCAGGACGTGCTGCCAGAGCGGCACGGGACGGCTCTCGGAGACGATGACCTCGGTGTCGCCCCGCACGGTGTCGAGCCAGTCGCCGAACTCCTCCGCGTTGGAGACCGTCGCGGAGAGTGAGACCAGCGTCACCGACTCGGGGAGGTGGATGATCACTTCCTCCCAGACGGCGCCGCGGAACCGGTCGGAGAGGTAGTGCACCTCGTCCATGACCACGTATCCGAGGCCGCTGAGCGCCTGCGACCCGGCGTACAGCATGTTGCGGAGGACCTCGGTGGTCATGACGATGACCGGGGCGTCTCCGTTGACGCTGTTGTCACCGGTGAGGAGGCCGACCTTGGCGGCGCCGTAACGCTTCACGAGGTCGGCGTACTTCTGGTTCGACAGCGCCTTGATCGGTGTCGTGTAGAAGCACTTGCGCCCCTGGAGCAGGGCGAGGTGGACGGCGAACTCGCCGACGATGGTCTTGCCGGAGCCCGTGGGCGCGGCGACGAGCACGCCCTTGCCCTCTTCGAGGGCCTTGCACGCCTCGATCTGGAAGGGGTCCAGACCGAACTCGTACATCTCGCGGAAGGGGGCCAGCGCCGTCGCCTGCTCGGCGTTGCGGGCGCGAGCAGCTGCGTACGCTTCGGCTGGTGTGAGGTCCTCTGTCATCTTGCTGTCGAGCCTACCCGCCACCTCTGACAGTGACGCGATCTTTAATGAGGGAGCGCGGATCAGGGCAGGAGGGACCTCGGATCAGGGCCCGGAGGACCGCGGATCCGGGCCCCTCACGGGCTCGGCGGCGCCAGGACCCGCAGCGCCCCCGGTACGCACGCGGCGGTGAGCGGCAGCGGTCCGAGCGGCTCGCCGTCGGCGTATCCCGTGATGCCGGGGGCGTCCAGGGTGAGCGTGCGGACGCGGTGCACGGTGACGGCCGGGTGGTCGAGGTGGGTGCCGCGGTAGACCCGGGGGAAGACCTTGATCAGCGTCGTGCGGCTGCAGTCCCCGACGACGGTGACGTCGAAGAGGCCGTCGTCCATGCGGGCGTCGGCGCAGATCCGCATCCCGCCGCCGTACGAGGTCCCGTTGCCGACGGCCACCAGGGTCGCCTCGATCTCCCGCTCGGTGCCGTCGTCGAAGCCGAGGCGGAACGGGGTGGGCCGGAAGGCGGCCAGCTCGGCGATCATGGCCAGGTCGTACTTGAACCGCCCGACGGGCAGCCGCATGCGGTTGCCGCGGTCGTTGACGCGCGAGTCGAAGCCGGCGGCGAGGACCGTGCCGAACCAGCGGTCGCCGACCCTGCCGAGGTCGATGTCGCGCCCGCCGCCGCCCTTGAGCAGCTCGGCGGCGAGCCGCCCGGCGGCCGACGGTGCGCGGACGGGCAGGCCCAGGGACCGGGCGAAGTCGTTGCCGGTGCCGACCGCCACCACCCCGAGCGGGGTACGGGTGCCCGCCAGGGCCTGGAGCGCGAGCGAGACAAGGCCGTCCCCGCCGACGGCGACCAGAGCGCCGGTGCCGCCCGCGACGGCCTCACGGGCGCGCCGCAGGGCGTCCTCCGCGTCGGCGCCGAGGACGGTTCGGACGGAGAATCCGGCGTCCCGGAGCGCGCGGGCGGCCGGCTGCGCGGCGTGCGCGCCCCGGCCGCGTCCCGCGGTGGGATTGACGAAGAGGGTGATCTCGCTGGTCATGGGTGTCCCCCCGGACGGAGTCTGGGGGGAGGACCCTACAAGATCAGGTGACGTCGTCGTAACTGCCGGGCCTGAGGGCCCTGCCGCCGTCGGTCTCGCCGCCGGACTGCTCGGGCAGCGCGCGGGCCGCGCCGACGGGCTCGACGGCTCCGACGGCCTGAGGCGTGAGGTCGAGGCTGGAGGCCTCGTCGTCGTCCAGCTCGGCGTCCGGGTTGTTGCGGGCCCTGCGTCGGTCGTTGAGCATCGAGATGCCGACCGCGATGAAGTAGAGGACGATGATCGGCCCGGAGAGGGCGATCATGCCGAAGGGGTCGGTCGACGGGGTGGCGACCGCGCCGAAGACGAAGACACCCATGATCACGCCGCGCCACCAGCCGGCCATGCGCCTGCCGGTCACGACTCCGGCGATGTTGAGCATGATCAGCAGCAGGGGCAGTTCGAAGGCGAGCCCGAAGACGAGCACCATGCGCGTGGTGAAGTCGAGGATGTCGTCGAGCGAGACGAAGTTCGAGGCGACGTCGGGCGTGATGCTGATCAGTACCTTCACGCTGACGGGCATGATCAGGTACGCGACGTAGGCGCCGGCGGCGAAGAGCGGCACGGCGACGGCCGCGAAGTAGTACGTGTACCGCTTCTCACTCTTGTGCAGGCCGGGCGCGACGAACGCCCACAGCTGGTAGAGCCAGACCGGGGAGGCGGCGATCACACCTGCCAGCATGATCACCTTCACCGTCGAGGTGAAGGGGGACAGCACTGTCTGGTACGCGATGACGACGCAGCGCCCGCCGGTGTTGTCGGCGATCGAGGTGCCGGGCGGGCACTTCGGAACGGGCGAGGAGAGGAAGTCCATCAGCTGCTGGCTGAAGAACGCGGCCACGACCGAGGTCACGATGACCGCGAGCATCGCCTTGGCGACGCGGTTGCGCAGCTCGCGCAGATGCTCCACGAGTGGCATCCGCCCCTCGGGGTCCTTCTCCTTCTTCGTGCGGGCAGGCTTGAGCAACCCACGTCCTCATCTCGTGCGGCAGGCCGGTATCAGGCGGCCTTGGGGTCGAACGGGGTCAGCGCTGCGTGGTGTCCGAGGGCTCGGTCACGGGGCGGGCGGAGGTGACGTCGCCGGGCGCGGCCTTGATGGTGCGCTGCGCGGCGGGCTGCTCGGCCGGCGGGTCGGCGGGGGCGGGCTGCTGGCCGCCCTCGCTCTTCATCGCCTTGGCCTCGCTCTTGAGGATGCGCGCCGACTTGCCGAGGGAACGGGCCATCTCGGGGAGCTTCTTGGCGCCGAAGAGGAGCACGATGACAAGGAGGATCAGGCTGATCTCGAGAGGACCGATCTGACGGAACATAAGCGTGGTCTACCTTCTCATCGAGGCGGCTGGGATGGGGCTTGCGGTCGCCGCCCGGACTGGTGCCCGAACCCCGACCGTCAGCGATCGTAACGCGCACGAGTAAACGCAGGGCAATCCCCGTGCGTACACCCGTTTGCGGCCCGCACCTCTTGATCAGGGCCGCGCTCACGAGCGTACCCCGCGCCGCTCCGCACGAGGAGAGCGCTACCGGCCTCCCCTCGGGGGGCCTGGACGCGCGCTAGCGCAGCGCCCCGCCGGTCCGGGTGAGGTCCGCGGCGGCCCGCTCCAGCTCCTCGGCGGCGCGGTTGATGCGCTCCGTGGTGTGGGTCACCTGGCGGCCGAGCCGCTGGGCTTCGATGAAGACCTTGATGCCGAGGACGCCGAGGACGGCGATGCCGAGGAATCCGAGGGCGATGGCGAGCATGGGCCAGAACATGGGGTGAGCCTAGGGCCTTTCGTTTGGATCAGGCCGGATCAGGGAGCGGGGTCCGGTGCCGTGGATCGCAAGGCGGAGGAGGGAGTCAACGCGGAGCGTTGGGGACTGACGACAACGCGGCGAGGCGCGGTGCCAGACCCCGCGAGCCCGGCATGATCCAAACGGGAGGCCCTAGAGGGTCGGCGCCTGTCGGGGCGTCAGACGGTGGAGTGCAGGCGCAGTGTGCGGACGCCGCCTCCGGTGAGGAGCTCGACGATCCGCTCGCCGGCGGGCTTGCGGACGGAGCTGCCGCACTCGGGACAGGTGAACGAGTAGAAGGTCGTACGGCTGCTGGCTCCGATGGCCAGCCGCAGGGAGCCCGCCGAGAGCTCGAAGCGGGCACGGCACTCGGGGCAGGCGGCCTTGAAGAAGACCGGCGCGATCGAAGCAGTCATTCCGTGCATCACGGACATTTCCCTCATCCCTCTCCCCTGTCCCGTGGACCTGCCGTGCCTCACGCCTGGCTCTCGTAGGCCGCGAGCGCCGCGGCCGCCGCCTCCCGCGCGCTGTCGGCGAGCTCCTGCGGAGCCACGATCCGACCGTCGCTCCCCAGCCGCAGCGCCAGTCTGCGCAGCGAGGCCGGTGCGGGCGTCCGCAGCGTGATCCGCAGGCCCCCGTCGGGCAGCTCGTCGGCCCGGTCGTGCGGGTAGTACTCGGCGACCCAGCGGCCGCCGGGACCCACCTCGACGACGACCTCGGGGTCCTCGGCGGACGGCTGCACAAGCCCCTCCGACAGGTCCCGCAGCTCGATCTCCGGCGGCGCGGAGTGCTCGTCCAGGATCCGGATCTCGGCGACCCGGTCCAGACGGAAGGTGCGGCGCGCCTCCGAGAGCCGGCACCACGCCTCCATGTACGTGTGCCCGACGGCGAACAGCCGGATCGGGTCCACCTCGCGCTCGGTCAGCTCGTCGCGGGCGGGCGAGTAGTACCGCACCCACAGCCGCCTGCGCTCCGAGATCGCGCGGTCCACCTCCGCGAAGACCCCGCCCTCGGACTCGAAGGTCACCGAGAGCCGCGCGCTCGCCCCGGCGACCTCGCCGGCCGCCGTCTCCAGCTTCGCGGTGGCCCGCAGCAGGGCCTCCCGGTCGCCCTCCCGCAGCCCGGGCAGAGTCGCCACGGCCCGCGCGGCGACCAGCAGGGCCGTCGCCTCGTCGGCGGCGAGCCGCAGCGGCTCCGCGACGTCGTCCGGGTTGTGCCACCAGATCCGGTCACCGTCGGTGTCGATGTCGAGCAGGTCGCCACCGCGGAAGCTCGTGCCGCACATCGGCAGCACGTCGAGGTCCGAGATCAGCTCGTCCTCGGTGATCCCGAAGGCGCGCGCCACGTCGGCGACGTGCGCCCCCGGACGCTCGCGGAGGTAGGTGACGAGGGAGAGCATCCGCCTCGTCTGGTCGATCGCGTTCGCAGCCATGCCGTACGTCTCCCCTTCAGCCCTTGGCCACGGCGCGCAGCCGGTCCACCACGTCGGCCCGCAGGTCCGCGGGCTCGATGACGACGACATCGGGACCGAACTCCACGAGCCAGGCGTCCAGGCCGTGCCCGTACGGAATCTCCAGCTCGTCCCAGCCGTCGGTACCCTCCCGCACGGACTGGGCGCGGGCCCGCAGCGGGTAGCCGCTGCCGGCGCGCAGCCGGATGCGGGCGGACCGGGTGGCGGTCTCCCCCGCCCAGCTCTCCACGGTCTCCCGGACGGTGACGACGTCGGGCACGGGCGCGGTGAAGGCGCCTGCCCGGGAGCGGACCTTGCCGGTGATGCGGGAGAGCCGGAAGACGCGCTCGGCGCCCCGGTCGCGGTCCCAGCCCGCGAGATACCAGTGACCGCGCCAGCACTCCAGGGTCCACGGCTCGACCTGCCGGGTCTCCGGGCGGGCCGCCGTCGCCTTGCGGTAGTCGAAGACGACCGGGCGGCGGTCGCGGCAGGCGAGCATCAGGGGCTCGAAGGCCGCCTCGTGCACGGGGATGCGCGGTTCGAGGGCGCTGTGCTGGGCGTCGTACGCGTCCTCGGCCTCGGGCATGCCGGCGGCGCGGAGCTTCTGCAGGGCACCGCTGGCGGCTCCGGCGAGCCTCGCCTGCTGCCAGACCTTGGCGGCCAGACCGAGCGCCGCGGCCTCCTCGGCGTCCAGGGTGATGGGCGGCAGACGGTTGGAGTCGCGGCGGGCCAGATAGCCGGTCTCGCCCTCCAGGTTCTCGACGGTCTCGATGACCAGGCCGAGTTCGCGCAGATCGTCCTTGTCCCGCTCGAACATCCGGTTGAAGGAGTCGTCCGTTCCGGCTTCCATGTAGGCCTCGATGGAGCCGCGCAGCTCGCGCTTGCTGAGCGGTCTGCGGGTCCCGAGCAGACAGAGGGCCAGATTCATCAGCCGCTCGGCCTTGGCAATCGCCATCGACGCCCTGCACCTCTTCTGCCGGATTGACTTCGGGGACATCCGACCGTACCGCCCCGGGGTGTCGTGGCAAAAGCCGAGGGCCCGCGCCTGGACAGGCACGGGCCCTCGTTCGAGCAGATCCGGTCAGCGCGTACGCCGAACCGATCGGATTCAGCGCTTCTTGACGCCGACCAGGTCGCAGACGAAGATCAGCGTCTCGCCGGGGGCGATCGCGCTGCCCGCGCCACGGTCGCCGTAGGCGAGGTGGGCGGGGATGACCAGCTGGCGGCGGCCGCCGACCTTCATGCCCTGCACACCCTGGTCCCAGCCCGCGATGACCTGGCCGACACCGAGCTGGAAGCCCAGCGCGCTGCCGCGGTTCCAGGAGGCGTCGAACTCCTCACCGGTGGAGAAGGCCACACCCACGTAGTGGACCTGGACGGCGTCGCCGGCCTCGGCCACCTCGCCGTCGCCCTCCCAGATGTCCTTGATCTCCAGGTCCTTCGGCGGCTCGCCGCCGGGGAAGTCGACCTCGGGCTTCTCGATGCTCACTGCAGTGTGCTCCTCAGAACTCAGCAACCGCGCAACGGTGAACTGCGCGACGGGGACAGTCTTACATCTTCGCCAGAATGTCGACGGCGAACACCAGCGTGGAGTTCTTCGGGATGCCCTGCTGTTCCTTGTCGCCGAACGCCTCGGACGGCGGAGCGACGATCAGGACGCGGCTGCCGACCTTCTTGCCGGTGAGACCGTCCTTGAGACCCTTCAGGGTCAGCTGGGCCAGCGGGAAGTTCGCCGGCTTGCCCGTCTGGTACGTCGAGTCGAAGACCTTGCCGTCCTTCCACAGCGCGGCGACGTAGTTCACCACGACCGTGTCGGTGGCGGCGACGGTCGCGCCCTTCGACTCCAGGATGTAGTTCGAGACCAGCTTGGTCGGCGGGTCGACCTTCGGCACGGTCAGCGAGGGGGCCTTGCCGTCGGTGTTCGTACCGACCTTGGGCAGGTCCTTGTTGTCCTGGGCGACCTCGGTGCCCTCGGCGGACTTCGGGATCGTCGTCGCCTTCAGGATGTCCACGACGAAGACGAGGGTGGCGTTCGGCTTGATGTCGCCCTGGCCCTGGTCGCCGTAACCGAGCTCCGGCGGAATGCCGATCTCGATGCGGCTGCCGACCTTCTGGCCCTCCAGGCCCTGGTCCCAGCCCTTGATGACCTGGCCGGCGCCGAGCGTCAGGTCGAAGGGCTGCCCGCGGTCGAAGCTGTTGTCGAACGGCGTGGTGGAGTCCCAGGCCTGGCCCAGGTAGTTCACCTGGATCGCGTCGCCCTTCTTCGTGACCGCGCCGTCGCCCTCACTGATCACATTGACCTTGAGTTCCTTCGGCGGTTCGCCCTCACCCTTGGCGAGGGTGGGCTTCTCCCCGAACTTCTCACCCGCGGTGATGGCGGGCAGTCCGTTCTTCATCGAGGCGTTATCGGAGCCCTTGTCGTCGCTGCCGCACGCCGCTGTCGACAGCAGCAGCAGTGGGACGACCAGTAGGCCGGCAAGTCGGCGCACGTGTTCCTCAGATCTCAGACGGCACAGTAGTTGCCCGACACTCTAGGGCCTTTCGTTTGGATCAGGCCGGATCAGGGAGCGGGCTCCGGTGCCGTGGATCGCAAGGCGGAGGAGGGAGTCAACGCGGAGCGTTGGGGACTGACGACAACGCGGCGAGGCGCGGCACCGGAGCCCGCGAGCCCGGCATGATCCGAACGAAAGGCCCTAGGGGACCGCCCGGGCAGGCCAAGGGCCCCGCACGTCATGCGCACGGGGCCCTGGCACTTCGTACAGCGTCGTCCTACATTCCGGCGATCAGCTTTTCGACCCGGTCGTCGACCGACCGGAACGGGTCCTTGCACAACACGGTGCGCTGCGCCTGATCGTTGAGCTTGAGGTGGACCCAGTCGACGGTGAAGTCCCGCCGCTGCTCCTGCGCGCGGCGGATGAAGTCGCCGCGCAACCGCGCCCGGGTGGTCTGCGGGGGCACCGACTTGCCCTCGAAGATCTTCAGGTCGTTGCAGATCCGGGCGGCCTGCCCCTTCCGCTCCAGGAGGTAGTACAGCCCCCGGCGGCGGTGGATGTCGTGGTACGCGAGGTCTATCTGCGCGACCCGGGGGTGCGACATGGTCATGTTGTTCTTCGCCCGGTACCGCTCGATGAGCTTGTACTTCATGACCCAGTCGATCTCGGTACCGATCCGGTCCAGGTCCTCGGCCTCGATCGCGTCGAGCGTACGGCCCCACAGCTCCAGGACCTGGGCGACCGTGCCCGTACGGATGCCGCGGCGGTCGACGAAGTCGGCGGCCTTCTCGTAGTACTCCCGCTGGACCTCTAGAGCGGAGGCCTCACGGCCGCTGGCGAGCCGGACCTTGCGCTGGCCGGTGATGTCGTGACTGACCTCGCGGATCGCCCGGATCGGGTTCTCCAGCGTCAGATCGCGCATCACCGTGCCCGCCTCGATCATGCGCAGCACGAGGTCGGTCGCCCCGACCTTCAGCAGCATCGTCGTCTCGGACATGTTCGAGTCGCCGACGATGACGTGCAGTCGGCGGTAGCGCTCGGCGTCCGCGTGCGGCTCGTCACGGGTGTTGATGATGGGTCGGGAACGGGTCGTCGCAGAGCTGACGCCCTCCCAGATGTGCTCGGCGCGCTGCGAGACGCAGTAGACGGCGCCCCGCGGCGTCTGGAGCACCTTTCCGGCGCCGCAGATCAGCTGCCGGGTGACCAGGAAGGGAATGAGGATGTCCGCGAGCCGCGAGAACTCCCCGTGCCTGGCCACCAGATAGTTCTCGTGGCAGCCGTAGGAGTTTCCGGCCGAGTCGGTGTTGTTCTTGAAGAGATAGACGTCGCCGGCGATTCCCTCCTCGTGCAGGCGGCGTTCGGCGTCGACGAGCAGACCTTCGAGAATGCGCTCGCCTGCCTTGTCGTGCGTGACCAGTTCGGTCACGTTGTCGCATTCGGGTGTTGCGTATTCCGGATGCGAACCCACGTCCAGGTACAGGCGGGCGCCGTTCCGCAGGAAGACATTGCTGCTGCGGCCCCATGACACGACACGGCGGAAGAGGTAGCGCGCCACTTCGTCAGGTGACAGTCGGCGCTGTCCCCTGAACGTGCACGTGACGCCGTACTCGTTCTCCAGCCCGAAAATGCGGCGGTCCATGTCTGAACATTACGCCTGACGGCCTGTGCTGAAACCGGGTTCGACAACCCCGTTTCGATCATTTTCCGATGAGTGCGCGTTCCTTTCGGCGTGTCCGGCGTCATCGGCGCCCGCGCCGGCGGCGTGTCGCACGGTGCGGCCCGGCACCCGCAGCACCCGGCCGGTCGCCAGGAGCACCAGGAGGGCCACCAGACCGCCGCCGCCCGCGACGGCGAAGCCCGCGGTCGTCCCGGCCAGTTCGACCGCCGGTCCCGCGACGGCGGAGCCGAGTGCGGCTCCCACGCCGAAGGTCGTGACGAGCCAGGAGAAGGCCTCGGTGACGGTACCGGTGGGCGCGTGCCGGTCGACCACGATGAAGCCGCAGGCGAGCGCCGGGGCGAGGAAGACGCCCGAGAGCGCGGTGAGGGCCGTCATCGGCAGCACACCGGGCGTGAGCATGAGGGGCAGATAGCCGAGGGCCAGCAGGCCGACGATGACCGTCAGCCGGCGCTCGGGAGCACCCGACCACTGGCGGGCGCCGTAGGCGACGCCACCGATCAGCGCGCCGAGGCCCAGCGCGGCCATCAGCCAGCCGTACGCCGCCGCATGACCGCGCTCGTCGGCGTAGGCGAGGGCCGAGACGGTGATCGAGCCGAGGGCGAGCCCGACGAAGAAGAACGAGCCCAGCAGCGCCAGCAGGCCCGGCGAGCGCAGCGCGCCCAGCCAGTGCGCCTCCCGGTGCGCCGACCGCCACGTGCGCGAGGGCTCGGACAGGACGACGGACAGGGCTCCGAGGACGCCCAGGACGTTGATGACCAGCAGCGCCGCGGCCGGCGACCACAGGGCCACGAACAGCGTCACCAGGAGCGGCCCGACGGTGAACATGACCTCCTGGGCCACCGCGTCCAGGGCGTACGCGCGGTGGACCCGGTCCTCACGGCCCAGGACGCTCGGCCACAGGGCGCGCAGCCCGCCTTCGAGGGGCGGGGTGAACAGGCCGGCGACGACGACCGCCGCGTAGGCGAGCACGAGGGGGCTGATTCCGGCCACGGCCAGGACGATCATGCCGAGGGCGGAGATCAGCGCGGCGGGCAGCTGGACCCGCGGCTGGCCCTTGAGGTCGACGGCCCGGCCGAGCAAGGGCTGGCCGATGGCGGTCGCGATGCCGTACGCGGCGGTGAGGCCGCCCGCCAGGCTGAAGCTGCCGCCCTCGGAACGGACGAAGAGCACGAGGGCGATGGGCCCGGTGCCGTTGGGGAGCCGGCCGACCAGGGTGCCGGTGAGCAGTCGCAGGGCGTGCGGTGCCCTGAGTATGTCGAGATAGCCGCCGCTCTCCTTGGCCTCCGTGGCCATGTCCGTCTCCTCTCCCCCGGTACCCACCCCCGAGGTTTTACGTATAACTGCAGGCGTCATACGTACCATGGCCGCAACCCGCGGGTCCACCCCCGCGAACGGCGACCACCTCTCACGGAGGCACCAGTGCAGACCCCAGACTCCCCCGGACCGGCCAGGCCCACCAGCCGGGACGTCGCGCGCACCGCCGGGGTGTCACAGGCCACCGTCTCCCTCGTGCTCGGCGACAAGTGGCGCGGCAGGGTCTCCGAGCGCACCGCCGACGCGGTGCGCGAGGCCGCACGCACGCTCGGGTACCGGCCGAATCTCGCCGCCCGGAACCTCCGCCTCGGGCACACGCGCACCGCGCTCCTCGTCGTGCCCGCCCTCACCAACGAGTTCTTCGCCCGCGTCTACACCGGCGCCGCCACCGTCGCCGCCCGCCACGGCTTCGGCGTCGTCCTCTACCCCTCCCCCGACGGCGTCGGCCCCGCCAGGGACCCCTTCGCCTCGGCCCGGGCCGCCCTGGACGGCATCATCGCCTCCTCCATGGCGACCGACGCCCTCAAGGCCTTCCACGGCACCGACCTGCCGCTCGTCATGCTCGACAGCGACCCGTCCGACGCCGGCGCCGCGGCCCACGTCAACCTCGACATCGCCGACGGCATGCGCCAGGTCACCGCCCACCTGCTCGGCCACGGCCACCACCGCTTCGTCCACCTCGCCTCGGCCGTGCCGTCCTGGACCTTCGACGTCCGCGCGGCGGCCCTCGCCGAAGCCCTCCGAGGCGTCGACGTGCGCACCGTCCGCGCGCCCCTCGACGTCGACGGCGCCCGCGCCGCCGCCGAGGGCGCCCTCACCGGCCCCGGCCCCCGCCCCACGGCCCTCATCTGCGACGACGACATCCTCGCCGCCGGTGCCTGCAAGGCCGCGCGCCGCCTCGGACTGCGGGTCCCCGAGGAAGTCTCCGTCACCGGGTTCGACGACCTCGCCCTCGCCACCGCCGTCGAACCGGAACTCAGCACCGTCCGGCTTCCGGCCGAGCAGATCGGCGAGCGCGGCATGGACGCGCTCCTCGCCGTCCTCGCCGGCCGCACCCCCGAACCCGGCGACCTGCCCGTCACGCTCATGCCCCGCGACTCCTCCGGCCCCGCCCCCGCCTGAGCGGGCACGACGAAGGCCCCGGTCCACCGCGATGGACCGGGGCCTTCATGAAGCGTTCGCGGCGGGACTACTCCTCCGAGTCCTCCGCGATCTCGTCCGACGGCTCGTCCGTCTTCGTGATCGCCGCGTTGTCCGCCTCGAGCAGACGCACCAGCTGACGGCCCACGATCCGCTTGAACTTGCGCTGCTGCGGACGCGTACGGTCCAGGACCGCCACCTCGAGCCGCTCCGCGGGAATCTCCCGCTCACTGCCGTTGGTGTCCCGCGACAGCGCCTGCACGGCCAGCTTCAGCGCCTCGGCGAGGGACATCCCGTCGCGGTGCCGCTGGTCCAGGAAGCCGCTGATCTGCTCGGCGTTGCCGCCGACCGCGACCGAGCCGTGCTCGTCCACGATCGACCCGTCGTGCGGCAGCCGGTAGATCTGGTCGCCCTCGGGCTCCGCGCCCACCTCGGCCACGACCAGCTCCACCTCGTACGGCTTCTCGCCCGCACTGGAGAAGATCGTGCCCAGCGTCTGCGCGTACACGTTCGCCAGGCCCCGGGCCGTCACGTCGTCCCGGTCGTAGGTGTAGCCCCGGAGGTCGGCGTAGCGCACGCCGCCGATCCGGAGGTTCTCGTACTCGTTGTACTTGCCGGCCGCCGCGAACCCGATCCGGTCATAGATCTCGCTGAACTTGTGCAGCGCCCGGGACGGGTTCTCGCCGACGAAGACGATGCCGTCGGTGTACTGCAGGACGACCAGACTGCGGCCGCGGGCGATGCCCTTGCGGGCGTACTCCGCCCGGTCGGCCATGGCCTGCTGGGGTGAGACATAGAACGGAGTCGACACCGGCTACCCGTCCCTTTCTTCTGGGGATCTACGGACGACGAGGGGTCAGAGCAGAGCCGCGCGCGGACCGTCGGGCTGCTCCAGGCGCCGATCGGTGACCGTGCGGGCCAGCGCCGAGGACTCGTCCTCGGTCAGCCTGCGGAAACCCTCGTCGGTGATGACGGTGACGATGGGATAGATGTGCCGGTACAGGTCGGGCCCGCCGGTCGCCGAGTCGTCGTCGGCGGCGTCGTAGAGAGCCTGCACGACGAGCGTCGTCGCCTGCTCCTCCGTCAGATCCGGTCGGTACAGCTTCTTCATGGAGCCCCGGGCGAAGACCGAACCGGAGCCCGTCGCGGCGAAGCCGTGCTCCTCGGAGCGGCCACCGGTCACGTCGTAGGAGAAGATCCGGCCCCTCTCCTTGCCCTCGTCCCAGCCGGCGAACAGCGGCACCACGGCCAGGCCCTGCATGGCCATGCCGAGATTCCCGCGGATCATCGTGGACAGGCGGTTCGCCTTGCCCTCCAGGGAGAGCGTCGCGCCCTCGACCTTCTCGAAGTGCTCCAGCTCCAGCTGGAACAGCTTGACCATCTCGACGGCGAGACCGGCCGTGCCCGCGATGCCCACCGCCGAGTACTCGTCGGCAGGGAACACCTTCTCGATGTCGCGCTGCGCGATCATGTTCCCCATGGTCGCTCGCCGGTCACCGGCGAGCACGACACCGTCCGGGAACGTGACCGCGACGATCGTCGTGCCGTGCGGCGCCTCCACGACACCCTCCGGCAGCTTCCGGTTCCCCGGGAGCAGCTCGGGCGAGTGGGCGGACAGGAAGTCCAGGAACGAGGACGACCCCGGCGTCAGGAAGGCCGCTGGTAGACGCCCGGTGCTACGAGTGTTGGCTTCCACGCGTGTCCCTCCAAGTATTGAGATGGCCCGACGCGGACCGCCGGGGTCGTCCCCCGGCAGCCCGATGGCCTTGGCCGCATTGCAGTTGAAGCACGGTACGTCACGGACCCTACCCGGCTCGTGACGGTGATCCACATCGGCTTCGGGGACAGCGGCCGGCCGTGCCGGCACCCGGAGTGACCCAGGAGACCGGACGGTGCGGACCACAGCGGTCCGCACCCGTCCAGTGACCTTTCAGCACCCGCCCCCACCTTCGATCTGAAGGTCAAGCGACCTTACTGGCCACCCTTTTGCACGAAGGACCGCACGAAGTCCTCGGCGTTCTCCTCAAGGACGTCGTCGATCTCGTCCAGGACGGAGTCCACGTCGTCGCTGAGCTTCTCCTGGCGTTCCTTGAGGTCAGAGCTCGCCTCCGCGGTCGTCTCCTCGACCTCCTCCGTGGAACGCGTCGCCTTCTGCTGTCCGCCGCCGGTGTCCTTGGTCGCCATATCCCTCACCCCGCTCGAATCGGCCCGCTCGGTTGGGTCTCTCAAGATCAGACCCTACAAGCCAGGTCTGACTTCGGCCCCGCAGTTTGGTACAACGTCCGGGCACTAGTCCCATGATTCCCAGTGCCCGGGCATTTCAGGCGCGCCTCAGCCGCCGGAAAGGACGCGGACCAGTTCCTCCGCGGTCCTGCAGCGGTCCAGGAGTTCCTTGACGTGGTTCCTGGTGCCGCGCAGGGGCTCCAGGGTGGGTACGCGCTGGAGGGAGTCGCGGCCCGGGAGGTCGAAGATGACCGAGTCCCAGGACGCGGCGGCCACGTCGTCGGCGTACTGCTCCAGGCAGCGCCCCCGGAAGTAGGCCCTGGTGTCCTCAGGGGGCTTCGTCTCGGCCCGCTCGACCTCGGGTTCGTCCAGGAGCCGCTTCATGCGTCCCCGGGCCACCAGGCGGTTGTACAGGCCCTTCTCGGGGCGTACGTCCGCGTACTGGAGGTCCACGAGGTGGAGGCGGGCGGCGTCCCAGTCGAGGCCGTCGCGGCGCCGGTAGCCCTCCATGAGTTCCCGCTTGGCGATCCAGTCCAGTTCGCCGGCGAGGCTCATCGGGTCGTTCTCGAGCCGGTTGAGGGTGTCCTCCCAGCGGATCAGGACGTCCTTGGTCTGCTCGTCGGCGTCCACGCCGTAGCGCTCCTCCACGTACTTCCTGGCCAGCTCGAAGTACTCCATCTGGAGCTGGACCGCGGTGAGTGTGCGGCCGCTGCGGAGCGTGACGAGGTGCTGGAGTCCGGGGTCGTGGGAGACCTGGTGGAGGGTGCGGACGGGCTGGTCGACGGCGAGGTCGACGTTGATGAAGGAGTCCTCGATCATCGACAGGACCAGGGCGGTCGTGCCCAGCTTGAGGTAGGTGGAGATCTCCGAGAGGTTGGCGTCGCCGATGATCACGTGCAGGCGGCGGTACTTCTCGGCGTCGGCGTGCGGCTCGTCGCGGGTGTTGATGATGGGCCGCTTGAGGGTGGTCTCCAGGCCGACCTCGACCTCGAAGTAGTCGGCGCGCTGGCTGATCTGGAAGCCGTGCTCACGGCCGTCCTGGCCGATGCCGACGCGCCCGGCGCCGGTGACGACCTGGCGGGAGACGAAGAACGGCGTGAGGTGGCGGACGATGTCCGAGAAGGGCGTCTCCCGCTTCATCAGGTAGTTCTCGTGCGTGCCGTAGGAGGCGCCCTTGTTGTCGGTGTTGTTCTTGTACAGGTGGATGGGCTGGGCGCCGGGGAGCTGGGCGGCCCGCTCGGCGGCCTCGGCCATGATCCGCTCGCCGGCCTTGTCCCAGAGCACGGCGTCGCGGGGGTTGGTGACCTCGGGAGCGCTGTACTCGGGGTGGGCGTGGTCGACGTAGAGCCTGGCTCCGTTGGTGAGGATCACGTTGGCCAGGCCGATGTCCTCGTCGGTGAGCTGGCTGGAGTCGGCGGCCTCACGGGCGAGGTCGAAGCCGCGGGCGTCCCGCAGCGGGTTCTCCTCCTCGAAGTCCCAGCGGGCGCGGCGCGCCCGGTGCATCGCCGCCGCGTAGGCGTTGACGATCTGGGACGAGGTGAGCATGGCATTGGCGTTGGGGTGGCCCGGAACGGAGATCCCGTACTCCGTCTCGATGCCCATTACTCGCCGTACGGTCATGCGGCCCTCCTTGCCCGGCGGCGCTCCCCATCGGGTGCGGCGCTGCGAGTACCGACGAGCCTAGAGCGACTCCGCGCCGGTGGGGAGATCGATTGCGTCATTCCCGCGGTGAGTCGCGGGGAAAAGCGGCCGGCTGCGGAGGTCCGAGGGTCCGGACCTCCGCAGCCGGTGTGCGACCTACAGGTACTGACCGGTGTTGGCCACCGTGTCGATGGAGCGTCCGGTGTCCGCGCCCTGCTTTCCGGTGACGAGGGTGCGGATGAAGACGATCCGCTCGCCCTTCTTGCCGGAGATCCGGGCCCAGTCGTCGGGGTTGGTGGTGTTGGGCAGGTCCTCGTTCTCCTTGAACTCGTCCACGCAGGCCTGGAGGAGGTGGGAGACGCGGATGCCCTTCTGGTTGTGGTCGAGGAAGGCCTTGATGGCCATCTTCTTGGCCCGGTCGACGATGTTCTGGATCATCGCTCCGGAGTTGAAGTCCTTGAAGTACAGGACTTCCTTGTCACCGTTGGCGTACGTGACCTCGAGGAAGCGGTTCTCCTCGGTTTCGGCGTACATCTGCTCGACCACGGACTGGATCATGCCGTGGGCCGCGGCCTCCTTGGAGCCCTGGTGCTCCGAGAGGTCGTCGGAGTGCAGCGGCAGGGTGGCGGTGAGGTACTTCGCGAAGATGTCCTTGGCGGCTTCCGCGTCCGGGCGCTCGATCTTGATCTTGACGTCGAGCCGGCCGGGCCGGAGGATCGCCGGGTCGATCATGTCCTCGCGGTTGGAGGCGCCGATGACGATGACGTTCTCCAGGCCTTCGACACCGTCGATCTCGGCGAGCAGCTGGGGGACGATCGTGTTCTCGACGTCCGAGCTGACTCCGGATCCGCGGGTGCGGAAGAGGGATTCCATCTCGTCGAAGAAGACGATGACGGGGGTGCCCTCGCTCGCCTTCTCCCGGGCACGCTGGAAGACGAGGCGGATGTGCCGCTCTGTCTCGCCGACGTACTTGTTGAGGAGTTCGGGGCCCTTGATGTTCAGGAAGTAGGACTTCCCTGCGGGCTGTCCGGTCACCTCGGCGACCTTCTTGGCAAGGGAGTTGGCGACGGCCTTCGCGATCAGCGTCTTGCCGCAGCCGGGCGGGCCGTAGAGCAGGATGCCCTTCGGCGGCCGCAGCTCGTGCTCCTTGAAGAGGTCGGGGTAGAGGTAGGGGAGCTCGACGGCGTCGCGGATCATCTCGATCTGGCCGCCGAGGCCACCGATCTTGTCGTAGTCGACGTCGGGGACCTCTTCGAGGACGAGCTCCTCGACCTCGCTCTTCGGCACGACCTCGTAGACGTAGCCGGAGCGGGGTTCGAGCAGGAGGGCGTCGCCGGGACGGATGGTGATGTCCAGGAGCGGCTCGGCGAGCCTGACCACCCGTTCCTCGTCGGTGTGCCCGACCACCAGGGCGCGCTCGCCGTCCTCGAGGATCTCCTTGAGGGTGACGATGTCCCCGGCACGCTCGAATTCCATGGCCTCGACCACGTTGAGCGCTTCGTTGAGCATGACTTCCTGGCCGCGCCGGAGCTCGTCGAGCTCGACGCTGGGACTGACGTTCACCCGGAGCTTGCGGCCCCCGGTGAAGATGTCGCAGGTGCCGTCCTCATTGGCCTGCAGGAAGACTCCGAAGCCGGCCGGCGGCTGGGCGAGCCGGTCGACTTCCTCCTTGAGGGCCACGATCTGGTCGCGGGCCTCACGGAGTGTGTTCGCGAGCCGCTCGTTCTGCGCGGACACGCCGGCCAGGTTTGTCTGCAGCTCGACGATCCGCTCTTCGAGAATCCTCGTGTGTCGCGGAGAGTCGGCGAGCTTGCGGCGCAGGACGGCGATTTCCTGCTCGAGATAGGCAACCTGGCCGGCAGGGTCTTCAGACCCCCGCCCCGGCCGGATGCCGCGGTTGATGTCGTCGTCGTGGGCTGCCACGGTCCTCACCTCCTCCAAGGGGAGCTGGACGCTTCCTGACCCTACCTGCGTGGGTGTCGATTGAAACCCCTAGATCACAAAGACTGTCGGGGTGTGTCCGATCTTCACCCTTGCGCTTCCCCTCACGCCAGGTGAATACCCACCCATCAACATCGGAAAGCGGGCGGTTGTATCGTCGTCAGTGGTCAACACCCGTCAGGCGTGACCGGACTTAGAAGAACGATCTTTTTTCGACGCTCAGGAACGGCAGGAGACATGACGGTGCAGAACGAGTCCCCGACGGACGGCGCCGGCGAGGCGCTGGAGGTCTGGATCGACCAGGATCTCTGCACCGGGGACGGGATCTGCGCGCAGTACGCTCCCGAGGTCTTCGAGCTGGACATCGACGGTCTCGCGTACGTGAAGAGCGCGGACGACGAGCTGCTGCAGGAGGAGGGGGCGACGACTCCGGTGCCGTTGCCGCTGCTGCAGGACGTGGTGGACTCCGCCAAGGAGTGTCCGGGCGACTGCATCCACGTGCGCCGGGTTTCGGACAGGGTCGAGGTCTACGGCCCTGACGCGGAGTGAGTGATCACACACTCCGCGCGTCGGCCTGGGCGGTGCGTACGAAGCTTCCGCTCTGCCAGCGCCAGCTCACGTCGTCCCGCTGGTCGGGACAGCAACTGGGTACGTCGGGGGACGAGTAGCCGAGCAGCGTGGCGGTGACCGCGCGGTCGCGCACGGCGAGACCGGTGACGTTCTTCTGCTGGGTGGCTTCGACGAGTGTGGCGACCACGCGCGCGTGGTCGCCCTTCTTGTCGTGGGTGAGGACATAGACGGCGTGCGGGGGTGTGCCGGAGCCGGCTTCGCAGTGTACGACTGCGACGGTTTCGGGGTTCCCGTCGCCGTCGAGGTCGCCCGAGGCGCGCTGGGCGACCTTGGTGGGGGCCCCTCCGCAGTCCAGGGGGTAGTCGGCCGTGGCGGCGTCGGGCGCGGGGCGCGTGGCGGCCGGTTCGCCGCCGGGGGCGGCGGAGGTGGCGGTGGCCGCGCCGGGTTGCAGCAGGCCTGCGGCGGCGATGACGGCGGCCATGGCGGTCGCGGTGGCCAGCCAGTGCACCGGCCGGGCGTGGGTGTGCGCGAGGTCCGGGACGGCGGGGTGCTGCACGCGGGATGTCTCCTGTGAGGGTGGCGCGGAAGGAGTTGCGGGCATCGTGCCACACGTCACAGGCGGGTGGAACAGGTGGGGGTGGGGGCACGGCGCAAAGATGCCGAACGTGAAGGTGCCGCCGTCGAGTTCCCTGCCCTGAGGGCGGAACTCGACGGCGGCACACGTTCGTTGTCGGGGCGTCAGCCCGGGGTGGCGTCAGCCCTTGTTGGGGCCTTCGTAGTCCTCGCCGTAGGCGCCCTTGGCGGGGCGGCGGCGGCGCATCGGGGGCTCGACGCCGTCGGCGAGGCGCCGGGCGGTGACGAGGAAGCCGGTGTGCCCGATCATGCGGTGGTCGGGGCGGACCGCGAGGCCTTCGACGTGCCAGTTGCGGATCATGGATTCCCAGGGCTGCGGCTCGGCGTAGCAGCCGAACTCGCGGATGGATTCCACGGTGCGCGCGAGCTGGGTGGTGGTGGCCACGTAGCAGCAGAGGATGCCGCCGGGGACGAGGGCCTTGGAGACGGCCTCCAGGCACTCCCAGGGCGCGAGCATGTCGAGGATGACGCGGTCGACGTCGGTGTCGGACAGGTTGTCCTGGAGGTCGCCGACGGTCAGCTGCCAGGCGGGGTGCGGACCGCCGAAGTAGCGCTCGACGTTGCCCTTGGCGATCTCGGCGAAGTCCTCACGGCGCTCGTAGGAGTGCAGCATGCCGCTGTCTCCGATGGCGCGCAGGAGGAAGCTGCTGAGAGAGCCCGATCCGACGCCGGCTTCCACGACGCGGGCGCCGGGGAAGATGTCGGCGAAGGCCAGGATCTGCCCCGCGTCCTTGGGGTAGACCACGGCGGCGCCGCGGGGCATGGACAGGACGTAGTCGGGGAGCAGGGGGCGCAGCGCGAGGTAGGCGACGTTTCCCGTGGTACGGACAACACTGCCCTCGGGAGCACCGATCAGCTCGTCGTGGGGGAAGGAACCCTTGTGGGTGTGGAAGTTCTTCCCGGCCTCGAGCGTGAACGTGTAGTGGCGTCCCTTGGGGTCGGTGAGCTGGACCTGGTCCCCGACCTTGAAGGGCCCGCGACGGCGGGCGGCACCGGTCGGTTCGGACATGTGACCAGAGTACCGGGGTTATGCGGAGGGTCTTGCCATGGCCTTGACGAAGGCGCGTTCCACGTCGGCGGTGGAGAGCACTCCGTAGATCTCGCCGGTGTCCTCGACGACGAGGTACTCGGTGGCGGGGCTGGCGCGGAGGTGGTCGAGGAGGGGCTGGCCCGCGAGGTCGGCGGGGACCCTCATGCCGTCGGTGAGGTCCTGGGCGAGGGTGCTGATGGCGACCCAGGGGCGGCGGTGCTGGGGTACGCCGGCGATGGCGGTCTCCCGGACGAGGCCGGTGGGGTTGCCCTGGCCGTCGACGACGACGAGGGCGCGGGCCCCGGCCTCGTTGGCGCGGCGCAGGGCCTCGGAGAGGGGCGTGGCGGGCTCGACCGGGATGGCACGCCGAGTGAGCGCGCGGGCGCGCAGTTCGGGGAGGTGCTCGCGGAGGCGGGCCATGCGGAGGCTGTTGCCGGCGCCGGTCCAGATGATGGCGGCCAGGATCGCGGCGAGCAGGGCGTCGGTGACGGTGTCCATGCCGCTGATCTCGTCGGTCGAGTTGCCGAGGAGGCCCGTACGGGTCAGCAGCGGGAGCCCGATGAGGACGGCGACGGCGAGGGCGCGGCCGACCCAGGCGGCGGCCACGGTGCCGGCCATGGGCTTGCCGGTGATCTTCCACACCACGGCGCGCAGCATCCGGCCGCCGTCGAGCGGGAGACCGGGCAGCAGGTTGAAGATCGCGACGATGAGGTTGGAGATCATCAGGCCGGCGAGGAGGACACCGGGGACCGTGCCGGGTTCGACGGCGAACATCGTGAGGTAGAAGACGCCGGCGAGGACGAGCGAGAGCAGGGGGCCGACGAAGGCGAGGACGAACTCGCGGCCTGGGGTCTCGGTCTCCTTCTCGATCTCGGAGACGCCGCCGAAGAACTGGAGCTGGATGCGGCGCACCGGGAGTTTGAAGCGGAGCGCGGCGATCGTGTGGGCCAGTTCGTGGACCAGGACGGAGGCGTAGAAGGCGATGGCGAAGAAGAGGGAGACGAGATAGCGGGCGGCGCCGAGGTCGGGCAGGACGCGCTGGATCTGGTCGCCGAAGACCCAGGTGATGAGGGCGGCGACGAGGAACCAGCTGGGGGCGACGTAGACGGGCACGCCGAAGGGGCGGCCCATGAGGATGCCTCCGCCGGGTTCCTCGCCGCGCCGGGCGCGCGGGTCGGCGCCGGTCGGCGCTTCCGGGTCGCCGGACCGCGGCCGCTGGTTCTCGCCGCGCTCGTCGTCCTGGTTCACGGGTTCCTCTCGTCGCCTTCCGCTCGACCCCTGTCGTGCGTCACTCTTCGATCATGCAGCGTGACGGGGTCCGGCGTCGATGGTATTCGGCTCGCTGTCGGTGGCGGGTCGTAGGGTCTGTGTCATGAGTACGAGCGAGCAGCCGCCGGTGGGGCCCAGGGCGCCCATGTCGTTGTCGCCCTCGCGGGCTAGCGACTTCATGCAGTGTCCCCTGCTGTACCGGTTCCGGGTGATCGACAGGCTGCCCGAGAAGCCGAGCGAGGCCGCGACCCGGGGCACGCTGGTGCACGCGGTGCTCGAGCGGCTCTTCGACGCTCCGGCGGTGGAGCGGACGGCCCCGCGGGCGAAGTCGTTGATCCCGGGGCAGTGGGACCGACTCCTCGAGTCGAAGCCGGAGCTGGCCGAACTGTTCGCGGAGGACGCGGACGGGGAGCGGCTGGCGGGCTGGCTGGTCCAGGCCGAGCAGCTGGTGGAGCGCTGGTTCACGCTGGAGGATCCGACGCGTCTGGAGCCGGCCGAGCGCGAGCTGTTCGTGGAGACGGAGCTGGAGTCGGGGCTGCGGCTGCGCGGGGTGATCGACCGGGTGGACGTGGCGCCGACGGGCGAGGTGCGGATCGTCGACTACAAGACGGGCAAGGCGCCGCGGCCGGAGTACAGCGAGGGCGCGCTGTTCCAGATGAAGTTCTACGCCCTGGTGGTGTGGCGGCTGAAGCAGGTCGTGCCGCGGCGGCTGCAGCTGGTCTATCTGGGCAGTGGCGACGTGCTGACGTACGACCCGGTGGAGGCGGACCTGCTGCGGGTGGAGCGGAAGCTGCTCGCGCTGTGGGAGGCGATCCGGCAGGCGACGGAGACGGGCGACTGGCGCCCGCGTCCGACGAAGCTGTGCGGCTGGTGCGATCACCAGGCGGTGTGCCCGGAGTTCGGTGGGACTCCCCCGGTGTATCCGCTGGAGATCCGGCCGGAGCTCCGTGCGGAGATCGTTTCCGCGCGCCCGCCGGAGTCGGGCGATTCGGGGCAGGGCAGAATGGGGCCGGTCCAGCCCGCGCCGTGAAGGAGTTCTCCGTGGCTATCCGCGTCCTACTGGTCGACGACCAGCCGCTGCTGCGCACCGGTTTCCGGATGATCCTGGAGGCGGAGCAGGACATCGCGGTCGTCGGCGAGGCCGGGGACGGCCTGCAGGCTCTGGACCAGGTGCGGGCGCTGCAGCCCGACGTGGTGCTGATGGACATCCGGATGCCCCGGATGGACGGGGTCGAGGCGACGCGGCAGATCACGGGTCCGGGACGGGACGGTCCGGCGAAGGTCCTGGTGCTGACGACGTTCGATCTGGACGAGTACGTGGTGGAGGCGCTGCGGGCGGGGGCCAGCGGCTTCCTCCTGAAGGACGCGCCGGCGAACGAGCTGGTGCAGGCGATCCGCGTGGTGGCGGCAGGTGAGGCGATGCTGGCGCCGTCGATCACGCGCCGTCTGCTGGACAAGTACTCGGCGCATCTGCCGTCGGGCGACGAGCAGGTGCCGGACACCCTGAACACCTTGACCGAGCGTGAGGTCGAGGTGCTGAAGCTGGTGGCGCGCGGTCTGTCGAACGCGGAGATCGCGGCGGATCTGTTCGTCAGCGAGACGACGGTGAAGACGCATGTGGGGCATGTGCTGACGAAGCTGGGGCTGCGGGACCGTGTGCAGGCGGCGGTGTACGCCTACGAGAGCGGCCTGGTGCGCCCCGGCGCGCAGTGAGCCGCGGGTACCCGGCGGCCTGTTGCGCCCCGGCGCGCAGTGGCCCGCGGGTACCGGCCTCCGAGCAGCCCGAAGGGGCCCGGCGCGCGTGTCGCGTGCCGGGCCCCTTCGTCGTGTGCCGGTCCCCGTGGGGGGCGGCCCGTCAGCTCTTCTTGAGCTCCCAGAAGCGGAAGACGGTCGAGGCGTCGAGGGTCCATTCGAGGCCGGTGACACCGTCGTGGGCGACGGCGTACTGCTTGCCCTGCCAGAGCGGCAGGAGCGGCAGTTCCTCGGCGACCAGGTCCTGGAGCTTGCCGAAGTCCTGGTCGGTGCCGGTGCGGTCGGCGGCGGCCGAGGTCTTGGGCAGGAGGGTGCCGGTGATGGTGGCGTTGGTGTAGTTGTTGCCGAGGACGTTGCCCTCGCCGAAGAAGGGGGCGGTGAAGTTGTCGGCGTCCGGGTAGTCGGGCACCCAGCCCTTAACGTACACGCCGTACTTGCCGGCCGCGATGTCCTTCTCGTACTGCTCGAACTCGACGGACTTCACGTCGGCGTCGAACAGGCCGCTGGTGTTGAGCTGCTCGGCTATCGCCTTGAGCTCCTGGTCCGTGGAGGGGCCGTAACGGCTGGGGGTGGACCAGAGGGTGAGCTTCACCTTGTCGGTGATGCCGGCCTTGCGGAGCGCCTTCTTGGCCTTGGCGGCGTCCGGGCGGTCGCCGTAAGTGTCGACGAAGGCCGTGTTGTGGCCGGCGATGCCCGCGGGGACGATCGAGTACAGCGGCGTGGCGGTCGACTTGTAGATGTCCTGGACGAGCGCCTCGCGGTCCACGAGATGGGCGATGGCCTGGCGGACACCGAGCTTGCCGACGACGGGGTCCTTGACGTTGAAGACGAGGTGCTGGACCTCGGCGCTGGTGCCCTGGATGACGTCGACGCCCTTGTCGTCGGTGGTCGCGGCGGCTTCGAGGGCGGCTATGTCGTCGGCGGCGAGGCCTCGGTAGGCGATGTCGACGTCACCGGCGGCGAAGGCCTTGGAGAGGGCGGCGCGGTCGCCGCCGTACAGCTTGAGGGTGACGCCGCCGTTCTGCGGCTTGGCGCCGCCGGTGTAGCCGCCGTTGACGGAGAAGACGGCCTCGGTCTCACTGAGGGACTCGAGCTTGTACGGGCCGGAGCCGACGGCCTTGCCGTCGGTGCGCAGCGCGTCCTCGGAGTACTCGCGGTGGTCGACGATGGAGCCGGCACCGGAGGCGATCTTGCTGGGGAAGGTGGCGTCGGGGGTCTTCAGCCGGAAGACGACGGTCTTGTCGTCGGGGGTCTCGATGGACTGGATCGAGGACAGCAGCGGCGCCGGGCCGGCCGGGTCGGCGATCTTCAGCGCGCGGTCGAAGGAGAACTTGACGTCCTTGGAGGTCAGCGGGTTCCCGTTGGAGAACTTCAGACCGTCGCGCAGGGTGCACCGGTAGACCCTGCTGCCGCCTTCGAAGTCGCACTTCTCGGCGGCTTCGGGCTGGGGTTCGGTGCCCCCCTTGGGGAAGGCGAGCAGGGACTGGAAGACGTTGTTGAACAGCAGCCAGGAGCCGGGGTCGTAGCCGGCGGCCGGGTCGGTCGCCAGGACCTCGTCGGACATGCCGACGACGACGTTGTCGCCGGAGCCGGCGTCGCCACCCTGCTGGGTGCCGCAGCCGCTGAGCAGGGCGGCGGACAGGCCCGCGGCGAGGGGTGCCGTCAGCCACTTGTTGTGCTTCACAGAACGTGCCTCTTGATCTCTTGCCGGACCGTCGCGCGCGGTGCGCGGCCGGTGGAGCCGAACTGGTGGAGGGGTCAGGCGTTCCTGCGGGCCAGCTCCCACAGGAGCAGGTCGGAGGAGGTGTTCAGCGCCCATTCGACGCCGGTCACGTCGTCGCGGGCGGCGACGTACTGCTTGCCCTGCCAGAGCGGCAGGACGGGAACGTCCTGGGCGACGATCTTCTGGATCTGCCCGAAGACGGGGCCGGCGGCGGTGCGGTCGGCCGACTGGCGCGAGCGCGGGATCAACTGGTCCCGTACGGAGGTGTTGACGTAGGGGGTGTTGAGGAAGTTGTCGGCGTCGAGGAAGGGGGCGACGTAGTTGTCCGGGTCGGGGAAGTCGGGGAACCAGCCGAGGCCGTAGACGGGGAAGTCGCCGCGCTTCTGCGCGGGCCGGAAGGAGGACCACTCGCTGCCCTCGACGGTGACCTTGAAGAGTCCGGTGGCGTTGAGCTGGTCGCGCAGCGCCTCGAACTCCTGCTTGGTGCCGGAGCCGTAGTGGTCGGTGGTGTAGTGCAGGGTGAGCGCGACGGGCGCGGTGATGTCGGCCTTGCGCAGGATGTCGGCGGCCCGGGTCTTGCTGGGCTCGCCGTAGGCGTCGAAGAAGGCCGTGGAGTGGCCGGTGACGCTGGAGGGGATCAGCGAGTAGAGCGGCTGCGCGGTGGGGCCGTACACGGCGTTGACGATCGCGCCGCGGTCGACGACGGCGGCGATGGCCTGCCGGACGGCCTTGTCCTTGACGGACGGGGCGTCGGTGTCGAAGGCGAGGTAGCGGATCTCCAGGCCGGGGACCTCGGTGAGGTCGATGCCGTCCTTGGGCTTCTCGGTGAGCGTCTTGACCTGCTCGAGCGACATGGCGCGGGTCATCATGTCGATGTCGCTCTTCTCCAGGGCCTGGCCCATGGAGTCGGCGTCGGCGAAGGAGCGCAGCTCGACCTTGTCGTTGCGGAGCTTGATGTCGCCCTTGTACGCGGGGTTCTTGGTGAAGACGGCCTTGACGAAGCGGTCGCCGTCGCGCTCGGTCTTCATCGTGTAGGGGCCGGAGCCGTCGACGTCGAAGCCGTCACGGAGCTTCTTGCCGTCGTACTTGTCCTTGCTGAGGATGCCGGCGACGGGGGTGGAGAGCTTGTACGGGAAGGTCGCGTCGGGCGTCCTGAGGTGGAAGACGATGTCGCGCTCGCCGGTGGTCTCGACGGTGTCGATGTTGGCGAGGAGCGCGGAGGTTCCGTTGTCGGACTTGATCGCGAGGACCCGCTCGACGGAGAACTTGACGTCGGCGGCGGTCAGCGGCGTGCCGTCGGCGAAGGTGAGTCCCTCGCGGAGGGTGCAGCGGTAGCTCTCGCTGACCCGGTCGCTGAAGGAGCAGCTCTCGGCGGCCTCGGGGACGGGCTCGCCGCCGCCGCGCGGTACGTGCATCAGGGTCTGCACGGTCTGCCGGAGGATGTTCCAGCTGCCGGTGTCGTAGGCGAAGGCCGGGTCGAGGGGCGCGGGGGCGTCGCTGGTGGCGACGAACTGGTCCGTGGTGCCGACGACGATGGCTCTCGACTCGTCCGCGCCGCCGCAGGCGGTCAGCAGGGGGGCGAGCAGGCCGGCTATGGCCGGCAGGGCCAGGGTCTTGCGGCGCATCAGGGACTTTCTCCTCATCCGGCACGGGGATACGGCGGTGTGCGGACACTCCGCCGCTGCCGCCCGTTCGGGGCGGGCGATCGGGCCGGGATGGTGGGCGATCGGTCCTGCGTTCGCGGCGTCGTGGATGGGCGCCGTTGCACGCGGAAAGCGCGGCGAAGTCCTCGCGAAAGATTAGTGCGAGACGCCGTGGCGGCTGACCGCCGAGCAGCCGCCCCGGATGCGGATAGTGATCATGAATACGGGGGGCTCGATAGTCATGCGCGGGTATGAATGAGCAAGGAAGGCGCGAAACGGGACAGACGTCGATCCGCATTCCCGGCCTTACGGACATCGGGTGCGAGGCGGCCGCCCGAGGTCCGGCACGCTGCGTGACGAAGCTCACGCGCGTGGACCGTTCCAGGGGCGGCCGTCTGTCTGGTCGGGGCCCGGTGATCAGCGGGTCAGGGGCCGATGATCAGCGTGCGCAGGAAGGGCACGTCCACGTCCTCGAGGGAGCGGACCACGACCCGGCCCGGGGAGGGGGCGATCGGGGCCACCGAGGGCACGGCGACGACCCGGCAGCCGGCTGCCTCGGCCGACGCGACGCCCGTCGCGGTGTCCTCGATGACTGCGCACAGGGCCGGGTCGGCGCCGACGCCGCTCGCCGCGGTCAGGTACGGCTCGGGGTGCGGCTTGGTGCGTTGCACCTCGTCGCCGGCCACCGTGAGCGCGAAGCGGTCGCGGCCCAGGGAGGCGAGGATCCGGTCGATGATGCGGCGGTGCGAGGCGGAGACCAGGGCGGTCGGGATGTTGTGCCGGGCCAGCTCGGCCAGCAGCCGCTCGGCGCCGGGCATCAGCGGGACGCCACGGCCGATGCGGTGCTCGAACTTCTCGTTGAGCAGGACGGTCAGCTCGGCGAGGGTGACGTCGGCGCCGGTGGCCTCGATCAGATAGCCCGCGCTGCGGGTCATGGGGCCGCCGACGACGATGTCGCGCCAGGACTCGTCCAGCCGGTGCCCGAGGTCGGCGAAGACCTCCACCTCCGCGTCCCACCAGAAGCCCTCGGTGTCGACCAGGGTGCCGTCCATGTCGAGGAAGACCGCTTGCAGCGCGGAGCTTCCGTTGGCGCGGACAAAGGACGCGGGGACCGTACTGGTCATCCGGCACACCTCCATGGAGGGACGAGAAGGCCGGTCGCCCACCCCGGTACGGGGGTGAGCGACCGGCCTGCACTGGACCGACCAGTGTACGTCCGGATGACGCGAGATGCGCGGATTTACTCCCGTGGCGGGTGCCGACGGGGGTGACTACCGTGCGTTGAAGTACTTCGCCTCGGGGTGGTGGATGACGATGGCGTCCGTGGACTGCTCGGGGTGGAGCTGGTACTCCTCCGAGAGGTGGACGCCGATCCGCTCCGGCTGGAGCAGGTCGGCGATCTTCGCCCGGTCCTCCAGGTCGGGGCAGGCGCCGTAGCCGAGGGAGAAACGCGCGCCGCGGTACTTGAGGGCGAACATGTCCTCGACGTCGGACGGGTCCTCGCCCGCGAAGCCGAGTTCGGCGCGGACGCGGGCGTGCCAGTACTCGGCCATGGCCTCGGCCAGCTGCACGGAGAGACCGTGGAGCTCCAGGTACTCGCGGTACGAGTCGGAGGCGAACAGCTTGGCGGTCGCCTCGCCGATCTTCGAGCCGACGGTGACGACCTGGAGGCCGACGACATCGGTCTCGCCGGACTCCTCGGGGCGGAAGAAGTCCGCGAGGCAGAGGCGGCGGCCGCGCCGCTGGCGCGGGAAGGTGAAGCGGGTCCGCTCGTTGCCGGCGTCGTCGAGGATGATCAGGTCGTCGCCCTTGGACACGCACGGGAAGTAGCCGTAGACCACGGCGGCTTCCAGCAGGTTCTCGGTGTGCAGCTTGTCCAGGAGGCCGCGCAGCCGGGGCCGGCCCTCGGTCTCGACGAGCTCCTCGTACGTCGGGCCGCCCGCGCGGGCCTGCTTCAGCCCCCACTGGCCCTTGAACAGGGCGCCCTCGTCGAGCCAGGAGGCGTAGTCCTTGAGCGGGATGCCCTTGACGACGCGGGTGCCCCAGAACGGCGGGGTGGGGACCGGGTTGTCGACGGCGACGTCGGAGCGGCCGCCCGGCTCCGGCTCCTCCACCTGGAGGACCGGTGTGTCCCGCTTGGCGACCCGGCGCTGCTTGAGCTCGGGCAGTTCGGCACCGGGGACGCCGCGCTTGACGGCGATGAGCGCGTCCATCAGCCGCAGGCCCTCGAAGGCGTCGCGGGCGTAGCGGACCTCGCCCTGGTAGATCTCGTGCAGGTCCTGCTCGACGTAGGCGCGGGTGAGCGCGGCGCCGCCGAGGATCACGGGGTACTTGGCGGCCAGCTCGCGCTGGTTGAGCTCCTCCAGGTTCTCCTTCATGATCACCGTGGACTTCACCAGGAGACCGGACATGCCGATGACGTCGGCGGAGTGCTCCTCGGCGGCCTCCAGGATCGCGGAGACCGGCTGCTTGATGCCGAGGTTGACGACGTTGTAGCCGTTGTTGGACAGGATGATGTCGACGAGGTTCTTGCCGATGTCGTGGACGTCGCCGCGCACGGTGGCGAGGACGATGGTGCCCTTGCCCTCGGCGTCGGACTTCTCCATGTGCGGCTCGAGGTAGGCGACGGCCGTCTTCATGACCTCGGCGGACTGGAGGACGAACGGCAGCTGCATCTGGCCGGAGCCGAAAAGCTCGCCGACGACCTTCATGCCGTCGAGGAGGGTCTCGTTGACGATGTCCAGGGCGGGGCGCTCCTGGAGGGCCTCGGCGAGGTCGGCCTCCAGACCGTTCTTCTCGCCGTCGATGATCCGGCGCTTGAGGCGCTCGTCCAGCGGCAGCGCGAGGAGCTCCTCGGCCTTGCCGGCCTTCAGCGACTTGGCGGTGGCGCCCTCGAAGAGCGCCATCAGCTTCTGGAGGGGGTCGTAGCCCTCGGAGCGCCGGTCGTAGATCAGGTCGAGGGCGGTGGTGACCTGCTCCTCGTCGAACCGGGCGATCGGCAGGATCTTCGAGGCGTGCACGATCGCCGAGTCGAGGCCCGCCTTGACGCACTCGTCCAGGAAGACGGAGTTCAGCAGGATGCGGGCGGCCGGGTTGAGGCCGAAGGAGATGTTGGACAGGCCGAGCGTGGTCTGGACGTCCGGGCGGCGGCGCTTGAGCTCGCGGATCGCCTCGATCGTGGCGATGCCGTCCTTGCGGGACTCCTCCTGCCCGGTGCAGATGGTGAAGGTGAGGGTGTCGATGAGGATGTCCGACTCGTGGATGCCCCAGTTGCCGGTCAGGTCCTCGATGATCCGCTCGGCGATGGCGACCTTGTTCTCGACGGTGCGGGCCTGGCCCTCCTCGTCGATGGTGAGCGCGATGAGCGCGGCGCCGTGCTCCTGGGCCAGCCGGGTGACCTTCGCGAAGCGCGACTCGGGCCCGTCGCCGTCCTCGTAGTTGACGGAGTTGATGACGGCGCGGCCGCCGAGCTTCTCCAGGCCCGCCCGGATGACGTCGACCTCGGTCGAGTCGAGCACGATCGGCAGGGTGGAGGCGGTGGCGAACCGGCCGGCGAGCTCCTCCATGTCGGCGACACCGTCGCGGCCGACGTAGTCGACGCAGAGGTCGAGCATGTGCGCGCCCTCGCGGATCTGGTCGCGGGCCATCTCGACGCAGTCGTCCCAGCGGGCGTCCAGCATGGCCTCGCGGAACTTCTTGGAGCCGTTGGCGTTGGTGCGCTCGCCGATCGCCATGTAGGAGGTGTCCTGGCGGAACGGGACGGTCTGGTAGAGCGAGGCGGCGCCGGGCTCGGGGCGCGGGTCGCGGACGGTGGGCGTGAGGTCGCGGACCCGTTCGACGACCTGGCGCAGGTGCTCCGGGGTCGTGCCGCAGCAGCCGCCGATGAGGGAGAGTCCGTACTCGCGGACGAAGGTCTCCTGGGCGTCGGCGAGCTCGGTGGCGGTGAGCGGGTAGTGCGCGCCGTTCTTGCCGAGGACGGGCAGGCCGGCGTTGGGCATGCAGGACAGCGGGATGCGGGAGTGGCGGGCGAGGTAGCGCAGGTGCTCGCTCATCTCGGCCGGTCCGGTGGCGCAGTTCAGGCCGATCATGTCGATGCCGAGCGGCTCCAGCGCGGTGAGCGCGGCGCCGATCTCGGAGCCGAGGAGCATGGTGCCGGTGGTCTCGACGGTGACGGAGACGATGAGGGGCACGTCGACGCCGAGGGAGTCCAGGGCGCGGCGGGCGCCGATGACGGACGCCTTGGTCTGCAGGAGGTCCTGGGTGGTCTCCACGAGCAGCGCGTCGGCGCCGCCGGCGAGCATGCCCTCGGCGTTCTGCTGGTAGGCGTCGCGCAGCAGGGTGTACGGGGCGTGGCCGAGGGTCGGCAGCTTGGTGCCGGGGCCGATGGAGCCGAGGACCCAGCGCTGCTGTCCGGTGGAGGCGGTGAACTCGTCGGCGACCTCGCGGGCGATCCGGGCGCCGGCCTCGGAGAGCTCGTACACCCGCTCGGGGATGTCGTACTCCCCCAGGGCCGCGTGGTTCGCGCCGAAGGTGTTGGTCTCGACGCAGTCGACGCCGGCGGCGAAGTACTCCTGGTGCACCGACCGGACGATGTCGGGCCGCGTGATGTTGAGGATCTCGTTGCAGCCTTCGAGGTTCTGGAAGTCCTCGAGGCTGGGGTCCTGTGCCTGGAGCATGGTGCCCATGGCTCCGTCGGCCACGACGACCCGGGTCGCGAGTGCCTCGCGGAGGGCTGCGGCGCGGGTCCGGCTGTCAACGGAAGGGGTCGGCGACGAGGCCATGGATGAGCTCCCTGGGATGCGACGGCTGTCGGCTTTGCACGCTCGGTGGAGGGTGCACGGGGCCAGCGTAACCGCGTGGACGCCGGGGTGGACATCGCGTTCCACAGGGCGGACGGCATCCTGTCTCCCGGGGACTCCCGGTCGGACCCGTTCATGACCGACACTGTGTAGGTAACGCGCGGTCGACATCGACCGATAGTGTTCAGCATTGTCGAACACCATGATCCACGCGATCCTGTCCTTCAGGATCCACGGGGAGACCCCCGGGGTCATGGACACATGGACAGGGAGAAAGGCCGGGCGATGGCGAAGAACATCCAGTCGCTTGAACGGGCGGCGGCGATGCTGCGACTGCTCGCGGGCGGCGAGCGCCGGCTCGGCCTCTCCGACATCGCCTCCTCCCTGGGCCTGGCCAAGGGCACGGCCCACGGCATCCTGCGCACCCTGCAGGCCGAGGGTTTCGTGGAGCAGGAGGCCGCCTCGGGCCGCTACCAGCTGGGCGCGGAGCTGCTACGCCTGGGCAACAGCTATCTGGACGTGCACGAACTGCGCGCGCGGGCGCTGGTGTGGACGGACGACCTGGCGCGCTCCAGCGGCGAGAGCGTCCATCTGGGCGTCCTGCACCAGCAGGGCGTCCTGATCGTGCACCACGTCTTCCGCCCGGACGACAGCCGGCAGGTCCTGGAGGTGGGGGCCATGCAGCCGCTGCACTCCACGGCCCTCGGCAAGATCCTTTCGGCGTACGACCCGGTGGCGCACAGCGAGGTTCTGGAGGTGCCGCGCGAGGGCTTCACGCCGCGTACGGTCACGGACCTGACGGAGTTCGAGGCGCTGCTCGACCTGACGCGGGCCAAGGGCTGGGCGTCGGACGTGGAGGAGACCTGGGAGGGCGTGGCCTCGGTGGCGGCCCCGATCCACGACCGGCGCCGGATGCCGGTGGGCGCGGTGGCGATCACGGGAGCGGTGGAGCGTGTCTGCGGCGACAGCGGCGAGCTGCGCTCCGAACTCGTCGCGGCCGTACGGGACTGCGCCCGCGCCGTCTCCCGCGATCTGGGCGCGGGGCGCTTCTGAGCCGCTGAGCCGGGACATCCGCCCAGGCGGGAGTGCCTGATCAACCCGTCGGTAACGATCCCGTTATCGGCGGGTTTTTCGTTCCCCGAGCCCTTGACGCGCTGTTAACCAGGGGGCAAAACTTCCGTGCATCGGTCGGCATTGCCGAACACCTACCGGCAATACGCGCTAGAGTGTGGCAGTGCCAAGGGCCGGCAACGCCCTCATAGGAGGGCGCGGACCACCGGAGGGACCCGGGGTTCGCCTTCCCCTGGACGAAGGACAAAGGAGTCGCGGGTGTCCAGCTCCGACATCTTCATCGGCGAGATCATTGGTACCGCCGTACTCATTCTGCTCGGCGGCGGCGTCGTCGCCGCCGTGGTGCTCAAGCGCTCGAAGGCTCAGAACGCCGGATGGCTCGCCATCACGTTCGGCTGGGGCTTCGCGGTCATGACCGCCGTGTACATGACGGGTACCCTCTCGGGCGCCCACCTGAACCCGGCCGTCACCGTCGGCATCGCCCTCAAGGACGGGGACTGGAGCAACGTTCCGGTCTACTTCGCGGGCCAGATGCTCGGCGCCATGCTCGGCGCGGTCCTGGTCTGGATCGCCTACTACGGACAGTTCCAGGCCCACCTCACGGACCAGGAGATCATCTCCTCGCCTCCGCACGAGGAGGGCATGGTCGACCAGAAGGCCGCGCCGAACGCCGGTCCGGTGCTCGGTGTCTTCTCCACCGGGCCCGAGGTCCGAGTGGTCTGGCAGAACCTGGCCACCGAGATCATCGGCACGGTCGTGCTGGTCCTCGCGGTGCTCACCCAGGGCCTCAACGACAGCGGCAAGGGCCTCGGCGTCATCGGCGCCCTGATCACCGCGTTCGTCGTGGTCGGCATCGGCCTCTCGCTCGGTGGCCCGACCGGTTACGCCATCAACCCGGCCCGTGACCTGGGCCCGCGCATCGTGCACGCCCTGCTGCCGCTGCCGAACAAGGGCGGCTCCGACTGGGGCTACGCATGGATCCCGGTCGTCGGCCCCCTGGTGGGTGGCGCGATCGCCGCGGGTATCTACAACATCGCGTTCGCCTGAGTCGTCCTTCCACCCAGACCTCCTTGGAGCACACCGTGACCGACGCACACACCGCCGGCCCGTTCATCGCCGCCATCGACCAGGGCACCACCTCCAGCCGCTGCATCGTCTTCGACACCGACGGCCGGATCGTCGCCGTCGACCAGAAGGAGCACGAGCAGATCTTCCCGAAGCCGGGCTGGGTCGAGCACGACGCCGCCGAGATCTGGGCCAACGTCCAGGAAGTGGTGGCCGGGGCCATCAGCAAGGCCGGCATCACCGCCGCCGACGTCAAGGCCGTCGGCATCACCAACCAGCGTGAGACCACGCTGCTCTGGGACAAGAACACCGGCGAGCCCGTCCACAACGCCCTCGTCTGGCAGGACACCCGCACCGACGCGCTCTGCAAGGAGCTCGGCCGCAACGTCGGCCAGGACCGCTTCCGCCGCGAGACCGGTCTCCCCCTCGCCTCGTACTTCTCCGGCCCGAAGGTCCGCTGGCTGCTCGACAACGTCGAAGGCCTGCGCGAGCGCGCCGAGCGCGGCGACATCCTCTTCGGCACGATGGACTCCTGGGTCATCTGGAACCTCACCGGCGGCGTCGACGGCGGCCACCACGTCACCGACGTCACCAACGCCTCGCGCACCATGCTGATGAACCTGCACACCATGGCCTGGGACGACAAGATCCTGCAGTCCATGGAGATCCCGGACGCCGTGCTGCCGGAGATCCGCTCCTCCGCCGAGGTGTACGGCACCGTCAAGGGCGGCGTCCTCGACGGCATCCCGGTCGCCTCCGCGCTCGGCGACCAGCAGGCCGCCCTCTTCGGCCAGACGTGTTTCGCCGAGGGCGAGGCCAAGTCCACGTACGGCACCGGCACGTTCATGCTGATGAACACCGGCGACAAGATCATCAACTCCTACAGCGGCCTGCTGACCACCGTCGGCTACCAGATCGGCGACGCGAAGCCGGTCTACGCCCTGGAGGGCTCGATCGCCGTCACCGGTTCGCTGGTGCAGTGGATGCGCGACCAGATGGGCCTGATCAAGTCCGCCGCCGAGATCGAGACCCTCGCGTCCTCGGTCGAGGACAACGGCGGCGCCTACTTCGTGCCCGCCTTCTCCGGCCTGTTCGCCCCGTACTGGCGCTCCGACGCCCGCGGTGTGATCGCCGGCCTCACCCGGTACGTCACCAAGGCGCACATCGCGCGCGCCGTCCTGGAGGCCACCGCCTGGCAGACCCGCGAGATCACCGACGCCATGACGAAGGACTCCGGCGTCGAGCTGACCGCGCTCAAGGTCGACGGCGGCATGACCTCCAACAACCTGCTGATGCAGACCCTCTCGGACTTCCTCGACGCGCCGGTCGTGCGCCCGATGGTCGCCGAGACCACCTGCCTCGGTGCCGCCTACGCCGCCGGCCTGGCCGTCGGCTTCTGGCCGGACACCGACGCCCTGCGCGCCAACTGGCGCCGCGCGGCGGAATGGACCCCTCGCATGGACGCCGACAAGCGTGAGAGCGAGTACAAGAGCTGGCTCAAGGCCGTCGAGCGGACCATGGGCTGGATCGAGGACGAGGAGTAGATCGACATGACCACCCTGCAGAGCGTCCCCGCCCTGGGGACGCGACCGGCTGCCGGTTCCCTGCCGAGCCGCGCCGAGACTCGGGAGCAGCTCTCCAAGGCGACGTACGACCTCCTGGTGATCGGCGGCGGCATCCTGGGCATCTCCACCGCCTGGCACGCCGCGCAGTCGGGCCTGCGGGTGGCCCTGGTGGACGCCGGCGACTTCGCCGGCGCCACCTCCTCCGCCTCCTCCAAGCTGCTCCACGGCGGTCTGCGCTACCTGCAGACCGGCGCGGTCAAGCTGGTCGCGGAGAACCACTTCGAGCGTCGTGCGGTCTCCCGCCAGGTCGCGCCTCACCTCGCCAACCCGCTCACCTTCTACCTGCCCGTCTACAAGGGCGGCCCGCACGGCGCCGCCAAGCTGGGTGCCGGTGTCTTCGCGTACTCCGCGCTCTCCGCCTTCGGTGACGGGGTCGGGCACCTGCTCAGCCCCGCCAAGGCCGCGCAGGACGTGCCGGAGCTGCGGACGGACAACCTGAAGGCCGTGGCCGTCTACGGTGACGACCAGATGAACGACGCCCGCATGGCGCTGATGACGGTCCGCGCCGCGGTCGACGCCGGCGCCGTCGTCCTCAACCACGCCGAGGTCACCGGGCTTCGCTTCACCCGCGGCCGGGTCACGGGCGCCGAGCTGAAGGACCGCACGAGCGGTGAGGAGTTCGGCGTCACCGCCCGCCTGGTCCTGAACGCGACCGGCCCGTGGGTCGATCACCTGCGGAAGATGGAGGACCCGAACGCGGCGCCCTCCATCCGGCTCTCCAAGGGCGCGCACCTGGTCCTGAAGCGGACCTCGCCGTGGAAGGCCGCGCTCGCGACCCCGATCGACAAGTACCGCATCACCTTCGCCCTCCCCTGGGAGGACATGCTGCTGCTCGGCACGACCGACGAGGCGTACGAGGGTGACCCGGGCCAGGTCGAGGTGACCGAGAAGGACACCGCGCAGATCCTCGACGAGGCCGCGTTCTCCATCCGCGACCAGCAGCTCTCCCGCGATCTGATCACCTACGCCTTCGCGGGTCTGCGGGTGCTGCCGGGCGGTCCGGGCGACACCTCCAAGGCCAAGCGCGAGACGGTCGTCACCGAGGGCCGCGGCGGCATGCTGTCGGTGGCGGGCGGCAAGTGGACGACCTTCCGCCACATCGGCCGTACGGTGATGAGGAAGCTGGAGTCCCTGCCGGGGCACCCGCTGGGCGAGGACTACGAGTCGGTGACGACCCTGCCGAAGCGGCTCCCGCTGCCCGGCATAGCCAACCCGAACGCGGTCGCGCACCGGCTGCTCGTCGACGGACCCGCGCCCGGTCCGCGGATGGCCGCCGACACCGCCAAGCACCTGGCGACCCACTACGGTTCGCTCGCCTTCGACATCGCGCGGATGGCGAACGAGAACCCCGAGCTCGCCCGGCGCGTCCACCCGGACGCGCCGGAGATCTGGGCGCAGGTCGCCTACGCCCGGGACCACGAGTGGGCGGAGACCGCCGACGACGTGCTGCGCCGCCGTACGACGCTCACGATCCGGGGCCTGGCCACGGACGAGATCCGCGGCGAGGTCGACGCGATGCTGCGCAAGTGACCTGCTGATCTGTTGAGGTAAGGGGCGGTCTCCCTGGAGACCGCCCCTTACCCGTTCGTGTGCCGAGGGGAGTTCCTGGGTAGTCGATCAAGGCCGCGCGTGGCCTTCGGTGGTGCGCGAGGGCTGCGGACGGGCCCCCGGAAAGCCGTAAGGTTGGTCCGTACGACGAGGAACGACAGGTACGGCAGGAACGTCGAAAAGGAGGCGCTGGGTGATCGAGCTCGAGGGGGTTCCCGAGCTGATCGACCCGGTCATGGTGGCCGCGTTCGAGGGCTGGAACGACGCCGGCGACGCCGCCTCCACCGCGGTCGCCCATCTGGACCGGGAATGGAAGGGCGAGGTGTTCGCGGCGCTCGACGCCGAGGACTACTACGACTTCCAGGTCAACCGGCCGACGGTCTGGCTGGACAACGGCACCCGGAAGATCACCTGGCCGACGACCAGGCTCTCCGTGGTCCGGGTCGGCGGCGACAAGCCGCGCGACCTGGTGCTGGTGCGCGGGATCGAGCCGTCGATGCGCTGGCGCTCGTTCTGCAACGAGATCCTGGGCTTCGCCCATGAGCTGGGCGTGGAGATGGTGGTGATCCTGGGCGCGCTGCTCGGCGACACCCCGCACACCCGGCCCGTGCCCGTCAGCGGGGTCACCTCCGACCCGGACCTGGCGCGGACGATGGACCTGGAGGAGACCCGGTACGAAGGGCCGACGGGCATCGTCGGGATCCTCCAGGAGGCCTGCACGCACGCGGGCGTGCCCGCGGTCAGCCTCTGGGCGGCCGTGCCACACTACGTCTCGCAGCCGCCGAACCCGAAGGCGACCCTGGCGCTCCTGAACCGCCTGGAGGACCTGATCGACCTGCGCATTCCGCTGGGCGAGCTGCCCGAGGACGCGCGGGCCTGGCAGCTGGGCGTGGACCAACTCGCCTCCGAGGACAGCGAGGTGGCGGAGTACGTCCAGACGCTGGAGGAGGCGCGGGACACGGCGGAGCTGCCGGAGGCCTCGGGCGAGGCCATCGCCCGCGAGTTCGAGCGCTATCTGCGGCGGCGTGACGGCGGCCCCGGGCACGGCCCGGGCCAGGGCGGCCCGGGGGTCGCCACGGAGGGCGGGGACACCTCGTACCTGCGGGACACCGGCGGGGGCAGGACCCGTCCGCCGAAGCCGGAGCAGCCGGGACCGGAGGCGCCGCCCGAGGCCGGCGAGGCCCCGGAGGCGCAGGACGCTCCGGACTCCCCGCCCGACGCCCGGGACGAGGGCGACGCCGACAGCTCCGGCGAGGACTGAGCCGTACGGGAACGGGGGCCGCACCGGTGACGGTGCGACCCCCTTCTCGTACCCGGTGGGCTGTCAGGCGCAGGCGAAGCGGGCGGCCGCCCAGTCCCCGTGGTCACCGCTCTTGGAGCCGTTGGTGTCGGTGATCCGCAGCCGGACGTGCCGGGCGCCGGTCACGTCCACCTGGACGGGGAGCGTCGCGGAGGCGCCGGTCAGCTTCGGGGAGGTCCACAGGACCTTGCCGTCGGCCTCGACCGAGAAGGCCACCTCTCCGTAGCCGTTGATCTCGTCGTCGATGCCGACGTCGGCGGTGAACGAGGCGCAGCGGCCGCCGAGGTAGACCTCGATGTCGGAGTCGGCGTGGGCGCCGATGCCCTTCTCGTAGGTGGTCCCCGCGAGGGTCAGGGTCCTGCCGTCGCTCGCGCCCGACTCGCCGTTGGAACGGTCGCGTTCGGGCGGCCCCCAGCCGTTGGCGGACTTCAGCCAGGTCAGGTCGCTCGCCCAGACGTCGGTCGACGGCGGCTCGGGCATCACCCCGACGGCGAAGCGCTGGACCGCGGTCCGGTCCTGGTTCGCGGCGCGGTGGCGGACGGTCGCGGTGAGCGTGGCCTCGCCCGGCTTCGCGTCCTTCGCCGGGGTGACCGAGACCTCGACCCGCCGGGTGGTGCCCGCCGGGATGCGCGCGACCGGGGCGGCCGGGTTGACCTGCCAGCCGGCCGGGGCGGTGAGCGACACCTCGACGCCGGTGGCGTCCCTGGTGCCCGCCGTCACGTCGACGGCGACCGTGCCGGGCGCGCCCGCGCCCAGTTCCTGGCCGGCCGGGACGGCGGCGGTGGCCGCGGCGCCCGGGACGGCTCCGCCGACGGCGCTGGTGTCCTCCAGTTCGAGGGTGAAGGCGCGGTCGGTGCGCTGGGCGGCGGTCTTGACCTTCACCACTCCCCCGCGGTCGTCCCGGTCGTACCACCAGCCCTGGCCCGCGGCCTCGTAGGCGGCCTTGGAGGTGAGGCGCGGCAGTTCGCGCCCGCCCAGCGAGACCTCGCTCGGGGCGTCACCCGTGTGGACGGTGAACTGGTAGGGCCTGGCGGTGGACTTGCCCGCGAAGGAGCCCTTGCTCGCGCCGATCCGTACCGTCACGTCGCCCGCGCCGCGCTGCGGCGCGTGGACCTCGGCGGTCTGGGTGGCGTACTGGCCGGTGCGGTGGGCGCGGGTGACGCCGTCGTCCTCGTACAGCTCGAAGGACGAGGTGCCCTGCGGGTAGATGTCCCAGGCGAGCGCGGAACCGGGGGCGCGCTCGGTGTACGAGCGGATCCCGCCGGGCCACATCGGGACGGCGGCGCCGGCCCGGACGAAGAGCGGCAGGGTGTCGAGCGGGGCGCTGTAGTCGTCGACGGTGACCGGACCCTGGTAGGTGCGGCCGCTCCAGTAGTCGATCCAGGTGCCCTCGGGGAGGTAGATGCCGTCCCGCTCGACGGCGTCCTGGTAGACGGGGGCGACGAGGAAGTCCTCGCCGCTGAGGAACTCGTACTTGGCCGTGTCGGAGGCGGCCTTGGGGTCGTTCGGGTACTCCAGGACGAGCGGCCGGGCGAGGCCGACACCGGTCTTGGTGGCGCGGTGCGCGTGCGAGTAGATGTACGGCAGCAGCGACTCGTGGAGCTTCAGGTAGTCGCGGTTGATGGAGGTGTACGGCTCGCCGTAGCGGAAGGGCTGCTTGTCGTTGGCGGCCCAGCCGTCCATCGTCATGGTGACCGGCAGGAACATCTTCCACTGGAGGTCACGGGTGTACGTCTTGGCGCTGCCGCCGAAGATGCCGTCGACGTCGCCGGTGGTGTACGCGAGTCCGGACATCGAGGCGCCCGCGTAGGTGGGGATCTGCCAGCGGATGTACTCCCAGGTGCCGGACTGGTCGCCGGACCACTGGACGCCGCAGCGCTGCGCGCCGGACCAGCTCTCGGGGGCCCAGGTGAAGCCGCGGGCATCGGAGTGGGCCTCGATGCCGGCGTAGGCGTCCTTGCAGCCGTCGAGGGCGAACTTGTAGCCGGGGCCGACCCAGGCGACGTCGAGCTTGGCGACCCGCTGCCCGGCCTTGACCTGCTCGCCGAGCTTGTCGAGGCCGTCCTCGGTCCACAGGCCGAGCTGCATGCCGCGGTCCTTGAGGCCGTTCGCGGTCTCGGCGAGGTTCTCGTAGCCGCAGCCGTAGCCGTCGTTGACGAGCATCCAGCCGTTGGGCATGTCGTTCTGGACGTAGCCGTCGGCGACCTTCAGCGCGTCGAGGGTGTGGCGCTCGCCCCGGTTGGCGTTGTGGAGGTAGCAGTCGGCGTCGCCGATCTCCAGGCCGTAGACGGGCGGCAGGAACGGTTTGCCGGTCAGGTTCGTGTACTGGCCGATGACGTCCTTGAGCGCGTCGGAGCCGGAGCCGGTGAAGTAGTAGGCGTCGAAGCGCTGTTCCTTCGCGCTCGTGGTGACGGGCTCGCCGAAGACGTAGGTGTTGGGGGCGTAGGTGTTGCGGTAGACGCCGTAGCCGGCCGAGGAGAGGTAGAACGGCACTGAGTTGGGGTGGCCGCCGTCGTTCCAGTTGTAGTCGACGCCGACCTCGACGGTCTTGCCGCGGTGCGAGGTGTTGCCGCGGCCGTTCTGCATGCCGGCGCCGTAGAACTGCTCGTCGGCGCCCCGGGCCAGGGACTGGGTGGTGCGCTCCGGGGTCCAGCTGAGGCCGGTGGTCTCGGACCAGAGCGGGGTGCCGTCGGCGCGGTACGCGGCGAAGCGCAGCGGCGCCTTGTAGGCCCGCAGGGTGACCCGGCCGGTGGTGAGTTCGTAGCGGTCGCCGCGGTCGCTCCAGCGGGTGCGGGGCGGGGCGCCCTGCGGCTGGACGATGTCCTGCCCGGTGGGGTCGGTGAACGTGCCGTCGGGGGCCAGTTCGATGCGGAAGGTCTCGTCGGTGACGAAGCTGACGCGGGCCTGGGCGGTGCCGGCGGTCAGCCGGTAGACGGCGCCGTCGGCCTGGAAGCCGGTGACGTCCCCGACGGTGGTCGGCGCGGGCTCGTCGGCGGGGGGCTCTGCGGACTGGGCGCTGCCGGGGCCCGCGAACACCGCGAGGAGCCCGAGCACAGCGCCGGCCAATGCAGCCTTCATGCGCAATGTTGATTGCATGGTGGGTATTTAGCGCAGAAACGAGCACCAGGGCCAGGACAAAACGGAACCGCCCTCGGACTTCGTGAGAAGTCCAAGGGCGGTTCCTTTGAAGGGAGTTGTACGGGAGTGGGCTACAGGGCCACCCCGAGCAGGGCGTCCACGGCGCGGGAGACGAGGCCGGGCGCGGACTCGTCCGTACCGCCCTCGGCGTGCTGCCGCTCGGCCCACCGGTCGACCGCGGCGAGCGCGGCCGGCGCGTCCAGGTCGTCGGCGAGCGCCTCGCGGATCTCCTCCACCAGGGCGTCGGCGGAGGGGCCGTCGGGGCGGG
Source organism: Streptomyces sp. NPDC014870 (assembly GCF_043081505.1). Lineage (NCBI taxonomy): Bacteria > Bacillati > Actinomycetota > Actinomycetes > Kitasatosporales > Streptomycetaceae > Streptomyces > Streptomyces sp. NPDC014870. The sequence continues at coordinate 316,598 of NZ_JBIBWQ010000007.1, forward strand.
AGACGGCGGCGCGCCAGCGGTCCAGGCGCGCCACAGCGTCCTGGAGGACCTGGTCGGTCCACTCCCAGTCGGCGCGGTAGTGGTGCGAGAGGAGCGAGAGCCGGACGGCGGCCGGGTCGACGCCCTGGCGGCGGAGCGCCGAGACGAAGACCAGGTTGCCCTTGGACTTGGACATCTTCTCGCCGTCCAGGGCGACCATGCCGGCGTGCACGTACGCCTTGGCCATGGGGAACTCGCCGGTGAGCGCCTGGGCGTGGGAGGCGCCCATCTCGTGGTGCGGGAAGATCAGGTCGGAGCCGCCGCCCTGGACGTCGAAGCCCATGCCGAGGTGGTCGAGGGCGATGGCGACGCACTCGATGTGCCAGCCGGGGCGGCCGGGGCCGAGGCTGCCGCCGTCCCAGCTCGGCTCGCCCTCGCGGGCGGCCATCCAGAGCATCGGGTCGAGCGGGTTCTTCTTGCCCGGGCGGTCCGGGTCGCCGCCGCGCTCTGCGGAGAGGTGGCGCATCAGCTCGGTGTCGTAGTTCGACACCTGGCCGAAGTGCGGGTCGGCCTCGACGGAGAAGTAGATGTCGCCGTCGAGCTCGTAGGCAGCGCCGGAGTCCCGCAGCCGCTCGACGAGCGGCACGATGCCGGGTATGGCCTCGACCGCGCCGATGTAGTGCTGCGGGGGCAGCATCCGCAGGGCGGTCATGTCCTCGCGGAAGAGGGCGGTCTCGCGCTCGGCGAGGCCGACCCAGTCGACGCCGTCCCGGATCGCGCGCTCCAGGAGCGGATCGTCGACGTCGGTGACGTTCTGGACGTAGTGGACCTGCCGCTTGGTGTCGAGCCACACGCGCTGAACGAGGTCGAACGCGTTGTAGGTCGCCGCGTGACCCATGTGGGTCGCGTCGTACGGCGTGATGCCGCAGACGTAGATACGGGCGACGGGGCCGGGGGCGAGGGTCACTCGTCCGCCGGTCGCGGTGTCGTGGATCCGGAGGTCGCGGCCCTTGCCGGGCAGGGCGGGGACCTCAGAAGCGGGCCAGGCATGCATGACCTGAGCGTAACCGGACACGCGTTCCGGATACGAACCGGATGCGGGATCTTGGCCGAGGAGGCGCTCTTGCAGCTCGGGGCGGTTCGTGCATACCCCCAGGGGGGTGGGGCGACCGCGGGGCGTTGGCCGAATCCCGACGGTCCGGTCAGACCAGGGGCCAGGGGATCGCCGGCCACTGCCCGGAGGGCTCGGGGTGGCGTCCGGTGGTGCGCAGGGCGGTGACGCGGCGGCGCAGGGCGTCCACCTCGGCCGCGGTGAGCAACTCGGCCAGTCGGGTGGCGAGCGGGGTCCCCGGGGCGAGGGAGCCGTCGAGCCGCTCCAGGACGGCGGCGGCCTCGGCGGGCAGCTCCTCGCCCGCCCAGCCCCACAGCAGCGTGCGCAGCTTGTCATCCACGTGGAAGGTCACGCCGTGGTCGATGCCGTAGAGACGCCCGTCCGGCGCGGGCAGCAGATGCCCGCCCTTGCGGTCGCCGTTGTTGATGACCGCGTCAAGGACGGCGAGCCGGCGCAGTTCGGGGCGGTCGGCGTGGACGAGCAGGGCCGTGCGGTCCTCGCCGACCTGGGCGGGCCCGACGGCCTTCCAGCCTCCCCCTAGCTCCGCTGGGGGGACCCCCACCCCCGCCTCCCAGCCCTCTACGAGGGCGAGCAGGCTCGCCCCGGGGTCGGCGTCGATCCACAACTGGACCATGCCCTCGCCGTACGGGCCGTCCCGCAGCACGGTGGGCGGTACGAGGCCCCAGCCGGTGGCCTCGGAGAGCTCGTAGGCCGCGACCTCGCGCTGGGCGAGGGTGCCGTCGGGGAAGTCCCAGAGGGGCCGCTCGCCGGCAACGGGCTTGTAGACGCAGTCGGCCTCGGCGCCGTCCAGGGAGACGGCGCAGACGAGCACCGCGTTGGAGGCCTCGCGGACCTGGCCGCGCACGGTCAGCTCGCCCTTGGTGAGCAGGTCGACGACCGCCCGGTTGTCGAGGCCGCTCATGCTCCGCGCCGGTATCCGTTCTGGCGGGGGCACACATGGCCCTCGGGGTCGAGCGGCAGGCTGCACAGCGGGCACGGCGGGCGGCCGGCGTTCACCACGTCGAGGGCGCGCTTGGCGAAGGCCCTGGCCTGCGCTCCGGTGAGCCGCACGCGCAGCATCGGCGGCCCGTTCTCCTCGTCCTGGAGCAGCCGTTCCTCGGCGGCGGCGAGGTCCTCCTCGGACTCGGCGTCGAGTTCGACGAGCGCCTGCGCCTCGACGATCATGCGCTGCTCCTCGCCGTCCCAGGCGAGCGCCATCGTGCCGACCCGGAACTCCTCCTCGACGGGCACGTCGAGGGGCGCGGTGTCCGCGATGTCGGCCGGGGCGACGGCCGGGACCGGAGCGTTGCCGCCGGTGCGCCGGACGACCTCGTCGAGGAGTTCGTCGATGCGTTCGGCGAGCGCGGCGACCTGGGTCTTCTCCAGGGCCACGCTGGTGACCCGGCCGGCCGCGGACGCCTGAAGGAAGAACGTACGGCGGCCAGGCAGCCCGACCGTGCCGGCCACGAAACGCTCCGGTGGGTCGTAGAGGAACACCTGACGGGACACGTCCCTGACTCCCTTGGGTCTCGGCAGTGGTGGAGGCTCGCGCTACAGCGGCCCGTCCACCCTACTGCGCGGATGGATCACGGTGCGCCCGCGCCGCCCCCGACCTCGGCGGACCCACTGGGATCGGGGCTCGCCTTGGGGGCGAGCGCGGCGAAGTCGCCGGTGTCGCCGAGGCGTACGAGGAAGGGGCGCAGCCGGGTGTAGCGGATGACGGTGACCGAGCAGGGGTCGACGTGGATGCGCTGGAAGAGGTCGAGGTGCATGCCGAGGGCGTCGGCGACGATCGACTTGATGATGTCGCCGTGGGAGCACATGGCGTAGACGGCGTCCTCGCCATGTTCGGCCTCCACGCGCGCGTTCCAGTCCCGGACGGCGTCGACGGCCCGCGCCTGCATGGCGCGCATCGACTCGCCGCCGGGGAAGGCGGCGGCGGAGGCGTGGGCCTGGACGACCTCCATGAGGGGCTCGTCGGCCAGTTCGGCGAGCTTGCGGCCCGACCAGTCGCCGTAGTCGCACTCGCTGATCCGCTCCTCGGTGTGCAGCGGCAGACCGGGCCGATCGTCGAGAAGCGGCCGTACGGTCTCCTGGCAGCGCTGGAGCGGGCTGGTCACGACGGCGGCGAGCGGCACCCCGGCCAGCCGCCCGGGCAGCGCGGCGGCCTGGGCGAGCCCCCGCTCGTCGAGGGCGACCCCGGGCAGCCGCCCGGCGAGGACACCGGAGGTGTTGGCGGTGGAACGTCCGTGCCGGACGAGAATCAGCGTGGCCATGGCGGCAAGGGTAGGGCCCCCACGCGCGCGTGGGGGTGTCGCAGGGGTGCGGGCGGGCGGTGGAGGCGGGAGAATGCGGCGCGTGATCGTGGACTCCGCCATCTACCGGAACGGGCACCGCACCGAGGGGCCCGCCGATCTGTCCGACGCGCTGGCTCAGGCGCGGGCGAGCGGGAACGCCTTCCTCTGGGTCGGGCTCTACGAGCCGACGGAGGCCGAGTTCGGTCATGTCTCCGACGAGTTCGCACTGCACCCGCTGGCCGTCGAGGACGCCCTGAAGGCCCATCAGCGCCCCAAGCTGGAGATCTACGACGACTCGCTCTTCGTCGTCCTCAAGCCGGTCGTGTACGAGCCGGAGAGCGACCGGGTCTCCTCGGACGAGCTGATGCTCTTCGTGGGCGACTCCTTCGTGGTCACCGTCCGGCACGGGGAGGGGGCGCCGCTGGCGGCCGTGCGGCGCCGTCTGGAGGCCGAGCCGGAGGTCCTGAGGCACGGCCCGACGGCCGTGCTGTACGCGGTGAGCGACGCGGTCGTGGACCACTACATCGACGTGGCAGGTGAGCTCCAGGTCGACCTGGAGGAGCTGGAGACGGACGTGTTCGCCCCGGTGGGCGTCGGCGCGTCGAACACGGCCGAGCGGATCTACACGGCCAAGCGGCAGGTGCTCGAGTTCCGCCGGGCGGCCGGGCCGCTCGCCGGACCGGTGGCCCGGCTGGCCGCGGGTGACGTGCCGTTCGTGCACGAGGGCTCGCAGCCCTTCTTCCGGGACGTCGGCGACCACTTGATCCGTGCCAACGAGCAGGTGGAGGGGCTCGACCGGCTCCTGTCGGACGTGCTGTCGGCGCATCTGGCGCAGATGGGGGTGCGGCAGAACGACGACGTGCGGAAGATCTCGGCGTGGGCGGCGATGGCCGCGGTGCCCACGATGGTCGCGGGGATCTACGGAATGAACTTCGAGCACATGCCGGAGCTGACCTGGACCTGGTCGTACCCGGTCCTGATCCTGCTGCTCGTCGCCGTCGAGCTGGGCCTGTACCGGCTGTTCAAGCGCCGGGGCTGGCTGTAGCCCCGGCGCGCGTCGGCTCCGGTGGCGGGCCCCGTCGGGTCAGAACGCGGGCGCCGGGGTCGCGGGTCCGCCCAGCGCGTCGCGGCGCTCGGGCATCCTGAGGTCGACCATCTTGTGCCAGCCGGCGAGGCGTTCGTACCCGTACATGCCGTGGATCCCGGCGGCGAGCGCGCCCGCCTTGGCCTTCGGCCACTTCAGGATGCGGCCCATGTGGACCATCACGGCGAGGCTGACGTCGCGGTAGACCTTGATCTCGGCGAGCGCCGACTCGCGCAGGGTGCGCTGGATGAGCCGGCCGTGCCCGGCGTACGCGAGGCGCAGCAGCTCTTCGTGGCAGTACGCGAGGTGGTTCGCCTCGTCGTTGTCGATCATGTGGATGGCCTTGCCCAGCTCGGGGTGGTCCCCGAAGTAGGTGACCAGCATGTCCATCTGGTCGGCGGCCCGCTGCTCGGTGACCCGGCTGTGCGCGAGGTAGACGATGATGTCCTCCTCGCTGAGCGGCTCGTCGCGGCGGAGCTTGTCGTGGGCGAGGCCGATCCCGCCCTGCTCCAGGAGCATCGTGTAGTCGGTGTCGGGTGGCACCGGCACGGGTTCGAGGCCGCGCTTCTTCAGCAGGGCGTTGAAGATCCGGCCGTGTTTGTCCTCGTCGGCGCCGTGCCGGGTGATCTTGGGGGCCAGGTCCCGCATGCCGGGGGCGACCAGGGCCGCGATCCGCGCGTTCTCCCAGCCGCCCTGGGACTCGCCGCTGGCGGCGATGGAGCAGAAGAGCTGGAAGGACTCGTCGTTGTCGATGATTTCCTGGAACAGGCTCTTGGCCGTGAGCATTGCTGCCACCTCCATGCGGGCGTCCGCACGCCGCACGTCCGCAGAGAACGAGTCAAATGCGGTACGGCCGGGTGGGCAACAGGAGGGGCGGGCCGTTCGGCTGAAAGAAGGAGCGTTCCGCCAGTAACCGCGCCCCCGTCGAGCGTTGTGCTGCGTGACGGCCGTGGCGGGGAAGACCCCCCGAGCCCCCACCACGGCCGCAGACTTCTCTAGGCGAGGCCCGCGTGCTCCAGGGCCTCCGTGCCCGCCCGCAGCGCCGCCAGCCGCTCGTCGAGCGTGAAGCCGGCCGGGGCGAGAGTCAGGGTGGTGACGCCGGCCTCGGCGTAGGCCTTCATCCGGTCGGCGATCCGCTCGACGGAGCCGAGCAGTGTGGTCTGGTCGATCAGCTGGCGCGGGACGGCGGCCGCGGCCCCCGCCTTGTCGCCGGACAGGTACTTGTCCTGGATCTCGACGGCCTGCTTCTCGTAGCCCATGCGCTGGGCGAGCTGGTTGTAGAAGTTCTGCTTCCGGCTGCCCATGCCGCCGACGTACAGGGCGGTGTACGGGCGGAAGATGTCGGCGAGGGCGTCGATGTCGTCGCCGAGGGCGATCGGCAGCGTGGGGTGGACGTCGAAGCCGTCCATCGTGAGACCGGCCTTCTCTCGGCCCGCGCGCAGCGGGCGCAGCGCGGTCTCCTCCAGGTGCTCGGCGGAGGGGAAGATCAGCAGCGCGCCGTCGGCGATCTCGCCGGTCTGCTCCAGGTTCTTCGGGCCGATCGCCGCGATGTAGAGCGGGATGTGCTCGCGCTCCGGGTGGACGGTGAGCTTGATCGGCTTGCCGGGGCCCTCCGGCAGCGGGAGCGTCCAGTGCTCGCCCTCGTACGTGAGGCGCTCGCGGGACATGGCCTTGCGGACGATCTCGACGTACTCGCGGGTGCGCGCCAGCGGCTTGTCGAACTTGACGCCGTACCAACCCTCGGAGACCTGCGGTCCCGAGACGCCGAGGCCGAGGCGGAACCGGCCGCCGGAGAGCGAGTCGAGGGTGGCGGCGGTCATCGCCGTCATCGCGGGCTGGCGCGCCGGGATCTGCATGATCGCCGAGCCGATGTCGATCCGCTCGGTCTTGGCGGCCACCCAGGAGAGCACCGTGGGCGCGTCGGAGCCGTAGGCCTCGGCGGCCCAGCAGACGTCGTAGCCGAGGCGGTCCGCCTCCTGGGCGACGGCGAGATTTTCGCCGTCCATGCCCGCGCCCCAGTAGCCGAGGTTGATGCCGAGCCTCATGACCACACCCTCTTTACCGATCAGTAACGTCCCTTGGGCCGGACTCTAGCGCGCGGGTCACGGATCCGTCAGGGGGAGGTTGTCCACAGGCTCTCTCCGCGTGGGGTCTTGGCCAGTAATCTCGCGCCCATGGAGCAGAGGCATCTCGGACGTACCGGCCTGCGCGTGTCCCGGCTCGGGCTCGGCACCCTCACCTGGGGCAGGGACACCGACGAGCACGACGCCGCCGACCAGTTGAAGGCGTTCTGGGACGCGGGCGGCACGCTCGTGGACACGGCGGACGTGTACGGCGGTGGTGAGGCCGAGTACGTGCTCGGGCAGCTCATGGAGCGGCTCGTGCCCCGCCGGGATCTGGTCATCTCCACCAAGGCCGGCAGCGTGCCCGACCCGTACCGCCGGACGGACGCCTCGCGCGGCCATCTGCTGGCCGCGCTCGACGCGTCCCTGGCCCGGCTCGGCACGGACCACGTGGACCTGTGGCAGCTGCACGCCTTCGACCCGGACACCCCGCTGGAGGAGTCCCTCCAGGCCCTGGACATCGCCGTGAGCAGCGGTCGCGCGCGGTACGTGGGAGTGTCCAACTTCTGCGGGTGGCAGCTGGCGAAGGCCGGCACCTGGCAGCTCGGCGCGGCAGGCGCGGGACGGACCCGGCTCGCGGCGACCCAGATGGAGTACTCGCTGCTCCAGCGGGGCGTCGAGCGGGAGGTGCTGCCCGCGGCCCTGGACCTGGGCATAGGTCTCCTGCCGTCCTCGCCGCTCGGGCGCGGGGTGCTGACGGGCAAGTACCGCACCGGGACGCCGGCGGACTCGCGGGGCGGCTCGGAGGCCATGGCCCCCTTCGTGGAGCCGTATCTGGACGAGGCCGCGACCCGAATCGTGGACGCGGTCGCCACGGCGGCGGACGGCCTGGCGACGACGCCGCTCCAGGTGGCGCTCGCCTGGGTCCGCGACCGGCCCGGCGTGACCGCCCCGGTGATCGGCGCGCGCAACGCGCAGCAGCTCACGGCCGCTCTGTCAGTGGAGAGCCTTAGTCTTCCTGACGAGATCTGCCGGGCCCTCGACGATGTGTCGGCGCCCGTGCACCGCTATCCGGACCAGGACTGGAGCACCTTGTGACCGAGCCTTCGCGGGAGACCCCGCCCGAGGCCACCGAGCCCGAGCCGGGCGAGACCGACGAGGCCGCGGCCGAACGCGACGCCCGGGAGGCCGATGAAGGCGTCGAGGGCACCGAGGCCGCGACGGCGGGTGCCGAAGGGGAGGCGAAGGCCGCCGAGGGCACCGAGGTCTCGGAGGCGCAGGCGGAGCTGACCGCGCAGCGGGAGCTGCGGGCGCGGATCGAGCAGCGCAAGGCCGAGCGGGCGGCGCCCGTGGACGCGGGCGGGAAGCTCAGCGGCACGGCGGCCGATCTGCTCGCGGCGGTCCGCGCGGTGGAGAGCGGTACGAAGGCGGGCAGCGCGTTCTACGACGCACCGCAGCCGGCCCCCGCGCCCGCTCCCTCGTCCGCTGCCGATCCGCGCCGCGCCGCGCCCGTCCCGGCGCCCGCCGCGCCCGTCCCGGCCGGCTCCGCGGTCCCGGTGGGCCAGGCGCGGCCGGCCGCCCCGGAGACGCTGGCGGCCGTCCGGGAGGTCCTCGCGCGCGGCGGGGCACCGGAGTCGCTGACCGGCCAGGTCGCCTCCACCCTGGGCGAGGGCGCCGCGGAGGCGCTGCGGGAGGATCCCTGGCAGCTGCTCGCCGTGCCCGGTGTGCGACCCGAGCAGGCCGACGGCTTCGCCCGTGCCCTGCTCGGCGCGGAGTGCGGACCGGACGACCCCCGCCGGGCCGTCGCCCTGGTGACCTGGCTGCTCGAACGCGCCGCGCTCAAGGGCCACACGGCCCTGGAGGACGGCGCCCTGCGGTCCGGCCTCACGGGCCTGTCGGTGCCCGACCCCGACGAGGCCATGCGCGCGGCGGCCGCCGAGGGCGCGGTGCTGCTGTTCCAGGAGGAGGAGCAGGCCCCCGAGGAGACCGAGGACGAGGAGGGCGCGGAGGGCGAGGAGGGCGCGGAGGTCTCCGGGGACGAGGCGCCCGACGTGCCGGCCCTGCTGGGGCTCGACCGGTACGCCCTGGCCGAGGAGAGCCTCGCCGACGGCCTCGCCCGGCTGGTCAAGACCGTCTCGGCGGAGGAGTGGGAGGGCCCCGAGCTGGTCCGCGCGGCCGGTGCCCACGGCCTGGTCCTGCACACCGGGGGCGAGGCCGCCCGCCGCGAGCCCGTCGCGCTCGCCGAGGACGCCCGGAAGCGGGGCCTGCGGGTCGCGGTGGCCGTGCACAGCGAGAACGGGGTGGACCGCCTCGGCGCGGAGGCGGTGACGGTCGACGCCCTGGTGTCCGGCGCCGCCGGTCCCGGCCGGGACGAGGAGGGTTCCCTGGCACTGGACCTGCTGGTCGTCCTGGACGCGCCGCAGGTGGACGTCGAGAGCGCGACGACGCTCGTCGAGTCCCTGCCCGACGGCTGCCGTCTCGTGCTGAGCGGGGACCCCGGCGTCCTCGGCTCGGCGGGCGCGGGCCGGGTCTTCGGCGATGTCCTCGCCGCCCGGGTGTGCCCGACGGTCGCCTCCCGTCTCCCCGACCCCGGCCCGATCGGTGAGCTGGTCTCGGGGATCGGCATCGGCGAGCTGAACCAGGTGGAGGCGCCCGGCAAGGAGGTCGTGATCGTCCCGGTCCGGGACGCGGGCGAGGCGGTCCACCGCACGGTGCAGCTAGTCGCCGACTCGATTCCCCGGGCGTTCGACGTGCCCGCCGGACAGACCCAGGTGATCACGGTCGGCCACGGCGGCTCCGCCGGCACCCGCGCGCTCAACGCGGCGCTCAAGGAGCGGCTCAACCCCGGCCCCGGCCGCTTCGGCGGCTTCGACCCGGGCGACCGGGTGGCCTTCGGGCCGGCCCCGGGGCGCACGGTGACCGGGACGGTCGTGGGCGCCGACGCGGAGGGCCTGCGCCTGGAGTGCGCGGGCGAGCCGCTCGTCGTACCGAAGGAGCGGGTGGAGTCCGCGCTCCGGCACGGCTGGGCGCTCACCGCCCACCAGGCCGCCGGGATGCGCTGGCCCGCCGCGGTCGTGGTGTTGCCGGGCGACGCGGCCCAGGGCCTGAGCCGGCCCTGGGTGTACACGGCCTTCGGCCGGGGCGAGCGTCATCTCTCGGTCGTCCACGGCGTGGACCAGGCGCTGCCCCGTGCGGTGGCGGAGGGCGTGCCCCCGGAGCGCACGACCCGGCTGAGGCCGCTTCTGGAGGCCCTGTTGGCGCCCTCGGAGGGCTGACGCCTTCGCGGAGGACCGACCGGCGCCCTCGGAGGGCCGACAGCGCCTGCGGACCGTACGACGCGAGAGGGCGGGGCACCCCACGGGTGCCCCGCCCTCCTCCGTACGGACGCTCAGGCGTCCTGCTCCTCCAGGTCCTCGTCGAGCTCGTCGTCGAAGACCGCGCTGACGTCGAAGCGGCAGACGATCCGCTCCGGATCGGCCTGCTCGAAGGGGGCGTTCAGCCACTCCCCCGCTTCCGGCAGCTCCTCCGCGGCAGAGACCCAGAGGGTGGAGTCCCCCTCCTCCAGACCGAACTCCTTGTGCCGCGAGGCGATTTCGTCCGGTTCGTACTCGCCGAAGAGCACGCCGAGGGCGGCGTGTGTGCTGCCACCGACGGTGGGGACCGCGTCCGGCCCCTCCTCGTCGCCCTCCAGGTCGGCGATGCGCTGTGCCTGGGCGAGCAGCCGCTGCGGTTCGACGACGGCGTAGTCGCGGCGGATCAGGACGCTGAGGGCGTGCGGCTCCTCCGGCCCGGCGTAGGGCGGGAGCGAGTCGTCGGCGCCCGGGATCTCGAAGGGCGTGACCTCGTCGTAACGGTCGTAGAGCCGCTCGTCGTAGGCTTCGGCCGCCGCGGCGAGGGCGTTGAAGGCTTCGTAGACGGCCGGGTCGTCGTCCCCCGAACGACGTTCGACCGCCTCGAGGTGACGGTCCAGTGCGGCTTTGACCGCCTCGGCGGCGGCACGTACCTCGGCAGCGGTGGGCTGCGCAGCATCAGACATGGGACGCACGCTATCCGTACCGGGCGTGTGCCCGCACAATAGATGCGATGCCGGAATACGAATTTGTCGACGTGTATGTGCCGCGCGGTGTCTCCCGCAAGGAGGCGACGCGGCTTCTGACCGACCATGCCGAGTACGGTCACTGGGAGTTGGACCGCCTGAGTCTGCACCGGGACGGCAGCCGCAGGGTGCGGCTGCGACGGCGCATCATCCGTCAGGTCCGCGCCACCTGGTGACATGAGAAGGGGCCCCGCCGTGCGGGGCCCCTCTGCGTGCTGCCGTCCCCCTAGGCGGACTGGCGGGCGCGGCGGTAGAGCACGGATCCGGCGAGCAGCAGGGCGGCGCCGGCCGGGACGGCCACGCCGAGCGGACCGGAACCGGTCTGCGCCAGCTCCTCGGTCGCCTCGGGCTGCGTGATCGTGTGCGTACCAGGCGTGTTCGGGCCGTTCGGCGTCCCGTTCTCGCCGGAGTCACCCGGGTTGCCGGGCGTGCCAGGCGTACCGGGGTTCCCGGGCGTGCCCGGGTTGCCGGGCTCACCCGGGTTGCCGGGGTTCCCAGGGTTGCCCGGGTTGCCGGGGTTCCCCGGGTTGCCGGGCTCACCGGGGTTGCCCGGGTTACCGGGGTTGCCCGGATTCCCCGGGTTACCGGGGTTCCCCGGCTCGCCCGGGTGGCCCGGGTGTGTGGGCTCGATGCCGTTGCCGCACTCGTTGCCGAACGCGGGGTTGATGGCGCCGATGACCGAGACGCTGTTCCCGCAGACGTTCACGGGGGCGTCGACCGGCACCTGGACGGTGTTGCCCGAGCCGACGCCCGGGGAGCCCTTGCTGCCGCCCTCGGCCGAGGAGCCGCGGTGCTTGCCCGTGCCCGGCTTGGAGACATTGGCGCACTTGTTGCCGAACGACGGGTTGAGCAACCCGACGCCGTTGACGGTGTTTCCGCAGACATTGACCGGCGCGTGCACCGGAACCTGCACGGTGTTCCCGGACGCGACGCCCGGGGAATTCGCGGCCGCGCCGTTCGCACTCGAATCGGCATTCGCATAACCACCGCCGAGGGCGATGACTCCGCCCGCCGCCGCGACGGTGATCAGGCCCTTGCGTGTGACCTGTCGCATAGCTTGTTCCCTGCCTTCTCGGCTTCTGCCTTCTGGCTTCAGAAGAGGGGCCACCGGGATCGAAACGCCCGGGGCGGAATGCCCGCCGGCCCCGGAGTGCATGGCACGCACTCCGGGGCCGGCCTGGCTCAGACCCTCACGGGTCGAGGCACAACGTCAGGCGTTGACGCAGGTGTTGCCGAAGGTGGGGTTCAGCAGCCCGATCACGGAGACCGTGTTGCCGCACACGTTCACCGGGACGTGGACCGGCACCTGGACGACGTTGCCCGAGAGCACGCCGGGGGAACCGATGGCGGCACCCTGGGCACCCGAGTCGGCAACGGCCATGCCCGCACCCGCGAGAACGAGACCGCCGGTGGCAGCCGCAGCAGCGACGACCTTCTTGATCATTATTCCTCCTTGTTGGCAATGCGATCCCAGCCGCGGACCGCACCACCTGTAACGAGGGGGAAGTAATGGGGCTACGAGCCTATGAGTGCATTCACTCTTTCCGGTCAAAGGCGCACGGGCGGTCGATTATCGGAGACAGGTGAACGCGATCCGCTCAGGACGCGTCGATGAACCGGTCGAGCACGCGGACGCCGAACTTCAGCCCGTCCACCGGCACGCGCTCGTCCACGCCGTGGAACATCCCGGCGAAGTCCAGCTCGGGCGGCAGCTGGAGCGGCGCGAAGCCGAAGCAGCGGATGCCGAGGTCGTCGAAGGACTTGGCGTCGGTGCCGCCGGAGAGCATGTACGGCACCGCCCGGGCGATCGGGTCCTCGGCGCGGAGGGCCAGCTGCATCGCGTCCACGAGGGCGCCGTCGAAGCTGGTCTCCAGGGCCTTGTCGCCGTGCACGTCCTCGCGCTTGACCCGCGGGCCGAGGATCCGGTCGAGGTCGGCCAGGAACTCCTGCTCGTAACCCGGCAGGAACCTGCCGTCGACATGGGCGGTGGCCTGGCCGGGGATGACGTTGACCTTGTACCCGGCGCCGAGCATGGTCGGGGCGGCGGAGTTGCGCAGGGTCGCGCCGACCATCTTGGCGATGCCGCCGAGCTTGGCGAGCGTCGCCTCCATGTCCTCGGGGTCCAGCGGGGTGCCCAGCGCGTCCGAGAGCTCGTCCAGGAAGGACCGTACGGTCTTGGTGACCCTCACCGGCCACTGGTGGCGCCCGAGGCGGCCCACGGCCTCGCAGAGCTCCGTGATGGCGTTGTCGTTGTTGGTCATCGAGCCGTGCCCGGCCGTGCCCTCGACGGTCAGCCGCATCCAGTGCATGCCCTTCTGGGCCGTCTCGACCAGGTAGAGCCGCAGGTTCTCGTTGACGGTGAAGGAGAAGCCGCCGACCTCGCCGATCGCCTCCGTCACGCCGTCGAAGAGGTCCCGGTGGTGATCGACGAGGTGCCGGGCTCCGTACGTGCCGCCCGCCTCCTCGTCGGCGAGGAAGGCCAGCACGATGTCGCGCGGGGGCTTGCGGCCGCTGCGCATCCGGTCGCGGACGACCGCGAGGGTCATCGCGTCCATGTCCTTCATGTCGACCGCGCCCCGGCCCCAGACACAGCCGTCGGCGACCTCGCCGGAGAAGGGGTGGTGGGTCCAGTCCTCGGCGTTGGCCGGCACGACGTCGGTGTGGCCGTGGATGAGGAGGGCGGGCCGCGACGGGTCCTCGCCCTCGATCCGGGCGACGGTGGACGCCCGCCCCTTGTGCGACTCGATGATCTTCGGCTCGAGACCGACCTCGGCGAGCTTCTCGGCGACGTACTCCGCCGCCGCCCGCTCGCCCGGGCCCGAGTGGTCGCCGTAGTTGCTGGTGTCGATGCGGATGAGGTCACGACAGAGGTCGACGACCTCGTCCTCGCCGGTGATGTTCCTCGCCGTGTTCGACTCGCTCACGCTGCTTCCTCCCACTACGTGCCCCACGTGCTTGCTGGTGGACTCCCCCATCCTCGCGCGCCCGGCCCCCGGGACCCAAGGGCGGCCGTCGGCCGACATCCGCCCGTCACACGGGTCGGGCCGGAAAGGGGGTGGTGATCGACCACCTCCAATGTTTGCTATGGTTTTCCACGTCGGAACGGCCGAGCGGCCGGAAAGACAGACACCTTGTCCGGGTGGCGGAATGGCAGACGCGCTAGCTTGAGGTGCTAGTGCCCTTTATCGGGCGTGGGGGTTCAAGTCCCCCCTCGGACACCAGCGAAGGACCCCACGTCATGTGGGGTCCTTCTTGCGTTGGTGGACGGGACGTACGGATCGGTGGGAGCTGTGAGACGCAGGACGAAGCGGCCGGTGGCGCCGCTCCCCCAGCGGGACGGGATCGATCCCGTGCGGCTGCGGCTGCCCGAGGAGGCCGCCGGTGACGGGTGGGCCACCGTCGGGGAGTACCTGCGGGCGCGGTTCGGCGGGGCCGTCGGAGATGCCCGCGTCCGCGAGATGGTGCGGGACGGGCGGTTCGTGGGCGCGGACGGGCGGCCGTTCCGGGAGGACGAGCCGTACGCGGCGGGGACGTACCTCTGGTACCACCGGGACTTCCCCGCCGAGGAGCGGGTGCCCTTCGAGATCGGGGTCGTATACCGGGACGAGCGGATCGTCGTCGTCGACAAGCCGCACTTCCTGGCCACGATGCCGCGCGGGCGGCATGTGACCGAGACGGCGCTCGCACGGCTGCGGCGTGACCTTGGGCTGCCGGAGCTGCAGCCCGCGCACCGGCTCGACCGGCTGACGGCCGGGCTCGTGCTCTTCGTGGTGCGGCCGGGGGACCGGGGCGCGTACCAGACGCTGTTCCGGGACCGGCTGGTCGGCAAGGAGTACGAGGCGGTGGCTCCGTACGAGCCCGGGGTCGCCCTGCCGGTGACCGTGCGGAGCCGGATCGTGAAGGAGCGCGGGGTGATCGCCGCGCGCGAGGAGCCGGGCGAGCCGAACAGCGAGAGCCGGATCGAGCTGGTGGAGCGGCGGGGCGGTCTCGGGCGGTACCGGCTGCTGCCGAGGACCGGGCGTACCCACCAGCTGCGGGTGCACATGAACCGCCTGGGGCTGCCGATCCTGCACGATCCGGTCTATCCGGTGGTCCTGGAGGACGGTCCCGAGGACTACGCGCGGCCGCTGCAACTGCTCGCACGCGTGCTGGAGTTCACCGACCCGGTCACGGGAGCGCCGCTGCGCTTCGAGAGCGGTCTGCGGCTCGACGGGATGGACTGAGCGGGCCCCGGAAACAGCGGGAGACCCCCGCAGGCCGCCGCCTGCGGGGGTCTCGTCGCCCCGTGGGGGGTCTCAGTCCTGGTGCTCCGCCGCGGTCGCGCGGACCCGCTTGCGGACCAGGAACCAGCCGCCGACGAGGGCGGCGGCGATCAGCGGAAGGCAGTTCACGGTGGTGCGGCTGATGCCGCCGTCCATCCACATCAGGACCAGCACCGAGGCGAGGAAGACCAGGGTGACGATCTGGGTGTACGGGGCCCAGGGCAGCTGGTAGGAGGGGCGGGTGACCCGGCCGTCCTGGGAACGCCGCACGAAGAGCAGCGAGCAGACCATGATCATGCCCCAGGTGCCGATGATGCCGATGGAGGCGAAGTTCAGCACGAGCTCGAAGGCCTCGCCGGGCATGACGTAGTTCAGGCCGACACCGAGGACACCGAAGGCGGCGGTCAGCAGGATGCCGCCGTAGGGGACGCCGCCCTTGTTCATGACGCCGGTGAACTTGGGCGCGGAGCCCGCGAGCGACATGGAGCGCAGGATCCGGCCGGTGGAGTACAGACCCGAGTTGAGGCTGGAGAGCGCGGCGGTCAGGACGACCAGGTTCATGACGCCCGCGGCGCCCGGGATGCCCAGCTTGTCGAAGACGGTGACGAAGGGGCTCTGGTCGCCGGAGTAGGCGGTGTACGGCAGGAGCAGCGCGAGCAGGATCACGGAGCCGACGTAGAAGAGGCCCACGCGCCACATGATCGAGTTGATCGCGCGCGGCATGATCTTCTCGGGGTTCTCGGTCTCGCCGGCCGCGACGCCGCAGAGCTCGACGGAGGCGTACGCGAAGACGACGCCCTGGATCAGCAGCAGCATCGGCATGACACCGCTGGGGAAGATGCCGCCGTTGTCGGTGATGGTGGAGAAGCCCGGGGTGTGGCCGCCGACGTCGTGCGAGGTCACGACGAGGAAGATGCCGATGAGCATGAAGGCGACGAGGGCGCCGACCTTGATGATCGCGAACCAGAACTCCATCTCGCCGAAGTACTTCACGGAGATGAGGTTGGCTGCGAGGACGACCGCGAGGGCGATCAGGGCGAGGATCCACTGCGGGACGTCGCTGAACATGGCCCAGAAGTGGGCGTAGGTCGCGGCCGCGGTGATGTCGGCGACAGCGGTGGTCGACCAGTTGAGGAAGTAGAGCCAGCCGGCCGTGTAGGCGCCCTTCTCGCCCATGAACTCACGGGCGTAGGAGACGAAGGCGCCGGAGGAGGGGCGGTAGAGGACCAGCTCACCGAGGGCCCGCACCACGAAGAAGGCGAAGACGCCGCAGACGGCGTAGGCGATGAAGAGGGACGGTCCCGCGTTGGCCATGCGGCCGCCGGCGCCGAGGAAGAGGCCGGTGCCGATCGCTCCGCCGATGGCGATCATGTTGATGTGCCGGGACTTGAGGTCCTTGCGGTATCCGGCGTCACCGGCGTCGACGTGGGGGGACGCCCCGGCGGCCGGCGCCGGTGGCGGCGTGGCGGACAGCGTGTCGGCCGCAGAGGGGGTGCGGTCACTCATGGAGTTGTTCGCCTTCGTGAGGGGGAGGGTCTGTGCGGTACCCGGCCGCGCGCGTGGAGGTCGTCCACGGCACGCGCGGCCAGCGCACATCGTCACGGCACGACGGCGTTTCAGCAGTGGCCAATGTCACTGAACGCCCTTATTTGAGCTACTTCTGAGGTTGCTCGCGGGCGAAGTGCGGGGGTCCGCCGGGTTTACGGCGCGAGGACGTCCAGTTCCTTGAGGGCGCCGACGGCGATCTGGCGGGTCAGCTCCTCGGCGCGGACCGCGTCCCGCTCGCGGACCGCCTCGGCGACCTGGACGTGCAGGGTGACGGCGGCCGGGTCCGGGTCCTCGAACATCACCTGGTGGTGCGTGCGGCCGGTGAGGACCTCGGCGACCACGTCGCCGAGCCGGGCGAACATCTCGTTGCCGGAGGCGT
Organism: Streptomyces sp. NPDC014870; assembly: GCF_043081505.1. NCBI lineage: Bacteria > Bacillati > Actinomycetota > Actinomycetes > Kitasatosporales > Streptomycetaceae > Streptomyces > Streptomyces sp. NPDC014870. The sequence goes on from NZ_JBIBWQ010000007.1 coordinate 333,417, forward strand.
TCAGGACGACCCGGTGGAAGGCGATGTCGTGGACGAGGTACGCCTCCAGCTGCCGGCCGCGCGAGGTGGCGACCATGCCGAGCGCGTGCTCGGTCAGTTCGCGGCACTGCTCGGGCGTGGCGTGGGTGGCCGCGAGTCCTGCGGCGACGGGTTCGACCGCGGAGCGGAGCACGGTGAGCGAGCGCAGCTGGCGGGGGCGGTCGGCGCCGGCCAGGCGCCAGCGGATGACCTGGGGGTCGTACACGTTCCACTGCGCCGTCGGCAGGACGATCACGCCGACGCGGCGGCGGGACTCGACGAGGTGCATGGACTCCAGGACGCGGACGACCTCGCGGACCACGGTGCGCGAGACGTCGAAGCGCTGGGCGAGTTCGTCGGTGCGCAGCACGCTGCCGGGCGGGTACTCCCCGGCGGTGATCGCGAGACCCAGGGTGGCGAGGACGTGCGGATGAAGCCCCTGGGCCGGTGTCGTCATGGGGGTCAGCCTACGCGGCGACCAAGATCGGGAACAAAAAGTATGACTTTAATGTCACAGGCCCTTGAATACGTCGTACCCAATGGGTTTCATGAGCGCGACGGATCGATGTCGAAGAAGACAGCGAGGCACCACTCCATGAGCACCACCTCCCCGACGGTCCCCCGGGTCGTCGTCGTGATGGGCGTCGCCGGCACCGGCAAGACGACCATCGGCCCCCTCGTCGCGGACGCGCTCGGCGTGCCCTACGCCGAGGGCGACGACTTCCACCCGGCGGCGAACGTCGCCAAGATGTCCGCCGGCGTCCCCCTGGACGACACCGACCGCGGCCCCTGGCTCGACGCGATCGGGCAGTGGGCGCACGGCCGGGAAGGGCTCGGCGGGGTGGTGAGCAGCTCCGCCCTCAAGCGGATCTACCGGGACCGGCTGCGGGCGGCCGCCCCGGGCGTGGTCTTCCTGCATCTGACCGGCGACCGCGCGCTGATCGAGCGGCGGATGACCGAGCGCAAGGGGCACTTCATGCCGACGGCCCTGCTCGACTCGCAGTTCGCCACGCTCCAGCCGCTGCGGGACGACGAGGCGGGCGTCGCCGTCGACGTCTCCGGCTCGCCGCAGGAGATCGCCGCGCGCGCGGTCGACGCGCTGGGCCGACTCGCCGGCTGACGGCGCGCTCCCCGGACGTCGTCCCCGTCGGCTACGCCGCCCTCCCGTGGGCGTACGCCGGTCCCCCGTCGCCCCCGCTTCGTGGGCCCGCCCCCTGGGCCCGCGGCCACGTCGGTCCCTCGGCGTTACCTCCTCGTTCCCCCGCCCCTCACCCCCGTCCCCTAAGGAACCACCGTGACCAGTCTCAGCGTCGAGATGCTGGCAGCGGACGCCGTCGAGCCGATCACCTCGGCCGGCAACGCCCAGCTCGGCTTCGCCGTGCTCGCGGGCATCGCCGTCATCGTCCTGCTGATCACCAAGTTCAAGCTGCACGCCTTCCTGGCCCTGACCATCGGCTCGCTGGCGCTGGGCGCCTTCGCCGGTGCGCCGCTCGCGGCGACCATCGACTCGTTCACCGTCGGTCTCGGCAAGACCGTCGCCGGTGTCGGCGTGCTGATCGCGCTCGGCGCGATCCTCGGCAAGCTGCTCGCCGACTCCGGCGGCGCCGACCAGATCGTCGACACGATCCTGGCCAAGGCGAGCGGGCGGGCCATGCCCTGGGCGATGGTCCTCATCGCCTCCGTCATCGGGCTGCCGCTCTTCTTCGAGGTCGGCATAGTCCTGCTGATCCCGGTGGTGCTGCTCGTCGCCAAGCGGGGCAACTACTCGCTGATGCGGATCGGTATCCCCGCCCTCGCCGGTCTCTCGGTGATGCACGGACTGATCCCGCCGCACCCCGGCCCGCTGGTCGCCATCGACGCGCTCGGCGCCAACCTCGGTGTCACGCTCGCGCTCGGTGTCCTGGTCTCCATCCCGACCGTGATCATCGCCGGTCCGCTGTTCTCCCGGTACGCGGCCCGCTGGGTCGACATCCCGGCCCCCGAGAACATGATCCCCACGCGTCCCTCCGAGGACCTGGAGAAGCGGCCCGGCTTCGGCGCCACCGTCGCGACCGTGCTGCTGCCCGTCGTCCTGATGCTCGTCAAGGCGCTCGTCGACATCGTCGTGGACAACCCCGACAACGCGCTGCAGAAGGTCACCGATGTCATCGGCTCGCCGCTGATCGCGCTGCTCGCGGCCGTGCTCGTGGGCCTGTTCACGCTGGGTCGCGCGGCCGGGTTCACCAAGCAGCGGCTCTCCACCACCGTCGAGAAGTCCCTGGCACCGATCGCGGGCGTGCTGCTGATCGTCGGCGCGGGCGGCGGCTTCAAGCAGACCCTGATCGACGTCGGCGTGGGTCAGATGATCCTGGACTTCTCCAAGAACTGGTCGATCCCGGCCCTGCTGCTCGCCTGGCTGATCGCGGTGGCGATCCGTCTCGCGACCGGCTCGGCGACGGTCGCGACGATCTCGGCGGCGGGGCTCGTGGCCCCGCTCGCCGAGGGCATGGGGACGACCGAGACGGCGCTGCTCGTCCTCGCGATCGGAGCCGGCTCGCTCTTCTTCAGCCATGTGAACGACGCCGGTTTCTGGCTGGTGAAGGAGTACTTCGGCATGAACGTCGGCCAGACGATCAAGACCTGGTCGGTGATGGAGACGATCATCTCGGTCGTCGGCATCGTCTTCGTCCTGCTGCTGTCGCTGGTGTTGTAGCTGCCGCGCCTCGCTCCGCCCGGGACCGGGTCGGGACCGCCGCTCAGGCGTTCCGGACCCGGTCCCGTGCGTTCCGGCCCAGTTCCAGTGCCTCCGCGGGCTCGCGGGTCGCCCGCTGGAGGTCGAGGAAGCAGGAGTCGGCTCCGGTCTCCCGGACGCCCGCGAGGACCGTGGCGATCTGGTCGGCCGTCATGCCCGGCGTGGCGTTGAACCGGATGTGGCGGCGCAGCGTGTCGGGGTCCCGGCCTGCCTCGTCGGCGGCGCGCCGGGCCGTCGCCCAGAGGCCCGCCGCGGCCTCCGGCGGCAGGACGGCGCCGACCCAGCCGGCCGCGCGCCGGCCGACCCGGCGCAGCGCGGCCGGGCTGAAGCCGCCGAGGTAGACCGGCGGTCCTGCGGGCTGGGCGGGGCGGAGCCCGACGTGCGCGCGGGGGATCGTCCAGTGCGGGCCCTTGTGACTGAACTCCTCCTCGGTCCAGATGCCCGCCAGGATGTCGAGGATCTCGTCGAGGTGGGCGCCGCGCCGCCCGAAGTCGGCGTTGACCGCGGTGTACTCGTCGCGGAGCCAGCCGATCCCCAGGCCGACGTCGAGCCGGCCGGCGCTCAGTCCGTCGAGGGAGGTGAGGCTGCGGGCGAGCAACAGGGGCGGGTACCAGGGGGCGTTGAGGGTGGACATGCCGAGCCTGGCCCGTGTGGTGGCCGTCGCGGCGACCGTCAGCACGGTGAGCGGGTCGAGGAACGTCCGGTACTCGCGGGGGTAGGGGTCCTCGGGGGTGTGGCCCGGGTAGAGGTCGCTGGGCGCGACCGGCGCGAGTGAACGGTCCCCCACCCAGAAGGAGTCGAAGCCCGCCGCCTCGGCCTCGCGGGCGAAGTCCGCGATCGTCTCGGGGCGGGCGTGCGTGCCGTACTGGGGCAGTGCGATGCCGATGTCCATGCCCTCATGGTGAGTTGGAGGACCTCGGCGCCACGAAGGGGTCGGCCGGTGAGCCGTGACACACTGCGGGCATGACAGAGCATCTCGCGCCGGAGACCGAGAAGACGGTCGACGACCCCTCCTCCCTCAAGCCGTTCGAGCTGGCTTTCCCGGGACCGCTGCGCGACACGCTGGTGGCGGCGGTGCTGTCCGGCGCCAAGACCTCGACGACCGGCCTGGTGGTGGAGTACGAGGCGGCGGACGAGGAGTTGCCGCGCGTGGGCGAGCGCTGGGCGCTGGTCGACTCGGACGAGCGGCCCGTCGCGGTCGTGGAGACCACGGAGGTACGGGTCCTGCCGGTCGCGGAGATCGACCTGCGGTTCGCGATCGAGGAGGGCGAGGGGTACACGACCGTCGCCGAGTGGCGGGCCGCGCACGAAGGGTTCTGGCACAGCGCGGAGATGCGGGAGTTCCTCGGCGACCCGGAGTTCACCGTCACCGACACGACGGCGGCGGTCGCGGAGCGGTTCCGGGTCGTACGCCGCCTGGGCTGAGGGCGTACGGCCGAGGTCGTGCACGGCCGGGAGTCGCGTACGGCGGGGAGGCGCGCACGGCCTGGAGGCGCATACGGCCGGGAGGCGCGTACGGCGGGAGCGCGTGACGACAGGGCGCGTTACGGCCCACAGCCGCGCACGGCCGCAGGGGCCGGCCGCCCCGCTACCCCACCGCCCGGGCCGCCGCACGGCCCGCCGCGCGGCCCGAGAAGATGCAGCCGCCCAGGAAAGTGCCCTCCAGGGAGCGGTAGCCGTGGACACCTCCGCCACCGAAGCCGGCCGCCTCACCGGCCGCGTACACCCCCTGGAGTGCCTCGCCGCCCTCGGTCAGGACACGCGACGACAGGTCCGTCTCCAGTCCGCCGAGCGACTTGCGGGTGAGGATGTTCAGGCGTACGGCGATCAGCGGACCGGCCTTGGGGTCCAGGATCCGGTGCGGTGACGCCGTGCGGATCAGCTTGTCGCCCAGGTACTTGCGGGCCCCCCGGATCGCCGTGACCTGAAGGTCCTTGGTGAAGGGATTGACGATCTCGCGGTCCCGTGCGGTGATCTCGCGGCGCAGCTCCGCCTCGTCGATGAGGGGCTCGTCCGTGAGCGCGTTCATGCCGCGGACCAGGGCGGACAGGTCACGCTCCACGACGAAGTCGACGCCGTGGTCCATGAACGCCTGCACCGGGGCCGGGACGTCCGCGCGGGCCCGGCCGATGACGTCACGGACCGACTTGCCGGTGAGGTCGGGGTTCTGCTCGGAGCCGGAGAGGGCGAACTCCTTGCCGATGATGCGCCGGTCGAGCACGAACCAGGTGTGGTCGTGGCCGGTGCGCATGATGTGTTCGAGGGTGCCGAGGGTGTCGAAGCCCGGGAAGAGCGGCACGGGCAGCCTGCGGCCGCGCGCGTCCAGCCAGAGCGAGGACGGTCCGGGCAGGATCCGGATGCCGTGCTTGGCCCAGATCGGGTTCCAGTTCTCGATGCCCTCGGTGTAGTGCCACATCCGGTCGCGGTTGATGTGGCGCGCCCCGGCCTCCTCGGCGATGCCGAGCATCAGTCCGTCGACATGGGCGGGGACTCCGGAGAGCAGCTTCGCGGGCGGGGTGCCGAGGCGGTCGGGCCACTGCTTGCGGACGAGGTCGTGGTTGCCGCCGATGCCGCCCGAGGTGACGATCACGGCCTGGGCCCGGAGCGCGAAGGCGCCGGTCGCCTCCCGGCTGCTCGCCGTGCCGCGCTCGGCGTCGGACGGCTCCAGGATCTCGCCGCTGACGGTGTCCACGGCGCCCGCCGTGGTTCCGAGGGCGGTCACCCGGTGGCGGAAGCGGAACTGGACGAGACCGCGCGCCACGCCCTCGCGGACCCGCTGGGCGAAGGGGGCGACGAGGCCGGGTCCCGTGCCCCAGGTGATGTGGAAGCGGGGCACCGAGTTGCCGTGGCCGGTCGCGTCGTAGCCGCCGCGCTCGGCCCAGCCCACCACGGGGAAGAACCGCACCCCGCGCGCGTGCAGCCAGGACCGCTTCTCACCGGCCGCGAAGTCGACGTACGCCTCGGCCCACTTCCGCGGCCAGTGGTCCTCGGGACGGTCGAAGCCGGCCGTGCCGAGCCAGTCCTGGAGGGCCAGCTCGTGGCTGTCCTTGATCCGCATCCGCCGCTGCTCGGGCGAGTCGACGAGGAAGAGGCCGCCGAAGGACCAGTGAGCCTGGCCGCCCAGCGACTGTTCGGGCTCCTGGTCGAGCAGGATGACGCTCCGTCCGGCGTCCACGAGCTCGGCGGTGGCCACCAGACCGGCGAGGCCGGCTCCGATCACGATCACATCAGCGTCGTACGACATGGACCGAATCTTGGATACACGGATGTATCGAGTCAACCGTCCGGACCGGTCCGGCTCCGTGCGCGCCTCTCCCGCTTTCTAATGTCGAGCATTAATATGGTCGGCATGGCGAGGACGTCAGGGCCCGAGACCCGGGACAAACTGATCCGCGCGGCGGAGGAACTCTTCGCGGCGCAGGGCGTCGACGGCGCCCAGCTGCGGGACGTGGTGGCCCTCGCGGGCCAGAGCAACCCGTCGGCCGTGCAGTACCACTTCGGCTCGCGCGCGGGCCTGCTCGACGCGGTGATGGCCGGCCGCCAGAGACGTACGGAACAGGTCCTCGAACCGCTCCTCGCCGAGGCGCCCGACGAGCCGCACGCGCTGCTCGGGGCCCTGGTCGGCACCGAGGCGAGCGAGCTGCGCACCGAGCGCGGCCGCCGCTGTCTGCGGATCTCCGCCCAGCTCAGCCACGAGAGCGGAGTACGCACCCGCACGCCGCACCCCACCCTCGACGGCACCGTGTACTGGCGGCTGATCGAGCGGCTCGAGTCCTGTCTGACCGGCCGGAACGGTCGGCCAGGGTTGCCCGAGCCGCTGCGGCTCGAACGGCTCGACCTGGCGCTCACCGTCGTCGGCGCCGCGCTGGCCGACCGGGCCCGGCAGTACCTCGACGGCACCGTCCCGCTCACGGACGAGGAGCTGTTCCTCGCCGACCTCGTCCAGACCACGACGGCCCTGCTGCAAGCTCCGCCGCCGCCCTCGATCCGAAAGGACCCCGCATGACCGAGAACATCCGCCTCCACGACCTCACCGGCAAGACCGTCCTGATCACCGGAGGCGCCCGCGGCCTGGGGGCCGAGGCCGCACGCCAGGCCGTCGCCGCCGGCGCGAACGTCGTGCTCACCGACGTGCTCGACGACGAGGGCAAGGCCACCGCGGCCGAGCTGGGCGAGCGGGCGCGCTTCCTGCACCACGACGTGACCTCCGAGGAGGCGTGGGCGGCGGCGGTCGCCTACGCGGTCGCCGAGTTCGGCGGGCTGCACGGCCTGGTGAACAACGCCGGGATATCCTCCGGGGCCTTCCTGGAGACCGAGTCCGTGGAGAACTTCCGCCGGGTGCTGGACATCAACCTGACCGGTGTCTTCATCGGCATGAAGGCCGCCATCCCGGCCATGAAGGAGGCCGGTGGCGGCTCGATCGTCAACATCTCCTCGGCCGCCGGTCTGATGGGTCTTGCCCTGACCGCCGGTTACGGCGCCTCGAAGTGGGGCGTACGCGGCCTCACGAAGATCGGCGCGGTGGAGCTCGGCACGGAGCGGATCCGGGTGAACTCCGTCCACCCGGGCATGACGTACAGCCCGATGACCGCCGGTCTCGGCATCCAGAAGGGCGAGGGCGGCTACCCCAACACCCCGATGGGCCGGGTCGGCGAGGCGCACGAGATCGCCGGCGCGGTGGTCTTCCTGCTCTCGGACGCGGCCTCCTACGTGACCGGCGCGGAGCTGGCCGTGGACGGCGGCTGGACGACCGGGCCGACGGTGAAGTACGTCATGGGGCAGTGATCCGGTCGGGCGTGGGCGATCCGGCCGTGGTCGGTGATCTGATGGGGGCATGAACCCCGCCGAAGAGATCCTGGACGTCGTCGACGAGCACGACGAGGTCGTCGGGCAGGCCCCGCGCACCGAGGTGTACGCGCGGGGCCTGATCCACCGCTGCACGTTCATCCAGGTGCGCGACGCCCAGGACCGGGTCTTCGTGCACCGGCGCACGCCCGGGAAGCTGGTCTACCCGTCGATGTACGACATGTTCGTCGGCGGGGTCGTCGGCGCCGGCGAGTCGTACGACGACGCGGCGCTGCGCGAGGCCGAGGAGGAGCTGGGCGTCTCCGGCCTTCCGCGCCCCGAGCCGCTGTTCCGGTTCCTGTACGACTCCGGGGGCGTGGCCGGGAAGTGGTGGTCGGCGGTCTACCGCGTGCGGTGCGAGCTGCCGGTCGACCCGCAGGTGGAGGAGGTCGCCTGGCACGCCTTCCTGCCGGAGGCCGAGGTGGTCGCGCGGCTCGGGGAGTGGGCGTGGGTTCCGGACGGTCTGGCCGCGTACGGACGGCTGCGCGCGCACCGCGGCTAAGGTGCCCGGGTGAGTGACTTCGTGCAGAGTCTGCGGCTGTGGTTCGCGCCGCGGCGGATCCGTGACGAGGGCGAGACTCCGGACTACCGGTTCTCGCTGGCCAACGAGCGCACCTTCCTCGCCTGGATCCGGACCGCGCTGGCACTCGTCGGCGGCGGCTTCGCCGTCGACCAGTTCCTGCCGGACCTGCGCTGGGGCGTACGCGTCGGTCTCGCGCTCGCGCTGCTCGCCGCGGGCGTGCTGTGCGCGCTGCGCGCGGTGAACCACTGGGTCCGGTGCGAGCGGGCGATGCGGCGCGGGGAAGACCTGCCGGTGTCGCGGTTCCCGACGCTGCTCAGCCTCGCGGTGGCGCTGGTGGCCGTGGTGATGGTGGTGGTCATCCTCTTCGGCTGGGCCGGCCGGTGACCGAGGGGGCGGCGGCGCCCGTCCGCGATCCGGGGCTGCAGCCGGAACGGACCCGGCTCGCCTGGCGCCGTACGACGCTGACCTGCACGATCGTGGCGGTACTCGCCGCGAAGTCGGCGATCAGGGACGAGATCACGGCGCCGGGGGTGGCGGGCGCCGCGCTGACGGCGCTGGTGTGGGTCGCCTTCCTCGCGGTCGCCCACCGCCGGATCCGCGCCCTGGACGCGGCCCGTCCGGTTCCGCTCTCGCGCCGGGGGGCGCTGCTCGCGACGGCGTGCACGGTGGCCCTCGCGGCGTTCGCGGTGGCGGTGGTGCTGTAGTCGGCATCGCGGTGTTTTTTCCCGGTGGCGGTGGTGCCGTAGGTCGGCGGATCGTGGCGTTCCCGGTCCGCCCCGGGCCTTCCCAGGGTCCGCCCCGGTCGAAGCGATCCCTAGTCCGGCCAGGCGACCGTGACCACGACCTTGCCCTGGAGGCCGCCCTCGCGGTTGGCGCGCTGGGCGTCGGCGGCCTGCTCCAGGGGGAAGGTGCGGGCGACGCGTACGGAGAGCACGCCCTCGTCCACCAGACGGGCGAGCGCGGCCAGGTCCTCGGAGTTCGGGCGGACCCAGAAATAGCGGCCGCCCAGGGCGATCACCTCGCCGTCCGCGATGGAGGCGAGGCGGCCCTCGGGGGCGAGGACGTCGGCGGTCTGCTTCAGGAAGGGGCCGCCGATGGTGTCGAAGGCCGCGTCCACGCCCTCGGGCGCGAGGGCGCGGATCTGCTCGGCGAAGGTGTGCTCGTCGTAGACGACGGGCTCGGCGCCCAGCTCCTCGACCCGCGCCCGGCCCTCCTCGCGCACCGCGCCGATGACCCGGCAGCCGAGGTGGCGGGCGATCTGGACGGCCATGGCGCCGACCCCGCCGGCCGCCGCGTGGACGAGGACCGTGTCGCCCTCACGGGCGCCGAGCGCCTGGTGGAGCACCTGGTAGGCGGTGAGCCCGGCGAGCGGGAGGGCGGCGGACTCCTCGAAGCCCACGGTGCGCGGCTTGCGGGCGAGGGTGCGGACGGGGGCGGCGACGTACTCGGCGAAGGTGCCCCGGGAGAGGAAGTCCTCGCGGACGTAGCCCATGACCTCGTCGCCGACGGTGAACTCGGTGACGGAGACCCCGGGCTGGACGACGACCCCGGAGACGTCCCAGCCGGGGATGACGGGGAAGACGGCGTCGATCATCCCGTCCAGGTAGCCCGCCTGGGCCTTCCAGTCGACCGGGTTCACGGCGGCCGCCCGTACCTTCACGAGGACGTCGTCCGGGCCGACCTTCGGGTCGGGCCGTTCGCCGTACTCGAGCACCTCGGGGCCGCCGTACCGGCTGTAGCTGATCGCCTTCATACCCCGAACGATCACGGTGGCCCCCGGCCCCCGCAAGCCGGATTCGCCCGGCAGGGCGCGTGCGCGGCAGAGCGGAGTGGAATCAGGACGACTCGGACATCCAGGGCTACCCTGAACCACGTCACATCACACCCCCCACAGAGGCGATGTCATGACCCTTCTCCACCAAGAGCACCCCACCCATGAGCACGACCACGGCCCCTCCTGCGGGCATCCGGCCGTCGAGCACGAGGGGCACGTGGACTACGCCCACGACGGGCACCTCCACCGGGAGCACGAGGGCCACTGGGACGAGTGCGAGCGGACGCAGCACCAGGCGCACGACGGGCACACCCACCAGCACGGGCCCGCGTGCGGACACGAGGCGGTGGCCCACGGCGACCACGTCGACTACATGCACGACGGGCACCGCCACGCGGCGCACGACGGGCACTGGGACGACCACTGAGCTTCCCCCCGGCCGGGCCCGACTGGCAGGCTTTCGCCCTGTCAGTCGGGCCCGTCTGTCAGTCGGGCCCGTTCTCGTCGTCCGGGGGTCTTCATGTCCGCCCACGCCGCCACTCCGTCCACCTCGACGCCCCCTGCCGAGCCGTATGTCGTGGCGCTCGCGCCGGACGTGCACGCCTTCGTCCAGCCCGACGGCGGCTGGTGCCTGAACAACGCCGGATTCCTGGGCGACGCGCGTGAATCCCTGCTCGTGGACACGGCCGCCACCGAGCGCAGGGCCAGGCTGCTGCGCGCGGCGGTGCTCGCGGAGGGGCTTGCGCTCCCCCGGACGATCGTCTCGACGCACCATCACGGCGACCACACCTACGGCAACGGGGTGTTCGCGCCCGAGGACCGGGTCGTCGGCCACGACAACTGCCGGGCCGAGCAGATCGCCGCCGGGCGCCAGCTCCATCTGATCTGGCCACAGACCGACTTCGGCACGGTGGAGGTGACCCCGCCCTCGCTCACGTACAGCGAGCGACTCACCCTCCACGTGGGCGGGCTCGAGGTGCGGGTGCTGCACCCGGGGCCCGCGCACACCACCGGCGACTCGATCGTCCATGTCCCCGAGCGCGGGGTGGTGTTCACCGGGGACCTGGTCTTCCACGGCGGGACGCCGTTCCTGCCGATGGGTTCGCTGGCGGGTTCGCTGCGCGCCCTCGACCTGCTGCGCTCGCTGGCCGCGCCGACGGTGGTGCCGGGCCACGGGCCGGTGACGGACCCGTCGGCGTACGACGCGACCGAACGGTATCTGCGCTGGGTCGGCGAGCTGGCCCACGAGGGGTACGCGAAGGGGGAGACGCCGCTGGAGACGGCGCGCGCCGCGGATCTCGGGGAGTTCGCCGCCTGGCGCGAGAGCGAGCGCCTGGTGGCCAACCTGCACCGCGCGTTCGCGGAGCTGAGCGGCCTCCCGGAGGGTTCGCCGCTGGATCCGGCGACGGTCTTCGGGGACATGGCGGCGATGAACGGCGGCGTGCCGGTGGCCTGCCACGCGTAGCCCGGCGCCCGGGCGCACTCCCTGAGGGTCTTTCGGGCCGTACGGTACGTCCCCGGGGGCGGGACACTCTGCCCCGCCGTACCTGGTGGGGCGTCACCGCGCGCGGGTATACCGGGAGGCAGACGACCGGCGCCCGAAGGGACCTTCATGTACGACCGCGCGAGCAGCCGAGCAGCGAAGCGGCGGGACGCCTCGGCGGACCGCACCTCCCCGGCCCCGGCGGGTGCGCCCGCCGAGGCCCTGCTCGCTCTCCAGCGCTCGGCGGGCAACGCCGCCGTGGTCCAGCTGCTGCGCCGGGCCGGCGCCGCCCGGGGCGAGCACCGGCACGGCGCCGGCTGCGGCCACGAGGAGGAGGCTCCCGCGGTCCAGCGCTCGGCCGTGCACGACGTCCTGCGCGGCGGCGGACGGCCGCTCGACGAGGGGAGCCGCACCGACATGGAGGCGCGCTTCGGCGCCGACTTCTCCGACGTGCGCGTCCACACCGACACCGCCGCCCAGGCCTCCGCCGCCGCGCTCGGCGCCGCCGCCTACACCTCCGGCAGCCACATCGTCGCCGGAGCGTCCGGCCTCGACCGGCACACGCTGGCCCACGAGCTGACCCATGTCCTCCAGCAGCGCAAGGGGCCGGTGGCGGGCACGGACCGGGGCGACGGGCTGAGCGTCAGCGACCCCTCGGACCGGTTCGAGCGCGAGGCGGAGGCCACCGCCCACCGGGTGATGCGGGGCGGCCCGGCGAGCGCCGCCGCCGGCGAGGCGTCCGCTCAGGCCGCGGAGGCCTCTGCGGGGACCGGCGACATCCAGCGCATGCCCCAGTACCCGGGCAAGATCGACGACGAGGTACGGAGGCTGGTCGACCAGGCGGCGTGGTGCGTCGACGACTACCTCAACTCGTACGCCGACTGGCAGGCGAACCGCCACAAGCCGAAGTGGCTCATGCTCAACGGGGACCTCAACGACAACGTCCAGTACGTGGACGAACTGATCGGCGCGCCCCAGGGCCGGAGTGAGGCCGAGGTGCTGGCGGCCATCGAGACGGAGATCCGCGCCCGCCAGGCGACCACCGGCGCCGAGACGATGGCGAGTTCCCAGGCGGCCGCGCTCGCCGCGAAGCGCAAGCTCGTCCTCGGCCGGACGGGCGACACCGGCCCCTGGGCCACGTACCAGCAGGGCAAGCCGCAGACACCGGGGCGCCTGCCCGAGGACGCGCGGATGGGCCGGCGGCTGAACACCGCCAAGTGGTCCGTTCCGGTCAACTACGCCTTCATGGACGGCGGCATCGCGGAACGCGCCGTGTTCAAGATCATCACCAGTCTCGGGTCGCAGATCGAGTCCATGCTGATCGCCGGTCAGCTCCACGCGGGCAACTTCTGGCAGGAGGTGGAGAGTCTGGGCGACGGCGCGCTCTGGGACAGCAACAAGTCGGCCGACGAGGGCGGCCCCCAGGCGATGCTGGGACACGAGATCCTCCAACTCCTCGAGTCCGGCTACCAGTTCTTCGGCCGGGAGAGCACCTGGGCCCAGGGGGCCCGCCTCGTCGCGATCCACCCGGACCGGCCCGCGCCCGCGCCCGGGGACAAGACCCAGCCGATCACGCTCCCCTGAGCCCCTGGGGCCGCAGCCTGCGCATCGCGGCGGCGTCGTCGCGGTCGCGGTGGGTGCCGTCGTCCTCCAGCCAGCGGCGGTGCAGGGCGGCGAGCGCGTCCCGGTCCAGTTCGACGCCGAGGCCGGGCGCGTCGGAGACCACGAGGTGCCCGTCCCGGAACTCGGGTCGGGCGGTGACGACGTCCTCGGTCTGCCAGGGGTAGTGCGTGTCGCAGGCGTGGTCGAGGTGGGGCAGGGTCGCGGCGACCTGGGTCATGGCGGCGAGGCTGATGCCGAGGTGGGTGTTGGAGTGCATGGAGAGCCCGACGCCGTACGCGCGGCAGAGCGCGGCCAGTTCGCGGGTGCGGTGCAGTCCGCCCCAGTAGTGGTGGTCGCACAGGACGATCCGTACCGCGCCCGCGGCGAAGGCCTCGGGGACCTCCTCGAAGGTCGTCACGCACATGTTGGTCGCGAGCGGCACGTCCGTGCGGGAGGCGACCTCCGCCATGGTGGGCGTACCGCTCGCCGGGTCCTCCAGGTACTCCAGGACGCCCTTGAGCTCCCGCGCCACCCTCAGCGAGGTCTCCACGGACCAGGCGCCGTTGGGGTCGAGCCGGAGCGGACGGCCCGGGAACTCCTCGGCGAGGGCCCGGATCGCGGCGATCTCCTCCTCGGGCGGGAAGACCCCGCCCTTGAGCTTGAAGGAGCGGAAGCCGTACGCGCGGTCGAAGCGGCGGGCCTGGGCCACGATGCCGACCGGGTCGAGGGCCGCGCCCCAGTCGTCGGTCCCCGCGTACTTGTAGAAGAGGTACGCGCTGTACTCGACGGAGTCGCGGACCTTGCCGCCGAGCAGCGCGTGCACGGGCAGGCCGAGGGTCTTGCCGAGCGCGTCCAGGCAGGCGACCTCGAAGGCCGAGACGACGGAGAGACGGAGCTTGTCGGCGGTCTGGACCCCGCGCAGGCCGCCCGCGTCGACCCGCTCGTCCACCGCCCCCGAGTCCCCGCACACCCGCTCGGCCAGCGCGAACAGGCCGTTCACGTCCGTGACCGACCGACCCGGGAGTGCCTCGGCCAGCGGCCTGGCGAGCTTCAGATACTTCCCGTCGCCGTAGGTCTCCCCAAGGCCGACCACTCCGCCCCGCGTCACCACCTCGACGATCAGGCGGGGGGTGAGGGGCTGGTGGACACCCTGGGTGTTGAGCAGCGGCGGGTCGGTGATCAGGATCGGGGTCAGCCGGACGTCCTCGACAAGCAGCTCTGGATTCATATGTGAACCATATTCAGGGAGCGGACCACAAGCCAGACCGCGGACCCCTCTTTCCGCGATCGGCCGGCACCAGGCGCCGCCCCACCCTGGACGACATACCGACTGGTCGGTCATCATGAACGCCGACCCGTCCCCCGTCCCCGGAGGTAACGCACGATGAGTTCAGCCCCGCCCCCAGGTCTCGACCCCGAGCGGTTGCGCGGATTCCTCGACCGGGAACGGCCCGGGCTCGTGCGCGGCCCCCTCGACGCCCGGCTGATCGAGGGCGGCCGGTCGAACCTGACGTACGTCGTCTCCGACGGCACCGACCGCTGGGTGGTACGCCGGCCCCCGCTCGGCCATGTCCTCGCCACCGCGCACGACATGAAGCGCGAGCACCGGGTGATCAGCGCCCTGCACACGACGGCCGTCCCCGTGCCGGAGCCCGTGCTCCTGTGCGAGGACGAGTCGGTCCTCGGGGCGCCGTTCTACGTCATGGAGTTCGTCGACGGCACCCCGTACCGCTCCGCCGAACAGCTCGCCCCGCTCGGCCCCGAGCGCACCCGCGAGGCCGTCCTTGGCCTGGTCGACACCCTCGTCGACCTGCACGCCGTCGACCCCGCCGAGGTGGGGCTCGCCGACTTCGGGCGGCCCGAGGGCTTCCTCGACCGCCAGCTGCGCCGCTGGGGCAAGCAGCTCGACGCCTCCCGCAACCGTGAGCTCGCCGACATCGACGAGCTGCACGCCGCGCTCGGCCGCGCCCTGCCTGCCTCCGCCGCCCCGGCCGTCGTCCACGGCGACTACCGCCTCGACAACGTCCTGATCGGCGCCGACGACCGGATCAAGGCCGTCCTCGACTGGGAGATGTCCACACTCGGCGACCCGCTGACGGACCTCGGGCTGCTCGCCATGTACAGCGCGAAGCTCGACCTCCCGCACTCCCCCGTCTCCACCACCGCCGGGGCCGCCGGGCACCCGGACCCGGCCGAGCTGATCGAGCGGTACGCCACCCGCTCGGGCCGCGACACCTCCGCCATCTCCTGGTACACGGCCTTCGCCTGGTTCAAGCTCGCCGTGATCCTGGAGGGCATCCACTACCGCTACACCCTCGGCCAGACCGTCGGCGCGGGCTTCGACCGCATCGGCGACCTCGTCCCCGTCTTCATCGAGCACGGCCTCACCACCCTCCAGGAAGGCTGATCCGCCATGGACTTCGCATTCGACGCGCGCACCGAGGACCTGCGGGAGAAGCTGCTCGCCTTCATGGACGAGCACGTCTACCCGGCGGAAGCCACCGCCCACGAGCAGCGGGCGCTGCTCGCCTCGCCCTGGGACACCCCGGCCGTCGTGGAGGAGCTGAAGGCCGAGGCCCGCCGCCAGGGCCTGTGGAACCTCTTCCTCCCGGACGCCGAGCACGGGGCCGGCCTGACCAACCTCCAGTACGCGCCGCTCGCCGAGATCACCGGCCGCAGCCCGCAGTTGGCCCCGACGGCTCTCAACTGCGCGGCGCCCGACACCGGGAACATGGAGGTGCTCGCGCAGTTCGGCGACGAGGCGCAGAAGAAGCAGTGGCTGGAGCCGCTGCTCGCCGGGGAGATCCGGTCGGCGTTCGCGATGACGGAGCCCGAGGTGGCCTCCTCGGACGCGACCAACATCGAGACGCGGATCATCCGCGACGGCGACGACTACGTGATCAACGGGCGCAAGTGGTACATCTCCGGGGCGATGAACCCCGACTGCCGGATCTTCATCGTCATGGGCAAGACCGACCCCGACGGCACGGACATCCGCCGCCAGCAGTCGATGATCCTCGTGCCCCGCGACACCCCGGGCGTCGAGGTCCGCCGGGCGATGCAGGTGTACGGGTACGAGGACCACTCCCACGGCGGCCATGCCGAGGTCCTCTTCCACGACGTCCGCGTCCCGGCGACGAACCTGATCGGCGAGGAGGGCGGCGGCTTCGCCATCGCCCAGGCCCGGCTCGGTCCTGGCCGGATCCACCACTGCATGCGGCTGATCGGCATGGCCGAGCGGGCGATCGAGCTGATGTGCCGGCGGGCCGTCTCCCGTACCGCCTTCGGCAAGCCGATCGCCCAGCAGGGTGTGGTGCAGAACTGGATCGCTGACGCCCGGGTGACGGTCGAGCAGCTGCGGCTGCTCGTCCTCAAGACGGCCTGGCTGATGGACACCGTGGGCAACCGGGGCGCGCACACGGAGATCCAGGCCATCAAGATCGCGACCCCGCGCGCGGTGGTCGACATCCTCGACCGGGCCGTCCAGGTGCACGGCGCGGGCGGGGTGTCGCAGGACTTCCCGCTGGCCGAGCTGTGGGCCGGGGCGCGGACGCTGATGATCGCGGACGGACCCGACGAGGTGCACCAGCGGTCGCTGGCCCGGCGGGAGCTGAAGAAGTACCTGTAGGTCGCGTTACGGCCGCAGGGCGCGCAGCAGAAGGTCGGCGAGGTGGTCGGCGACCTGCTGCGGCGTCATCGGGCCGTCCGGGCGGTACCAGGTGGACAGGTGGTGGACCGAGCCGAAGTGGTAGTCCACCACCAGGTCCGCCGGGGTCGTCGAGGAGAAGACCCCGGACCGCTGACCCTCCTCGATGAGGGCGCGGAAGCGCTCGTGGTAGCGCCGCCGCTCGGACCGGACCTGCTTGTTCTTCTCCGGGCTGAGGTGGTGCATCGAGCGGAAGAAGATCGAGGCGTCGTCGAGGTTCTCGATGGTGGTCACCACGACGTCCGCCGCGGCGTCCCGCAGCCGCTGCTCGACCGGCGCGTCGGCCTGCGCGAAGGCGTCGAGCCGCTCCTGCTGGAGCCGCAGCACGCGCGCGTAGACCTCCTGGAGGAGGTCCTCCTTGGAGCCGAAGTAGTGGTAGAGCGCGCCCTTGGTGACGCCCGCCGCCTCCACGATCTCCTGGACGGAGGTGCGGTCGTACCCCTGCTCCGCGAAGAGCCGGGTGGCGGCGGCCAGCAGCCTCTGGGGGACGGGGGTACCGCTCCCGTCCGTCGTCCTGGCCATGCGCCGCCGCCTTTCTCGCGTGATCACCGTGGGGGTGTCGGGTCTGCCGTGGGTGGGGTGTCCACGTGTCGTGTCTACCGGTGGGAACGCAGTTCCCTCCGGAGGATCTTCCCACTTGTCGTCTTGGGCAGCTCCGCCAGGATCTCGACCTCGCGCGGGTACTTGTACGCGGCGAGCCGCTGCTCGCAGTGGGCGGAGAGCTCCGCGGGCTCGACGGAGGCGCCCGGGCGCAGGCTCACGTACGCCTTGACCGTCTCGCCCCGGTAGGCGTCCGGGATGCCGACGACGGCGGCCTCGCGCACGGCCGGGTGGGTGTAGAGGACGTCCTCCACCTCCCGGGGCCAGACCTTGAATCCGGAGGCGTTGATCATGTCCTTCTTGCGGTCGACGACGTAGAGCCAGCCGTCCGTGTCCATGAAGCCGATGTCGCCGGTCCGCAGTTCCCCTTCGGGGAACGTGGCGGCGGTGGCCTCGGGGAGCCGCCAGTAGCCGGGCACGACCTGCGGGCCGCTCACCGCGATCTCGCCGTGCTCCCCGAACGGCACCTCGGCGCCGTTCTCGTCAAGGATCCGGACGACGGTCTCGGGTCCGGGGACGCCGACGGAGAGGGTGCCGGAGGCGGGGTCGACCGGGGCCTCCTTCTCGGGCGGGACGGCGGCGCAGGGGGCGGTGCACTCGGTGAGCCCGTAGCCGTTGTGGAGGTACGGGCCGAAGCCGGCGCGGAACTTCTCCACCAGGGCCGGCGGGACCGGGGCGCCGCCCGAGGAGACGACGAGGAAGGAGGCGAAGTGGTCGCGGGTGGCGGCCGGGTGCGCGGCGAGGGCCATGAAGGCGGTGGAAGGGCCCACGGTGTAGGCGGGACGGTGCTCGAGGAAGGCGTCGAGGACGACCCCGGCGTCGAAGCGGTAGGCGAGGACGAGGGTGCCCGCGTTGCCGAAGCAGGCGGCCAGCTCGCAGACGAGCCCGGTGATGTGGAAGAGCGGGGCGAGCGCGAAGTAGCCCGCGCCCGCGGGGACGGGGTGGCCGGTGCGCTGGCGTTCGGCGTTGTAGGCGATGCCCCGGTGGAGGTTGAGGGCGCCCTTGGGGGTGCCGCTGGTGCCCGAGGTGTAGCTGATCAGGGCCACGTCCTCGGCGGCGGGGTCGCGGTCCCCGGGGGCGGGGTGTCCGGCGCGGGCGACGGCGAGAAGGTCGTCGGCGTCCGTGTCCACCCGCGCGAAGGCGAGGACGCGCGGGTCGTCGCGGGTCTGGAGGTCCCGTTCGCAGGCCGTGAGGGGGATCCGTACGGAGGTGCCGGCGACGGTCTCCCGCAGGAAGCTCTCCCAGGCGCGGTCGGAGCAGACGAGCGCGGTGGCCCCGGAGTCCCGCAGGGCGTGCCCGACCTCGCCCGCCTTGTACATGGGGTTGAGCGGGACGACCGTCGCGCCCGCCTTCCAGGCGCCGAGGAGGGCGAGGACGAAGTGCGGGCTGTTCTGCAGCATGATCGCCACCCGGTCGCCCCTGGCGAGGCCGCGGGCGGCGAGGTGTCCGGCGACCGAGTCGGAGAGCGCGTCGGTCTCGCGGTAGCTCAGCCGGCCGTCGAAGTAGGCGAGGGCCGGGTGTTCGGGGGCGCGCGCGACGGCGGCGCGGAAGGCGTGCAGCGGGGTGGCGGGCGGCGCTATCGGGGCGCGCTGGGCCTCGGTGAGCTGCCCGAGCCAGGGCCTGGCGGCGTAGCGGGAGCCGGTGGGGTGATCCGGCCCGGCCGGGGAGCCGGGGCGGTGATCCGGCGCGGTCGGGGAGCCGGGGTCGGTCGGGGAGCCGGGGTCGGTGGCGGTCATGCGCCGGCCCCTTCCCACTTCCGCTGAATGTGGTTCATGTTCCCGAGCCAGCGCTCGGGGTCGGTGGCGCGCGCCTGGTAGAAGGCGGCGACCTCGGGGTGCGGGAGGACGAGGAAGCGGTCGGCCTCGATGGCGTCCATGAGCGAGTCGGCGACGTCCTCGGGCTCGATGGCGGTCGGGGTGAGGACGAGTTCGCCGGCGGATCCGGCGGCGGTGAGCATGTCCGTACGGACGCCCTGCGGGCAGATCGCATGGACCTTGAGGCCGCGGTGGCGGTAGGTGAGCGAGAGCCATTCGGCGAAGGCGTACGCGCCGTGCTTGGAGACGCTGTACGGGGCCGCGCCGACCATCGTGAGCAGCCCCGCGGCGGAGACGGTCGAGACGAAGCGGCCGCTGCCGCGCTCCAGCCAGTCGGGCAGCAGGGCGCGGGCCGCGCGGACGTGGGCCATGACGTTGACGTCCCAAGCCGCGGCCCAGACGGCCTCGTCGGCGAAGGCGTCGCCGCCCGAGGCGAGTCCGGCGTTGGCGCACCACACGTCGACGGTGCCGCCGAGCGCCGCGCGGGCCTCCTCGACGATCTCCGAGGCGTCGCCCGGGACGGCGGTGGCACCGATCTCCTCGGCGACGGCCTTGGCGCGGTCGGGGTCCAGGTCGTTGACGACGACCCGGGCGCCCTCGCCGGCGAACCGGCGGGCCAGCGCGGCCCCGATCCCGCCGCCCGCACCCGTGACGACCACTCCGGAACCCTGCACCACCGTACTCATCGAGACCCGCCTCTCCGTTGCGACAGTACGAGCAGACTAACCAGTCGGTATGTAACGGCGGAAGTCCCCTGCGCACGCCTCGTTCCCAGGGGCCGTCAGGAGCGCTACGGTGCGTGGCCATGTCAGGGAAGGCGATCAAGGAGGTTTGCGCATGAGCCGGTCGAGCCTGTCGAGACGCGGTGTGCTGGCCGCCGGCGGCGCCCTCGGGATCGCCGCGGTGGCCGCCCCGGCGGCCGAGGCCCACGAGGGGGGCGGCGGCCGGCGGGTCCGTACCGGGTTCGAGCGGCTGGCCGCCGACGGGTACCGGGCGCTCGCCGGGGAGCGCGTCGGTGTCGTCACCAACCCGACCGGGATCACGGCCGACGTCCGGCACATCGTCGACGTCATGCACGCCGACGACCGGGTGGACCTGGTGGCGGTCTTCGGCCCCGAGCACGGTTTCCGGGGTACGGCGCAGGCCGGCGGCTCCGAGGGCCGCTACGACGACCCGGCGACCGGGCTGCCCATCTACGACACGTATCTGAAGAGCGGGCAGCCGCTCGCGGACGTCTTCACCGCCTCGGGCGTGGACACCGTCGTCTTCGACATCCAGGACGTCGGCGCCCGTTTCTACACGTACATCTGGACGCTCTACGACTGCATGGTGGCCGCCGAGCTGGCGGGGAAACGGTTCGTCGTCCTGGACCGGCCGAACCCGGTGACGGGGCGGGCCGCGCTCGGCCCGGTCCTCGACCGCGCGTTCGCGACGTTCGTCGGGCGCGAGCCGATCGCGCAGGCGCACGGGATGACGGTCGCGGAGCTCGCGCTGCTGTTCAACGCCGAGTTCCTGGCCCGGCCGGTGGAGCTGGAGACCGTACGGATGTCGGGGTGGCGGCGCTCGGACTTCTTCGACGGGACAGGCCTTCCGTGGGTGCCGCCGAGCCCGAACATGCCGACGGCCGACACCGCGCTCGTCTACTCCGGCACCTGCCTCTTCGAGGGGACCAATCTCTCGGAGGGCCGTGGCACCACCCGCCCCTTCGAACTCCTCGGCGCGGAGGGGATCGACCGGCGGTGGGCGGAGGCCGCGAACGCGCTCGGGCTCCCCGGGGTGCGGTTCCGGGAGGCGTACTTCGCGCCGACCTTCTCCAAGTTCCAGGGGAAGACGGTCGGCGGGGTGCAGGTGCACGTGGCCGACCGGGCCGCCTTCGACCCGGTACGGACCGGCATCGGGCTCCTCGTGAGCGCCACGCGCGCGTGGAGCGGCTTCGCCTGGCGCCCGGACAACTGGATCGACAAGCTGACCGGCTCGACACGGGTGCGGACCCTGATCGACGCGGGCGCGGACGTGGACGAGGTGGTGGGCGCGTGGGGCGCGGACCTTGCCGCGTTCCGGGCGGTGCGGAGGGAGTACCTGCTGTACCGGTGACTGGGGCCCATGAGGGGGATATCCCCCGGTCGGACCGGGGTGCGGGCAGGTTGGCGGCGGTCGGCCCGCCGCCGCCAGGCTTGCCCCATGGAAACGATCACTCGACACCGCTTACCCCTGGTGGGCGCGGCCCTCGCGCTCTGCATGGCCGCGCTCGCCCCTGCCGCTGTCGCTTCCGAGTCCGCGTCCACCTTCGCTTCCGCTTCCGCGCGGGCGGACGCCTCGGCGACGGCGCCCGACCCCGCCCGTGAACTCGCCCACAGCGCGCGGGCCCTGACCGACCTGCGCCCGCTGGAGCGGATGATCGGCTCGGCCAAGGTCGTCGGGATCGGCGAGGCGACCCACAGCTCGGCCGAGTTCTTCGAGAGCAAGCACCGGATCTTCGAGCACCTGGTGGAGCGGAAGGGCTTCACCACCTTCGCCCTGGAGGCCAACTGGTCGGCGGGGCTGCGGATCGACGACTACGTGCGGTTCGGCAAGGGCGATCCGAAGCGGATCCTGGACGAGGAGTTCCAGAACGCCTACCGCTTCTGGAACACCGAGGAGTACCTCGACCTGATCGTCTGGATGCGGCAGCACAACCTGCGTCACCCGGACCACCCGGTGCGGTTCATGGGCAACGACCTCGGCTACGCGGGGCCGGAGCTCTTCGACAAGGTCACGGGCTATGTCGCCCGTACGTACCCTCGGCTGCTGCCGCGCTTCCAGGAGCTGTACCGGGCCTCGCGGCCGGTCGGTTCCGTCGACTCCTGGATGAACGCCTACATGGCGAGGCCGCTGGAGGAGCGGAGGCGGCTGGCGGCCGAACTGAACCGTGCGCTGGCTCTGCTCGAGCGCCAGAAGCCGGGCCGGGACCGCGAGGAGCACACCTGGACGGTCCAGCACGCGCGGGCGATCGCCCAGGTCGGCACGGAGATGGCGCACGATGTGGCGAGTCCCTCGGGGGTGGCGGAGGCGATGCTGTACCGCGACCGGATCATGGCCGAGAACACCGTGTGGTGGCAGCGGGAGACCGGCGACCGGATGCTGCTCTCCGCGCACAACGGGCACGTCGGCTACGAGACGACGAAGCCGGACCAGTACCCGCGTCTCCAGGGAGCCTTCCTGCGCGACGCGCTGGGCCGGGACTACGTGAGCGTGGGCGCCTCCTTCGGGAAGGGCTCGTTCAACGCGCACGACACCGGGGCGGCGGGCGAGCCGATCAGGAGCTTCACGGTCGGGCTGCCCGGTGCCGGGGACAGCGGTGCCGAGACCCTGGACCGGGTCTCCCCGCGCCCCTTCTACCTGGACCTGCGGACGACGACTCCCGCGGCCAGGAGCTGGCTGAACGTGCACCGGCCGGCCTGGCTGGTCGGCACCGCGTACCCGTGGGAGGGCAGCCAGGCGCCCGTCCGGCTCGCCACCGCGTACGACGTGCTCGTGCACTTCCCGGAAGTCTCGGCGGCGCGCCTGCGCTGAAAACCTGGCCGTCCCTCCGCGCGCGCAGGATGCTGGCGCGGAACGAGTCGCTCGACGCGGAGGGACGGGCAGACCATGGCCGGCATGAGTGTGGAGCCGTACCGGGAGATCACTTTCGACAAGGACGGCGACGGGGCGGCGGGCGGGCGGGCGGAGCTCGCCGGCCTGGCCGCCCGAGGCGTCACGGATGTGGTGGTGTTCGCCCACGGGTGGAACAACACCCCTTCCGTGGCACGGGGGTTGTACGAGCGCTTCTTCGCCCCCTTCCCGGGTGCCCTGGGGCCGGGCGCACGCGTCGGGTACGCGGGGGTGGTGTGGCCGTCGATGATGTTCTCGGACGAGCCGATCCCCGACGTCGAGTCCGTGGCGGCCGTGCACCCGGGCAAGGAGGCGGTGGTGGGGCGGATCGCGACGCTGCTGGCCGAGCAGCCGGACGACGAGGCGGCGTTCGCCGAGTTCGGCGCACTGCTGCGGGCGCTGACCGACACGGAGGGCTCGCAGGCCTTCCACACCGACGATCGGGCCGTGCCCGACTTCCTGCTCGCGGACACGGTGGCGGTCTGCGCGATGTTCACCGACGCGCTGGAGGAGGCGGCGGGTCCCGGGAGCGTACCGACCCCGCGCGAGGCGTTCGGCGGCGGGCGGCTGACGCGGTACTGGAAGGGCGCCAAGGAGGCGCTGCGGCAGGCCACGTACTACACGATGAAGCGGCGGGCCGGCGTGGTCGGCGAGCGGGGCCTCGGCCCGCTCCTGGGCGAGGTCGCCCGCTCCTCCCCCGGTCTGCGCTGCCATCTCGTCGGGCACAGCTTCGGCGCCCGCCTCGTCGCGTTCGCGCTGCGCGGGCTGCCCGCCGGGGCGCGGAACGTGGCGTCGGTGACACTCCTCCAAGGGGCCTTCTCACACTACGCGTTCGCGGCACGCCTGCCGCACGAGCAGGGACGCGGCGGCGCCCTGCGGGACCTCCAGGCCCGGGTCGAGGGCCCGGTGGTGGCCTGCTACTCGCGCCACGACACCGCCCTGCGGGTCTTCTACCCCCTGGCCTCCCGCCTCGCCAGGGACGCCGACTCCCTGCTCGGCACGGACAAGCGCTGGACGGCCGTGGGCCACGACGGCATCCAGGCCGTCCCCGACACCCCCACCCTCCCCCTCTCCCGCGCCCTGCGCGACGGGCTCCCGGCGTCAGGGTGCGTGAACGTGGACGCGGCGGAGGTGGTCGGCGAGCACAGCGACATCTGCCATCCGG
The DNA here is from genome assembly GCF_043081505.1 of Streptomyces sp. NPDC014870. NCBI lineage: Bacteria > Bacillati > Actinomycetota > Actinomycetes > Kitasatosporales > Streptomycetaceae > Streptomyces > Streptomyces sp. NPDC014870. Next base: position 357,308 of record NZ_JBIBWQ010000007.1, read on the forward strand.
AGCTGGCACGGGTGGTGGTGTCGGCGGGGCGGATCGGACGGCGGTAGACGGTAGGCGGTAGGTCACGAGCCCGCCGACGCGACGTCGGCCGCGTGGCCGAGCAGCCGCTCCATCGTCGCCACGGGCAGCGCGGGGTGGGCGGCGGCCGCGCGGACGACCCTCGGGTCCGGGTCGGTGAGCAGCTCCTCGACGACGTCCGGCGGCAAGGCCGGGTGCGCGGCGATCGTGCGCAGTGCCTTGCGCACGGAGCCGCAGTCCCCGGCCATCCGGCGCAGCAGCGCTCCCCCGCAGCCGGGGTTCAGGGCGACGGCCCCGTACACGGGCGGCCCGTGGCGTTCCACCAGCTCGACGAGCCGGTCCTCGGCGAGTCCGGGGTGCGGCGCGATCCGTTGGGCGACTCCGATGTCGGCGTCGGCGGCGAGCCGCTCGACGAGGGCGGGCGGCAGGTCGGGGCGGGCCGCGACGAGCGCCCGGACCTGGGCCACCCGGCTGCGCGCGAGCTTCGTCAGCTCGGCGTGGGTGGCCGCGAGGATCCGGGGCAGCGGCTCGCGCGGGAGCCGCCGTCGGCCGGCGAGCATCGTGAGCCGGTCCAGCGGGACCGCCGGGTTCTCCGCGACCGCCAGGGCGACCTCGGGGTCGGGGTCGTCGGCGAGCCGGCGCATCAGGGCTTCGCCGATGCTCGGGTTGCGCGCGAGGGCCTTCCGTACGAACGCGGCCGGATGGGCGGCCAGTCGGGCCTGGAAGGTGACCGGGAGGTCGGTCCGCTCGGCGATGTCGGCGCACAGCCAGGCGGTTCGAGCCCGCGCGGCCGCGTCGGCCCGCGCTGCTTCCTCGGCTGCCGCCCCGTCCTCGGCGTCGGCCCGGCCCTCGGCATCCGCTGCGTCCTCGGCTTCCTCCCCGTCGAGGAAGGCCTCCAGCCCGGCGGGAGGTACGGCGGGATTCGTCGCCACCACGCGCCGGATGCGGCGGATCCCTGGCGTGTGATCCGCGCAGCCTGCGGCCCGCCGGTGGCATGCCCCGCAGCGGGTGGGCGCGGGCCGGCCGCCGTCGGCGAGGAGCGCGGCAAGGAGGAGCGGCGGTACGCGGTCGTTCGCCGCGAGGCTAAGCCTGACCACCACATGGGGGTGGCGGGCGAGTTCCGCGGCGAGGTCGGCGGGCAGCTCGGGAACCTCGGCGGCCCGCTCGACGACGGTCGGGTCGGGGTCGCGCGCGAGCGCGGCCAGGACGTCGGGCGGGAGGCCCTCGTCGTGGTCGACGAGTTCGGCGCGGACCTCCGGGTCCGGGTGGGCGGCGAGCTCCCGTACCGCTGCCTCCGGCGCCGTCCCGGCCCGGACGGCGGCGAGCACGAGGTCGGGGGTGTCGCGCGGGACCTCGGCCCACGGAACCTTGGCATGGGCGACGAGGCCCCAGAGGTCCACGTCGTCGTACGCGCGGAGGCTGCGCGCCTGTGCCTCGGTCAGGTCCTCGCGGCAGGTCAGGTCGTAGCGGACGCACTCGTCACCGGTCCTCGCGAGGTGGGCGAAGAGGTGGTCGGGGAGGGCGGGGTTGGTCGCGAGTCCCGCCCGTATGTCGTGCATCAACGTCCCCCCGTGCGCCTCTGATGGACCCCATCGGATTTTCGATGGAACACGAAGGGCCGGTCGTTCGTCCATTCCATAACGTCCTTGACGCCGATGTACCAGCGACGGAGGTGCGGAGCAATGGCGGGTTTCCGGAGTCTTGCGAGACAGGTGCGCGACACCGGCAGTGACACGGCGCTGCGGAGGTACTCGCTGCGCAAGTGCCTGGAGCGGTTCGCGCCGTACGGGCACCGCGCGACCTGGGACCATCTGTGCCATCGGCACAGGTTCGGGCCCGAGGACCGGGAGCTCGATCCGGGGCGGCTGGTGGCCGCGCTGGAGGAGCTGGAGGAGGCGCGGGCGGTATGGCTCGCGTACGAGAAGGAGTTCGCGGCGCGGCGGCGGCGCGAGAAGCACGAGGGGCTGCGCCGGCCGGGCGCGCTCGACGACTGGCACCGGCGGACCTGGGGCGGCAACGGGGTGGCGCGCTGCGACGACCCGGCGGTCCATCCCTCGGAGCCGCTGGCCGAGGTGCTGCGGCGGCTGATCTCCGCGCTCGAGTCCGCGCCCGGGGAGCGGTGCCCGGTGTGCGCGGGAGACCGTATCGAGTGGCGGCCGGATCTGGTCGACGAGCCGTGGTTCGGCCCCGTGTGCGGGGCGTGCGGGGTGGTCGTACCCCGTGCGGTGCTGACGGCCGGGGCGCTGACGCGGGCCCGGAGCGGGGCGATGCCCCGGCTGGCCTCCGTCGCCTGAGGAACGGCGCGTGACCGGGAACGACGAACGTGTGTGACGAGCAACGGGGCAACGGGGGCACGGGGGATACGGGGCCACTGGGGCAACTGGAGCAACGGGGGCCACGGGGGCCACGGGGGGAGCATGGTGATCCAGGTCTGTCTCAACGGGAGCCGGGGGCCCGGGGATTCGGCCGCGGTGCCGATGTCGCCGGGTGCCATGGCGGAGGAGGCCGCGCGGGCGGTCGTGGCGGGGGCGCGGGACGTCCATGTCCACCCCAGGACGCCGTGCGGGAGCGACACGCTGTCGCCGCGGGTCCTCGCGGAGACGCTGACGGCGATCCGGGGCGCCGTCGACGTCCCGGTGGGCGTGACGACGGGCGCCTGGGCCGAGCCCGATCCCGTCCGGCGGGTGGAGCGGGTCCGCGCCTGGACGGTCCTGCCCGACCACGCGTCCGTGAACTGGCACGAGCCGGGCGCGGAGGAGCTCGCGGCGGCGCTCCTCGAACGGGGCGTGGGCGTGGAGGCGGGCCTGTGGTCCGGTACGGAAGGGCCCGCGCGGTTCCTCGCCTCGCCGCTGGCGCCCCGGGTGCTGCGGATCCTGGCGGAGGTGACCGATCCCGTCGCCGCGACCGCCGAGTCCACGGCCCTCGCACTGCTCGCGACCCTGGCCGGCTCCCCCGAGGGGCCGCCGGTGCTTCTGCACGGCGAGGACGGCGGCGCCTGGCCGGTGCTGCGGCTGGCGCGCAGGCTCGGTCTTGACACCCGGATCGGGCTCGAGGACACGCTGCTGCTGCCCGACGGCAGCCCCGCCGCGTCCAACGCCCAGCTCGTGGCGGCCGCCTTCGGCCCGGGCGGCCCGGGCGGTCTCGACGGTCCCGACAGTCCCGACGGCCCTGACGGTCCCGACGGCCCTGACGGTCTCGACGGCCGGGACGGTCTCGACGGCCCGGGCGGTCCGATCGGCTGAGAGGCCGGCGGCGCGGAATTCGGTGGCCGGGGCCCGTTCGACTACCGCAGAGTGTTCTGCGATGAGAACGCCAACCGAGTCTCCGGAGACCTGACATGTCGACGCTGCGCGTCACCGCCGAAACACTGGCCGTCCATGCCCATCCGAACGCGGACGCGCTGGAGCTCGCCCAAGTGGGGCTCTACCGCGCCGTCGTGGCGAAGGGCGCGTACCGAAGTGGCGATGTCGCCGTCTACATTCCGGAGCAGGCCGTGCTGCCGACGGCGCTCATCGACGAACTCGGGCTGACCGGGCGGCTCGCCGGGAAGGCCTCCGACCGGGTCAAGGCGGTACGGCTGCGCGGGGAGGTGTCGCAGGGCATCGTGTGCCGCCCGAAGGCGCTGGCGGACGTGGACCTGGTCGCGGCCGCCGCCGAGGGAACCGACTTCGCCGAGCTGCTCGGGATCACGAAGTGGGTGCCGCCGATCCCGCCGACGATGAGCGGGGACGTGGAGGTCGCGCCCGACCTGCTGCCGTGGGTCGACATCGAGAACCTCCAGCGCTATCCGGGCATCTTCGAGCCCGGTGAGCCGGTGGTCCTGACGGAGAAGCTGCACGGTTCGGCCTGTCTCGCCACGTACTTCGCGGAGGACGGACGCGTCCAGGTCTCCTCGAAGGGCTTCGGCGCCAAGGGCCTGGCACTCCAGGAGGACCCGCGGAACCTGTACTGGCGGGCCGTCCTCGGCCACGGCGTCCCCGAGGTCGCGGCGCGGCTCGCCGCCCGCCTGGGCGCGCGCCGGGTCGGGCTGTTCGGCGAGGTGTACGGGGCCGGGGTGCAGGACCTCGGGTACGGCGCGAACGCCCGCGGCGAGCAGGTCGGTTACGCGGTCTTCGACGTGTCGGCAGAGATCGACGGCCAGGTGCGGTGGCTGGACCCTGCCGAGGTCCTGGAGGACGGCGAACTGCCCCTCGTACCGCGGCTGTTCACCGGTCCGTACGACCCCGAGGCGGTACTCGCGCTGGCGAGCGGCCGGGAGACGGTCTCCGGGCGGGAGCTGCACCTGCGCGAGGGGGTCGTGGTCCGCCCGGTCACCGAGCGGTACAGCCCGGTCCTCGGCGGCCGTGCGATCGCCAAGGCGGTCAGCCCGGCCTACCTGACCCGCAAGGGCGGCACCGAGTACGAGTGACCGGCCCGAGCCGATGAGACCGAGGGGCCCGTCCACGGGGGTGGCGGGCCCCTCTTCGTCGCTCCGCGGACTCCGCGGGCGCCCTACGACTTGCGGCGCTCCCCCATCAGGCGCGAGCCGGTGATCTCCTCGCCGATCACGTCGTCGGGGTTGGACAGGACGCAGTTCTGCAGGGACAGGCACCCGCAGCCGATGCAGTCGCTCAGATGGTCCCGCAGCCTGCCGAGTTGCTTGATCCGCTCGTCCAGCTCCGTGCGCCACGCCGCCGAGAGCTGCGCCCAGTCCTCATTGGTGGGCGTGCGCTCCTCGGGGAGTTCGGCGAGGGCGGTACGGATGGTCGCGAGCGGGATGCCGACGCGCTGCGCGGCCCGGATGAAGGCGACCCGGCGGAGGGTGTCACGGCCGTAGCGGCGTTGGTTGCCGCTCGTGCGGCGGCTGCCGATCAGGCCCTTGGTCTCGTAGAAGTGCAGCGCGGACACCGCGGCGCCGCTTCGGGCGGACAGCTGGCCGACGGTGAGTTCATGAATCTTCTCGGGAATCTGGGGCACCCCTCGAACCCTACTGTCCGTTGACAGCGGGCCCCCCACCCCACATGCTGAGCAAGCGCTTAGAAACACCGTACGCAGGAGTCACAGGTTCACGAAGGGACGAGGGAAACATGGCTGAGCCGAGGATCTTCACCTCCGCCGACGAGCTGCGTGCCGCCGTCGGCGAGCAGCTGGGACACAGCGAGTGGCTGGAGATCGAGCAGAAGCGGATCGACCAGTTCGCCGACGCGACCGGTGACCACCAGTGGATCCACGTGGACCCGGAGCGGGCGGCCGACGGGCCGTTCGGGAAGACCATCGCCCACGGGTACCTCACGCTCTCGCTGCTGCCGACCCTGGTCCCCCAGATCATGCGCGTCGAGGGCATGAAGATGGGTCTCAATTACGGCACCAACAAGGTGCGTTTCCCCGCCCCCGTGCCCGTCGGCTCGCGGCTGCGCGCCGGGGCCGTCCTGACCGAGGTGACGGAGGCCGGCGGCGGGGTACAGGTGACCGCGACCGTGACCGTGGAGCGCGAGGGCGGCGACAAGCCGGTCTGCGTCGCCGAGTCGGTCTCGCGCTACTACTTCTGAGCGCCGACCATCCGCAGCACGAGGTCGGCGTAGAGCGCGCCGACCTCGTCCGGCGTTCGGCGGCCCTGGACGTTGAACCAGCGCGAGACGTCGATGCAGAGGGAGAGGACCGCGACGGTCGTGCCGGCCACGTCCGGCACGTCGAACTCCCCGGCCGCCACGCCCTCGTTGATGATCCGGCGCACGGTCGCGTCGGACTCCCTGCGCAGCGCCACGATCTCGGTGCGGTGCTCGGGGCCGAGGGCGTCGAGCTCGTACTGGACGACCCGCGCGGTGGTGTGCCGCTCGGCGTGCCAGCGCACGAAGGACCGTACGGCGTCGGCGAGCCGCTCGCCCGCCGTGCCCTCGCCGTCGGCGGCGGCGCGGAGGATCTCCAGGGCCTTGTCGTGGCCGATGCGGCTGATCCGGTGGAGCAGCTCTTCCTTGGTCTTGTAGTGGATGTAGAGCGCGGCCGGGCTCATCCCCGCGCGGCCGGCGATGTCCCGGGTCGTGGTGGCGTGGTAGCCACGCTCGGCGAACGCCTCGACGGCCGCGACGAGCAGCCGCCGGGCCGCCTCGGGCGTGACCTCGCCCCACGGCGCGTCCTCGCCGCCGGGCGTCTCCTCCGCCGCGTCCGCCGCGCTCATCGCTCGCCCTCTTCTCAGCCGGTCGTCAGGACGAACACCATACAACGAAGCTGAGCAAGCGCTTAGAGTTCGACGCCCTCGGAGCGCGCGAGGCTCACAGCTTCTGGAACGGGTCGTGCTCGGCGAGGAGCTTCTCCAGGCGGGCCTGGTCGACGCGGCTGACGATCTGACCCGCCTCCTGCCGGTCGCGGACGACCTTGGCGAGCGTGAAGGCGGAGGTCGTGAGGTAGAGGACGGCGATGGCCAGGAAGGACCGCACCCAGGCGTCCGCCTCCAGGTTGAAGATGCCGATGCCCACGGCCGCGAGCGCGAGCCCGAAGGAGATGACGGCCTGCATGTAGTAGGCCGCCGTGTTCTGCTGCTTGACCGGTGTGTCGCTCATGGACCCAGCATCGGCGGATGTGGCGCGGGCCACATCCGTCCGGATACTCAGACCGCGCGGCGCGCGGTACTCAGGAGCGCGCCGTACTCAGGAGCGTGCGGCGCTCAGGAGCGCGCGGCACCCCAGAAGGGCGTGGTGCCCCTGAAGCCCGCGGCGCTCAGAAGGCGGACACCCCCGTCAGGGCGCGACCGATGATCAGCTTCTGGATCTGGCTGGTGCCCTCGTACAGCGTCATCACGCGCGCGTCGCGCAGTAGTTTGCCGACTGGGTACTCGTCGATGTAGCCGTAGCCGCCGAAGACCTGGAGGGCGTTGTTCGCCGCGCGCACGGCGGCCTCGGAGGCGTACAGCTTGGCCTTGGACGCGGCGGTGGCGAACTCCTTGCCCCGGTCGATCAGGTCGGCGACCCGCCAGGTGAGCAGCCGGGCCGCGTCCACGTCGACGGCGATGTCGCTGATCAGCTCCTGCACCAGTTGGTAGGAGGCGATGGGCTTGCCGAACTGCTCGCGCTCCCCCGCGTAGCGCACGGCCGCGTCGAGAGCCGCCTGCGCGATGCCGACGCAGCCGGCCGCGACCGACATCCGCCCCTTGGCGAGGGCGGACATGGCGACGGAGAAACCTTTGCCTTCGGGGCCCAGCATCGCGGAGGCGGGGACGCGCACGTCCTCCAGGGCCAGTTCGGCCGTCGCCTGGCCGCGCAGGCCGAGCTTGCCGTGGATGGTGCGGCGGGTCAGGCCGGGAGTGTCGGTGGGGACGAGGAAGGCGGAGACACCCTTGTGGCCGGGGGTGTCTCCGGTACGGGCGAAGAGCAGGACCACGTCGGCCCAGGTGCCGTTGGTGATGAACATCTTCGAGCCGTTGACGACGTACGCGTCCCCGTCCCGCACCGCCCTGGTGGCGAGGTTGCCGGCGTCGGAGCCGGTGCCGGGCTCGGTGAGACCGAAGCAGCCGAGGGCCTCCCCGGAGGCGAGCCGGGGCAGCCAGGTCCGCTTCTGCTCCTCGTCGCCCCAGGAGGCGACGGTCTTGGCGACCAGGCCCAGCGAGACGGAGACGATGCCGCGCACGGAGGAGTCGCCGCGGCCCAGCTCCTCGGTGACGAGGCAGTAGGAGAGGTGGTCGCCGCCCGAGCCGCCGTACTCCTCCGGGACCGTCAGGCCGAGGAAGCCGACGGCTCCCAGCTTCTTCACGATCGAACGGTCCACGCTCTCGGCCCGGTCCCACGCGACGGCGTGCGGGGTGACCTCACGGGCGACGAAGTCCTCGGCGAGCCGCCGCACGGCTTCCTGTTCCTCGCTGAGTTCCAGGTTCACGACGCCACCGACCTTCGGGAAGAGGACTGGGAGGGACTGCGGGAGGGACTGCGGAAGAGGCTGGGGAGCGACTTTAACTACCACTGCTAGTTTCCGCCGCGCAGGCCTACTATGTGCGCCATGGCCCGACCGCGCAAGCCCCTCCTGAGCAGAGACCGCATCGTCGAGACGGCGAGCGCGCTGGTGGACGCCGAGGGCCTCGCGGCGCTCTCGACCCGGCGGCTCGCGGCCGAACTCGGGGTGAGCGGGCCGTCCCTCTACAACCACTTCCGGACCAAGGACGAGATCCTGGACGCGGTCGCCGACGCGGTCAGCGCGAAAGTCGACCTGTCGATGTTCGAGGAGGCCGACGACCGCGACTGGCGTACGGCCCTGCACGACTGGGCGGCCTCCTACCGCGCCGCCCTCGCCGACCACCCGAACATCGTCCCCGTCCTCGCCCAGGGCCCCGGCCGCCGGCCGGCGGGCCTGCGGGTCGCCGACGCCGTCTTCGGAGCGATGGTCAGGGCCGGCTGGCCCCCGGCGCAGGCGACGTACATCGGCGCGCTGATGCGCTACTTCGTCACCGGCTCGGCCCTGGGCTCCTTCGCGCGGGGCTTCGTCGACGACGAGACGGCGTACGACCCGGCCGACTACCCGCACCTCGGCCAGGCCCACCTGCTCGCGGAACACCGCCAGAAGGTCGACGAGGGCGCCTTCGACACGGGCCTGCGGGCGCTCCTCGACGGGTTGGCCCTGCAGTACGAGGCAGGGGTGGCGGGAGTGACCCGCGGGAAGGACGGTTCGGCCGTCGCCGAACGGTAGCCGCGCGATCCTGGACGCATGGCATCCAAGGACCTGGCCGCGCTCGCCGCGCTCTTCGCCGACGAGACCCGTGCCGCCTTCGTGCTCGCGCTGCTCGACGGACGGGCCTGGACCGCGGGGGAGTTGGCGCGGCACGCGCGCGTGGCGCCGTCGACCGCCAGTGAGCACCTCGGAAAGCTCGTCGCGGGCGGGGTGCTCGCCGAGGAGCGGCAGGGGCGGCACCGCTACGTCCGGCTCGCCGACCCGGGGATCGCGCAGCTCGTGGAGGACCTCGCCGCGCGGTCGGGGCCCGCGCTCGCCGCACCGTCGCCGACGCTGGGCGCGGCGGGGGCGGGGCGGGCGATGGCCCGGGGCCGGACCTGCTACGACCATCTCGCCGGGAGGCTCGGGGTCACGATCACCGAGGCCATGACCGCACGCGGCCTGCTGCGCCAGGACACCGGCTTCGCGCTCACCGACCGGGGCGTGGCGTGGTTCGCGGAGCGGGGCGTCCCGCTGGCGCCCCGGGGGCGGCGGCCGATCGCGCGCGGCTGTCTCGACTGGACCGAACGCACACCGCACCTCGCGGGCATCGCAGGCGCCACGCTCTGCGCCCACGCCCTGGACAGCGGCTGGTGCGTACGGATCGGCTCGCAGCGCGCCGTGCGGGTGACCCCCGCCGGAGAGCGCGCCCTCCAGGAGGCCTTGGGCATCGACCCGGCGGTGTTGCGGTGAGCGGGGAGGTCGCCGTGAGCGGGGGACAGCGCGCTGAGCGGTGATCTCGCCGTGAACGGGGACGTCGCCGTGCGCGGAAACGTCGCCGTGCGCGGGGACACCACGGTGAGCCGTGATCTCGCCGTGCGCGGGGACAGCGCGCCGAGCGGGGACATCGCCGTGCGGGGATGCCGCCGTGAACGGATATTGCGGTGAGCGCCGAAGGGTCCGGGGCCTACGGTCGCCCCATGACCGACTCCCCCGCCACGCCCGCCGCCCCTCCCGCAGCCGCACCCGCGTCCCACGCCACCTCGCGTCTGGCCCTCGCCGCGGCCGGTGTCACCGTCGTCCTGTGGGCCTCCGCCTTCGTCTCGATCCGCAGCGCCGGTGCGGCCTACTCCCCCGGCGCGCTCGCCCTCGGCCGGCTCCTCTCCGGAGCCCTGGTCCTCGGCCTGGTCCTGCTGGTCCGACGGGAGGGCCTGCCGCCCCGGGCCGCGTGGCCGGGGATCGCGGTCTCCGGGGTCCTGTGGTTCGGCGCGTACATGGTGGCGCTCAACTGGGGTGAGCAGGAGGTCGACGCGGGCACGGCCGCGATGGTCGTGAACATCGGGCCGATCCTGATCGCCCTGCTCGGCGCCCGGTTCCTCGGCGAGAAGCTGCCGCCCCGGCTGGTCGCGGGCATGGCGGTGTCCTTCGCGGGCGCGGTGGCAGTGGGTCTTTCCATGTCGGGCGAGGGCCACGCCTCCGTGCTGGGCGTCGTGCTCTGTCTTGTGGCGGCGGTCGCGTACGCGGGTGGCGTCGTCGCCCAGAAGCCCGCCCTGGCGCACGGCAGCGCCCTGCAGGTCACGACCTTCGGATGTCTCGTCGGCGCGGTGGCCTGTCTCCCCTTCGCCGGGCAGTTGGTCGAGGAGGCGGCCCGGGCGCCGCTCCCGGCGACGCTGAACATGGTGTACCTCGGGGTGTTCCCGACCGCCCTCGCCCTCACCACCTGGGCCTACGCCCTGGCCCGTACGACCGCGGGCCGGATGGGCGCGACGACGTACGCCGTGCCGGCGCTCGTGGTCCTCATGGCATGGCTGTTCCTCGGGGAGCTGCCCGGGCTGCTCACCCTCGCGGGCGGTGCGCTGTGCCTGGCGGGCGTGGCGGTCTCGCGCTCCCGGCCGAGGCCCTCGCAGAGGATCGCGGCCGGGAGCGCGGAGGTCGACGGGCACCGCCGGAAGTGACCTAGAAGACCACCAGCGCCCGGCCGCCCTTGCCCGCGAGCATGTTGTCGAAGGCGCCCGGGATGCCGTCCAGGGTGATGCGTTCGGTGACCAGCGCGCCCAGGTCGAGGCGGCCGGCCCGGATGTGCTCGGCGAGGACCGGCAGGTCCCTGGCCGGGTCGGAGTTCCCGTACACACAGCCGGACAGCGTCCTGCCCCAGTGGAAGAGCTCCAGGGCGTGGAAGGTGACCTGCTGGTCCTTGCCGCCGATGCCGACGACCGTGGTGCGGCCGCCGCGGCGGGTGGAGTCCCAGGCGGTACGGATGGTGCTCGCGCGGCCGACGCACTCGACGGCCACGTCGGCGCCGTGGCCGCCGGTCAGCTTCCTGACCTCCTTGGCTGTGGTCTCCGAGGCGACGACGTACGCGGTCGCGCCGGCCGCCCGCGCGAGGGCCTCCTTCTCGGGCGAGACGTCGACCGCGACGATGGTCGAGGCGCCCGCGATCCGCGCGGCCTGGATCGTGGCGAGCCCGACGCCGCCGACGCCGTACACGACGACGGACTCGCCCTGCCGGACCCGTGCCGAGTGGTGGATCGCGCCCCAGCCGGTGAGCACGGCGCAGCCGAGCAGGGCCGCGTCGGTGAGCGGGACGCCGTCGGGCACGGGCAGCACGCAGGTGGCCGCGACGACGGTCTCCTCGGCGAAGGCGGCCACGTTGAGCCCGGGGTGGAGGTCGGTGCCGTCCTCGGTGGTGGCGTGGACGTTCCCCGCACCGGTCAGCGCGTCGGCGCAGAGCCAGACCTCGCCGAGCGAGCACGGGTGGCAGGCGCCGCAGGACGGCGCCCAGTTGAGGACCACGCCGTCGCCGGGTGCGACATGCGTGACGCCCTCGCCGACGGCGACGACCGTCCCGGCGCCCTCGTGGCCGAGCACGGCGGGCACGGGCACCCGCATGGTGCCGTTGGAGAGGGAGAGGTCGGAGTGGCAGACCCCGGCGGCGGCGAGGCGGACCCGGACCTGGCCGGGGCCTGGCTCGGGCAGCCGTATCCCGGCGATCTCCAGCGGAGAGCCGACGGCGGGCAGGAAGGCGGCGCGGACCACGCTCATGACGCGTCTTGCTCCTCAGGTCCAGAGGGGAGTCGGAAGGGTCAGAACTGCAGGGACTTGGTCTGGAGGTACTCGGCGAGGCCGTGCGCCCCGAGCTCGCGCCCCACGCCCGACTGCTTGTAGCCGCCGAAGGGAGCCAGCGGGTTGAAGCGGCCGCCGTTGATGTCGACCTGGCCGGTGTCCATGCGGCGGGCGAAGGCGACGGCCGCCTCCTGCTCGCCCCAGACGGCGCCCCCGAGCCCGTACACGGTCCCGTTGGCGATGGCGAGGGCGTCGTCCTCGTCCTCGTACCGCAGGATCGAGACGACCGGGCCGAAGATCTCCTCCTGGGCGATGGTCATGTCCGGGGTGACGTCGGCGAAGACCGTCGGGGAGACGTAGTAGCCGGTCTCGCGCGGGGCCTCGGGGCCGCCCGCGACAAGCCTGGCGCCCTCCTCGATCCCCTTCTCGATGTAGCCACGCACCCGCTCCCGCTGCTTGGCGTTGACGAGCGGGCCGACGCGCTCGCCGGGGACGTACTTGGCGACGGCCTCGGCGGCCAGCGCCACCGCCTCGTCGTACTGGTCGCGGTGGACCAGCATCCGGGTCCAGGCGCTGCACGTCTGGCCCGAGTTGGTCATGACGTTGGCGATGCCGACGGCGACGGCCTTGCCGAGATCGGCGCTCGGCAGGATCACGTTGGCGGACTTGCCGCCGAGCTCCAGCGCGACCCGCTTGACCGCGCCGCCCGCGAGCGCGCCGATCCGGCGGCCGACGGCGGTCGAGCCGGTGAAGGAGACGAGGTCGACGTCCGGGTGCTCGGCGAGCGCCTGCCCGGCGACCGGACCGAGGCCGGTGACCAGGTTGAAGACGCCGCCCGGGATCCCCGCGCCGTGCACGGCCTCGGCGAAGAGCTGGGCGGTCAGCGGGGTGTCCTCGGCGGGCTTGAGGACGACGGTGCAGCCGGCCGCGAGGGCCGGGGCGACCTTGGCGACGATCTGGTGCAGCGGGTAGTTCCACGGGGTGATCGCGGCGACGACGCCGACCGGCTCCGAGTAGACGGTGGAGTTGCCGACCTTCTCCTCGAAGAGGTGGACGGCGGCGAGTTCGGCGTACGTGCCGGCCACGGCGATCGGCAGGCCCGCGTGGACGGCGGCGGCGAGCTGCGGCGGCGCGCCCAGCTCGGCGGTGACCGTGGCGGCGATCTCCTCGGCGCGGGCGGCGAGCCCGTCGCGGAGCGCGCCGATCAGCTTGGCGCGCTCGGCGGGCGGGGTGGCGGCCCAGCCGGGGAAGGCCGCGCGGGCGGCCCGTACGGCGGTGTCGACGTCCTCGGCGTTCCCGGCCGGCACCTGGGCGATGACCTGTTCGTCGGCCGGGTTGACGACCGGCACGGTCTCGGGGGACGCGGCGGGCCGCCACTCCCCGCCGATGTACATCGCGTCGTGGCTCCGCATCCGCTGCTCCTTCGTTCCTCGGACTTCGCCGTCCGCACCAGGCTTCGCCGTCCGCACCAAACTAGCGCTGTTAGTTTTTGAGCGCCAGAGCCGCCCTCCCCCGGTCAGAAGTCGGCCCGGGTCGGCTCGTCGAGCCGGGCCACCGACTCCTGCCCGAAGGCCTTCCGGTACGCCTCCCTGACCTCCTCGATCCGCGGATCGTGCACCCGCGCCTCCGCGGCCGGGTACAGCAGGATCAGCTCGTACGAACGCTCCCGCTCGATGGTCCCGTTCTGGTCCCGCCACTGTCCACGCCCGTTCTGGACAGTCAGCCCGGCCGGAAAGCCGGGGGTCACGTGGGCGTCGACGAAGGCCATGAACTGCTCGTCCGTGACCGCCGGGCCGCCGTCGGGGCGCTCTGTCCCGAAGAAGAGCCGGGTCTCGACGTAGGCCTTCCCGCGCGCCTGCGCGCCGGCGGCGGCGCGCGGGGGCGCGTCCGCGCCGAGCGTGGCGTACGCGGTGGGCGCGCCGACGGCGACCAGGAGTCCGGCGGCGGCGAGGGCGAGGCGGGTACGGGTGGTCGGCGGGCGCAGCGGCATGTGCGTGTCCTTGTCGTTCGGGGCGCGGGCCCCGCGGAGTCGTTCGGGGCGCCGGCCCCGCGGAATCGGGCGCTCCGGGGATCCGAGGCCCTGATCCGGAGATCCGAGGCTCAGTAATTCCCCAGTAACGGACCAGTTCTAGCGTCCCGGCCGAGCCCGCCCCGCCACCGCCGCGCTCCATCCCCCGGGAACTGTGGGGAGGCGGGGCGCCGGCTTCCCCCGTACCAGCGATGGAGGAGCCACCCACATGCATCGCAGTTCCACCGCCTGGGCCGCGGTCGCCGTCACGGCAGCGGCCCTGCTCGGCGCGCCGTCCGCGGCGGCCGCCCCCACCCCCGGGCCGACCGCCGCGTCCCCCGGACCCGCCGCCGAGGTCGACCCGGGCGTGACGGCCACGGTCGACTCCGGCCGGGACGCCACCTTCTTCGTCGTCCTCGCCGACCGCGCCGACCTCTCCGGCGCGCGGAAGCAGCGCGGGCACGCGAAGAAGGCCGCCGCCGCGTTCGCGACGCTGCGCACCGAAGCCGCCCGCAGCCAGTCCTCGCTGACCCGCTATCTGGACCGCGCGAAGGTAGGGTACGAGGCGTACTGGATCGCCAACGCCGTGAAGGTGACGGGCGGCAAGGACCTCGTCGAGAAGCTCGCCGCCCGCCCCGACGTGGCGTCCATCCGCCAGGAGCGGCACTACGCGCTCGACACCGTCTCCCAGGGCGCCGTCGGCGCCGCGGAGGCCGTGACCGCGGAGTGGGGCGTCAAGGACATCAAGGCCGACCAGGTCTGGGAGCGGTACGACAACCGCGGCGAGGGCATCGTCGTCGCGAACATCGACTCCGGTGTGCAGTACGACCACCCGGCCCTGAAGGGCAACTACCGGGGCAACCTCGGGAACGGCACCTTCAGCCACGACTACAACTGGTACGACCCGACCGGCCAGTGCGCGGGCGGCACGCCCTGCGACAACAACGGGCACGGCACCCACACCATGGGCACGATCGCCGGATCGGGCGGCGTCGGCGTCGCCCCGGGCACGACGTGGATCGCCGCCAAGGGCTGCGAGGCCCGCAGCTGTTCCGACTCCTCGCTGCTCAGGTCCGGCCAGTGGATCCTCGCGCCGACGGACCGCAACGGCGAGAACCCGCGCCCCGATCTCGCCCCGGACATCGTCAACAACTCCTGGGGCGGCGGGAACACCACCTTCTACCAGGACATCATCGAGTCCTGGAACGCCGCCGGCATCTTCGAGGCCTTCGCCGCCGGCAACGCGGGCAACGGCACCACCTGTTCGACCACGGAGGCCCCCGGCGCCCAGGCCCCGGCCTACGGCGTCGGCGCGTACGACGTGAACGGGAAGATCGCGTCCTTCTCCGGCTTCGGACCGTCCCTGGTCGACGGATCGATGAAGCCGAACATCTCCGCCCCCGGCGTCGACGTCCGCTCCGCCTGGCCGGGCAACTCCTACCGCGCCATCTCCGGTACGTCGATGGCCACCCCGCACGTCGCGGGCGCCGTGGCGCTGCTCTGGTCCTCGGCGCCCTCCCTCATCGGGAACATCGACGCCACCCGGGCCGCCCTGAACACGACCGCGCGCGACGTCGACGACACCCACTGCGGCGGGACCGCCGGCGCCAACAACGTCTGGGGCGAGGGCAAGCTGGACATCCTCACCGCCGTCGACCGGGCCCCGCACACCGCGGCCACCGTCACCGGCACGGTCACCGACCGCGCGACCGGCGCCCCGCTCGCCGGCGTCACCCTCACCGCCCGCGCCGGGGACGCCCAGCGTGCGATGACCACCGACGCCTCCGGCACGTACCGGCTCACCCTGGCGGCGGGCACCTACACCCTCACCGCAACCGGCTACGGCTACCGGCCCGCCACCGAGGAGAACCTGACCGTCACCACCGGCCAGAGCCTGGGCCACGACCTCGCCCTGGACGCCGTACCGGCGCACGCCGTCTCCGGCACGGTCCTCGACGTCACCGGCAAGCCCCTGAAGGGCGCCACCGTCCGTTTCACCGACGCCCCGCTCACCCCGGTCGTCACCGACGCCGCCGGAGCGTTCCGCTTCCCGGCGGTCGCCGAGGGCGCCTTCACCCTCACCGCGACCCCGGCCGCACCCGTCCTGTGCAACGGCACGCACACCGCCGCCCTGACCGTGGACGGCCCCGAGAGCGTGACCGCCGCGCTGCCCGCCCGCAGCGACGCGTACGGCAACAGCTGCCTGCCCGCCGCGTACTCCTGGGTCGACGGGAAGACCAAGGTGGCCCTCTCGGGCGACGAGAACGCGAAGACGATCGCCCTGCCCTTCCCCGTCTCGTTCTACGGCGTCCCGTACAGCCAGGCGAGCGTCACCACCAACGGCCTGGTCAACTTCCTCGCCCCGCGCCTCGGGGACTACGCCAACACCGCGCTGCCCTCTCCCGGCCAGCCGAACGGCATCCTCGCCGCGTACTGGGACGACCTCACCATCGACGCCAAGTCCGCGGTGAAGACCGCCACCAGCGGCACCGCGGGCCAGCGCCGGTTCGCGATCGTCTGGGAGAACGCGGCCCTCGTCGCCGACCCCGGCCGGCGGATCACCTTCGAGGCGGTCTTCGAGGAGGCCACCGGCGCGATCGTCCTCCAGTACCAGTCGATCGCGGCCGGCTCGGCCCTGGAAGCCGGTGGTCAGGCGACCGTCGGCATGGAGAACCAGTCCGGCACCGACGCCCTGCCCTTCTCCTTCAACGAGTCCGTGATCGCCGACAGGTCCGCGATCCGCATCACCCCGAAGGCGGTCCGATGAATTCCGCGACGTCCCCGACCACCCGCGCCCGTTCCCTCTCGAGGCGGTCCGTGCGGCTCGCCTCCGCCCTGGTCGCGGCCGGCCTCGCGCTCACCGCGCTGCCCGCCACCACCGCGTACGCCGACGACGAGCCGGTCGCCCGGGTCCTGAGCGACGCCCAGGCCGACGCGCTGGAACAGCGCGCGGTCGAGGCGGCGGAGCCCCAGCGGCTGACTCCTGAGGCCGCCTCCCCTGAAGGGCTGCGGGCCGGCACGGCGGACTCGGGCACCACGGCCACCGGGGGCGTCGCCCTCACCGCCGGCTCCGCGCTCGAGACCTACCGCGGCCAGGCCGAGACGGCCCAACTCGGCGGCGGAAAGGGCGACTTCCTCACCCTGCACAGCCTCGGGGCGGTCACCAGGCTCACGCCCGCGGGCCGCACGGTCTGGAAGCGGGACAACGCCTCGCTCTACACCGACTGGCAGGTCAAGAACATCCGCCCCTGGCAGACCGAACCCGTCCCGGTCCGGATCACCCTCGGGTACCACGCGAACAGCCCGTTCGCGGACCTCGCCGATCGCGGCTGGGCGCAGGGGGACCTCACGGGCGACGGCGTGGCGGAGATCGTCTTCACCGCGGACGTGGGCAACAGCCCGTACCGTCCCTTCACCTCCCCCGGTTCGACGCTGACCACCGGCACCTTCGTGACCGTCCTCGACGGCCGGACGGGGGCCACGGTCTGGAGCCGGCTCTTCGCCGACGCCCAGCAGGTCGCCCTGGTGGGCGGCACCCTCCTGGTCGCCGACCAGCCCTCGACCAACCCGAACGCTGACAAGGCGGCCACCGCCGCCCTGCACGGCTTCCGCTTCGGGTACGCGGACGGGAAGCTGACGCCGACCGAGACGTGGACGTACGAGACGGGCCGGCGCGACGGCCGGTGGTCCTCCGTCACCGCGCTGACCGGTGGTGCGGTGGCCGTGTCCTGGCACGTGCGCAAGACGTCCACAGCGCCCGCGGAGAGCCACACGCTGGCCCTGAACACGGCCGACGGGTCGGTGCGGTGGCGCACCGACGGCGGCCTTTACGGCCGCGAGGCGGTGCTCGACGCCTCCCGTGACCGGCTCGTGGCCCTGGAGCAGTCCGACTACCGCGACGGGCTGCGGTACGAGGTGGCCGCGTACGACCTCGCCGACGGCACGCGGACGGTCCTGGACGAGCGGATCAACGCCGTCGGCACGGAGCTCGCGGTCGGTGAACTCCGGGACGGCGGCGGCGTCGAGTACGCGGTCGCGGAGGCCACCCTCGACGAGAACCTGTTCGTCAACGCGGCCACCGTGCGCGGTCTGCGCGGCGCGGACGCGACCGAGCTGTGGTCGCACACGGTCAAGCGCGGCGCGGACAACGTCCAGGACGGCGATTCGGCGCTGGGTCTCGAGATCGCGGACGGCTCGGTGCTCGCCTCGTACGTCACGACCGAGGGCAAGGAGACCGCCGCCAATCCGGGCGGCACCCGCTACGGCACCCTGACCGCGCTCGTCGGCCGGGACGGTGGCGTGCGGTGGTCGAAGAAGGGCGCGGTGGCGTCGCCGCTGTACTCCCAGCCGTACCGGCAGGGCGACGACTGGCTGGTGCGGACGGTCGACAACGAGCAGAACATCCGCTCGTACCGGCTCGCCAACGGGCGTGCGAGCGGGCTCACTCCGCTCCTCGCCGATCTGTCCACGGGCGTCGCCGTGGACGTGAACGGCGACGGCAGGAAGGACGTGGTGGCGGCCGGCCAGTCGCGGGGGTTGTGGGCGTTCGACGGCCCCTCGCTCGCGACCGGGCAGCCCCGGGTGCTGTGGCAGGCCACGCTGCCCGGGTCGGTGGCCGGGGACATCGCGGTCGGTGACACGGACGGCGACGGGCGTGACGACGACCTGGTGGTCGCGGCCGACACGGCGGCGGTGATCGTGGACGCCCGGACGGGCGCGGTCCGCGAGAAGATCGACGGGCGGGGGCAGTTCGTGCGCTCGGTGACGGTCGCCGACCTCGACGGGGACCGGGACGACGAGGTGCTGGTGCCCACGGACGCGGTGCGGGCGTACAGCGGCGGCGGCCGGCTCCTGTGGTCGTACGCCCCGGAGGGCGCGGGCCCGGTCGTCTTCTCGGACCTCGCGGTGGCGGACGGCCGGGTGCTGGGCTCGTACCAGACCCCGGGTTCGCTCGACGGCGGAGGCACGGTCGACGGCATGGCGCTCGAGGGCCGGACGGGCCGGCTCGCCTGGACCGCCGACCCGACCTGGACCGGCGACCCCGACACCCGGATCTACGCGGCGCAGCTCTATCACGGGGTGTACGCCTCGCCCCGGATCCCTTACGCCGACGGGCACGCGGTGGTGCACTCCTGGCTGGTGAGGAAGGGCAAGGATCTGACCACGCTGATCGAGTTCCGGGACGTGCGGACGGGTGAGGTCGTGCGTACGACCACGGCCGGCGGAGCCTGGACCCTCGGCAACTGGTTCACGGGCGACGAGGGCCTCGTCCTCACCGGCACCGCGTCCTTCCGCGCCTTCGGCGCGGACGGCGCCGAGCACTCCGTCTTCACTCTGCCGACCGTGCACCGGGGCGCGTTCGCGACCGGGCCCGGCGGGCGACGGCTGCTGGTCGCCGGGGCGGAGGGCTCGACGTACGTCTGGGACCCGGCGGTGCTGACGGGAGGCGTCAACTACCCGAACCACCTGGCGGGTCTGTTCCGCCACTCGCAGCAGAACCTGATCGTCGCGGACCTCACGGGTGACGGCGTCGACGAGATCGTCGGCCTGGTCAAGGACGACACCGGGTTCGACCGGACGATCGAGCTGTCCGGTGGCCGCTACCTGCTGTCGGACAACAACCTGCATGGGATGGTGACGGGTGTTCTGACCGCTTCCTGACGGGCGGAAAGCGCTCGCTCCGGCCCTGGGGGCGCCCACTAGAGTGGGCGCCCTCATGGGCGATGACATATCAGCGGACGCGCCCCCGTCGCTGCGGGTGCGCCTGCTCGGCGGGTTCCGCGTCGACCGGGACGGCGGGCCGCCGCTGGCCGAGCGGTGGCCGCGCCCGAGCGCCCGGACGCTGGTGAAGCTCCTCGCCGTCGCGCCGGGCCACCGGCTCCACCGCGAGCAGGCGATGGAGATCTGCTGGCCGGACGCGGATCCGCAGGCGGCGCTCGGCAGTCTGCGGGTCGCGCTGCACGCGGCCCGCCGCGCGCTGGAGCCCGAACTGCCGCCCCGGACCGCCTCCTCGTATCTGACCGGCGAGGGTTCCCTGCTGTGGCTCGATCCGCGGACGGTACGGATCGACGCCGACGAGGCCGAGGCGCTGGCGGAGGCGGCCCTGGCCGCGGGTGACCGGGCCGCCCTGGCCGCTGCCCTCGACGCGTTCACGGGCGAGTTGCTCCCGGAGGACCGCTACGCCCCCTGGGCCGAGGCGCGCCGGGCCCGCCTGTCGGACCTGCGCGAGCGCGCGCTGCTGGCCCTGGCGGAGGCCCATCTGGCCGCGGGGGCGCCCGAGGAGGCGGTGGCGGCGGCCGAGCGGGTCCTGGCCTCGTCCCCGGCGGAGGAGGGTGCGCACCGGCTCCTCATCGGGGCGTACCTCCGGCAGGGGCTGCGGCGGCGTGCGGTGGCGCAGTACCACCTGTGCCGGGAGGCGCTGGACGCGGAGTTCGGTGTGCGGCCAGGTGCGGAGACGGAGCGGCTGCACCGGGAGGCGCTCGCCGCGCCCGCACCGGCCTCCCGGACGGTGGGCCCCACACTGCCCGACGTGGTGCGCCGCCCGCCCACCTCGCCGCTGCGCGGCCGGGACGAGGTGCTGGCCGGGCTCCTCGCCCCCGCCGCACCGCCGGTGCTGCTGGTCACCGGTGAGGCGGGCCTGGGCAAGACCCGCCTCGTCGGCGACGCGACCCGCAGGGCGGCCGAGGAGGGGACGGCCGTCCTGTGGGGGGCGGGCCACGACGCGGAGGGGCACACGCCGTACGGTCCGTTCGCCGAGGCCCTGGACGGCTGGCTGGCGGACCGGCCGGCCGCCGAGCGGGCCCGAGCGGGCGCCGAGTATCCCGAACTGGCCGCGCTCCTGCCCTCCTTGGGCCGGGTGCGGCCGGTGTCGGGGCGCAGTCCCGAGGAGGAGCGGGACCGACTTTTCCGGGCGGCTGCCGGGCTGCTCGGGGAACTGGCGGCCGAGCGGCCCGTGATGCTGGTGCTGGACGACCTCCACGCGGCGGACGCGGGCTCGTTCCAGCTCCTCAGCCATCTTGCGCGCCGGGCCCGCGAGACCGGAAGGGGTTGGCGATTCCTCGCCACCGTCCGCCCCGAGGAGCTCCCGGCCTCCGATGCCCGCCGCCACACCCTCGACGCGCTGACCCGCCAGACGCTCGCGGTCGCGGTGGAGCTGCCCCGGCTGAGCCGCGAGGCCTGCCTCGCCCTGACGGCGGACGTGCTCGGGGGCCCGTGGCCTGTCCCCGGGGCGGACCCTGGTGCGGACGCCGTGGCCGTCGGGCCCGGCGCCGTACCGGAGCGCGTGTGGGAGCTGTCGCTGGGCAATCCGCTCTTCGCCCTGGAACTGGCCCGTGCGGTACGGGAGGGCGGCGACGGCCGGACCGGTGCGCCCGATACGGTACGGCAGTTGGTCGCCGAACGCCTCGGGCGACTCGGCGGCGCGGCCCGCCGGGTGGTCGAGGTGGTCGCCGTGGCCGGCCAGGACGCGGCGCTCGCGGAGGTCCTCGACGTGGCCCGGCGTAGCGGCCGTACCCGGCTCTCGGCCGCGGAGGCGACCGAGGCGGTGGACTCCGCCGTCGCCGCGTCCGTGGTCGAGGAACGGGTCGTCGTCGCCGAGGGCAGACCGGCCGCCGGTCTCGCCTTCCGGCATCCCCTGGTCCGGCTGACCTGTTACGAAGGGCTGTCCACGGCTCGCCGCAGGCTGCTGCACTCGGCGTACGCGGAGGCGGTGCTGCGTCGCAGGCCGGAGGCGGTGGACACGCTCGCCGCCCACCTGGCGCGCGCGGGCGACCCGCGCGCCACCGGCTATCTGCGGCAGGCGGCCGAGCGCGCCGCGGCCCTGTACGCCAACGACACCGCCGACCGCTACTACGCCGAACTCACCGCGCGTCTCGACGCCCTGGCCGCGGAGTCGGCGCGGGCGAGGATCGACCGCAGCGCCGTCCTGCGCCGCATGGGCCGCTTCGAGGAGGCGGCGCGGCTCCTCACCGAGGCGCGCGCGGAACTGCGGCGGCGCGGCGACCGGGACGGCGAGGTCCTGGCGACGGCCCGGCTGGCCGAGTTGATGACGAAGACCCGTAGCACCGAGGAGGGGCTGCGGCTGCTCGACTCCTGCCGGCCCGGGCCCGGCACCCCGGCGGCGACGGCGAGCGCGCACCATCTGGCGCGCGCGGTGCTGTGCTTCGTCGCGGGGCGGTACGAGGACGGGGTGGCGGCCGCGCGGGCCGCCGAGGAGTCGGCGCAGGAGGTGCGGACTCCGGAACGGCGCGCGCTGCTGGCCCGGGCGCTGGCGGCGCGGGCGACGTCCCTCGGTCTCGCGGGCCGGTTCGGGGAGGCGGGTCCGGTCGCCGACGAGGCGCTGCCGCACGCCGAGGCGTACGGCGACGCCCAGTTGCTCGCGTCGGTCCTCTCGGTGCTGCGGGAGACGGCGCGCCGGGCGGGGCGGCTGCGGGAGGCGATCGCGACGGGTCGGCGGGCGCTCGACCTCGCCGAGCGTTCGGGCGATCCGACGGCGTCGGTCTTCGAGCGGGCCAACCTCGCCGAGCTGCACCTGCTGGTGGAGGAGACCGCCGAGGCGCGGGAGCTCGCGGAGACGGCGGTACGGGACGCGGAGCCGGGCGACGTGTGGTGCGCGCCCTACGCGCGCGTGGCGCTGGCGCGCGTACGGATGCGGAGGGCGGAGCCGGGTGCGGTCGCGCTCCTCGACGCGGCCGAACGCACGGCGCGGGCGCAGGGCGACCATCAGGCGCGGCAGGAAGTGCGCTCGGCGCGCGCCGAGTGGGCGATCCGTGAGGACCGGCCGGACGAGGCGTTGGCCCTCCTGGCGGAGAGCCGGGAGCCCGGGACCGCGTATCTGACGGCCTGGGCCCATCTGGCGTGCGGCCGCGCCGAGGAGGCCGTCGCCGTGGCGGGCGCGGAGGTGGTACGGGCGGAGCGGGCCGGAGAACGGCTCTGGGAGACCGAGGCGCGCGCCGCGCACGCCGCCGCCCTCGCGGCCCTCTGCCGCGCGGGCGAGGCGGCGGAGGGGTTCGACAGGGCGGCGGCGCTCGCGGCGGAGCTGCCGTATCCGGCGGGCACGCTCCGGGTGACGCGGGCGCGCTCCGGGTGACGCGGGCGCGCGGCAACGCGGGCGGCGCGGCGCGGCGCTCAGATCGTCCGGGCGACGTCCGTGAGGTGGGCGAAGACGACGACGTTCGACGCGTAGCCCTTCTTGGCGTCGAAGGAACCGCCGCAGGTGAGCAGCCGCAGTTCGGGCCGGCCCGTGGAGCCGTAGACCTCCTGGTCGGGGAACTCCTCCTTGGTGTACGTCCGGACCTTGTCCACCTTGAAGACCGCGACCTTGCCGTCGGCACGGGCGACCCGGACGGTGTTGCCGGGGGTGAGCGAGTCGAGGTTGAGGAAGATGGCGGGCCCGGTGCGGGTGTCGCGGTGGCCCACGACGACCGCGGTGCCGAGTTCGCCCGGGGCCGGGCCGTGCTCGTACCAGCCGACGAGCCGGGGGTTCTCGATCGGCGGTGAGCCGAGCTGGCCGGACCCGTCGAGACCCAGGCCCATGACCGGGGCCTCGATGGTGATCGCCGGGATGGCGAGGTCGGTGGCGCGCGAGCGGGCCAGAGGCGCGGGCGACGGTACGGGTCTGGCCGGGGCCGTCCCGGGGCGGGCCTTGGCCGGAGCGCGCGCGTCCGGGCCCTTGGGCCCGCCCTCGGCCCTCGTTTCGGCCTTCGACTTCTGGTCGCGCTCCCCCGCCGCCCGCCCCGGAGGTCCGGCCGCGCCCGGTTCCACCGCGCGCGTGGCCGCGGCGGCGGCCGCCGATGGGTCGGACGGTTCCTCGTCCGTGGCCCACCAGATGCCGCCGCCGACCAGGGACAGCGTCACCGCCACGGTCCGGGCGAGCCGGAGGTGACGGCGCTGCCTGCGCGAGGTGCGGTACCTACGACGCGCCATGCGTGCGGCGACGCGACCGGCGTACGAGGATCAGGCCCGCCGTGCCCGCGAGGCCTGCGGCGAGGGCCGCTCCGACCCCGAAGGCGGAGTCGCCGTCGGAGGACGAGGTGTCCACGCTGCCGCCTCCGCCTGCCCCGACAGCACCGTGCGGGGGCTTGTGGGAGGTGTCGCCGCCGCTCCCCTGCCAGCTGCTTCCGCCGCCGTTCTCCTGCCAGCCACTTCCGCCGCCGTTGCCTCCGGTTCCGGTGTTGCCCGACGCTGTGCCGTTGCCTGTGGTGCCGCCGTTACCGCCGTTACCGCCGTTACCGCCATTGCCGCCGTTACCGCCGCTGCCGCCGTTGTTGTTCGGTGGCGCGGTGCCGTTGCTGCCGTTCCCGTTCCCGCCGTTCTCACCGCCTCCGTTCGGTGGCGGGCTGGTGATGTCGTCGAGGCACTTGACCGTGAAGTTCTTGCTCTTCTTGGCGCCGAGCTGGCCCACCCAGCTCCACTCGAGCCGGTACTTGCCGTCGGGCAGTTCCATGTCGGCGGTGAAGCCGTCGCCCTCGGCGTTGATGGCGATGTCGCCCTCCTTCACCGGGCTGACCTTGTTCTCGGGGACGATCTCCCAGTGGACCGAGAGCAGGTCGTCGAAGTTGAAGGCCGCGAAGTGGAACTTGCAGACCCTGGGGTGGTTGCTCTGATTGGGTTCGACCGTGCCCTCACGGTGGACCTTGATGTCGCCGTTGTCGCCCGGCGCCGCGTAGGCGGCGGGAGCGCCGGCCAGGGCGACGGCTCCGAGGGCGATCGACGCCGCGGCGACGGACAGCAGGGGACGTACTGCCAGAGCGGTCATGCGGGGTTCCTCCAGTCATGCAGACGCGGACAGATCAACAGATAATCTGACTATCTGTCATGACGAGGACACGGAGAGTGGTAGCGTCGCCGCACCACTCTCCGAGATTCACTCCCCCAGCGGAGGGCCGGTCGCCCTCCGCGACGCCCACCTCCGGCCGGTCGGTCGGCAGCCGCCCTAGATGATCCCGAACAGAATCCCCGCCGCGAGGACCACCAGCGAGGTGAGCGCCGCCCACTTCACGGTGAACCGCGTGTGGTCGCCGAACTCGACCTTCGCCATACCGACCAGGACGTACACGGCCGGGACCAGCGGGCTGGACATGTGCAGCGCCTGGCCGACGATCGAGGCCCGGGCGATCTCCAGCGGCGACACGCCGTGCGCCGCGCCCGCCTCCGCGAGCACCGGCAGGACGCCGAAGTAGAACCCGTCGTTCGACATGAAGTAGGTGAGCGGAAGGCTCAGCACGCCGGTGACCAGCGCCATGTGCGGACCCATGCCCTCCGGGATCGCGCCCACGAGCCAGTCGGCCATGTGCTTGACCATGCCCGTCCCGGTCAGCACACCGGTGAAGACGGCTGCGGCGAAGACCATGCCTGCCACGTTGAGGACATTCTCGGCGTGGGCCGCGATCCGGGCCTTCTGGTCGGCCATCCTCGGGTAGTTGACCGAGAGCGCGAGGGCCGCGCCGAGGAGGAAGAGGACCGGGATCGGCAGCAGTTCGAGGATCATCGCGGTCAGCAGCGCGACGGTGAGGCCGGCGTTGAACCAGTACAGCTTCGGCCGGAGCGTCGGGCGGTTCGGGTCGAGCCCCTGGAAGCCCCCGTCGGGCGCCTCCTCGGCTCCGGGGCCGGAGGCGACGGAACCGGCGGGACCGGGGGTGCCGGCAGGACCGGGGGTGCCGGCGGAACCGGCGGAACCGGATCCGGACGCCTGCCCCACGCCCGCACCGTGGCCGTCACCGGCGCCACCCGCCTTCACCAGCACGGTCTCGGTCTGCGGCTCCAGCACCTCGTCCAGGGTGAGATAGCCGATCCGCCTGCGCTCGCGGCGCCCGAGGACGTACGCGAGGGCGAAGACGAAGAGCAGGCCCACCCCGAGCGCGGGGATCATCGGGACGAAGATGTCGGCGGCGTCCACCTTGAGCGCGGTCGCGGCGCGGGCCGTCGGGCCGCCCCAGGGCAGGGTGTTCATGACTCCGTTGGCCGTGGCGGCGACGCCGGTCATGACCACCAGGCTCATCCCGAGCCGCTTGTAGAGCGGGTACATCGCCGAGACGGTGATCATGAAGGTGGTGGACCCGTCGCCGTCGAGCGAGACGATCGCGGCGAGCACCGCCGTACCGACCACCACCCGTACCGGGTCGGCCTTGCAGAAGCGCAGGATGCCCCGGACGATCGGGTCGAAGAGGCCGACGTCGATCATCACGCCGAAGTAGACGATTGCGAACATGAGCATCGCGGCGGTCGGCGCGAGCTTCTCCACACCGTCGATGACATAGTCGCCGAGCTGGGCGCCCTGCCCGACGGCGACGCAGAACAGCGCGGGGATCAGCACGAGCGCCGCGATCGGCGACATCTTCTTCGTCATGATCAGGACCAGGAAGGTCGCGATCATGGCGAAGCCGAGGACGGTCAGCATGGAGGACACCTCACGTTCACCCTTGAACTCACACCGGGGCGGCTCCCTCCGGTGCGGCGGTCCGGATGACGTTAGGCGCCCCCTTCTGCCGTCAGCAAGACGTCGACGCGTGAGCAATACGAGCAAAACCCCAGGTCAACGCGGTCTCTCTAGGACAGGGGTGTCAGCTCGACCGGGAACCCGTTGAGCACGGCGGTACCGGAGAGCGGGTCGAGCCGGGAGCCATCGAGGAGCTGGTTGACGTTGACACCGGGGCGGGCGGCGGCGACCGCGAGGCGGGTGCCGTCCCGGTCGTGGCCCCAGCCGTGCGGCAGGCTCACCACCCCGCTCCGTACGGCGTCGGTGATCTCCACCTCGACGTCGAGGGAGCCGCCCTCCGCGGCGATCCGGGCGGGTTTGCCGTCGGCGAGGCCGAGCCGGTCGGCGTCGTCCGGGTGGACCTGCAGGGTGCACCGGTTCGAACCGCTGGTGAGGGACGGCGCGTTGTGCAGCCAGCTGTTGTTGGAGCGCAGATGGCGGCGGCCGACCAGGACGAGACCGCCCGGCTCGGCGTCGAGGGCGGCGCGCAGCCGCGGCAGGTCGGCCACGATCGGGGCGGGCAGCAGCTCGACGCGCCCGCTGCGGGTCTTGAGGAGCCCGGGGAGCCGGGGCTCCAGCGGGCCGAGATCGATGCCGTGCGGTGCCCGGCGCAGGTCGTCGAGGGTCAGGTCGTACGGGCCGAGGCGGAGCATCAGGTCGAGCCGTCGTTCGGGCCCGGTCGTACCGCTCAGCCCGGCGGCGACGGACTTGGGGTCGGCGCCGTGGACGGGCGAGTGCGGCTGGGTGACGGCCTTGGCGAGGGTCGCCTCGATCGCGAGCTCGTCCACGGCAGACGGCGGCGCGCCGCGCATCCCCGAGACGGCGAGGATCAGCCGGGCGTGGATCTCGCACTCGTCCATGCGTCCCTCGTCCAGAGGGACGGCGGCCGGGGTGAAGCGGGCCTGGTTGCGGACGGCGAAGCCGTTGAAGGCGAAGTCGAAGTGGGCGCTGCGCGAGGGCGGCGGCGGGGGCAGCAGGACGTCGGCGTGCCGGGTGGTCTCGTTGAGGTACGGGTCGACCGAGACCATGAAGTCCAGGGTGCCGAGCGCCCGGTCGAGGCGGAGCCCGTCGGGCGCGGACAGGACGGGGTTGGCGGCGAGCGTGATGACCGCGCGGACGCGTCCGTCGTCCTCGGTCGCGCCGGCCGTCTCGATCTCCTCGGCGAGCGCCGCCATCGGGAACTCGCCCTTGGCCTCGGGGTGGCCGGAGACCCTGCTGGTCCAGCGGCCGAGCGCGAAGCCCTTGCCTGGACCGGCCGGCCGGGGCGCGGGGGCGGTGGCGGAGAGCGGGAAGAGCGCGCCGCCGGGCCGGTCGAGGTTGCCGGTGAGGACGTTCAGGACGTCGACCAACCAGTTGGCGAGGGTTCCGTACGCGACGGTGGAGCTGCCCATGCGGCCGTAGACCGCCGCGGTGGGCGCGGCGGCCAGCTCGCGGGCGACGGTACGGATCGTGGTGGCGTCCAGGTCGCAGGCGGTGGCGACGGCCTCGGGCGTGAAGTCCCGTACCGCTTCCCGTACGTCCTCGATGCCCTGGACGTGGTCGGCGAGCGGGCCGGGGGCGGCGAGGTCCTCGGCGAAGAGGGTGTGGACGAGCGCGGCGAGGAGGAGGGCGTCGGCGCCGGGACGGATGGCGAGGTGGCGGTCGGCGAGACGCGCGGTGCGCGTGCGGCGCGGGTCGACGACGGTGAGGGTGCCACCGCGCCGGCGCAGCGCCTTGAGCCTGCCGGGGAAGTCGGGGGCGGTGCAGAGACTGCCGTTGGAGTCCAGCGGGTTGGCACCGAGCATCAGCAGGTGGTCGGTGCGGTCGAGGTCGGGGACGGGGATGGCGAAGGGGTCGCCGTAGAGCAGGCCGCTGGAGACGTGCTTGGGCATCTGGTCGAGCGTGGAGGCGGTGAACAGGTTGCGGGTGCGCAGGGCGCCGATCAGCAGGGGCGGGTAGAGCGCGCCCGCCATGGTGTGGACGTTCGGGTTGCCGAGCACGAGGCCCACCGCGTTCGGACCGTACGTCTCGATCAGGGGCCTGATCCGGGCGGCGATGGTGTCGAACGCCTCCTCCCAGGTGGCTTCCTGGAGCCTGCCGTCCTTGCGGACGAGGGGTCCGGTGAGCCGGTCGGGGTCGGCGTCGACCTCGCCGAAGGAGGCGCCCTTGGGACAGATGAAGCCCTGGCTGAAGACGTCGTCGCGGTCGCCGCGCGCCCCGGTGACCCTCGTGCCGTCCAGGGTCAGGGTCAGCCCGCAGGTGGCTTCGCAGAGGGGGCAGATGCGCAGGGCGGTGGACACGGCGGCAGGCATGACGGCTCCCTGGAGCGGCGGCGGTGGCGCGCGGGCACCAGCGAGCATACCGACCGGTACGGACGGTGGGGAGGGGCCGGATCCGTCAGCTCAGCGAGGGCGCGAGATAGGCGTAGAGGAGTTGCCGCGTCTCGGCGATGAGCGCGGGGTCGCCGGAGGGCGCGGCGCGGAAGGCGAGCTGGAGCAGCGCGTCGGCGGCCTCGACCCCGACCAGGACCTTGCGGCGCAGGGCCTCGTCGGCGGTGCGCCCGAGGTGGTCGGCGAGGAGGCCGCAGAGGCGGTCGGCGACGAGGTGGTTGGCGTCGAGCTGGTGGGCGCTCGGATCACCGGAGTCCCGACGCCCTCCGTCCCCGCCGGGGCTGCCTTCGGCGGTGTCCTCGCCCGAGGCGGGCGCGGGGACACCGAAGTCGACGAGCGCGAAGCCGGGAACGGTGCGCTTCATCGCGATGTACTCGTCCAGGACGCCGTCGATCGCGCCGTACGCGTCGACCTTGCCGGCCGCGGCGAGGCGGGTGGAGATCCGCTCGGCGTAGCGGTCGAGGTTGCGGTGGGCGAGGGCGTCGGCCATCGCGCGCTTGTTGCCGAAGAAACGGTAGACGGACCCGATGGGGACGCCGGCGCGCGCGGCGACCGCGCGGGTGCTCAGCTGCTCGTAGCCGGTCTCGTCGAGGAGTTCGGCGCAGGCGTCGAGGATCCGGGCGAGGCGCTCGGCGCTGCGCTGCTGGACGGGGGTGCGGCGGAGGGATGGCTGGGGCACGGGGTCCATGATGCCGCTCCGTTCCCGTTCGGGTCAGGCGATGGGCGGGTGTCCGGCACGGGTCAGGCGATGAGGAGGCCGATGCCGCCGAGGGTGTACGCGATCATCAGCGCGAACAGGGGGAGTTGGCCGGCCACGGCCCGCGCGGGTGGGAAGAGGCGCACGGCGCGGTCGTGGGCGGCGACGACACCCAGGACGTGGCCGGTGACGATGGCGGCGACCTGGAGGGCGGCGAGGGCGCCCGGGGCCAGCGGCGGGGCGGGTGCGGGGGCGTTGTCAGTGCCCGCTGCCATCATGACGATACGTGGTCCTTCGGTGACGAAGAGTGTGAAGTAGTGGGCGACGAGATAGCCGAGGGCGATGGGCAGGAGGGAGTGGGCGAAGGAGGTGAGGGGGCTGGTGAGTGCGCGGGACATCAGGCGCAGGGTGCCGGCGCAGAGGCCGTAGAGGGCGGCCACGAGGGCGATGGCGGAGAGGAGGCCGAGGGTGGCGGTGGCGGTCGGGCCGAGGAGGGAGGTCTGGAGGGTGGTGATCCAGCGGGGGTTGTCGGAGAAGCCGTCGTAGGCGGTCGAGCCGAGCAGGACGCAGACGGTGGCGACGAGGCCGGGGAGTTGGGGGGTGGAGTCGAGGCTGTGGAAGGGGGAGCGCAGGACGAGTCGGCCGTCGGCCCGGCGGCCGAGCGGGGAGAGCCGGCCGAGGAGGGCGGAGTAGACCTCGAAGGGGTCGGCGTGGGCGAACCAGTCCGGGCCGTACCGGGCGGCGCCGAGGAGGCCGGTGGCCGTGAGGACGGCGAGAAAGGTCAGGAGGGTGGTGGTGGACGCGGGGTCGGGGGCGGCGAGTTCGAGCCAGGCGAAGAGGAGGAGTCCCGCGGCGGCGGGGCGGATGCCGAGACCGGCGGGGAGAGGACGGGGCGCACGGGGAGCGGGGAGCAGCGCGTGGACGGCGCGCAGGGGGTTGAGGAGGCGCCAGACGGGCCCGAGGAGAAGGGAGGCGGGGACGAGGCCCACCCAGAGCAGGACGTAGACGGCGCCGGGCGCGGGGTTGCGGTCGGGGTCGTCGGGGCCGAGGAGGAGGTGCAGGAGGACGGTCGTGGCGAAGGCCGCGCCGAGGAGGCGGAGCACGGTACGGGTGGCCGGGGCGTCGGCGAGGCGTTGGACGGCGGCGGGCAGCGGGCGGCCCGCCCGGTCGCCGCGGAACCGGGACGTGGGCCAGAGCAGGCCGAGGGCCAGGAAGGAGACGAAGAGCGCGGCGAAGGCGCCCGCGTAGGCGTAGAAGGGCGAGAGGGGGAGGTCGTGCTGGGAGCCGATGCCGTGGGCGAGGAGTCGAGCGGGGATCGGGGGGTGGGCGGCGGGGGTCACCGGACGACGAGCTGGGTGAGGAGGAGCCCCGAGCCGTGGGTCTCGACCTCGAAGAGGCCGGTGCGGTCGGCGGTGAAGGTGAGGGTGCCGGGTTCGCCGGGGGTGAGGGGCAGTTCGCGGTCGTAGCCGTGGACGTGGAGGGTGTCGGAGCGGTCGGCGGTGACGCGGAGGGTGACCTGCTCACCCTTCTTCAACTCGACGCGGGAGGGAGGTGGTTGGACGGACTTTCCGGTGACTGTGATCTCGACGCTCCGGCCGGAGGCGGGGGTGGTGGGTACCGCCGTCGGCGCCGGCGGGGTGGCGGCGCCGGTGCCCGCGGCGGAGGCGAGGGGGACGGTGGCCTCGACCGGCTTGCCCGCGACCGCCCAGACGGTGTGGTCGTCTGCGTGGAGCCGGACGGTGACCGAGCGGGCGCCGGGCGGGACGTGGTGCCAAGGGCCGTAGATCCGGCCGGTCTCCTTGCCGTCGGCGAGGAGGCGGGCGTGGCCCCGGCCGGGGATGGCCGCGCCGCCGACGCTCTCGGGGGTGAACCGGAACCTCTCCACGGTGAGGTGGATGTTCCAGCCGCCCTCGCTGTCGGGCCGCGCCTCGACGCGGACGGCGGGGGCCCCTTCGGCCGGCACCTCCCGCAGCCGGTGCCCGGTCTCGTCCGTCGCCGCGAGCAGGGTGCCGCTGCCCCCGGTCGCCTCCTGATGACTGGTGCCCGGCTTGTGGTGCGTGGTCGCCCGCCCGCCGCAGCCGGCGGCGGTCAGGGCGACGGCGAGCACAATCCCGGCCAGCGTGCCCGCCCGCCTCACGAAGCACCCCCGGCGCGCGTCTCGCCGCGCGCCCCGTCGGTCCCGTCGTTGCCGTCGTTCCCGTCGTAGGCGTCGCTCCCGTCGTACGCGGGGCGCGCCCCCGCGGTCACCGGCGGTGGGCCCGGGTCCGCGGCGGGTGCACGGTCGCCCGTCTCCCCCGGGGCGCGACGGCCGGCGGCGATCACGGCCCAGAGCACCCAGACCACCGCGAGCAGCCCGCGCAGCCAGGCCGGGCCGAGGGGGATCCAGGGGATCATGAGGACGGCCTTGTCGAAGGCGTCGAGGAGGGTGAGGGCGCCGAGCGCGAGGGTGGTCCAGGCGAAGGCGGGGCGGGTCGGGCGCAGAGCGAGGCCGACGACGGTCCACCAGACGCCGATCAGGAGGAGCGCGAGGGCCGGCAGCGGCCCCGAGGCGAGGCCGAGCGTGGAGCCTGCCACGTCGAGGGCCAGACCCAGGAGCCCCAGGAGGGTCGCGACGCCCGCCGCCCGGTTGCCGCGGAGACGGCGCCACCACAGGGCGCCGCCCACGAGCGCGAGGACGACGGCGATCCCCAGGGCGATCTGGGTCTCGACGCGCTGGATCCCCCGCGCGCCGTACCAGTCGCAGCCGGCGGGCAGGCGGCGCGCCTGGACGTTGTAGTCGGCGCAGACCAGGAGGTGGGCGAGTTTGGCGGGTTCGCCGACGAGCCGGTCGGTGCCGCCGGAGACCTCGCCGCGCCGCTTCCCGCACTCGGGCAGGGCGCCGGGGCTGGAGGCGCCGGCCGGCTTGCCCTCGGCCTGCCAGCAGTTGCCGCCGCCCTGCCCGTCCCACCACACGTCCGTGCGGTTGGGGCGGGAAGCGCCCGACTTGTCGACGCCCAGGTGGTTGCCGGCGTAGCGGTTGTGGTGGGAGGTGTCGGTCTGCTTGCCCCAGGCGGACTCGCCCCGGATGAAGGCGGGGACGGCGCTGAGGAAGAAGGCGGCGCGCTGGTGTCCGTACACCCAGTTGTTCTCGTACAGGTTCCAGTTGCCACCCGCCGTGATGATGCCGGTGCCCGGCGGCATGGAGATCTGCGGGCAGACGACGCCCTGTTCGTAGCCGCGCTCGACCGGCGGCTTGGCGCAGGTGCCGTCGGCGACGTACCGGTAGTAGTTCTGGTTGTTGTCGTGGATCAGGTTCCGCTCGAAGCGGGCGTGGTTCTGCGGGAGTCCGGGGTGGCCGGGGAAGGCGGAGTCCATCGAGGCGCCGCCCATGTTGTGGTCGAACTCGTTGTCGTGGACGTAGACGGAGTCTCCGGCCGTGCCGCTGTAGCCGACCATGTTGTGGTGGCTGCGGCAGCCGGTGATCTCGATGGAGTACCGCGGGACGTCGTAGCCGCGGCCGTCGTTGATGTCGGAGGCCGAGCCGGGGTAGATGCCGGAGTCGCCGTTGCCGTACGACTCGCAGTTCTTGTAGAGGCCGTGGTCGGAGGCGAAGGTGAGGAAGCCGTACTCGTCGTTCCACCGGGTCAGCACGTCGTCGATGACGAAGCCGTGGGCCGCCAGGACGTACAGCGAGTTGAAGGTGGTGCGCTGGGCGGTGAAGTTGCGGAAGTAGATGCCGTCGGAGGCATCGGCGCGCAGCGCGTTGAGCTTGGTGTACCTCGCGTCGAAGACGACGTCGAGGCGGGAGGCGCCGGTGCCCTCGATCTGCAGGTTCTTCTTGCCGAGGATGGCGACCAGGTTCTGGTTGTGCGGGCACTGCTTCTGCTGCTCGTACGACAGGATCTGGTAGCCGAACGACGACTTCGGGGCCTTCAGCGCGGCGCAGGCGCCCGTCGGCGCGGGCTGTGACGGCTCCTCCTCGTAGAGGCCGGGCAGGACGGCGATGGTCATCCCGGGCCGGTCGACGGCGTCGACGGCCTGCTGGAGATGGCGGAAGCCGCTGCGCGCGCAGCGCTCGAACAGGGCCAGGTTCCGGGCCTTCAACTCGGCGGGGAAGCCGGAGATCCGGCGGTCGAACGCGGCCCGGTCGGTCTTGCAGACCAGCAGATCGGGCTCACCGGTACGGAGCTTCGGCACGCTGCCGGTGCCGTCGGGGAAGGTGACGGGCCGCTCCTCGTGGGCCTGGGCCCCGGGGGCGGTGACGAGGGCGGCGACGAGCGCCGCGAGAACGACCGAGAGCGCGACAAGGAGCCTGCGGGTCCACGACATGGGCGTGAGAGTAGAGCATTGTTCATCTTTTGGAACCCCTCATGCACACATCACGTCGAATCGAGACCTCGAACGCCCCCCGGCGCCCCGTTGACGCGAGCGGGGGCGGAATCCTACGGTCATGCATAGGATTGTTTTGGGCGTCAGGACAGGAGCGTGCGATGACCACGGAGAACATCGAGCAGGCGAGAAAGACCGCCGACGGACTCCCGTACTCCACCGGCTTCGGCAACGAGCACAGCTCGGAAGCCGTACCCGGTGCGCTGCCGCACGGCCGCAACGCGCCGCAGCGCGCACCCCTCGGTCTCTACGCGGAGCAGCTGAGCGGCAGCGCGTTCACCGAGCCGCGCGCCCACAACCACCGCTCGTGGCTCTACCGGATCCGCCCCTCGGCCGCGCACCCGCCGTTCACCCGCATCGACAACGGCGCCGTGCGCTCCGCGCCGTTCACCGAGACCGTCCCCGACCCCAACCGGCTGCGCTGGAACCCGCTCCCCGACCCGGCGCGGGGCACGGACTGGCTGGCCGGCCTCTGGACGCTCGGCGGCAACGGCGACGCGACGCAGCGCACGGGCATGGCGGTGCACCTGTACCACGCGAACGCCTCCATGGAGCGGGTCTTCAGCGACGCCGACGGTGAGCTGCTGATCGTCCCCGAGCGCGGCGGCCTGCTCCTGCGGACGGAATTCGGCCTGCTCGCCGCCCGTCCCGGCGAGATCGCGCTGATCCCCCGGGGCGTCCGCTTCCGCGTCGAGCTCCTCGACGCCACCGCCCGCGGCTATGTCTGCGAGAACTACGGGGCGCCGTTCCAGCTCCCCGACCTCGGCCCGATCGGCGCCAACGGCCTGGCGAACGCCCGCGACTTCCGGGCGCCGGTCGCCGCGTACGAGGACGTGGAGGGCCCGGTCGAGGTCGTCAACAAGTTCTGCGGCAACCTCTGGTCCGCGACCTACGACCACTCCCCGCTCGATGTCGTCGCCTGGCACGGCAACCACACCCCGTACGTCTACGACCTGCGCACCTTCAACGTCATCGGGTCGATCTCGTACGACCACCCGGACCCGTCGATCTTCACGGTGCTCACCTCGCCGACCGACACCCCCGGTCTCGCGGGCGTCGACTTCGTCGTCTTCGCCCCGCGCTGGCTGGTGGGCGAGGACACCTTCCGGCCGCCGTACTTCCACCGGAACGTGATGAGCGAGTACATGGGTCTCATCGAGGGCGCGTACGACGCCAAGGCCGAAGGCTTCGTCCCTGGCGGCGGTTCCCTCCACAACATGATGTCCGCGCACGGACCCGACCGGGAGACCTTCGACCGGGCCAGCGCCGCCGAGCTGAAGCCGCAGAAGATCGACGACGGTCTGGCGTTCATGTTCGAGACCCGCTGGCCGGTGACCGCCACCGCCCAGGCGGCCGGGGCCGACCACCTGCAGAGCGCCTATGACGACGTATGGCAGGGTCTGCAGCGCCACTTCCGGCCGTAGAGTCTCGTTGTCGTCGTACGGAGAATCGCCGTGACCGCCTTCGCCCCCGACTCGCTGGTCCTGAACCGCAAGCTCCCGCTCTGGTATCAGGTCTCGCAGTCGTTGCGCGCCTCCATACTGGGCCGCACGCCCGACGCCTCGCTGCGGCTGCCCACCGAGGAGCAGCTCGCCGCGCACTACGGCGTGAGCGTGCTGACGATGCGCCAGGCCCTCAAGGAGCTGGAGGAGGAGGGCCTGATCAGCAGGCACCGGCGGCGCGGCACCTTCATCGAGCCGGGCGCCCGGCGCGCCTCCCCGCGCCGGCTGCTCGGTTCGATCGACGCGATCGTGGCCCAGCAGTCCGGCGAGCGGACCACCGTCCTGGACCACGGCACCGAGCCGGTGCCCGGTGAGCTCGCCGAGTTCTTCCCCGATGTGACGGAGGTGGTCGCGTACAAGCGGCTGCGGCGGGACGGGGAGAGCGGCGAGCCCACCAACTGGGCGGAGAACGCGGTCCGTCCGGAGGTGGCGGCCGGGCTCGACCCGGCCGATCTGGAGCGCTGGCCGATGACGAAGGTGCTGCGGGACGTGGTGGGGGTCCGGATCAGCCGGATCACGGACACGGTCGAGGCCCGGCTCGCCGACCCGGAGACGGCGGCCCTCCTGCAGGTCCCGCTGCTCTCGCCGATCCTCCACTACACGGGCGTCACGTACGACGACGAGGGCCGGGTCGTGGACGTGGCCCGGATCCGGTACCGCGGCGACCGCTTCTCCTTCACGGTGACGGTGGAGGCGCACTGAGCCACCGGGACGGTGGAGGCGCGCCGAGCCCGCTCGCTAGCATCCGGGGGTGACCGAAGACCTGCCGCTGGACGAGGCGCCCCTCCTGGACGAGCTGATGCCGTGGTCCGTCGCGCCGCTGCGGCTCGGGCGGTCATGGGTCGTGGCGCCGGACGTGCGGACCCTGCGCGAGCGCTGGAACCGGCTGGTCGCCGCGGGCCCGGAGGAACGCGAAGAGCTGTTCCGGCCCAGCCGGGCGCGTACGCCGTCGAGTTCGGTGGCAGCGCTGCCCGGGCAGCGGACCGGCACGGTCCGGTTCGCCCGGGAGACCGGTCCGTGCCCGGAGCCGGTACGGCTCGCCCACGGCCCCTTCGACGAGCAGTGGCTGCTCCCCGACCACCGGCTCATCGACACCGCCCGCCCCGAGCTGTGGCGGGTCGCCGACGAGCACCAGCTCTTCGCCGTCGAGCAGGGGTACGTGCCCGGCGCGGCCGGCCCCGCACTGCTCGTGACGGCCGCACTGCCCGCCGGCCGCTCCCCCGCCGGCCGCCCGGGCCGGATCCGTCCGCTCTTCCGCCGTCCCGGGGGCGAGGAGCCGAACCTCGCGCCCGGACTGCTGCCCTGGCTGAGCGAGGGGTACGGGCGCGAGGTCGGCGCCCCCGAGGTGCTGGCCTGGGCCGTGGCGTCCGCCCGCCCCTCCCCCGCCGGCTGCCGCGTGCCGCTCACGGCGGACCCGGACGTCTGGGCGAAGGGCGTGGCACTCGGCCGCCGGCTCATGGACATCCAGCTCCGGGGCGCCCGCGGCGGCGAGCGCCCCCGGTTGCCCGGCGGCCGCAGGCCCTACGTGCGCGCACCGATCCCGGCCCGGCCGGCCACGCTCGCGTACGAGCCGGGGGAGGAGACCCTGACGCTCGACGACGGCAGGATCTCGCCCGTGCCGGCCGAGGCCTGGGAGTACCAGGTGGGTGGCGTCCGGATGCTGGAGCAGTGGTTCACGCACCGGACGGCGGACGCGGAGCCGGGCGGCGGCCTGGAGGCGATCGGCCCGGCGGCCTGGCCGCAGGAGTGGACCTCCGAACTCCTGGAGCTCATCACCGTGCTCGCGCTGCTCGCGGCCCGTACACCGGAGTGCGCCGCGCTCCCCGGCGCCGGGCCGCGACTGTCCAGGACGGCTCTGCGCGAGGCGGGCATCCTGCCCGTACCGAACGCGTCCCGCCGCCCCGCCTCCGTCCTCGACCACCAGGAGGAGGGCCCGGAGGGGCAGTTCGCGCTGCTCTGACGGGTGTCTACCCCCGGACGAAGGAGTCGAGGGCGCGCCCCAGGGTCCGGTCGAAGACCTCCTCGGGGTCGAGCGGCTCGATCCCGGCCGCGCCGACCACCGCCGCCAGTCTGGGGTAGTCGCCGCCCGCGAGGCGGCCCGCCAGATAGGCCCCGCGCACGGCCTGCTCCTGGCCCTCGGACCAGGGCAGTCCGCGGGCGCGCTCGGCGAGGGCGAGTTCGTTGGCGACGATCGTCATCACGGTGCCGTTGACGGTGGCGATCAGCTCCATCTTCGTGCCGCCCGGCAGGTCGAGACCGTCCAGGCAGGCCAGGCACCCTTCGAGGAAGCGCAGCGCGTTGGGGCCGAAGGCGTACCCGGTCGTCATCAGTCTGATCACCCAGGGGTGGCGGCGCAGGATGTCCCTGGCCTGCCGGCCCACGTGGAGCATGTCCGCGCGCCAGTCCCCGCTCGGCGGGTCGGGGAGGTCGTACTCGCCGCTGACGGCGTCGACCATCAGCTCGTACAGATCCTCCTTGCGCGGCACGTAGTTGTAGAGCGACATCGTGCCGCAGCCGATGTCGGCCGCGATCCGCCGCATGGAGAGCGCCTCGATGCCGTCGGCGTCGGCGATACGGACGGCGGCGGCCACGATGTCGGCCCTGCTGTACGCGGGTTTCGGGCCGCGGCCCGTGCGCTCGGGGCGCGCCCAGATCACTTCGGGTTCGGCCGCTCGGCCCGCCATGGATCATCACCTCGCCCACCATCGTAGTTACGTACACCGTACGTAGTGAGGTACGGTCGACCCATGACTACTACGTACGATGTACTTAGTGAGGGTCTGCAGAAGCGCTACGGCGAGGTCCACGCGCTGCGCGGGCTCGACCTGGCGGTCCCCGAGGGCACCGTCTGCGGGGTGCTCGGCCCCAACGGAGCGGGCAAGACGACCGCCGTCAGGGTCCTCACCACGCTGGTCACCCCGGACGCGGGCAGCGCCCGCGTCGCCGGGTGCGACGTGGTGCGCGACCCGGCGGGGGTACGGCAACGGATCGCGGTCACCGGGCAGTACGCCTCGGTCGACGGCGACCTCTCCGGCGCCGAGAACCTCCGGCTCTTCGCCCGTCTGCTGCGCGCCCCGCACACCCGCGCCGACGAACTCCTCGACCAGTTCGGGCTGACGGAGGCGGCCGGACGGCCCGTGCGCACCTACTCGGGCGGGATGCGGCGCCGACTCGACCTCGCGGCGAGCCTGCTCGTACCGCCGCGGGTGCTCTTCCTCGACGAGCCGACCACGGGGCTCGACCCGCACAGCCGGAACGGGATCTGGGACGCCGTACGGGGGTTGGCGTCCCGGGGCACGACCGTGCTGCTCACCACGCAGTACCTGGAGGAGGCCGACCAGCTCGCCGACGACATCGTGCTGATCGACGAGGGCCGGGCCGCCCATCGCGGCACTCCGGCCGCGCTGAAGGCGCTGATCGGGAGCTGGGCGGAGGTCGTGGTCGCCGACGCCCGGTACCTCGACGCGGCGGCGGGCGTGCTCGACCGGCTGACCGGCTCGGTCCCGGCGCTCGACGCCGAGCGCCGCACGGTCGGCGCGGTCACGACGGACGGCACGCTCACCCTCCCCCGGATCGTCCGCGAGATCGACGCGGCCGGGGTTCCCCTCATGGACGCGTCCCTGCGTCCGCCCACCCTCGACGAGGTGTTCCTCCGCCTCACCGGCCGCAAGGAGCTCGCCGCATGAGCGCACTGGTCCACGACGGGGCCGCAGTCCTCGGCAGGCACCTCCACAAGGTCCGCCGGGCCCCGGCGATCACGGTCATGACGCAGACGATGCCGATCGTCTTCCTGCTCTTCTTCGGGTACGTCTTCGGCAGCGCGCTCGCCATGCCCGGCACCGAGTACCGGGCGTACCTGGTCCCGGGCCTGCTCGTGGCGACGGCGGCGGGCGGTGTGATGACGGGGATGTTCCAGGCCGCGCAGGACGCGCACCGCGGCGTCATGGACCGCTTCCGGACGATGCCGGTCAGCCGGGCGGCCGTGCCACTCGGGCAGGCCCTCGCCGATCTGGTGACCAGCGCGGTCGGCATGGTCCCGCTCATGCTCGTGGGGCTCGCGATGGGCTGGCGGATCGAGGGCACGGCCCCCGAGGCGCTGGGGGCGTTCGGGCTGCTGCTGCTCTTCCGGTTCGCGGCGACCTGGGTGGGGATCCTGCTCGGGCTCGCCTCGAAGAGCGAGGAGGCGGCCGGCCAACTGGGCAGCGCCACGTTCATGCTGCCGCTGCTGTCGAACGCGTACATCCCGACCGAGAACATGGCGGGCTGGCTGCGGACGGTCGCCGAGTGGAACCCGATCTCGGCGGTCACGACGGCGGTACGGCAGCTCTTCGGCAACGCGGCCGTGCCGGCGGACGCCGCCTGGCCGGTGGCGCATCCGGTGGCCGGCTCGCTGCTCTGGTCGCTGGCCCTGATCGCCGTCTTCGCGCCGCTCGCGGTACGCCGGTACGCGCGCGGGTGACGAGGCCGGGTGACGAGCGCGACGGTGACACGAGGCCGCCCGCAGGGTAGGCAGGGCTGTCATGAGCACTCAGCCACTCCCCCTGGAGGGGATCACGGTCGTCGCCGTCGAGCAGGCCGTCGCCGCCCCCTTCGCCACCCGCCAGCTCGCCGATCTGGGCGCCCGGGTCATCAAGATCGAGCGCCCGGACGGCGGTGACTTCGCGCGGGGTTACGACACGGCGGCCCGGGGGCTCGCCTCGCACTTCGTGTGGTGCAACCGGGGCAAGGAGTCGGTGGCCGTCGACCTCAAGGACGGGCGCGGTCTCGACCTGGTCCGCCGGCTCGTGGCCCGCGCGGACGTCTTCGTGCAGAACCTGGCACAGGGGGCGGCGGCCCGGCTCGGCCTGGACGCGGCGAACCTGTGCGCCGCGCACCCCCGGCTGATCGCGGTCGACGTCTCGGGGTACGGGCCGGGCGGGCCGTACGCGCACAAGCGGGCGTACGACATGCTCGTGCAGTGCGAGGCGGGCCTGGTGTCGGTGACCGGGACGGCGGAGCAGCCGGTGAAGTCGGGGATCCCGGCCGCGGACATCGCGGCCGGGATGTACGCGTACGCGGGCGTGCTCGCCGCGCTGGTGCGGCGCGGGACGACCGGGCGGGGCGGTCCGGTGGAGGTGTCCCTGCTCGACTCACTGGCCGAGTGGATGGGTCACCCTCTGCACCATGGGATGCACGGAGGCACGGCCCCGGCGCGCACGGGGCTCGCGCACGCCGTGATCGCGCCGTACGACGCCTATCCGACGGCCGACGGGAGCCTGGTGCTGCTGTCGGTCCAGAACGACCGGGAGTGGCGGCGGCTGGCCGAACAGGTCCTCGGTCGGCCGGATCTGGCGGAGGATCCGGCGTTCGCGACCAACACGGCCCGGGTGGCGGGCCGCGCGGCGACGGACGCGGTGGTGGCCGGGGCCCTCGCGCCGCTGACGGCGGCGGAGGCACTGGCGCGGCTCGACGCGGCGGGGATCGCGTGCGCGCGGTTGAACACGGTGGCGGACCTCGCGGCCCATCCGCAGCTCGCGGCACGGGAGCGGTGGCGTGAGGTGGGGTCGCCGGTGGGGCCGCTGAGGACGCTCGTGCCGCCGGTCACGTTCCCGGACGGGCCGGACGCACCGATGGGGCGTGTGCCGGGTCTTGGTGACGACACGGACGTCGTACTGGGGGAACTGGGCGTTCCCCCCGAGGAGCTTCGGGCGCTACGGGCGGACGGTGTCGTGGCGTGACGCCCCACGGGGTGGGCGCGCCGTCACCCGGGGTGAAAGCCCGCCCCGCTCCGCCTCGGCGGAACGAGGGCTCACACCCCCACCGGCCGGCCCTTCGCCCTCAGCCCCGGCTGCCGAAGAGGCTCCGGCGGAGGCGGCGGAGGGGAGCGAAGAGCGAGACGCGCGCGCTCTTGTGGCGACGGGTGTGCGTGGCGTCGCGCGAGGTCAGCTCGAGCATCAGCAGCGTCGCCTCGGCCGCCTCGCGCTGGGGCACGACGGGGCCGCCGAGCACCGCGAGATGACGGTCGAGCCGCGAACTGGTCGCACTGCTCCC
This sequence comes from Streptomyces sp. NPDC014870, assembly GCF_043081505.1. Lineage (NCBI taxonomy): Bacteria > Bacillati > Actinomycetota > Actinomycetes > Kitasatosporales > Streptomycetaceae > Streptomyces > Streptomyces sp. NPDC014870. Next base: position 398,448 of record NZ_JBIBWQ010000007.1, read on the forward strand.
GCATGTGATGGCAGGCACTCGCGGCCTGCTGCGCATTGCTATCTGTTCCATGAGACTCCCCACCCTAACGAGGGCACCCGGCCCGGGCAGGTTAACCCTATCGCTCCGCTGTGACACTCGTGTATCCCGACGGCAGGATTCACCACACTCGTACGGGGGTTGACGACTACTGTCCGAATCCATCTGATTCCAGGGTGAGTTGGACAGGGCTCGAACACCTGCCGAACCGTCACGAACCATCCTGCGCCCAGGGCCGCCGCCTGTCGCCACCTGACGGTGTGTGATCTCCGCCACCAAGATCACTCCACGTTCTCCACGCCGTGTTCGAAGTCCGCGGCCCGGGGGCAGAAATGGACCACCGAGGCCGACGACGGACGGGGAACGCCATGACCGTGATCGCGGGGCGGTACCGGCTCCTGGACGTCCTGGGGCAGGGCGGCATGGGCACGGTCTGGCGCGCCAGGGACGAGGCGCTCGGCCGTGACGTGGCCGTGAAGGAGGTCCGCGCCCCGGCGGGGCTGAGCGGCCCCGACGAGCGGCGGCTGTACGCGCGCCTGGAGCGCGAGGCCTGGGCGGCGGCCCGGATCGCCCACCGGAACGTGGTGACCGTCTACGACGTGGTCACCGAGGACGGCCGTCCCTGGATCGTGATGGAGCTGGTCCACGGGCTGACCCTGTCCGACGTCCTCGACGCGGAGGGGCCGATGGAGCCGCGGCGCGCCGCGCTGGTCGGCTCCGAGGTCCTCGCGGCGCTGCGCGCCGCGCACGGGGCCGGGGTGCTGCACCGGGACGTGAAGCCGGGCAACGTCCTGATCGCCAACGACGGCCGGGTCGTGCTGACCGACTTCGGGATCGCGGCGGTGGAGGGGACGTCCCCGCTGACGATGACGGGCGAACTGATCGGCTCTCCCGAATTCCTGGCACCCGAGCGCGCGTTGGGCCGTACGCCCGGCCCGGCCTCCGACCTGTGGTCGCTCGGGGTGCTGCTCTACGCCGCGGTGGAGGGCGGTTCGCCGTTCCGCCAGGACACGCCCCTGGCCACGTTGCGCGCCGTCGTGGACGAGGAACTGCCACCGCCGCGTCGGGCGGGAGCGCTCGCCCCGGTCATCGAGGGCCTGTTGCGCAAGGATCCGGACGAGCGGCTCCGGGCGGAGGTGGCAGAGCGGCAGTTGAGGCTGGTCGGCGCGGGCGGTGCGCCCCGGTCGGGACCGGTGCGCTCGGAGCCGTACGGAGCGAACGGCCGGGCGCCGGAGGGCGAACGGGACGGGTCCGCGCCCCGGAGCGCTCCCCCGAGCCCCACCCCGCCGCTCCCCCTGCCGACGCCGGTCCGGCACGACGATCCGGCCTCCCAGGAGCGGTCCGGACGTGCCGTGGCCGTGCTCGCCACGGGGGTGGCGCTGCTGCTGCTCGCCGTGGGCGGTCTCGCGTACGCGCTGCTGCGGAACCAGGACCGCGACGACGGGGGCGGCGCCCCGGTGTCGAGCGCACCGACGACGGGTGCGCCTGTGACCGGCTCCCCCACCACGGCGACCACGACGGCGCCGACGCCGACCCGCACGACCGCGACGGCCACCACCACGGCGCCGCCCGCGACGACGGTCCTGGTGTACGTGCGGGCCGTGCGCGGCAGTTACAGCGGCGTCTGCCCGCCGGCCGAGCACCGGGCACCGGCCTTCACCGCCACGCTCACGGTGGGCCGGACGCCCACGTCGGTGGAGTACCGCTGGGTCACGGACAGCGGGGAGAGTTCGGCGGAGCAGGGCTGGCGGACGCTGGAGTTCCCGGCGGGCGGGCCCCAGGAGAAGAACGTCGAGCACACGGAGTCGACGCACCGGGCGGGTGGCACCTGGCGCGACCGGATCCGGATGGAGGTGCGCGCTCCGGTCGAGAAGCGCTCGAACCGGGTGGAGTTCTCGGTGAGCTGCGAGCAGGTGACCCCGACCGGCGGGGCCACCCACCCGAGTGGTTCGGCGACGCCGACCGCTACCCCTACGCCACAGCCCTGAAGCTGGGCAGGTAGCCACCGGACTGACCGGCGGCGGTGGGGTGGTACGACTCGCCGATGTTGAGCCAGTTGACGCTGTGCAGCCACGACGCGCTGGAGCAGATCTCGTGGTTGGTGAAGGCGGGGACCACGCTGGCGAAGGTGTAGCCGTGGTCGGCCGCGCGCTTGGCGGTGGCCTCGTTGAGGAGGTCCGATCCCTCGTTGATGGCGCGCCGTTCGTTCTCGCTCAGTCCGGCGACGCAGCTGCCGCCGAGCTTGTAGAAGCGGGGGTAGCCGAGGACGACGACCCGGGCGTTCGGGGCCTTGGCTCTGATGGCCGCGTACACCGAGTCGAGCTTGCCGGGCAGGGTGCTCGCGACGTACGCCTTGGCTTGATTCACTCGGTCGATACAGGCGGACTCCGACTGGAGCACGCAGGTGGTCATGACGTCGGCGAAGCCGGCGTCATTGCCTCCGATCGTGACGGAGACCAGGTCGGTGGCGGTGGAGAGGGGTCCGAGCTGACCGCTCGTGACATCACCCGTTCGGGCGCCCGAGCATGCCGTGAACGCGAACGACGAGGGTGCGTTCGCGTTCTTCCAGAGGACGGGGAAGGCCTTCGTGGAGCGCTTGCAGTCGCCGCTGGCGCTGTCGTAGCTCCCGGCCCCGACGCCGGAGGAGTACGAGTCGCCGAGCGCCACATAGTCGACGGCGGCGGCTTCGGCGGCCTGCGCGGCTCCCGCCCCGGTGAGGGCGAGGACGGCGCCGAGCAGGAGTGAGGACGAGAGTGCCGCGAATCGGGTCAGTTTCATGGAATCTCCCTGTAGCAGGATCACTGCGCTACTAGGTAGTAGCAGCCGATCCCGGCTTGTTGGAAGTGTCCATGCCAAGAAGTTTTGGCGAGATGTTGCCGACCCCCCGTCAGCGACCGTCGAGATCAAGCCACCTGATGGATCTTCGGTCGAAAAGAATTCGCACAACCATATTCAGGAGTTCAATTCGACCTCAACAACACCACCAGAAAAGCGGATTGCAAAAAACCGATCGGGACGCTTCCGTATCCGACCGCCCAAGGCCCGGCAATTGCCGGAAACGGGAGCATCAGATCCAGGGCTTGCCATACAGTCGCATTCATCAATACCGTCGTACATCTCACCCGCTTCGACCGGTCGCGCTACAGCTCAGGGGAGGGCTCAAGCGACGCGAAGGGTCGCGGCGGGGCGCGGTAGGGGGGTGCTGATCCGGCGTGCGCGCAGGCGTGCGTCCGGGTCGCGTGCCGCGCGGTCTGAGATGCCACCCACCCATGCCCGAACGGCGATCGTCGCTGCTCGGACGGGGTGGGGACCCCCCTTTCGTAACCGGACAGACCACGGGACAGCCCGGGGGTGGGCGGTCCACCGGACGAGAGGGAAACACCACCATGAGCTCATTCCTGCGCCCGGCCGTCGGTGGCCACGAAGCGGTGGAGCAGAGCGATCAGCGCAGAATAGCCGCGCAATACAAGGCGATCACCTCGCATTTGGCCATCACACCGCCGGTGAGCGTGGTGATCCCCGCGATGAACGAAGCGGAAAATCTTCCCTACGTCTTCAAGTCCCTGCCGGACTGGATCCACGAAGTCGTGCTGGTCGACGGAAACTCCACCGACGACACCGTGCACGTGGCCCGCGAACTCCGGCCCGACGTCAAGGTCGTCAAGCAGGTCGGCAAGGGCAAGGGCGACGCGCTCATCAGCGGCTTCGCCGCCTGCACCGGCGACATCATCGTGATGGTCGACGCCGACGGCTCGGCCGACGGCCAGGAGATCGTCTCCTACGTCTCGGCGCTCGTCGGCGGCGCCGACTTCGCCAAGGGCTCCCGCTTCGCCAACGGCGGCGGCACGGACGACATGACGCCGATCCGACGGCTCGGCAACTGGGCGCTGTGCGCCCTGGTCAACCGCAAGTTCGGGGCCCGCTACACCGACCTCTGCTACGGCTACAACGCCTTCTGGCGGCACTGCCTCGACAAGGTCACCCTGGACTGCACCGGCTTCGAGATCGAGACCCTGATCAACATCCGGGTCGTCAAGGCCGGCCTCAAGGTCCAGGAGGTGCCCAGCCACGAGTACCTGCGCATCCACGGCGTCAGCAACCTCAACGCCGTGCGCGACGGCATCCGGGTACTCAAGGTCATCCTCAAGGAGAAGGGCGTGAGACGCGCGGCGCGCCGTCGGCCGACCGCCTTCTCGGTCAACGTCCCCCGGGGAGAAGCATCTTGAACGGTCGTCAGTTCTCCGTCGTGATCTGCGTCTACACGGAGGAGCGCTGGGAGGACATCCTGGCGGCGGTCGACTCCGTGCGGAACCAGTCGCGGCCGGCCCGGGAGATCCTGCTCGTGGTGGACCACAACGAGCGGCTCCTGGCGCGGCTGACACAGCGGTTCACGGACGGCTCCGTCCACGGGGAGGGGGTGCGGGTGCTCGCCAACGCGGGCCCCCGTGGCCTGTCCGCCGGACGCAACACCGGAATCGCCGCGTCCCGCACCGAGTTCGTGGCCTTCCTCGACGACGACGCCGTGGCCGAGCGGGACTGGCTGCTCCACCTCGCCTCGGGCTACGACGACCCGCACGTGATGGCGGTCGGCGGCCGGACCCTGCCCGCCTGGGCCTCCGGCCGACGGCCCGACTGGTTCCCCGAGGAGTTCGACTGGGTCGTCGGCTGCACGTACCGCGGTCTCCCGCGCGGCCGGGTCCGGGTGCGGAACGTGCTGGGCGGCAACGCCTCCTTCCGGCGTGCGGCCTTCGACGCCGCGGGCGGATTCGCCACCGGCATCGGGCGGGACGGCGACCGGCGGCCGCTCGGCTGCGAGGAGACCGAGCTCTGCATCCGGCTCTCCCAAGTCCTGCCGGACGCGGTCCTGTTGATCGACGACCGGGCGGTGATCCACCACAAGGTCCCCGCGGCACGCGAGCGCTTCGGCTACTTCCGAACCCGGACCTACGCCGAGGGCCTCTCCAAGGCGCTGGTCTCCAGGAGTGTCGGCGCGGGCAAAGGCCTTGAGGCCGAACGGCGGTACACCACAAGGGTGTTGCCCGCCGGAGTGGTACGCGGTCTGCGCGACGCACTGCTCGGGCGACCGGGCGGCGCGGGCCGGGCCGGCGCGATCGTGGCGGGCGTGGCGATGGCGGCGGCCGGCTACGTACGGGCGGCGGTGCGGGCGCGCGGGGGCGGGGTGACGTTCTCCTCGGGCCCGATCCCGCGCCTGCCGGAGCCCGCCGACGCGGCGCCCGGGGAGGCCGCGCCGACAGAGACCGCGACCGCGCAGACCGCGCCCGAGGTGGCCGCGCCCGAGGTGGCCGCGTGAACGCACCCGTACCGATCCTGATGTACCACGCCGTCGGCCACGAACCGGCCCCGGCCGCGCACCGGCTGTCCGTCTCCCCCGAGGCGTTCGCCGCGCAGATGGAGGTCGTGGCCGACCGCGGGCTCACCCCGCTGACCACGGCGGAGCTGGCCGAGGCGTGGCGCACGGGCGGTCCGCTGCCCGCGCGCCCCGTCCTGATCACCTTCGACGACGGCTACGAAGGCGTGCACCGGCACGCGCTGCCCGTGCTCGCCAAGCACGGCTTCGCGTCGACGGTGTTCGTCTCGACCGGCTGGCTGCGCGGCACCTACGACGAGGGCGGGGCCCTGGACACCATGCTCGACTGGGACCAGGTGCGCGAACTGGCCGCCGCCGGTACGGAGATCGGCGGCCACAGCCACAGCCATCCGCAGCTCGACCAGGTCGACGACCGGCGGCTCTGGTACGAGACCCTGCGCTGCAAGGAGATCCTCCGGGAGGAGCTGGGCCGGGCGCCGGTCTCTTTCGCCTACCCGTACGGCTACTCCGACCGACGGGTCCGCCGGACCGTCCGGGCGGCCGGCTACGCCCAGGCGCTGGCGGTGGGCAACGGCGTCGCGCGGCGCCGCCAGGGGCCGTACGCCCTGGAACGGCTGACCGTGCGGCGCTCCACCGGGATCGAGGAGTTCGCCCGGCTCGTGGAGGGCCGGGCGATCGGCCGGACGTTCGCGGCGGACCGGGTGCTGACCAAGGGGTACGCCGTGGTCCGCAGAGCCCGGGGCGCGGCGCGGGCGGCCGGCAGGCTCGCGGTCTGAGGCGCGGCGGGAAACGGCCGGAGGCCGTACCGGAGCGGTGTCCGGTACGGCCTCCCGACCTCGGGCTGCTCGCCGTCAGCGGCGACGGCCCAGGGCGCGCAGGATGCGGGCGCCCAGGTGGAGGCGGCTCGCGCCGGCCGCCGTGAAGGCGCCGATCGCGATGGCCGCCCAGGTGGGCACGGTGGTGAACGTGCGCAGGCTGATGGCGACGACCGTCAGGACGACGATCATGACCAGCAGGTCGAGCACGGCCGCCGGCCGACCGCCGGGGCCCGGGGCCCCGGTCCAGCCGAGCGCCTCCCGCCGCTCGGGCCCGCGGGTCATGACAGCTGGCCCATCAGACAGCCCGCGGCCGCGACGGAGACGTAGCCCCAGGGGCCGCCCGCGAACTTCACCATGCGCAGTCCGGCGCGGGCGCGCTGGATGTTGACGGAGACGTGGTGCGACTGGACGGGCACGTAGGCGGCGAGGGCGCCGACACCGCACTTCTTGGCGGCGTTCTTGACGACCCTGCCGATCTTCTTCCACTTCCAGCTGAAGGGGTTCCACCACGGGTCGGCGACGACGGGGAACGCGGTGTTCGCGTCGAAGCTCACCGTCTGGATCAGGGTCTGGCCCTCAAGCCGGTACGAGGTGGGCACCGGCTTGCCGTGGGCGTCCTTCGCCCAGGGGGCGTTGATCGCCGCGACCGGCTCGTTCGGGTCGGACGAGACGATCACGATCGAGCCGTCCGGCTGCTGGCGCAGGCTCGAACCCGGGGCGAGGTCGATCGGAACCCGGTACTCGCGCGGCGCGGTGGCGTTCTTGATGACCTGGAGCGTGCGGCTGCCACCGGCGAGGGTGGGCTGGACGACGGTGTCCACCGGGGAGGCGGCGTCGGCGTGGACCACGCTGCCGTTGACGTTGACGCCGCGCCGCGGGCCCGCGCCGGTCCCGATGCCGACGGCGGGGATGTCGTCCGGCTTGACCTCGATGCGGCCCTGGGAGTCCCAGGGCACGGTCACGGTGCCGGTCGCCGTCTCGGCGATGGCCGCGAACCGGGAGTCACTGGTGGTCGCGGGGGTGATGTCGGCGGCGTCGAGGGCCGCGTTGGCCGCCCCGAAGGCGTCGATGGCCGGGCCCGGCCGCCAGGAGGTGTCCACGGTGAAGGTCACCGGGTCCGACCAGCCGTTGGCGTAGTGCTGACCGTCATAGGTCGTCGTACGGAAGGTGTACGCGCGGCCGGTGGCGAGCTTGCCGGCCGGGACCTTCGCGGCGGCCGTCTCGCCGGAGCGCACGAACGGGGCGTTGAAGAGGGCGACGACCTCGCCGGTCGCCTTGTCCTTGACCTCGAAGGTGCCCTGGACCTGGTCGTCCTCGTTGACGTCCTCGGTGGTGAAACGGAGCGTGGGGGTCAGGCTGTTGACCTTGTAGACACCGCCCTCGCTGTAGAACGGGGTGCCGGCCTGGAGGTTGGCGCCGTTCTTGGGCCGGTAGTTGAAGGTGACCGTCAGCTGCGGGACCTTGTCCTCCGTCGTCTCGGAGGAGTAGAAGCGCTTCCAGGCGTACGTGTCCGACTCGTCGACGGCCTTGAGGGCCACCGAGCCGGTCGCCGCCTTGGCGCTCGCCCAGGTCTTCGCCAGCTCGGTGACGTCGGTGGTCACCCGGCCCGCGTTGTTGCAGGTGCTGCTGCGGGTCTCGGTGGACGTGGCGAACTTCTGGCGCAGCGCGGGCTGCTTGGTCCAGCGGCTTGAGGTGTCGGCCGGGTCGGCCGCCCACACCTCCCAGCCGCGCTTCTCGCAGGACCAGGAGTGGTAGTTGTACAGCGACAGCTTGGCGTCGGTGACCAGCGCGTCGGCGAACTGGCCGGTCTCCCAGGTGAGGAAGGACCGGGCGGTGCGCTTGGTGCTGCCCGCGTAGTCGCCGGGCCAGCCGATCTTGAGGTCGGTGGAGGCCGACTGGTCGGTGGTGTCACCGCCCTGCACGAAGGTGTCGAAGAGCACCGAGAGGGTGTCGGTGGCCGGGTCGACGGTCACCGGGTACTTCGTGGCGGGGTCGGCGAGGAAGGCCCGGTCGGGGGTGAGCCGCAGCTCGACCGTGTCCCCGTCCTGGACGACCGTCATCGGCACCCGGGCGGTGCGCTTGCGCTCCCCGGAGCGCTCGTCCACCTGCGCGTCCCACATGACGGGGGCGGGCATGGTGGCGACCGGCTCGCCGCTCTCCCGGTCGGCGAACACGACCGAGTCGTCCGGCTGCTGGGTGGCGGTCAGGCCCGGGATCCGCAGGGGCAGGGTCATCGGGGCGGCCCCGTCGGCGGGCCGCTGCTTGAGACTGAGGAACTGCTCGAAGCCGGTGCGGGTGGCGTCGACCACGAGGTCCGCGCCCGGGACGGCGTCGGGGTAGGTGGCCTTGGGCCCGTCGAGGACCGGAGCGGGCAGTCCGCCCTTCCACTGGACGCCGATCGACTGGTCGCCGGTGCCGAGGGTGATGAGGTCGCGGGCGGCGGAGGCGGGCGCCTCGGCCGCAGCGCGTGCGGAGCGGGCCCGCGCGCCGCCGGGTCCGGCCAGCTTCAGCTCACCGGGGTGCGCCTCGGCCTCGACCGTGCCGTCGGCCTGGCGGCGCAGCGTGGCGTCCACGTCGGTCCAGACGCCGTCCTTGAGCATGCGGACGGGGCCGCCCGAGACCGTGCTGGTCAGCGTGGAGTCGGGGTTGGCCCAGGTGGTGCTGGTCTCGGTCCGGCGGTCGAGGACCTCGATCCGCCGGTCGTACGCCTGGGCGGCGAGCAGGGCCGATTCCGCGGTGACGGCCTCGGTCACGGTCCCGCCGAGCGGGTTCTGGGCGCGTACGGCGTCCCGTAGCGCCTGGTCCTGTGCTGCCTTGTCCTGTTCGGGCTCCGCCGCCAGGGCCGGAGTGGCCGCACCGAGCAGAGCGAGCGCAGTCAGCGCCGAAACGCCCCCCACCGCGATGGATCCGGAAAATCTACGCCGTATCGACGACATGCAGGTCCTTGCTTGAACGACAGGTCCGCGCCTGCCGTTCCAGCGGGCGCGGGCCTGATCAACTTTGGTTGACCTGCAAGATCCAAACATTGGCAAAGAGCAGGTAAGCAGGGCCGAAAGTCCCTCTTTGCAGGGCCGACAGACCTTTGTCCACAAAGTCCGATCAGCCCTTTCCTTCCTGCCAAAACCTGGTGCGGGCCCTGCCCCGTTGCCGGATCATGGTCGCCATGTCTGCCACGCCATCCGAGCCGTCCGGGCCGTCCGGGCCGTCTGACCCGCCCGAGCCGTCCGAGCCGCATCGGGCGCTGCCCGTCCGGCTCACCGTCGACGACAGCGACTCGCCCTCGGACGTCATCGACGCGCTCTTCCTCGGCCGGTTCACCACCGGCGAGCAGCCGCACTCCCGGAGCACGACGCTGGACCGGGTGAAGCCCGACGCGACGCTGCTGCCCGTCGGGGCGAAGGTGCTGCGCGCCGCCAAGGACGACGACCGTTCCGCGGTGCTCGCCGAGGGCGAGGGCTGGACGCTGCTCGTCTCCCGCTGGAACCGGGGCGCGGACGTCACCGTCACCGCGACGGAGCCCGAGCTCGCGGAGCGGATCCTCGGGGAGGCGACGGACGGGGCAAAGGACGAGCCCGAGCCGCAGCCCGAGAACGTGACGATGGGCTTCTGGTACGTGTCGCCGCGGCGCGGCCCGCACCGCACGACCCGGCAGATCAGCGCCGGGACGTGGGAGGAGATCCGGCCCAACTACACGGCGCCGGTGGCCGATGCGCTGGACCGGCTGATGAAGGTCACCCCCGACGACATCGCCGGCCGGCTGCTGCTGCTCCACGGGCCGCCGGGGACCGGCAAGACCTCCGCGCTGCGCACGCTGGCGCGCTCCTGGCGGGACTGGTGCCAGGTGGACTGCGTCCTCGACCCGGAGCGGCTCTTCAACGACGTCGGCTATCTGATGGACATCGCCATCGGCGAGGACGAGGGCACGGCGAAGGGCCGGTGGCGGCTGCTGCTCCTGGAGGACTGCGACGAGCTGATCCGCGGCGAGGCGAAGAACACGGCCGGGCAGGCCCTCTCCCGGCTCCTGAACCTCACGGACGGGCTGCTCGGTCAGGGCCGCAACGTCCTCGTCGGCGTCACCACCAACGAGGACCTGGAGCGGCTCCACCCCGCCGTCGTCCGCCCCGGCCGGTGCCTGGCCCGGCTCGAAGTGGGCGGTCTCACGCGGACGGAGGCCGTGGGGTGGCTCGGCACGGAGGACGGGGTCGGGCGGGACGGCGCGACGCTCGCGGAGCTGTACGCCCTGCGCCGCGGCACGTCGCCCGCCGGCATCCCGGAGTCCCGGGCCCCGGAGTCGGGGCTGTACCTGTAGGGCCGCAGCCAGGAGCCGGTGCTGTACCCGCAGGGCCGCTGCCCGCAGTCGGTGCTGTACCCGCAGGGCCGCAGCTCCGGAGTCGGGGCTCTACCTGCGGGGCCCGCTGGATCAGCTGCCGTACGTCGCCCGCAGGGCGTCCGAGATCGCCGCCGTCGCCGCCTCCCGGCTCAGGCCGAGGCGCTTCGCCTCCGTCGCGTACGTCGCCGCCGCGCTCGCCGCGAGGCGGGCCGCCGCGTCGCCGGCCGCCGCGACGAACGTGCCGAGGCGGCCGCGCGTCTCGATGACGCCGTCCGCCTCCAGCGACTTGTACGCCTTGGCGACCGTGTTCGCCGCCAGGCCGAGGTCCTCCGCGAGGCCCCTTACCGTCGGGAGCTTGTAGCCGACCGGCAGGGCTCCCGAGCGGGCGCGTTCCGCGATCTGGGCGCGGAGTTGTTCGTACGGGGCGGTCGAGGAGCCCGTGTCCATGGTGATTCGCAATGTCACCCGCCGATTCTCCCCCCGCCGCGGGGGAAAATGGGAGGCGGCCGCGCCACTCCGACGCATAGCGTGCGGCACCATGACTGTGATCGTCCGAGATGTACGCCCCGAGGACGCCGAGGACTTCGCCCGTGTCCGGCGTGCGGCGCTCCCCTACATGCTCGCCAGCGGCACCCAGGTCGCGTTCGACTGGGCGCACTCCCATCCCGACGCGCACGCGCGCCCGCTGGTCGCGGACGTCGACGGGGAGGTCGTCGGCACGGCCCAGCTCCGCGTCGCGCACGACGCGCCCGAGCCCGGGGTCGGCTCGGTCAATGTCTACGTCCACCCGGAGAAGCGGGGCCTGGGCGCGGGCACGCTGCTGGTACGGGCGTCGGAGGAGCATCTCGCGCAGTGCGGGGTGACCACCCTCTACAGCTGGGTGCTCGACGAGCCGGAGTTCCGTGCCTTCGCCGAGCGGCACGGCTACGCGGCCCGCCGCTCCGCGCACTTCCTCCGGCTCGACCTGGCCTCCGCCGAACTGCCGCCGCTCCAGGAGCCGCCGGCCGGCGTCGAGCTGCGGACCGCCGCCGCCTTCGCCGCCGACCCCCGTCCGCTGTTCGCGCTCGACGCGGTGACCACGGCCGACGAGCCAGGGGACGTGGGTGCCGAACTGAACGACTACGAGCACTGGCTGGCGACCACGTGGAACCACCCGCTCTTCGACCGCGACCTGACCACGGTCGCCGTGGTCGACGGTCGTCCGGCCGCGTTCAGCGCCGCCCAGACCGACGGCTCGGGGCGCTACAGCACGGGGATGACCGGCACCGATCCGGCCTTCCGGGGCCGGGGCCTGGCCAAGCTCGCCAAGAACGACTCCCTGCACCGGGCGCGCGCCGCGGGCTGCACGGAGGCGTTCACCGGCAACGACGCCGGCAACGGGCCGATGCTGGCGATCAACGAGTGGTTCGGCTACGAGATCTGCGCGACGGAGGTGCGCCATGTCAGGGCGCTCGGTTGAGATGGTGCTCACGAAGGCGGGGCGGACCAAGATCCGGTATCCCGCCGAGGTCGTGGCCGACGACGGCGCGCGGCTGACCGTACGCGCGCCCTGGGCGGCCGAAGGCGTACGCGACTTCGGCTTCGTACGGTTCGAGCCGGGCGACGTGTTCGTGGAGCACTACTGGCGCGACCGCTGGTACGCGGTCAAGGAGATCCGGTCCTCGGACGGCACGCTCAAGGGCTGGTACTGCGACATCACCCGGCCGTCCGTCGTCGGCGGATCCGAGGTCGTGGTCGAGGACCTGGACCTGGATCTGTGGGTGTCGGCGGACGGCAGCGAGGTGCTGCGTCTCGACGAGGACGAGTTCGCGGCGAGCGGTCTGGCCGCCGCCGACCCGGAGGCGGCGGCCCGCGCCGTCGACGCCCTCGACGAGCTCGAACACCTGGGCCGCGAGGGCCTGGTCCGGCTGCTCGGCGGTCCGCCGGACCAGTGACGACAGGGTCCTCGACGTCGGCCGAGGACGGTGTCAGCCGAGGATGACGTCCGCCTCCTCCGTCGCGAGGAAGGCGGGCATCGGCACGCCCAGCGGCCCCGAGGGCGTGAGCTGCATGAGGGTGGCCTTCACCTGGGCGACTCCGGCCCGGTAGGAGGGCTCCTTCACGACGCCCGAGTTGGTCCAGTCGTGGAGCCGGCCGTCGCAGACGGCGCGCGTGCCGCCGATGCCGGCGGAACGGTCCTGCTGGACCAGCGTGCTGGAGACGAAGACCGGGCCCGCGCTGTCGTCGAGGCAGCGGTACTGGCCGGAGAGGGTGACCGTGCCGTCGGCGGCGACGGTGCCGTACGCGTCGACGGTGAGGGTGTCGGCGGGGGCCGCCTGGGCGGTGCCGGCGGCGGCCGCGACGAGCAGGGTGCCGGCGGAGAGGGCGAGGCGGATGCGCATGAGGGGTGATCCCTTCGGGGTGGGGGGTGTACCGCCCGCCAGGGATACCGGATCACGCCATGAGCTGACTGAAACTCACTCTATCGGGGGCGAGTTGAGGCGCTTGCGGTAGTGCATACGATCGTACGGTCCGTCCACCCGGCGCTCGACGAGCTGGTAGCCGTACCGCTCGTACATCTTCTGGTTCTCCCACATCATCGCGTTGGTGAGCAGCCGGACCTCGGGCAGGCCGAGCGCGCGGGCGCGGGACTCCACGAAGGCGAGCAGACGGCGGCCGAGGCCGGTGCCCTGGGCGCCGGGGTGGACGGCGATGTTGTCGAGGTACAGGTGGTCGGCCTCGGTCCTGAGGACCACGAGGCCGACCACCGGGTCACCCGCGACGAACACCCTCCCCGCGGCGACGTCCGCCGCGTGGTCCGCCTCCATCGGGGCCGGCACGAGGCCGATCCGCTCGATGTAGTGGTGGTAGGCCGCGTCGGTGACGGCCTTCACGCGCGGAACGTCGCTCGACTCTGCGGGGCGGATGTCGTCGGTCATGCCGACACGTTACGGCGGCGGACGATCACCTTCTTCAGCAGGGGCCAGGCCAGCAGGAGCGCGACGACCGCGTAGACGGTCACCGAGAACGGGGTGTTGACCAGGCCTGTCAGCGAGCCGTCGCTGATCTGCAGGGCGCGGCGCAGCTGCTGTTCGGCGGCCGGGCCGAGGATGACGCCGATGACGGCGGGCAGGACGGGCAGTCCGTACCGTCGCATGCCGAAGCCGATCAGGCCGATGATCAGCAGGATGACCAGGTCGAGCGCCTCGCCGCCGACCGCGTACGCGCCGACGGCCGCGAAGAAGAGGATGCCGGCGTAGAGGTACGGGCGCGGGATGCGCAGCAGCTTGGCCCAGACGGGCGCGAGCGGCAGGTTCAGCGCGAGCAGCAGGACCATGCCGACGAAGAGCGAGGCGATCAGGCCCCAGACCAGCTCGGGTTCGCGTTCGAAGAGCAGCGGTCCCGGCTGGATGCCGTACTGCTGGAAGGCGGCGAGCATCACGGCGGCGACGGCGGTCGTCGGCAGGCCGAGGGTCAGCATCGAGACGAGCGTGCCGGCGGCGGAGGCCGAGGCGGCGGACTCGGGCCCCGCGACGCCCTCGATGGCGCCCTTGCCGAACTGGTCCTTGTGCTTGGAGAGCCGCTTCTCGGTGACGTACGAGAGAAAGGTCGGGATCTCCGCGCCGCCGGCCGGGATCGCGCCGAACGGGAAGCCGATGACGGGGCCGCGCAGCCAGGACTTCCAGGTGCGCCGTACGTCGTCCCCGCCGAGCCAGGGGCGGCCGACCGGGATGGCCTCGCCCGCGGTGCGGCGCAGGTGGGCGGCTACCCAGAGGGCCTCTCCGATGGCGAAGAGACCGACCGCGACGATGACGACGTCGATGCCGTCGGCGAGCTGCAGCGAGCCGAAGGTGAGGCGCTGCTGCCCGGTCATCTGGTCGAGGCCGACCAGGCCCAGGGTGAGGCCGATGAGCAGCGAGGCGAGGCCGCGGATCCGGGAGGAGCCGAGGACGGAGGTCACCGCGATGAAGGCGAGGACCATGATGGCGAAGTAGTCGGGCGCGCCGATGTCGACGGCGAGCGCGGCGACGGTCGGGGCGAGCGCGACGAGCAGCAGCGTGCCGATCATGCCGCCGGTGAAGTGGCCTATGGCGGCGGCCGCGAGCGCCTGCGCGCCCCGGCCGGCCTTGGCCATCGGGTTGCCTTCGAGGGCGGCGACGACGGCCGCGCTCTCGCCGGGGGTGTTGAGCAGGATCGAGGTGGTGGAGCCGCCGAACATGGCTCCGTAGTAGATGCCGGCGAACATGATGAAGGCGCCGGTCGGCTCGAGTCCGTACGTCACCGGGAGCAGCAGGGCGACCGCCATGGCGGGGCCGATGCCGGGCAGGACGCCGATGGCGGTGCCGAGGAGCACGCCGACGGCGGCCCACAGCAGGTTCATCGGGGTGAGGGCCGTACCGAAGCCGTCGATCAGGGAGTTGAGTGAGTCCATGGGTCAGAGCACTCCCATCAGCGGGCCGCCGGGCAGGGGAACGCCGAGCAGGTTGTTGAAGACGACGTAGGTGAGGAGCGAGAGTCCGGCGGCGATCAGCGGGTCGCGGTGGAGGTGGCGGCTGCCGAGGGCGTAGGCCGCGCCCCAGAAGAGCAGGGCTCCGGAGACGGGGAAGCCGACGGGGCCGATGAGGACGGCGAAGCCGAGGAAGACCCCGGCGAGGAGCAGGACCGTGCGCCAGTCGCTGGGCTCGGAGAGGTCGACGTCCTCGCCGCCCTCGGACTCGCCCCGGCCGCCGCGCAGGACGTCGACGGCGAGCAGGACGGCGACGACGAGCAGGCCGGTGCCGACGACCACGGGCACGGTCCTGGGGCCGACCGGGCCGCGCTGGGCGAGGTCGACGGTCATGGTGAGGGCGTCGGTGAGGACGAGGACGCCGAGGGCGAAGAGGAGCAGGCCGACGCCGAGTTCGGAGTGCTCGCGCAGCCAGGAGCGGCTACCCGCCTTGTCGATGGACGGGGTGTCGGTGTCGGTGGTCGTCACAGTCCCAGCTCCTTCAGTACGGAGGCGACCTGCTTGTCCTGCGCGGCGAGGAAGGCGCCGAACTCCTCGCCGGGCAGGAAGGCGTCGTTCCAGCCGTTCTTCTTCAGCGACTCGCGCCACTGCGGGGAGGCGTGCAGCTCACTGGCGAGGCCGACGAGCTTGTCGCGTTCGGCGTCGGAGAGGCCGGGCGGGGCGACGATCCCGCGCCAGTTGATGAACTCGGTGTCGAGCCCGGCCTCGCGCAGGGTGGGGGCGTCGAGGCCGGGGACCCGCTCGGGCCCGGTGACCGCGAGCAGCCGCAGCTCGCCGGACTCGATCTGGTCGAGGTACTCGCCGACGCCCGAGACGCCGAAGGCGACCTTGTCGCCGAGGATGGAGGCGAGGAGCTCGCCGCCGCCGTCGAAGGGGATGTAGTTGACGCTCTTCGGCGCGATGCCGGCGGCCTGCGCCATCAGCATCGGGGCGAGGTGGTCGGGGCCGCCGGGCGAGGAGCCGCCGCCGACGGGCAGCTTGCCGGGGTCCTTCTTCCAGGCGGTGAGCAGGTCCTGGATGGTCTTGTACGGGGAGTTCTTGCCGACCACGACGATGTCGGGCTCCATGGTGAGCCGGGCGATCGGGGTGGTGTCGGCGAGGGTCTTCGGGGTCTTGTTGGTGTGGACCGCGCCGACGACGCCGAGACCCATGGACATGGCAAGCTTGCCGTTGCCGTGCTCGCCGACGAGCCGGGTCAGGCCGACGGTGCCGCCGGCGCCGGGCAGGTTGAAGATCTCGATGTCGGTGGTCAGACCGGCGTCCTCGGCGTTCTTCGCCGCGGTGCGGGCGGTGATGTCGTAGCCGCCGCCGGGAGTGTTGGGGACCATGAAGCGCAGTCCTGGGATCTGGGTGCCGGTGTCGGAGCCGCCGCCGGCGGAGAGCAGGGGCGGCCCCACCAACACCAGCAGCGCGGCCCCGAGCAGGGCGAGGGGGGTGCGCAGACGCACGTGTGCCGCCTCTCGATAGGTGTGTGAAGTGGCCCACATGTTGCCCGCGCGTTAAGAACCTGTCTCTCTTCCGCAATCAACGGACGTTGTGGTCCTTGTGGTCGCGACCTAGCGTGTCGGCGTGACGAAGGTGCTGGTGGTCGACGACGACTTCATGGTCGCGAAGCTTCACAGCCGTTATGTGTCGACTGTGGACGGTTTCTCCGTCGTCGGGGTCGCGCACAGCGGCGGTGAGGCGCTGCGCCTCGCCGACCGGCTGCGCCCCGATCTCGTCCTGCTCGACATCTACCTGCCGGACATGGACGGCATCTCCGTCCTGCGCGAGCTGCGCGGGTCCGGTCTCGCCGTCGACGCGCTCTTCATCACGGCGGCGCGGGACGCGGGCATGATCCGCTCGGCGCTGCGCGCGGGGGCGCTGCACTATCTGATCAAGCCGTTCAACCAGAGCGCGCTGCAGGAGCAGCTGCGGCATGTGGCGGGCCTGCGGACCCGGCTGGACGCGCTGGAGGAGGCACGTCAGGAGGACGTGGACCAGATCTTCGGCACCCGCCCGCCGGGCTCGCGCGAACTCCCGAAGGGCCTCGCGGCCCACACGGCCGAGCTGGTGGACGGCATCCTGCGGGCCCACCCGGAGGGCCTGTCGGCGACGGAGTGCGCGGAGGCGGGCGCGCTCTCCCGGGTGAGCGCGCGCCGCTACCTGGAGTACTTCGCGGAGACGGGCCGCGCGGAGATCACCCTGCGGTACGGCGGCACGGGCCGCCCGGAGCGCCGCTACCGCCGCCTGGGGTAGCGGCACCTGCCCCGGCGCGGGGTCAGCGCGCGGTCTCGCCCCCGTCCTCGCCAAGCCTGCGCGGGGTCAGGGCGCGGTCTCGTCCTCGCCGAGCCTGCGCGCGATCCACTCCCGGGTCTCCTCGTCCACCTCCGGGTCGACGGCGAGGGCGTTCAGCGCCGCACGGGCCGAGGCCAGGGAGCGGACGTTGAGCAGGGCCAGGGTCGCCCGCTCGACGGCCATCCGGCGGCGGATGTAGAGCGCGGCCAGCTCCGGGAACCAGGGGTCGAGGGCGTCGACGTCGTCGGCGAGGCCGCACCAGTCGAGGGCGGGCTCCACGAGGAACCCCGCGAGCCGCCAGGTCCAGCGGCCCTCGCGGAAGTCGCTGGTGTCGAGGCCGACGGCGGTGCAGGCGGCCTCGGCGGCGGTCAGCTGCCCGACGGTCGCGCGGGGCAGGTCCGTCACCGTCTCGCGCAGGATCTCGTGGCAGTACCAGTCGTCCGGCGGCACCTCGTCGTCGGCGAAGTACTTGTCCTTCGGGTAGACGCGCGGCTCGGGCCCGTCCAGCCGACCGGGCGGGAGCGCGGCCTCCAGGGCACCGCGCGCGAGGGCCCACGTCTCGGGGGTCTCCTCGTCGGGCCACTGTCCCCAGCTGTACGGGAGCGCCCGCAGCCCCGCGCGGAAGAGGGGGGTCTCGTCGGTCATCGGGCCTCCGGTCGGCCTCTCGGGGGCCCGATTCTCAGGCCCCTCTTACCTCTGCCTTAAAGCGATCCTAAGGATCGCCATCTCGCCCGCTCCACAGGCTTTTTCGCGCGTCGCGGCGGCTAGCTTGCTCTGCGTCCCCCCACGTGCCACCCACGTACCACCCTCGTGAAGGAGCTGTCCCCCCATGGTCTCTCGCCGTACCACCGCCTCTGCCGTGACCGCCACCGCCGTGCTGGCCCTGTCGGGTCTCGCCGCCGCCCCGGCCTTCGCACACGGGTCGATGACGGACCCGGTGAGCCGGGTGTCCGCGTGTTACGCGGAGGGTCCCGAGAGCCCGAAGTCGGCGGCGTGCAAGGCGGCCGTGGCGGCCAGCGGGACGCAGGCGTTCTACGACTGGAACGCGGTGAACATCGCCAACGCCGCCGGCAAGCACCGCGACCTGATTCCGGACGGCAAGCTCTGCAGCGCCGGCAACGACAAGTACCGGGGTCTCGACCTGGCGCGCGGCGACTGGCCGGCCAGCACGCTCACCGCCGGCAAGCACACCTTCCGCTACAAGGGCACGGCCCCGCACCGGGGTTCCTTCGAGCTGTACGTGACGAAGGACGGCTACGACCCCTCGAAGCCGCTGAAGTGGTCGGACCTGGAGGCCAAGCCGTTCGCGACGGTGACCGACCCGCGGATGGAGAGCGGTGACTACGTCTTCGACGGCACGATCCCGAACAAGTCCGGCCGCCACCTGATCTACTCGATCTGGCAGCGCTCCGACTCCCCCGAGGCGTTCTACACCTGCTCCGACGTCGTCTTCGGCAAGGACAACGGCAGCACCGGCGGCACGCCCGCCCCGACGGCGTCCGCGCCGACCGACGAGGAGATCGAGGCCGGCACGGACGAGTCCTCCGTGGAGCACGGCGGCCACGGCGACCAGCACGCCGGGACCGGCGCGGAGGCGACGGCCGCGGCGCCGGAGACCTCGGAGTCGGCGACCCCCTCGGAGCCCGCCGCCTCGGAGCCGGCCGCGTCGACAGCTTCGGCCGCGCCCAACGAGCCGGCCGCCGCCGGTGAGGGCGAGCGGCTCGCCGAGACCGGTGGCGACGCCACCACGTCGTACGTGGCGATGGGTGGCGCCGCCGTCCTGGCGCTCGGCGCGGCCGTGCTGTTCGGTGCGGCCCGCCGGGGCCGCGGTCGCCGCGCCGCGCGCTGAGTGCGGGCGAGCACCTAGCCGATCACGGAGAGGCAGGTGGTCGGGGTCGCGTGGGCCGGGTCGAGGGCGTTCTCCACCTCGTGGAACGTGACCCGGTCCACCGTCCCGATCGCCACGTGCTCGGAGAGGTCCAGGGCGCACTTGTCCTGGATGACGATGTTGGTGACGTTCGGACCGCTGAGGAAGCCCGAGCGGTACGGGGTCACCACCTCGTCGTACTTGGTCGCGATGACCGTGTAGGTGACGCCGGGGACGGTGTCCCCGCCCTCGTTGAGGCGGGTGATGAACGGGGATCCGGCGACCTGGTCGGCCAGGCCCGGGGTGTTCTCGGAGATGAACTTCTCGACGCCGGGGAAGTACGGCAGCAGCTTGGTCAGGCCGAGGAGGGTCGTGCCGTGGTTGTCGGGGGCGATCCCGACGAGCGCGTTGACCTTCTCGGCCCCGCCGAGGAACTTCAGGTAGTGACGGGGCATCATGCCGCCCTGCGAGTGCCCGACGAGGTCGGCCTCGGCGGCGCCGGTGGCCGCGAGCACTTTGTCTACGAAGACGTCGAGCTGTTCGGCCGACTTCTCGATGGGGCCGAGCCCGTGGAAGAAGGGCACGTTCGGCAGCTGGCCGTAGTCGAGCGAGAAGACGCAGTACCCGCGGTTGACCAGGTACGGCGCGAGGACCAGCCAGTTGTCGATGGAGTTCCCGAAGGTGCCGTGGACCAGCACGACCGGGCGCGGGTGAGCGGCCGAGGGCTTGCAGGAGAAGTCGTTCCAGCCCCTGCTGGTGGCGGCGGCGGCCTGGGCGGGCGCGGCCTGCGCGGAGACGGTGGGGGCGAGGGTCGCGGCGGCGGTCAGCAGCAGGACCGAGAGCGTTCTGAGCGCGTGTTTCCAGGGCAGCATCGTGCGATCTCCTTGCGGCTCAAGGGAAATCAGGAACGAACGAGGCAGTAAGCCCTGCGGCCCGGACCACAGGTGGGGATGCTCTGCTTCAGGCCAAGCTACGCACGAGTAGCCTTCACTGGGAAGTTACGCGTCGGTAAAAAGTGACTTCTCGTCAATACGGAGTACGGGTACTCCACTTCGGGCCGTTCCACCCAGCGCGGCCGGACGGACGGCCTCCGCGCCGAAGCGGCGGCGGGCCCGGTCGGCGGCGGCCTCGGCCGCGCGGGCGCGCGAGTCGCCGGGGTCGAGGGAGAGCTGCCGGTAGGCGCTGCCGGCCGGCAGCAGGTCGTCGGCGCGGAGCGCGAAGGCGCGCACCCGGGCCCGCTGCAGGCCGAGCGCGGCCAGCAGTCCGAGGGCGGTCGCGGCGAGGGCCGGCGAGTGGCCGGTGGACTCCGGCAGGGCGCGGGTGCGGGTGGTGGAGCTGCGGTCCGCGTAGCGCACGGTGAGGGTGAGCCGTCCGGCGGCCAGACCCTCGCCGCGCAGGCGCTGCCCGATCCGGTCGGCGAGGCCCAGGACCGCCCGGTGGTGCTGGGCCGGGTCGAGGCAGTCCCGCTCCAGGACCAGGTCGGCGCTCAGGTGCGCGGCGGGCTCGGACGGGGTGACCGGGCGGGGGTCGTGGCCGCGGGCGCGCTCGGCGAGGAGCCGGGCGGGGCCCGCTCCGAGGAGGCGCTGCAGGGTCGCCGGGGGCAGCTCGACGATCTGGCCGACGGTGTGCAGCCCGTACCGGCGGAGCGCGTCGGCCGTGGCGCGCCCGATTCCGGGCAGCGCGGTGACCGGCCGGGGGTACAGCCATTCCGCGGCGCGGTCGGCGGGGACCCAGGTGGTCTCGCCGGGCGCGGACGCGTCGGCGGCCATCGCCGCGAGCATCCGGTTCCCCGCGAGCCCCGCGCTGCTGTCGATGTCGTAGAGGGCCTTCAGCCGGAGCTTCGCCAACTGGACGACGTCGTAGGGGGACAGGCCGAAGTAGCGGAGCGCCGAGGTGAGGTCCAGCTGGACGGCCTGCGGCGGGACGGCCTGGACGTGGGGCGTGATACCGGACACCAGTTCGATTATGTGTCCGTACTGCTCCCCGTTCGGCACCGCGTGCAGATGGAGGTGGGCGACATGCCGCTGGCGTACCGTCATCCCGCGCTCCCCGGACTGGTGTAGCCGAACTTCTTCAGGTCGGCCGAACGGCTGCCGGCCGGTTGCAGGTCGGCGTACGGATGCAGCCGGGCGCCGGTGGTGCCGTTGACCAGGACGCGGTGCGGCGCGGCGGGCGCGCTCCCGGCGGCCGGGTGCGGCTCGGCCGGTGTCGGGTGCGGCCGTTCGGCGCCGAGCAGGGCGAGCGCCGCCTCGGGTCCCCGGTCGCGGCGGGCCGCGGCGATCTCGTCCAGGTCCCAGGCCATGGTGCCGACGACGGTGCGGCGGGTGCCGCGGACCTGGACCGTGCCGCGCACGAGCAGCAGTCCGCTGTGGAAGACGGTGTGCGCGCAGGCCGGGTGGGAGTCCTCGAAGAAGGCCAGGTCGACCAGGCCGGAACCGTCCTCCAGGGTGACGAAGATGATCCGCTTGCCGCTGGCGATCGGCGGGGTCTGGGTGGAGGCCCGCACCCCGGCGACGAGCACCTGCTGCCCGGCGCGCATCCCGGCCAGGTGGGCGGAGTCGGTCGCGCCGATCTCGCGCAGCAGCCGGTGGTGATGCTCCATCAGGTGCCGGGAGACGTCGATGCCGAGGGTGTTCAGCTCGGCGCTCAGGGCCTCGCGGCCGGTCATCTCCGGCAGCCCGCTCGGCTCCGCCCCGCCGACGGCGCCCGCGTCCAGGGGCAGTTGGCCCTTGCCCGCGGACCGGGTGCGGGACTGCCGGTGGAGTTCGGCGATCTGCAGCAGCAGGTCGCGCCGGGTCAGGCCGTCCTCGTGGAGGCAGGCCAGGGCGCCGATCTCGGCGAGGCGTTCGGCGACGGGCCGGCTCGGGTGGGCCCGCTGCCAGAAGTCCGAGAGCGATCCGTAGGGCTGCCCCTGCTCGATCCGCGCGCACTCGTCCTCGCTGATCCCGTGTACGGCGGACAGGGCGAGCCGTACGCCCCACCGGTCGCCGTCCGCCTTCTCCACGGTGTGCTTCACCCGGGAGGCGTTGACGTCGACCTGGAGGACCGGCACGCCGCGGCGGCGGGCGTCGGAGACGAGGACCCGCTTGGGCCACATGCCGGGGTCGTGTTCGAGGAGCCCGGCGAGCAGGAACGCCGGGTGGTGCGCCTTGAGCCAGGCGCTCTGCAGCGCCGGTACGGCGAAGGCGACGGCGTGCGCCCGGCAGAAGCCGTAGGCGCCGAAGGCCTCGACCGTCTCCCAGACCTGCGCGCGCACCGCCGCGCTGTACCCCCGGGCGCCGGCAAGGCGGTGGAACCATTCCTCGATCCGGGGCAGCCGCTTCCGGTCGCCGAGCGCCCGCCGGGCGACCTCGGCCAGGGCGCGGTCGCAGCCGGTCATCACCGAGAGCGTCTCGATGATCTGCTCGTGCCAGATGGTCACTCCGTAGGTGTCGGCGAGCACCGGCTCCAGGTCGGGATGGGCGTACTGGGGCGAGCCGCCGTGCCGGGCGGCGATGTACCGCTCGGGCATGCCGCCGGCGACCGGCCCGGGCCGGAAGAGGCTGATGTCGGCGATGACGTCCTGCGGATCGCGGGGCTGGAGCCGGGACAGCAGGTCCTGCTGGCCGGGCGATTCGAGCTGGAACAGGCCGAGGGTCTCGCTCTGCTGGATGAGCTTGAACGCGAAGACGTCGTCGAGCGGCACCTGCGCGGGGTCGTCCAGGTCGACGCGGTCGCCGGTGACGCGTTCGATCTCGGCGACCGCGTGGGTCATCGAGGACAGCATCCGGACCCCGAGGACGTCCAGCTTGATGTTGCCCAGCGCCTCGATCTCCTCCTTCGCCGCCATCGCCATGGGGTACTCGCCCTGCGGGGTCGGCTGGACCGGCAGCCGGTCCAGGAGCGTCGCGTCGCTGATGACCACGCCGCAGGGGTGCATGGCCATGCCGTGGACCAGGGAGTCGAGCCCCTCGGCCAGCTCCCACAGCGGCCCGTAGCGGTGCGCCTCGGCCGCGAGGCCGCGCAGTTCGGGCAGTTCGGCGAGCGCGCCGCGGATGTCGGAGGCCCGCAGGTGCGGGAAGCTCTTGGCGATCCGGTCGACGTCCGCGGGCGCGACGCCGAGGGCGAGACCCGTGTCGCGCAGGGCGCGGCGGGCCCGGTAGGTCTCGGGCATGGCGGTGACCGCGACCCGCTCCGTGCCGAAGCGGTCGAAGATCAGGTCGTAGCACTCCAGGCGGCGGGCGGACTCCACGTCGATGTCGATGTCGGGCAGCGACTTCCTGCGCACGCTCAGGAAGCGTTCGAACAGCAGACGGTGGTCGAGCGGGTTGGCGGTGGCGATGCCCAGCGCGTGGCAGACCATCGATCCGGCGCCCGAGCCGCGGGCCGCGACCCGGATGCCCTTCTCCCGGATGTCGGCCACGACCTGGCCGACCGCGAGGAAGTACGAGTCGTACCCCATCCGGGAGATCACCGCGAGCTCCTCGTCGAGCCGGTCGAGCGCGGCACGGTCCCGGTCGAGGCCGCGCCGGACCAGGCCTGCCTCGCTCCGTGCGCGCAGCAGCCGCGCGGCGCCGTCCGCCCCGGGCGCCGCGCCGAACAGCTCGGGCTCGGGGAAGTGGTGGGTGCCGAGCCCCAGGTCGGCGACCGGGTCGAGGGTGCACGCGGCCGCCGCGGCGGCGGTGTCGGCGAGGAGCCGGTGGGCCCGCGCGGGGTCCGCGCCCGCGCACTCGGCGATCAGCCGCGCGATGCTCGTCATCCTTCCCTCGTCCTTGAGCCAGCGCTGCCCGCTGTCCAGGCGGCGCCGGTCGATCGGGCGCAGCAGCCGCGCGGAGTCCAGGACGTCGGCGAGCCGGTGCTGCTCCGGGTCGGCGTAGCGCACGGCGTTGGTGAGGACGGCGGTGGTACGGGTGCGGTCGGCGAGCGCCACCGTCCGGGCGGCGAGCCGGAGCGAGCCGGGGCCGGTGCCGGAGGGTCCGTACGCCACCGCCTCCAGACCGAGTCCGCGGCCGAAGATCTCCCGCCAGGGGGCGAGGAGCCGCGCCGCGACGTCCTCGCGCCCCGCCGCCAGGGCCCGTACCGGTTCCGAGACCGGGCCGAGCAGCGCGATCAGGCCGGGGCCGCCGTGGGCGCGCAGCGCCTCCCACGGCACCACCGGCGCCGTACCGCCGAGCGCGTCGACATGGGCGGCCGAAGTGAGGCGGCACAGCCGCGCCCACCCCTCACGGTCCCGTGCGAGCAGCGTGAACCGCAGCGGCGGTTCGATCACATGGGCGCCGCCCCGGGCAGGGGTGCGCCGCCGCTGGGAGGGCGGCGGGGGCGCCAGGGCCTCCACCGCCAGGTCGACGCCGAAGACCGGCCGGACTCCGGCCCGGGCGCAGGCCTTCGCGAACCGGACGGCGCCGGTGACGGTGTCCCGGTCGGTGAGGGCGAGCGCCGGTACGCCCCGCTCGGCGGCCCGCCGGACGAGGTGTTCGGGGTGGGCGGCGCCGTAGCGGACGGAGTAACCGGACGCGACGTGCAGCTGGGCGAAGCCCGCCATGTCGCACCTCCATCACTCCACCCCTTTTCGACGATTCACCCGATATGTTCATCGTACGCTCGTTCGATTACTGTACCCCCTCATCACCCCTGGTCGGCGACCCGATTCGAACACATCATCGATTCCCGCGCGAGGGGTCGCGCACGCCCCGTCCGTCCGGCCTCATCCGTTCGGCCCCATCCCGCCTGCGCGATCACTTCCCTCCCCGGAGCGTGGGGGCATGAGCCTCGTCGACGAACTGAAGAGTGCCGTCACGACCCGCGCCGCGCTGCTGGTCATCGGCGTCTTCGCCCTCCAGCTGCTGTTCATCACCTCGTACGTCGGGGCACTCCACAACCCGAAGCCGCGGGACGTCCCCTTCGGCGTGGTCGCGCCCCCGCCGGTCTCCGCCCAGCTCGTCGACCGGCTCGACCAGCTCCCCGGCGGACCGCTCGACGCGCGGACCGTCACCGACGAGGCCGAGGCCCGCGAGCAGATCCTGAACCGGGACATCGACGGCGCCCTCCTGGTGAACCCGGCCCGCACCACCGACACGCTGCTCGTCGCCTCCGGCGGCGGCACCGTGCTCTCCTCCACCCTGGAATCGCTCTTCACCAAGGTCGAGGCCGCCAACGGACGCACTCTCAGGACCGTGGACGTGGCGCCCGCCTCGCCCCAGGACTTCGACGGCCTCTCCGCCTTCTACCTGGTCGTCGGCTGGTGCGTCGGCGGCTACATCTGCGCCGCGATCCTCGCCATCAGCGCCGGTTCCCGCCCCGCGAACCCGCAGCGGGCGATCATCCGGCTCGGCGTGCTCGCGCTCTACGCGATCCTCGGCGGTCTCGGCGGCGCCGTCATCGTCGGCCCGATCCTCGGCGCCCTGCCCGGCAGCGTCATGGCCCTGTGGGGCCTGGGCGCCCTGGTGGTCTTCGCGGTCGGCGCGGCGACCCTCGCCCTCCAGTCGGTCTTCGGCATCGTCGGCATCGGCCTGGCGATCCTGCTGATCGTCGTGGCCGGCAACCCGAGCGCGGGCGGCGCGTTCCCGCTGCCGATGCTGCCGCCGTTCTGGAACGCGATCGGCCCCGCCCTGCCCCCGGGCGCCGGCACCTGGGTCGCGCGGTCGATCGCGTACTTCAGGGGCAACGACATCACCGTCTCGCTCCTGGTGCTCTCGGCCTGGGCGGTCGTCGGTACGGCGGTCACGCTGGTGATGTCCTCGCTGAAGCGGAAGCCGGGCACCGAACCGACCGCGGAGGAACTCGGCGCGGCGGGCGGCGCGGGCGGTGGGGGCGGCGCAGGCAGTCCGGCGGGCGGCGCAGGCGGCGCGGGCAGCCCGGCGGGCGGTGCCGCCGCGTGAACATCCGCTCCCGGTCGAGCCCCGCCGAGCAGGCGGTCCCGCCGGGCTCGCACGCGAACGGCCGGCCGCCCCGCGCTTCCTCGCGCGGGGCGGCCGGCTGTTCGGCAAGGGTCTCGCCAAGGGCTCAGGCGCCGTAGTACGCCCGGGTCATCAGCTCCTTCATCTCGTCGATCATCGGCATCCGCGGGTTGGCGGGCGCGCACTGGTCGGCGTACGCGTTCATCGCCTGCTGCGGCAGGGCCTCCAGGAAGGCCGCCTCGTCGACGCCCTCCGCCTGGAAGGAGGCCGGGATCCCGCACTTCGCCCGCAGTTCCTCCACCGCCTTCGCGTAGGACTCCACGCCCTCCTCCGGCGTCGCGGCCGGCAGGCCCAGCGTCTTCGCGATCTCCTGGAAGCGCTCCGGGGCGCGGTAGACCTCCGCCTTCGGCCACGGTGTGGCCTTGCCGCTGACCTGGCCGTTGTGCCGGATGACATGCGGCAGGAGCAGGGCGTTGGTGCGGCCGTGGGGGACGTGGAAGGTGTTGCCGAGGGTGTGCGCCATGGCGTGGACCAGGCCGAGGAAGGCGTTGGCGAAGGCCATGCCGGCGACGGTCGAGGCGTTGTGCATCCTCTCGCGCGCCTCGGGGTCCTTCACCCCGTTCACCACGCACCGCTCCAGGTTCTCGAAGATGAGCTTGATCGCCTGGAGGCAGAGCCCGTCGGTGTAGTCGTTGGAGTAGACCGAGACGTACGCCTCGGTGGCGTGGGTCAGCGCGTCGAAGCCGGAGTCGGCGGTGACGTGCGCCGGGAGGCCCATGGGGAGGACCGGGTCGACGATGGCGACGTTCGGGGTGAGCGCGTAGTCGGCGAGCGGGTACTTCTGCGCGGCCGCCGGGTCGGAGATGACGGCGAAGGGGGTGACCTCGCTGCCGGTGCCGGAGGTGGTCGGGACGGCCACCAGCTGCGCCTTCTCCCCGAGACCGGGGAACGTGTACGCGCGCTTGCGGATGTCGAAGAACTTCTCCTTCGTGTCCGCGAACTCGACCTCCGGGTGCTCGTACATCAGCCACATGATCTTGGCCGCGTCCATCACCGAACCGCCGCCGAGCGCGACGATCGTGTCGGGCCCGAAGTCCCGCATCCGCGCGGCGCCCGCCTGGACGGTCGCGAGTTCGGGGTTGGGCTCGACGTCGTCGATGACCTGAAGGACGACCGCCGAGGGGCGGGCCTGGAGGATGTCGGTGACCTTCTGCACGAAGCCGAGCGTGCCCATGGTCTTGTCGGTGACGATCGTGACCCGCTTGAGGCCGTCCATCTCGCCCAGGTAGCGCAGGGAGTTGCGCTCGAAGTAGATCTTCGGCGGGACCTTGAACCACTGCATGTTGGTGTTGCGCCGTCCGATCCGCTTGACGTTGACCAGGTTGACCGCGGTCACGTTGTTCGAGACAGAGTTGTGTCCGTACGAGCCGCAGCCGAGGGTCAGGGAGGGCAGGAAGGAGTTGTAGACGTCGCCGATGCCACCGAAGGTGGAGGGGGCGTTGACGATCACCCGGATCGCCTTGACCCGCTTGCCGAACTCCTCGGCGAGTTCCTCGTCCTCGGTGTGGATCGCGGCGCTGTGCCCGAGTCCGTGGAACTCGACCATCCGCGCGGAGAGTTCGAGGCCGTGCTCGGTGGTGTCGGCCTTGAGGGCGGCCAGGATCGGGGAGAGCTTCTCGCGGGTGAGCGGTTCGCCCTCGCCGACCTCGTGGCACTCGGCGAGCAGCAGCGTGGTGCCTTCGGGGACCTCGAAGCCCGCCTGTTCGGCGATCCACCGCGGCGACTTCCCGACGACGGCCGCGTTGAGCCTGGCGCCGGAGCAGGTGGTGGCGTAGGCGGTGGTGCCGAAGACGTACTCCTCCAGCTTGGTCTTCTCGGCGGCGGTGACGACGTACGCGCCGAGCCGCTGGAACTCGGCGATGCCCTGCTCGTACACCTCCTGGTCGAGGATGACGGCCTGCTCGGAGGCGCAGATCATGCCGTTGTCGAAGGCCTTGGAGAGCACGATGTCGTGGACGGCCCGCTGGAGCTTGCCACTCCGGGTGACGTACGCGGGGACGTTTCCGGCGCCGACGCCGAGGGCGGGCTTGCCGCAGGAGTAGGCGGCCTTGACCATCGCGTTGCCACCGGTGGCGAGGATGGTGGAGACGCCGTCGTGGTGCATGAGGAGGCCGGTGGCCGCCATGGAGGGCTCCTCGATCCACTGCACGCAGTCGGCGGGCGCGCCGGCGGCGACGGCGGCGTCGCGGACGATCCGGGCGGCCTCCGCGGAGCACCGCTGCGCGGAGGGGTGGAAGGCGAAGACGATCGGGTTACGGGTCTTCAGGGCGATCAGCGCCTTGAAGACCGTGGTCGAGGTGGGGTTGGTGACGGGGGTCATCGCGCAGATGACGCCGACGGGTTCGGCGATCTCGGTGATGCCGTTCAGTTCGTCGCGGCGGATGACTCCGGCGGTCTTCAGGCCGGCCATCGAGTGCGTCACGTGCTCGCAGGCGAAGAGGTTCTTGACGGCCTTGTCCTCGAAAAGGCCGCGGCCGGTCTCCTCCACGGCCAGCTTCGCGAGTTCGCCGTGGGCGCTGAGCGCCGCGAGCGACGCCTTCTTGACGATGTGGTCGACCTGCTCCTGGTCGAGCTCCTCGAACCGCCCGAGCGCCGCGAGCGCCCTCTCGACGAGTCCGTCCACCGTCTCCGTGGCCGTCTCCTCGGCCGCCGTGACCTCCATGGCAGGTACTCCTTCTTCGATCCCTTTTCTCCGACGACTCCATTCGACACCCGGGGAATACCGAAAGGGCCCGGACAAAGCCCTGACCGGGCAGGCCGAAAGCCCCTTCAAGATCGCGAGAATCCCACCGAAACCACCCCTGACCTGTGATGACAGCCCAGGCCTTAAGACCCTTGCGGGCTTGTGAAAACTTTCACAAGAATTCGCCGGTAAGCTCTCCGGCCATGGGAAAGCATGTGCGCACCGCTGACGGCCGCCTGCTGCTGGCCGAGGAATGGGGAAATCCCGCCGGGACCCCCGTACTGCTCCTGCACGGCACACCCGGCAGCCGGCTGGGGACCGCGCTGCCCGACCTCCCCGAGCGCCGCCCCGACCTGCGCTTCTTCGCCTACGACCGGCCCGGGTACGGCGGCTCGGACCGGCACCCCGGCCGCCGGGTGGCCGACGCGGCCCAGGACGCCGCCGCCGTCGCCGACGCGCTGGGGGTGGACCGCTTCGCCGTCGTCGGACGCTCCGGCGGCGCGCCGCACGCGCTCGCCTGCGCGGCCCTGCTGCCCGAGCGGGTCCCGGCCGCCGCGGCGCTCGTGAGCATCGCGCCCCGGGACGCGGCCGGGCTCGACTGGTTCGGCGGCATGACCCCGTTCAACGTCCGCGAGTTCGGCCTGGCCGCCGAGGCGCCCGAGCTGCTCGACGCGGACCTCGCCACCCGGGCGGCGGCCATCCGGGAGGACCCCGAGCGGCTCGTCGAGGACCTGCGCGCCGAACTCTCCGACCACGACCTCCCGATCGTCTCCGACCCCGCCGTACGCGCCACGCTCCTGCGCACCTACCGCGAGGCGCTCGGCACCACGCACCACGGCTGGACCGACGACTCTCTCGCCTTCACCCGCCCCTGGGGCTTCGACGTCTCCGCCATCACCACCCCGGTCCTGCTCTGGCACGGCCTCGACGACGCCTTCTCACCCCCGGACCACACCCGCTGGCTGGCCGCCACGATCCCGAACGCCACCCTCGAACTCGTCCCGGACGCGGGCCACTTCGCCGCCCAGTACGCCCTGCCGTCCGTCCTGGACCGGCTGCTCCGGTAGCCGGGCAGCCTCCGACAGCCGGAGCGGCTACCGTCCGGTGGTCTGTTCCTTCGTCGGAGCAGCATCCGGTTCCACGAAGAACTCCCAGATCGTGAGCATCGCGACGAGCTGCGCGATGAGATACGCCATCTGCAGGGAGTAGTAGCGCATCTGGTAGACGGACAGGAGCAGCCCCAGCCGGCTCTGCCAGTACCGGCGTTCGCCCTGGAAGGTGTCGAGGTCGAGCGCGATCCCGGTGACGGTCAGGACGAAGAGCATCACCAGGACGTAGAGCGCCATGCCGTCCGCGCTCTCCCGGGTGAACCAGAAGCCCACGACGTCGATGCCGATGGGCAGGGCGAACGCCAGAGCCACGGGGACGGCTTTGGCGGCGCCCCGCCGCCCCGGGAGCATGCGCCACAGAGCCCCGAGCGTGAAGCCCGCCCCGACGAACCCCACCAGCCAGAAGGCGAGGCTGAGCACCAGATCGGGAATTCCGTAGAAGTACGAGAGCGCGTCCTGCCACCCTTCTCCCCGCAACACCCAGGCCCAGGTGGCGAGCACGGTCGCGGGAACCCCCGGCACCAACGCCAAGCGCGCACCACGGCTGCCGTTCGCCCACCAGTCGTCGCGCGGACCGAGCGCCAGTGCGGCATCCACCACCGACACCCTCGCCGGGAGCCGGTCCGGGCCCGTGCGCGACAGGCTCGCGGGCCAGTCGTGCAGATCGTTCAGATCCCGCTCCAGGTTCCTTCGCTTGGGCGGAACGTCCCCGAAGAGGCCCTGGTCAAGGCGGCGCAGCTCGGCGTGGATCTCGCGGTAGGAGCGGGCCTTGCGCAGCAGGGCCCGCCGCGCGTCGGGCCCCCTCGACGTGGCCAGCCGCAGCCCGGATCGTTCGAAGGGCTGCGCGAGGACCGCGCGGCCGCCAGCCATCCGCGCCGCCCCGTACAGCGAGAGCATGCAGAGCGGGATCGAGATGAGGTACAGAGCGGCGTTGTCGAAGTAGCCGGCGGGGACCAAGGTGACCGCGACGGGAAAGAACGTCAGGAAGAGCAGCCGGTCGGCGCCGTCGTCGAAGGGCGACAGTGTGGCGCGCGCACGCCAGGTTCGGAGTACGGCGAGCATGGCGACGCACGTGATCATCCAGGTGTAGTCGAGGATCCAGTCCTGGGCGTTGGACACGGACCAGACCAGTTCCCAGAACCAGTCGTTCCGGTGCTCCCGTCCGTAGAGGGGGTCGATTCGGCTGCTCAGCCACGACACGCGCTGCCAGCTCCGCTCCTCGGCGAGGGCGAAGCACACGCCGACGGCCAGCGTCGCCACACCGACCGCCGGTCCGGCCCAGCGGAGTGCCAGGACGCGCCGACTGCCCGGAAAGCGCCGGCTCGCCGGCAGCAGGCCCCCGTCGACAGCCAGGCGCCATGTCGCGGCGGCGCAGCCGAGCAGCATGAGCGCCAGAAGACAGGAGGACGAGACGGCGAGAACGCCGAGATCGGCGGCGTCGACGGATGAGGAGCGCCGAGTGAACACGTCCGGCCAGGTCATCAGCGCGAACGGCGGAACGGCCAGGACGCCGGCCGCGGCCCAGATCCGCCCCGAGGGCTTGGCGAAGCCGAGCAGTACGGCGACGGAGGCGATCGCGAAGCTGTTCCCGAGAAGGAGCCACTCCTCCAACCGGAACCCACCGCTGCGGTCCCCGTACCGGCTGATGACGTCGTCCGCGCGGATGCAGAACTCCAGCAGGACGACGGCCAGAGCCCACGCGCCGAGATTGCGCAGCGCACGATCCTGTTCCGCCGTCGCCGTCGCCGGACGACGGCGGTACCGCCGGACGGCGATCCACAGCAGCGCCGAGATGCCGGACGTCCAGAGCAGCGAGCCGAGACGGTCGAGGCCGACGACGGGCAGGCGCTCGGTCTGGGCGCTCCAGGAACGGCGCCACGGAGGTTCCAGGGAGACGTTCAGGTCGGACGGCGGTCCGACGGCGGTCGGCGCGTAACCCCCTCCCGACGACTGCTTCTTCCCACTCCCTTGTTTTCCCTTGGCCGGTGCCGCGCTCGGCGCGGCGGGCTGCCAGACGAGCCCCGTCGCGCCGACCCCCGCCGTCGGGCGGGGCGTGGCATTGTCCGCCCCGGGCGAGCCGGGATCCACCGTCACCTTCTCCCACCGTGCCCCGGCCAGCGCGGGCGGCGGCCGCAGGGTCACGGTCCAGTGCTCCGCCCCGGCGCGCACCCGCCAGACGCCGACGTCCAGGTTCCTGCCGTACCGGTTGACCCAGGTGTGCGCCCTGTCCACCACGCTCACGCGGCCGTCCTTCGAGGAGACGCGCGGCGTGCCGGTACGCCACTCCGTCCAGCGGCGCTGCTGGCCCACATCGCCCATGGTGAGGCAGGCCATGGCGGTGATGTACCGCCGGCTGCCCTCACTGAGCATCAGGTCCGGTGCCAACGGCCAGTCCCCGGGGACCTCGACGCTCAGTTCCGTCTCGACCTTGGTGTAGGTACGGTCCTCGTGCTGCAGCCGGACCGACGTGCTGACCTCGGCATCGGCGAGCTTCGCGGACTCGCACACCGGCGCCGCGGCCGGGCCGGGTGCCGCACGGGCCGCCGTCGGTGCGGCCAGAGCCGCCACAGCCGCCAGGACGGACAGCAGCATCACCATGACCGACATGAGCGCGCGTCTTCTCACCGAATGAGCCCCCCGACCCGCCGATTGGTCACATCATGGCGCAGGCGCCGATGCCCGGGCACCGCCCCTCACGAGGCCGGTGGCGGGTAGCCCGTCGAGCGGGCGCCCTTGAGGAGGTTCATGATCCGTTCATGACTGTCCCCGACGGTGTCCACGACCCTCATCCGGACGTGGAAGGCGTCGACCTCGTCGACGAAGCGTCGGGAGAAGGAGCCCATCGTCACGGTCTCGTACGTCCCCGTGCCCACCAGCGGGAAGTCGCCGAAGAGCGGGATCCGGAAGTCCTCGCCGGCGACCAGGCCGGCCCCGGTCAGGGTGGCCACGGCTCCGGGGAGGTCCGTCCACGGGGTCGACTCCGGGGCGCTCTCCCCCGCCAGGACGAGCCGGAAGTCGTACCGCTCGATCACCGCGGTGTACTGGCCGCCGTTGTACACCCCGGCCCGCCACTCGACCCCGTTCCCGTCGTTCCCGCTCCCGCTCCCGCTCCCGGTCAGCCGGCCCGTCGTCCAGTCGGCCCGCCAGCCGAGCATGGGCCGTACCGTACGGGCGTACTGGGCCCGCGCGAGGACGGCGGCCGCCGCGACCGCGAGCAGGCTGCCCAGCGGCTCCATGTCCAGCAACTGCAGCCGCCACGGCCAGTCGGTCCTGGCCTGCTCGGTCATGTTGGCGCGGACGATCTCCCAGCCCAGGACTCCCGTGAGCAGGCAGAGCAGCACGATCGGCGCGGTGTAGAGCAACGGGCTGCGCCTGACCCTGCGCTGGGCGTCGGAGGCGGGTATCGGTCCACCGGGCCGGACGGTCACACGTTTCTCCCCACCACGAGTCCACGCGCCGGTCCCCCGGCCCACGAGGGGCCGGGGGACCGGCTTCCGTTCGGATCATGGTGCCCGGCCGGACGCTCTAGTACACGCTGACCCCGTACGCGCTCAGCGCCTCGGTGACCGGCTGGAAGAACGTCGTGCCGCCGCTGGAGCAGTTGCCGCTGCCGCCGGAGGTGAGGCCGATCGCGCGGCTGCCGGAGTAGAGCGGGCCGCCGGAGTCGCCGGGCTCGGCACAGACGTTGGTACGGATCATGCCGTAGACGATGTCGCCGCCGCCGTAGTTCACCGTGGCGTTGAGGCCGGTCACGGAGCCGCTGTGGGTGCCGGTGGTGGAGCCGCGACGGGTCACGGACATGCCCACGGTGGCGTTGGCGGCGCTGGTGATGTCGACGCTGCCGACCGTGCCGGGCTTGCTCACACTCGTGTTGGTGAACCGGACGATGCCGTAGTCGTTGGTCGGGAAGCTGGATCCCGAGGTGGTGCCGAGGACGGTGGTACGGCCCGAGTCGGAGTACCAGGAGCCCGCGCCGTCGGTGCAGTGCCCGGCGGTCAGGAAGTACGAGTTGCCCGCGCTGTCACGGACGTTGAAGCCGAGGGAGCAGCGCCAGCTGGTGGCGTAGATGGCGTCGCCGCCGGAGATCAGCTTGTTGAACTTGCCGGGAGTGCGCTCGATACGGATCGCGCCGGCGTTGGCGCCCGCCTCGCGCTTGATCTCGGCTATCTCGGCCTTGGACACCGTGGAGTCGGCGGTGACGACCAGGGTGCCGGTGGCCGGGTCGACGTGCCAGGCGGTGCCTGCCACGTCGGCCGCGAGGACGGCGTCGCCCGCGGCGGTGAGCTGCGACGCGCTGAAGGTCTGCGCCGTGTCGGCGTTCGCGGCGGGGACCGCGACGGCCGCGGCGGCGGCGAGGCCGGTGGCGACGGCGAGCAGACGGATGGTTCTCGTGGGGGTGGTGCGCTTGATCCTCACTTCGCGTTCCTCCAGAGGGGAATCGGGGGTCCGCCGTGGGGTGCCGGACCCGTGAGGCGCGGCCAGGGGCCGGCGCTGTGGGGGAGTCTCGGTCCCGCCGACCGACCGCCGCAAGGGCGCCTTTCGGCCGTACGACGCTCAACTACCAGGCACCACACGGGAGTTGATCACGTCGGCGGTGTGGACGGCGAGCCGGCCGCCGTTCACGGTCACCGCCGGCCCCCGGCCCGGCCGCTGCACGGGCCCCGCCTCAGCCCTCGGCGAGCCGCCGCTCCCCCGCCGGCACGGCGGTGTCGAGCGTGTTCCCGGGCGGCGGGAACGGGCAGATGAAGTGGTCCGCGAAGGCGCACGGCGGCAGCAGCGCGCGGTTGAAGTCGACGGTCACCGAACCGTCGGCGGCGGGCGCGGGCGGACGCAGGAATCGGAAGCGGTAGCTGTCCCGGCCGCTGGTCGCGTCGGCGAAGACCGCCCACAGCGTGCCGTCGTCCTCCACCGCGACCTGCAGGGTGTGCTCGACGCCGCGCAGTGCGAAGGAGAGTTCGCCCGCGAGCCCGAGCCCCCGCTCCTTGCCGTCCGCGTTCTCCACCCGGACGCTCCGGGACTCCTCGTACGCCCGGAAGGTGCCGGGGACCACCCAGTTCTCGTCGTACGGGGCGGCCTCGATGCCCCGGAAGGCGCGCCGCGCCGAGGACTCGGGGTCGAAGTCCCGTACCGCCCAGAGCCCTTCGCGGCGCAGCACGACGAGCCGCCGCCCGGCGGACTCGGCCCGGGACTCGTGGATCGGGGGTTGGTCGGCCGTGAGCCGTACGCTGCCGATCAGGGGCTTGCCGTCGACGGTGACGGCGTCCTCGGCCCCGGCGCTGAGGACCACCTCGTCGCCCTCGTCCCGCCACCGCCCTGGAACGGCCGGAATTCGCCCCTCCGGGTAGTCGGAGAGCCAGTACGTGCCGGTGAGGGAGAGCGGACCGTACGACGAGGAGACCGCCGCCGTGCGCTGCTCGTGCCAGTGCTGCCAGTCCTGCTGGGGATCGGTGCTATCCGTGCTCATGGTGTTCCACCTTTCCATACGGGTCCGGGAAGCCCCGGATGCGACGCTTCGGGGGATGCGCGGGCCTGGCCGCCTCGCGCAGCACGGCGAGGACCGTCCGCGCGGTCGCGTCGTTCTGACGGAGCGCCAGGCCGTTGCCGCCCGGCCGGGTGAACCCGCCGGGCCCGCGCGCGTCGGTGCCGGGCCCGAGCGCGAACCGCCGGGGGTGGGGCACGCCCGTCCGGTCCAGGACGCGGCCGTCGACGGGGTCGACCGTGAGCAGCCCCGCCGGGGTCGCCGCCGCCCCGTCGGCGTACAGCGCCCGCAGCAGCGGATCCCGCGTGGTGCTGACCGTGGGCTCCGGGAGCCGTGCCTCGACGAGGGCGCGGGACTCGGTGACGTGCCCCGGCAGGGTCGGGCTCTCGGCGCGGAACACCCCGTCCCCCGTAGTGATCCGGAGGTCCGCGCCGAGGAACCGCACGACCCCCGCGCGGGAGAGCGCGCGCAGGTTCCGCAGGCGCGGGCCCGGTGGTCCGGACGCGAGGGAGCTGTAGAAGCCGTGCCACCAGGGGCCGAGGTCGCCGAGCCGGGCCAGCTGCCCGTAGACGGCGAGCAGCGCGTGGGAGAGGGCGAGGTCGGCGGAGTGCGCCGGGTCGCCGCGGCGGGCGAGGCCGGCGGCGATGTACGTCCGCAGGTGTTCCTGGAGCGCCTCCGCGGAGGCGTGGCGGACCCCGGCGAGCGGGCGGTCGAGCGCGCCGAGGTCGAGCCGGTCCGCGGGGTCGGGCACGGCGCCGGCGACGAGGGTGTCGAGTGCGGGGCCGCCGCCGGGCGGGCAGGCGGCGTGGGCACGCTCGAACTCCGCCCAGGGGACGCGGGTGCGCTCGGGGTGCGCGGTGAAGAGGCGGTGGTAGTGGGCGAACCGGAGTTCCCTGGCGACCAGCGGCCAGACGTCCCGCCGGAAGTCGGGCCCGCCGGGCAGTGCGAGCAGCCGGTCGATCTCCGCCGGGCCCAGGTGGCGCGGGAGCGGCGGCCGTTCGCCCACGAGCGGATACGGGATCTTGGCGTGGTACGGGACGCCCCGCCGCGATCCGACGTGCAGCACCGGCTCGCGCCCGGACGGCAGGTACGTCCCGTCCTCCCCGTACCGGCCGCCGCGCCCCTCGGTGAGCAGCACCATGAGGTCGACGAAGGCGAGGCCGAGGCCGCGCACGAGGACCGGCGCGCCGGGCGCGAGCCGGGACAGGTCGCTGTCGGCGGTGAACTCGGGCGGCAGGTGCACCAGGCCGTGCCGCGCGGCGAAGTCGGCCAACCCGGTCTGCTCGACGTCGGGTTCGGCGTCCAGGTGACCCTGGGCGAGGACGACGGCGTCGGCGGCGAGCGGGGTGTCGAGCCCTTCCAGCTCGACCGTCTGGCGGCCGTGCCGCGTCCCGGTGACGCGCAGCGCCCGGCGCGGATGGTGGTGGACGGTGGTCCCTGGCGGCAGGGCTGCGACGGCCCGGTCGTACACCCAGCGCAGATAGCCGCTGTGCGTGCGGCGGCTGACGAAGGCCCGCCCGTCCCCGCCGGCCCACTCGTGCACGGTGGGCCCGGCGAGGACCGGCCCGGCCATCTCCACGCTGTCGTCGGTGAACATCGTGACGTCCCGCGCCTGCGAGTTCATCCGGAGCAGCGGGGACTGGTCGTGGCGCCAGATCCGGCCGCCGCCGGGCGGGTACGGGTCGACGACATGGACGTCGAGGCCGGAACCGTCGTACAACTCCGGCGCGTTGGCGGCGATCCGCTCCAGGACGCCGGTCCCGCGCGGCCCGGCGCCGACGATCACGAGGGACGCGTTGCGCTTCATCGGAGGTTCCGCGTCATCGGAGGTTCCGCGTCATCGGAGGTTCCGCGTCATCGGGCGTTCCACGACCTCGCGACCCACCTCACCGGGCACCACCCCGCGTGGGCCTCAGCAGCCGCAGTCGCACCCACAGTCGCAGTCGCCACAGCAGCCGTCCCCCTCGCCGCAGCAATTGCTGCAGCAGTCACAGCAGTCGCACCAGTTGCCCACATCGTTGCAGAGCCCCTCACGGCGTTCCCCGGTCCAGGGATCCTCGTGCCCACAGCACACCTGGCACGTACACGCGAGGCCCATCCAGACCGCGCACCCGGCGAGGAGGCCGCGGCGCCGGTTCGGCGGCTCGGGCGGCGGCGGGGCGCCCGGCCCGCCGGGCCCGCCGGGGGCGTACGGGTTGCCCGGCAAGGGTCCGGGACCGTACGGCCCCGGCTGGTGCGCAGCCCCGGCGGCCCCAGCAGCCCCGGCGGCCCCATGGGCACCCGCGCCGTGCGAGCAGCTCGTGGTGCCGAAGGCCCGGTCCACCGAGACCCTCAGCTCGTGGGCGAGCAGCACGTGCGCGAGCCGGCCGTCCGCGAACTCCGCGTCCCGCAGGGCGAGGCGGATGCCGTGCAGCGCGTCGTCCGCGAGCCGCCGGGCCTCCGCGAGCGAGGTGCCGGTCGCGGTGAGCGGGTTCCAGGCGCCCGAGGCCGCGTCGGCCTCCCGGTCCTCCACTGCGTCGAGGAGGTGCGCGAGCCGCCCGAAGAGCCGGCCCGCCTCGGCGAGTGGCTCGACGTTCCCCGGCCGCCCGGCGAGGACGGCGGTGTGGGCGAAGGCCGCGGCCGTGGCGGTCTCGGTCGGCTCGGTCACGACGAGGAGCGGTGTGCCGGGTCCTGCGAGCGTCTCGATCCCGGTCTGCCGGTCCACGGCGTCCACCAGGAGGGCGGTGTCGAAGCCGAGCGCGCGCCCGGTCCGCTCGCCCGCCCGGTCCCAGGACCTGGCGACCCGGCGGGCCGCGGCGGCGACCGGCCGGCGGGCCAGCAGGCCGTCCCTGTCGGCGACGTGGTCCCGGACCTTCGCCGAGGCGAGGACCAGCGAGACGGCCGCCGCGAGCCGCGCGCCCTCGCCCTGGGCGACCGGCGCGCTCCGCATCCCGCGCAGCGGGCAAGGGCCCGCCGTGCGGCGTATGCCGTCGACCGCGCCGGTCTGAGCCTCCGTCAGAACCGAGACGATGAGCCCGTCGTAGTTGGTGACCACCCGGGCGAACTGCCCGTGGTCGGCCCGAAGTGCCAGGCAGAGGCCGCAGAGATGGGCCATCCACTCGACCTTGAGCCCCTCGCTCAGCCGGTGCGTGCAGGGCCTGACGATTCCGAACAAGAGACTCCCCCGTGAGTCGTGCGCATGTGCGGGTGCCGCGTGTGCCGGGCATCGTATCGAGCGTCCCGTTCACCCGGACGCTCCGACCGTCACCCTTCTGGACCGACTTTCATATTTTAAGTTGCACAGCCCCTTGCGGAACCTCCGTCAGGCCCCGCATACCGCAAGATTCCTGACGAATCGCCAGAAACAGGGCCTCACGTTCTGCACCAGTACCGTCACGAAACACGCGCGCGCCGACTATCCACTTGGCGCGCGATCCGCATCATGGACGACGATAGGGATTGCGGAACCACAAGTGACCGCGCTGAAAGGAGGCGTCCATGGGATCGGTGCGCAAGGCGAGTGCCTGGCTGGGACTCGTCGAGGACAACGACGAGCGTTACTACGACGACGAGTACGCCGAGGGTAACGAGAGCGGCGACGCCTGGGTGACGGACCCCCGGGTCCGGGTGGCGTCCGACTCGGCCCAGGAGCAGGGCCGCCGGATCGCGACCGTCTCCCCGGACGGGTTCCGGGACGCCCGGGGCATCGGTGAGCTCTTCCGGGACGGTGTCCCGGTCATCGTGAACCTCACGGCCATGGAGCCCTCCGACGCCAAGCGCGTGGTGGACTTCGCCGCCGGACTCGCCTTCGGTCTGCGCGGCTCGATCGAGCGGGTGGCCACCCGGGTCTTCCTGCTGACCCCGGCCGACACCCAGATCATCAGCGGGGACCCCGCCGCGCGTGCGCAGGACGGTTTCTTCAACCAGAGCTGAGCGGTGGGCGCACCTTCCGGCACCAACGCCGGAGGACGCCCACCCAAGGCCCACCGGCGCGACGAAAGACGCTAGTGCGCCGGGCGGCCGGAGCGGGCGGGCTCGACCGGTTCGCGGCTGGCCGGCACCCGCACGTCCTCGCGCACCGTCTCCTCGCACACCGGCTTCTCCGCGGGGCCCGGCGCCACCAGGTCCTCCGGATCCACCAGGCACTCCATGACGCGTGGCAGCCGCAGCGCCATCAGGGCGCCGAGAAGCAGCAGCCCCGCACTGACGAACAGCGTGATGTGCAGACCGTCCACGAAGGCGTGCCGGGCCGCGTGGTACAGCGCCGAGCCGGCCGTGCCGCCGAGCTGGTCGGCGACCTGGTAGGCCTCGCCGAGCGAGTTCGCGGCGGCCTTGCTCGCGGCGGCCGGGACCTCGGGGACCGAGGCGAGGCCGGGGGCGTACGCGGCGTTCATGACGCTGCCGAGCAGCGCGATGCCCATGCCCGCGCCCAGCTGGTACGAGGTCTCGCCGATCGCCGCCGCGCCGCCCGCGCTCTCCGCGGGCGCCTCGCTGAGCATCGACTCGTAGGCGGAGAAGAGGGTCGTCTGCAGGCCGAAGCCGAGCAGGACGAAGCCGACGGTGAGCAGCAGCGGCCGGTCGGTCTGGCCCATGAACACGAGCAGCAGCACGGCGCCCGCGGTGAGGACGAAGCCCCAGCCGACCATCCGGCGCGGCCCGATCCGGCGCAGCGTGTACGAGCCGGTGGCGCCGGCCGCCATGGCGGCGAAGGTGAGCGGCAGCAGCCTGAGCCCGGTCTCCAGGGGGCTGAGCCCGAGGACGAGCTGGAGGTACTGGACGGCGATCAGCTCCAGGCCGACCAGGGCCAGCATGGCGAGCACGATGCAGCCGACGGAGGTGGTGAAGGCGGGCCGGGAGAACAGCCGCATGTCGATCAGCGGGTGCGCCCGGCGCTTCTGCCGCCGTACGAAGAGGATCAGCAGCGCGGCGCCGACGAGCAGCGGGCCGCAGGTCGCCGGGGCGAACAGGTTCTCGCCCGCGCCGATCCGCTTCACCCCGAGCACCATGCCGAGCACGCCGGCGGCGGCCATCAGCGCGCCGAGGACGTCCCAGGGGCCGTCGTCGCGGCCCTTGGACTCGGGCAGCAGCCAGCGGCCGAGCGGCAGGATCAGCGCCATCAGCGGGATGTTGATCAGGAAGACCGAACCCCACCAGTAGTGCTCGACCAGGAAGCCGCCGAGCACGGGACCGGTGGCGGCGCCGATTGCGGCTACCGCCGTCCAGATGCCGATGGCGGTGGCCCGCTCGCGCCGGTCGGGGAAGACCGCCCGGAGGATCGAGAGGGTGGCGGGCATGATCATCGCGCCGCCGACGCCGAGGAGGGCGCGGGCGCCGATGAGCACCTCGGGGGTGGTGGCGAGGGCGGCGACCGCGGAGGCGACACCGAACAGCGCGTAACCGAGGAGGAGCACCCGCCGCCGGCCGACCCGGTCGCCGAGCGTGCCGAAGAGGATCAGCAGCGAGGCACAGATCAGCGGATAGGCGTCGACGATCCAGAGCAGTTCCGTGGCGCCCGGCCGCAGGTCCTCGGTGAGAGAGGGGACGGCGACGTGGAGCACGGTGGCGTCGAGCGCCACGAGGAGCAGGCTGACGCAGAGGACGACGAGGACGACCCAGCGGTTGGCGCCGCCGCCGGCGGCGCGGAGCCGTGCTCCGGCCGTGATCGTCCGCTGCATGTACGTACCTCCCAGTGAAGCCCTCGCACTCGGCGGGCACCGGCCGGGGTTCGGATCCTCGGGGCGGCCCGGCATCGACGGGCGAGTGAGCCGTCAGCGTACGCGAGTTCAGGGCCCGAGCGCGTGGCGCACCTCTCACCCCGGCGGGCCGCCCGGTGTGGCGTACGCCACTCCAGCAGGGCCGCGCGTCGCGCCGAATTCCTCCCGCACAACCGTTTGAGAAATTTCCGTGACGTACAAACAGACTTCCGGAATGTCGACTGCGCCCAATAGGGCACAAGGTCATCGGATTCTCAGACAGTCGCCAGGAATAAACCCCGGACTGAGACCTACTCCACATCACATCGTCATCACGAAGAGACCGGAACGACCAAGGTCGACACTCACTCCCTGTAACGTCGATTGGGTGCGTACCGACATCTTTGCCCGGCTGGACCGGGAGCCGGAACCGCCGAAGATAGAGGTCCCGCGGATGACTCGCACGCGTCTCGCCCTCTTCGGCGGGACGCTGGCGTTCTATCTCGCCATCGTCGTGGCCGTGCTGCTCTCGACCTGGCTGGTGACCCTCGACTGGAAGATCATGCTGTTCCGGCCCTACCAGCAGTGGCCGGACCTGCACCCCTTCCTCGACTACTACGTCGTCCTCGGCCAGCGCGGCCCGACGGCCGTGATGGTGGCGGCCTGGCTGGGCTGGCGCTCCTGGCGCCAGCACACCCTGCGCCCCCTGCTCACCCTCGGCGCCGCCCTGCTCCTGCTCAATGTCACCGTCGGCGCGGTCAAGCTCGGACTCGGCCGCCTCGGTCCCCACTACGCGACGCAGATCGGCTCCGCCGAGCTCTTCGCGGGCGGCGATATATTTCCGTCGGGGCACACCGCCAACGCGGTCGTGACCTGGGGCATCCTGGCCTATCTGGCGACCACCCCGCGCGCCCGCCGCTACCTCTCGGCGCTCTCCGCCGTGGTCGCGCTCGGCGTCGGCCTGACCACCGTCTACATCGGCACGCACTGGCTGAGCGACGTCCTGCTCGGCTGGGCCGCCGGGCTGCTCATCCTGCTCGCGCTGCCCTGGTGCGAGCCGGTGATCGGCCGGGTGGAGACCGTCGTGCTCAGCGCCCGCGACCGGCTGCGCGAGCAGCTGCGGGCCCGCCGCCGGCTGGTCCCCTCGCTGCCCGTGGCGGCCGGCGGGCCGCGCCCCGCGCGGTTCCCGCAGTCTCCGGTCGCGACCGGGGAGCCGGTCAGGGAGACCGTCGGCGCCCGCAGCGGACGGGCCTCGTCCGCCGCGCGCGGGGACGGCCGTCTCGCGCCGCCGCTCACCAGCCCCCGGGCGCACACGGCCCATGCCGGGCACGCCGGGCACTCCGCCCGCGCGGAGCGATCGCCGGTCACCCCGACCGGCAGCCGCCGCCCGTCGCGCTCGCGGCCGCTCACCGGCGGCTGAGCCGACACGACCGCAGCAGGAAGGGCCCCGGCAGTGTGCCGGGGCCCTTCCTCGTCGTACGTGCCGTGGGCGCCGTGCCTTCAGCCGTGCCGTCAGCCGAGCCAGCAGCGGGTGACGGCACCGTCCGTCACCTCGAAGTTGATGCGGCCCTCCAGGTACTCCATGGTGATGATCGAGCCCGGTGGCAGCGAACGGACCACGCTCCAGCCGTGGTTCCTGGCGAGCCGTTCGGCCTG
The DNA here is from genome assembly GCF_043081505.1 of Streptomyces sp. NPDC014870. Taxonomy (NCBI): domain Bacteria; kingdom Bacillati; phylum Actinomycetota; class Actinomycetes; order Kitasatosporales; family Streptomycetaceae; genus Streptomyces; species Streptomyces sp. NPDC014870. The sequence goes on from NZ_JBIBWQ010000007.1 coordinate 441,107, forward strand.
CTCACGGTCGAGGCCCACATAGTCTTCCGGCGGTACGGGGGAGGTCGGCTTGGGTGTCATGGGCCTCACGTTAGTCCCTTACCGGTCACGCTTGTGTCACAGCTTCTCGACATATGTTTGACACCGGTGCCGTCACTCGGAAGGGCAGTTTCCGGCCGAATCCCCGGCAATTCAAGGCCCCTTACCGCACTTCCCGCAAGCGCTTCCTGAATTCCGTTCCCCCGCCCGTCCGGCGAATTCACCGGGACGCCACCCCCTCGCGGTTTTCACGATTTCCCCGCAGGACGCGCACACGTTCGGCCGACCGGAGCAGCCGGCGGCTCGCCTCCCGTGTCCCCGCCCTCCCGGCGCGCATCATGTCCGGACGATCGGACGCACCGGAGGCATCGATGGGCACCGACACCGCGACCGCGGCCGTCGAATCACCTCGGGAACGGCATGGGCGGGTCCTGATCGACTGGCTCACGACGACCGACCACAAGAAGATCGGCCACCTGTACCTGGTGACCTCGTTCCTCTTCTTCCTGGCCGCGGGTGTCATGGCGATGCTGATGCGGGCCGAGCTGGCCCGCCCCGGGACCCAGCTGCTCGACAACCAGCAGTTCAACCAGGCGTTCACGCTGCACGGCACGATCATGCTGCTGCTGTTCGCGACGCCCACCTTCGCCGGCTTCGCCAACGAGCTGGTGCCGCTCCAGATCGGCTCCCCCGACGTCGCCTTCCCGCGGCTGAACATGTTCTCGTACTGGCTGTTCCTCTTCGGCGGCCTGATGGTGATCGGCTCGCTGCTCGTGCCCAGCGGGCCCGCCGCCTTCGGCTGGACCGCCTACGCCCCGCTGAACGGCCTGGAACGCTCCCCCGGGATCGGCGCCGACCTGTGGATCATGGGGCTCGCGCTCTCCGGCTTCGGCACGATCCTCACCTCGGTGAACTTCCTGGCGACGATCATCGGGATGCGGGCGCCGGGCATGACGATGTTCCGGATGCCGATCTTCACCTGGAACGTCCTCTTCACCGCGATCCTGGTCCTGATGGCCTTCCCCGTGCTGGCCGCGGCGCTGCTCGTCCTCGAGTCGGACCGGCGGTTCGGCTCGGTGGTCTTCCAGCCCGAGAACGGCGGGGCGCTGCTGTGGCAGCACCTCTTCTGGTTCTTCGGCCACCCCGAGGTCTACATCATCGCGCTGCCGTTCTTCGGCATCGTCAGCGAGATCATCCCGGTCTTCGCGCGCAAGCCGATCTTCGGCTACGCGACGCTGATCGCCGCGACGATGACCATCACCGGGCTCTCGGTGGTGGTGTGGGCGCACCACATGTTCGCGACCGGCGCAGTGCTGCTGCCCTTCTTCTCGCTCCTCTCGTTCCTGATCGCCGTGCCGACCGGGGTGAAGTTCTTCAACTGGACCGGCACGATGCTCAGGGGCTCGCTCTCCTTCGAGACGCCCATGCTCTGGTCGGTCGGCTTCCTGGTGTCCTTCCTCTTCGGCGGGCTGACCGGCGTCATCCTCGCCTCGCCGCCGATGGACTTCGCCGTCACCGACTCGTACTTCGTCGTGGCCCACTTCCACTACACGGTCTTCGGCACGGTCGTCTTCGCGACCTTCGCCGGGTTCACCTTCTGGTGGCCCAAGTTCACCGGCCGCATGCTCGACGAGCGCCTGGGCAAGGTCCACTTCTGGACCCTCTTCGTCGGCTTCCACCTCACGTTCCTTGTGCAGCACTGGCTCGGCGCGGAGGGCATGCCCCGGCGGTACGCCGACTATCTGGACGCCGACGGGTTCACCGCGCTCAACACCGTCTCCACGATCGGCGCGTTCCTGCTCGGCGCCTCCACGCTGCCGTTCCTCTACAACGTCTGGCGCACCGCCCGCTACGCGCCGAAGGTCGAGGTGGACGACCCCTGGGGGTTCGGCCGCTCGCTGGAGTGGGCGACGTCCTGCCCGCCGCCCCGCCACAACTTCGACGCCGTCCCGAGGATCCGCTCCGAGTCGCCGGCCTTCGATCTGCACCACCCGGAGTTCGCGACCTTCGAGCGGATGCGGATCACCGCTCCGAGCGCTCCGAGCGCTCAACGGCGCGAGAAAGACGGTCCCTGAGCGTCCGGACCCGGTCGTCCAGTTCGCGCGGGGCGACCACCTCGAACTCGACGCCCAGCATCAGCACATGGACGACCATCCCGGCCAGGCTGCCCGCGCCGGTACGCAGCAGACAGGCGCTCTCCCCGTCCGGTTCCAGGACGCCGTCCATCGGGCCGACGGCGGCGGCCGCCTCGGCGAGCGGGACGTGCAGCCGGATCGTCGCCTCGGCCGCGTAGGCCGCCCCCGAGATGCCCTTGGCGACATAGCCGGCCAGGTCCTCCGCGGGCGGCTCGCGGGGTGGGAAGCGGGGGCCGTGGGGCGGCTTCGGCTCGATCCGGTCGACCCGGAACGTACGCCAGTCGGCCCGGTCGAGGTCCCAGGCGACCAGGTACCAGCGGCGTTCGGTGCACACCAGGCGGTGCGGCTCGACCGTACGGCGGGTGGCCGAGCCGCCGTGGTCGCGGTAGGCGAAACGGAGCCGCTCACTGTCCCGGCAGGCGTTCGCGAGCTCGGTCAGGACGGCCGGGTCGACCTGGCTCGCCGGGGCGCGCAGCATCGGCACGGTGAAGGCGTTGAGGGTGCTCACCCGGCGCCGCAGCCGGCCGGGCAGCACCTGCTCCAGCTTGGCCAGGGCGCGTACGGAGGACTCGCCGATGCCCTCGACGCCCTGCCCTGCGGCTGTGCGCAGCCCGACCGCGACGGCGACGGCCTCGTCGTCGTCGAGCAGCAGCGGCGGCAGTTCGGCGCCGGCGCCCAGCTGGTAGCCGCCGCCCGTGCCGGGGCTGGCGTTGACCGGGTAGCCGAGCTCGCGCAGCCGGTCGACGTCCCGGCGCACGGTCCGGGTGGTCACCCCGAGCCGGTCGGCGAGATCGGCGCCGGACCACTCGCGGTGGGCCTGCAGCAGCGAGAGCAGGCGCAGGAGCCGCGCGGAGGTGTCCAACATGGGGCCGAGTCTGCCAGCCCTCGCGGACAGCCACGGTCCTGAAGGGCCGCGGGCGGCCGTCGACCGGCGGCGGCTCGCTCCCGGGCTCAGCGGAAGCGGCGGACGAGGACCCCGACCCGGCGCTTCAGCTCGTACACCGCGTCGACGAGGGAGCCGACCGCGCGGTGCCGGGTCTCGCTCAGCCGGCCGTGGGCGCGGCCGCTCGCGCCCCGGGCGACCAACTCGCTCCAGATCTCCTCGTGGCGGGCCGCGATCCGGACCGGGTCGAAGCGCTCGGACGCGGCGAGAGCCGCCTTCGCGGTCTTCGCGCGCAGTTCGTCGTCCTCGACGAGTTCGAGCAGCGCCCGGGCCACGGCGGAGACGTCGTCCACGGGCACGAGACGGCCGTCGACACCGTCCTCGACGATCTCGCGGGGGCCGTACGGGCAGTCGGTGGACACGACCGGAAGACCGCACCGCATCGCCTCGACCAGGGTCATGCCGAAGGACTCGCGCCGCGAGGTGACGGCGGCGATGGAGCCCTTGGCCCACTCCGGCTCCATGGGGTTGGCCATGCCCATGAGGAAGACGTTCTCGCCGAGGCCGAGCCGCTCGATCTGCCGGGTCAGCGCGGGCCGCGTGTTGCCGCCCTGGTCGCCCTCGCCGTAGATCCGCAGCTTCCAGTCCGGGTGGGCCGCCGCCACCTGGGCGAAGGCCTCGACAAGGACGTCGTACCGCTTGACCGGGGTCAGCCGGCCCGCCGCGACGACGATCTTCGAGGCGGGGTCGGCGGGCGGAAGGCCGGGCGCGGGCACGCTGTTGGGCACCGCGTCGATCCGTACGCCCGGCAGCCGCAGCCGGGTCCGGTACGAGCGGGCGTCGGCCTCGGTCACCGTGGTGACGGCGTCCAGGACCGCGTACCGATGGGCGATCTCGCGCCGCAGCCGGAAGGTGTGGCCGTCCAGGATCAGGTGCTCCTGGCCGACCAGGACCGGGCCGCGCCGGGTCTGCCGGGCGAGGTGGACGTTGAGCCCGGGCCGGGTGGAGACCACCACGTCGGCCTCGACGGAGGCCAGATGGGCGCCGATCCGGGCGTCGGTGAGCGCGCTGTACTGCTTCCATCGGCCGTCACCGCGCGGGAAGACCCGGGCCGGCCGGGCGATGTCGGGGTGCTCGCCGTCGTAGTCGGGGCTGTCCTTGCGCAGGTCCACGAGGTGACGCAGGGTCACACCGGCGGGCAGGCCGAGGACGGGCGTGTCGCGGTGCCGGAACACCGAGACGATCTCTACCTCGTGACGTTCGGCCAGCACCTGGGCGAGGGTGAACGTCGTCCGGATGGTTCCGCCGATGTGGTAGGCGTTGTGGAGCAGGAACGAGATGCGCATCGGCCGCCGGATCCCCCGTCAGTGTGGTCGGTCGGTCGCGACTTTACTGCCCCGCCGCTTCCGGTTCACGGCCGGTCTCCTCACGGTCGGTGGCGGATTCACGCGCAAGGTCGGGGGCCCGCTCACGGTCGGTAGCCGATCTGCGGGACCGTGGCGCAGTCGGTGTTCATGTCGCCCTGCGTGACCCAGCCACGGCCGTCCTGCCAACGGGCCACGGAGAGACAGCTCTCCCGGGTCTTCGGCGGCTCGGGGAGCCGCTCGAAGCGGACGGGCAGCAGGAGTCCGCGCGCGGTGTACGGCTCCGCCCGGTTCAGGTACTCCTCGACACAGCCGCGGGTGAGCCGGTCGCCGCAGGAGAGCGCCGCGTCCGTGAACCACATCGCGGCCGCCCACCCCTCCAACTGCCACTGCGAGAGCGGCCGGTCGCCCATCGCGGCCCGGAACTCGCGGACCGCCGGGTGCCCGGTGTCCTCGTAGTTGCGGCTGGAGCCGGTGACGAAGAGCGAGGCGCGGCAGGAGGGAGAGGCGGCGTAGTCGCGGGGCACGGTCGAGGACCAGTTCTGCACATTGGTCACCTTGGCGGTGACCTGCACGCCCAGCGCCTCCATCGCCTCGCAGAGCTGGGCGTTGCCGTGCGTGTCCAGGGCGTCGAAGACCAGGTCGACGCCCTGCGCCCGCAGATCGGCCGCGACCGCGCGGAAGTTGGGCAGCGCGAAGTCGACCTGCTCGTCGACGACCCGGTACCCCTCGGCCCGCAGCCCGTCGGAGATCAGCCGCGCGTACGCCGTCGACGCGGCCTGGTTGTAGGCGACGACGGCGGCGGTACGGGCGGAGTGCTCGCGCTTGAACCAGCGGTAGACCTCGGTCCCGCCGTAGAGCACGCCGTTCCAGCCGGGCGCCGCTCCGGTGCGCGGGGCGAGGCTGCCGTAGATCCCGTACAGGTGCGGGTAGGTGTCGTACGCGGCGGTGAGCGGTTGGCCGCCGATGTCGGGGACGCCCGCCCTGGCGACCAGGGGCGCGCCGGCGTAGTCGAGCGCGGTGGTGGCGACGAGGGCGAACACCTTCTCCTCGTCGATCAGCCGGTGCACGCACTCGTTGTTGCCGACGCCGCTGCCGCCGTCGTCGCAGGTGACGACCTCGACCCGGCGGCCGTTCAGGCCGCCCTCGGCGTTGAGCGCGTCGAACCAGGCGCGGGCGCCGTCGCGTGGTCCGGTGAACGCCTCTCCGCCGACGGGGCTGGTGGCGCTGGTGATGATGCCGACCCTGAGCGGCTCACCGCCGGAGGGGGAAGTGACGGTGGGCCGCGTCTCGAACGCGCTCTCCGGGAGCCGGCTGCCGCACGCCGTGGTCAGGGCGAGCAGCCCGGCGAGGAGCAGCGCCCCGCCGGTCTCAGCAACCCGGAACGCTCGCACCGCTGAGCTGCGCCAGGCCGCAGAGGGTCTTCGCGGACACCTTCCAGGTGTCGTCCTGGAGGACCGAGGTGCCCTTGGCGTTCGGTACGGCCACGGACCCGGCGACCAGCAGGTCGTACGTCACGTCGGCGTCGTTCGGCGAGGTGAACTCGATGGCCTTGACCTTCGCCGTGGCCTGGGACGCGGCGTCGTTGGTCATGAGGACCTCGAGGGCCGGGCCCAGCTGCTCCCCGTTCTCCAGCAGCTTCACCCGCTCGTCGGCCGGGGTCCGCGGGTTGAAGAACAACAACCAGTTCTTGGTGATCTCGGCCTTGGCGGCGACCGGGTCGGAGGGGGCGTCGGCCGGGACCGACCGCGTGCCCGTGGCGATCGGGTCGCCGGCGACGTCGTCGTCGCCGCAGCCCGCGAGCACCGGCCCGAGGACGAGGGCCGAGGCCGCCGCCAGAGCCGCGACCGAAGTGCGCGAGCGTCGACCACGTCGCTTGAGAACCATCTGGCTCACCACCGGGTGTCCGTCGGGGCCGGGCTGCCTGATGATTCCAGGGTGGGCCGATTCCCGACATAGCGCAAGGAAGAGAACATTCAGCGTGAAATGGGTGGAGGGGGCCGAGCCGAGGGAGGTCCCGTGCCGACCGTGCCGACATCCCGCGTCCTGCTGTGGGCCGGCGTCGCGGCGGTCGCCGGGGGCGCGGTGCTCTGCGTCCTGGGCTGGTACGGCATCTCCGGCGAGCGCTTCGCGGAGCGCCAGCTGCCCTACCTCGCCTCGTGCACGGCACCGGGGGCCGCGCTGATCGTGGCGGGCGCGGTCCTCGTGGCCGGAGCGGTGTTGTCCTCCAACCGTGCGGCGGACGGCCGGGCCCCCGTGCCGGCCGGACCGGAACCCGGCGCCGAGGCCCCGGCGGCGGACGACGCTCCCCCGCCCTCCTCCACCGACCCCCCGGTCCGAGTGCCCGGCGGGACGCTGGCGCACCGCCCCGACTGCCCGCTGGTGGCGGACCGGCCGGACGCCGAACCGGGCGGGGAGGCGGAGCTCGACCCCTGCCCGGTGTGTGAGCCGTGGCCTCGCTGACGTACGACCTCACGCTCGCCGGGCTCGCGGTGGGCAGCGCCGCCGCGCTCACCGGCATCGGGCTGATCGTCACCTACCGGGCGACCGGAGTGCTCAATCTGGCGCACGGCGCGATCGCCATGGTCTGTGCGTACGTCCTGCGGCAGACGGTGGTGGAGTGGGGCTGGCCGCTGCCCCTGGGCGCGCTGGTGACGCTGCTCGTGGTCGCGCCCGGCATCGGTCTGGTCCTGGACCGGGCGGTGTTCCGGCCGCTGGCGGTGCTCGGCTCGAACCCGGCGCAGACCCTGGTGGCCTCGATCGGGGTCTTCGTCCTGCTGGTGGGCGGGGCGGCGCTGCTGTGGGGCACCGGGGCGCGGGCGGACGCGCCGGTGCTCCTCGGCGACGATCCGTGGACGCAGCTCGCCGCGGTGGTCCTGCTGGCGGTGGCGGTGGGCGCGGTGACCCGGTGGACGCGGTTCGGCCGGGAGCTGCGGGCCGTGGTGGACAACCGGCCGCTGGCGATGCTGGGCGGGATCGACGCGGACCGGGTGGCGGCGGGCGGCTGGGCGTTCGGCGCGTTCACGGCGGGGCTGACGGGCGTCCTGCTGGCCCCGTACGTACGGCTCGACCCGTACGGGATGCCGCTCCTGGTCGTCGAGGTGATCGCGGTCGCGGTGGTGGCCCGGATGCGCAGTCTGCCGGTCGCGATCGTGACCGCCCTCGCGCTGGGCGTGGCGCAGGCGCAGCTGACCCGCCTCCACCCGGAGGGGTGGGCGGGCCCGCTGGTGCAGGCGCTGGGGGCGAACCTGTTCGTGGTGGCCCTCCTGGTGGCCGCCCTGGCCGTGCCGGGGATCGGGGGGCCCGGCAGGGACACGCTGCCGCCCCCGTCCGTGGCCCCTCGCACCCCTACGGGGGTGTGGTTCACGGTCGGGGTGCTCTTCCTGCTCCCCCTGGGCTTCGCCGGTACGGACCTGCACACGGCCGTCCAGGTGCCGGCGCTAGCGATCGTGCTCCTGTCGCTGGTGGTGGTGACGGGGCGCGGCGGGCAGATCGCGCTCGGCCAGGCGGCGTACGCGGGCCTCGGCGCCCTGTTCACGGCGCTGCTCGCGACCGGCGGTCTGCCGGAACTCCTCGCCCTCGCGCTCGCCGTGCTCCTGGTCGCCCCTCTGGGCCTGGTGACGGGGTGGCCTGCGATCCGGCGCCACGGTCTCGCCCTGGCGCTGGTGACGCTGGCGGTCGGGGTGGCCGTGAGCCGCTTCGTCTTCGCGCAGCCGTACGCGACGGCGGGCCTGGAACTCGGCCGCCCTGCGGGCTTCGCGGACGACCGCCGCTACTACGCCCTGGAGCTCGTGGTCCTGGCCGGCTGCCTGGTCCTGGTCGCGGCGCTGCGCCGGGGCCGCACGGGCCGCGCGCTCGCCGCGCTGCGCGACCACGAGGCGGGCGCGGAGGCGTCCGGGGTACGGGTGAGCCTGCTGAAGCTCCTCGCCTTCGTCCTGGGCGCGGCCCTGGCGGCCCTGGGCGGCGGCCTGCTGGGCATGGGCCTGCGCGCCTTCGACCCGGAGGCCTACGACCCGGTCCGCGGCCTCCTCTGGTTCGCCGCGATCGTCGTCCTGGGCGCCGACAGCCTCCTCTCGCCCCTGGCGGCCGCGGCGCTCCTGGTGGGCCTGGACGCGGGCACGCGGGGCGGCGTGGCCGCGGCCACGATCGGCGTCCTCGCGACCCTGACGGGCCGCATCCCCCCACTGACGTCCTGGCTGCCGACCAGAACCGCCCACCCTGTGCCCGGCGCGAAATCCGCCGGGACCGCATCTCCCCCCACCCCACCCCCCGCAGCCGCCGACGGCGGGCCACCACCCACAGGTGGACCCGCACCTTTGTCGACAAGTAGTACGGGCGGTGCGGGTGGGAACACCAGCCCGGCCGAAGGCCGGGCGCAACCCCACCGGCCGGCACCGGCCCACCGCACCGCACCCGCGCACGCACCCGCACCCGCTCCCGCTCCCGCGAGGCTCACCGCCCACGACCTCACCCTCACCCACCCCGGCGGCCTCACCGCCCTCTCCCATGTCACCCTCGCCCTCGCCCCCGGCCGCGTCACCGCCCTCGTCGGCCCGAACGGCGCCGGCAAGAGCACCCTCTTCGACTGCCTCGCCGGCACCCTCCGCCCCACCCACGGCCGCGTCACCCTCGACGGCGCCGACATCACCGCCCGCCCTGCCCACGCCCGTGCCCGCCTCGGCGTCGCCCGCTCCTTCCAGCAGCTGGCCGTCTTCCCCTCCCTCACCGTCGAGGACAACGTCCGCATCGGCGCCGAGCAGGGCCACCACCGCTCCCCCGCCCACACCGAACAGGCCCTCCGCCTCCTGGGTCTGGCAGGACCCGTCCGCCGCCTCCCCGCCGCGGACCTGCCCACCGGCACCCTGCGCCGGGTCGAGCTGGCCCGCGCCCTCGCCGGCCGCCCGCACACGCTCCTCCTCGACGAGCCCTCCGCCGGTCTGGACGCCGCCGAGACCGAGGCCCTCGCCCGGATCCTGGCGGCCCTCGCCGCCGACGGCCTGACCGTCCTCGTCGTCGAGCACGACCCGGAGCTCGTCGCGGGCCTCGCCCACACCGTCCACACCATGGAAGGGGGCCGGATCGTGTCATGAGCGTCGAGATCGCGCTGCGCGCGGCCCACGTCCGCTACGGCCCCCTGGAGGCCCTGCACGGCCTCGACCTGCCCGTCCCGGCCGCGACCGTCACCGTCCTCGTCGGCCGCAACGGCTCCGGCCGCACCTCCGCTCTGCGCGCCCTCGCCGGTACGGTCCCGCTCGCCGCCGGCCGGGTCCTGTGGCGCGGCGCGGACGTGACCCGACTGCACGCCCACGCCCGGGCCCGGCGCGGACTGTGCTTCGTACCGGATCTCCGCGCGGTGTACGCGACGCTCACCGTGGCGGAGAACCTGGACCTGGCCCCCGGGGACCGGGAGCGGGCCCTCGCCGCGTACCCCGAACTCGGCCCCCTTCTCCCCCGCACCGCCGGCACCCTCTCCGGCGGAGAGCGCCGGATGCTGGCGCTCTCCCGGGCCCTGCTGACCCCCGCCCGCGTGGTCCTGGTCGACGAGCCGTCCCTCGGTCTTTCGCCCGAGGTCTCCTCGCGTACGTACCGGCTGCTCGCCGCCCTCGCCCGACCGGGCGGCGCCGCCGTCGTCCTCGCCGAGCAGCGCCCCCCGCCCGGTCTGCCGTCCGGCACGCTCCTGCACGAACTGCGCCGCGGCTCCCTCGCGTTCAGCGGGGAGGCGGCGGAGTTCACCTCAGCACGGTGAGCGGCGAGATCCGCAGCATCGTGCCGACGAGCAGCCGGTTCGGGTCCGCCCCCACCAGGCTCCGGTTCGCCTTGTAGAGCGCCTGCCAGCCGCCCGCGATCCCGAATCGCTTCGCGACCTTGCTGAGTGTGTCGCCCGGCTGCACCACATGGGCCCGTCCGCTCAGCCCGTACCGCTTCGAGCAGACCGGCCAGGCCCCCCAGCCCTGGGTGCGGAGCACCTCCTCGGCGACCAGGATCTGCTGCTGGCGGGTCGCCAGGTCGGCGCGCCTGGCGTACTTCAGGCCGCCGTGCTCCTCCCAGGTCGGCTGCCAGAACTGGAGTCCGCCGTAGAAGCCGTTCCCGGTGTTGATGTGCCAGCGGCCGCTGCTCTCGCACTGGGCGACGCAGCCCCACGGCCACTGGTCCTTGGCGCAGGCGTAGGCGGGCGCCGCGGGCGTCTGCCGTTCGGCCGCCGCCCGGGCCGGCGCCGCCGCCTGGGCGGGTGCGGGAACGAGCGCGAGAAGCGCTGCCGCCGACGCGCCTGCTGTCCACCATCTGATCTTCGACATCGCGGCAGGCTAGGCAGCACGACGGGGTGCCGGCGTCGTGCCGCGCGGGAGGACGCGCGTGCCCCACCCGGTCGGAGTCACACAAGTTGCCGCACCCGGACGCGTGACCCCGGCCGATCCTTCCCCGTTGAACTCGTCATGAGACGAGCCGGGAACCGCCCGGCGTCGCACGTACCGAGTCCAGGGAGCCCCCCGTGCCGCGCATGCTCGACGTCAGCGAGGACGTACGCGCCGAGATCGGCGACGAAGAAGCCGACCGGCTGCTCGCCGGCGACAATGCCCCGGGCAGCTACGACTGCACCTCCTGCCGCACGCCGGGCGACTCCGAGCAGGAGCGCACGAGCACGGTGCTGTTCGTCGGCGAGGAGACCGCCGTCCTGGCGTTCGCCCACGCCAGCTGCATCCCGTCCCAGGTCGTCAAGGTCGCCGAGGAGCAGCTCCAGGGCGCCGTCCGCTCCATCGCCGCCACGGACGCGGCGGACGAGCTGAGCGCCGCCCACCCCGAGCAGGCGGTCCTCGGTGTCACCAGCGGTCTCGTCCTGATCGAGGGCGAGCTGCACCCGGCGCTGGTCGTCGAGCCGACGGCTCCGGTGGCCCGCCCGGGTACGGACGGGCTGAGCGACGAGTTCCTGCCGCTCCTCGTCGAGCAGGGTTTCCAGCCGGTCGCCGACGTGAACCAGAAGCCGGGCACCCTCGCGGGCTGGTCGGTGCTCGTCGCCATGGGCCAGCTGCACTCGGTGCTCCAGCCGGGCACGGGCGGCACCGGTCAGGCCGCCTGGTGGCAGGCGCACCAGCCGCTGCAGGTCACCGAGGGCTGGCGCGCGGCGGCCAACAAGTCGCACACGGTCCTTGTCTTCGCCGCCCCGGTGGGCTCGATCGGCCAGCAGCCGCGCGAGGACCTGCTCCGCGACGCCCTGGAGAAGGCCGCGGCGAACGGCCGTCTGGTGGCCGCCGCGATGCCGCTGGCCGGCACGTGACGGAGCACGGGCGCCGAGGCATAGGACCAAAGGGTTTCGGCCCCTGGGTCCCGACCGTGCCCCGGCCTCGGCAGGCGCCTCTTTCGGAGAGCCGCCCGCATCCGACGGAGGGCGGGGTCGTTGGCACGTACGTGCACACATACGACCCACTCCGCCAGCCCGTTCCGAGTCCGATCCCGTCCATGCGCCCGGCGCAGGACCTCGTGGGAGGCCAGTCGGCGACGCCGATCTACGACGCGCTGTACTCGGAGTACCGCCGGTCGTTCCGCGCGCTGCCGGGTGATCGCAGCGGCGAGGAGGACCTCGGCTTCCGGGCCTTCGGGACGCCGGTGAGCACGGGTCTCTACGGGAACCACGGGAGCCAGGGACACCGGTACACGGCGCACCCGACGGCGTGGTCGGCGCAGCACCACGTCCCGGCGGCACTTCCGCCGGGGCCCCGCAGGGGGCTGTAGGACCGAGCGGGACGGACCCTTGGACAACGGCGGAGGGCCGGGGCAGATCGCCCCGGCCCTCCGCCGTTGTCCGTACCGCCGTGCGGCCTGCTACTTCTTCCGGCCGCGCTTCTCGCGGACCCGCACCGAGATGTGGATCGGCGTGCCCTCGAAGCCGAACTCCTCGCGCAGCCGGCGCTCGATGAAGCGGCGGTAGCCGGCCTCGATGAAGCCGGAGGCGAAGAGCACGAAGCGGGGCGGCTTGGTGCCCGCCTGCGTGCCGAAGAGGATGCGGGGCTGCTTGCCGCCGCGGACCGGGTGCGGGTGGGCGGCGACCAGCTCGCCGAGGAAGGCGTTCAGCCGGCCGGTGGGGACGCGGGTCTCCCAGCCGGCGAGCGCGGTCTCGATCGCCGGGACGAGCTTCTCCATGTGGCGGCCGGTCTTGGCGGAGACGTTGACCCGGGGCGCCCAGGAGACCTGCTGCATCTCGGTCTCGATCTCGCGCTCCAGGTAGTAGCGCCGCTCCTCGTCCAGCTCGTCCCACTTGTTGTACGCGATGACGAGCGCACGGCCCGACTCCACGGCCATCGTGATGATGCGCTGGTCCTGGACCGAGATGTTGTCGGTGGTGTCGATGAGGACGACGGCGACCTCGGCCTTCTCGACCGCGGCGGCGGTGCGCAGGGAGGCGTAGTAGTCCGCGCCCTCCTGGAGGTGGACCTTCTTGCGGATGCCGGCGGTGTCGACGAACTTCCAGACCTTGCCGCCGAGCTCGATCAGCTCGTCGACCGGGTCGCGGGTGGTGCCGGCCAGCTCGTTGACGACGACCCGGTCCTCGTTGGCGACCTTGTTCAGGAGCGAGGACTTGCCGACGTTCGGACGGCCGATGAGGGCGATACGGCGGGGGCCGCCGATGGCGTTGCCGAAGGTCTGCGCGGGCGCCTCGGGCAGGGCCTCCAGGACGGCGTCGAGCATGTCGCCGGTACCGCGGCCGTGCAGCGAGGAGACCGGGTGCGGCTCGCCGAGGCCGAGCGACCACAGGGCGGTCGCGTCGGCCTCGCCGGAGGGGCCGTCGACCTTGTTGGCGCACAGGACGACGGGCTTGCCGGCCCGGCGCAGCAGCTTGACGACGGCCTCGTCGGTGTCGGTGGCGCCGACGGTGGCGTCGACGACGAAGACACAGGCGTCGGCGGCCTCGATGGCGTACTCCGCCTGGGCGGCGACGGAGGCGTCGATGCCGAGGACGTCCTGCTCCCAGCCGCCGGTGTCGACGACCTTGAAGCGGCGGCCGGCCCATTCGGCCTCGTAGGTGACGCGGTCGCGGGTGACGCCGGGCTTGTCCTCGACGACGGCCTCGCGGCGGCCGATGATCCGGTTCACCAGGGTCGACTTGCCGACATTGGGGCGGCCGACGACGGCAAGGACGGGGAGCGGGCCGTGCCCGGCCTCCTCGATCGCGCCTTCGACATCCTCGACGTCGAAGCCCTCTTCCGCGGCGAGCTCCATGAACTCCGCGTACTCGGCGTCGCCAAGTGCCCCGTGGTCGTGCTGGTCGTTCATGAAGTCCGTTCCTTGATCATTCGTGGTCGGTGGGTCTTCGGCGGTCCGATCCGCCGGGCCCACTACTGAGAGTGTCGCTCAGCGCCCGGTGAGGCGCCTGGCGTTTTTCAGGTGGCCGGTCAGCCGCTCCTGAATGCGTACGGTGGCCTCGTCCAACGCCTTGCGGGTGCGCCGGCCGGTGCCGTCGCCCGCCTCGAAGGCCTCGCCGAAGACGACGTCGACGCGGCTGCGCAGCGGAGGCAGCGCCTTGACCAACCGTCCGGAGCGCTCGGAACTTCCGAGCACCGCCACCGGGACGATCGGCGCGCCGCTGCGGACGGCGAAGTAGGCCAGGCCCGCGCGCAGGGAGGCGAAGTCTCCTTCACCGCGGGTGCCCTCGGGGAAGATCCCGAGGACTCCGCCGTGCTCCAGGACCGCGAGTGCGTTGCCTATCGCGTTCCGGTCGGTGCTGTCCCGGTCGACCTTGAGCTGCCCGATGCCCTCCAGGAAGGGCCCGAGGGGCCCGACGAAGGCTTCCTTCTTGATCAGGAAGTGGACCGGCCTGGGGGCCGTGCCCATGAGCATGGGGCCGTCGATGTTGTGCGCGTGGTTGACGGCGAGGATGACGGGTCCGGCGGCCGGCACCCGCCAGGCGCCGAGGACGCGCGGCTTCCACAGGCCGTACATCAGCCCGATGCCGATGCCACGCCCGACGGCGGCGCCCTTCGCGGAGGGCTGGGTCACTTCGCGGCCGCCCTCTTCTCCTCCACCAGCGTGACGACGCACTCGATGACCTGGTCGAGCGTGAGGTCGGTGGTGTCGACCTCGACGGCGTCGTCGGCCTTGGCGAGCGGGGAGGTCTTGCGGCTGGAGTCCGCCGCGTCCCGCTTGATCAGGGCCTGCTGGGTGGCGGCCACGTCGACGCCCTTGAGCTCGCCGGAGCGGCGGGCGGCACGGGCCTCGGGGGACGCGGTGAGGAAGATCTTGAGGTCGGCGTCGGGCAGGACGGTGGTGCCGATGTCCCGGCCCTCGACGACGATGCCGCCCTCGGCGTTCCGCGCGATGGACCGCTGCAGTTCCGTGATCAGCGCCCGCACCTCCGGGACGGCGCTGACGGCGCTGACCTTCGAGGTGACCTCTTCGGTACGGATGGGTCCGGCGGCGTCGGCGCCGTCGACCGTGATCGTCGGCCGGGACGGGTCCGTGCCGGAGACGATCACGGGCTTGGAGGAGGCGTTGGCGACGGCCTCGGTGTCGTGGACGTCGACGCCGTTGCTGATCATCCACCAGGTGATGGCCCGGTACTGCGCGCCGGTGTCGAGGTAGCTCAGCCCCAGCTTGGCGGCAACCGCCTTCGAGGTGCTCGACTTGCCCGTGCCGGAGGGCCCGTCGATGGCGACGATCACGGTTTCCACGGTGGGGAACACCTTCCTGGGGTGAGCGGAGAGGCCTCGCGGAACGCGGGGGGCCACCCCAAGGTTACCGAGTCCCGGCCACCCGTCCGGCCGAGTACCCCTGAGGGCGGCCCCGGTCACCCCGCTGAGGGCCTCCCGGTCACCCCGCCCGCAGCGCCCAGCCCCGCTCCCGCAGCGCCGCGCCGAGCGTGGGCGCGGCCGACGGCTCCACCATGAGCTGGACCAGACCCGCCTGCTGCCCGGTCGCGTGCTCGATGCGGACGTCCTCGATGTTGACGCCCGCGCGGCCCGCGTCGGCGAAGATGCGCGCCAGCTCGCCCGGCTGGTCGCTGATGAGGACGGCGACGGTCTCGTACGTCGTCGGGGCGGCGCCGTGCTTGCCCGGGACCCGGGCGCGCCCGGCGTTGCCCCGGCGCAGGACGTCCTCGACGCCGTCGGTGCCCTCGCGCCGCTTGTCCTCGTCGGAGGACTGGATCGAGCGGAGCGCCCGGACGGTCTCGTCCAGGTCGGCCGCGACGCCCGCGAGGACGTCGGCGACGGGTCCGGGGTTCGCCGACAGGATCTCGACCCACATGCGCGGGTCGGAGGCGGCGATCCGGGTGACGTCGCGGATGCCCTGCCCGCAGAGCCGTACCGCCGTCTCGTCGGCCTCCTCCAGTCGGGCGGCGACCATCGAGGAGACCAGCTGCGGGGTGTGCGAGACGAGGGCGACCGCGCGGTCGTGGGCGTCCGCGTCCATGACGACCGGGACGGCGCGGCAGAGCGCGACCAGCTCCAGGGCCAGGTTCAGGACCTCGGTGTCGGTGTCGCGGGTCGGGGTGAGGACCCAGGGGCGCCCCTCGAAGAGGTCGGCGGTGCCGGCCAGCGGTCCGGAGCGCTCCTTGCCGGACATCGGGTGCGTGCCGATGTAGGCGGTGAGGTCGAGGCCGAGCGTCTCCAACTCCCGCTTCGGGCCGCCCTTGACGCTGGCGACGTCGAGGTAACCGCGCGCGACGCCCTCGCGCATGGCGGCGGCCAGGGTGGCGGCCACGTGCGCCGGGGGTACGGCGACGATCGCGAGGTCGACGGGTCCCTCGGGCGCCTCGTCCGTGCCGGCGCCGAGCGCGGCGGCCGTGCGGGCACGGGCGGGGTCGTGGTCGCGGAGGTGGACGGCGATGCCGCGGCCGGCCAGCGCGAGCGCCGCCGAGGTGCCGATCAGGCCGGTTCCGATGACGAGCGCGGTTCTCACTGGGCGATGTCCTTGCGCAGGGCGGCCGCGGCACCGAGGTAGACGTGCGCGATCGCGGACTTGGGCAGCTCCGACTCGATGTGCGCGAGGAGTCGGACGACCCTCGGCATGGCACCCTCGATGTCCAGCTCCTGCGCGCAGATCAGCGGCACGTCGACGATGCCGATGCGGCGCGCCGCGGCGGCCGGGAAGTCGCTGTGCAGATCGGGCGTGGCGGTGAACCAGATGCTGATCAGGTCGTCGGGGTCAAGGCCGTTGCGTTCGAGGACGGCGGTGAGCAGCTCCTCGACCTGCTCGCTCATGTGCCCGGCGTCGTCCCGTTCCAGCTGGACGGCGCCTCGGACCGCTCGTACCGCCACGTCGTGCTCCTTACCTGACCTGCCCATGACCCGCGCGCTCGGTGCGAGAGTGCTCCGATCAGCCTAGTCAGCCGCGCGGACAGCCCGTCGCGGCGACCGCCCTCCGAGACGAGGGGGCCGCCGCGGGGTGGGCCGGGTCAGAGCTGCTGTGCCTTGATGAGGTCCTCCAGGGAGCCCGACGGCACCTGGCCCGAGGGGGTCAGCTTGTCGACGGCCTGCGGCAGGAGGTGGGCGATCTCGTCGGCGGCCTGCTGGGGGCTGACCCCGTTCTCCTGGGCGACCTTCTGCAGGGCCTCGTCCGGGAGCGCCTCGGCGATCTGGGCGCCGCTGACGGGCTGGTTCTGGCCGTTGCCGACCCAGGACTGGGCCTGGTCGGCGAGGCCCGACCTGGTCAGCATCTCCATCAGCCCGCCGAGCGGGTTGGAGCCGCCGCCCGCGCCACCGCCCGCGCCGCCGCCCATCAGCGCGCCGAGCAGCGAGCCGAGGATGTTGCCGCCGCCGGCGCCCTGCTGACCGCCGCCGCCCAGGAGGCCGCCGAGCAGACTGCCGAGATCGTTTCCAGCCATGGTCCTGCCTTTCACTCCGGTACGGAACACGGCCAATGTCACCCAGACCACCCCCTTCCGCCACTCGGGGTATCCGGCGCCGACGGGAGGCGCGGTACAACTGTCGGCATGCTGCTGCACGTCGTACCGCTGGACGAATGGTCCGCCGATCCCGAACTCCCCTACGCCCCGCCCTCGCTGGCCTCTGAGGGCTTCGTGCACTGCTCGCCGGACGAGCACGCGGCCCTGACGGTCGCGGACGCGCACTACCGGGGGGTGCCGGGACCGCTGCTCGTCCTGGTCGTCGACGAGCGCCTGCTGGGCGCCGAGGTGCGCTGGGAGGGCTCGGAGGACGCGCTCTTCCCGCACGTGTACGGGCCGATCGAACGGGCGGCCGTCACGGGCCTCCTGGAGGTGCGCCGGGACTCCGACGGCCGTGCGAGGGAGCTGACGCCCTGGGCATAGGGCGTGTTGCCCACCCGGGGCGGGGCCCGCGGCCAAGCTGTACGGCATGAATCCTGAAGCCACGAACCGCCGTACCGTGCTCCTCGCCGGGGCGGGTTCCGTCGCCGTGCTCGCCACCGGCTGCGGCTCCGACGGCGACAACGGCGGGACGACCGAGAGCCCGACGCCGAGCGGCCCGGCCACCACGGCCGAGCCGACCGCCTCGGCGTCGGAGACCGCCGTGCCGCCGCCCACGGCTCCGGGCGGCGACGCCCTGACGAGCACGACCGACGTCCCGGTCGGCGGCGGCACGATCTTCAAGGAGGAGAAGGTCGTCGTCACCCAGCCCACTGCCGGTGACTTCAAGGCCTTCTCGGCGATCTGCACCCACCAGGGCTGCATCGTCGCCAAGGTCGAGAACGGCACGATCGACTGCGCGTGCCACGGCTCCAAGTTCCGCATCACGGACGGCTCGGTGGTCAACGGGCCGGCCACGCGCCCGCTCCCGGCCGAGGAGATCACCGTGTCGGGGGACAACATCACCCTCGCGTAGCCTGACCCGCATGACTTCGGCAGACCTGGTGCGCGACCACACGATCTACTCCTGCGTCATGGGGTCGCGTGCCTTCGGTCTGGAGACCGAGGACAGCGACACCGACCGCCGGGGTGTCTTCCTCGCCCCGACCCCGCTGTTCTGGCGCTTCGACAAGCCGCCGGCGCAGGTGGAGGGGCCGGCCGAGGAGCAGTTCAGCTGGGAGCTGGAACGATTCTGTGAGCTGGCGCTGCGCGCGAACCCGAACGTCCTGGAGTGCCTGCACTCCCCCGTCGTCGAGCACATCGACGACACCGGCCGCGAGCTGGTCGCGCTGCGCGAGGCCTTCCTCTCCCGCCGGGCGCACCAGACCTTCGTCCGGTACGCGGGCGGGCAGCGCAGGAAGCTCGACGCGGACGTCCGCCAGTACGGCCGTCCGCGCTGGAAGCACGCGATGCACCTGCTGCGGCTCCTGATGAGCTGCCGCGACCTGCTGCGCACCGGTGAGCTGACCATCCACGTCGGCACCGACCGCGACCGCCTCCTGGCGGTGAAGCGCGGCGAGGTGCCGTGGGCGGAGGTCGAGACCTGGATGAACCGGCTCACCGAGGAGGCCGACGCGGCCGCGAGCGGTTCGCCGCTGCCGGCCGCCCCGGACCACGGCCGCGTCGAGGACTTCCTGATCCGCGCGCGCCGCGCCTCGGCCCTGCGCGCCCTGGGGGCCTAGCGGCCCAGGACGCCGTCCTGCCGCACCCGTACGACGAGGTCGTGCAGTGCCTCCTGGGCCTTGGGCGCGTCCCCGAGCGCCGTCGCCGCGTGCGCGGCGTCCAGCACCCCGTGCAGCGCCTCCACGTCCTCCCGGACCCGGACCAGGTCCACCTCGGCGAGCCCGTGCTCGGCGTCCGCCTTGGCGGCGATCAGCTCCGCCCCGTAGGCGGGCGCCTCGGCGACCTCCCCGAGCAGCGTGGGCAGATGGGCCTGGACCTCGCCGGAGCGCATCAGGTGGATGCCGGTGAGCAGCGCCCGGAAGGTGTAGAGCAGCGGCTTCAGCTCCTCCGTCTTCTCGAAGAGCCGCCACTGTGTCGCGGCGAATCCACGGTAGTGATGGGCGTGGTGGTGGGTGAGCACATCGGGTGCCAGGGCGACGAGTTCGGAGTGTGCCTCCGAGGTGTGGGCCACCAACGGGGAGAGCAGCTGCTCCAGTACGTATCCGTTGCGGCGCAGCATGAGCCGGACGAACTTGCGCAGGTCGTGCGTGACGAGGTCCATCTCCACGCCGTCCCGGTCCCACATCCGGCTGCGGGTCTCCTCGGGCTCGCGCAGCCCGATCAGCCCCGCCACCGGCAGCAGGTGCACACCGCGCAGGTCCACGTCCGAGTCGCGGGACGGGAATCCGTACAGGTGCGCCCCCGAGACGGTGGCGAAGAGCTGGGGGTCCCCCCACGCCCGCAGGGCGTAGGGGGAGGATCGGGCTGTTCCGCGACGACGGCGGAGAGGTCGACTTGCGGTACCAGGGCTACGGTCATGGCCCCAGCTTCCCAGTCCCGGCTCACGCGTCCCAGAGGGCACCGAACGTGAGGAGTTCGGAGCGGTGCTCGACCTGCTCCTCCCACTCCTTCGGCCATGCCCCCGCGCCCAGGTGCGCGCCCGCGAAGGCACCCGCCAGGCAGGCGATCGAGTCGGAGTCGCCGCGGGTGCAGGCGGCCCGGCGGAGGGCGGTGAGGGGCTCCTCGGGGAAGAGCAGGAAGCAGAGCAGGCCGGTGGCGAGGGCCTCCTCGGCGATCCAGCCGTCGCCCGTGTAGGTGCAGGGGTCGAGCTCCGGGTCCGCGGTGCGCTGGACGGCGTCGAGGCGTTCCAGGACCGCCAGGCACTCGTCCCAGCCGCGCTCGGCGAAGTGCCGGGCCGACGGGTCCTGGGAGCGGGTCCACAGGTCGCCGAGCCAGCTCTCCCGGTACACGGACCGGTTCTCGTACGCGTACGAGCGCAGGTGCCCCACCAGGCCCGTCGGGTCGACGCCCTGGGCGAGCAGGTACACGGCGCGGGCGGTCAGGTCGGAGGCGGCGAGCGCGGTGGGGTGGCCGTGGGTCAGGGCCGCCTGGAGCTGGGCCGCGCCGGCCCGCTGCTCCTCGCTCAGTCCGGGCACGAGCCCGAGCGGCGCCACGCGCATGTTGGCGCCGCATCCCTTGGAGTGGATCTGGCTGGCGTCCTGCCACACCCGGTCGCCGTCGAGGAGGTCGCAGGCGCTCAGACAGGTGTTGCCGGGCGCCCTGTTGTTGTCCGGGGAGTGGTACCAGGCGACGAACTCCTCCCGGACCGGCGGCTCCATCGACTGCGGGGCGAGCACGCCCCGGTCCATGGCGGTCCTGATGCCGCGCGCCAGGGCGAGCGTCATCTGGGTGTCGTCCGTGATGTACGCGGTGCCGCGCTGCACCGGCAGCTCCATGGACCTCCAGGGTCCGGACTTCGCCAGGATCGCGGGCACGTCGTGGAACTCGGTCGGGAAGCCGAGCGCGTCCCCGAGCGCAAGCCCGATCAAGGCGCCGGTGGCGCCCTGCTTGGTCGCGCGCTGTGTCATGGGCTGGGTCATGTGGATCGTCCCTCCGGTCGCAGCAACGGCGGGTGGAGGGCCGTGGCCTCCCCCGCCCGGTAGAGAGCGGCCGGTTTCCCCCGTCCGCCGGTGAGGCGCGGCGGTCCCTCCACGGCCTGGACGAAGCCGGGCGTGGTGAGGACTTTGCGCCGGAAGTTGGGGCGGTCGAGTTCGACGCCCCAGACGGTCTCGTACACCTGCCGCAGCTCGCCGAGGGTGAACTCGGGCGGGCAGAAGGCGGTGGCGAGACCGGTGTACTCGAGCTTGGCGCCGACGCGGTCGTGCGCGTCGGCGAGGATCCGGTCGTGGTCGAAGGCGAGCGGCGCCCCGGACGCCCGGCGCCCGTACGGCACCCACTGGGCGTGCGCCGCGTCGCCGCCGCCGCGCGGTTCCGGGGCGTCGGGGACGAGGGCGGCGAAGGCGACGGAGACGACCCGCATCCTCGGGTCGCGGTCCGGTTCGCTGTACGTCCGCAGCTGTTCGAGGTGGAGCCCGGAGACGGTGGCGTCGGACAGTCCGGTCTCCTCGGCCAGTTCGCGGCGGGCGGCGGACTCGGCGGACTCGCGCGGCAGGACGAAGCCGCCGGGGAGCGCCCAGACCCCCGCGTACGGCTCCTGGCCGCGTTCCACGAGCAGGACGTGCAGCTGCTCGTGGCGGATCGTGAAGACGGCCAGGTCCGCGGTGAGGGCGAAAGGCTCGAAGGCACGGGCGTCGTAGCCGTGCGCGGTCGGGGTGGGGTTCATCGGCGCTCCGGAAGAGGATCGGCGAGGTCCCAGCCCTCGGCGAGCAGCGCGTCCACGGCGGCGACCGCCGCGGCGAGGCGTTCCTCGTGCGGTCCGGTGAGCAGGGCCGTGCGGCGCCCGGTGTGGGCGAGCTGGGTGTGGAAACGGGCCGTCATCCAGGGCCGCAGGTGCTCCCCGTCGCGCAGCCCGTCGTCCTCGAAGGCGACCCCCCGGTGGTCGGTGAGCAGCCACAGGTGCTGCCGACCGCGCGCGGCGATCTCGCCGGTCGCGGGGCTCGTGGTGCCCATGTACCGCTCGTGCCAGATGGTGGTGGCGAAGGCGTCGGTGTCGCAGAAGAGGACCGGCGAGCCGGTCCGGGCCGCCTCCTCCTCCCGCTCGGCCTGGCGCAGCGCGATGAGCGGGAAGTCCTCGGAGTGGAAGGACACGTCCTCCCAGCCGGCCTCGGGGCGCAGGGCCCGCAGCTCGGCGAGCTTGAGCTCGCTGAACTCGCGGCCGAACTCGGGCACCCAGCGCGTGCGCGCCCAGACCCCGCCGCGGGCCCGGTAGTACTCGGCGAGGGCGCGGGCCATCGTGGTCGTGCCGGTGGACTCCGCGCCGAGGACCACCACGCGACGGGTGAGCGCGGCGCGCACCGGGGCTTCGAGGAAGTCCCAGGAGCCGACGGGGTCCTTGCGGACGCCGGTGCCGGAGACGGGGAAGAGAGTGCGGTCCGGGTCGACGCAGACGGCGTCGGCGCCGAAGCGACGGCCCAGCTCCTCCCCGTACGGCTCGGAGGTGAAGACGGCGTCGACCGGCTCGCGCACCGCGCCCCGGAAGACCGCCATGTGGGCCTCCCACACATCGGGGTCGTGCAGATCGACGGGGATGTCGTCGACGGCCCCCACGACCAGCGCGTCGGGGTGGACCTCGCGCATCCAGGCCACGCGCTCGTCCAGGGTCAGGCTCTCCACGGAGGAGGCGCAGACGAGCACGGTGAGGCGCTCGCACCGGTCGCGGGCGGTGCGGACGAGGTGGTGGTGGCCTGCGTGCGGCGGATAGAACTTGCCGAGGACCAGGCCGTGTCCGTAGCGCTTCATGCGACCGCCTCCCTCTCGACCGTACGGCCGCGGGCGGCGAGGTCGCGGCTCCAGCCGCGCAGGCCGAGGACGCAGAGCGTCATGAAGCCGACGTACAGCAGGGCGGTCAGGTACAGCTCCTTGTACGCGTACAGCGGCACGTACACGACGTCGGCGGCGATCCAGAGCCACCAGGACTCCAGGCGCTTGCGGCACTGGCCGTAGGTCGCCATGAGGGAGAGCGCGGTCGTCAGGGCGTCCCAGAACGGGACGGTCGAGTCGGTCGCGCGGTCGAGGAGCAGGGTGAGGCCGAGGGTCCCCACCACCCCCGCCGTGAGCAGCCAGGTCCATTCGGCGCGCGTGGTGCGGCGCACCGGGAGGGTGCCGGAGCCTGGTCCACCCCCGTGGGTCCAGGTCCACCAGCCGTACACGGCGAGGGTGATGAAGACGATCTGGAGGCCCGCGTCGGCGTACAGACCCGCCTGCGTGAAGAGCAGGACGAAGAAGAGGTTGTTGGCGATGCCGACGGGCCAGTTGGCGAGGTGCTGGCGGGCGACCAGCCAGACGCAGAGC
The DNA here is from genome assembly GCF_043081505.1 of Streptomyces sp. NPDC014870. Taxonomy (NCBI): domain Bacteria; kingdom Bacillati; phylum Actinomycetota; class Actinomycetes; order Kitasatosporales; family Streptomycetaceae; genus Streptomyces; species Streptomyces sp. NPDC014870. Next base: position 464,234 of record NZ_JBIBWQ010000007.1, read on the forward strand.
GCCCCGCTGCCGAAGCCGAGCACCTCGGTCCAGCTGACCGGGGTGTCGAGCAGGGTGAAGAGCGGCTGCTGCAGGGGTTCGAGTACGTCGGCGAGGCTCACGCCCACCTCCTTAAGAGTCATGTTGACTATAAAGGTCTGCGGGCTTCGCCCACAAGTACGAAGAAGCCCGCGACCGCCGAGCGGTCACGGGCCTCTTCGTGTCGGGCGTGTACGGACTACATGCCGACTTCCTTCATCAGCATGCCGACCTCGGTGTTGGTCAGGCGGCGCAGCCAGCCGGACTTCTGGTCGCCGAGCGCGATCGGCCCGAAGGCCGTGCGGACCAGCTTCTCGACCGGGAAGCCCGCCTCGGCGAGCATGCGGCGCACGATGTGCTTGCGGCCCTCGTGCAGCGTGACCTCGACCAGGTAGTTCTTGCCGATCTGCTCCACGACGCGGAAGTGGTCGGCGCGGGCGTAGCCGTCCTCCAGCTGGATGCCGTCCTTGAGCCGCCGGCCGACCTCGCGGGGCAGCGGTCCTGTGATGGCGGCCAGGTAGGTCTTCTTCACGCCGTACTTCGGGTGCGTGAGGCGGTGGGCCAGCTCACCGTGGTTGGTGAGGAGGATGATGCCCTCGGTCTCGGTGTCGAGCCGGCCGACGTGGAACAGCCGCGTCTCACGGTTGGTGACGTAGTCGCCGAGGCACTGGCGGCCGTCGGGGTCCTCCATGGTGGAGACGACACCGGCCGGCTTGTTCAGCGCGAAGAAGATGTACGACTGGGTCGCCACGGTCAGACCGTCGACCTTGATCTCGTCCTTCTCCGGGTCCACGCGCATGCCCTGCTCGAGCACGATCTCGCCGTTGACCTCGACCCTGGCCTGCTCGATGAGCTCCTCGCAGGCACGCCGCGAGCCCATGCCGGCCCTGGCCAGCACCTTCTGCAGCCGCTCGCCCTCCTGCTCGGCGCCGGGGAAGGTCTTCGGGAGCTTCACCTCCGGCTTGTTCGCGTACCGCTCCCTGTTGCGCTCCTCGGCGCGGGCGTCGTACTCGCGCGAGCGCGCCGGGGCCGTACGCCCGCCACCGCGCTGCGGGGACTGCTTCGGTCCGCCCTTGGCGCCGCCGCGGGCGGCCGCGCCACGGCCGCGCCTGGGGCCGTCGGAGGGGCCGCTCACGTCGTACTGGCGCTCCTCGGGACGCGGCTTGCGCGGGCGACCGCCGCCACCACTGCCACCACTGCCGCCGCCCTGCCGGTCGTCACGGCTGTTGCCGGCGCCCCGGTAATTGCCGCGGCCACCGCTGTTGCCACCACGGCTCCCGCCGTTGTTTCCGCTGTTCCTGCCGCTGCTGCTTCGCATCAAATGTCCGTCGTCTTGTCGTCTTCGTCTTCGCGGTCCGGGAGATCCGGATCGAACGACGGGACCCCTTCCAGCGTGTCCGCCTCGATCGCGTCCGCCTCGGGGAGGAAGGGCGCGAGCTCCGGGAGCTCCTCAAGGCCGCGCAGGCCCATCCGCTCCAGGAAGTAGTTCGTCGTCCTGTACAGGATCGCACCTGTTTCGGGTTCCGCGCCCGCCTCCTCCACGAGACCGCGCTGAAGGAGGGTGCGCATGACCCCGTCGCAGTTCACTCCGCGCACGGCGGAGACGCGGGAACGGCTCACCGGCTGGCGGTACGCGACGACGGCGAGGGTCTCCAGGGCCGCCTGGGTGAGCCGGGCCTGCTGGCCGTCGAGGACGAACGCCTCGACGGCGGCGGCGTGCTCCGGACGGGAGTAGAAGCGCCAGCCGCCCGCGACGAGCCGCAGCTCGAAGCCGCGCCGCTGGACGGTGTACTCGTCGGCCAGCTCGCGCAGGGCGTCGCCGACCTCGCGCGGGGTCCGCTCCAGGACCTTGGCCAGGTGGACCTCGGTGGCCGGCTCGTCGACGACCATGAGGACGGCTTCGAGGGCGGGCTTGAGGTCGTGCTCGGTCTCGCTCACGCCTTCTCCTCCACTACGTGGTCGAACTCGTCGGTGACCTGGGCGTCCTGCTCCCCGCCGACCCACGTGACGGTCAGCTCGCCGAGCGCGTCCTCCTGGTCGAGGGCGACGGCCTTCTCCCGGTAGAGCTCCAGGAGGGCGAGGAAGCGGGCGACGACGGTGAGGGTGTCGGCGGCGTCCTCGGCGAGCTCCCGGAAGCTGACGCTCCCGCGCTCGCGCAGCAGGGCCACGACGAGACCGGCCTGCTCGCGGACGCTGACCAGGGGGGCGTGGATGTGGTCGACGTACACCTGCGGCTTGGCCCTGGGCTGCATGGCCTTCACGGCGAGCTTGGCGAAGCCCTCGGCGCCGATGGAGATGACGACCTCGGGGAGCAGCTCGGCGTGGTGCGCCTCCAGACCGACGGTACGGGGGTGGCGCCGGCCCTCGGTCTGCCAGCGGTCCTCGAAGATCGCCGCGATCTGCTTGTACGCCCGGTACTGGAGCAGGCGTGCGAAGAGCAGGTCCCGCGCCTCCAGGAGCGCGAGGTCGGCCTCGTCCTCCACCTCGGCGGCGGGCAGCAGCCGGGCGGCCTTGAGGTCGAGCAGGGTCGCGGCGACGACGAGGAACTCGGTGGTCTGGTCGAGGTCCCAGTCGGGACCCATGGCCCGGATGTGCGCCATGAACTCGTCGGTGACCTTGGAGAGGGCGACCTCGGTGACGTCCAGCCTGTGCTTCGAGATGAGCTGGAGCAGGAGGTCGAAGGGCCCCTCGAAGTTCGCCAGCCGAACGGTGAACCGCCCGTCGTCGCCGGCCCCCTCGGGGCGCGACGGCGTCGTGGAGACCGACGGTTCGACGGGCTCCGCGACGGCCGCCGCAGGGGCGTCCGCGAGCGCTTCGGGTTCGGTCTCCGCCGGGTCCTGTGCCGCCGCTGCCGGGGGCTCGGTGGCCCACGGTGTTTCCGGCCCGTCGGCGGGCGGCCCGTCGGCGGGCAAGGGGGCCTCGGCGGCCTCCGTCGGCTCCTCCGGGACCGGGCCGGCCCCGGAGACCTCGGGTGCCTCTGGGGCCTCGGGCCCCGCGGGTCGGGGCGTGCCCGTGCCAGGGCCCTGGCCCAGGGCGCGGCGGCGCGGCGGGCGGGACGTTTCGGCAGGGGGTGGGGGCATCGGGGTCCAGAGAGGGGCAGGGGGCTTCGCAGCCCGCAGGCTACCCTCAGCGACCGCGCAGGCGGCGCACGAGGATGCTCGCGTCGCCCCGGGACTCCAGGTCGGCGAGGACCACCGCGACCGCCTCGCGCACGATCCGGCCCCGGTCCACGGCCAGGCCGTGCTCGCCCCTGAGCACCAGACGGGCGTGCTCCAGGTCCATCAGCTCCTCGGCGGAGACGTAGACCGTGATCTTCTCGTCGTGCCGCTCGCGCCCGCTCGGCCGCCGGTTCGGCGACCGCCCGCGCCTGCGCGCCTGGGCGGCCGGCGCCGGCACGGGAGCCGGGGACTCCGCGGCGCGTGACCGCGACTCGGGCTGCTCGGCGGACTGCGCCGTCGAGTGCTCGGCGGAGGCCGAGCCGGCAGCGGGACCCGGGGCGGACCCGGACCCGGCGCCGCTGCCCGAGCCGGAAGCCGCGCCCTCCGCGGCCTCCGTGTCGCTCTCACCCGCGGGAGCCGGTACCCGGCCACGGGGCGAGGAGGACTGCAGCGCCATCCCCCCGGTCGTACGGAACAGTTCGTCGGCGCCGGGCAGACTCACTCGGCGTGACACCGGGCGAGCACCTCCCTGGCGAGCTGACGATAGGCGGCGGCACCCACCGAGTTCGACGCGTACGTCGTGATCGGCTCACCGGCGACCGTGGTCTCCGGGAAGCGCACGGTACGGCCGATGACCGTGTGGTAGACGTGGTCGTCGAAGGCCTCGACCACCCGCGCCAGGACCTCACGGCTGTGCACCGTACGGGAGTCGTACATCGTGGCGAGGATGCCGTCGAGCTCCAGCTCGGGGTTGAGCCGCTCCTGGACCTTCTCGATCGTCTCGGTCAGCAGCGCCACACCGCGCAGCGCGAAGAACTCGCACTCCAGCGGCACGATGACCTTGTGAGCCGCCGTCAGGGCGTTCACGGTCAGCAGGCCGAGCGAGGGCTGACAGTCGATCACGATGTAGTCGTAGTCGTTCATCAGCGGCTTCAGGGCGCGCTGCAGCGTCGACTCGCGCGCGACCTCGCTGACCAACTGCACCTCGGCGGCCGAGAGGTCGATGTTGCTCGGCAGCAGGTCCATGTTGGGCACGGCGGTCTTGAGCAGCACCTCGTCCGCCGACATGCCCCGCTCCATGAGCAGGTTGTAGACGGTGAGGTCGAGCTCCATCGGGTTGACGCCGAGACCGACCGACAGGGCTCCCTGCGGGTCGAAGTCGACGAGCAGCACCCGCCGTCCGTACTCCGCGAGCGCGGCACCCAGGTTGATGGTCGACGTGGTCTTGCCGACGCCGCCCTTCTGGTTGCACATCGCGATGATCTTCGCGGGGCCGTGGTCGGTCAGCGGACCCGGGATCGGGAAGTACGGCAGGGGCCGTCCGGTGGGGCCGATCCGCTCGCGGCGCTGACGGGCAGCGTCGGGTGCGAGGGTGGCCGCGTACTCCGGGTCGGGCTCGTACTCGGCGTCAGGGTCGTAGAAGTGCCCCTCGGGCACCTCGTCGTAGGCGGCGAAGTGGGTGGACTCTCGGCCACTCTCGTTGCCGGCCGTGGCGTTCACGTGTAGGCCGTCCATCATCTTCATCGTGTGGGCTGTCGTCACGGGCTGAAGCGTCGCGTGGGTCTCGTGGTTCGCGGCGGTCGCGAACGTCCGGACGGCGACGGAGCCGACAGGGATTCCTGGCTGTCCGCCCCCGGGAGTAAATGTCGACTCATTCACAAGTCGTCTTACCTCCTTGGATGTGACCAGGAACATTTATCGATAGGTCAGCGTGGCACCATGCCGACGGTTGGCGACTCTATGGCGTGTCACCGCTCCGCAGCAACACAATCCGCCGGACCCGGCCCGATGTGTCGGCAACCGAACACCTCTCTGTCAAGGGTGCACGGCGATGCATCCGCACGTTTCGGGGGTGTGCGAAACGGTTAAAGGGTTACGTTCGAGGCGAGTTGCACGGCGCCCCGGACGTGGCCGGACGCACATCCGGCCGGACCTTGGTGCACAAGGTCCGGCCGGATGCGTGAGGTTGACGGCGCGCCTTGACGCGACGCCGGGGAGGATCAGCCCAGGAGGGTGGTCAGCTCGACGTGCTCGAGGCCGTGCGCCTCGGCGACCTCCTTGTAAACCACCTTGCCGTCATGGGTGTTGAGGCCCAGGGCGAGGGCGGCGTCGCGGCGCAGCGCCTCGACCCAGCCGTTGTTCGCCAGCGACACGATGTAGGGCAGCGTGGCGTTGGTGAGGGCGTACGTGGAGGTGTTCGGCACCGCGCCCGGCATGTTGGCGACGCAGTAGAAGACCGAGTCGTGGACCTGGAAGGTCGGCTCGGCGTGGGTGGTCGGGTGCGAGTCCTCGAAGCAGCCGCCCTGGTCGATCGCAATGTCGACAAGGACACTTCCGGGCTTCATCTTGGCGACGAGCTCGTTGGTGACCAGCTTCGGGGCCTTGGCGCCCGGGATGAGGACGGCGCCGATGACGAGGTCGGCCTCGATGACGGCCTTCTCCAGCTCGTAGGCGTTGGAGACGATCGTCTTCACCTTGGTGCCGAAGATCTTGTCGGCCTCGCGGAGCTTGTTGATGTCGCGGTCGAGCAGGGTCACGTGGAAGCCCATGCCGACGGCGATCTGGGTGGCGTTCCAGCCGGAGACGCCGCCGCCGATGACGACGCACTCGCCGGCGTGGGTGCCGGGGACGCCGCCGGGCAGGACGCCGCGGCCGCCGACGGAGCGCATCAGGTGGTAGGCGCCGACCTGCGGGGCCAGCCGGCCCGCGACCTCGGACATCGGGGCGAGCAGCGGCAGGGCGCGGTTCGCGGTCTCGACGGTCTCGTAGGCGATGGCGGTGGTGCCGGACTCGAGCAGCGCGTCCGTGCACTCGCGGGAGGCGGCGAGGTGCAGGTACGTGAAGAGGGTCTGGTCCTTGCGGAGGCGGTGGTACTCCTCCGCGATGGGCTCCTTGACCTTCAGGAGCAGGTCGGCCGTGGCCCAGACCTCGTCGGCGGTGGGCAGGATCTGCGCACCGGCGGAGACGTACTCCTCGTCCGTGATCGAGGAACCCACACCGGCGTTCTGCTCGATGAAGACCTGGTGGCCGTTGCGGACGAGCTCGTGGACACCGGCGGGGGTGATGGCCACGCGGAACTCGTTGTTCTTGACCTCGCGGGGGATGCCGACCTTCATCGTCGATCACGGTCCTTGAATCAGGGGGAAACGGGGGTGCACTGCGATACATACCCGGATGCAAGGGGGCGCACCGGGGCAGACCGCGGTCGATCGCGGCGCACCCAGTCTAATGAAGGAGTTCCCCGTGTCTAGCCTTGCAAAGCATTATTCTTCGACGGAAGCACTGCGGATTTCGCAGGCGGAAGCCTCGCCTCCAAGGAGTCTTTCGGCCGCGGACCGGTGCAAACGGGCCGCCGCGGGGTCCCCGAGCCGGTCGAGGGTGTCGGCGAGCCGGAGCTGGAGCGCCGCCTGAAGCCGCACGTCCTGGGCGCGCCGGGCCCACTCCACCGCCTCCTCGCAGGTCCGCAGGGACTCCTCGGGCCGTCCGGCGTACTCCTGGACCCGGGCCGCCTCGCTCAACGCCCGCGCGTGGCCGGGGAGATCGGCCAGGCGCCGGTAGCCCGCCGCGGCGGCGCGCCAGTTCCGCAGCGCCTCGCCGTACCGGCCCGCGTAGGTCTGCACCGCGCCGAGCCGGGCGTACAGCCGGGCCTGGTCGGCCCGCTCGTCCCGGGCGAGGCGCTGGGCGAGGGCCCGCCCGTACCAGTCCGCGGCGCGCTGCCAGTCCCCCAGCTCCTGGTAGGAACCGCCTACGGATTCCATCGCGCGGCCGGTCGCGTACGGGTCGTTCGCGGCCCGTCCGGCGTCCAGAGCGGCCCGGTAGCGGGCCAGGGCGTCCTGGGTGCGACCGGTCCTGGCGTCGAGATCGGCGAGATTGAGCAGCGCGGCGGCCCGCTCCCGGTGCAGTCCGCGCCGCTCGGCCACGTCCAGGACCAGCTGGTGCAGCCCGTACAGCTCGGGCGCGGCGGCCTCGGCGCCGCGGTGCGCGGTCTCGGCCCTGACCAGGGCGGCGACCAGCCGGCGGGCCAGGGTGTCGAGCTCGCCGTCGGCGACGGCGAGGCGGGCGGAGGCAAGGAGCACGGGCCGCCGGCTCTGCAGCCAGTCGGCGGCCGCGGGCACGTTCGGGAAACGCAGGGCGCGCGGCAGTCCGGCGAGCTTCTTGCGGGCCGGGGACCCCTCGGGCTCGGTGACCGCCCGGCAGGACTGGAGGAGCCGTACGGTCCGCTCCAGCATCCGGGCGCGGGCGAGCTGCACCTCGGCGGGGCGGTCGCGCTCCTCCAACTGCTCCCGGAGCGCCGGGACGAGATGACCGGGCAGCTCGTACTGGCCGTCCTCCCCCTCCGTGACGAGCCCGAGCCCGACGAAACCGGCCAGGGTGGTCGCCGCCGCGGAGACGGAGCAGCCGGCCAGGGCGGAGGCGGTGTGGGCGTCGGCCCGGCCGAGCGGGGCGAGGGTCAGGTAGCGCAGTATCCGGGCGGCCGGCTGTGCCAGGGAGTCGTGGACCAGCTGGAACGCACGGGAGAGCGGGTCGCCGGAGAGGGCGCGCAGTCGCTTGGCGAGGTCGGCGACGGAGGCCTTGGGGCGGGCGGCGAGCCAGCCGCCGGCCAGCACGACGGCGGCGGGCTGGCCGCCGCACTCCTCGACGAGGCTCTCGGCGGCCTGCGGGTCGACCGTGACCCGGACGGAGCCGGTGTAGCCGGTGAGCATCTCGATCGCCGACTTGGGGTCGAGGCCGCCGAGGGTGCAGGGGCGGACGTCGGGGATGCCGGTGAGCGGTCCCGTGGCGACGGCGACGACGAGCGCGTCGGGGTTGTCCGGGATCAGCGGGTCGACCTGTTCGGCGTCGACGGAGTCGTCCAGGACGAGGACCGCCCGCCGGTCGGCGAGGGCCGCGCGGACGAGTTCGGTCAGCTCGTCCTCGCCGGCGCCGGGCGGCTCGTCGACGCCGAGGTCCCGCAGCAGGGCCTGGGCGGCCCGCGCGGTGGGGACCGGGGTGCCGCCGGGTTCGGTGAGCCGGGCGCGGAACACCCCGTCGGGGTAGCCGGTGGCGAGTCCGGCGACGAGTTCGTGGGCGAGCGCGGTCCGCCCGGAACCGGGGCGACCGGCGATCAGGAGGACGCGCGCGCGGGGTGCCTTGTGGCCGGCGAGGGTGTCGAGTCCGGTCCGCTCGATGTCGGAGCGCAGCGCCTTCAACTCCCGCTGTCGGCCGTAGAAGTTCCGCACCCCGCCCGCCGCCACCGCCTGATCCGTCACGGGCCACGCTCCCGTCCACCTGCGCACGAGCCGATCCCGCGGGGGTCTCCGCACGGGTGATCCGAGCGTAGTTCAGCGCGTGCGCGGGACCCGGCGGAGCAGGGCGGAACAATCCCCCGATCGGATCAGCGGATGTTCACACCGGCGGACCATGGGACCGGCCGGGCGGCAGGCGGCCAGGGCCTCCACGCCCCGGCGGAACCCCCGGCCGCACCGCCCGCCCGAGGCCTACGCCTCGAACGGCCGGGCCGGCCACTCCGCGTCGGCCGGGCGGAGCGCGTCGAGGCCGTCGCCCGCACGCGCGGCGACCAGCGAAAGGACGCCCAGGACGAGGCAGTTGTTGTGCAGCTCGCCCGCGAGCGCACCGCGCACGGCCTCGGCGAGCGGGACCCGCGCCAGCTCCATGTCGGCCTCCTCGTCGGAGACCTCGTACCGCTCGCCCTGCGCCTCGGACAGGTCGCGTGCCAGGAAGATCCGCACCGCCTCGTCGCTGCCGCCGGGTGTCGTGTAGACGTCGGTCAGGACCCGCCAGTCCTCGGCCTTGACGTGCGCCTCCTCGTACAGCTCGCGCTGGGCGGCGTGCAGCGGGTTCTCGCCGGGTACGTCGAGGAGACCGGCCGGGATCTCCCAGAGCTTCTGCCGCACGGGGTGCCGGTACTGCTTCAGGAGCAGCACCCGGTCCTCGTCGTCGAGGGCGACGACCGCCACCGAACCGGGGTGGACCTGGTAGTCGCGGCGCGCGACGGAGCCGTCGGGCATGACCACTTCGTCCGTGCGGACGCTCGTCTTGGCGCCCTGGAACGGGGTCGTGGTCGCGGTGACCCGCCACTCCTCCGGGCTGTCCTGCAACTCCATGTTCGTCCTCCCACACACACGAAAGCCGGGGTACCGGCCCTGGCAAGGCCTGCGTACCCCGGCAACGTTAACTCCTCGGCCTACTTGGCCGTCTTCCGCTCGACGGCCGCCTTGACCAGCCCGGCGAAGAGCGGGTGCGGACGCGTCGGACGCGAGCGCAGCTCCGGGTGGGCCTGGGTCGCGACCAGGTAGGGGTGCACCTCGCGCGGGTACTCGACGTACTCGACGAGCTTGTTGTCCGGAGAGGTACCGGAGAAGACCAGACCGGCCTTCTTCTCCAGCTCCGCGCGGTAGGCGTTGTTCACCTCGTAGCGGTGCCGGTGGCGCTCGTCCACGTACGGCTGGTCACCGTAGACCTCGCGCACGATGGAGCCCTCGGCGAGCTTCGCCGGGTACAGGCCCAGGCGCATCGTTCCGCCGAGGTCGCCGGCGCCCTCGACGTACGCGAGCTGCTCCTCCATGGTCGAGATGACCGGGTGCGCGGTGGCCGCGTCGAACTCGGTGGAGTTGGCGTCCGGGATGTCGGCCAGGTTGCGGGCGGCCTCGATCACGATGCACTGCAGGCCGAGGCAGATGCCGAGCAGCGGCACCTTGTTCTCGCGGGCGTACTGGATCGCGCCGATCTTGCCGTTGACACCGCGGTCGCCGAAGCCGCCGGGGATCAGGATGGCGTCGACGTCACCGAGCTGCTTCTTCGCGCCGGCCGCGGTCTTGCAGTCGTCGGAGGTGACCCACTTGACCTTGACCCGCGCCTTGTTGGCGAAGCCGCCGGCCCGCATGGCCTCGGTGATCGAGAGGTACGCGTCGGGCAGGTCGATGTACTTGCCGACGAGCGCGACCGTGACCTCGTGCTCCGGGTTGTGGACGCGGTCGAGCAGGTCGTCCCAGGTCGTCCAGTCCACGTCGCGGAACGGCAGGTCGAGCTTGCGCACGACGTAGGCGTCCAGGCCCTCGGTGTGCAGCACCTTGGGGATGTCGTAGATCGACTTGGCGTCGATCGCGGCGACGACGGCGGCCTCGTCCACGTCGCACATCAGCGAGATCTTGCGCTTGATGGCGGTGGGCACGTCACGGTCGGCGCGCAGCACGATGGCGTCCGGCTGGATGCCGATGTTGCGCAGCGCGGCGACGGAGTGCTGGGTCGGCTTGGTCTTCAGCTCGCCGGACGGGCCGATGTAGGGCAGCAGCGAGATGTGCACGACGAAGACGTTGTCGCGGCCGACCTCGTGGCGGACCTGACGGACGGTCTCCAGGAACGGCAGCGACTCGATGTCGCCGACGGTGCCGCCGACCTCGGTGATGACCACGTCGACGTCGTCGGTGGCCATGCGGCGGATCCGCGACTTGATCTCGTTGGTGATGTGCGGGATGACCTGGACGGTGTCGCCGAGGTACTCGCCGCGCCGCTCCTTGGCGATCACCTGGGAGTAGACCTGGCCGGTGGTGACGTTGGCCGAGCCGTCGAGGTCGACGTCGAGGAAGCGCTCGTAGTGGCCGATGTCGAGGTCCGTCTCGGCACCGTCGTTGGTCACGAAGACCTCGCCGTGCTGGAACGGGTTCATCGTGCCGGGGTCGACGTTCAGGTACGGGTCGAGCTTCTGCATCGTGACCCGCAGGCCCCGCGCCTTGAGGAGCGCACCCAGGCTGGAGGCGGTCAGGCCCTTCCCGAGGGAGGAGGCGACACCCCCGGTGACGAAGATGTGCTTGGTCGTCGTGGTTTTGGGCGGCATCGCCAAGAGGGGGCTCCCGTGGTCGCGTTCTGGAGGTGCGTTCCGGCGTGCCCTCCGGAAGAATCGGGGGGTGCCGTCGCTGCGGTTGCGGGGGCTCGGCTGTCGCCGTTTCCCACCGGTCCACGGGGTACCAGGGTATCAGCGACATCGGGAGACCGCTTCCGGCCACACGGGGCAGTCGGGCGCGCACGGACGGCTACGCGCCCTCCGGGTGCGCCGGAAGCGCCGGGTGGCTGCGGCGTCAAGGGATGCTCACCCGATCGGCGCAACGACGTTACGAGAGCGTGCCGAAACGCGTCGTATCCTGCTCGGACACTTGCCGCCGATCGTCAACATCCGTTGACCGCTGATCAGTAGGAAACGCCCCGAGGGGCGGACGTGGCCGTTCGATCTGGAGAGAGCACGTGGCCGGGCGCATCGAGGATTACGCACTCATCGGAGACATGCAGACCGCCGCCCTGGTCTGCCGGGACGGCAGTGTCGACTGGCTCTGCCTGCCCCGCTTCGATTCGCATGCCGTCTTCGCGGGACTCCTCGGGACCGAGGAACACGGCTTCTGGCGGGTCGGCCCCGCCGGCCCCGACGGCGCTCCCCCGGCGCCCGCCGACCGACGCCACTACCGCGGCGACTCGCTCATCCTGGAGTCCGAGTGGGACACCCCGCGCGGCACGGTCCGGGTGACCGATTTCATGCCCCCGCGCGACGGGGCGCCGCAGCTGATCCGGATCGTCGAGGGCGTCTCGGGCCGGGTGCCGATGCGCTCCGCGCTGCGGATGCGGTTCAGCTACGGGCGCGTGGTGCCGTGGGTCCACAAGGTCGGCGACCGCACGGTCGCGGTCGCAGGACCCGACTCGGTGTGGCTGGACACCGACGCCGAGACCCACGGCGAGCACCTCACCACGTACTCCGACTTCACGGTGACCCCCGGCGACCGGATCACCTTCACCATCAGCTGGCAGCCCTCGCACAAGGAGCCGCCCGCCCTGCCGGACCCCGAGGGCTCGCTGGAGGCGACCGAGGAGTTCTGGCGCGAGTGGGTGGAGCACTGCACGTACCACGGCCCGTACCGCGAGGCGGTCGTCCGCTCCCTGATCACCCTCAAGGCCCTCACCTACGCCCCGACCGGCGGCATCGTCGCCGCCCCGACCACGTCCCTCCCCGAGGAGATCGGCGGCGTACGGAACTGGGACTACCGCTACACCTGGCTGCGCGACGCGGCGATCACCCTCTCCTCGATGCTGCGCACCGGCTACCGCGAGGAGGCCCGCGCCTGGCGGGACTGGCTGCTCCGCGCGGTCGCGGGCGACCCGGAGAACCTGCAGATCATGTACGGGATCGCGGGCGAGCGCGAACTCGGCGAGGCGGAGCTGGACTGGCTGCCCGGATACGAGAACTCCGGCCCGGTCCGGGTCGGCAACGGCGCGGCGAACCAGCTCCAGCTGGACGTCTACGGCGAGGTCACCGAGGCGCTGCACCTGGCGCACATGACGGGCCTGTCCCGCAACGACTACGCCTCGCTCCTCCAGCTCAAGCTGATCCGCTACCTGGAGACCCACTGGGACCAGCCCGACGAGGGCATCTGGGAGGTGCGCGGCCCGCGCCGCCACTTCGTGCACTCGAAGGTCATGGCCTGGGTGGCGGTCGACCGCACGATCAAGCTGATCGAGTCCGGGGACGCGGACGGCCCGCTGGAGCGCTGGCGCACGCTGCGCGACGACATCCACCGGGACGTCTGCGAGAAGGGCTACGACAAGGAGCGGAACACCTTCACGCAGTCGTACGGCTCCAAGGAGCTGGACGCCTCGCTGCTGCTGATCCCGCAGATGGGCTTCCTGCCGCCGGACGACAAGCGGGTCATCGGCACGATCGAGGCGATCCAGCGGGAGCTGTCCACGGAGGACGGCTTCGTCCTGCGCTACCCCACGGCGGGCGAGGAGGCCGGCGTGGACGGCCTGGAGGGCGACGAGGGCGCGTTCCTCGCCTGCTCGTTCTGGCTCGCCGACGACCTGGCGATGATCGGCCGCGTCGACGAGGCCCGCCAGCTCTTCGAGCGCCTCCTGGCCCTCCGCAACGACCTGGGCCTCCTGGCCGAGGAGTGGGACCCCCGCCTCCAACGCCAGGTCGGCAACTTCCCCCAGGCCTTCAGCCACGTCCCTCTGATCGACACGGCCCTCCGGCTCACGGCGAGCGGGGCGTACGGGGGCTGAGGCGTTCAGGGGCGTCACCGAAGAAGTGACGTGACGGCGCTTGGGGCGCGGGCTTCGCCGCCCCGGAATACGCTGAAAGGGTCCTGTCCCCCCTCAGGAAGGGGGGCTCTCCATGGCTCCCCAGAAGGACGTGCCGGCTGCGGCGCTGGCCGGGCTCCGTGAGGATCTGGCCGGTGAGGTGTTCGTGCCGGGCGATGCCGGGTACGACGAGGCCCGGAAGATCCACAACGGCATGATCGACCGGCGCCCCGCCGTCATCGCCCAGTGCGCGACGCCCGAGGACGTGGCCAACGCGGTCCTCTTCGGCCGGGAGACCGAGCTGCCGATCGCCGTGCGCGGCGGCGGGCACAGCGTCGCCGGCTCGTCCGTCGTGGACGGCGGTCTCGTCGTCGACCTGCGCCGGATGCACGCGGTCGTCGCCGACCCGGAGCACATGACCGTACGGGTCGAGGGCGGCGCGACCATGAGCCACCTCGACCACGCGACCCAGCCCTTCCACCTGGCCACCACCGGCGGCCGGGTCTCCACCACGGGCGTCGGCGGGTTCACGCTCGGCGGCGGTTCGGGCTGGCTGGAGCGGAAGTTCGGGCTCGCCTGCGACAACCTCCTCGCGGCCGAGCTGATCACCGCCGACGGCAAACACGTCCACACCGACGCCGAGACGCATCCGGAGCTGTTCTGGGCGCTGCACGGCGGCGGCGGGAACTTCGGCGTGGCGACCTCGCTCACCCTGCGGCTGCACGAGCTGCCCGAGATGAGCTTCGCGATGCTCTTCTTCCTGCCCGAGTCCGCGCCCGAAGTCGTCCGCACCTACCGGGAGCTGGCGGCCCACGCCCCCGACGAGGCGGGCGGCGGGATCATCTATTTCCCCGCGCCTCCCGAGCCGTTCATCCCCGAGGACCTCGTCGGCAAGCTGGTCTGCGGCACGCTGTTCTCGTACGCCGGCCCCGTCGCCGAGGTCCGCGAGTTCGCGGCACCGCTGTTCGCCCTGAAACCCGTGGTGGAGCTGGTGTCGGACATTCCGTACGTGGAGTTCCAGTGCATGCTCGACGACCCGCCGGGCCTGCGGAACTACTGGTCGGCGGAGTATCTGAACACCCTCCCGGACGAGGCCGTGGACGCCTTCTGCGCGCGTGCGGAGCTGATCCCCGCCCCGACCGCCACCCAGCACGTGCTGTTCATGCTGGGCGGCGCGCTCGCGGCCGGGCCCGCCGACTACCCGATCCCGTGGCGCTCGGCACCCTGGGTCGTCCACCCGTTCGCGACCTGGGAGAACCCGGCGGACGACGAGCGGGCGATCCAGTGGGTGCGGGACGTGCGGGCCGACGTACGGCCGTGGTCCACCGGAGCCGTGTACCTCAACTTCATCGGCTCCGAGGGCGACGAGCGGGTCGTCTCGGGCTTCGGCGCCGACAACTACCGCCGGCTCGCCGCCGTGAAGGCCACGTACGACCCGGACAACGTCTTCCGCTTCAACCACAACATCACGCCGGCAGCGTCGTGACGCACACCACACGAGACAGAGAGTCGCGCAATCGGCCTCCGGGGGCGACGAGTTGTCGAGCCCCGGGACGGACTGTCGAGTCCCGTGATCATCGAGTGATGTTGTCGGGCGGGATCCGCGGGTAGCGTCCGGCCATGGACAATCAGGGCGGGATCACCGTGCAGCGGGCGCTGGAGCTGCCCGGGCTCCGCAGCGGCCTCCCGGAGGTGGTCGCGGGAGCGGACCGGCTGAACCGGACCGTGCGCTGGGTGCACGCGGGCGAGGTCCCGAACATCGCGTCGCTGCTCAAGGGCGGCGAGCTGCTGCTCACGACCGGCCTCGGCCTCGGCACCCGCCCGGCGGAGCAGCGCGCGTTCGTGCGCCGGCTCGCGGACCGGGGCATCGCGGCCCTGGTCGTGGAGCTGGGCCCGCGCTTCTCCCGGCTGCCCGCGACGATCGTGGAGACGGCGCGCTCGGCGGGCCTCCCTCTCGTCCAGCTGCACCGCGAGGTCCCCTTCGTGGCGGTGACCGAGGAGATCCACACCGAGATCGTGAACGGCCACTACGCGCTGCTGCGGCAGGCGGAGGAGGTCCACCGCCAGTGCACGGAGGCGCTGCTCGGCGGGGGCGGGGTGCCGCAGGTGCTGCGGATCCTGGCCGACTTCACGGCGAACCCGGTCTTCCTGGAGACGGCGGACGGCCAGCTGCTCTACGCGGCCGGTACGGAGTCGGGTCCTGCCGACCCGCTCCAGGTCTGGGACGGGCTGCGGGGCCAGCGGGCGGCGCGCGAGTCGGGCCCGCCGACGGGCGCGGTGCTCGTGGACGTGCCCGGGGGCGGGCCGGGTACGGGCTCGGTCCGCGCCCGGCTCGTCCTGCTCGCGGTCGACGGCCCGCTGTCCCAGGTGCACCGCATGGCGGCCGAACGGGCGGCGGGGATCCTGGCGGTCGTCCTGATGCAGGCCAGGCAGGAGGAGGAGCTCGCGGCGCGGGGCCGCGGCGACTTCCTGACGGACCTCGCGGAGGGCCGGATCACTCCGGAGGACGCCCCGGCACAGGCCCGCGTCCTCGGCTTCCGCCCGGGTGACGGCCCGCTCCTCCCGGTCGTGATGCGCCTGGCCTCGGAACTCTCCCCGTCCGGCAACTGGGCGCTGCTGGCGCGGGCGGTCCTGGAGGAGCTGTCCTCGGTGGGCGTCCCGGTCCTGCTGGGCGTGCGCCCGGTGGAGGGCCGGGTGCCGCTCCTGCTCGGACTGCGTTCGGAGTCGGAGCGTACGGCGGTGGCGGACCGGGTCGCGGCGGCGCTGCGCGCGGGCCTGGAGCGGGCGGGCCTTGAGCGCGGCGGCGGCCACCCGCCGGTGGTCGTCGTGGGCGTCGCGGGCGGCTGGGCGGCGGCGTCGGCGTCCCTGCGGCACGCGGGCGAGACGGCGACGGCGGCACAGGGCCTCTCGGACCGCCCCTGGTACGACGCGCGGCGCCTGGACATCGACCTGCTCCTGTGGCGCCTGCGCGACCACCCGGACCTCGCGGCCTTCGTGGACCGCGCGATCGGCCCCCTGAGGGACCACGACCGCACGTCCCGCCCCCCGCTGCTCCCCACCCTCCAGACCTACCTGGCCCACGCGGGCCGCAAGGCGGAGACGGCACGGGAACTCCACCTGAACCGCCAGACGCTCTACAACCGCCTGGCCCGCATCTCCGAACTCCTGGGCACCGACCTGGACGACCCCCAGACAGTCCTGGCCCTCTCCCTGGCCCTCCGCGCCAGACGCCACACACCGTAGCCACGCCCAAGGGCCTCAGGGTCGGGGAGCCTCACTCCTGTGCCCCACACCGCGACGCGCAGCCGTCGCGCCCCGGGGGTACGGGGGCGGAGCCCCCGGTCTAGTCAGGGTTTCGGGGAGGGGCGGCGTGGGGGGAATCCCCTCGCCCCTCCCCTCTCAGCGCCGCAGCGACAACTCGTCGTACACGCTCAGCACATGCGCGATCGTCTCGTCCTCCGTGGGCCACGTCCGCGCCTGCACCCGCCCCGCCGCCGCCAGGTCCATCCGCCGGTCCGTGTCCTCCAGCAGCTCCCGCACCGCCCCCGCCAGCGCCGCCGCGTCGCCCCACGGGACCAACTCCGCCGCGTCCCCGACCAGTTCCGGCACCCCGCCCACCGCCGTCGCGACCAGCGGCACACCGAGCCTCAGGGCCTCCTGCGCCAGCAGGGAGCGGGCCTCCCAGCGCGACGGGAGCACCGCCACGTCCGCCGCCGCCAGCAGCTCCGCCACATCGTCCCTGCGGCCGATCAGCCGGACCGCGAGCCCCTCCGCCTCGATCCGCCGCTGCAGGTCGGCCCGCTCCCGCCCCTCCCCCGCGATCACCAGCAACGGCTGCGGATCCAGATCCCGCCACTCGCGCGCCGCGTCCAGCAGCAACCCGTACCCTCGCTCCGGCACCAGCGCCCCGACCGCCATCAGCAACGGCCGGTCCACCGCGCCCAGTTCCGCCCGCGCCTTGCCGTCGTGCAGGCACACCGGCGCACGGGACGCGGGCACCGTCACCGGCGCCAGCCGCGCGTCCCGCGCCCCGCGCCTGCGCGCCCGGTCGACCAGCTCCGACGAGGTGCCGAGGACGACGGCCGCCGCCCGCGCCGTCCTGCGCTCCAGGAGCCGCAGCAGACCGCCCCGCGCCCCGTCCACATGGTTGCGGGTGTGCCACGTCGTCACGAGCGCGGGGCCCCGCACCGTGCCCGACAGGGCGAGCGTCGCCCGTACCGAGGCGTGCAGGCCGTGCGCGTGCACCACGTCCGCGCCGATACACGCGTTACGGAGCTGCGCGACCGTCGCGGGGTCGTTGCGGCGCGGTACGGGCACGAAGTGCGCGCCGGCACCGATGAAGTCGTAGGCGCGGTCGAGTTCGGGCGGGGCGCACACGGTCACCCGCACGCCTCTCGCCACCAGCCCCGAGGCAAGTGATCGGACGTGAGCGCTGCTGCCCGCGCTGCCGCCGCCCAGCACTTGGACCGTACGGAGCTGTGTCACGGCCCCAAGGATGCCAGCCCGCACGCACGTTCCGGCACCGAAGCCCCGTCATGGCCGTGTCGTCGCCTTGTCGTCGCCTTGTCGTGGCCGCGCGGTGACCGTGTCCAAGGCCTGGATTCGCCGCGCACTTTCACTCACACGGGTGAACGTGCGAGGTCGCTGACCTTGTCTCCGTACACCGCCGCCGCGACAAGTCCCGCCGCGTGGACGGCGAGTCCGAACCGGCCGTTCCCGGCGGCGATCGCACTGCCGACGGCGGCGCCGAGCGCGTGCGCGCCCGTGTCGCCGAGCATGGTCCGCTCACCGAGGTCGTCGGCGAGGACGGCGGCCGCGGCGCCCATCGGCGCGGCGGCGAGCGTCCCGCGCAGCAGCCCGGGCGCGCCGAGCCCGAGGACCGTCAACGCGGCGCGCCCCGGGGCGACGTCCACGAGGTTGACGAAATGCGCGGTGCCCGCGATCACGACACCCGCCAGGACCTTGTCGACGGGCCGTTCCTTCAGCAGCGCCCCGGCGGCGAGCCCGGCCGCTCCGATCCCGATGAGCTTCACGGCCCCGCTGGTGACCTCGCCGTCGCGCAGGGCGCCGAGGTGCGCCCGGAAGCCCCGACGGTGGTCGCCCTTCCAGTCGTCGTACGCCCCGCAGGCCCCGGCGGCGAGCACGGCGAAGGCGGCAGGCGCGCTCCCGGCCGCCACAGCGGCTCCGGCGGCCCCGACGGTGGTGGCGGGCCCGGCCCACAGGTCGACGCTCCGCCCGGCGTGGTTCTCGCGCCGCCACCGCGCACCGCCGCGCCCCCGCAGAGCCACGTACGCGGCCCGCCCGAGCCCTGCGGCGACGACGAACGCTCCGGCCCTGCCCCACTTCCCACTCATGCGCCCCAGCGTAGGCACCGCCCTCACGGCCCCGGCGAGCGCCCCCAGGAGGGCGCAGGCGGGACCGTCAGCCGCACCCCGTGAGCCAGAGGCCCGTCAGCCGTCCGCCCGCGCCGTCGCGAGGAGTTCCTCCGCGTGCGCGCGCGCCGTTTCCGAGTCCTCCTGGCCCGCCAGCATCCGCGACAGCTCGCGCACGCGGTCCTCGCCCTCCAGGACGGTGACGCCGGACCGCGTCACGGAGCCGTCGTTGGTCTTCTCGACCAGCAGCTGCCGGTCGGCGAAGGCCGCCACCTGCGGCAGGTGGGTGACCACGACGACCTGCGCGGACTTGGCGAGCTTCGCCAGACGCCGGCCGATCTCCACGGCCGCCTTGCCGCCGACGCCCGCGTCGACCTCGTCGAAGAGGTACGTCGGCACCGGGTCCGTGCCCGCGAAGACGACCTCGACCGCAAGCATCACCCGGGACAGCTCGCCTCCGGACGCGCCCTTCGCGATCGGCCTCGGCGGCGCGCCCGGGTGCGGGGCGAGCAGCAGCTCGACCTCGTCGGCGCCGGACGGCGCGTACGCGACCCGGCGGCCGCCGACCTCGACCCCGTCCGGGTCCTCGGTCTGGCTGATCGCGAAGGACACACGCGCGTGGGGCATGGCGAGCGAGGCCAGTTCGGCGGTCACGGCCTCGGCGAACCGCGCCGCCGCCTCCGTGCGCGCGTCGGTGAGCGCCTGCGCCAGGACGGACAGCTCGGACCGCAGCGCGTCCCGCTCGGCGGTCAGCTCCCCGATCCGGTCGTCGTCGCCCTCCAGCTCGGTGAGCCGGGCCGCGCTCTCCTGCGCCCACGCAAGGACGGCCGCGATGTCCGCGCCGTACTTCCGGGTGAGCTGCGTCAGTGCCGCGCGCCGCTCCTCCACGGCCGCGAGCCGGAGCGGGTCCGCGTCCAGGTTGTCGGCGTACCCGGCCAGTTCCCCGGCCACGTCGGCGAGCAGGATCGAGATCTCGCCCATCCGGTCCGCGAGCGCGGCGAGCGCCGGGTCGTGCGACCGTACGGCCTCCAGAGCGCGCCCCGCACCCGCGACCAGGGTCGTCGCGTCGACGGCCTCCGGGTCCTCGGGCTGGCCCGCCAGGGCCGCGTGCGCGAGCGCGGCGGCGGAGGCGAGAGCCTCGGCATGCCCGAGCCGCTCCGCTTCGGCGGCCAGCTCGACGTCCTCACCGGCCAGCGGCTCGACGGCCTCGATCTCGCCGAGCCCGAAGCGCAGCAGGTCGGCCTCCTGGGCCCGCTCCCGCGCCCGGGTGGTGATCTCGTCCAGTTCGGCGACGACGGCCCGCAGCCGCCGGTACGCCTCCGCGTAGGCGGCCAGCGGTACGGCGACGGCCTCGCCCGCGTACCGGTCGAGCGCGCCGCGCTGCCGGGCGGGCTTGAGCAGCCCCTGCTGGTCGGTCTGGCCGTGCACGGCGACGAGTTCGTCGGCGAGTTCGGCGAGCAGTCCCACCGGCACCGAACGCCCGCCGAGATGCGCGCGCGAGCGGCCCTCGGCGGAGATCGTGCGGCTGACGAGCAGCGCGCCGTCGTCCAGCTCGGCGCCCGCCTCCTCGGCGCGCGCGGCGACGCCCGCGCCCTCGGGCAGCGTGATCCGCCCCTCGACGACGGCCGAACCGGCACCGATCCGCACCAGGGCGGGGTCGGCGCGCCCGCCGAGCAGCAGCCCCAGGCTCGTCACGACCATCGTCTTGCCCGCACCGGTCTCGCCGGTCACCGCGGTGAAACCGGGCGACAGCTCGACAACCGCGTCGTCGATGACCCCGAGCGACCGTATCCGCATCTCCTCCAACACGGGGAAGACCTTACGAGGTCCGGCCCCACCTGTGCGACGGCCCCTGCCGGAAGTGGGCGAACCCGCAGGTCGGACGGGCGGCTGTCACCCGTGGGGGTGGGTACGGATCCCGGCCGTGCCGGCCTAGATGAATGAGTCCGATGTCTGTGCTGGTCGCGACCATGGCGAAGGGCGCCCGTTGGTCAGTGTGTGAAGACAAACCTGGACGCCCTTCTGGCGGCACTGTACGTGTTCATCGACGACCATGTGGCCCCTCGTCGCCGGATCGGGCGACCTCCGAAACTCACGGACGCCGAACTGCTGTGCCTGGCCGTGGCCCAGGTCCTGCTGGGCTTTCCCTCGGCCCGGCACTGGATCCGCTTCGCCCACGCCCGGCTGGGGCACCTGTTCCGCTACCTGCCCCAGCAGTCCGCCTACAACAAGCGCCTCAACGCCGCCGGACCGCTGGTCAGCCACGTGATCGGGGCGCTGGCCCGGCAGGTGCCCACATGGAACGACGACCTGCGGCTGATCGACTCCACCCCGCTGCCCTGCGCGGCCTCCCGCGAGACCGTCAAACGCTCCGACCTCGCCGGGCACTGCGGCTACGGCTACTGCCGCAGCCACTCCCGCTTCTTCTGGGGCTTCCGCCTCTACCTCGTCACCACCGCCGAGGGCATGCCCGTCACCTGGTGCCTGGCCAACCCCAAGATCGGCGAACGCGAGGTGATGGCCGCCCTGCTGGAACGCGACCACCACCTCGTCCGCCAGGGCCAGGTGATCCTCGCCGACAAAGGCTTCGCCGGGAAGGAGTTCGAGACCTTCGTCAGCGAGCGCCTCGGAGCCCACCTCGTGCGGCCGGACCGCAAGGACGAACCGGCCCGCCACGGCAAGATCGCCCGTGTCCGGCAGTGGATCGAAGCCGTCATCGACACCCTCAAAGGCCAGCTCAGCCTCGAACAGCACGGCGGCAGAACCCCGGTCGGCGTCTTCGCCCGCACCGGACAACGACTCCTCGCCCTCGCCGCCGGCATCTGGCACAACTGGACCACCGGCGCCCCGATCAAACGATCACTGATCGCCTACGACCACTGAAGACATCGGACTCAGTCATCTAGGGCCTGTCCGGCCCTGATCCGCCGGACAGGCCCTAGTGCGGCGCGCCCCGCCACCCCGACACCGGCAGCGCGAACTTCGCGACCAGCCGGTCCGTGAACGAGGCGTGGTGCAGCCGGGCGAGCCGTACCGGCACCTCGCCGCGCCGGACCTCGACCCGCGCACCCGCCGGGAGTTCCACCGTCCGGCGGCCGTCGCACCAGAGGACGCCGTGCGGGGTGTGCGGCTCGACCTCCACCGCGAGCACCGACTCCGGCGTGGTCACGAGCGGCTTGGCGAACAGGGCGTGCGCGCCGATCGGCACCATGAGCAGCGCCTCGACCTCGGGCCAGATCACCGGCCCGCCGGCCGAGAAGGCGTACGCCGTCGACCCGGTCGGGGTCGCGCAGATCACGCCGTCGCAGCCGAAGCCGGTGACCGGCCTGCCGTCGATCGCGAGCACGACCTCCAGCATCCGTTCCGGGGAGACCTTCTGCACGGCCGCCTCGTTCAGCGCCCAGTCCCGGTGCAGCACGTCACCGTTCTCGTAGACGACGACGTCGAGGGTCATGCGCTCCTCGACCTCGTACGCCCGCGTCACGACCCGGTCGACGACCTTGTCGAGGTCGTCGCGCTCGGCCTCCGCGAGGAAGCCGACCCGGCCCAGGTTGACGCCGAGCATCGGCACGCCGGACGCCCGGGAGAACTCGGAGCCGCGCAGCAGCGTCCCGTCGCCGCCGAGGACGACGAGCAGCTCGCAGCCCTCCAGTGCCTCGACGCAGGCCTCGGGCACGGTCTCCACGGACGGCGGCAGCGGCAGGTCGGCCGCCTCCGCCTCCAGGACGCGTACGCCGATCCCGCTGCGCAGCAGCCCGAGGACGACGAGTTCGGCGCTGCGCACGGCGGCCGGGCGGCCGGTGTGCGCGAGCAGGAAGACGGTACGGGTGTCCGTACCTGTACCAGTACCAGGTGGTGCGGTCGTTGAGCTCAACGAGGTCCCTCCGCCACGGCGCGGTCGACATCCGCCGGATCCAGCGCGGGCGCCCCTGCCCGCAGCCACAGAAAGTACTCGACGTTGCCGGAGGGGCCTGGCAGCGGGCTGGCGGTCACGCCCATGACGCCGAGTCCGAGCTCGCCGGCCTGGCGGGCCACGTTCTTCACCGCGTCGCCTCGCAGCTGCGTGCTGCGCACCACGCCTCCCGTGCCGAGGCGTTCCTTGCCGACCTCGAACTGCGGCTTGACCATGAGCACGAGGTCCGCGTCGGGCGCGGTGCAGCGCACCAGGGCGGGCAGGACGAGGCCGAGCGGGATGAAGGAGAGGTCGCCGACGACGAGGTCGACGGGGGTGTCGTCGATCGCCTCGAGGGTCAGCTCGCGTACGTTCGTGCGGTCCTTGACGGTGACCCGCTCGTCGCTCTGCAGGGACCAGGCGAGCTGGCCGTAGCCGACGTCGACGGCGACGACGTGCGCCGCGCCCGCCCGCAGCAGGACGTCCGTGAACCCGCCGGTCGAGGCGCCCGCGTCCAGGGCCCGCCGTCCCTCGACCGTCAGCCCCTTCGGTACGAAGGCGGCGAAGGCACCGGCCAGCTTGTGGCCGCCGCGCGAGACGTAGTCGGGGTCGGCGTCGTCCTGGGACACGACGATGGCGGCGGCGGTCTCGACCTGGGTGGCGGGCTTCGTCGCGACCGTCTTGCCGACGCTCACCCGCCCCGCCGCGATCAGCTGGCTGGCGTGCTCGCGCGAGCGGGCGAGCTTCCGGCGTACCAGCTCGGCGTCCAGACGGCGGCGTGCCACTCCTGCCACGTTGGGTTCAGCTCCTGGGGTCGTACGACGATGACGATGTCGGCGGGGTCGGTCCGGGACCGGGGGCCGGTCCTGAACCAGGGGTCGGTCCGAAACCGGGGGTAGGTCCGGAGCGGACGGCGTCGAGCGAGGTCAGTTCGTCGCGCAGTCCACGGTGTACATCCTCGTACACCTCCAGGTGTCCGTCCGCCGGGAGGCGGTCGGCGTCGGAGAGCCGGTCCAGGAGGGCGTCCACGCCGGGCCGCCCGGTGGGAACGCGCTCGACGCCGAGCGGCGCGGGCCCGACGGGCTCGAACCCCATGTCGTCGCCCGTCCCCGCCTCCGGCCCTTCTCCGCCCGGGGACTCGGCCGTCGCCGCCGTGTCCACCTCCGGCTCTGCGTCCGTCACGTCGCTCATGCACCCGACGCTATCGCGAAGCCCTGGGGTACGGTCGACGGCGATGGCCACGATCGAGGAGTGCCGCAGCGCACTCGACAGACTTTCGGACAATCTGACGCGCGCCGACGGCGAGGTCCGCAGCGCCGCCGCGCTCGACCGCAGCCTGAGCTGCCACATCACGGACCTGGACACGACGTTCACCGGCCGCCTCGCGGAGGGCCGGATCGCGGTCCAGGACACGGTGGCTGGCCCGCCGCCCGCCAAGGCGCAGATCCGCCTGGCGATGACGGGCGACGACCTGGTGGCGATGGTGGACGGCGAGCTGAACTTCGCGAAGGCCTGGGCCTCCGGCCGGGTCAGGCTGGAGGCCGGCTTCCGCGACCTGCTGAAACTGCGCTCACTTCTGTAGCGCGGAGCGCGCGGACTGGGTGGACGGCGCGGACGGAGTGGACGGCGCGGAAGGCGTGGACCGCCCCGCCGGCCGGTCCTTCGCCCGCGCCTTGCGCCCCGCGGGCACGACCAGCGGCGTCCCCGTCTCCGGGTCCTCGATGACCTGACAGCGCACTCCGAAGACCCGCTCGACGAGCTCGGCCGTGACGACCTCGGCGGGCGGGCCCTCCGCGACGACCTCGCCGTCCCGGCAGGCGATCAGGTGCGTGGCGTACCGGGCCGCGTGGTTGAGGTCGTGCAGCACGGCGACGAGCGTCCGGCCCTGGGTCTCGTGCAGCTCGGCGCACAGGTCGAGGACATCGATCTGGTGCTGGATGTCGAGGAAGGTCGTGGGCTCGTCGAGAAGCAGCAGCGGGGTCTGCTGGGCCAGCGCCATCGCGATCCACACCCGCTGGCGCTGGCCGCCGGAGAGTTCGTCGACGTACCGCTCGGCGAGCTCCGCGACGCCCGTCGACTCCATCGACTCCTGCACGATCCGCTCGTCCTCGGGCGACCACTGACGCAGCAGCCCCTGGTGCGGGTAGCGGCCCCTGGCCACCAGGTCGGCGACCGTGATGCCGTCGGGGGCGATCGAGGACTGCGGCAGCAGACCGAGCGTCCTGGCGACCTTCTTGGCCGGCATGGAGTGGATACTCTGCCCGTCGAGGAGCACCCGGCCCTGAGAGGGCTTGAGCATCCGGGAGAGGGCGCGCAGGAGCGTCGACTTGCCGCACGCGTTGGGTCCGACGATGACCGTGAACGAGTGGTCGGGGATCGCCACGGACAGCTCGCGGGCGATGACCCGCTGGTCGTAGGCGAGGGTGACGGACTCGGCGCTGAGCCGCTGGGCCTGACGGTCCATGGAGGTGCTCCTGAGGTTCGTGTCGTACGAGTCGTCCTGCGCATCCGTCAGGCGCTCCGGGGGCGTCATATCCGCCCCGCCTTCCGCTCCGTGACGAGCAGCCACAGCAGATAGCAGCCGCCGAGCACTCCGGTGACGACGCCCACCGGCAGCTGCCGGTCGCCGAAGGCGTTGGTAGCAGTCCAGTCGGCGACCAGCAGCAGCGCCGAGCCCATGAGCGCGGAGGCGGCGAGGTTCGGGCCCGGCACGCGGGTCAGCCGCCGGGCCAGCTGCGGGGCGCTCAGGGAGACGAAGACGATGGGCCCGGCGGCGGCGGTCGCCACGGCGACGAGCACGACGGCCGAGGACATCAGCACGATCCGGGTCCGCTCGACCCGGACCCCGAGGGCGTACGCGGAGTCGTCGCCCATCTCCAGCATCCGCAGCGCCCGCCCGTGCCCGAGGACCAGCGGGATCAGGACGCAGCAGACGGCGAGCAGCGGCCAGAACTGCGCCCAGTCCCGCCCTTCCAGCGAGCCGGTCATCCAGACCGTCGCGCGGGTGGCGTCGACCAGGTTGGCCTTGGTGATCAGGTAGTGGATGACGGCGGTGAGCATCGCGGCCGCGCCGATACCGACGAGCACGAGCCGGTAGCCGTGGATCCCGCGCTTCCAGGCGAGGAGGTAGATCACGGCGCCGGTGACCATACCGCCGACGACGGCGCCGCCCGCGGCCGCCATGGCGCTGCCCTGGAAGAGGACGATGACGCCGAGCGCGCCCACGGTGGCGCCCTGGCCGAAACCGATGACGTCGGGGCTGCCGAGGGGGTTGCGGGAGATCGACTGGAAGACGGCGCCGCCGATGCCGAGCGCCGCGCCGACGAAGACGGCGACCAGGACGCGCGGCAGCCGCAGTTCCATCACGGCGATCTCCTGCACGGGCGTGCCGTCGCCGAGGAGCGTGGCGAGGACATCGCCCGGGGCGATCGGGAAGTCCCCGCTCCCGATGAGGACGACCCCGGCCGCGAGGGTGACCACGAGCAGCAGGAGCACCGAGAGCGCGGCGCGGGGCTCGTACCGTACGGAGAACCCGCCGCCGGTCCGTATCGAGTTCACAGCTGGGCCATCCTCTTGCGGCGTACGAGGTGGATGAAGACGGGTCCACCGACGAGCGCGGTGACGATGCCGACCTGGAGCTCGGAGGGGCGGGCCACGAGCCGGCCGATCACGTCCGAGCCGAGGAGCAGGGCGGGCGCGAGAACGGCCGCGTACGGGAGGATCCAGCGCATGTCCGGTCCTGTCACGGCGCGGACGAGGTACGGGACCATGAGACCGAGGAACACGATGGGCCCGCAGGCCGCGGTCGCCGCGCCGCACATGAGCGTGACGGCGACCATCGCGAGGATCCGGGTGCGGTTCAGGTTCGCGCCGAGGGCGCGGGCGGTGTCGTCGCCCATCTCCATGGCGTTGAGCGGCCGGGAGATCAGCAGGGCGAGGACGACCCCGACGAGGATGAAGGGCGCGACGCGCCGCACGGTGTCCATGTCGGCGGAGGCGAGCGAGCCGACGGTCCAGAAGCGGAGCCGGTCGAGCGCGGCGGAGTTCAGGAGCTGGACGGCGTTGACATAGCCGTAGAGCGCGGCGGTGGCGGCGGTTCCGGCCAGCGCCAGGCGCACGGGCGTGGCGCTGCGGCTGCCGCCGAGGACGTACACGACGACGGAGACGACGGCGGCGCCGAGGAACGCGAACCAGACGTAGGCGTCGACGTCGGTGATCCCGAGGAACGCGATCGCGGACACGACGGCCGCCGCCGCGCCGGCGTTCACACCGAGCAGCCCGGGTTCGGCGAGCGGGTTACGGGTGAGGCCCTGCATGACGGCCCCGGAGAGCCCGAGCGCGACGCCGACGAGCAGCCCGAGGACGGTCCGGGGGACGCGGAGGTCACGGATGATGATGTCGTTGCCGGTACCGGTGTTCTGGAACAGCCCGTGCCACACATCGCCCAGGGGCACGGGCTTGGCACCGATCATGATGCTCAGGACACAGACCAGCAGCAGCACCACGACACCCACGACAAGGCCCAACGCCCGCAAGGAATGCCTGCGGCCCGTCGCCTGGGGGGATTTCGTAGCCTCCGCGCTCGCTCGGGAGGAACTCTCGACCAACACGAGGTTAGGCTAACCTACCCTACCTTTCCCCAGTCCCGACGGCCCCAAGCTCCCCGCCGACCTCACGGCCCGCACGACCCCCACGGACCGCACAGTCCTCGGCACCCCCGCCCGACGGGCGGGAGGGATCCGGGAGACCCGCCCGTCAGCGGGGGGACCGTCAGATCCCCAACCGCTCCAGCGCCTTCCCCGCGTCCAGCCCACAGGCCCCGGTCCCGGCCTCCGACCACGCCGCCCCGCAGAGCGCCCGCACCCCTTCCATGACGTCGAGCGCGCCGGTCTCCCCGCCCTCGACACCCTCGGCATCCTCAACACGCTCCAGCAGCAGCGCGCCTCCGCTCGCGGACGCCCGCCACCCCCCGCACAGGAACGCCCCACCCGTCTCCACGACCTCCGGCTGGCCCACCAGGAGCCCCCGCAGATCCGCCGCGACGTACGTCGGCCGGTGCTCCGGCACCGCCGCGAGCAGCTGCGGCACATCCGTCACGCCGGTGAACACCAGAAGCGAGTCCACGCCTCCGTTGAACGCGCCCTCGATGTCGGTGTCCAGCCGGTCCCCCACCACCAACGGCCGCCGTGCGCCGGTCCGCAGCACGGTCTCCCGGTGCATCGGCGGCAGCGGCTTCCCCGCGACCTTCGGCTCCACGACACCGCCCGTGGCGATCCGTACGACCTCCACCGCGGCCCCGTTCCCCGGCCCGATCCCCCGCGCGCCGGGAATCGTCAGATCGGTGTTGGACGCGTACCACGGCACACCCCGCGCCACTGCGTAGCCCGCCTCCGCGAACCGGGCCCACGGCATGTCGGGCCCCCCGTACCCCTGGACCACCGCCGCAAGGCCCGGCACGTCCGCCGACTCCACCGGCTCGAGGCCCCGCTCGCGCAGCGCCACCCGAAGCCCCTCCCCGCCGACGACGAGCACCGGCGAACCGGCCGGCACGTCGTCGGCGATGAGCCGCGCCACGGCCTGCGCCGAGGTGATGACGTCCCCCGCCTCGGCAGGCACCCCCAGCTCGGTGAGGTGCGCGGCCACCGTCTCCGGCGTCCGGAGGGCGTTGTTGGTCACGTACGCGAGGTGCATCCCACCGGCCCGGGCCACCGCCAGCGCGTCGACCGCGTGCGCGATGGCCTCGCCACCCGCGTACACGACCCCGTCGAGGTCGAGGAGCGCCGTGTCGTAGGCCTCGCTCAGCGCGACCGCACTGCCACCGGGCACCGTCCTGACGAGCCGCCCGTCCTGGCCACCGTCACCCATACCCACCACGTACTCCTCACCTGTCGGCCGTCCCCGCTCCCCCGATCATCGCTCATTGCCACCGCGCACTTACGATTGCTCAATGAACACCAGAGGTCCTGCGGCCGACGACGGTCTGCACCTGGTCCCGTTCCGGGGACTCCGATACGTCCCCGAGCGGGTCGGCAGCCTGGCCGCCGTGACCTCACCCCCGTACGACGTCGTCGTCCGGCCCGACGGACTCCACCATCTGGAGTCCGCCGACCCCCACAACATCGTCCGACTGATCCTGCCCCAGGCCATCAGCCCGGGCACCCGCCACCGCAAGGCCGCCGTCACCCTCGACCGCTGGCTCGCGGACGGCGTCCTCGCCCCTGACCCCGAGCCCGCGCTCTACGTGTACGAGCAGAGCAGCGGCGACATCCTCCAGCGCGGCATCATCGGCGCCCTGGAGCTCACCACCCCGGCCGAGGGCATCGTCCTCCCCCACGAGGACGTCATGCCGCACGTCGTCGAGGACCGGGCCGCCCTGATGCGGACCACGGCCGCCAACCTCGAACCGCTCCTCCTCACCTACCGAGGCGGTGTCGACGGCCCGGCCGACGTCATCGAACGCACCGTCCAGCGGGCCCCCCTCCTCGCCACGACCACCGAGGACGGCTTCAGCCACCGCCTCTGGGCGATCACGGACCCGGCCGAACTCGCGGCGGTCTCCGCCGGTCTGGCCGAGCACCAGGCGCTCATCGCCGACGGCCACCACCGCTGGGCGACATACCTCCGCCTCCGCGAGGAGCACGCCCAACCCGGGCCCTGGAACTACGGCCTCGTCCTGCTCATCGACACGGCCCGCTACCCCCTCCGCGTCCGCGCCATCCACCGCCTGCTCCACCGGCTCCCCGTCGCGGACGCCCTGGCGGCGCTCGGCGACGACTTCCGGATCCGCCGGCTCGACGACACCGCGCTGCCGGAAGCCATGGCGTCGCTCGCGTCCGCCGCGGCGGACGGCAACGCCTTCCTCTTCGCCGGCGACGGCACGTTCCACCTCGTGGACCGGCCGGCACCGGCTCTTCTCTCCCGTACCGTCCCCGAGGACCGCCCCGAGGCCTGGCGCACCCTGGACGCCACGGTCCTGCACGCCACGCTCCTCGACCACCTCTGGCACATCCCTGACGCCCCCGAGGACATCAGCTACATCCACGACACCGAGGCAGCCGTGGCCCAGGCGGAACGCCGCGGCGGTACGGCGGTCCTCATGCACCCGGTACGGGAGGACGTCGTACGGGACCTGGCACAGCAGGGCGTCACCATGCCCCGCAAGTCGACGTCGTTCGGCCCGAAGCCTGCCACGGGCCTGGTGCTCAGAAGCCTGGCGCTCGACTGAGGACAGTCGGCCGACGACATGCGAAAGGGCGGTACCCCCGAGGGGGTACCGCCCTTTCGTCACACCGTCAGCCCCGGTCGCCCGGCTGCTCCTCGTCGGTCGCGTCGGCCTCGACCTCGGCGGCGGCGTCGTCGGCCTCGGCGCTCGCGGAGCGCTCGCCGTCCTCGGTCCTGTCCTCGGCCGCGTCCTCGTCGTCGATCTCGTCGATGGCGTCCACGAACTCGACGCCGTCGAGCTCGGCGAGACGGTCGGAGGCGTCCGTGGCCCCGTCCTTGTCCGCCTCGAGCGCCTTGGCGAACCACTCCCGCGCCTCGGTCTCCCGCTCGGCCGCGAGCAGCGCGTCGGCGTAGGCGTACCGCAGGCGCGCGGTCCACGGGTGCACGGCGGTGGAGGCGAGCTCGGGGCTCTGCAGCGTCACGATGGCGGCGTCCAGCTGCCCCATGTCACGACGGGCGCCGGCGGCGACGAGCCGCATCTCGACCTGACCGGCCTTGTCCAGCTTCTGCACCTCGGGCTCACCGGCCATGGCCAGCGCTCGCTCGGGCCGGCCCATGCCGCGCTCGCAGTCGGCCATCACGGGCCACAGCTCGACACCACCGGTCATCCGCCGCGCGGCCCGGAACTCGGCCAGCGCCTCGGAGTACTTCTGCGTGGCGTACGCGGCGAAACCGGCGGCCTCACGGACGGCGGCGACGCGCGAGGCCAGCCGCAGCGCGATGCGCGAGTACGCGTACGCCTGCTCCGGGTCCTCGTCGATCAGGTCGGCGACCATGACGAGGTTACGAGCGACGTCCTCGGCGAGCCCCTTGGGCAGGCTCATGAGCTCCTGGCGCACATCGTCGTCGATCTCGTCACCGGTGACCTCCGGCGGGATCGGCAGCCGCTTGATCGGCGCCCGGTCGGACCGCTCACGGTCGTCACGCCGCCCCTGGCCGCCACGGTTGTCGTCCCGCCCGCGGTAACCGCCGCCCCGGCTGTCGTCACGCCGGTCGTCGCGACGGAACCCGCCGCCACGGTTGTCGTCACGCCGCGGCCCACGGGGCCGGTCGTCCCGACGGTCGTCCCGCCCGCGGTAGCCACCGCCACGGTTGTCGTCCCGACGGTCGTCGCGCGGACGCTCGTCACGGCGGTCGTCACGGCGGAACCCGCCGCCACGGTTGTCGTCACGGCGGTCGTCACGACGGAAGCCGCCACCGCGGTTGTCGTCACGACGGTC
>NZ_JBIBWQ010000007.1:495270-496277 GCF_043081505.1 Streptomyces sp. NPDC014870
GTCATCACGCGGCCGGTCATCACGCCGGAACGACGGACGCTCATCACGCCGGTCATCCCGACGGAACCCGCCACCACGGTTGTCATCACGACGGTCGTCGCGCGGACGCTCGTCACGACGGAACGACGGACGCTCATCACGCCGATCGTCACGACGGAACCCGCCGCCACGGTTGTCGTCACGGCGGTCGTCACGACGGAAGCCGCCACCGCGGTTGTCGTCACGACGGTCATCACGCGGCCGGTCATCACGCCGGAACGACGGACGCTCATCACGCCGGTCATCCCGACGGAACCCGCCACCACGGTTGTCATCACGACGGTCATCACGCGGACGCTCGTCACGACGGAACGACGGACGCTCATCACGCCGATCGTCACGACGGAACCCACCGCCGCGGTTGTCATCACGACGGAACGACGGACGGTCGTCACGCCGGTCATCGCGGCGGTACCCGCCGCCACGGTTGTCATCACGACGGTCATCACGCGGCCGGTCGTCACGACGGAAGGAGGGGCGGTCATCACGGCGGTCGTCACGGGGACGGTCGTCGCGCCGGAAGGAGGGACGGTCATCACGCCGGTCGTCGCGCCGGTCATCACGGCGGAACCCGCCGCCACGGTTGTCATCACGACGGTCATCACGCGGCCGGTCATCGCGGCGGTAGCCGCCGCCACCCCGGTTGTCGTCACGACGCGGGCCACGGAAGCCGCCCCGCTCGCCACCGTCCCTGCGACGCGGCTCGCGCTCCGGACGGTCGTCGGGAGAGTTGGTGGACATCGGCGTGACTCCTGTCTTCGGGTACTGCAGTCATTCTCGCGCAGCCGGCACCCCGACGCGCTTCGAAAAAATCAAGAAAAACAAAAGGACCCTTGGTCCCAGCGTGAACGCTGGGACCAAGGGTCCTGAAATATTGTTCGGCGGCGTCCTACTCTCCCACAGGGTCCCCCCTGCAGTACCATCGGCGCTGAAAGGCTTAGCTTCCGGGTTCGGAATGTAACCGGGCG
>NZ_JBIBWQ010000008.1:0-111167 GCF_043081505.1 Streptomyces sp. NPDC014870
CAACACGACCGCACCAAGGCATTCCTCTCCAAGGTGCTGTAAACCCCCGCACCACGCAGGAAGGGGCGGTACGGAGAAAACTCCGTACCGCCCCTTCCTGGCGTGCACACCCTCCTACTTGAGGGCGAGCAGCAAGGTGTCGGAGGGCGAGGCCCAGACGGCGCGGGCCTCGTCGAAGCCCGCGGCGCGGAGGATCTCGGCGTGCCGGCGCGCGGAGGGCATGTCGCCGTCGGCGTGCTCGCCGTAGATCTCGAAGCGGCGGGCGGTCGGCTCGGCGAGGACCGGGTCCTCGGCGGCCACAGCCCACCAGGCGGCCCAGTCGAGCGCGCCGGCGTCCTTGGCGCGGTCCATGACGGCGTGCCGGTGGGCGCGCTCGGCGGCGTTGATACGGGGTGTGGTCTCGTCGATCATGTGGTCGGCGTTCATGAAGACGCCGCCGTCCCGGACGAGACCGGCGAGCTGCCCGTAGAGCGCGGTGAGCGGCTCGGTGTGGAGCCAGTGCAGCGCCGTGGCGGTCAGGAACACCCTCTAAACACACACTCTAGCCAGAGGGTGCGTCCGGGCACAGGGAAACCCCGCCCATGCGGCTCAGGGAGACCGCTTGGACGGGGCGTAGAGGGCCTTACAACGCGTTGCTGAGGGTGTCGCACACCTCTGTGCTGGTGGGCCGGTCAGCAGGCGAACGGCTGAGCATGTGAGGGATGAGCGACCCCAGCACGCCCGGGACGTTCACCGGTCTGTGCGGGCCCGTCACGATGGCTTGCCGCTGGACTTCGCGGGACGCGTCGTCCGGATAGTCGACGTGACGCCATCCGGTCGCGCTGATGAAGAGAGCCGCCCCGAGCGCGTACACATCAGCTTCCCGCGTCGGTGTCGCCATGCCGGTTCCCAGAACGCTCGCCGAGATCTCCGGTGCTTCGTAGTGGACGAGACACCCTCGGTAGGGGAAGTCACAGCCGCGGGGAACCCTGCCGCCCTGCGCGAGAGCGAGATCGATCAGGAACGTTCCGCCCGTCCGCCCGATGATGAAGTGCGCCGGCTGGACATCGCCGTGCACCCATCCCTTCTCGTGCAGGGCAGCGAGGGCAACGGCGCAGGACAGTGCCTCACCAAGATTCGGCGCGGGTGAGTCCGCTCCGACGCGGTGCGGCTCCCACAGGTCGTAGAGACTGTCACCCCGCCGCCACGGTTGAGCACTCCACGTGCCGCGCTCCCATTCCCCGCTCAAGACCCGCTCGTGAGTGAGCTGCCGAAGAATCGCCGCTTCGCGCGCGGGTGCAAGGGCGGTCCACGCGTGAGTCTTGGTGGGGTAGCCCACCTTCACGGCGTAAGGGCCGTGCTCCGTCGTGACCTCCCAGACGGTGGACCCGCGCCGGTTCAGAATCAGCCGCTTGTCACCAGGGTTCAGCAGCAGTAGCGCACCCTCGGGCGGCTCGTACGGCCCTTCGGGACCCATATGTGTTCACCTCCATGGCGGAGCCGACCCCCGAAGGTCCGGGAGTCGGCTTCGCTCACGTCAAGGTCGGAGAGTACCGACGGTCAGACGGCCCGGTAGTCGCGTCCGCAGTCCGAGTCGCACTGCGCGGCGTTCTCGCCGTTCACGGTCCACAGGTCGTCCATGACCATGAACCCGTTGGCCTTGACAGCGTGGGCCGTCGCCTGGACCTCCTCCAGGACCCGACCCCCACCGCCGGGGCGCGGGTTGTGCTCCAGGAAGCGGCCCGCGTGCTTACGGCAGAACTCGCGGTAGTCGGCGGTGTGCAGGATGAACGCGTGAAGCGCTCCGTCCACGTCATCGCTCGGGACCATCTTGACCGTGGCCGTGCCGACCGTGGCGAGGAACGCGAGCGCCTGATCCGTGGCGCGCTCGGCCTTCGCCTGGTCGTAGCCGAAGTGGATCACGGTGAACTCGGCGACGCTGTCGAACAGCTCCGGGTCGACCAGCGCACGGCCGGTACGAAGGTCATTGGCGGTAGCCGTCATGGCTGTTTCCTCCTGTTGGGTGTGGAGTACTGCACTTGCAACCCGCCCGTCCTTGCCGTCTCTCGACGGACGGGAGTGGTGCCCGCTCCCCTCCCGGACGGATGACGGGGGAGCCTCCGTTGTGAGTTCACGGGAGGAGAGCGGAGTTCATTTCGCGCTGCGGGTCGGCACCTAAGCGGCGAGCCCCGCGCAGCGCGTTCGGTGGAGCTTCGCGAGGGCGGCAAGCTGTCGCCGTTCCCGTTCGTCGGCCGGTCGTACGCGGGTCCAAAGAGCGGCCCACTCGTAGCCCGTAGGCCGCACGAGGCGAACGACTCCCCCCCGGGTTGAAGCCGGCGACGATCCCGACCATGTCGTGCGAGGACTCATAGACCTTGAGCCCGACGAAATGACCGGTGTTGCCATGCGGTCGAGGCCTGTGGTTCACCACGCCCGGGGTTCGTACTCCCGGCTGCGCCGGTTCGCCTCGGCCACGCGCTCCGTAAGCGCGTCCGACTGCCGCGCCGGGGTCATCTCTTCCGGGTCGGCTTCCCATTCCCTACCCCCATTCAGCGGGCGAAGCTGGTAGCGCGGGCCCACGTGGCCCATTACGCGCCCCACGCGGCCCGTTCTCGTGTCGTGGACGATTTCTCCCGGCTCCCACACCCGCGGGTGTTCACGCGGGCTCTCAGGAGGGTTCACGGCGCCCCCTCCGCTCCAGTCCGTCACGCAGCCGGAGCAACACGGGCCGCGTCGGTGGCGCGTAGCCGCTACGGGGCACCCACTCCGGCGCGAGTCGCCAGAACCCGCCCGCCTGTATCAGGGCGGCCAACTCGTCCACGTCTTCGGTCTCGCGGGCGGGCTTGTGATCCATGTCCGGGGTCCTTCGCTGTGGCGTCGTCCCTTGCGGTGATCTCTGCTCGCACTAGGCAACCGCGTGACTACGCCCGGCGGTACCGTTGCAACAGGGGCAGGACTTAAGAGCTTTAAGCGGCTTTAAAGCACGGGGAGTTGAGGACCGGTGGGCAATCCGGAACCGAACGCGGGGCTTGAGCGGCTGTACCGGGAAACCGGGTGGACGCTGCGGCAGTTCGCGCAGGAGATCAACCGCTTGGGGACCGAGCGCGGTAGGCCCCTGCGATACCGAGAACCCTCGGTGCACCAGTGGCTCAAGGGCCACGTACCGAAGGAGGACGTGCGACCGCTGATCCTGGAAGCCCTTGCCCGCCGGCTACAGCGCCCGGTGACCCGCAGCGAGGCAGGGTTCCCCACGGCTCCCACCGATCAACGGCCCGGCCACCCCAGTACGGTGGAGGGGTTGTTAGACCTGGGGAGGCAAGACATGGACCCGTCCCGCCGCAGCATCCTCGGTGTCGGCCTCTTCTCCGTCGCGTTGACCATCCCGAATTGGCCCGACGTCGTCGGCAGGATGGAAGCCGTCCAGAAGGGCGACGTTCAGCGGATAGGGATGGCTGACGTTCAGACCGTTGCCGCGATGACCGAGCGCATCTCGGAACTGGACGACCAGTTCGGTGGCCGCACCGCCCGACCTATGGCCGCCGCCTTCCTGGTGAATACGGCAACCCCCTACTTGCGGATGGAAGCTCCGGAATCTGTCCGTAAAGCCATGATGGGGGCGGTCTCGGATCTCTGTTACCTCACGGGCTACATGGCGGTTGACGAAGGACTGCACGGCCTAGCACAGAGGTATTACCTCAAGGCACTTGAACTTGCCGGAGCATCGGAGGATCACCTGACCTTCTGCACCACCCTGCGAGGGATGAGCGTTCAGGCAGTCGACTTGGGGCACGGCGCGGAAGCAATGCGCCTCGCGGACGCGGCGGCAGCAGCCTCGCCGCAGGCGGGCCCGCGAATGCGCGCGTTTCTCGTGGGGCAGCAAGCCCATGCGGCAGCGCAGACGGGAGCCCGCGCCAAGGCACAGCGCTACCTTCGGGAAGCCGAAGTGGCCATGGAGAAAGCCGAGTCACAGTCGAAGGCTTTCGGCTCATACGACCCGTCATCGCTCCTGTACCACACGAGCCAGGTCCGATACGAGCTCGGCGACGTCGCCGGATCGATTGAGGCTATGGAACAGTCAGACCGCCTCCGCCAGAGCGTCTATCGCCGCGCAAGGGTCCGGCATCGCTGCGTCCTCGCCGAGAGGCAGCTAGAGCTAGGGCACCTTGAAGCCGCGTGCCAAACCTGGACTCTCGCTTTGGACGACTACCCCAGCCTCCAGTCCGGGCGAGCCGATGAGCGAATTCGAACGATGCACAGCCGGATTCGACCGTTCATGAAGAATCACGCAGCCCGAGAGCTTTTCGAGCGGGCTCGCCCTGTAACCCCAGCGCGACTACTGGTCGGATAAACAGAAATAGCCCGCACTCGCGACACCAGTCAGGTGCAGCGAGTGCGGGAAAGTTCACCGGTGGAAGTAATTCACCTCCACCGAAACGCTCAAATGAGCCATGCGAGTTTTTTGCCTCCCTGCCGTGCAGTCGCGGGAGGGGAGGGGGGTCACCCCCTGGTCAGTACGGCGGACGCTCCGCCTCACGCTGAGAGCGACGCTCGGCAGCGAATCCACCGGGCTGGTGCTTCGCGGTCTCTCGCGAGTGGCACGACGTGCACAGCGGACGAAGCCGCGACCACGCATCCGGATCGGACACACCACGAGACAGCAGCGCGCGACGCGACTCCGGGAAGTGGTCAGCCACCGTCGCCGGCTTCGTGCACAGCACGCACCACGGGTGGGCGTAGAGGTAGCGGCGCCGGATGTTCGGCCACCGTCGCCCGTAGGCGCTCGTCCCCGGTGTCTCCCGTTGTGAGTTCGCTTCACGCTCGTGTGCGGCACAGCGCCCGCCACGGGCAGTCAGTTCGGGGCACCCGGGTACCGAGCAAGGGGGGCGGGGTCTTCGGGGCAACTAATACTCCAAATGTTGCATTCGAGGTGCTGCAAGAATCCGAGATGACTAGAATGGGAACACTCCATCCCTACAGGAGGAAGTAATGGGACAGAAGGAAAGCGACTCCGAATCCAGCAGATCAACATTCCAGCCGGGGGTGAACCAGTTCTCCGATTGGACTGCGGATGAACGCGACGACATTCTTTCTTCCAAACCCCGTAAGGCTGTGATTGGAGATGAAGTCGAAGAGTCGGACGGCGCGGAAGAGAAGTCGCCTTAGATTCCTGGGGCAGCGCGCCCGAACTCCGTGCTCGTCTTGAGCTGGTGGCACCCCCGGCAGAGCACTTGAACGTTGCCGTCCGTGTCGGTCCCTCCCATCGAGAGGGGCCGCACGTGGTCCACGTCCACGTCCGCCGCGGGGAAGTCGTCTAGGCACCAGTCGCACCACGCCGAGCCCCGTCCGTCGATACGGCTCCGAAGTCGTGCAGCAGCGTCGTTCCGGGCCGCTCGTCGTCGGCTCCGTGCTCGTCGTGTGCGGACGGTCGGGCGGCTCTCGTACGCCCCGTGGTGGGTCTTGCAGCGGCCCCGATGTGTCGCCGGCTCCGTGCAGTCGATACAGCGCATGGCGCCCCCTTGTCGTCGGCCTGGTCGTAAGAGCGGACGGGCCGTTTCCCCAGTCCACTCGGATCGTTCTCAGAGCATGAAGAAGATCGTTACTGCCGCTGCCCTTGTGCTCGCGGCTGTCGCTTTCGGCGCCCCGGTTCCCGCACAGGCTGCCGACTTCAAATGCCCGACCCCAAGCGGGCTTTTCCCGAACCCCGAGAACCCGCGCGGCTTCTATCACTGCTCCAACGGGTACGCCTACGCGAAGGAATGTCCGGCAAACCTGCACTTCAACCCGACTCTTCTCGTGTGCGACTGGCCCGAACACGCTGGCGCAGTCACGCCCGAGGACGACTAGAAATCTTCCGGCAGTCGGTGCCCGCCCCCGGACTCGAACCGGGAACACCGCGGGTCTAGGCCGCGTGCCTCTGCCGATTGGGCTAGGCGGGCTGGTGGTGCTGCGTGCCCACCCCGGGACTCGAACCCGGAACTCTGCGGCCGATATCCCCGAGCCGGGGCCGGTACCGCGCACCTCTGCTCTGTTGGGTCAGGTGGGCTTGGTCGTCCTCGCCGGCGCGGCCGGTCCGGGTGTACCGGCAGGGACCACGAAACCAGCGCCGCGAAAGATCGTTAGTGGAGCGTGAAGATCATGACGCGTGCCCTTGCGGCCGCCACCATCGTTGTTGCCTTCTCCGCTTCCACGCCTGCGCTTGCCGCAGACCCGTTCCCCACGCCCTCGGACCTCGGGTCCGCGACACACATGCCGCTCCCCACCTCTACCGTCCCCCTCTTCGACACGTGGAATCACCGGCCGACGTGCCAGCAGCACTACATGGGGCACAACATGCCGATGCCCACGTCGACGGTGCCGATCCCGGTCTGCAAGCCGTAGTAGCCACGCTGGCGGGGCCGGTCCGGACACGGTGGGGGACCGCACGCGCTTACGACCCCTTTCGGCGACTCGCGGACGAGCCGGTTACTCATGGGCGGTGCAGTCCCCCGCGCTCTGCCACACGACCCCTGCGCTACGCGGGGGTCGTTCCCTTCGTCGGGATTGTCGGTGGATCGATGGGTGAGCCGTCCGACAGACGTGGTGTGACGTCCACGATCACGACGCCTCCAGGGTTCGCAGGATCGTGCATTGCCTGAACGCCGCGCGGCATCACGGTTCCTCCTTCCGGCACCGGGCCCGTGTCGGACCAGAGTGGCCGTCCCTGCGCATCACGAGGGAAGTACGGGTAGTCCCCGTCCGGGCCGGGGTCCAGCGCGTCAACAGCCATCGTCACTCCCGTTCCGCAACGAAAGCTTCGCGCTGCGCGTCCAGATCCTCTGAGAACCTGGCCCCCAGCGCTGCCGCCTGACTCTCTACGGCCCGCTGGATCTCATCCAAAATTGCAGCGTCATACCAACGCTGCTCAGGCACCGTTACGACCTCCCCTAGCGCTGTCTGGGCGCGCTGCGCCTCGGTGAGGACGTGCCCACGCTTGTAGCGGGCAGACCGGTACTCGACGTACGCCGCGAACCACGGTTCCGCGGAAAGAGCCTTCACGAACCGCGCGTGGGCGTCATCGCCGGAGTGTGCGGCTTCGTCTGCGCGGTCGCGCCATGTGGCGACGACGTTGCGGTTGTACGTTGCCTCTCGCTCGGTCCGGCGCACCGCTTCCACTTCCCGCGCAGCGGCCAACTGAGCCTGCGCGTCAGCAAGCGGGCCGGACAGCTTCTCCGCCTGTGCGCGCAGCTTCGCCACCCGCTCGGCAGCCTTCTCGATCTCGTCAGCCATGTTCACTTACCCCCGTCGGTCACATCGCGGCCGTGCTCGGCGGCCACCTTCTTGTCCTGTTCGTAGTAGCCGAGACTCATCCGCACGGTCGGGTTCAGACGGTCGAACGTCTCGGGGTTCGACACCTTGAGGGCGGCCAGTTCCTCCATCCGCTCGTCCCACTTCCATGCATCCGCCTGCATCTTCCCTTTATTCCTCGGCCCGTCCAGAAATCCCGCTCCACTCAAAATGGCGCCCATGGGATACCTCTCCTGTTCTCTATCGCCGTCGGCCCTACTGCCGTCGAACCGGCGTGCTTGGCGGTGCTAATCAGTTATAGGGAGCAGAGGATTCCCGCAGCCCCCTTCGGCATACAGGAGCCACCACGCGCCTTCTCTGTGCAGTAAGGAGCAACGAATTCTCGGCATCCGCCGTACGGCGTGCTCGGTAGCTCCGTGCGGTTCCTCACTGTGTTGTGGGGACCAGAGGTTTCCCGCGCCGTCTGTCCGCCGCGAGCC
This sequence comes from Streptomyces sp. NPDC014870, assembly GCF_043081505.1. NCBI lineage: Bacteria > Bacillati > Actinomycetota > Actinomycetes > Kitasatosporales > Streptomycetaceae > Streptomyces > Streptomyces sp. NPDC014870. The sequence goes on from NZ_JBIBWQ010000008.1 coordinate 7,743, forward strand.
GTGCCACTCGGGCCCGTTCCGGACGTAGTAGGGACGGACAGATTCCCGCGCCCCATGACGGGATGGCGTTTCGACGGACGGTTTGGTTTTCTCCTTATTTTTTCTTGTGCATACGAAAAAACAGTCTGAACCGTCATACCGTCATGGCTCCGCCCGCTGGTCGGCCCCGCTGCGGGCACAGCAAAGCCCCGGCGGTCCGTGAGGGACTACCGGGGCTTCGTCAGGTGGGAACGACAGAGATCAGAGGGCTTCCGGAGCGTCCTCCAGCTCGGCCAACGTTGCCGCCTCCACGTGGTCTCGCGCCGCGCTCTGCTCTGCCGCCCTCTGCTCCGGGTCGAGTCCGGTCACACGCACCCGGTGTTTGGTGCCACGCGGGTGCAGCGTCACCCGTACGTCGTACTCGTTCAGGATCTCCCTGCGGGCGACATCGTCCGGGGCGGTCTTCCAGTCGTCAGCGATGGTCCGCCCCAGGGGCATCCGCCGCATTCCCGCCGGCCGCTCGGGGAGCCGCTTGAGAGCTTCGATCTCCCGCGTCATCCGGGCGTACTCGGTGCGGTACCACTCCGTGTCGCTCTCCGACTCGTACAGACCCGCCTGACGGTCTCCACGGAGCCGCGTACGGTCCGCTTCGATCTCGGCGATTCGAGCGGCGTAGCCGGTGCCCGGGTCGAACTCCTTACGCATCACCTGGTGCTCCCCGTACTCGGCCAGGAACCACGTCGACACGTGCTCGTCCAGCATGGGGACAGACATGGTGGGGGCGGGCTTGCAGCCGACGGACGACGGAATGCCGCGTGTGCGCGCCGTGCAGCCATACGAAGGGTTCTGCCCCGTCCGGGCCACCATGTAGAGCCGTTGGCCGCACCCGCCGCAGAACGCGATCCCCGAGAGCAGACGTACCCCCTTCGGCGCGCGGGTCCCGGTCCACTTCGGAGCGGTTTTCTTGATCAGCGCGTCACGGGTGGCGTGGTCCCACAGCGGATCGGCGATGCGCACCGCGTGCCCGTCCGGGCCGATCACGGGGCGCTCGTCGTGCATGAGGTAGCCCAAAGACGCTTCGCTGGTAAGCATCCGCTTGAGAGCCTTGGCGTTCCACAGGGTGCCCTTGGGCTTGCGTCCGTACATCACGGCGCGGTGGTCGGCAGGCGACAGCACACCCGCACGGTTCAGACGCGCGGCTTCCGTGTGGACGGTCACCGTTCCGGTCTCGTCGGCGAGGATGCGTTCCGCGACGTCGCGGAGGATGAGAGAGGCCACGGGGTCAAGCTCCACCCGGTCGACGTTGCCCGTCGGGATGAGCCGTACGAACTGGTACCCGTACCGGTTCTTCTGCTTCGGCTGTCCGGCGCTGCGCGCCCGCTTCGTCTCGTCCCGGTTGCGCTTCTGGATCGCGCGTAGCTCCATCTGCGCGCCGAAGGACTCCATGGAGAGCCGCATCTCGTCGGCCGGGTCTTCCAGGTTCCACGGCCCGTCGTGGCCGTAGGTGATCAACAGGCGGCCCGACTCGTGGACCATGTACGCCGTGTTCAGTACATCCCGCTGGTTTCGGCCGATCCGGTCGACCGCAGAGCCGGCGATGCCGTCGTACGGTCCCATCTCGTCACGGAGCCACGGCCCCAGCTTTGGACGGGTCACAGGGTCGGTCGCACCCGACACCTCCCAGTCGTCCGCCCACGCGATGACGTGCCCGCCGACAGCCTCCACGGCGCTGAGCACCTGGCCGAGCTGCTTTTCCGGGCTGTTGGTCGAGTCGGACTTGCGGGAGAGGCGACGAACCCCCACCAGGCACTTACCGCACCCGTCGTACTCCGTCGTGATCATGCGATCCATACTGCGCGAACTCCGCTTCCGCACGCATGTGCGTTTTGCGGGCGCTCCCGGTGAGCACGGCGTCGTACGAGTCGTGCGGCAGGCCGTCGACCCAGCGCGGGTCCTTGAGATCGGCGGTGACGAAGGAGACCCGCTCGTCGCCGTCGAAGTACCCCCGCGCGATGGCGAGCAGGGCGGGATCGAGGTCGACGCCGACGCTGGTCGCCTCCGGGAACCTCTTGAGGAGCCGATCCGTGATACTCCCAGTACCGCACGCCAGGTCGAGGACGCGGGGCTCCGGCCCCACGGCGGCCTCGACCATGTCGAGCATGACGCGGAACCGCTCCTCGCGGTCCGGCATGTACCACTCCTGCTGACGGTCCCAGCTCTCCTGCCAGGCCGCCCAGTCGGTTCCGGTCACAGCAGCGTCCGTCATGACACCCCTCCACCCCATCCGTAATACCCTCGAAGGGGTAACGTCCATTACCCCTTCCGCACCCGACCCTAGCCCTCCGCCGTAAGGACTACAAGTGGAACTGGCCTATTACTCGGACTACGCCGTGCGTCTGGTCAACACCGAGGAGCCGGCCCGCAACAAGGACTCCCTGACGTCGGTCGAGGCGGTCCGGGAGCTCTTCGGCGAGGCCTCGCAGATGGCCCGGCGGGCGACGGACACCGACGTGACGCGCTTCCGTTCGGTACGCACCCGGCTGCGGGCGGTCTTCACCGCGGCGGACGAGGGCGACCACACGCAGGCGGTGGACCTGCTGAACTCACTGCTCCTGGAGTTCCCCGTCAGCCCGCAGATCTCGGGCCACGACTACCTGGACGACGAGGGGCATCCGCGCTGGCACATGCATCTCGCCGACCACCCCTCGAACGCGACGGCGGGATACGCCGCGATCGCCGCGATGGGCCTCGCCTTCCACCTCACGGAGTTCGGCGCCGACCGGCTCGGGCTCTGCCAGGCGCCGCCCTGCCGCAACGCCTACCTCGACACCTCGACCAACCGCTCCCGCCGCTACTGCTCGGACCGCTGCGCGACCCGCGCCAACGTGGCCGCCTACCGGGCCCGCAAGCGGCTGGAGGCCGAGCGGCCCGACACGACGGGCCTGACGGCCGAGAACAGCCAGGAGAGCAGCGCACCGGCCGACCGCTGACGCCCGGGCGTGACGGGCCGGTACCGCGCTCGCACCCGCCCGAGCACCAGCTCGGGCGGCACGGCCCCGAAGACCCGGCTGTCCCCCTCGGCGTCCGGGTTGTCCCCGAGCACCCACCAGCCGCCGCCCCGCCGCTCGATCAGCCGCTTGACGATGAGCAGGTCCTGCTGGAGCGGATGCCGCATCACGGCGACGTCCCCCGCCCGCAGCCGCCCTCCGTAGTGCACGAGCAGCTGATCGCCGTGGAGCAGCGTGGGCACCATGGAAATCCCCGTCACCTCGGCGATCCCGAACAAAGGCCGCGCTCCGGACCCCGGCTCCCGCCCCGCGCCACTCATGCGCCGCCTCTGTTCCGCTCGCCCACCGGCCCACTCATCCCGTCCATACGCCCACGCGCGCACTCGTTCACTCGTACGCGAGTCCCATGGTGCCCCTGGACTTTTGTCCTAAGCCCCTGGGGGCGCTCGCGAAAACCGCCTTCTCGGGGAGTAATCTCCCACCTGAGAAGACGATCACGAGGAAGGACAGCTGCATGCTCTCCCGCCTGTTTGCCCCCAAGGTGAAGGTCAGCGCCCACTGCGACCTCCCCTGCGGTGTCTACGACCCGGCCCAGGCCCGCATCGAGGCCGAGTCGGTCAAGGCCGTCCAGGAGAAGTACCAGGCCAACGAGGACGCCCACTTCCGCGCGCGTGCCACTGTCATCAAGGAACAGCGCGCGGAGCTCGCCAAGCACCACATCTCGGTGCTGTGGAGCGACTACTTCAAGCCCCCGCACTTCGAGAAGTTCCCGGAGCTGCACACGCTCATCAACGACACCCTGAAGGCCCTCTCGGCCGCGAAGGCGTCGACGGACCCGAAGACGGGCGAGAAGGCGCTGGAGCTCATCGCCGAGGTCGACCGCATCTTCTGGGAGACGAAGAAGGCCTGACCTTCCCGTTCCCTCAGCTCCACCCGAAGGGCCCGCCCGGCAACCCCGGCCGGGCCCTTCGGCGTGCGGTACCGAGCACGGACGCCACGCGGCGTTGTCAGTGCCCGGCGGCACACTGACGTCATGACATCCTCGCCGTCCGTCGCAGCCGGGCCGTCCCCCGCGCCCTTCGCGTGGGTAGCCTCCCTGGGCGGCCCCCTGGTTGTCGTTCCCGTCTCCGCGCTCGGCGCGTGGCGCGGGTGCACGGAGGGCGGGAGGGTCGTGGGGGCGGGGCCGAGCCGGACGACTACGACAGGGCCTGCGCGGTGGACGACCTGGCCGGAGTGGTCGCGGTCGGTGGGGGCGGGGCGCAGGCGCTGGTGTTGGGGGACGAGCCGGCCACCACGTGCTTCCTGCCCGAGCACCTGGCCTTCCTGCGCCGGCTCGCCGCCGAGTCCGAGACGGGGCTCAGGGCCGCGGCGGAAGCCGTCCTCGCTGATCCCCGAACCGCGTGGGAGGAGTGCGGGGTGTGGGTCACGGACGGCCCCGCCGTGCTCATGGACTCCGCCGAGGCGGGCGCCGAGCTGGACGTGGAGCAGCCGGAAGGGATGCCGGAGCAGGCTGCGGTCTCGCTGCCTCCCGGCCGGTGGAGGGTCCGTGCCGTCCATACCGAGGCCGATGAGGAGAACTGGGTCGGACTGGTCCGGCTGGTGGCCGTCGAGGAGTGATCAGGAGGTGCCGGTGCCCGCGAGGCGGCGTTCCCAGAAGACCTCGTCTCGCCAGGTGCCTTCGGCGTAGAAATGCTCGTGGGCGATGCCCCAGGTGGTGAAGCCGTGTTTGCGGAGGATCGCCTGGGAGGCGAGGTTGTCCAGTTGGGTGTGGGCCTCCAGGCGGTGCAGGTTCAGCTCGTCCTCGGCGATCCGCAGGGTGAGGCCCACGGCGCGGCTCGTGTGGCCGAGGCCCTGGTGGGTCGAGGAGACCCAGTAGCCGAGAAAGCCCTTCTGGAACGGGTCGCGCAGGATCGAGCTGATCGTGATCCGGCCGATCACGGTCTCGCCGGACAGCACGACGCCGGGCCACACGAGCCCCAGGTCGTAGGAGGTCAGCAGGGTTTCGATGGTGGCGGCCTGGCCGTCGGGCGTGTAGAACTCCGCGGGCTTCGCGGGCATCCAGCGCGCGTACGCCTGTCTGTCCTGCGCGAGCAGGTCGGCGAGCGGGGCGGCGTCGGAGGGGTCGATCACGCGAATCGACGTGGGGTTCGCGGGAGTTGAGCTGGTCATGGCAGGTCACCGTAGCGGTTCCGCGCCCGCGCCCCGGGCCTTGGCTGCCTCAGCCGGTGCGCGCGGGCGGTTCGACCGCAGGTTATTCCTCCACCGCGAGGGAGTAGCGCAGCTTCTGCTTCGACGTGGCACCCAGGCGGTCGTAGAAGCGGATCGCGCCCTCGTTCCACGTGGGCGTCTGCCACTGGATCTCCGTCAGGCCCAGGGCCCGGGCCTCCTCGCGAAGGGCCGCGATGAAGAGGGGGCCCAGGCCGAGCCCTCGTTCCGTCGCCGAGAGGTAGAGGCAGTCCATGTGCAGGTACTCGGCGCCGTCCCAGGTGGAGAGCTCCGGGGCGCACGTGGCGTAACCGACCAGGCGGCCGTCCGGGAGCTCGGCCACCAGGCAGCGCAGTCGGGGGCGCTGCGGCGCGTCGAAGAGAAGGGCCTCCAGGCGGGCCGCGAGCCCCGGTGCCGGGGGCGCCGCCTTCTCGTACGCCGCGTGTTCGGCGGCCAGTTCGGCCACGCGGTCCAGGTCTTCCCGGCGCGCGTGCCGGACGCGGGCTGCCGGGCGCGCCGTACGCGGCTCCTTCGCGCTCATCTCACGTCCCCCTCGACGACGTCCGCCGCCCACGCCGCGACGCGCTCCGCGCTAGGGCCTGTCCGGCGGATCAGGGCCGGATAGGACGCGGCGTCTGGTGCGGTGCATCGCAAGGCGCCGGAGCGTCTCGATAGCGGAGCTATCGGGGCGTTTCGGCAACGCGGCGAGGCGCCGTGCCAGGCGTCGCGGCCCCGGTCATGATCCGCCGGACAGGCCCTCGTCCCCGAGCCGTCCAGGACCTGCCGCACGAACGCCTCCCGCTCGTGCGCGAGCACCGCCGCCTCCCAGACGCACGGCGCGAGGCCCGCCCGCCCCGGACGCAGCTCCTCCGGGCGTCCCGCCGGGCCCGTCCAGATCGCCAGCTCGGACATGTGACCCTCGATCCAGCTGTGGACCAGGACGTAGTCCCCGTCGCCGCCGGCGTGCAGGATCAGCACCGCGAGGCCCAGCGCGCCCGAGCGCCGCCCCAGCGCCAGTTGGTCCGCCGCGATCCTCAGGGCCGGCGCGAGCTCGGCCTCGCCGACCGTGCGGCCGGGGGCCTCGATCGCGTACACCTTCACGAGCTGCCCGCCGGCCTCCCGCGCGCCCCAGGCCCGCGCGGTCCGGGCGTGATGCCCCTCCGCCAGCGCCAGCAGCGCCTTCTCGTCCACGAGTGCCGCGCCGCCGTCCGTACGATCCGTCATACCGTCATCATGCCCGCCCCCACCGACATCCCGTTCCGGCCGAGCCACTGCCCGTACGGCGCCGCCCGCAGCGCCGCCTCCCAGTAGGCCGCCGCCAGCTCGTCGTACAGCGGGTCGAGCGCGGTCCCCTCGCGCGCGTAGAGCAACAGCCGTACCGCCAAGGGGTCGTCCCGTAAGGGGCGGATCGCCAGATCTTCCCGCGGCAACGATGTCGGCTGGCACGGCGCGACCGCCTCGCCGGAGACGATCAGGGACGCCGCCGTGTGGTAGTCGCCGTGCAGCAGCGGCGGGTCGATGCCGGCCTCGTGCAGGACGCGGCGCAGCCCGTCCCACTCGCCGTCCACCGTCGGGTCGACCATCCAGCGGTCCTCGGCGAGGTCGGTCAGCGCCACCACCGGGTACCGCGCCGCCGGGTGGTCGGGGGCCAGCGAGACGAACTGCGGCTCCCGTTCCACCAGGACCCGCTCCTGGAGCCCCTCCGGCACCCGCAGCGGGCACCCCTCGACCTCGTGGACGAAGGCCACGTCCAGCTGGCCCGCCGCGACCGACCGCACCAGCGCGTTGGCGGAGACGTCCATGTGAAGCGCGATGTCCGTCCCGGGCAGCCCCTGACGCAGCCGCCGCAGCCAGCCCGCCAGGGCCCTGCTCGCGGTCGAACCGACCCGCAGCCGGGGCCCGTCGGTCCGTGCCGCCTCGGCCCTGGTCTCGGTGATCAGCAACGCCATCTGGTCCACCAGCGGGCGGGCCCGGCTGAGCACCGAGCGGCCGAGCGGTGTGGGCCGGCAGCCGGTGCGGCCGCGCGAGAACAGCTCCGCCCCCAGCGCGTTCTCGATCCGGCGCAGCTGTGTCGTCAACGAGGGCTGGCTCATGCCCAGTTGCCGCGCCGCCTTGTGCAGACTGCCCGTCTCCGCGATGGCGCAGAGCGCGCGCAGATGCCTCACCTCCAGCTCCATGCCCCGAGAGTAGGACGGCACAGGGGGCCGCACCAGACACCCAAGTCGCAGCAATTCGCTTTGATTCCAAGGAAGTTCAGACAGACTGAACGAGTCCGCACGAGCGCGGGTGATGCGTTCGTGCTATCGCCTGCTGCCATCATCCGTACGCGCCCCGGCTCCCCCGACACTCTCTCCAACCGACCCAGGAGGAGCCCCCCATGCGACACCCCAAGGTCCTCACCGCCTCCCTCGCCGCCACCCTCGGCCTCGGCCTGGCCGCCGCGCTCGGCGCCGCGCCGGTGGCCGTGGCGGCGGCCCCCGCCGCCCCGTCCTCGGCGACCGCCGGGTACGCGGCCTACGCCGGATCCGCCGAGGACGCCAAGGCGACCAAGGCCTTCCACGAGGCCGTCATGAAGTCCGTGGCACAGAAGCGGGCCGCCAACCCCGGCGCCGCCGCCGTCACCGTCGTCTACAGCGCCGCGAACGCCCCGAGCTTCCGCACCCAGATCGCCCGGAGCACCCAGATATGGAACAGCTCGGTCGTCAACGTGCGGCTGGTGGAGGGCAGCAACCCGGACTTCCGCTACTACGAGGGCAATGACTCGCGCGGCTCGTACGCCAGCACCGACGGCCACGGCCGCGGCTACATCTTCCTCGACTACCGGCAGAACCAGCAGTACAACTCCACCCGCGTCACCGCCCATGAGACCGGGCATGTCCTCGGCCTCCCCGACCACTACTCCGGCCCGTGCAGCGAGCTGATGTCCGGCGGCGGCCCGGGCACCTCCTGTCAGAACGCCCAGCCCAACTCCCAGGAGCGGGCGCGGGTCGACCAGCTGTGGCGCAACGGCCTCACCTCGGCCGTCAAGGCGTTCTGATCCCACTCCCCATCCCCTCCCCCACCCGGCGGGGCGGGCGGCCACCGCGGCCGTCCGCCCCGCCGCGCGTGTCGGGCGTGTCGCGACCGGCCGCGCGTGCCGAGGGCGAACATCCTTGGATCCAGGCCGTGTTGAGTGGATGCTGTGCGGACCGACCCCGAGCGGACAGATCCCGCACGGACCGAACCCGGAGGCGTCCCGTGACCGCCGAGCGTCGCACGAACACCCTGTATGAGGCGGTGGGTGGCGCCGACGCGCTGCGCCGGCTCTCCGACACCTTCTACGAGGCGGTCCTCGCCGACCCCCTCCTCGCGCCGGTCTTCGTCGACTTCACCCCCGCCCATGTCGAGCATGTCGCCGTCTGGCTGGCGGAGGTGTTCGCCGGGCCCGCCGAGTTCACGGCGGAACTGGGCGGGCATCAGGCCCTGCTCCGGGCTCACCTCGGGCTCGGCATCACCGAGGAGCAGCGGCTGCGCTGGATGGAGCTGATGACGGCGGCGGTGGAGAAGGAGCTGCCGGACGACGCCCTGTTGCGCCGCCGGGTGGTGGAGTACTTCGACTGGGGTACGCGGATCGCCAAGGACGTCTCGGCCTCGGCACCGGGCACGGATCTCGGCGATCCGGGCCCCACTCCGCGCTGGGGCTGGGACGGCCTGGCCTGACCGTGTTCGCCGCACCGCTGCCGGACAGGCGCGCGGAGGGCCCCTCAGGCGGTCTGAAGCAGGCGGCGGCCGAACGTCGCGCCGGCCGGGAGCTGGCGCCGCACCCGGTCGAGCGCGTCCTCGAAGTCGCCGCCGGCGATGCCCGATTCGTAGGCCGTCCCGCCGTAGTGCAGGGTCAGGCTCAGGTCCGCCCGCTCGCCGAGCGTCAGCAGGCAGCTGAGGGTGGCCTGCTGGCCGACGCCGTCCATGACGACGGGAAGCGGCAGGTCCCATTCCAGTACGCACCCGGTGAGGGCCTCGCCGCCCTTCTCCGCCGCGCTCAACGCGGCGAAGGTCGCGCCCGTGTACGCGACACCCCTGATGCGGGCGGACACCTGCTGTCCGTCCACCGTGATCGCGATCGCTTCCGCGCCGCTGCGGTCCCGGTACCAGCCGGTCCAGACTTCCGTCGACTCCGATGACATGCGCCGGACTGTAGCGGGCGGAACGGCTCCTTCGCGCGACCCGGTCACCCTGTGGCCGGACTTCTCCCGATCTCACCGTTCTTGCCGGTCACGTGCGTGGTAGCGGCTTCCGTCACGCGCCCGTGGCAGGTTCCGCGCCGCTCGCCGGTCCGCCCCCGGGCGCGCCTTCCGCGCCGCCCTCGGGACCGGGCGCCGGGGCGGCCCGTCGGTCCGCGCCCTCATGGCCTTCGTGCCGCGCGCATCGCGCGTTCCGGCACGGCTGCACTTCCCACTCCGGCACCCAGGCTCCCATGACCTTGTGCCGCTTCGCGACGATACCGACGGGGTCGCCGCAGGCCGGACACGTGGGCGTGGCCTGCGGGTCCCGTAGCGTGCGCGGGGTCTCGCTGCCCATACCCCTCAGGGTAGGGCGCGCCACCCGTCACCGCTTCCTGGTGTACGTCCGGACGAGCACACCGTTGTCGAAGGTGCGCACCTCGCCGAGCTCGAAGTCGCGGGGCTCGAAGCCGGCGCCGAACATCGGCATGCCGGAGCCGTAGACCTGCGGGTACGTCTTGATGACCAGCTCGTCGATCTCCTCGATGAGCGCGCCGGCGATCTGGGAGCCGCCGCAGACCCAGATCCCGAGCGGGCTGTCCTCGGCCTTCAGTTCCCGCACCCGGCCGACCAGGTCGTCGGCGATCAGCTCGACGTTCGGGTCGGGCGACTCGGCGAGCGAGCGGGTCGCGACGATCTCGCGCAGGTGGCCGTAGGGGCTGGTGAGACCGACGTCCAGGGCGAGCCTGTACGAGTTCAGGCCCTGGATGACGGTGTCGAACCGCTTGTTCTCGGCGTCGACCCCGAGGGCCTCACGCCCCTGCGCGGAGATGGTCTCCGGGTACTCGCCCGTCAGGTACTCCAGGAACGGCGCGTCCACGAACTGGTACATGGACGTGGCGTCTCCGTCGGGGTCACCGATGAAGCCGTCGATGGAGCAGGCGATGAAGTAGGTGAGCTTGCGCAAACCGGTCCTTTTCTTCTTCACGACGTGAGCTGCGGTCGCAACCACGACAGTTATAGTGCTTCACCTGTAGTGGTTATGCAAGAGCTATCTTCCGAAGAGATCAGACGAGAAGTGGAATCAGGAGGTCCGGTGGCCAGGAACCAAGAACGCCGTACGGCCCTGCTCGACGCGGCGATCGAGGTACTCGGGGACGAGGGCGCCCGTGGGCTCACCTTCCGGGCGGTCGACGCCAGGGCAGGCGTCCCCACGGGCACCTCGTCCAACTACTTCTCCGACCGGGACCAGCTGCTCTCCCAGGTCGCGGACCGCATCTTCGTCCGGATGACCCCGGAGCCGGACTCCCTCGTCGCGGCCTTCCGGCCGAAGCCCAGCCGGCCGCTGGTCCTGGAGCTGATGCGCTGGCTGGCCCGCCGGATGGCCGCCGAACGCACCTGCTATCTGGGGCTCTTCGAGCTCCGGCTCGAGGCGACGCGCCGCCCGGAGCTGCGCACGCAGCTCACCAAGGTGCTGCGCTCCGACCTGGACTTCAACATCCGTACGCACATCGAGTCCGGCATGCCGGGCGACGCGGACACGGTCCGGCTGCTCTACTTCGCCCTCACCGGGCTGCTCTTCGACCACTTCACGGTCCCCGGCCTCCACAGCGACCACGAACTGGACGAGCTCATCGAGACCGTGGTCAACCGGATCGTGCCGGAGGCCTGAAGCACGGCTGCGGCGACCGTCACCGGGTCCAGCCTGTCACCTCGTCCGACCTGCCACCGCCTCCGGCCGGTCACCGGGTCCGGCGCGTGACGAACTCGGCCAGGGCGAGCAGGTCGCCCGCGGCGGCCAGATCCGGCACCGCCCGGGAGAGCTGCTGTACCGCGCGCCCCATCAGGTCGGCCGCCTGGGCCTGCGCCCAGTCCCGGCCTCCGGCCCGCTCGACCGCGTCCGCCGCCGCCCGTACCCCGGCGGCGTCGAGTTCCGTACGGGTGTACAGCTCGGCCAGCTCCTCGCCCGCCGCCGTGCCCGAGGCGAGCGCCGCGACCACCGGCAGCGACTTCTTGTGCGCGACGAGATCCGCGCCCGCCGGCTTGCCGGTGCTCTCCGGGTCGCCCCAGATGCCGATCAGGTCGTCGATCAGCTGGAAGGCGAGCCCGGCCTCCCGGCCGAAGGCGTCCATCGCCGCGACCTCCTCCTCACCCGCGCCCGCGTACAGGGCGCCGAGGGCGCAGGCGCAGCCGAGCAGGGCGCCGGTCTTGGCGGTGGCCATGGCGAGGCACTCGTCCAGGCTCACCTCACGGGCGCCGCGATGCTCGAAGGCGCAGTCCGCCTGCTGGCCGGCGCAGAGCTCGATCACGCAGGCGGCGAGCCGCGCCGAGGCGGCCGCGGAGGCCGGGTGGCCGTCCTCGGCGAGCAGCCGTAACGCCAGGGCGAGCATGGCGTCGCCCGCGATCAGCGCGTCGGGGATGCCGAACACCGTCCAGGCCGTGGGCCGGTGCCGTCGGGTCGGGTCCTCGTCCACGATGTCGTCGTGCAGCAGCGAGAAGTTGTGCGCGAGTTCCACCGCTGCGGCGGCCCGCACGGCGGGCGCCGGGTCACCGCCGAGCGCGCGGGTGGCGGCGAGCACGAGCGCGGGCCGGATCGCCTTGCCCGTCTGCGCGGCGGCCGGGGAGCCGTCGGCCTGCTCCCAGCCGAAGTGGTACATCGCGACGCGCCGTATCGAACCCGGCAACGACTCGATGGTCGAACGCAGTTGAGGATCGACGACGTTCCTCGTCTGGTCGAGGAGCGCCACGGCGCCCTGGGAGCCACCCACGGCGTCCGCCCGGGTCATGGTCACACTTCCCCCTCTACGTTGAGTCCGTGGGTCGCTTGGCGTGTGGGGTCGTGGCGGAGGGCCGGTCGGCACGGACCCCCCGCCACGGTCACCGGGGCCGGCGCGTCAACGCCAGCGGCTGACCTCCACGTTCTCCAGGACTCCGAGCGCGTCGGGGACGAGGACCGCGGCCGAGTAGTAGGCCGTGACCAGGTAGGAGATGATCGCCTGCTCGTCGATGCCCATGAAGCGCACCGAGAGGCTGGGCTCGATCTCGTCCGGGAGGCCCGTCTGGTGCAGACCGATCACGCCCTGGTCGGCCTCGCCGGTACGCATGCAGATGATGGACGTGGTCCGGGCGTCGGAGACCGGGATCTTGTTGCTCGGGAAGATCGGGACGCCGCGCCAGGTCGGGATCCGGTTGCCGTTGATCTCGATGGACTCGGGGACCAGGCCCCGCCGGTTGCACTCGCGGCCGAAGGCGGCGATCGCGCGCGGGTGGGCGAGGAACATCTTGGAGCCCCGGCGCCGGGAGAGGAGCTCGTCCATGTCGTCGGGGCTGGGCACGCCGTCGTGCGGCTGGAGGCGCTGCCCGTAGTCGCAGTTGGAGAGCAGGCCGAACTCGCGGTTGTTGATCAGCTCGTGCTCCTGGCGCTCGCGCAACGCCTCGACCGTGAGCCGCAACTGCTGCTCGGTCTGGTTCATCGGCTGGTTGTAGAGGTCGGCGACGCGGCTGTGGACCTTCAGGACCGTCTGGGCGACCGACAGTTCGTACTCGCGCGGCGAGGCGTCGTAGTCCACGTACGTGTGCGGAACGACCGCCTCGCCGACGTGACCGGCGGAGAGGTCGATCGCGGCCTCGCCGAACTGGTTGCTGCGCTGAGCGGGCAGCGCGGCGACGCTCGCGAGGTGGTCGGCGAGCGAGGTGGCCCGCTCGGCCAGGTTGCGCACGTCATCGCGGGTCAGTTCGAGGACGGTGCAGGCGGTGGCCGCGCGGGCGGTCCACTCCCAGGTGGCGTCCGCGTGGGTCAGCGCGCTGTCGCCGAAGTGCGCGCCGTCGGCGAGGACCCCGAGGACCGCCTCGTCGCCGTACGGCCCCTCGCCGATCTGCTCGACCTTGCCGTGCGCCAGGAGGTGGACGCGGTCGGTGGGTTCGCCGGCGGCGGCGATGATCTCTCCGGGCGCGTACTCGCGCTGACGGCACCGGGAGGCGAGTTCGGTGAGCGCCTCCTCGTCCTCGTATCCGCGCAGCGCCGGGAGTTCACCGAGCTCGGCGGGGATGACCGCGACGCGCTCTCCGGTCTGGACGAAGGTGACGCGACCGTCTCCCACGGAGTAGCTGAGCCTCCGGTTCACCCGGTAGGTACCGCCCTGGACCTGTACCCACGGCAGCATCCGCAGCAGCCACCGGGAGGTGATCTCCTGCATCTGCGGCGCCGACTTGGTGGTGGTCGCCAGGTTCCGTGCGGCGGCGGTGCCGAGACTCTGCTGCGGCGTCGCCTGATCCGCGCGTACCTCGTCGCCAACCGAACCAACGGACATGGAACTCCCTCTCGATGTGAATGACCTGCGAGAGGAAGCCTTTCAGCACGGAGCGTGCGCGCGCCATTACACAAATGAGTGGGAGTGATCGGCTTACGACTGGGCATGTCACTCGATTCCACTCGAACAGCCCAGCCCCGCACGCCTCGTGACCCGGTGTCCGGATCGGCTCGCACAGCTCCCGAACAGGTGGCCCGGAGGCGGACACTCCGGTACGCCGGTACTCGGTACTCCGGACTCCGGTACTCCGGACTCCGGTACGCGGGGCACTTCGCCCCCCTCTCGAACCCGCTGCTATCCCGAAGGAGTCGGCCATGGCCCCACCCATGTCCGCGAGCAGGTTCCTCGACGCCCTGCGCGACGAGGGCCTGACGGTCGTCGAGGTCGGCGACTGGCGCACCCACAACCGCAATCACAAGGGCCCCTGGGGGCCCGTCCACGGCGTGATGATCCACCACACGGTCACCCGAGGCACCGCCAACACCGTCCGGCTCTGCCGGGACGGCCACAGCACCCTGCCCGGGCCGCTCTGCCACGGCGTGATCGCCAAGGACGGCACGGTCCATCTGGTCGGCTACGGCCGGGCCAACCACGCGGGGGCCGGTGACGACGAGGTGCTGCGGGCGGTCATCGCCGAGCACCGGCTGCCACCGGACAACGAGGCCACGGTGGACGGCAACCGGCATTTCTACGGCTTCGAGTGCGAGAACCTCGGGGACGGGGTCGACCCCTGGCCCAAGGTCCAGCTGGAGGCCATCGAGAGGGCCGCGGCGGCGGTCTGCCGAGCGCACGGCTGGACCCAGCGCTCGGTGATCGGCCACCTGGAGTGGCAGCCGGGCAAGGTCGATCCGCGCGGCTTCACGATGGCCTCGATGCGGGGGCGGATCGCCGAACGCCTCCGGTAGCCGGTGGACAATGGCCGGGTGAACGCGTTCGACCTCGCCCGCCTCGGACCCCGGCTCCCGTCCCCCCTGGAGCCGGTCGAGGACGAGCGCTTCACCCGGCGCGGCCTGCGGCTGCTGCTCAAGCGCGACGACCTGATCCATCCGGACCTGCCCGGCAACAAGTGGCGCAAGCTCGCGCTCAACCTGCGCGCGGCGGACGGCCGACCGGTGCTGACCTTCGGCGGCGCGTACTCCAACCACCTGCGCGCGACGGCCGCCGCCGGCCGGCTGCTCGGCTTCGACACGATCGGTGTCGTCCGGGGCCAGGAGCTGGCCGTCCGGCCCCTGAACCCCTCCCTCGCCCGGTGCGCGGCGGACGGGATGCGGCTGGTGTTCGTGGACCGGGCCACGTACCGGGCGAAGGCCGACCCTGAGGTGCTGGCCGGGCTGCTCGACCGGTCCCCTTCGGGGACCTACGTCGTGCCCGAGGGGGGCAGCAACGCCCTCGCCGTGGAGGGGTGCGTGGAGCTCGGCGAGGAGCTGCGCGGGGCCGCGGACGTGGTCGCCGTCGCCTGCGGCACCGGCGGCACGCTCGCGGGCCTGGCGGCCGGTCTGGGCCCCGGACAGCGGGCGCTGGGCTTCCCGGTCCTCAGGGGCGGTTTCCTGGGCGGGGAGGTACGCGCCCTGCAGCGCGCCGCGTTCGGCGGCCCCAGGGGCGACTGGAGCCTCGACGAGCGCTTCCACGGCGGCGGTTACGCCCGGACGAATCCGGCGCTCGACGCGTTCGCCGAGGACTTCGAGGCGCGGCATGGACTCGCCATCGAGCGGCTGTATGTCGCCAAAATGCTCTACGGACTTGTCGTCCTCGCCGAGGAGGGCGCGTTCGAACGGGGGACGAGCATCGCGGCGGTGGTGACGGGCGCGCCTTCGTGAGGCCCGCCGGACGGCCCTTCCCGGGCCCCGGCCCAGTCACGCCCGCCCCTCAGGCCTCCTCGCGGTAGGCCGCCGCCTCCTCCAGGTCGAGCCGGCGCAGCAGCGTGCGCAGCATCTCGTCGTCGATGCGGCGCTCGTCCCGCAGCTGGACGAAGACCTCGCGCTCGGCCTCGATCATCTCGCCGGAGAGCCGCCGGTAGGTGTCGTCGACGGTCTCGCCCGTGACCTCGTTCACCGAACCGAGGCGCTCCCACACGGCGTTGCGGCGCCGCTCCATGACCGCGCGGAGCCGGTCGGCCAGCGGCTGCGGCAGGGCGTTGCGCTCGTCGGCCAGCAGGGCCTCCAGGCGCTCCTCCGCCGCCCGCGACGCCTCGCTCTGGGCCTGCGCCTCGGCGAGGGTCTCCTGGTACGTGTCGCGGGGCGGAAGCTTCAGGAGCCGGATCAGCGGGGGCAGGGTGAGCCCCTGGACGACCAGCGTCCCGATGACGGTGGTGAAGGTGAGGAAGAGGACCAGGTTCCGGGCGGGGAACTCCACCCCGTCGGTCATCTCCGGGATGGAGAAGGCGATGGCGAGGGAGACCACACCGCGCATGCCGGCCCAGCCGACGATCAGCGGCGCCCGCCAGTCCACCCCGGGCTCGCGCTCCCTGATCCGCTTCGACAGCCGCCGGGGCAGGAAGGTGGACGGGTAGACCCAGACGAAGCGGACGACGACCACGGCCACGAAGACCGCGAGGGCGTACCAGGCCGCCTCGCCGATCCCGTACTGCCCTAGCTCCCCGACGATGTACGGCAGCTGCAGGCCGATCAGGGCGAAGACGCTGGACTCCAGGATGAAGGCGACCATCTTCCACACGGCCGCCTCCTGGAGGCGGGTCGCGAAGTCCACCTGCCAGTTCCGGTGCCCCAGGAAGAGGCCGACGACGACCACCGCGAGGACCCCGGAGGCGCCGACCTGCTCGGCCGCCGCGTAGGCGACGAAGGGGATCAGGAGGGAGAGGGTGTTCTGCAGCAGGGCCTCGCCGAGGTGGCGGCGGAGCCAGTGGATGGGGACCATCAGGACGAGGCCGACGCCGATCCCGCCGACCGCCGCGAGCGCGAACTCGCCGAGACCGCCCGCCCAGCTGATGCCCTCGCCGACGGCGGCGGCGAGGGCCACCTTGTAGGCGGTGATGGCGGTGGCGTCGTTCACCAGGGACTCACCCTGGAGGATCGTGGTGATCCGGTTCGGCAGGCCCAGCTTGCGGGCGATCGCCGTCGCCGCGACCGCGTCCGGCGGCGCGACGACCGCGCCGAGCACGAGCGCCGCCGTGAGCGGCAGGTCGGGGACGAGGACGTACGCGAGCCAGCCGACGGCGACGGTGGCGAAGAGGACGTACCCGACCGAGAGCAGGGCGACGGGTCTGATGTTGGCCCGCAGGTCGAGGTACGAGGAGTCCATCGCCGCCGTGTAGAGGAGCGGGGGCAGGATGAGCGGCAGGATGATGTGCGGGTCGAGGGTGTAGTCCGGGACGCCGGGCAGGTACGAGGCGGCGAGGCCGGCGGCGACCAGGAGCAGCGGCGCGGGTACCGGTGTCCTGCGGGCCAGGCCCGCGACCGCGGCGCTCGCCGCGACCAGCCCCACCAGCTGCAGTGCGTCCATCGTCGGCCCCGTCCCCTGTCCGTTCCAGCACGTAACCTGGCCATCATGAGCGAGTGCCCGCACGTTGCCGAAATGCCGCGCCCCGAACCCGCGCCGCTGACCGACACCTGTCCCGAGTGTCTGAGCGACGGGACGCACCCCGTCCAGCTGCGGATCTGCCTCACCTGTGGGCACGTGGGCTGCTGCGACTCCTCGTCGGGACGGCACGCGACGGGGCACTTCTCGACCACCGGCCACCCGGTGATGCGCACCTTCGAGCCGAACGAGCGCTGGCGGTGGTGTTTCGTGGACGGTTCGATCGTCTGAGGGCTGGGTACGACACCCCGGCAATCTGCTGTCGGTCGATCGGAATTGGCTTCCGCAGACCCCTAGCCACTGTCCGTACTCATGGACTTACCATGAGTGACAGACGGGGGCGGGGCCCGCCCGGGGCCCACGGCGACACGGCAGCATGGATCGCGATAGCGTCACCGCGGATTGCGCAACCGACTGCGCACCGCCCGGTTCGGGGGGCTTTCTCCCCCGGGCCCCGAATGAGCTTGTGCCACCTTGGAGGTGAGGGTGTCCCAGATCGCAGGCGAGCCCGGGTCCCAGGACTTCGTGGAAGTCCGGCTGCCCGCTGCGGGTGCCTACCTGTCCGTGCTGCGTACGGCCACGGCCGGTCTCGCGGCACGCTTGGACTTCACCCTCGACGAGATCGAGGACTTGCGGATCGCGGTCGACGAGGCGTGCGCCATCCTGCTCCAGCAGGCCGTGCCGGGCTCCGTCCTCAGCTGTGTCTTCCGGCTGATCGACGACTCGCTCGACGTGACCGTCTCCGCCCCCACCACGGACGGCCGGGCTCCCGAGCGGGACACGTTCGCCTGGACGGTGCTCTCCGCGCTGGCCGGGAAGGTCGAGTCGTCCGTGGCCGAAGACAAGACGGTCTCCATCAGCCTGTACAAACAGCGCGGCGCGGGGCCAGGCCCGGCGTGAGGAGCGGGGACGCGACGGCCGGCATCCCTGAGCAGCAGGCGAGGCCGCATCCGGAGGTCGAGGTCGAGGTCGCTACGGAGCAGGCGGTCCAGATGAGCGAGCACCAGCAGCACAACGAGGTCCCGAAGGACGCCGAGCCGCAGCAGGCCGCGGACGTTCCGGAGGTTCCGCACGCCCACCAGGAGGCGCCGGACCCGCACGACCGGAGCGGGGCGCGCGCCCTCTTCGTCGAGCTGCGCAAGCTCCCGGAGGGCTCCGCGGAGAAGGCGGAGCTGCGCAACCAGCTGGTACGGATGCACCTGCCGCTGGTCGAGCACCTGGCCCGCCGGTTCCGCAACCGGGGCGAGCCGCTCGACGACCTGACGCAGGTCGCGACGATCGGTCTGATCAAGTCGGTGGACCGCTTCGACCCGGAGCGTGGCGTCGAGTTCTCGACGTACGCGACACCGACGGTCGTCGGCGAGATCAAGCGGCACTTCCGGGACAAGGGCTGGGCGGTGCGCGTGCCGCGCCGGCTCCAGGAGCTGCGCCTTTCGCTGACGACGGCGACGGCCGAGCTGTCCCAGCTGCACGGCCGTTCCCCGACCGTGCACGAGCTGGCGGAGCGGCTGGGGATCTCCGAGGAGGAGGTCCTGGAGGGCCTGGAGTCGGCGAACGCCTACTCGACGCTCTCTCTGGACGTGCCCGACACGGACGACGAGTCGCCCGCGGTCGCGGACACGCTGGGCGCGGAGGACGAGGCGCTGGAGGGGGTCGAGTACCGGGAGTCGCTCAAGCCTCTCCTGGAGGACCTGCCGCCCCGGGAGAAGCGGATCCTGCTGCTTCGCTTCTTCGGCAACATGACCCAGTCGCAGATCGCGCAGGAGGTCGGCATCTCGCAGATGCACGTCTCCCGGCTCCTTGCGCGCACGCTGGCGCAGCTGCGGGAGAAGCTCCTCGTGGAGGAGTAGTCGCCGACAGCCGACAGGAAGCGTTACGCCTCGCCGCGACGACCGATGCCCAGGGCCTCGGTCGTCGCGGGGTTCACGAGGAGGACGAGGCCGGTGACGGCGAGGACGGCGAGGGCGATGCCGCCGGGGATCAGCGCGCTGTTCGCCTGGAGGAGCTGCCAGGCGACCGGCAGGGCCAGGATCTGCGTGATGATCGCCGGCCCCCGGCTCCAGCTGCGGCGCAGCAGCAGTCCGCGCGACGCGGCGCCGGGGATGAGGCCGAGGGCGATCAGGGTCGCGCCGCCCATGACCGCCTGCGTCAGGCCGTCGGGGTCTCCGGTGAGCGCGGTCACGAGCACGTAGACGCCTCCGACCATCAGCGCGAGTGCTTCGACGCCGGCCACCGCGGCCGCCGCGGTCAGCCGGACAGGGCGGGGGGTCTGCTCCGTACTGCTCATACCCGGCAGGGTAGCCGGGACGGCCCGCGGGGCTGTCCGGCAGGTGGCCACGACTGGGAATGAGTACCGCCGGGTAGGTACGCTGGCGGCCATGCGCGCACTTCTCGTGGTCAATCCGGCAGCCACCACCACCAGTGCCCGCACCCGTGACGTCCTCATCCACGCCCTCGCGAGCGAGATGAAGCTGGAGACGGTCACCACCGAGTACCGCGGGCACGCCCGCGACGTCGCCCGCCGGGCCACGGAGTCCGGGGAGGTGGAGCTGGTCGTCGCCCTCGGTGGCGACGGGACGGTGAACGAGGTCGTCAACGGGCTCCTGCACGAGGGCCCCGATCCGGACCGGCTGCCGGGTCTCGCGATCGTGCCCGGCGGCTCCACCAATGTCTTCGCCCGCGCGCTGGGGCTGCCCAACGACGCCGTCGAGGCGACGGGCGCGCTGCTCGACGCGCTCCGTGAGCGCCGTGCACGCACAGTGAGCCTGGGGATCGCGTCTGGTACACCGGGGACCGAGGACGAGGCCGTTCCGGCGCGCTGGTTCACGTTCTGCGCCGGATTCGGGTTCGACGCCGGTGTCATCGGGCGAGTCGAACAGCAGCGGGAACGCGGCAAGAGATCCACGCACGCGCTCTACCTCCGCCAGGTGGTCCGCCAGTTCCTCGGGGAGCCGCACCGCCGGCACGGCACGATCACCCTGGAGCGGCCCGGCCACGACCCGGTCGAGGAGCTGGTCCTCTCCATAATCTGCAACACCTCCCCCTGGACCTACCTGGGCAATCGCCCGGTGTACGCGTCCCCGGAGGCCTCCTTCGACACCGCGCTCGACGTCCTCGGACTGAGCCGTCTGTCGACCCCGGCGGTGGCCCGTTACGCCACCCAGCTGCTCACTTCGACCCCCGAGCGCGGCCCGCATGGCAAGCACGCACTGTCTCTGCACGATCTGACGGACTTCACCTTGCATTCGAAGGTTCCGCTCCCGCTGCAGATGGACGGAGACCACCTCGGACTGCGTACGAGCGTGACGTTCACAGGCGTTCGCCGTGCACTGCGTGTGATTGTGTGAGCGGAAGGGCCGAAAGTCCTTTCACTCGAACGTTTAGACTGCCATCCACCCCTTAGAAGTACGGCTGTGACCTAGCCGACACCGAGGAATCAAAAAAAACTTTCCAGAAAGGGTTGTATCCGCTGCTGGGGTTTGGGAGTCTCTTCTTGGCGATCGGGACGGCCCGCAAGACCGGCCTCCACTGAGAGCCAGAACCCCTCCTCAATCCAAGGACGCATCCAGTTCATCTGGTAGTCGGCCCTTCCCTTGCGGGGGGATTCGTGAAAGCGTTCACATTCACAAGCAACCCGCACGTAACACCAAGAGAGGTAGCAGCCATGGACTGGCGTCACAACGCCGTTTGTCGTGAGGAAGACCCCGAGCTGTTCTTCCCCATCGGCAACACCGGTCCTGCGCTGCTGCAGATCGAGGAAGCCAAGGCCGTCTGCCGTCGCTGCCCCGTGATGGAGCAGTGCCTGCAGTGGGCGCTCGAGTCCGGCCAGGACTCCGGCGTCTGGGGTGGCCTCAGCGAGGACGAGCGCCGCGCGATGAAGCGCCGTGCCGCTCGCAACCGGGCGCGCAACGCCAGCGCCTGAACACCCTGACAAGCCTGAGGCAAGCGGCGCGTACATCGCGTACGCAATCACCGCCCCCGAGCCGCAGCGCGCAGCAGTAACCCACAGCATTCGAGCCCCGGACCGATTCTCATCGGTCCGGGGCTCGCTGCTGTGTGCGACGGCGCCTGCCGTAGCGGGCTACTTCTGGGGCTGTACGGGGATGTCGAGGACGACCTTGGTGCCGTGCTCCGCGCCGGGCTGCATGTCGAAGGTGCCGCCCAACTCCCCCTCCACCAGCGTCCGTACGATCTGCAGGCCGAGGTTGCCCGCGCGCTGCGGGTCGAAGCCCTCCGGCAGACCGCGGCCGTCGTCCTGGACCGTGATCAACAGCCGTGCGTCGGCGCGGGGTTCGCCGCGGACGGCGGTGACCTCGACCGAGCCGCGCTCCCCCGGCGCGAACGCGTGCTCCAGGGCGTTCTGCAGGATCTCGGTGAGGACCATCGAGAGCGGGGTGGCGACCTCGGCGTCGAGGATGCCGAAGCGGCCGTTGCGCCGGCAGGTCACCTTGCCCGGGGAGATCTCGGCGACCATCGCGATCACCCGGTCGGCGATCTCGTCGAACTCCACCCGCTCGTCCAGGTTCTGGGAGAGCGTCTCGTGCACGATCGCGATCGAACCGACTCTGCGCACCGCCTCGTTGAGGGCCTCGCGGCCCTGGTCGGAGTCCATCCGGCGGGACTGCAGCCGCAGCAGCGCGGCCACGGTCTGGAGGTTGTTCTTCACCCGGTGGTGGATCTCCCGGATGGTGGCGTCCTTGGTGATCAACTCGCGCTCGCGGCGCCGCAGTTCCGTGACGTCACGGAGCAGGACGAGCGAACCGATCCGGGTTCCCTTGGGCTTGAGCGGGATCGCCCGGAGCTGGATCACACCGCCGTTGCCCTCGACCTCGGCCTCGCGCGGGGCGTACCCGGAGGCGAGCTTGACCAGAGCCTCGTCGACCGGGCCCCGGGAGGGGGCGAGTTCGGCGGTGATCTGGCCGAGGTGCTGGCCGACCAGGTCGGCGGCGAGACCGAGCCGGTGGTAGGCGGAGAGGGCGTTGGGCGAGGCGTACTGGACGATGCCGTCGGCGTCGAGGCGGATGAGTCCGTCGCCGGCGCGCGGCGAGGAGTCCATGTCGACGGCCTCGCCGGGGAAGGGGAACGTTCCGGCGGCGATCATCTGGGCCAGGTCGGAGGCCGACTGGAGGTAGGTCAGCTCCAGCCGGGAGGGGGTCCGCACGGTGAGCAGGTTGGTGTTGCGGGCGATCACACCGAGGACCCGGCCCTCGCGGCGCACGGGGATGGACTCGACCCGTACGGGGACCTCCTCGCGCCACTCGGGGTCGCCCTCGCGCACGATCCGGCCCTCGTCGAGGGCGACGTCGAGCAACGGGCGGCGGCCGCGTGGAACCAGATGGCCGACCATGTCGTCCTGATAGGAGGTCGGTCCGGTGTTGGGCCGCATCTGGGCGACGGAGACATACCGGGTGCCGTCCAGGGTGGGGACCCAGAGCACGAGGTCGGCGAACGACAGGTCGGAGAGCAGTTGCCACTCCGAGACCAGCAGGTGGAGCCACTCGAGGTCGGACTCACTCAGAGCGGTGTGCTGGCGGACGAGCTCGTTCATGGAGGGCACAGGGGCGAGCGTACCTGCGGAATCGTCGCGCGATGAACCTGGATCTCACGGCGTTCGTGTTGGAGGATGGACCGGGAACGCGGCCGTGCCGATGGATGGACAGACAAGAATGGTCTAGTCCACAATGGCGGGGCAGCACCCTGTGAAAGACCTCCGCCCTCCCCGCACAGGAGGGCGGACGAGGTGATCGACGCTCTCTGCCCTGACTGCGTCGAGACCTCCCATACGGCCGCGGGACCGCACATCCTCGGCCGGGCAACTCCGGGCTGCGGTGCCGGACGGGTTGAGGGTCCCGTCGGGCGCCGCGGCCCGCGGGTGTTTCCGGGGCCCTTTCGGCGCACAGCCGAAGGGCCACTTCAGCTCTCGGTCGTCGGCCAGGAGCGCATCGCAGCCTCCGCGACGGCCTCCAGCTCCGCCCTCGTCGCGCCGTCGCGCGCCTGCTGGGACATGCCCTGGAGGACCGCGCCGTAGAGCCGGGCGAGGGTGCCGGTGTCCGTGCAGGCGGGCAGCTCGCCCGCGTCGACGCCACGGCGGATCCGCGCCTCGAACGACGCCAGGTTGCGCGCGCGGCGCTCGCGCAGCGTCTGCTCCACCTCGGGGTTCGAGCAGTTCGTCGCGGCGGAGATCATCAGACAGCCGCGCGGGTGGGCCGGGTCGGTGAAGATGCCCGCCGCCTCCCTGAGCATCCGGCCGAGCGCGCCGCGCGCCGTCGGCTCCTCCTCGAAGGCCCGGCCGCCGTACGCGCCGTAGCTGACCGCGTACGCCTCGACGACCTCCTCGAACAGGGCCTTCTTGTCCCCGAAGGCGGCGTAGAGGCTGGGGGCACTGATGCCCATGGCGCGGGTCAGGTCGGCGACCGAGGTCGTTTCGTACCCGTGCTCCCAGAACGCCATCGTGGCCTGCTCCAGCGCCGTGAGGCGGTCGAAGGAGCGGGGCCGGCCGCGCTGTCCTGTCGTCATGACGCCAATTCTATAGCGGGCACTACGGAAGTGGTGCTACGGTCATTTCTGTAACGACCACTACGGAAGTGAGGGGGGCGTCCCATGGGTGCGCTCGCAGGGAAGACGGCACTGGTGACGGGCGGCAGCCGGGGCATCGGGCGGGGCATCGCCGAGCGGCTCGGCCGGGACGGCGCGCGGGTCGCGGTGCATTACGGGACCAACGAGACGGCGGCGAAGGAGACCGTCGCGGCGATCGAGGCGGCGGGCGGCGAGGCCTTCGCGATCGGCCAGGAGCTCGGGACGGACGGGGACGCGGCGGCGCTCTGGGAGCGGTTCGACGAGCGGACGGGCGCGGGCGGGCTCGACATCCTCGTCAACAACGCGGGGATCGCGGCCTCGCAGCCCTTCGCGGCGATCGACGAGGCGGAGTACGACCGGATCTTCGCGGTCAACACGAAGGCGCCGTTCTTCCTGGCGCAGCAGGGGGCGGAGCGGCTGCGCGACGGAGGCCGGATCATCAACGTCTCCACGGGCCTGAGCCAGGCCGCGTTGATGCCCGAGCTGATCGCGTACGCGATGTCCAAGAGCGCCCTGGACACCTTCACGCGCTATCTGTCCAAGGTGCTGGGCGCGCGGGGCATCACGGTCAACGCGGTGGCGCCCGGGATCGTGGACACGGACATCAACGCGGCGTGGCTGCGCGGGGACGACGAGGCGTGGGCGCGCTCGGCGGCCCTGTCGACGCTGGGGCGGGTCGGGGAACCCTCGGACATAGCCGACGTGGTGGCGTTCCTGGCCTCGCACGACGGGCGCTGGGTGACCGGGCAGTGGATCGACGCGACGGGGGGTTCGATCGCCTGACCCGGGGAGGTCCGGAGCCGGACCTCGGGGCCGGACCTCGGGGCGGGACCCCGGGGGCTCGGGGGCGGGGACCTGGGGTGGGGCGGGCCTGGGCTCCGGTGGCTGCGGGGGGTGTGCCGTTCGACCATGGGGAGGGGCGCGTCCGCCGGCTGGAAGGGCCTGAGCGGACGGTCTCCGCTCTGCTAGATTGAGCTTTGATTGGTCTATACCACCAGGCCCCTCACCAGCCCCTCACCAGATCGGCAGGCACAGCGTGGAAGTTGTCATCGTCCCGGACGCCACGGCAGGCGGAGAGCTCATCGCGGACGGCATCGCCGGCCTCCTGCGCCGCAAGCCCGACGCGCTGCTCGGCGTTGCCACCGGCTCGACTCCGCTGCCCATCTACGAGGCCCTGATCGCGCAGGTCAAGGCCGGTTCCGTGGACGCCTCGCGCGCCCGGATCGCTCAGCTGGACGAGTACGTCGGGCTGCCCACCGGGCACCCGGAGTCGTACCGCTCCACCGTGCTGCGTCAGGTCGTCGAGCCGCTCGGGCTCTCCGCGGGCGCCTTCATGGGCCCCGACGGCTCGGCCGAGGACGTCCAGGCGGCCTGCGAGGCCTACGACCTGGCCCTGCGCGAGGCCGGCGGGGTCGACCTGCAGATCCTCGGCATCGGGACCGACGGGCACATCGGCTTCAACGAGCCCTGCTCCTCGCTCGCCTCCCGGACGCGGATCAAGACGCTCACCGAGCAGACCCGCGTCGACAACGCGCGCTTCTTCGACAACGACATCGAGCAGGTGCCGCACCACGTCATCACCCAGGGCATCGGCACCATCCTGGAGGCCCGGCACCTGGTGCTCCTGGCCACCGGCGAGGGCAAGGCGGACGCCGTCGCCGCGACCGTCGAGGGCCCGGTCGCCGCGATCGTGCCGGCCTCCGCGCTCCAGCTGCACCCGCACGCCACGGTCGTCGTGGACGAGGCCGCCGCGTCCAAGCTGAAGCTCGCGGACTACTTCCGCCACACCTTCGCCAACAAGCCCACCTGGCAGGGCATCTAGGACAGGCCCCGGGGCGGTACGGACGCCCCGGGGAACGTCAGTGGGGCCCGGCACCTGGTTCAGGTGCCGGGCCCCACTGGCGTTCTCCCCCGTGCCGGGCTCAGATCCCGGCGATCGCCTCCGCCGCCGCGCGGCCGCAGACGCGGGCCGCACCGTGCGTGGCGATGTGCAGGGCGCCGCGGGGTGCGGCCTGGTTCAGGCCCATCTCCACCACGACGGTGTCCGGGCGGGCCGCGAGCAGCGCGTCGAGGGCCGCGGTCATCCACGGGTGCCGGTGGGCGTCCCGGACGACCGCGACGATCCGCCGCTCCTTCGCCGCGGCGAGCACCGCGTCCACCGACGGCTCGTCGAACGAGCCGGTCTCGGTGCCCGGAAGGAGCCGCTCCAGCTCCGCCGCGACACCCCAGGGCGTCTCGTCACCCACGGCGATGTTGGCGACCGGAGTGAAGGCGGCGACGTACGGAGCCTCGGTCACCCGCGTGTAGGGCAGCTCCCCCGGCGTGAGGGTCACGGCCCTGCGGGCGGCGACCAGTCCGATCTCGGTGCCGGGCGCGGTCCCCTCCTGCACTGCCGCGCCCGGCCCCGATCCAGCCCCCCTGACCCGGTGCGCCTGGGTCCAGGCCGCCAGGGCGCGTACACGCGCCGCGGCGTCGGCCAGCCGCTCCTCGGGCAGTTCACCGGTCCGTACCGCTTCGACCAGCGCGTCGCGCAGCCGCAGTACGGTGTCCTCGTCGGCCAGCCCGCCGCCGACGCAGATGGCGTCGGCGCCCGCGGCGATCGCGAGGACGGATCCGCGCTCGATGCCGTACGTCCCCGCGATGGCCTGCATCTCCATGCCGTCGGTGACGATCAGCCCCTCGAAGCCCAGCTCCTGACGGAGCAGACCGGTCAGGATCTGCGGGCTCAGGGTCGCCGGGCGCTCGGAGTCGAGCGCGGAGAGCAGGATATGCGCGCTCATGACCGCTTTGGTACCCGCGGCGATGGCCGCGCGGAAAGGTACCAGCTCACGGGCGTGCAGTGTGGCGAGGTCCACATCGATGCGGGGCAGCGCGTGGTGCGAGTCGACGTTGGTGTCGCCGTGTCCGGGGAAGTGCTTGGTGCACGCGGCGACACCGACGGCCTGCAGGCCCTCGACGTACGCCACGGTGTGCCGGGCGACCAGGTCGGGGCTCGCGCCGAAGGAGCGGACGCCGATGACCGGGTTGTCGGCGTTGGAGTTCACGTCGGCCGACGGCGCCCAGTTGAGGTCGACCCCGCAGGCGGCGAGCCGGCGGCCGAGCTCGGCGGCGACGGACCGGGTGAGGTCGGTGTCGTCGACCGAGCCGAGGGCGTAGTTGCCGGGGAAGGAGGAGCCGTTGCGGACCTCCAGCCGGGTGACGTCGCCGCCCTCCTCGTCGATGGCGACGAGGACGTCGTCCCGCTCGGCCCGCAGCTGCGCGGTGAGCGCGGCGAGCTGCTCGGGCGAGGCGATGTTCCGGCCGAACAGGCCGACGGAGGAGAGGCCCTCGCCGATCCGGCGCAGCAGCCAGTCGGGCGCGGTGGTGCCGACGAAGCCGGGCTGGAGGACCGTGAGCGCGTCACGGGTCAGGGTGTCCGAGGCGCTTACGAGTGTGGTCATGGGCGGCGTTATCCCTTCACCGCGCCGGCCGTCAGGCCCGCGGCCATCTTGCGCTGGACCAGGAGGAAGAGGATCACGATGGGGACGGCCATCATGGTGGAGCCCGCCATCATCGGGGCGTACTCGGTGCCGTTCTTCGTGATGAAGTTGCCGAGCCAGACGGTGGCCGTCTGGTTCTGCTGGCTCATCAGCATCAGGGCGTAGAGGTACTCGTTCCACGCCTGGATGAAGCCGTAGACGGAGGTGGCGACCATGCCGGGGGCGAGCAGCGGGAAGACGACCCGGATGAACGCGCCGGTGCGGGTGCAGCCGTCGACCTGGGCGGCCTCCTCCAGCTCCTTGGGGATGTTCACGATGAAGCCGCGCAGCGTCCACACCGTGAAGGGCAGGATGAAGGTCAGGTAGGTGATGATCAGGCCGCTGATCTTGTCGTACTGGCCCAGGTCGTTGAGCATCAGGAAGACCGGGATGATCATCGCGACGAGCGGGACCATCTGGACGGCGAGGATGCCGACGATGACGATCTTGCGGCCGCGGAAGGCGAACCGGGAGATGGCGAGCGCCGCCAGCATGCCGACGATGATGCCGATGACGACGACCACCGAGGAGACGATGAGGCTGCGGCCGACCGGCCCCCAGAAGTCCGCGATCTCCAGGGCACGCTTGAAGTTCTCCAGCGTGAACACGGAGGGGAAGAAGTGCGGGTTGGGGTCGATGGCGTCCTTGGCCGGCTTGAAGGCCGTGTTGACCATCCAGTAGACCGGGAAGCCGATCGTGGCGAAGACCAGGAGGCCGATCAGGTTCCAGCCGAGCTTGGACTTCTTGCGGCGGCGGGTGGCGGCGGGAGCCGGTGCGTTCGCTGCGCTCACTCGACTTCTCCGATCTTGAGCATCTGGCGCATGTACACAGCGACCACGCCGAGCAGCAGGACGACGGTCACGAGCGCGATCGCCGAGCCGGTGCCGTAGTCGTTGACGACGAAGGCCTTGTCGAAGGAGTACGTGGTGAGCAGCTGGAACTCCGCCTCGGGGTGGCCGTTGCGCATCACGTAGACCTGCGGGAAGACGCCCATGTCCCAGATGACCGAGAGCGTCGTCAGCATGACGATGATCGGCTTGAGGATGGGCAGCGTGACGAAGCGGAAGACGCCCCAGGCTCCGGCGCCGTCGAGGCGGGCGGCCTCCTCCAGCTCCTTGGGGACCTGGGTCAGACCGGCGCTCAGGGTGATGACGACGAAGGGCACGGCGCCCCAGACGACGAGCAGCATGATGACGGCGAGGCCCTGGGGGCCGCTGGCGAACCAGTTGTGGCCGATCATGTCGACGCCGGGGATCTTGCTGAGCAGCCAGTTGAGGACGCCGTAGTCGGCGTCGAAGAGCCACTTGAAGATGGCGGTGGCGACGATGATGGGCATGCCCCAGCTCGCCACGAGCGCGATGTTGATGAGCGTCTTCACCCAGCCGGAGACCCGCTGGAGCAGCAGGGCGATCAGCATGCCGATGACCATGGTGGCGATCACGGCGCCGCCCGCGAAGATCACGGTGCGCAGGACGACGGCCCAGAACTCGCCGTCACCGAGGATCTTGGTGAAGTTGTCGAGGCCGGCCCACTCGGCCTCCTTGAAGCCCCACAGCTGGGGCTGCCCGAAGACCTGGAAGGAGAGGGTGACCAGGCGCACGAGCGGGTAGCCGAGCACCAGGAGCAGGATGAGCAGGCAGGGCGCGAGCAGCAGCCATGGGATCCCACCCCCGCCCAGACTCGGCTTCTTCCCCGGCTTCGGGGTACCGGCTGCGGAGCCGGATGGTGGCGATTGCCGCGCCGGCGGCACCTTCGCGGTGGTTGTGTCTGCGGCACTCATCCCGTGCTCCTCAGCGATCCCTCTCGTGGTACGGGAAGCAGGGCCCCGTCAGCGTGGTGACGGGGCCCTGCCCATAGGTCACTTGGTGTTGATGACCTTGTCGATCGCGGCGTCCGCGTCCTTCGCGGCGGCGTCGACCGACTTCTTGCCGTTGGCGATCTCGATGAGCATCGTCTTGAGGATCTGGGCCTTCTCGACCTGACCCCAGCCCGGAGCGGTCGGGACGAACCAGCTGGACTCGGCGGCGGTGGCCGGGACCGTGGTGGCCGGGTCGGCCTTCAGCGGGGCGAGGTCCGCCTTGTTGTTGGGCAGGTTGCCCTTGGCGACGAGGCCCTTCTGGCCCTCGGCGCCGGTGAAGGCGGCGATCCACTCGGCCGCGACGCCCTGCGCCTTGGACTTGACCGGGATGGCCAGGTCGGAGCCGCCGAGGAAGACCGGGAGGTTCTTGCCGGACGGGCCGGGCATCACGAAGTTCTCGAGCTTGTCCTTCAGCCCACCGACCTTGTCGCTCTTCGGGTCGGCCGCGGTGGCGCCCTCCCAGCCGGCGGCGAAGATCGTGGCGGAGTTGCCCTGGCCGAAGACGACCGGGCGGTCGGCCTCGTCCTTGGTCTTGTCGCCGTGCATGTACTTGTCGACGATGTTCTTGTACTCGGTGAGGCCCTTGACGGACTCCGGCGAGGACAGGTTCGCCTTCCAGCTCTCGCCCTCCTGCTTGGCGATGGAGCCGCCGGCCTCGTAGACGAAGGACATCGCGGCGTACCAGTCCGGCGACGGCTGGTACCAGGCGCTGAACTTGTCGCCCTTCTTCTTCTGGATGGCGTCGAGCGCGGCGGTCAGCTCGGCCCAGGTCTTCGGGGCGGCCTTGACGCCCGCCTCGGCGGCGATGTCCTTGCGCCAGGTGCCCACGCGGCCACCGGCGTAGTAGGGGACACCGTAGGTCTTGCCGTTGTAGGTGACCGAGTCCTTGAGGGCGTCGAGCCACTTGTCGGAGTTCTCGAACTTCGACGGGTCGACCTCGGCGAAGGCACCCTTGGCCATGTAGCTGATCATCTCGGAGTTGCCCATCTCGACAACGTCCGGGGCCTTGTCCGTGGCGAGCACCGCGTCGAGCTTGGTGTTCTTGTCCGGCCAGCCGTAGTACTCGTGCTTGATCTTGATGCCCGGGTGCTTCTTCGTCACCGCGTCGTCGGCGGCCTTGACCAGCTCGGGCCAGTTGTTCTGGGCGTCGACCGTCAGCCAGACGGTGAGCTCCTTGGCGTCGCCGCCGGCGTTGTCCCCGCTCTTGTCGGTGCCACCGCACGCCGCGATGGAGACCATGATGCCCGCGACGCCGATCGCCGCGATGAGCTTGCGCTTCACGCCACCCTCCTCAGGGATGCCTGCAACCCCCCCACCGCGCGAAGACATACGTCGAGTAGTGCTCGTGGGGCTGGGACCTGGTCTTTAATGGTTTAGACCAGTACCCGGAGCTTGGCCTAGACCTTTAGGGGTGTCAAGGGTGTATAAGAAGGGCAGTCGCGTCCGTTATCGGACCGACACCTGAGGGAGGGCGACGACCCGTGACCGGTCCGTGCCACCATGTGAGCCGCGACAGACGGAGGAGCCGGTGACGGCAGCAGCACAGCAGTCGGGAAGGCAGGGCATGGCCACGGACGCGGGCAGTACGGAGAAAGAGGGCGGGGTCGCCACCCGCACCGCGCGCGTGCCCAAGTACTACCGGCTCAAGCGCCACTTGCTCGACATGACCGAAACCCTGCCCCCGGGCACCCCGGTCCCGCCCGAGCGCACCCTGGCGGCCGAGTTCGACACCTCGCGCACCACCGTGCGCCAGGCCCTCCAGGAACTGGTCGTCGAGGGCCGGCTCGAACGCATCCAGGGCAAGGGCACGTTCGTCGCCAAGCCCAAGGTCTCCCAGGCGCTCCAGCTGACCTCCTACACCGAGGACATGCGCGCCCAGGGCCTGGAGCCCACCTCGCAGCTGCTCGACATCGGGTACGTCACGGCCGACGACACCCTCGCCGGGCTGCTCGACATCTCCCCCGGCGGGCGGGTCCTGCGGATCGAGCGGCTGCGGCTGGCGAGCGGCGAGCCGATGGCGATCGAGACCACGCACCTTTCGGCCAAGCGCTTCCCCGCGCTGCGCCGCTCGCTGGTGAAGTACACGTCCCTCTACACCGCGCTCGCCGAGGTGTACGACGTGCACCTCGCCGAGGCCGAGGAGACCATCGAGACCTCGCTCGCCACCCCGCGCGAGGCCGGCCTGCTCGGCACGGACGTGGGCCTGCCGATGCTGATGCTCTCCCGCCACTCGCTGGACGCCGACGGCGAGCCCGTCGAGTGGGTGCGTTCGGTGTACCGCGGCGACCGATACAAGTTCGTTGCCAGGCTCAAGCGCCCCAACGGCTGACAAAAGACCGCACACCCACCGTCCGCTATCCGGACAGGGGTTCCATACCGCGAAACCGTCCCCTAGATTTCCTGCGCATTACAACAGGTGATCATCGAGGGGACGGTCCGCCGTATGTCCGAAGAGACACAGGGAAGACAACCAACCGTCACACCCCTACGGGTCGTCGTGGCGCTCTGTCTGTTCGCCCCGTTCGTGGCGATGCTCTGGGTGAGTTCGTACGCGAAGGTCGAGCCGACGTTCATCGGCATCCCCTTCTTCTACTGGTACCAGATGGCGTGGGTCGTCATCTCGACCGCGCTGACGATGGTCGCGTACCAGCTCTGGCAGCGTGACCAGCGCGCCCGGAAGGCAGGTGCCTCCAAGTGAAGGACGGCGTGAACGGCGTCGCACTCGCCGTCTTCATCTTCTTCTTCCTGGCCGTCACGGTCATGGGCTTCCTCGCCTCGCGCTGGCGCAGGGCGGAGAACGAGAACAGCCTCGACGAATGGGGCCTCGGCGGGCGCTCGTTCGGCACCTGGGTCACCTGGTTCCTGCTCGGCGGCGACCTCTACACCGCGTACACCTTCGTCGCGGTCCCCGCGGCGATCTACGCGGCGGGCGCGGCCGGCTTCTTCGCCGTGCCGTACACGATCCTGGTCTACCCGCTGATCTTCACCTTCCTGCCCCGCCTCTGGTCGGTGTCGCACAAGCACGGGTACGTCACCACCTCGGACTTCGTCCGCGGCCGCTTCGGCTCCAAGGGCCTGTCCCTCGCGGTCGCCCTCACCGGCATCCTCGCGACCATGCCGTACATCGCGCTCCAGCTGGTCGGCATCCAGGCCGTCCTGGACGTGATGGGCGTCGGCGGCGGCGAGAACACGCACTGGTTCATCAAGGACCTGCCGCTGCTCATCGCCTTCGGTGTGCTCGCGGCGTACACCTACTCGTCGGGGCTGCGCGCGCCCGCGCTCATCGCCTTCGTCAAGGACACCCTGATCTACATCGTCATCGCGGTGGCGATCATCTACATCCCGATCAAGCTGGGCGGCTTCGACGAGATCTTCGCCAAGGCCGGTGAGGCGTACGCGACGATCAACCCGGCGACCGACAAGCCGCGTGGCGCCCTTGTGCCGGGCGAGATGGGCCAGTGGGGCTACGCGACGCTGGCGCTCGGCTCGGCGCTCGCGCTCTTCATGTACCCGCACTCGATCACGGCGACGCTCTCCTCGCGCAGCCGTGACGTGATCCGCCGCAACACCACGATCCTGCCGCTGTACTCGCTGATGCTGGGCCTGCTCGCGCTGCTCGGCTTCATGGCGATCGCCGCCGGGGTCAAGGTCTCCAACGGCCAGCTGGCGATCCCGCAGCTGTTCGAGAACATGTTCCCCGACTGGTTCGCGGGCGTGGCCTTCGCCGCCATCGGCATCGGCGCGCTGGTGCCGGCCGCGATCATGTCGATCGCCGCCGCCAACCTCTTCACCCGCAACATCTACAAGGACTTCCTGAAGCCGGACGCCACGCCGGAGCAGGAGACCAAGGTGTCCAAGCTGGTGTCGCTCCTGGTGAAGGTCGGCGCGCTGGCCTTCGTCCTCACCATGGACAAGACGGTCGCGATCAACTTCCAGCTGCTCGGCGGCATCTGGATCCTGCAGACCCTCCCGGCCCTGGTCGGCGGTCTGTTCACCCGCTGGTTCCACCGCTGGGCGCTGCTCGCCGGCTGGGCCGTCGGCATGGTCTACGGCACGGCGGCGGCGTACGGCGTGGCCAGCCCGACCCAGAAGCACTTCGGCGGCTCGTCCGCCGAGATCCCGGGCATCGGCGAGATCGGCTACATCGGCCTCACCGCCTTCGTGATCAACGTCATCGTCACCGTCGTCCTCACCTTCGTCCTGAAGGCCGTCAAGGCCCCGGAGGGCGTCGACGAGACCTCGCCGGAGGACTACACGGCGGACGCGGGCGACAAGGGTGTCTCGACCGAGCTGCCGAAGGTCGGCGTGAGCTCGCACTGACGCCGTGGCCGCGCCACGCGAAGGGTCCGGGGTTTCCTGACGGAAATCCCCGGGCCCTTCGCCGTGCCCCTCGGGCAGACTGCGGCCCATGGACATCACGATCCGGGCGGTACGGCCCGAGGAGTACGAGACGCTCGGCGAAATCACCGCGCGCGCCTTCCTCGACGACGGGCACCTCGACTTCGGCGAGGACGACGACTATCTGCACGTCCTGCGCGACGTGGCCCGGCGCGACGCCGAGGCCGAGGTCCTGGTCGCCGCGGACCGCGCCGGGCGGCTCCTCGGCGGGGTGACGTTCACCCCTGGGGAGCGAACGTGGGCCGATATCGCGGGGGCCGGCGAGGCGGAATTCCGGATGCTCGCGGTCGCGAAGGAGGCGCGAGGCCAAGGGGTCGGCGAGGCGCTCGTACGGGCCTGTGTCGACCGGGCGCGGGCCCTGGAGGGGTGCGTGCGCGTCCGGCTCTCCACCCAGCGCGGCATGGCCGAAGCGCACCGGATCTACGAGCGGATGGGGTTCGTCCGGACTCCGGAACGCGACTGGAAGCCGATTCCGGAGATGGACCCGCTGCTCACGTACGCCTTGGAGCTGTGATCCCCAGGTATTCCCGGATGCGTGGGCAAATTTGGAGGCGACACAACATGTGGGGGGTGCCAAGAGCGGCGCCCCCCACATGTATGCTCATCCTCGCTGTCGTCGCAGGGGAATCCGGTGCGAATCCGGAACTGTCCCGCAACGGTGTGCTTTTGGCGGCTTCGTCCGCCCGGTCAGTCCGAAGACCTGCCGACAGCGCGCCCGGTCCGTCCGTTCCGGGTGACACAGACGTCCGGGCCTCGCGGAGTGGGCAGCGGCGCGGCGCGGCCCTGCGTACGGGGGTCGGCGCCGCCGCACGCCTCCCGCGCCGGCCCCGAGCCGAGCGAGGGAGAGCCCCCACGTGACCATCGCGCCCGCCGATCCGGCCACAGCGATCGAGAGCGACGGCAACGAGAGCGACGGACCCGGGACCGTGCTCCTGCGGACCCTGACCGACCTCACCGCCGACCTCACCGACACCGACCCCGGCAAGGTCGCCGCCGCCGCGCTCCGGGGCCGCAACGCCGGCTCGGACGAGGCGGAGCTGCGTGAGCTGGCCACCGAGGCGGCCGCGGGTCTCATCGCCGAGGACCCGGCCTACTCCCGGCTCGCGGCCCGGCTGCTGACCATCACGATCGCGGACGAGGCGGCCTCCCAGGGCTCGGTCACCTTCTCCGCCTCCGTCGCCGTCGGCCACCGCGAGGGGCTCATCGCCGACCGCACCGCCGAGTTCGTCACGCTGCACGCCGAGCGGCTCGACGCGCTCGTCGACGGCGCCGCGGACGACCGCTTCGGCTACTTCGGTCTGCGCACCCTGTACTCCCGCTACCTGCTGCGCCACCCGATCACCCGCAAGGTGATCGAGACCCCGCAGCACTTCATGCTGCGCGTCGCCTGCGGTCTCGCCGAGGACGACTCCGCCCGCGCCCTGGACGAGGTCGCCGCGCTCTACGGGCTCATGAGCCGGCTCGACTACCTGCCGTCCTCCCCCACGCTCTTCAACTCCGGCACCCGCCACCCGCAGATGTCCTCCTGCTACCTCCTGGACTCCCCGCAGGACGAGCTGGACTCCATCTACGACCGCTACCACCAGGTCGCGCGCCTCTCGAAGCACGCCGGCGGCATCGGCCTGTCGTACTCCCGCATCCGCGCCCGCGGCTCGCTGATCCGCGGCACCAACGGGCACTCCAACGGCATCGTGCCGTTCCTGAAGACCCTGGACGCCTCCGTGGCGGCCGTGAACCAGGGCGGCCGGCGCAAGGGCGCCGCCGCGGTCTACCTGGAGACCTGGCACGCGGACATCGAGGAGTTCCTCGAGCTGCGCGACAACACCGGTGAGGACGCCCGGCGTACGCACAACCTGAACCTCGCGCACTGGATCCCGGACGAGTTCATGCGCCGCGTCAACGCGGACGCCGAGTGGTCGCTGTTCTCCCCGGCGGACGTGCCCGAGCTGGTCGACCTGTGGGGCGACGAGTTCGACGCCGCCTACCGCGCCGCCGAGGCGAAGGGCCTGGCCCGCAAGACCATGCCGGCCCGTGACCTGTACGGCCGGATGATGCGGACCCTGGCGCAGACCGGCAACGGCTGGATGACCTTCAAGGACGCCTCGAACCGGACGGCCAACCAGACCGCGGAGAAGGGCCACACGGTCCACTCCTCGAACCTGTGCACCGAGATCCTGGAGGTCACGGACGACGGCGAGACCGCGGTCTGCAACCTCGGCTCCGTCAACCTCGGCGCGTTCGTCGTCGGTTCGGACATCGACTGGGAGCGGCTCGACGCGACCGTCCGTACGGCCGTCACCTTCCTCGACCGGGTCGTGGACATCAACTTCTACCCGACCGAGCAGGCCGGCCGCTCCAACGCCCGCTGGCGCCCGGTGGGCCTGGGCGCGATGGGCCTCCAGGACGTCTTCTTCCAGCTGAAGCTGCCGTTCGACTCCCCCGAGGCGCGGGCGCTCTCCACGAAGATCGCCGAGCGGATCATGCTCGCCGCGTACGAGGCGTCCGCCGACCTCGCGGAGCGCAACGGGCCGGTGCCGGCCTGGGACAAGACCCGCGCCGCGCGCGGTGTCCTGCACCCCGACCACTACGACGTCGAGCTGAACTGGCCGGAGCGCTGGGCCGCGCTGCGCGCGCGGATCGCCGCCGTCGGCATGCGCAACAGCCTGCTGCTCGCCATCGCGCCGACGGCGACGATCGCCTCCATCGCGGGCGTCTACGAGTGCATCGAGCCGCAGGTCTCCAACCTGTTCAAGCGCGAGACGCTCTCGGGCGAGTTCCTCCAGGTCAACTCGTACCTGGTGCAGGAGCTGAAGCAGCTCGGCGTGTGGGACGCGCAGACCCGTGAGGCGCTGCGCGAGTCCAACGGCTCGGTGGCCGGCTTCACCTGGGTCCCGGCCGAGGTGCGCGAGCTGTACCGGACGGCGTGGGAGATCCCGCAGCGCGGTCTGATCGACATGGCGGCGGCCCGTACGCCGTTCCTGGACCAGTCGCAGTCGCTGAACCTGTTCCTGGAGACGCCGACCATCGGCAAGCTGTCGTCGATGTACGCGTACGCCTGGAAGCAGGGCCTGAAGACGACGTACTACCTGCGCTCCCGCCCGGCGACGCGGATCGCCCGCGCGGCCCAGGCCGCGGCGCCCGCCGCCACCATCCCCGTCCAGCAGGTCGCCGACCCCGACGCCGTCGCCTGCTCCCTTGAGAACCCCGAGTCCTGCGAGGCCTGCCAGTAATGAGCTCCACCGAAAAGAACCTGCTCGACCCGGGCTTCGAACTGACCCTGCGTCCGATGCGCTACCCGGACTTCTACGAGCGCTACCGGGACGCGATCAAGAACACCTGGACGGTGGAGGAGGTCGACCTCCACTCGGACGTCGCCGACCTCGCCAAGCTGTCGCCGGGCGAGCAGCACATGATCGGCCGCCTGGTCGCGTTCTTCGCGACCGGTGACTCGATCGTCGCGAACAACCTCGTGCTGACGCTGTACAAGCACATCAACTCCCCCGAGGCGCGGCTCTACCTCTCGCGCCAGCTGTTCGAGGAGGCCGTGCACGTCCAGTTCTATCTGACGCTGCTCGACACCTACCTGCCCGACCCGGAGGACCGCGCGGCGGCCTTCGACGCGGTGGAGAACATCCCCTCGATCCGCGAGAAGGCGCAGTTCTGCTTCAAGTGGATGGACTCGGTCGAGAAGATCGAGCGCCTGGAGACCCAGGCCGACCGCCGCCGCTTCCTGCTGAACCTGATCTGCTTCGCGGCGTGCATCGAGGGCCTGTTCTTCTACGGTGCCTTCGCCTACGTGTACTGGTTCCGGTCCCGCGGTCTGCTGCACGGTCTCGCGACCGGCACCAACTGGGTGTTCCGCGACGAGACGATGCACATGAACTTCGCCTTCGAGGTCGTGGACACCGTCCGCAAGGAGGAGCCGGAGCTCTTCGACGACGCGCTCCAGCAGCAGGTCGTCGACATGCTGAAGGAGGCCGTCGAGGCGGAGCTGCAGTTCGGCCGTGACCTGTGCGGCGACGGCCTGCCGGGCATGAACACCGAGTCGATGCGCGAGTACCTCCAGTGCGTCGCCGACCAGCGTCTGGTGCGGCTCGGCTTCGCCCCGGTCTACGGCTCCGAGAACCCGTTCGCGTTCATGGAGCTCCAGGGCGTCCAGGAGCTGACGAACTTCTTCGAGCGCCGTCCGTCCGCCTACCAGGTGGCGGTCGAGGGCTCGGTGGACCTGGACGAGGACTTCTAGTCCGCGTTCCGGGACGATCACGGCGAAGGGCCCCGCTCCGGGGGAGGGGGCCCTTCGTCGTATCCGCGTGAACGGGATCAGTCGTTCAGGACGGTCTCGTAGCGCGGGGTGCCCTCGTCCATCTGGCGCAGGGCGTCCTTGCGGTCCCGCTTGGAGAGCTTGTCGATGTACAGGAAGCCGTACAGGTGGTCCGTCTCGTGCTGGAGGCAGCGCGCGAAGTAGCCGGTGCCCCGGACCTTGATCGGGTTGCCCTGGGCGTCCTGGCCGTGCACCTCGGCGAAGTCCGGGCGGGCCAGCGAGGCGTACGCGGTCGGGACGGAGAGGCAGCCCTCGTTGGACTCGTCCAGGACGCGCTGCTCGGCCGGCAGCTCCTGGAGCACCGGGTTGACGACGACGCCGGTGTGGCGGACGCCCTCGTCGTCGGGGCAGTCGTAGACGAAGACCTTGAGGTCGACACCGATCTGGTTCGCGGCCAGGCCCACGCCCTCGGCGGCCTTCTGGCTGGCGAACATGTCGTCGATCAGCGCGGCGAGCTTGTCGTCGAACTCGGTGACGTCCTTGCACTCCCGGTGCAGCACCGGGTTGCCGACGACGGTGATCGGACGCGCCGTCCCGCGCTCCCGGTACGCGAGCTCACGCGCCTCGCAGTCCTCCGTGTCCACGACGTAACCGTCGTTGATCTGCTCGTCAGTCTCCTGCTGCGCCATTGAGCCGCACGCCTTCCTCGGAACCCCAGTCGATGTCCCGTACAGCCTAAGGGCAGGATCCGGGCGGGATCGGCAGAAGGATCAGCAGACCTCTTCGAGATCCCGCCACTCACGGCTGTCGGGGCTGTCCGCCACCCAGCCGTCGAGCAGGCCGCGGACCAGGCCGACGGGCGCGGCGATCCCGCACTCGCGCTCGGGGACCCAGAGCTCGCCGGGCGAGCGGTGGCCGAGCGGCCCGGGGTGGCCCGGCTCGCTGTGGTCGTGCGGGTCGAGGTGCTCGCCCTCACCCTCGGCGCTGGGCATGGTCGACTCGGAGCAGGCGCGGCAGAGCAGCCGGACCGACGAGGACCAGTCCTCGGCGGCGAAGCCGGCGTCGGCGGCGAGCTGCTCCAGGGCGTCCCGGTCGGC
Source organism: Streptomyces sp. NPDC014870 (assembly GCF_043081505.1). Classification (NCBI taxonomy): domain Bacteria; kingdom Bacillati; phylum Actinomycetota; class Actinomycetes; order Kitasatosporales; family Streptomycetaceae; genus Streptomyces; species Streptomyces sp. NPDC014870. The sequence continues at coordinate 46,686 of NZ_JBIBWQ010000008.1, forward strand.
CTCGGTGGCGGCCTCCAGGAGGACCACCCAGGTGGGGACGGGCGAGGGCGCCCACAGCTCGATCTCGTCGAAGACGGGGTAGGAGGGTCCGGCGCTCGTCGTGCGCTCACCGTTGGGCACGCCGTCGTGCAGGACGACCTCGCCCCAGCGGCGGCCGGAGGACGGCAGCGGGATGGAGAGCACCTCGATCCGCGCGGGGTCGAGCCTGCGGCCCCACACGACCTCGGCCTCGCCCTCGGGCGAGAGCCGGACGGCGGCGCTGCCCAGCTCCATTCCGGCGGGCTCACCGGTCCCCGCGGAGGCCCCGGGCACCCGCAGTCCGTACGCCTGCCAGGCGCGGCGGGCCAGCGGCCAGTCCTGGAGCGCGGTGGCGGCGATGCCCACGTTCCACCAGTCGGGAGCGCCGGTCTCCTTGTCGAGCAGCGCGACGGCGCGCAGCCCGGCGGCCCTGGCCTGCTCCCAGTCGTGCCGGAACTTGTGCAGCAGCGCCAGGTTGAACCAGGACTCCGAGAGCCAGGGCTCCAGATCCGCCGCGCGCGTGAGCAGCGCGCCCGCGTCCTCGTACCGGCCGTCGCCGATCAGCGTGAACGCGCGGTCGGTGGCCTGCCGCCACGAGGCGGAGGGCCGATGCCGTACCTTCCCGAAGATCCTCACGATTCCCGCCTGCCGGTCGCTTCACCCTCTTGTTCGCATCCAACCATGCCCGGTTGGACGCGCGCTCATTACCCATGGGTTACCCAGGAGGGAGAGGGGTGACGCCCCCGGTCACACCGCCTCTCGCGAGGACCCTCGCGAGGGATTCCACCACGTCCGTGTGGTGGTCGCGGGCGGTGGCGAGCCGGAGCCGTTCGAGGGCGGTCAGCGCCCCGCAGGCGCCCGCGCCGGTGCCGGCGAGATCGTCGTAGGCGTTGACGGTACGGACGATCCGGGCGGGCAGCGGTTGGTCGCGGTACGGATCGGCCTGCCGCTCCACGACGACGGCCACGGCGGCGGGGACGCCGGTCTGCCGGACGACGGCCCCGCCGAGGAGCGCGATCCGGCGCTGTTCCTCGGCGGGCAGGAGCGCCGTGGCGCCTTCGGGGACGGGGTCGACGAGGGAGAGCTGCCCGATGTCGTGCATGAGGGCGGCGTACTCCAGGACGGTCAGATCGGACCCGGAGAGGCCCAGCTCGCGGCCGACGGCGGCGCTGAGCGCGGCGACGCGGCGGGCATGCCCCGGTGGGGTGCAGCCGGCGATCTCGGTGGCGCGGGCGAGCGAGGCGATGGTCTGCCGGTTGGTGGTGCGCACGGCGGCGTAGCGGCGGAAGGAGACCTGGGTGAGCAGCAGCGGCACGCAGAAGACGGGCAGCGCCCAGAGCCCGGCGGCGGCCACGCCGAGGGCCATGACGGCGCCGGTGGCGCAGACGGCCGAGCCGATGCCGATCAGGGCCCGCAGCTCGTCGCGGAGGAGCGGGCCGTAGGGGTATCCCGTACGGGCGCGGAGCATCAGGGCGGCGAGGACGGCGTCGCACAGGGCGGTGAGGACGAGCAGGAGCAGCAGGAAGAGGGCGTAGGCGGGGCCGTGGCCGAGGCGCTCGCTCACCTCGCCGGAGTTGTAGAGCGGCTGGAAGCAGAGGGCGGCGAAGCCGACGGTGAGGATGCGGCGGGCCTGGTGGTCGAGGTCGGGGCCCTCGCCCCGGGCGATGTGCGGGACGATCCCGACGAGCCCGCCGGCGACGACGACGGCGATGATCTGAAGGACGCCGTGGGTGGTGCTGCTCCCCGCCTGCTCGCCGAGCAGGGCGTACGCGAGGGCTCCGGCGGCCGCGAGCGGCGCGGGCTCCCGGTCCCCCGGCAGGGCGCCCCAGCGGGCGAGCTCGCCGAGCGCGATGAGCACGCCGAACGCGAGCGCGTTCCCCGGCTCGCAGACCCCGCTCCACAGCGTGGCCCCGAACCCGGCGACGGTGAGCGCGAGGGCGGCTCCGTGGACGACCCCGACGATCGGCGCCCCGGCCCTCACGACCGGCCACCGGGCGGCACGTGCGCGGGGGGCGCGTCGGCGGGGGTGGAGGCGGGGGCCGGGGCGGGCGCGGGTGCGTCGGCGGGGGTGGAGGCGGGTGCGTCGGCGGGGGCGGGGGCCCGCGCGGGCGGGACGGCGCCCGGGGCGGGCGAAGCGCCAGGGTTGGCCGGGGTGGCCTGGGGAGCCACGGTGGCCTGGGGAGGCGGGACGGCTGAAGCGCCAGGGTTGCCCGGGGCCGCCGACGCGGCCGGTGGGCACGGCTCGTCCGCCGTGACCGCCGGCTGCCAGCCGTGGCGGTCGAGCGCCTGGACGAGCGCGGCGACCATCCGGGGGTCGAAGTGCGTGCCCGCGCACCGCTCCAGCTCCGCGACGGCCGTCGCGACCGGCCGGGCCCGGCTGTAGGAGCGGGTCGAGGTCATCGCGTCGAAGGCGTCGGCGACCGCGACCACCCGGGCGAATTCGGGGATCTGCTCCCCGCGGAGCCCGTACGGGTAGCCGGTGCCGTCCAGCTTCTCGTGGTGGTGCAGGATCGCCGCCCTGGCCTCCCCGAGGAAGCCGATGCCCCTGACCATCTCGTGGCCGTACTCCGGGTGCAGCTCGATGATCCGGCGCTCCTCGGGCGTCAGCGGTCCGTCCTTGCGCAGGATCCGGGTCGGTACGCCGAGCTTGCCCACGTCGTGCAGGATCCCCGCGAAGCGGAGGATCTCCAGGCGCTCGTCCGCGATGCCCAGCTCGTGCGCGATCAACGCAGAGGCCTGGCCCACCCGTTCGCTGTGCCCCCGGGTGTACCGGTCCTTGATGTCGACGGCCTGCACGAGCGCGCGGATCGTCGCCCGGTGCGCGGCGCGTTCGCGGTGGTACTGCGCGAAGACCCAGCAGGAGATGTACATCGGCAGCAGGACGAAGAGCGCGGCGACCGGCCCGTACGTGCTCCGCCAGAGCACGGCCATCATCAGCCCGGCGAGACCGTGGACGGTGTGCGGGGCGAGCGTCCGGCCGAGGAGCCCCCGCCAGGCGGTGCGCGCCGGTACGCGTTCGGCGGCGATCCTGACGCCGCCGTCGAGCGCGGTCAGGACCAGGCAGAAGGTGAGCGCGCAGGCGGCGGCGGGGAGCAGGGCGTACGGGAAGTCCGGGGCGTCCGGCCCCTTGCCCAGGGCCTCGCGGCTGCCCAGGGCCCCGGCGACGAGCCCGGCGGCCCAGACGGCGATCAGGAGCTGGGCCGTCCGCCAGGCCCGGCGCACGCCCGCGGGGCGCTGCTCCACCCGGGCGAGCAGGGCGCCGGGCAGCGCGGTGAGCGCGGCGGCGGAGGGCGGCAGCAGGAGGGCCGCGGCGAGCAGGACGGGGAAGAAGGAGCCGGCGCCCATGGGCACCGAGCCGCCGAGAGCCCGGCCGATGAGCCGGCAGCGGGCGGGGAGCTCGCAGAGCGCGTAGAGGACGGCGAGGAGCGCGACGCACGTCCACGCGGTCCGCGCGCCGGGGCGCAGCGCCGGGAGCGCGCACGCGGCGGCGGCGAGGAGGGCGCAGCCGATGTACACACGTGCCGCTCGGGGAATCGCCTTCACGCCCATCACGCCTGTCACGCTAGCGAGTTGGGCGCGGCGCGCGGGCGGGCCACGGCCGATTCGCACCATCGGGTGATACAAGCTGATGTATGCGCGAGGGCCGCCGCGAACGTGTCGCGGCGGCCCTCGTCTGCACGGGGGGTTGCTACTCCTGGGCGGTGGCCGTGATGTCCTGCTCGGGCACCAGCTCGCCCGAGCGGATCAGGTCGATCCGGCCCATCACCTTGGCCCGCAGGTCGGTGGGCACGTCGTCACTGCCGCAGCAGCGCTTGACGAGCTTCTTCACCGCCTGTTCCAGGCCGTACTTCTCCAGGCACGGGGAGCACTCCTCGAAGTGGACCTCGAACTTGGTGCAGTCACTGTCGGGCATCTCTCTGTCGAGAAACTCGTAGAGATGGTCCAGGACCTCTGAGCAGTCCGTCTCATGCGGCTCTCCGCAGCTCATGAGCCCGAGCCTTTCCGATCGTTCGACGACTCTCCGGCGCCCGCGGGCACGAGCCCGCGGTCGCGGGCGTAGTCCTCGAGCATGCCGCGCAGCTGGCGGCGGCCCCGGTGCAGTCGGGACATCACCGTACCGATGGGTGTCCCCATGATGTCCGCGATCTCCTTGTACGCAAAGCCCTCTACATCCGCGAGATAGACGGCGATGCGGAATTCCTCGGGGATCGCCTGCAGCGCTTCCTTGACGTCCGAGTCCGGCAGGTGGTCGAGGGCCTGCGACTCGGCGGAGCGCAGCCCGGTCGACATGTGCGACTCGGCGCGCGCGAGCTGCCAGTCCTCGATCTCCTCGGCGGCGCTGCGCTGGGGCTCGCGCTGCTTCTTGCGGTACGAGTTGATGAAGGTGTTGGTCAGGATGCGGTACAGCCACGCCTTCAGATTCGTACCCTCGCGGAACTGGTGGAACGAGCCGTACGCCTTCGCGTACGTCTCCTGCACCAGGTCCTCGGCGTCGGCCGGGTTGCGCGTCATGCGCAGGGCGGCGGAGTACATCTGGTCGAGGAAGCCGAGGGCGTCCCGCTCGAAGCGCGCGTTGCGCTCCTCGGTCGTCTCCTCGGGGCCGTCGTCGGTCCCTGTGTCGGTCCCAGTGACCGGACCCACCTCCTCCAGCGCTGCGGCGAATCCGAAGGCGGACCCGCTCGATTCGGAGGATAGACGAGGAACCGCTCCGCCCGCCGCCCGAATAGGGGCGGCCTTGGGCGCGGGCAGGACCGTCCAGTCGAGGTCAGCGGCCTGCGGGCGCTCGGGGCAGATGGTCGAACCCATGCGACGGACTCCCTCTTCCTTGCTCTCACACCGACATGGGTCACAACCTCAGTCGGGTGCCGGGCATTCCCGCCGTCAGGACCGGAGTGACGTGACCCACGCGGCGACGCTCGCGACGATGAGATCGAGGGTCTCCTCGGGCGTGACGGGCGCGCGCTTGGCGACGGCGAACCCGTGGTCGCCGTACGGCACGGCCACGAGCTCGTACGGCCCTTCGGGGAACTCCTCGGGCTTCCCGAAGGAGTCGTTGCCGCCCTGGACGACGAGGGTGGGCAGGCCGGTCCCGAGCAGTTCGTCGGCCCGGGACTTCTCGGGCCTGCCGGGTGGGTGCAGCGGGAAGCTCAGCGCGAGGACGGCCTCGGCGCCGAGTTCCTTCCCGGTCCGGCAGGCGACCCGCGCACCGGCGCTGCGGCCTCCCGCGATCACGGGCAGCCCGGGCTCGGCGAGGGCGGGCCAGATCCCGTGCCACCCGACGTCGAGGGTCTTCGGCGCGGGCGCGACCTTCTTCCCGGCGACCCGCCAGGGCTGCTCCACGAGGGCGACGGTCACGCCCTGCGGGGGCAGCGCCGCGGCGATGGCCTGGAGGTCCCGCGCCTCGATCCCTCCCCCGGCCCCGTGGCCGAGGGCCAGCACGGCCCAGGGCTTCTTGCCGGGGTACCAGGTGATCCGGGCTTCCCCGGCGTCGGTCGAAACGATCTCGGTGCGACTCATGCCCCCATGGTGCCGCCCGCACGGACGCCGCCTGCCTCGCGGCACACCGCCCCTGCGCCCCGCGGCGCGCAGCCGCCGCGTCCCGGTCCGGTGCCCCCACCAGCCTCCGGCAGGTTTTCGGGAAGGGGCGGGGTGGGGGAGATCCCGGGGTCAGAAGAGCGTGCCGACCTCCGGGCCCTCCAGTTCCGTCAGCAGCTCCGGACCGTTGTTGCGGACGTTGCTGACGGCCGTCGCCACCGGGTACGCCCGCATGAGCCCCTCCGGCGGCGCCGCCAGCAGGCCCTGGAGCTCGTCGATGTCCGTGCGGTGCGGGTCCAGCCACGCGTCCCAGCGGTCCGGGGTCAGCATCAGGGGCATCCGGGGGTGGATCTCCGCGAGCGAGCCGGGCCCCTCCGCCGGGGCCACGCCCAGCGGGCCCGTCTCCGCCTCGGTCGTGATGACAGAGCACGTCACCCACCACGCCAGGGGGTCGCCGTCCGGCACGGTCCGGTCGCGCCAGAACTCGTAGAGCCCGGCCATCGCGAAGACCGAGCCGTCCGCGGGTGTCACGAAGTACGGCTGCTTCCGGGGACGCTTCTTCTTCCCCTCGACCTCCAGGTCCCGCTCCCCCGACCCGGTGACCCACTCGTAGTAGCCGTCCGCCGGCAGGATGCACCGGCGGGCGGCGAACGCCTTCTTGAAGGACGGCTTCTCCGCCAGCGTCTCCGACCGCGCGTTGATCATCCGGGCCGCGCCCTCGGGGCTCTTCGACCAGGACGGGACCAGGCCCCACTTCAGTGCCCGCAGCTGGCGAACCGGCCGCCGCGATTCCGCGTCTTTCAGAGGACGCTCCAGAACCGCGTAGACCTCCTTCGTCGGGGCCACGTTCCAGTCCGGGGCGAGGGTCTCCTCGGGCTCCCACTTCTCGACTCCGAAGACGCTCACCAGGTCCTGGGGCGCCCGACTCGCTGCATACCGTCCGCACATACGTGCCACACTGCCACTCCCTCCCGTCGCCCGACCACCACCCCCCGACGACGGTGCTTCGCACCGGTACCCTCTGAACCGACCCGACCGAGGAGACAGTCCACAACATGACCGAAGTCCTCGGCACCCAGCCCGCCCCGGAAGAGTGGCTGGTGATCGTCACCGGCGTCGCCGCGCTCCTCGTCACCGTGCCCCGCGCGATATGGCGGCTGTCCCGCAACGCCATCACCATCGCCCACGAGGGCGGCCACGGCCTCGTCGCCCTCGTCACCGGCCGCCGGCTCCAGTCCATCCGGCTCCACTCGGACACCAGCGGCCTGACCGTCTCCCGCGGCCGCCCCACCGGTCTCGGCATGATCCTCACCGCCGCCGCCGGCTACACCGCCGCCCCGCTGCTCGGCCTCGGCGGTGCCTGGCTGCTCGCCGACCACCGGATCACGCTCCTGCTGTGGCTCGCGACCGCGCTGCTCCTCGCGATGCTGCTGATGGTCAGGAACCTGTACGGGATCTTCACCGTGCTCCTCACCGGCGCCGTGTTCCTGCTGATCTCCTGGCTGACCGGCCCGGACGTGCAGGCCGCCTTCGCGTACGCCGTCGTCTGGTTCCTGCTCGTCGGCGGGGTCCGTCCGGTCTTCGAGCTGCAGGGCAAGCGGCGGCACGGCGGGGCGCCGGACTCGGACGCGGACCAGCTCGCCCGGCTCACCCATGTCCCGCCGGCGCTCTGGCTCTTCTTCTTCCACGCGGTCTCGATCTGTTCCCTGATCGGCGGAGGCCGCTGGCTGCTCGGGCTGTAGCCGCCCCGTGCCCCACTAAAGTGAGGGCATGACCGAAACCTCCTCGCACGCCGACCTGCACACCGACCTCTGGCCCGCGCCGTATGCCGGCGGAGCCGTCGACGCGACCGTCACCGTGCCCGGATCGAAGTCGGTCACCAACCGCGGTCTGGTCCTCGCCGCGCTCGCCGCGGAGCCGGGCTGGCTGCGCCGCCCGCTGCGCTCCCGCGACACCCTCCTGATGGCCGAGGCCCTGCGCACCCTCGGCGTCAGGATCGAGGAGGGCGTGGGTCCGGACGGCACGGGCGAGGCCTGGCGGATCATCCCGGCCGGGCTGCGCGGCCCGGCGACCGTGGACGTCGGCAACGCCGGCACGGTCATGCGCTTCCTGCCCCCGGTCGCGGCCCTCGCCGACGGCCCGGTGCGCTTCGACGGCGACGCCCGCTCCCACGAGCGCCCGCTGCACGGCGTGATCGACGCGCTGCGCGGGCTCGGCGTCCGGATCGACGACGACGGGCGCGGCGCGCTGCCGATGACCGTGCACGGCGGCGGGGCGGTCGACGGCGGCCCGGTGGAGATCGACGCCTCCTCGTCGTCCCAGTTCGTCAGCGCGCTGCTGCTCTCCGCGCCCCGCTTCAACCAGGGGGTGGAGGTACGCCACGTGGGCGCGAAGCTCCCCTCGCTCCCGCACATCCGGATGACCGTGGACATGCTGCGCCAGGTCGGCGCCCAGGTCGACGAGCCGGAGACCGGCGGCGAGCCGAACGTCTGGCGGGTCGCCCCGTCCGCGCTGCTCGGACGCGACCTGACCGTCGAGCCCGACCTGTCGAACGCCCAGCCGTTCCTGGCCGCGGCCCTGGTCACCGGCGGCCGGGTGACGGTCCCGGACTGGCCGGCCAGGACCACCCAGCCCGGTGACGCGCTGCGGGAGATCTTCACCGAGATGGGTGGCTCCTGCGAGCTGACCGAGGCCGGTCTCACCTTCACCGGCACCGGCCGGATCCACGGCATCGACGTGGACCTGAGCGAGGTCGGCGAGCTGACGCCGGGCATCGCGGCGGTCGCGGCGCTGGCCGACTCCCCGTCCACGCTGCGTGGCGTCGCGCATCTGCGGCTGCACGAGACGGACCGGCTGGCCGCGCTGACCAAGGAGATCAACGAGCTGGGCGGTGACGTCACGGAGACGGAGGACGGTCTCGTCATCCGCCCGCGCCCGCTGCACGGCGGGGTCTTCCACACGTACCACGACCACCGGATGGCGACGGCGGGCGCGATCATCGGCCTCGCGGTCGAGGGCGTGGAGATCGAGAACGTGGCGACGACGGCCAAGACATTGCCCGACTTCCCCAGGATGTGGACCGAAATGCTCGGAGTCTGATCCATGCGGCACTACGGGAAGCGCACAGACGAGGACGACATCCGCCAGCGGCCCAACCGCAAGGGCAACCGTCCCCGCACCAGCATCCGCCCCAAGCACGAGGACGCGGTCGAGGGCATGGTCCTGACCGTGGACCGGGGCCGGCTCACCTGCCTCGTCGAGGACCGGGTGGTCCTCGCGATGAAGGCGCGCGAGCTGGGCCGCAAGGCGGCGGTCGTCGGCGACCGGGTCTCCCTCGTGGGCGATCTCTCCGGCGAGAAGGACACGCTGGCCCGGATCGTGCGGATCGGTGACCGCAGCTCCGTGCTCCGCCGTACGGCCGACGACGACGATCCGTTCGAGCGGGTGGTCGTCGCCAACGCCGACCAGCTGGCGATCGTCACCGCGCTCGCCGACCCCGAGCCCCGTCCCCGGCTGATCGACCGCTGCCTGGTCGCCGCGTACGACGGCGGGCTCTCCCCGCTCCTCGTGCTGACCAAGTCGGACCTGGCCAAGCCCGACGAACTCCTGGAGCTGTACGGCGCGCTCGGTGTGCCGTACGTGGTGACCACGCGCGACGAGTTCGTCGACGGGGTCGCCGCCGAGCGGGTGCACGAGCACCTCAAGGGGCGGACGACGGCCTTCGTCGGGCACTCCGGTGTCGGCAAGACGACGCTGGTCAACGCCCTGGTCCCGGAGGACAGGCGGCGCACCACGGGCCATGTCAACGCGGTCACCGGGCGCGGCCGGCACACCACCACCTCGGCGCTCGCGCTGCCGCTGAACGACGCGGCCGGCGGCTGGGTGATCGACACGCCGGGCGTGCGGTCGTTCGGTCTCCACCACGTCGACCCGTCGCGGGTGATCCTCGCCTTCCCCGATCTCGTCCCCGGTACGGAGAACTGTCCGCGGGCCTGCAGCCACGACGAGCCGGACTGCGCGCTTGACGCGTGGGTGGCGGAGGGGCACGCCGATCCGGCCCGGCTCTTCTCGCTGCGGCGGCTGCTCGCGACGCGGGAGCGACGCGAAGGCGACTGAGTCGCGCACGTTTGCGGCCCACAGGTACTGGTAAGTGCATAATCGCACCAAGTGCGACGAAGCAGTCACCGACGGCGTGGGAGGCACTGACGATGGCGTGGCTGCTGGTGGTGGTCGCCGGACTCCTGGAGACGGGGTTCGCGGTCTGCCTCAAGCTCTCGCACGGGTTCACCCGGCTGTGGCCCACGGTCGCCTTCGCCTGTTTCGCCCTCGGCAGCTTCGGTCTCCTGACGCTGGCGCTGCGGAAGCTGGACGTGGGTCCCGCGTACGCGGTGTGGACCGGCATCGGCGCGGCCGGGACGGCGATCTACGGAATGATCTTCCTCGGCGACGTCGTGTCCACGCTGAAGATCGTGTCGATCACGCTGGTGATCGTCGGGGTCGTCGGGCTCCAGCTCTCCGGCTCCTCCCACTGACCGTTCCCCTCGCCCTTCGGCGCCACGATGGGGGCCGGGGCGACCACGTACGAGAGCGCGAGCCGCAGGACGACCTCGCAGGAGCGCCGTACGTCTCCCTCCCCGTCACCGCGCAGCGCCGTCGCGGCCCGGTCCCTGGCCAGGCCGAGCAGGTCGGCGGGGGACGGCACGCCCGCGTCGGCGCGGCGCTGGGCCGGGACGGCGGAGGCACGGGCTCCGGCCCGCGCGGGGCGGGGCACGGGGAGCCGCTCGCCCCAGCAGCCGGTGAGCAGCGCCCGCAGGACGGGTCGCGTGAAGGCCTCGGAGACGGTCCATTCGGCGACGGCTGCCAGGTTCCGACGGGGTGGGGCGGGCGAGGCGAGGACCCGGTCGACGCCCTGGAGGTAGGCGTCGGCCTCGCGCCGTACGAGCGCCCTGGCCATGCCCTCCTTGGAACCGAACTCGTTGTAGAGGGTCTGCCGGGAGACGCCCGCGGCGGCGGCCACGTCGACCATCCGGACGGCGGACCAGGGCAGCCCCGCGAGGGCCGCGTGGGCGGCGTCCAGCAAGGCCTCACGGGCAGTCGGCATCGTCGCCTCCCGGCCAGAACGGTTCTGCGCTCAGCGTTGACGGGCGGCCACGCACTGTCAAGGCCTCCCGTAGGGCCACGCCCCTTCGAGGGATAGAGTTTCGACCATGGCCGATTACCACGATGATCTGCGACTCGCCCATGTCCTCGCGGACGCCGCCGACGCGGCCACGATGGACCGGTTCAAGGCACTCGACCTGAAGGTCGAGACCAAGCCGGACATGACGCCGGTGAGCGAGGCGGACAAGGCCGCCGAGGAGCTGATCCGCGCCCAGCTGCAGCGGGCGCGGCCGCGCGACGCGATCCTGGGCGAGGAGTACGGCGTGGAGGGCACGGGCCCGCGCCGCTGGGTGATCGACCCGATCGACGGCACGAAGAACTACGTGCGGGGCGTGCCGGTCTGGGCGACCCTGATCGCGCTGATGGAGGCGGGTGACACCGGGTTCCAGCCGGTGGTGGGCGTCGTCTCGGCGCCGGCCCTCGGCCGCCGTTGGTGGGCGGCGAAGGGCTCGGGCGCGTTCACCGGCCGCAGCCTGTCGTCGGCGACCCGGATCCAGGTCTCGAAGGTCTCCGACCTGGGCGACGCCTCGTTCGCGTACTCCTCGCTGAGCGGCTGGGAGGAGCGCGGCCGCCTCGAAGGCTTCCTCGACCTCACGCGCGCGTGCTGGCGGACGCGGGCGTACGGCGACTTCTGGCCGTACATGATGGTCGCCGAGGGCTCGGTGGACTTCTGCGCCGAGCCGGAACTGTCGCTCTGGGACATGGCGGCGACGGCGATCGTCGTCCAGGAGGCGGGCGGCACCTTCACCGGCCTCGACGGCCGGCACGGCCCGCACAGCGGCAACGCGGCGGCGTCGAACGGCCTGCTCCACGGCGAACTCCTGAGCTACCTGAACCAGGAGAGCTGAGCCGGACAGGGGCGAGGGCGCCCCACGAGGCGCACCCCGCCGGGTGTGCCTCGCGCGCCCCCTTGTCGACCCCACGCCCCGATGCCACTCTGAGAGTCCCCCCACTTGTGAACTTGTGAATTCGTTCTCGTTGAAGGCGGGAGCGGTTCACGAAGGAGGTGGCTCCCTTCATGCTCGTCCGTGACGCCATGAGCACGGTGGTCCTCACCATCGGCCCCGCCCACACCCTCCGCCAGGCCGCCCGGCTGATGTCGGCGCGCCGCGTCGGCGCGGCCGTCGTCCACGACACCGACGCCGGCGGCTTCGGCATCCTCACCGAGCGCGACATCCTCAACTCCATCGGCGCCGATCAGAACCCCGACCTCGAGACCGCGAGCTCCCACACCACCACCGACGTCGTCTTCGCCGCCCCCACCTGGACCCTGGAGGAGGCGGCCGCGGCCATGACGCACGGCGGTTTCCGCCATCTCGTCGTGCTCGACGGGCACGGGCCCGTCGGCATCGTCTCCGTACGGGACATCATCCGCTGCTGGACCCCCGCGCACCGCCACGCGACGACCATGGCGAGCTGAACGCCGGAGCGGGCCGGCCCTCCGTACGGATGTACGGAGAGACCGGCCCGCTCCTTCCCTACGGCAAGCGCCCTCAGCCGCGCAGGGCCTGGACCGCGGCGTCGAGCCGCTTGCCGAAGTCACCGTCCGCCTTGCGGAAGTTCTCGATCGCCCGCTCGGCGATGTCGTCGCGCGACACCTTCGCGATGAAGCCCGCCAGGTTCTCGACCAGCCGGCCCTTCTCGTCCTCCGCCATCAGCCGGTAGAGGTTGCCCGCCTGCACGAAGTCGTCGTCCTCGGCGTACGAGGGGGCCGCGTGGTTGCCCGTGCCGCCGGTGACGGCGCTCGGCTGCCACAGCGGGCGGTCGGTCTGGAACGGGCCACCGAAGCTGTTCGGCTCGTAGTTCTTCGCGCCCTTGTGGCGGCCGTCGTAGAGGAAGCCGTCACGGGAGTGGGTGCGCGCCTCGGTGGCGTGCGGGCGGTTCACCGGCAGGTGGTCGGCGTTGATGCCGACGCGGTAGCGGTGGGCGTCGCCGTAGGCGAAGAGGCGGCCCTGGAGCATCTTGTCCGGGGAGGGACCGATGCCGGGCACGAAGTGCGCCGGGCTGAAGATCGACTGCTCGACCTCGGCGAAGACGTTCTCCGGGTTGCGGTTGAGCTCCAGCCTGCCGATCTCGATCGGCGGGTAGTCCTCGTGCGGCCACACCTTGGTGAGGTCGAAGGGGTTGAAGCGGTAGGTCGCCGCGTCGGCCGCCGGCATGATCTGGACCTGCACGGTCCAGGTCGGGAAGTCGCCGCGCTCGATGGACTCGCGCAGGTCGCGCTGGTGGCTGTCGGGGTCCTCGCCCGCCAGCCTGTTGGCCTCGGCCTGGGTGAGGTTCCTGATCCCCTGGTCGGTCTTGAAGTGGTACTTGACCCAGAAGACCTCGCCGGCCTCGTTGTTCCACTGGAAGGTGTGCGAGCCGTAGCCGTTCATGTGGCGGTACGAGGCGGGGATGCCGCGGTCGCCGAAGAGCCAGGTCACCTGGTGCGTGGACTCGGGGCTGAGCCCCCAGAAGTCCCACACGTTGTCGGGCTCCTGGGAGCCCGTGTACGGGTCGCGCTTCTGGGTGTGGATGAAGTCGGGGAACTTGATGGCGTCCTTGATGAAGAACACCGGGGTGTTGTTGCCGACGAGGTCGTAGTTGCCCTCCTCGGTGTAGAACTTCAGCGCCCAGCCGCGCGGGTCGCGCACCGCGTCGGCCGCACCGAGGTTGCCGGCGACCGTGGAGAAGCGCAGGAACGTCTCGGTCTCCTTGCCCACCTCGGAGAGGAACGCCGCGCGGGTGTACCGGGTGACGTCCGCGGTCACGGTGAAGGTGCCGTACGCGCCGGCACCGCGCGCGTGGACCACGCGCTCCGGGATGCGCTCGCGGTTGAAGTGGGCGAGCTTCTCCAGGAGCAGCTGGTCCTGGACGAGCACCGGTCCGCCGACGCCGGCCGTCTCGCTGTTCTGGTTGTCGGCGACCGGCGCGCCGGCCTCCGTGGTGAGCGGTCCCTGCGTCGTCACGTGCGCCTCCTGTGCTGCTTGTCCTGCTCTTGCCTGCTCGTGCCGCAAGCCCTGTCCATGGCCTGTGTTCTCGTACTCGACCCTACAATAGACATTGTCTAAGTCAAGGCCCTATCCAAAGTCACACCCGTTCGGGACCTTGGTCCCGTCGCTGTTAATCTGGTCCTTATGAGTGACCTTTTGGAACGACTGCGCGGCCGCGGCTGGCGAATGACCGCGCAGCGGCGCGTCGTGGCCGAGGTGCTCGACGGAGACCATGTGCACCTGACCGCGGACGAGGTCCACGCCCGCGCGGTGGAGCGACTGCCCGAGATCTCCCGGGCGACCGTGTACAACACGCTGGGCGAGATGGTCACGCTCGGTGAGGTGATGGAGGTCGCGACGGACGGCCGCGCCAAGCGGTACGACCCGAACGCGCACCGCCCGCACCAGCACCTGGTCTGCGCCCGCTGCGGCGCGATCCGTGACGTCCACCCGGCCGGGAACCCGCTCGCGGACCTCCCCGACACGGAGCGCTTCGGCTTCACGATCTCCGGCGTCGAGGTCACGTACCGGGGCATCTGCCCGACCTGCGCGACCTCGGCCTGACCCGACGGCGTACGAAGAAGCCCCCACCGAGGTGGGGGCTTCTTCGCGTCCGCGGCGCATCGGGATACGACGAAGGCCCGGATCCAGTGACTGGATCCGGGCCTTCGTTGCTACTGAGTAGCGGGGACAGGATTTGAACCTGCGACCTCTGGGTTATGAGCCCAGCGAGCTACCGAGCTGCTCCACCCCGCGTCGGTGAACCCAACCTTACGGGACGCCCACGACCAGCGCAAATCACTTAAGCGGTGAGCTCCTGGTGCAGTGCCTCGCTCAGCCGGGCCGCCCGCTCGGCCACCTCCGCCGGGCCCAGCTCCACGGCCCGCGCGCACCAGCGCCGCCCCTCGGTCAGCTCGCCGCGCCGGGCCGCGAGCAGCGCGAGGCGCAGCGCGGCGCGGCCGTGCCCCGCGCGGGCGGCGCGGGTCCACCACAGGGCGGCCTCGCGCTCGCTGCCCTCGCGGGCAAGGAGCAGCCCGAGGTTGAAGGCACCGTTGCGGCTGCCGGCCTCCGCGGCCTCCCGGTACCAGTGGGCCGCCTGCGCCAGGTCACCGCGCCCGGCGGCCAGCATGCCCACCCGCACCTGGGCGCGCCGGTGCCCCTGCTGGGCGGCGCGCTCGTACCACTCCTCACACTCGGTCTTCTCCTCCTCCCGCGGGGCGCCGAGCGCCGGCGGACCGGGCTCGGGCCGGCGCGCGTCGAGGACGCTCGCGAGGCGGAACGCGGCCTCGGCGCTGCCGCCGCCCGCCGCGCACCGCAGATGGCGCTCGGCGGCCCGCTCGTCGCCGTCCCGGAGGCTGGCGATGCCGACCTGGAGGGCGGCCTCGGTGTGCCCGGCGGCCGCGGCGCGCTCGTACCAGGTCAGCGCGGAGCGGTCGTCGTCGCGACCCGCGTAGAGGATGCCGAGGTTGAAGGCGGCATCCACGCTGCCGGCCTCGGCCGCCTTGGAGAACCAGGGCTCGGCGCCGTTCGCGTCGCCGGCCTGGAGCAGGAGGACCGCGAGCGCGTTGGCGGCCTCGCGGTGCCCCGCGTAGGCGGCGCGGCGGTACCACTGCTCGGCCTGCTGGTTGCGGTCCTGGGCGGCGCAGAGCAGCCCGAGGTTGTAGGCGCCGTTGACGTCGCCCGCGTCCATGGCGGCGCGGTACCAGCGCTCGGCGGTCTGCTGCTCGCCGCGGGCGGCGTGCAGGGCGCCGAGCGCGTTGGCGGCGTTGCCGTCGCCGTCCTGGGCGGCCCGCAGCCACCACACGGCGGCGCTCTCCTCGTCGCCGGCGTCGCGCAGCAGGAAGCCGAGCGCGCAGGCGGCCTTGGCCTCGCCCTCCTTGGCGGAGCTCAGGTACCAGCGGCCGGCCTCCTTGAGCTCGCCGCGCTTCTCCAGGATCGCGCCGAGGTGCAGCGCGGCCCGCCGGTGACCGCGCGCGGCGGCCTGCCGGAACCACTGCTCGGCCTCGTCGAGCTCCCCGTCGGGCGTCTGCGTCGCGCGCCGCTCCAGGGCGAGCGCGAGCCGGTAGGCGGCCTCACGGTGGCCCTGCTCGGCGGCGGCGCGCAGCCAGCGCTCCGCGCCCACGTCGCTGCGGTGCTCCAGGAGGTCGGCGAGGGCGTACGCGCCCAGGGCGTGGCCCTGCTCGGCGGACTGGCGCAGCCAGTACTCGGCGGCGGGCTCGTCGCCGCGCTCGCGGTGGTGACGGCCGAGCGCGTGGGCGGCGGGCGCGGAGCCCGCGACGGCGGCCACCCGCCACCAGCCGGCGGCCTCGTCCGCGTACCCCCGCTGGTGCAGCAGGACGCCCAGGTTGTTGGCGGCGGCGCGGTCGCCCTCGGCGGTGGCGCCGCGCAGGTAGGGCTCGGCGCCGTCGAGGTCACCGCGGCGCAGCAGCAGCGCGCCGAGCACGCTCATCGAGGCGGCCTCGCCGTTCTCGGCGGCGCGCCGGTGACGTGCCTCGGTCTCGGTCTCCGTCTCGCTCTCGGCGGTGGTGGTGTCGACGGCCGCATCGACGACCTCCGCGGCCTCGATGATGTCGTCCGCGGCCCGTCGGGCGTGCCGCTGCACAAACCGCCCTGTCTCCAACAGAGTTGCCCTGTCCCCCATAAAAACCATCGTCGCACCACCCGCAACGCGCGTACACCTGGTATACCGCAGCCAGTGAGGTCACTTCAGCGTTTTGTCGACATGCCCACAGAGAGACAAGTCAAACACGTCTCGCCCCAACTCACCCCCTCCCCACCGCTCTTCGGGGCGTCGCGCGACCCCGTGGCACAACGACAAGGGCCCGGATCCTGAAGGATCCGGGCCCTTGTTCGCAGTAGCGGGGACAGGATTTGAACCTGCGACCTCTGGGTTATGAGCCCAGCGAGCTACCGAGCTGCTCCACCCCGCGTCGGTTCCGTAAAGGTATCACGACGCGGAGTGGGGCCCGAACGGGCCGGTCAGCCGCTCGGCGGGCTCGTGGACGGGGTCGCGCTCGGCGGGCTCGTGGACGGCGTCGCCCCGGGCTTCGGCGCGTCACCGCCCGGCTTCTGCTCGTCGCCCGGCTTCTGGTCGGACGGCGTCAGCTTCGCACCCGCTTCCGCCGCCTTCTGGAGCGCCTCCTGCAGGGCTTCCTGGGCCTTGCCGTAGGCGGCCCAGTCGCCCTTCTGCAGCGCCGCCTCACCGTCGTCCATCGCCTTCTGCGCGTCCGCGATGGCCTGCTTCAGCGCGGCGTCGTTCGTCGCCGGCGTCGTCGGCGGCTTGGTGCCCGGCTGCTCCGGCTGCGGAGGCGTGGTGCCCTCCACCCCGAAGACGGCGTTCAACGCGTCGGTGAGGTTGTCCTTGAACACGGTGGTGTCCTTGGTCGTGTCACCTTCCGGCTGGTCCGCGTCGACGTACGAGACGGCGACCTTCTTCAGCAGCGGGTAGAGCGCGTTGCGACCCTGGGCGTAGACCGGCTCGACGTAGAGGAAACCGCCGTCGAGCGGGACCGTGAGCAGGTTTCCGTACTGGATGTCGGAGTCTGCGCCCTTCATGTCCCGGACGAACTGGGCCACGTCCGGGAGGCCGTTGAGCTTGCTCTGCACCTGCGCGGGACCGGGGACGTCGGAGGTCACGCGCAGCAGCTCTATCTTCCCGTAGTCCTTGCTCTTGGCGTCGGCGTCGACCGCCATGAAGCCGCCCAGGTTGGGCCGCCCGTTGGGGGTGAACGTCGTCGTCAGCGAGAACCGCTGCTGGCTGTCGCCGGGCATCTTCAGGCTCAGGTAGTACGGCGGAACCGCGTTGCCGTCCTTGTTGGTCGGGTCGTCCGGCACCTGCCAGGCGTCCGAACCGCTGTAGAACTGCGCCGGGTTGGTGACGTGGTACCGGGTCAGCAGCTCACGCTGGACCTTGAACATGTCCTGCGGGTACCGCAGGTGCTGCATGAGGCTGTCCTTGATCGCCTCGCGCGGCTCCACGGTGTCCGGGAACGCCTTCATCCAGGTCTTGAGGACCGGGTCATTGGTGTCCCACTCGTAGAGCTTCACCGTGCCGTCGTAGGCGTCGACGGTGGCCTTCACCGAGTTGCGGATGTAGTTGACCTGGTTCTGCTGGGCGACCACCGCGCGCTGCTGGTTGCCGACCGTCAGCGCGTCGGCCGTGGTCTCCCCCAGCGTGGTGCGCGAGGCGTACGGGTACCCGTTGGTGGTCGTGTACGCGTCGACGATCCACTGGATCCGGCCGTCGACGACCGCCGGGTAGGCGTCGCCGTCGATGGTCAGCCAGGGTGCGACCGCCTCGACGCGCTCCTTGGGCGTGCGGTTGTAGAGGATCCGCGAGCCTTCGCCGATGGCCCCCGAGTAGAGGATCTGCGGCTCGCTGAACGCCACCGCGTACGCGGCGCGGTTGAAGGTGTTGGAGAGGTTGACCCCGCTGTCGCCCTTGTAGCTGGTGGTCTTCTCGCCGTTGTCCTCGTAGTCCAGCTCCTTCTGCGGGCCGCCGACGATCGAGTACTGGTCGGTCTTCTCGCCGTAGTAGATCCGCTGCTCGTACGGGCCGAGCTGGCCCGTGGTCGGCAGTCCGGCCTCGGTGAAGATGGGCGAGCCGTTGGCGTCCGTCTGCGTACCCGTGGCCATGATCGCGCCGTAGCCGTGCGTGTACGTGAAGTGGTCGTTGATCCAGTTCCGCTTCGGGATGCCCTTGATGTTGAGCTCACGCAGGCCGACGACGGTGTCCTGGCCCTGGTAGCGGTCGACGTCGAGGGTCGTCGGGAACTGGTAGTACTTCCGCTTCTGCTCCAGCTGCTGGAACGTCGGCGACACGATGTTCGGGTCGAGCAGGCGGTACTTCGCCGCCGTGTCCGCGTCGGTGCGCAGCGTGTCCTTGTTCTTCGTCGTCGACTTGCCGGAGTAGTTCTCCGGCTTGGTCGAGTCGATGGCGTACGCCTTGCGGGTCGCGTCGATGTTCTTCTGGATGTACGGCGCTTCCTTGGCCTGCTCGTTCGGCTGGACCTGGAACTTCTGCACGATGGCCGGGTACAGGCCGCCGATCAGGATCGCCGAGAGGACCATCAGGCCGAAGCCGATCACCGGCAGCTGCCAGGTGCGGCGCCAGAGCGTCGCGAAGAACAGCACGGCGCAGATCGCGGCGATGCAGAAGAGGATCGTCTTCGCCGGAAGGTAGGCGTTGGCGTCGACGTACCGCAGACCCGTCCAGTTCCCGGCCGCCTTGAAGTCGCTGGACTTCACGGCGAGGCCGTACCGGTCGAGCCAGTACGCGACGGCCTTCAGGGAGACGAAGACGCCGAGGAGCACCGAGAGGTGCCCGGTCGCGGCGGCGGTGGCGCGGGCGCCGGGGCTCGTGACGCGCAGCCCGCCGTACAGGTAGTGCGTGAGGGCGGCGGCGATCAGCGACAGGATGGTGGCGGCGAAGCCGAAGGCCAGCAGGAAGCGGTACCAGGGCAGGTCGAAGGCGTAGAACGCGACGTCGAGCCCGAACTGCGGGTCCTTCTGGCCGAACGACACGCCGTTGACCCACATGAGCCAGGTCCGCCACTGGCCCGAGGCCGAGGCGCCGGCGATCAGGCCCACCAGGGCGGTGATCGCGAGGAGCACCCACTTCTTGTACGGCGCCAGGCCCATCCGGTACCGGTCGAGGCTCTGCTGCTCCAGCGACATCGCGCTCAGCGGCGGCCGCAGCCGGTGCGCGAGCCAGATGTTCAGCCCGACGGCGAGCGCCATCAGCAGACCGAAGACGGCGAAGAGGCCGATCTTGGTCCACAGCGTGGTGGTGAACACGGACGAGTACTGGACCGAGCGGTACCAGAGCCAGTCGGTCCAGAACCCGGCGAACATGACGAAGACCATGGCCAGCACGGCGAGCACGCCCAGGGTCATGAGCAGGGTGCGGGCGCGCCGGGACGGCCGGCCGACCCTGATCCTTGGCCCGGACGGGCCTCCGCCGCCTCCGCGGTCCGGCATCTGGAAAGCCAACGTGCGCCCCTCGGGTTGATGCGTCGATAAAGCAGGCCCCGCGATCGTAGAGCCCACTGATGCAACTTACTGAGGCTTTACCTAGTTCCCGTCTTCGGGGGCGGAGGAGGCAGGATGTTGTCCATGTCCAACGTTTCCCCCTCCGGCACCCCCATGGCCGCGAGCCCCCTCACCCGCGCGGTGCTCGAGATCGACGAGTACGCCTCCGGTCTCGGCTGGGACCGGCCTGCCCGGCTCTTCGCGCTCGTCGACACCGCCCGACTGCGCGCCCAGGAGCCGGGGCTCGCCTCCCAGCTCGGCCTCGAAGGCGAGGAGGCGGCCGCCTACACCCCCATCGAGCAGGACGAACTGCCGAAGGGGAAGCCCCTCGACGAGTTCCTCGGCACCATCGCCTGGCCCGACGCGGTGGCCGGCTGCGCGCTGACCGTGGAGCGGCTGATGCTCCCGCCGTCGGCCGAGGCCTCCGTGCCGGAGGGCCTGAACGAGGCCGCCCTGGCGAAGTGGGTGGCCAGGCACCCCGACCGCCAGGAGGTCCGGATGACGGTGGCCGTCCTCCGCAACGGCGCGCGGGAGGCGGCGATCCGGCTCCGCGCGAAGGACTCGCCGAACGAGGTCCTCACGGGGGCGGACCTGGTCCCGGGCCTCGCGGAGGCCCTGGCGGCGACCTTCGAGTCCTGAGCCGCCTGCGGACGTGAGCGGCGCGCCCCTGCGCGTACGCGAGAGGGGCGCCCCGGTCCGGTGACCGGGGCGCCCCTCTCGTCGGCCTTCTCAGCTCTTCGAGCAGCTGGGCAGGTTCTTCGTGTCGCCCTTGCGGATCTTCTCCAGCGACTTCGTCGCGTCGTCGATGGTGTCCACCTTGACGAGGGTGAGGCCCGCGGGGATGTCGGAGGCGGCGGTCTCACAGTTGTCGGCCGGGGTGAGGAAGTACTCGGCGCCGGCGTTGCGGGCACCGACGAGCTTCATCTGGATACCGCCGATCGGGCCGACCTTGCCCTTGTCGTCGATGGTGCCGGTACCGGCAATGAACTTGCCGTCGGTGAGGCTCTCCGGGGTCAGCTTGTCGACGATGCCGAGCGCGAACATCAGACCGGCGCTGGGCCCGCCGACGTCGGCGAGCTTGATGTCGATGGTGAACGGGAAGACGTGGTCGGTGCCCGCCTGGATGCCGACGATCGCCCGGTCGCCCTCCGGCGACTTCACGGTCGTGACGGTGACCTTCCGGGTGGTGGTGGGCTCCTTGCCGGCCTTCTCGGCCGCGGCCGCCTCCTTGGTGGGGACGATCGTGAACTCGACCTTCTCACCGGGCTTGTGCGTGGTGACCTGCTTGGCGACGTCGCCGGGCTCCTTGACCGGGACGCCGTCCACGGCCTTGATGACGTCCCCGGCGTGCAGGGCGCCCTGGGCGGGGCTGTCCTTGACCACGGAGGCGACGACGACCCGGGTGGTCACCGGGATGCCCAGCTCTCCGAGGGCGGCGACCTTGGCGCTCTCCTGGGACTGGCTGAACTCCTCGGCGTTCTCCTGGCTGGACTCCTCCTCCGTCTTCCCGTCCGGGTAGAGGGTCTCCTTGGGGACGACCACGTTGTCGTGGGCGAGCCAGCCGTAGACCGCCTCGACCGCGTTCATCCGGTAGTCCGCGCTGGTGACGCGGACGGTCGTCATGTTGAGGTGCCCGTCGGTGGGGTACGTCTTGTGACCGGAGATCTGGAGCACCGGCTCGCCGCGGGCGTCCCCGAGGGTGTTGACCGTCGGACCGGGGCTCATCTCCGCGTACGGAACCGGGACCAGGACGCCCACACAGAGCAGGGTGATCAGGACCAGGGTGGAGGCGAGCATCGTCGCGGTGCGGCGTGGCATGGAACGACAGTACGGGACCGGTCTGTGAGTGCACCCGTGGGGCGGGTCCGTACGAGGCGGCCGCGGGGGCGGAACTCTGCCGGAGACGTGGCTACTGCGTCACGGCGGGCGGGGACGCGGCCGGGGCCATCTCGATCTCGGGGGTCAGCTCGCGGGCGGCACTACCGATGCCTGCGTGGGAGCGCTCCATGGCGTCCCTGAACCGTGCGTAGCCGGCGAGCTCGGCCACGTCTCCGATGGTCTTGTTCCTCTGGGCCCAGCTTCCCCATATCGCCGCGCCGACGACTGCGAAAAGCGGAATCAGCAACCACGCGAGCGCTGCCATCCCGACCTCCCATCCCCAATGAGCGACCGCAACCGACCGGAACCGGCCGATCAGCAGAGTAACGATCTGCAGCATCAACGCTGCTGCCAGGGGGCCGGTTACGCAAATCGGGCGTTCGACTACAACGCGTCGGCGCGGCGCCTTGCTAGCAGGCGCCGACCCACTCCTCGGTGCCGTCGGAGAACCGCTGGTGCTTCCAGATGGGGACCTGGTGCTTGAGGTCGTCGATGAGCTTGCGGCTGGCCGCGAAGGCCTCGCCCCGGTGGGGGCAGGAGACGGCGACGATCACCGCGATGTCGCCGACCTGGAGATCGCCCACGCGGTGGACGGCGGCCAGGGCGCGGACCGGATAGTCGGCGACGACCTTCTCGGCGACCTTGCGCAGCTCGTCCAGGGCCGAGGGGTGGCAGGAGTACCCCAGCTCGTCGACGTCCGCGCCGCCGTCGTGGTTGCGCACCGTGCCCACGAAGAGCGTCGTGCCGCCGGCCGCGTCGTCGCCGGCGGCCCGGAAGACCTCGTCGAGCGAGAGCGGGGTGTCGCGGATCGCGAGGAGCTTGATCGGGTCGGCCGCCGTCTGCTCGCCGGGGTGGTCGTGGGTGCGTGCCATGGAGCCCATGGTGCCGCACGGCACGGACATCGTGGAATAGCGCTTTCGACCGGTGGACCCGACCCTCCGTAGGAGGGTCCTACAGTCCGGCCACCGTCCGGCCTCGGGGGCTCCGGTGCTACATCCCGCGCCGCTTCCGCATCTGGCGGACCAGGGCCGCCGTGCCGAGCAGCGCCACCGTCGCACCGGCCGCCCCTGCCGCCGTGGCGTCCTTGCGGCCGAGCCTGCGGCCGGCCACCGTGTGCCGGCCCTCGACCTCCTCCAGGAGCGCGGCGAGCACCTCCTCGTTGGTCCACTTCGGCCGCCAGCCGGCGTCGTGCAGCCGTCCGACGCTGACCACCCAGGGGTGCATCGTGTACGCGAGGTCCCCGGCCGGGGAGGGCGTGAGCCCGATCCGGTGGAGCCGGGCCGCGGCGCCGAGGGCGACGGCGGAGGGCAGCTCCATGCGCCGGATGCCGGAGAGCTCCTCGACCTCCTCCTGCTCCAGCCAGCCCTCACAACCGACCGCGAACTCCCCCTCGACCTTCTCGAGGGCCGCGTACTCCAGGGCGCTGACCAGGTCGTCCACGTGACAGAACTGCCAGGTGGGGCGGGAGCCGGCCACCACGAGCAGCCGGGGCGACTCGAAGTAGCGGGTCAGGGCCGTGTCCGTACCGCCGACCAGGACGGCGGGCCGGACGACGGTGACCTGGAGACCGGGGTGGGCACGGGGCGCGCGGCGGCCGAGGCGCTCGATCTCCAGCATGTCGCCGACGCCGGTGGCCTCGGCGGTCGCCCGCAGCTCGGCGTCCTCGGAGAGCGGGATGTCGTTGTCGGGCAGCGCGCCGTAGACCATCGCGGAGGTGCAGAGCACCACCCGGTGCACGCCCGCCGCCGCGGCCGCGGTCAGGACGGTCTGCGCGCCGCGCACGTTGTAGGCCGTTCGGGCGGCGGCGTCCGACTCCAGGTCGAGGTCGAGCGCGAGGTGCACGACCACGTCGGCGCCGCGCAGCTTCTCGGCGATGGCCGGGTCGCGGACGTCGAGGATGTGCCACTGCGCCTCGGACACCTCGCCGCGGCGCTCGTCGATGGCGATGACCTGCTTGATCTCCTCGGATGCGGCGAGGCGCCTGGTCAGCAGGTCACCGACCCCGGAGGCGGCGCCGGTGACCGCGACCACGGGGCCACGCCCGGCGGACCGGGTCGAGTTGTTTCGCGGTGCGCGAACCTGAGGATCTGGGGAACTCACCGGGCGTCTCCAGCGGTTGTCTTCAGTACGTACCCGAATGACGCGTACGTACCAGGTGGCGTCCATCCTGCCGCAGGCCACGGCCCGGCGGAGCACCGAGCCCAGATCCGGCCCGGATGTCTACGCTGGTGGTGTGGAGTCGGGTATCGAGCCGCGCCAGGAAAGCCGCCGTCGGCAGGAAGCCGGCGGCCCTACGAGCCGAGGAAACCTGTGAGTGACACCCCATTCGGATTCGGCCTTCCGCCGGAGGAGCCGGAGAACGGCGACGAGGGCAAGAAGAAGGACCCCGCCGAAGGTGGCCAGGGGTCCGGTGGCCAGGGCGGCGGCAACCCGTTCGGGGCCAATCCGTTCGGCTTCGGCGGTCTGCCGGGCATGGGCGGACCGGGCGGCGCGGACAATCCCTTCGCCGCGATGTTCGGCTCGCTGAACCCCAACGACCTGGGCGCGGCCTTCCAGCAGCTCGGCCAGATGCTCTCGTACGAGGGCGGTCCGGTGAACTGGGACATGGCCAAGCAGATCGCCCGCCAGGTCGTCGCGCAGGGCACGCCCGACGGCGTCAAGGACGCCAGCGTGGGCCCGGCGGAGAAGGCCGCCGTCGAGGAGGCAGTGCGGCTGGCGGACGTGTGGCTGGACGGCGTGACCTCGCTGCCCTCCGGGGCGAGCACGGCCGTGGCGTGGAGCCGCGCGGAGTGGGTCGAGGCGACGCAGCCGGCCTGGCAGCAGCTGGTCGACCCGGTCGCCGAGCGGGTCGGGACGGCCATGGGCGATGTGCTGCCCGAGGAGATGCAGGCCATGGCGGGCCCGCTGATCGGCATGATGCGGTCGATGGGCGGCGCCATGTTCGGCCAGCAGATCGGGCAGGCCATCGGCGCGCTCGCGGGTGAGGTCGTCGGCTCCACGGACGTCGGCCTGCCGCTGGGACCGGCCGGCAAGGCGGCGCTGCTGCCGCTGAACATCGAGACCTTCGGCAAGGACCTCGGCGTCCCCAAGGACGAGGTGCGGCTCTATCTGGCCCTGCGGGAGGCTGCCCACCAGCGGCTCTTCGCCCATGTCCCGTGGCTGCGCTCGCACCTCTTCGGCGCGGTCGAGGGGTACGCGCGCGGGATCAAGGTCGACACCTCGAAGCTGGAGGAGGCCGTCGGCCAGCTGGACCCGACGCACCCGGAGCAGCTGCAGGAGGCGCTCCAGCAGGGCATGTTCCAGCCCGAGGACACCCCGGCGCAGAAGGCCGCGCTCGCCCGTCTGGAGACGGCGCTCGCGCTGGTCGAGGGCTGGGTGGACGCGGTGGTCCACGAGGCCGCGAAGTCCCGGCTGACCTCGGCGGACGCGCTGCGCGAGACGCTGCGCCGACGCCGGGCGAGCGGCGGTCCCGCCGAGCAGACCTTCGCCACGCTGATCGGGCTCGAGCTGCGTCCGCGTCGGCTGCGGGACGCCTCGCGGCTGTGGGCCTCGCTCACGGACGCGCGGGGTGTCGACGGCCGGGACCACCTGTGGGAGCACCCGGACATGCTGCCGACGGCGTCCGACCTGGACGACCCGGACGGCTTCGTCCACCGCGAGCAGCTGGACTTCTCGGAGCTCGACAAGATGCTGGGCGAGGCGGCCGGGGGCACCCCGAAGCCGGAGGGCGACGACGAGAGCGACGGCGAGAAGTGAGCCTGCACGACGACGCGGTCCTGGTACTGAAGGAGTACGAGGACCAGGAGGAGCTGCGCGGGGTCTATCTGGACCACCTGGCGGCGCACCCGGACGCCATGTGGAAGGCGTGCGAGGCCGGTCATCTGACGGCCAGCGCGCTGGTCGTGGACCCGGAGCGCGGCCGGGTGCTGCTGACGCTGCACAGGAAGCTGGGCCTGTGGCTGCAGATGGGCGGTCACTGCGAGCCGGGTGACGCGACGCTGACGGAGGCGGCCCTGCGGGAGGCGGCGGAGGAGTCCGGGATCCCGGGTCTGACACTGCTGCCGGGCGGCCCGGTGCGGCTCGACCGCCATCCGATTCCGGCGCCGTGCAACTGGCACCTGGACGTGCAGTACGCGGCGCTTGCACCGGCCGGGGCGGTGGAGGCGATCAGCGAGGAGTCCCTCGACCTGCGCTGGTACGCGTACGACGAGGTGGCGGCGGTGGCCGACACCTCGGTGGTGCGGCTGATGGAGGCCACCCGCGCGCGGCTCTAGTCGGCTGAGCGCCGGACGCAGGTAAGGGGCGGTCGCCCATGGCGACCGCCCCTTACTTCTGCCGTTGTGCGTCCGCTCAGTTCCAGGCGTTGTTCTGGTTCTGGGCGTGCGAGCCGTGCTGGCCGGCGCCGAACTGGGCGGCGAGGCCCTGCCCGATGGCGGCGTTCTGCGGCGGCATGACCTCGCTGGGCTGCACCAGGGCGAAGCCCTGCCCGAGGAAGTTGAGCTCCCAGCCCTCGCCGGTGTTGCCACGCCGGCGGCGGATGCTGGAGTTCGTCGTCTGGGACTGCATCTGCACCCGCAGCCCGGTGGACCAGGCGACGATCGCGTCCGCGTCGACGTTGACGTACTTGTCGGGCGTGACGTGCATCATCAGCGGCTGACCGGAGGTCATCAGGGCGACCTTGCCGCGGCCGGAGATGTTGAGCTGGTACTTGCCGGTGCCGGAGACGCCGTACTGGCTGTCCACGGCGATGACCTCGGTGTGCAGGGTCGAGTCGAGCGCCAGGACGTAGGCGCTGTCGACGGTCAGCCCCTCCTGCTCGACCTCCACGACGTGGATGTACTGGGCGAGGTTGGCGAAGTAGACCGTGCCCTGTCCCGAGCAGCGCATGAGGTCGAGGCCCTCACCGGTGCGGGCCTGGGCGCGGCGCTGGCTGGGCGTCTTGTACTCCCCGTCGAAGTCGAGGAGTCCCTGGTAGGCGACCATGGCGCCCTTGCGGGCGAGGACGTCGTCCGACCCCGTGAGGGAGACCCGCAGCATCTGCGGGTTCTGGATGACGTACCGTTCCTGGCTCTGCTGCTCGGCGTAGTTGAAAAGCGGGCTCTGCATGGTGTGTTCTCGCTCCCCCTCAGCCCCGGATCCGCAGGCGGTCGGTGCTGTCCTCGCTCGGCTGTACGACGACGATGCCCTGGCCGGAGAAGGCCATCTGGTACGCCTCGCCGCTGCCCCGCCCGATCAGGGAGGAGGCCTTGAAGCTGCGCTTGCCCTTGACCTTGAGCGCCGGCGACCAGGCGACGAGCGCGTCGGGGTCGACGTACGTCTCGTCCTCGCCGCGGCCGCAGTCGACGACGATCGGCGTGCCGCGGGAGGTCAGGGCGACCCAGCCGGTGCCGGCGATCTCGACGTTGAACAGGCCCTGGCCGGCGAACTTGGCGAGGCCCTTGACCTTCTCGACGCCCCACTGGAGGTGCGCGTCGAAGGCGAGCAGGTTGGTGCCGTTGACCGAGATCGAGTCGTTCTGGAGGTTGATCACGACCACGTCCGCGCCGTAGTCGGCGAGGTAGAGCAGTCCGTCGCCGGAGCACTTCATGATCGGCGCGCCCTCGCCGGTCATCCACTGCTGGGCGACCTGGCGGGCGGCGGGCGGGTTGGGCTCGTAGGTGACGAAGCCCTCGTAGGAGACCATCGAGCCGGTGCGCGCGTAGAGGTCCTGGCCGGAGGCCATGGCGACCTTGAGCATGGCGCGGCCGTGGTTCTCCATCCTGGCCGCCATCGGGGTCGGGGCGAAGCCCGCGAGTTGCTGGTTCATTCTTCGGGCTCCCTCAGACCTCGTAGGGCTGGACGACGATGAAGTTGCCGGGAGCGCCCCGGAACTGGAGGTTGACGGTCTCTCCGCTGTGTCCCGGGTACGCGTTGCGGCGGAGCCGGACCTGGCTGGAGAGGATCACCTGGGACGCGGACGACCAGGCGACGACCGCGTTGCAGTCGGCGAAGGTGGTCGGCGTGACGGGCAGGACGACCGGGACGCCGTGCGTCTTGACGACGACGGTGCCGGTGCCCTGGAACTGCATGGTGAACAGGGCGCCGCCGGGGATGCCGTGGCCCTCGATCCTCCGTACTTCGTACTGGAGTGACTCGTCGAAGGCGAGCACGTTCTCCGCGGAGACGCAGATGCCGTCGCCCTGGAGCTCGATCGGGTGCAGGTGGGCGCCCTCCTCGGCGAGGAAGACCTGGCCGCGGCCGCTGCAGCGCATCAGCTGCATCTCCTGGCCGGTGGCGTTGCCGACGATGCGGCCGGTGAACCCGGCGCCCTTGTGGCTGAAGTCGACCTTGCCCTGGTACATGACCATGCTGCCCTGGCGGGCGAGGACGGGGTTGCCGCCCATCTGCAGGTCGACCCGCATGAGCTGCTGGTTCTGCGGGGTCCAACGGGAGCCGGTCGGCGTCTCCTTGTACGGCTGGAGCGCGGCGGCGAGCCCGGCACCCGTGGCCGGGACACCCTGGGGGACGCCCTGCGGGGCGCCGGCCGGCTGTCCGTACGGGGCCTGGCCGGGGGCCTGGCCGAACTGCGGGGCCGGGGGCTGCCCGTACGGGGCCTGGCCCGGGACCTGCCCGGGTACCTGGCCCGGGACCTGCCCGAACTGCGGGGCCTGGGGCGGCTGGCCGTACGGCGCGGGCGCCGGCGCCGGGGCGGGCGGGGCCATCGGGGCGGCCATGGTCGGCGCCGCGTGCATGGGCTGGACCGGGGCGTGCGGGGCCGGAGCCGGAGCCGGGGCGGCCGGCGGGGCGCCGAACTGCGGGGCCGGCTGGGGCACCTGGGGCGCGGCGGGCGCGCCGAACGCGGGCGGCGCGGCGGCCTGCGCCGGCGGGGCGAACCCGGGGGCGGCCTGCGGGGGCTGCGCGGCGGGCTGCTCCTCGGCGACCTCGCCGCCGAAGTTCCGCAGCAGAGCGTCGAGGCCGCCGTCGAAGCCCTGGCCGATCGCCGCGAACCGCCAGACGTCCTTCAGGTAGAAGTCGCCGAGCATGACGGCGCGCTCCGTGGAGAACTCCGTGCCCGTGAACGGGTAGCGGACGACCTCTTCGCCGCCGGCCACGATCCGGATGTAGCCGGGGCCGACCTGGGACATCTGGCCGGCGCCGTCGATGGTCGCGGTGAACGACAGCTTGTGGATGTTCGCCGGGATCCGGTCCAGCGTGACCCGGAAGGACTCGGTGTCGCCCGACTGGGCGCCGAGCAGCTGGATGGACTCCTCCGGGGACTTCGGCTGGTTGAAGAAGATGAAGTACCGGTCGTCCGAGAGCTGCTCGTTCGCGTCGAGACCGAAACAGCTGATGTCGAAGGTCAGTCCGGGTGCGTTGATCTGCACGCCCACGTACAGGTCCGTGCCCGGTGTCAGATCACTGATCTTGGCCTTGTGGCCGCGTTGGAATTCCCTGGCCATGCGTAACGACCGTCCCCCATCCCGAAATGTGGCTGCGTCGCGTCAGGCTATCGGCTGTGAACGACATTGAGCCAAGCCGGTACGAA
Source organism: Streptomyces sp. NPDC014870 (assembly GCF_043081505.1). Classification (NCBI taxonomy): domain Bacteria; kingdom Bacillati; phylum Actinomycetota; class Actinomycetes; order Kitasatosporales; family Streptomycetaceae; genus Streptomyces; species Streptomyces sp. NPDC014870. Next base: position 75,804 of record NZ_JBIBWQ010000008.1, read on the forward strand.
TTCGGTACAGGACCCGCGCGGGTCCGCCGCTACTCTCCGCGTGCGGCCGGGAGGTGGGGCAGGCGGTCCGCGGCGACGACCCCTTCGAGGTAGCCGCGGGCGCGCTCGGTGCGCGGGTAGGCCTCCAGGAGCCGCCAGAACCGGGGGCCGTGGCCGGGGACCAGGAGGTGGGCCAGTTCGTGGACGAGGACGTAGTCGACGACGTACTCGGGCATGCCCTGGAGCCGGTGCGAGAGGCGGATGCTGCCCTCGGAGGGGGTGCAGGAGCCCCAGCGGGTGTTCTGGTTGGTCACCCAGCGCACGGACGTCGGCCGTGCCCGGCCGCCGAAATACTGGTCCGACAGACGCTCGGCGCGTTCGGTGAGCTCGCTGTCCCCGAGGAGCCGCTTGCTCTCCTGCGCGGCGAGCTTGTCCAGCATGACCGTCACCCAGCGTTGCTCCTCCGCCTCGGACATCCGGGCCGGGATGAGCACGATGGTCCGGTCGCCCTCGCGGTAGGCGGAGACGGTTCTGCTCCGCCGGGAGCTTCTGCGGACCTCGACGGCACTCGTCCCCGAACCGCGGGGCGGCTTGCTGGTCACGCTGCGCTGTGGGTCGGCGGGCACGGCCCCGACGTTACCCGCTGTCAGCGGGGGAAGTCCTGCCTCCGGGACGGTTCGGCGGCGATCCGGTCACACCCTGCACCATTTGAATGATTAACTCCCCGCCCCTGTGGACAACTTTCCGCGTCCGCTTCGACGCCCGGGCAATCTGTCGCTCGGGCGAATGAATCGACGATCAAGATCACGGGGGCGGAAATGCATCCGATGCTGAAACCCGCGCTGCGCAGGGCCTGGCGCGATCTGCGGAGCGTGCAGTTCGGGGCCACGTCCGCGCACGCGGTCGTGGTGGGGCCGATCGACACGACCACGGGCAGTCTGCTCGGGCTCCTCGACGGCACCCGTGGGGTCGAGCTGCTGCGCGCCGAGGCCAGGGCCCTCGGGCTGCGGGACGGCGTGCTGGAGGAGCTGCTCGGCCGGCTCGCGCGGGCGGGTCTCATCGCGGACGCCTCGGCTGGCAGGCCGGGCAGGACCGGCGCCGGCACCTCCCCGGACCACCCGGGCAACCCGCTCGACCCGCTCCGCGCCGACCTCGCCTCGCTCTCCGTGGCCCATCCCGAGCCGGACGGGGCGTTGCGGCGGGTGACCGCGCGGCGGGCGGCACGGATCCAGGTCCGGGGCGCGGGACGGGTCGGCTCGATGGTCGCCGCGCTGCTCTCGGCCTCGGGCGTGGGCCGGGTGGACGTGCTCGACTCCGGCGCGGTCCGACCCTGGGAGGTGGCGCCCGGCGGACTGCCCGCCGAGGCGGTGGGCGAGCGCAGGGCCGCGGCGGCGCACCGGCTCGTGGCGCGCTCGGCGCCCGGCGGGCGACCGCCCCGGGCACCTCGACGGGTCACGGGTGAGCTCGGCCGGGAGCCGGGACTCTCCCTCGTCGTCGTGACCCCCCGGGACGGCCTCGCCGCCTATCTCCCCGACCCGGTCCACGCCGAGGGCTGGATCGCGACGGGCACCCCGCACCTGTACGCGGGTGTGGTGGAGGCCACGGGCGTGGTCGGGCCGTTGGTACTGCCCGGCGGGACGGCCTGCGCCCGGTGCGCCCAGGAGGAGCGGACGGACCGCGAGCCGGCCTGGCCCCGCATGCTCGCGCAGTGGCGCTCGGGCCCGCCCGCGCAGGTGCCTGCCTGTGATCTGGGTCTCGCGGCGACGGTCGCCGGGCTTGCCGCGGCCCATGCGCTGGCCTTCCTGGACGGCGAGCTGCCGTCGAGCACGGGAGCCCGCTGGGAGGTGTCGTTGCCGCTGCTGGAGTGGCGCGTGGAGCGGATGAGACCGCACCCGGCGTGTCCGTGCGGCGCCGGACGCCGCGGAGAGGGGGAGCATGCCTCGGGGGCCAGAACGCCGCAGGACACAATGGCGGGGTAACGGTCCTGTGTGGCACGGCAGTCTGGGATTTGGAGGGGCGTATGTCTGATCTTCCCCGGAAGGCGGTCACCCGGACCGCCAGGTTGGCCGCGTTGCCCCTCGGCTTCGCCGGACGCGCCACCTGGGGCCTGGGCAAGCGGATCGGCGGCAAGTCCGCGGAGCTGGTCGCCCGCGAGCTGCAACAGCGCACGGCCGAGCAGTTGTTCAAGGTGCTCGGGGAACTCAAGGGCGGGGCGATGAAGTTCGGGCAGGCGCTGTCCGTCTTCGAGTCGGCGCTCCCCGAGGAGGTCGCCGGGCCCTACCGGGCGGCGCTGACCAAGCTTCAGGACGCGGCTCCCCCGATGCCGACCCGCACGGTCCACGCGGTCCTCGAGGAACGGCTCGGCGAGGAGTGGCGGGAGCTGTTCCTGGAGTTCGAGGACAAGCCGGCGGCAGCCGCCTCCATCGGTCAGGTGCACCGGGCGGTGTGGCACGACGGCCGAGAGGTCGCGGTGAAGGTCCAGTACCCCGGCGCGGGCGAGGCGCTGCTGTCGGACCTGACACAGCTCAGCCGGTTCGCCCGGCTGCTCGGCCCGCTGATCCCGGGCATGGACATCAAGCCGCTGATCACGGAGATGCGCGACCGGGTCTCCGAGGAGCTGGACTACGCCCTGGAGGCGCACGCCCAGCAGAGCCACGCGGACGTGTTCGCGGACGATCCCGATGTCGTGGTGCCGCGTGTGGTGCACCAGAGCGATCAGGTGCTTGTGACCGAGTGGATCGACGGGATCCCGCTCTCGGAGGTGATCGCGGACGGCACGGAGGAGCAGCGGGACCGGGCCGGGCAGCTTCTGGCCCGCTTCCTCTTCTCCGGTCCGGCCCGCACCGGGCTCCTGCACGCGGATCCGCACCCGGGCAACTTCCGGCTGCTTCCGGTCGGCGGTGACGAGGAGGACGGTCCGGAGAGCTGGCGGCTCGGCGTCCTCGACTTCGGCACGGTGGACCGGCTGCCGGGCGGGCTGCCGGAGACGATCGGCACGTGTTTGCGGCTGACCCTGGAGGGCGACGCCGAGACGGTCTACGAGCTGCTGCGCGAGGAGGGCTTCGTCAAGGAGTCGATCGACCTCGACCCGGACGCGGTCCTCGAGTACCTGCTGCCGATCATCGAACCGGCCGAGGTCGCGGCGTTCGGTTTCACGCGCGGCTGGATGCGGACCCAGGCCGCCCGGATCGCCGACCCCCGCTCCCCCGCGCACCAGCTGGGCAGGCAGTTGAACCTGCCGCCCTCGTACCTGCTGATACACCGTGTGACGCTGAGCACGATCGGGGTGCTCTGTCAGCTGAACGCGACGGTGCGGCTGCGGGACGAGCTGGAGGAATGGCTGCCGGGCTTCGTCGAAGCGGAGGCGGAGGCAGAGGCGGAGCCAGAAACGGAGCTCGAAGCGGAGTGAGCTACAGGCCGGCCCGTCACCACCAGGTGGAGTCGAGCCGGCCCTCGATGGAGCGGATGTTCTCGCGGGCGCAGCGGTCACAGATGTACTGGCGGCTGCCGTTCTCGACCGAGCAGGTCCAGGTCACCGGGAGCGTCTCCGCGGTCGTGCCGCAGCGGGCGCAGACGATGGGCTCCTCGGGATGCCGGGCGTCGTTCATCTCTCTGACGATAGTCCGACAAGGGCCGGTGCGCGCCGCAACGCACCGCGGGGGCCGGTCCGTTCGGACCGGCCCCCGCGGGGATCTATCGGATCAGTGCATGACAGCCATGGCCAGCGCGCGGCGGGCGCGCAGCGACACGCGCTCCGCGCGCCGCTGCATGCGCCGAGCGGCGACCAGGCGCGCGGCCTGGCGTTCCGCGTCGGCTTCCCGCCGGAGGTCGTGCATATGCGCACGAGCCAAGGCTTCTGGGATGAGTTGCATCTCTCGGGTCCTGTTCTGACGCGAGGCGTTCGCGCCGGTGATGGTGACGTCTGGGGTCGCGGAGCCGGAGGGCTCGCTGGTGGAAGAGGTCATCGGGGCCTGCTTCTGGGGATCGTGCGTGAGGGGTCGGTCGATGGTGCCGCTGACGTTCATGCCGCGACCGGGTTCTTGCGCGGGCGACCACGCGGCCGCTTGCGGGCGACGACCACGCCCTGGACGAACAGCTCGCCGCCCCAGACACCCCACGGCTCACGCCGCTCCTGCGCACCGGCGAGGCAGGCCTCCATCAGCGGGCAGGTACGGCAGAGGGACTTGGCGTACTCGACGTCCGCCGGGGACTCGGCGAAGAAGACCTCCGGGTCGTACGAACGGCAGGGGACGGGTACGCCGAGGTTCTCGATGGCGTCGTCGAGCGCGGAGAGCGCGGTGAGGGGGGTCAAGGTGGAGTCCTTCGTGAGGCCGGGCGGGATGATCGTTTCGGAAGGCGGTACGGACGGGGCGTGCGCTTCGAGTTGCACGGTGGTTTTTCCTCGTCTGGTCGTTCCGGCCTGTTGGCCGGTGTGTCGGCTGGTACCGGTGGTGCTGGTTCCGAGGCCCCTTCGTTCCGTCGCCCCCGTTCGGGGACAAACAGAAGGGCCGCGGATCCCTGGTGGGGTTCCGCGGCCCTGAAGGCGCCGGCCTGATCAGGTCAGGCTGGATCACTCCAGGGTTCGAGCCCACGGAAGGCCCACATCGTGTGGTGCTGCTGCGTCTGCTTCGTCTGGTGTCCGGCACCGGTCGCCGCGAAGGCATAGGCCTTGGCCTTGCCTGCCGCTACTCCTGCTTCCAGTGCCTCGGTCGGTCGCTCGCTGCGCTCCATGACGGGAAGACCCGCAAGGTCGGCGGCCGGCCGCAGGGAAGCGGCGGGGGCCGAAATGGCGCCGGACAGACCGGTGCCACGCAGACCGTTGGCAAAGAACGCAGAGGCGGAGAGGCCGAGCGAGCAGGCGGAGACGACCGAGCGATCGGTCATTTTGTCGGTGCTGACGAAGCTGACGGTGGTGCTGTTGATGTTGCTGATCACTGGAATCGCCTCCTCTCGGCGTCTCGGAGGGCTCGGTGTGAGCCGGACCCTCATGTTTACTTGGACAAGTACAGCACGAAGACAGGGCTTCGAAGAAGCCGCTGTTTCCGTGGTTAAGAACCTATGGGGCTTGCCGGGGCAGGCGCAAACTATTTTTCCGACGAGTTTTCCTCAGCTCTCCTCGTCGACTCCTCCACCCGCCCCACCTGGCACTTCGCCCGCGCAGAGGGCGAGAACGTCGGCGCCGTACCGGCCGAGCTTGCGCGCGCCGACGCCGGAGATTCCGACGAGTTCGCCGTCGGTGGTCGGCACCCGCTCGGCGATCGCCATCAGAGTCTTGTCGGTGAACACGCAGTACGCCGGCTGGCCGAGCTCCTTGGCCTGCTCCGAGCGCCAGTCGCGCAGCCGCTCGTAGAGACCCTCGTCCATGTCGGACGGGCAGTCCTCGCAGCGCATCAGCTTCATCTCACCGGCCTCGGTGAGCGTCGCGCCGCAGACGCGGCAGCGCACCGGGCCCCGGTGCTTGCGCCGGACGCCGCCGACGCCGCCGACGCCGCCCGCGGGGCGCTCGACCGCACCGCCGCGCCCCGCGGAGCCGCCGCTCGCACCGAGGCCGCCGGAGCCGGGGCGCAGCCCCTTCAGGAAGCGCGAGGCCCGGCGGGAGGCGCGGCCGCCCGGCGAGCGGGAGAGCGCCCAGGAGAGCGAGAGGTGGAGCCGGGCGCGGGTGACGCCCACGTACAGCAGGCGGCGCTCCTCCTCGACCTGCTCGTCGGTCTTGGCGTACGTGATCGGCATCATGCCCTCGGTGAGGCCGACCAGGAAGACGGCGTCCCACTCCAGGCCCTTCGCCGCGTGCAGCGAGGCGAGGGTGACGCCCTGGACGGTCGGGGCGTGCTGGGCCGCGGCCCGCTCGTCGAGCTCGGCGACCAGGTCGGAGAGGGTGGCGTCGGACTTGGCGCGGGCGAAGTCCTCGGCGAGCCGGACCAGGGCGGCCAGGGACTCCCAGCGGTCGCGGACGGCACCGGAACCGGCGGGCGGCTCGGTGGTCCACCCCTTGGTGGAGAGCACCGCGCGGACCTGGGCGGGCAGGTCCTCGGCGTCGTCGAGCAGGGAGTCGTTCCCCCCGGCGCGGGCGGCGCCGCGCAGGGCGATGCCCGCCTCCCGCACCTCCTGGCGCTCGAAGAAGCGCTCGGCGCCGCGCAGCTGGTAGGGCACGCCGGCGTCGGCGAGGGCCTGTTCGTAGACCTCCGACTGGGCGTTGATCCGGTAGAGCACGGCGATCTCGCCGGCCGGGACGCCGGCCGCGATCAGGTCGCGGATCCGCCGGGCGGTGCCCTCGGCCTCCGCGGGCTCGTCGGCGTACTCGGTGTAGGCGGGCTCGGGGCCCGGCTCGCGCTGGGAGATCAGCTCCAGGCGGTGCTCGGCGGCCCGGCCGCGGGCCTGGCTCAGGAGCCCGTTGGCGAGGTGAACCACCTGGGGCGTGGAGCGGTAGTCGCGGACGAGCTTGACCACCGTGGCCTCGGGGTGCCGGGTGCGGAAGTTGAGCAGGTGGTCGGGGGTGGCGCCGGTGAAGGAGTAGATCGTCTGGCTGGCGTCGCCGACGACGCAGAGACTGTCGCGGTCACCGAGCCACAGGTCGAGGAGGCGCTGCTGGAGCGGGGAGACGTCCTGGTACTCGTCGACGACGAAGTGGTGGTACTGGCGGCGGATCTGGTCGGCGATGTCGTGCCGGTCCTGGAGGATGGCGACCGTGAGCAGCAGCACGTCCTCGAAGTCGATCACCGAGCGGTCGCGCTTGAGCTGCTCGTACATCCCGTAGATCTGGCCGATCTCGGCCGGGTCGCGCGGTGCCTCGCGGACGGACTTGGCGACGGCGGCCGGGTAGTCGCCGGGGACGGTCTGGGTGACCTTGGCCCACTCGATCTCGCCGGTCACGTCCCGCAGCTCGTTCCGGTCGAGCCGGACGCGGCAGCGCGCGGCGGCCTCGGCGACGAGCTGGACCTTGCGCTCCAGGAGCCGGGGAAGATCGCCACCGACTGCTTTCGGCCAGAAGTACTGGAGCTGGCGGAGGGCCGCGGAGTGGAAGGTGCGCGCCTGCACGCCGCCCGCGCCGAGCTGCCGGAGCCGCCCGCGCATCTCCCCCGCGGCCCGGTTGGTGAACGTGACGGCCAGCACACTGCCGGGCTGGAGTATCCCCGCCCGCACGCCGTAGGCGATGCGGTGCGTGATCGCCCGGGTCTTGCCCGTGCCGGCTCCCGCCAGCACGCACACCGGACCGTGCAGGGCGAGGGCGACCTCGCGCTGCTCCGGGTCGAGCCCGTCGAGCACCGCGTCGGCCGACTCGGGGACCTGCGGGAAGAGAGTGGAGTGCGTTGCTGCTGTCACTCCGCCATGCTGCCAGGTCGCCGGGGGTGGATGCGGCGGGTTGTCCACAGGCCGGGGGCGCCGGTCATACGAATTCGGGAATGCGGGCCGCACCGCGTACGTTCTTTTCCTCGGCACCCACCCCGCGAACAGAGGAGCGCCAGGAGATGCAGGGCACTGTGACGATGTACAGCACCACGTGGTGCGGCTACTGCCGTCGGCTGAAGAGCCAGCTCGACCGCGAGGGCATCGCGTACACCGAGATCAACATCGAGCAGGACCCCGAGTCCGCCGCGTTCGTCGAGAAGGCCAACGGGGGCAACCAGACCGTGCCGACCGTTCAGGTGGTTCCCTCCAACGGTGGTGTTGAGGTCGTCATGACGAACCCGAGCCTTGCCCAGGTGAAGCAGGCGCTGAGCGCCTGACCCTCGCGAGACGCAACCCCCGACCAGCCTGACGCTGATCGGGGGTTTTGTGCGCCCGGGGGACCCCAACGGCAGGACAAGGCCCGCCCTCGGCAACCGCAGGTTCAGAGCGTGAGCACAGGCCGCGTAGAGAAGTCCTCGCAAACGTCTTCACCGTCCGGGCCATACACGAACTCGACCATGGATGGGTTGCGATTGGCGGTGGCCAGGGGCAGCCACGCAAGCATGTGGCCGTAGCCGCCGCACACCGACTCGCCACCGTCTCCGCCGTGGACCGCAGTGGCGTCGCTCGTCAGCTCCGTACGGTAGGTGTCGTAGGCGATGCGGAGGCCGAAGGCGCTCAGCTGGTTCTGTGGGCCCGTGCGGTCCCCATAGGGGATGCGGTCGAGGGGGCAGTCGTTCCCCCACCGAAACAGGGTCTCTGCTCCAGCTCCACAAGCGTGCTCCCACTCGTCGGGGCTCGGCATTCGCAGGCCACGAGCCGCGAGAAAAGCCGGCATGTCAGCAGGCAACTCGGCCAGGCTCTCGTCCTCCACAGCCATGAGAACAGTGGCCAAGACGACGCTCCGGCGAGGGCTGAGCACCTGCGCGAGGTGGGCCCGCAGGTCGGGTCCGTAGCCGAAGCCCTGTTCCAGGCTCTCGGCGTAGTCGGCAGTCTGTTGCGGAGTCGGTTGCCAGCTGTCCAGGTCGAAGCCGAGGGACACCGGCCCTCCGGGTATCAGAGCGAATTCCTGCTCGTCCCGCTCGATCCGGACCCGATGCAGCGGGGCACCGAGGTGCTCAGTGGTCTCGATGAGGGTCACCCGGCCGTCAACCAAGCCAGCGGCCTCCTCGGCGACGCGGCGTGCGGCAGGCAGTTCGAAGGACCGCCACTGGTCGAGAGTGAGATCAGCGAGAGGCATGGACCGCAGTGTTGCATGCAGGTCTGACACAGCTCGCGACACCGCACTCCGGAGCTGGGCTGCGGTCGCGAAAGCCTCAGAGAGCACGATCAGCGGACACCGGCAGCGGGCCGTCGCGGCCTTTCCCGATTCGGGATACACCCGTGTACGCCCGCCTCAGGTGCTCTCGCCGAGGTGGCGGTACAGAGTTGCACGGGAGATCCCGAGCGCCTTGGCTGCGTCCAGTCCTGCGCGGGTGCGCTCCCTGATGAGGCTGCGCTCAAACTCCGCCATGACTCCGACCACCTGATGCATGAGACCGCCCTCGGCCGTACGGGGGCCGATGTTGGCCAGCGCACCCGTGAGCGCCTAGAACCCGATACCCCTCTCTCGAAGGGTGTCGACCATGGTCACAAGGTCAATATGCCTCTGCTCCCTTGGCTTCCTCTTCGACCTTTGCCGACTGCGCCGCCCGCTCCGCTTCGATGTCCTCCCAACGGCTGACGATCTCCCACTCCGCCCCCGTAAGCGACTTCGGCTTCTCGTACGGCTTGCCCGGCAACGAGACCGGCGTGATCGGTGAGAGCACCTGCGAAGACTTGGCGGGCAGATCCCAGTACGTGACGCCCTGTTGCTTGATGTTCTCGATCAGGTCGCCCGGATCGACGGCCAGGACGTCATCCCCGAAGTAGGCCTTGACCTTGTGCTTCTTCAGCCATTCACGCCGTTCGTCGACACTCGACCGCTCCCACCACTCCGCGTAGCTCTCGCCCGTACCGGTCCACACGGTCACCGGCTTCGGCCCCTCCTGGTCGGTGACCTTCTCTCGGTCCTGTGCTAGGCCGGCGACCTGCGAGGCATACGCGACGGCGCTGATCTCGTCCTGCTGGAGTTCCTTCAGCAGCCGGCTCATCTTGCCGTCGATCACGGCCAGCTTCGCAGCACGGCTGTCGTCGATGGTCGTCCTCGACTCCATCCGTTCCAGGTGCCCGATCTCGCCCAGCAGGGCCAACTCCAGCCAGGGGTACAAGTCCTCTGCCCAGAACCTCTGCTTCGGGCACGCCTGGATGCCCTTGCTCTTGTTGCCGTGGCAGCGGTACCGCTCGCGCTTGCCCTTGGCCGGGTCGCCCTTCACGAAGTACAGGGAGCTGCCGCACAGCATGCAGAACGTCACGCCCACCGTCGGCGATGTAGAGCCCTTCTGCTTTCTGTACTTGACCGAGGCGACGGCTTCCGACAGCTTCGCCCACTCCTCCTCGTTCAGCACCGGCTCAGACCGCAAGACGGGAGTGCCGTCGTCGTTGCGGACGACAGCACCATGGGCGCGTACGTACTCCCCGAGCAGAGACCGGCTGACCAGTACGGATTGCACTGTGGTCGGCGTCCACCTGGCCCCCCGAGGCTTCGGGTCCGCCAGCCGCGTCGTGCTCTCGCCCGACGCCGCGCGGATACGCGCGATGTCCTGAGCCGTGGGCACGCCTTGCTCGTTCAGCCAGTCGGCGACGGCCGAGAAACTCGGCTTCTCGATGAAGCGCCGGATCATTTCAAGCAGCGTCGGGCCGTGCTCAGGGTCGAGTTCCAGAGTGAAACCTGCGTCCCCCTTCACCGCTCTGCGTCCGAACGGGACAAGGCCACCCGGCCAGCGGCCAGTCTTCCGCATGGTCTCCCGGGAAGCCTTGTTGCGGGCCTTGATGGCGTCCAGCTCGGCCTCTGCGACCACGGCCAGGATCTTGGCGATGGTCTTGCCCCACGGCTTCGAGAGGTCGAACCCCTCTTCGCAGGAGATCAGCCCCTTACCGTTCGCCTCACACCACTCGATGATGTCCGAAAGGTGGCGGACCGACCGCGCGATGCGGTCGATCTTCAAGATGACGATGTGGTCGAACTGGTCCTTCTTGTTGTTGAGCCAGTCCCCCAGGGACGGTCGAACCCACGGCGAGATGGACGCCGACACGTCGATGTCGACGGCGAAGTCGACCAGCTCCATTTCCTCTGCGTCCGCCCGCTTGCTGATGCGGGTCCGCTGCGTTTCCTCGCCGGTCTGGTTCTCGTTACCTACGGACAGACGGACCACGCCAAGAGCCCTGGGCTTCCCGCTCACGGCCGCCCCCTCCCGAACGTGGGGCAGCTTTCCCTGGCCGCCACAAGCAGGAGGGAAGTTTACAGACTGTGGGGACTGTCCTCTTCGCGACCCAGCCCGCCTGGCTGAAAACAGCCCCCGTCCGGAGTTCCGGACGGGGGCTGTTTCCGTAGCAGTGGTGCCCAGGGGCGGTCAGACGACGTCGCCCGGCTTCGGCAGCGGCTTGCCGTACCAGAGCTCGATCAGCCGGGAGGCGATCGAGATGCCGTACGGGGGCATCACCTCGCCCGACTCGAAGGCGGCGGCCAGCTCCTCGCGGGAGAACCAGCGGGCCTCCTCGATCTCCTCGCCGTCCACGTCTATCTCCGAGGACGTGGCGCGCGCGAAGAAGCCCAGCATCAGGCTGGACGGGAACGGCCACGGCTGGCTGGCGATGTACTCGACCTCGCCGACCGTGACACCGGCCTCCTCGAAGACCTCGCGCACCACGGCCTGCTCGATCGACTCGCCGGGCTCGACGAAGCCCGCGAGCGTGGAGAACCGACCCTCCGGCCAGTGCACCTGGCGGCCGAGCAGGATCCGGTCCTCCGCGTCCGTCACCGCCATGATCACGGCCGGGTCGGTCCGCGGGTAGTGCTCCGCGCCACAGGCCTGGCAGCGGCGGATGTGCCCGGCGGCCGCGATGACCGTGCGCTCACCGCAGCGGGAGCAGAAGCGGTGCAGCCGCTGCCAGTTCTCCAGGGCCACGGCGTGCACCATGAGGCCCGCGTCCCGGGGCGAGAGCAGCAGGCCCGCCTCGCGCAGCCCCGCCGGACGGGCGGACTGGTCCATGCGGCCGGGCAGGGCGTCCTTCTGGAGGGCGAAGTACGAGACGCCGTCGTCGTCCGTCCCCAGGAAGTAGCGGTGCGTCTCGGTGACCGGGGCCTCGAAGGCCGGGGTCATGACGAGCTCGGTGCGGCCGTCCGTGCTGTCCGCGGGTTCGTCGATCAGCACCTGACCGCCCGACACCACGAAGACGCGGGTCGTGGGGTGGCTCCAGGCCGCCGCGAGCCAGGCCTCGTCGAGGCGGTGGTGGGCGGCGCGGTCGATACCGCTCGGGGCGGTGAGCGAGATCGGCCGGTCCGCGAACCTGCTGTTCAAGGTGGACACAGGTACTTCCAACTCCCCCGGATCGTTGTGTGGGTTCATCGCGCGGCGGTCCGCAGGGCGGCGGGCAGGTCGCCCCACAGGTGGGCGGCGGTCTCGACGCCCTTGACGAGCAGGTCCAGTTCGATCTTCTCGTTGGGCGCGTGCCAGCCGTCGGACGGCACCGAGACGCCGAGGAACAGCACCGGCGCGCCCAGGACGTCCTGGAGGTCGGCGGCGGGGCCCGAGCCGCCCTCGCGGGTGTAGCGGACCTTGGCGCCGTCGAAGGCCCGGCTCATCGCGCCCGCCACGGCCTTGAGGGCCGGGTGGTCGAGCGGGGTGAGGCAGGGCCGGGTCGGCGCGCCGAAGACGATCTCGTACCGGATGCCGGCGGGGACGCGGGCGGCGAGCCAGTCCCGTACGGCCAGTTCGATCTTGTCCGGGTCCTGCCCCGCGACCAGCCGGAAGGAGAGCTTCAGCTGGGCGGAGGCGGGGACGATCGTCTTGCCGCCGGGGCCCTGGTAGCCGCCGCCGATGCCGTTGACCTCGGCGGTGGGGCGGGCCCAGACCCGCTCCAGGGTGGAGAAGCCCGCCTCGCCGAGGGTGCCGTGGGACTTCGCCGTGGCCAGCCAGGCAGCCTCGTCGAAGGGCAGCTCGGCGACGAGGGCCCGCTCGGCGTCGGAGAGCTCGGTGACGCCCTCGTAGAAGCCGGGGATGGCGACCCGCTCGTCCTCGTCGTGCAGGGCGGCGACCAGGCGGCCCGCGACGGTGGCCGGGTTGGGCACGGCGCCGCCGAAGGAACCGGAGTGGATGTCCTGGTCGGGTCCGTAGAGCTCGATCTCGCAGTCCGCGACGCCGCGCATGCCGGTGCAGACCGTCGGAGTGGTCTCGGACCACATGCCGGTGTCGGAGACGATCACCGCGTCGGCGGCCAGCCGGTCCGCGCGGTCCTCGACGAGGGCGCGGAAGTGCGGCGAACCGGACTCCTCCTCACCCTCGACGATCAGCTTCAGGTTGACGGCGGGCGCGGTGCGCCCGGTCGCGGCGAGGTGGGCGCGGACGCCGAGCGTGTGGAAGAAGACCTGGCCCTTGTCGTCGGCGGCACCGCGCGCGTACATCCGGCCGTCGGTGACGTGCGGCTCGAACGGGTCGGTGTGCCAGCCGTCCGCGCGGGCGGCGGGCTGAACGTCGTGGTGCCCGTAGACGAGCACGGTCGGGGCGTCCGGGTCGTCCGAGGGCCACTCGGCGAAGACGGCGGGCGCGCCCGCGGTCTCCCAGACCTCGACCGTCGTGAACCCCGTCTCGGACAGCTTGTCCGCGAGCCACCGCGCGCTGCGCCGTACGTCCTCGGCGTGGGCGGGCTGCGCCGACACGGAGGGGATGCGCAGCCAGGCGACGAGGTCGTCGAGGAAGGCGGCGCGGTGCTGCTCGATGTACGCGCGCACGGCCTGGGTGCGTACGGTCTGGACGGCGCTGTCCGGGGTCTCGCTCATGCTCCTGAGCCTATCCGGCGTCGGAGGTGCGCCGGCCCAGCAGGATCCCCTCCAGCTCCGTCCGGCCGGGGAGCGCCCTGGGGCGGACCACCTCACCCGTACGGACGTACACGAAGGCGGCGGTGACCTCGTCGGGGTCCAGGCCGTGCTGCTCGGCCCAGGCGAGCCGGTAGATCGCCAGCTGGAGGGGGTCGGCGGTGCGGAGGTGGCTGGTCTTCCAGTCGACGATCTCGTACGCGCCGGTGTCCGGGTCGCGGTAGACGGCGTCGATCCGGCCCCGGACGACCCGGCCCGCGAGGGACAGGTGCACGGGGACCTCGACGCGGTACGGGGTGCGCCGGGCGTACGCCGTGGCGGCGAAGGCCTCCTTGAGGGCGTCCAGGTCACGCTCGTCCGCGATCTCCGGCTCTCCGGCGAACTCCTCGCCGCCGGGCAGCTCGTCCGGGCCGAGCAGAGGGAGCGGCAGTTCGTCGAACCGGGACTCCACCCAGGCGTGGAACCGCGTCCCTCGCCGGGCCGCGGGCTGCGGGGGCCGGGGCATGGGCCGGGCCAGCTCCTGGGCGAAGCCGTCGGGGTCCTCGGCGAGGCGGAGGACCTGGGAGGCGGAGAGGTAGGCGGGCAGCAGGACGTCGCGGGTGGTGGCGCGGGTGCGGCGCAGCTCGGTGGTGAGGGAGGTGAGGTCGCGGTCCCAGGAGGCGATCGCCTTCTGGTCCTCCGGCGACAGGGCCTGTTCGGGGGCGCGAGGGGCCGGGATCGCGTCGGTCTCGGCGCCCCGGAACGCCTCGGCGCCCCGGAAGGGGTCCTCGTCCCACGGAGGCTCGTCGTCCCGGAGCGGCTCCTCGTCGGGCCAGAGGTCCTCGGGGTCCTGGGGCACGGGGTCCTGGGGCACGGGGCCCTGCGCGGGCAGCGCGTCTCCCGGAGCGAGGGGAGCGAGGGCCCACAGCGCCGCGCGTACCTGTTCCGCGGCCTTGCGGCGGCGGCGGAGGGACGTGTCGTCCAGCGGGAGGGGCCAGGCCTCGTCCTGGGTGTGCTCCTGGAGGGTGGGGTTCTCGGCGTCCTTCTCCGGCTCCTCCGCCCAGGCCTCGATCTCGCCGAAGCCCGCCGCGCAGTGCTCGTACAGGGCGTGCAGGAAGGCCGACGGGCCGCGGGACCTCTTCTGGGACGGGCCCCACCAGTGGGCGGAGGCGAGGAGGAGGGAGCGGGGGCGGGTGAAGGTCACGTAGCCGAGGCGGAGCTCCTCGGTGTGCTGGTGGTCGCGCATCTCCTCCTTGAAGGTCTTCAGGGAGGCCGCGTCCCAGGTCTCGACCCCCGGCAGCGTCGCCGCGTCGCCGCGCAGGGCGTGCGGCAGGACCTGCGGCTGGGAAGTCCACGACTCGCGGGACCTGGTGCTCGGGAACTGGGCGGTGACCAGTCCTGGCACCGCGACGACGTCCCACTCCAGGCCCTTGGACTTGTGCGCGGTGAGGACCTTGACCGTGTTCTCGCCGCCCGGGAGCGCGTTGTCGAGGCCCTTCTCGTACTGCGCGGCCGTGCGCAGGAAGCCGAGGAAGGCCAGCAGGGTCGCCTCGCCGTCGAGGGAGGCGAATCCGGCGGCTATGTCGAGGAAGTTCGACAGGGTCTCGCGGCGCCGGGCGGCGAGCGCGTGCGGCGAGGCGGAGAGTTCGACCTCCAGGCCCGTGGTGGCGAGGACCCGGTGCAGGACGTCCATCAGGGGGTCGGCGAGCGAGGAGCGCAACGAGCGCAGCTCGGCGGCGAGACGGGCGAAGCGGACCCGGGCCTCGCCGGAGAACGGCAGGCCGTCGTCCTCCCCACCGGAGTCGAGGAAGGTGTCGAGCGCGTCGGCGAGCGAGACGACCTCGGCCGGGTCGACGCCCTCGACCGCCGCCGCGAGCCGCTCGTCGGCGTCGGCGCCGTCGTCCCCGGCACGCTCGCGGTGGACGAGGAGCCGGGCGCGGCGGCCGAGCAGCGCGAGGTCGCGGGGGCCGACGCGCCAGCGGGGGCCGGTCAGGAGACGGACCAGGGAGGCGTTGGCGCCGGGGTCCTGGAGGACCTCGCAGACGGCGACGAGGTCGGCGATCTCCGGGAGGTGGAGCAGCCCGGAGAGGCCGACGACCTCGACGGGCACGTCACGGGCGACGAGCGCGGCCTGGATGGCGGGGAAGTCGGTCGCCGTGCGGCACAGGACGGCGATCTCGCCGGGCTCCTTGCCCGTGCGGACCAGGTGGGCGAGGGAGTCGGCGAGCCAGTCGATCTCCTCGGCGTGCGTCGGCAGCAGGGCGATCCGCACCGAGCCGTCGCGCTCCGCGCCCGGGGCGGGGCGCAGCGCCTCCACGCCCGCGTGCATGGCGCGCAGGGGCGTGGCGAGCCCGTTGGCGAGGTCGAGGAGGCGGCCGCCGCTGCGCCGGTTCTCGGAGAGCGCGTGACGGGTGGCCGGGGTGCCGTCCGCGTACGGGAAGTGGGCGGGGAAGTCGTCCAGGTTGGCGACGGAGGCGCCGCGCCAGCCGTAGATCGCCTGGCAGGGGTCGCCGACGGCGGTGACGGCGTGGCCCGTACCCCCGCCGAACAGGCCGGAGAGCAGCAGCCGCTGGGCGACGGACGTGTCCTGGTACTCGTCCAGGAGCACCACCCGGAACTCGTCGCGCAGGATCGCGCCGACCTCCGCGCGCGTGGTGGCGAGTTCGGCGGAGAGGGCGATCTGGTCGCCGAAGTCGAGCAGGTCCCGGGAGCGCTTGGCGGCGCGGTAGCGGACGACAAGGTCGAGCAGTTCGCGGCGGGCCGCGGCGGCCTCGGGGACCTTCCGCAGGTCGGCGTTGGTGAGCTTGGCCCGGGAGAGCGTGTCGAGGAGGTCGGTGTCGTACGCCCTCAGGGCGTCGGGCCGCACGAGGTGTTCGGCCAGCTCGGCGTCGAGGGCGAGGAGGTCGCTGACGAGGGTCGGGAAGGACTTGGTGAGCGCGGGGTACGGTCCGGGCGCCTCGCGCAGCACGCGCGCGGCGAGCTGGTAGCGGGTGGCGTCGGCGAGCAGGCGGGAGGTGGGCTCCAGGCCGATGCGCAGCCCGTGGTCGGTCAGCAGCTGGCCGGCGAAGGCGTGGTACGTGGAGATGCGGGGCTCGCCCGGAGGGTTCTCGGGGTCGATGACGTCGGGGTCGGTCACCCCGGCCCGTACGAGGGCGGTGCGGACGCGTTCGGCGAGTTCGCCGGCGGCCTTGTTGGTGAAGGTCAGGCCGAGGACCTGTTCCGGCGCGACCTGGCCCGTGCCGACCAGCCAGACCACCCGGGCCGCCATCACCGTCGTCTTGCCGGAACCGGCTCCGGCCACGATGACCTGCGGGGCGGGCGGCGCGATGATGCAGGCCGTCTGCTCCGGGGTGAACGGGATGCCGAGAAGCTCCTTGAGCTGCTCGGGGTCGGTGATGCGTGCGGTCACCCCAGAGAGGCTAACCGGCCCCACCGACAGAGTGGTCCCGCGCGCATGGCGGGACCTGTCCGTACCGACGGTGGGATCTGTCCGTGCCGACGGCGGGACCTGTCCGTAGCCGACGGCGGGATCTGTCCGTGCCGGCGGCGGGACCGCGTCACGCGCGCGTGCCCGGGTCCAGCTTGGTCAGGTCCACGGTCTCGTCGGCCGGTGGTACGACGACCTCGACGGGCTTGTCGTAGTCGGAGAGCTCGACGGAGCCGGGCTCCTCGCCGCCGGTCTTGACCATCTTGAGGATGTACGGCTTGCCCTCGAGGGCCACGGAGACCGTGTTCGTCTCGCCACCCGGCTTCTTCTTCACGAGGGTCGCGACGGGCGCCCCCTCGACCTCGGCGTCCGGGCCCCGGGTCAGCCCCGTGCGCTCGCCCTTGTCGTCGCCGATGTCGGCGAGCAGCGCGTCGAGGTCGCAGACTCCGCTCAGGTCGCTGCTGCCGGCCTGTCCCGGCGTGATCTTCAGCCAGCGTCCCTTGACGAGTTCGATGGTGGCGTCGATCTGCGGCGGGGGCACGCCCTGGGAGGTCATGGAGGCGCGCCAGAACTTCTCGTCGCCCTTCAGGTAGGTGATGCGGTCGGCCTGGCGGAGCTCGGCGGTGCCGCCGTCGACCTTCATCACCCCGGTGCAGTTGTTCTTGTCGTCGAGGGCGATGTCGATGTCGAGGGCCTGGCCCTCGGACACGACCCGCCCGGTCATCCGGAGCGAGCTCGCGGACTGCGTGGCGTCGACGGCACGGTCGGCGATGGCGTCGGGGGTGAGGTCCGCGAAGGGGTCGGGCGTGGGGGCGGCGACGACCACCCGGGCGGCCATGGGGACAGGCTGCGCCCATGCGGCGGGCGCGGCGAACCCGGCTGTCGCGACAGCCGCCGCCGTGCAGACGGCGGCCGCCGCGGTACGGGCCCTGTGCTGGGTCGACGGCGCCATGGCGAGCCTCCTCGGGTTTCCCCGTTCACCCACCAGGGTGAGCCCGGAGGCGTGCGCCCGCGACTTCGGGGGCGTACGGCCCGGGGGCGTACGACGACGGCCGTCACTCCACGATGTGGCGGCCCTCCGGCTGGGCGCTGCACGCGGAGCGGAAGGTGCAGTGGGTGCAGTGCTGGCCCGTGCTGGGGGTGAAGCGCTCGTCGAGGACCCGGCCGGCGGCGGTGGCGAGGAGGTCCCCGACCCACTCGCCGGCGAGGGGCTCCTGCGCCTGGACCTTCGGCAGGGTGTCCCCGCCCTCCTTCTTGGGGGCGGGCTGGCGCAGCTGGACGAGTTCGGCGCCGCCGGGGTCGGGGCGGCGGCCGTCGAAGACCTCGTCCACGGCTCCCTCGCGCACCGCGAGCTGGTAGACGGCGAGCTGGGGGTGGTGGGCGACCTCGTCCTTGGTGGGCGCGGACTTGCCGGTCTTGAAGTCGACGACGTACGCGCGGCCGTGCTCGTCGGTCTCGACGCGGTCCATGGAGCCGCGGATCCGTACTTCGTACGCGCCCGCTTCGAGGGTCACGTCGAAGTCGTGCTCGGTGGCGGCGGCGATACGGCCGCCCCGGTCCATGACGTGCCAGCGCAGGAAGCGCTCCAGCGCCACGCGCGCGTGGGCCTTCTCCTGGGCGGACTTCCAGGGGGCGTCGAAGGCGAGCGCGTCCCAGACCGAGTCGAGCCGGGCCATGAGGACGTCGAGGTCGGCGGGGGTGCGGCCGGAGGCGACCTCGTCGGCGAGGACGTGGACGACGTTGCCGAAACCCTGCGCGGCGGTCGCGGGGGCGGCGGCCTTCACCTCGCGGCCGAGGAACCACTGGAGGGCGCAGGTGTTCGCGAGCTGGTCGAGGGCCGATCCGGAGAGGGCGACCGGGTGGTCGCGGTCACGGAGCGGCACCTGGCTGCGGGTCGGCTCGAACAGGCCCCACCAGCGGTCCGGGTGCGCGGCCGGCACGAGCGGCTGGCCCTCGTCGTCGCTGAGCGCGGCGAGCTGGGCGAGGCGCCGCGCGGCGGCCTCGCGGAGGGCTTCGGAGGCGGCCGGGTCGACCGTGGTGGCGCGCAGTTCGGCGACGAGCGCGGCGACGGCGAGGGGGCGGCGGGGGCGTCCGGTGACGTCCTTGGGTTCGGGGCCGAGTTCGGTGAGGAAGCGGGAGGGCTGGTCGCCGTCGTCGGCCGGGGTCTTGACCGCGGTGACGACGAGCCGGTCGCGGGCGCGGGTGGCGGCGACGTAGAAGAGCCTGCGTTCCTCGGCGAGGAGGGCGCCGGGGGTGAGGGGTTCGGCGATGCCGTCGCGGCCGATGCGGTCGGCCTCCAGGAGGGAGCCGCGGCGACGCAGGTCGGGCCAGAGGCCTTCCTGGACCCCGGCCACGACGACGAGCCCCCATTCGAGGCCCTTGGAGCGGTGGGCGGTCATGAGGCGGACGGCGTCCGGGCGGGCCTGCCGCTGGGAGAGGGTGTCGGCGGCGATGTCCTGGGCGTCGAGCTCCTCCAGGAAGTTCAGGGCGCCCCGGCCGCCGACGCGGTCCTCGGCACGGGCGGCCGTCTCGAAGAGCGCGCAGACGGCGTCGAGGTCGCGGTCGGCGTTGCGGCCGGCCGGGCCGCCCCGCAGCGCGGCCCGCTCCAGGCGGCCCGGCCAGGGGGTGCCGTTCCAGAGCAGCCAGAGGGCCTCTTCGGCGGTGCCGCCCGCGGCGAGGCGGTTGCGTGCCTGCCGAAGCAGCTCGCCGAGCCGCTTGGCGCCCCGGGCGTACGACTGGTCGTGCGCGACGAGCCGCTCGGGCTCGGCGAGCGCGCGGGCGAGCAGGACGTCGGAGGGCGGCGGCACCTTGGTGCCCCCGGCCCGTTCCTCGTCCCGGAGCGCCCGCCCGAGCCGCCGCAGGTCGGCGGGGTCCATGGCGGCGAGCGGCGAGGCGAGCAGCGAGAGCGCGGTCTCGGTGTCGAGCCAGGCGGCCCCGACCGCGGGCGCGTCGGCGTGCGGTCCGTCCTCGGGGGTTTCCTCAGCCCCTACGTCGTGCGGGCCGTCCTCGGGGGTTTCCCTAGCGCCAACGTCGTGCGGGCCATCCCCGGAGGCTTCCGCAGCGCCGACGGGCTCCGGTCCGTCCTCGTGGACCTCCGCAGCGCCGCCAGCCTGCGGGCCCTCCCCAGGGGCTTCCGCAGCGCCGGTCCCGTCGGCCCCCTCGGGCGCGTCGGCCCCCGCGTCGGCAGGGCTCTCCGTGCTCGCCCCGGTACCCGCACCCGCCGCCGCCCGCAGGGCCAGGAGCAGGGGGGCCACCGCGGGTTCGTGGCGCAGGGGGGTGTCGGCGGTGTCGGTCTCCAGGGGGACCCCGGCGGCGGTGAGGGCGCGGCGGAGGCCGGGGACGGTGGAGGTCGCGCGGACCAGGACCGCCATGTCGTGCCAGGGAACCCCGTCCTCCAGGTGGGCGCGGCGCAGGAGGTCGGCGATGTTGTCGGCCTCCGTGGAGGCCGTCGGGTACGTGAAGACCTCGACGCGGCCGCCGTCGCGCACCGGAGCCAGGTCGCGGTGGGCGCGGACCTTGTCGGCGGGCAGCCGGGGCAGCGGCATGCGCCGGGTGAGCTCCCGGGTGGCGGCCAGCAGCTCCGCGCCCGAGCGCCGGGACCGGGTCAGGACCCGGACCTGTGCCGGGCGCCCGTCGGGGCCCGCGAAGGTGTCGGGGAAGTCGAGGATGCCGTTCACGTCGGCGCCCCGGAAGGCGTAGATCGACTGGTCCGGGTCGCCGAAGGCGACCACCGTGCGCCCGACCGCCGCCCGACCGCCGCCCCTCGCGGACGGCCCGCGGGCGGCCCCTGCCGGTTGCCCCACCAGCGCCCGCAGCAGCCGGACCTGCGCCGGGTCGGTGTCCTGGTACTCGTCCACGAAGACCGCGTCGTACGCGGGCAGCGTCACCCGCTCGGCCAGCAGCACCGCCCGGTGCACCAGCTCCGTGTAGTCGAGGACCCCCTGGAGGTCCATGACGTCCAGGTACTCCGCGAGGAAGCCGGCCGCCGCCTTCCAGTCCGGCCGCCCCACCCGCTGGGCGAACTCGGCGAGCGCCCTCGGTCCGAGCCCCAGCTCGCGGGAGCGCGCGAGGACGGCCCGTACCTCGTCGGCGAAGCCCCTGGTCGTCAGACAGGCCCTCAGTTCGTCGGGCCACCGCACCCGCGCGAGCCCCGCCTTCGCCAGGTCGATCTGGCCGGCGAGCAGCTCCCGTACGGCAAGGTCCTGCTCCGGTCCCGACAGCAGCCGCAGCGGCTCGGCGAACAGCTCCGCGTCCTGGTGGGCGCGGATCAGGGCGTAGCAGTACGAGTGGAACGTGGTCGCCTGCGGCGGCCTGCTCCCGCCGAGCCTGGCCGCCATCCGGTCGCGCAGTTCGACGGCCGCCTTGCGGCTGAAGGTGAGGACGAGGATCCGTTCCGGGTCCGCGCCCTTCTCGATCCGGGCGGCGACCGCCTCCACCAGCGTCGTCGTCTTCCCTGTGCCCGGTCCGGCGAGGACGAGCAGCGGTCCGTCGGTGTGGTCAACCACTTCGCGCTGCGTTGCGTCAAGGACAGGGGGATCCACTCGCGCCGGCGCGGTGCGCACCAGTCGGTACGCGCCCGTGGTCCGCCCCTGGTACGGCGTGCGCCGGGTGGTGGAGGAGGAACTCACGTGGATCGACCGGTCCTGAGCGAAGTGGTGGAGAGGTGGGGACGTGTACGGGGCGAACGACGACGTTACGGGATACGGAGGGCACCCGTGTCGTACTCCGTACGGGCCTCCGTACCGTCATCGGACCGTCCGGCCCGGCCGGCCATCGGCAAAGCTGTCACGTGTGAGTTCCCGCACGCCCGCCCGAGCCGCCTCCGGGGCCACCCTCCGGGCCGCCGGTCCCGCCGCCCTCCCCGTCCCAGCGCGCCCGCCGCATGTCGAGCTTCGGCACATGTCCCTCGGCGGACCGCCCGGCCTGCCGCAGCGGCGTGCCCTCGTCGCGGTAGTGGCCGAGGGCGCGCAGCTCGTGGCCCGGCAGCAGCGCGCCGTCCGCGCGCACCACGCGCCACCACGGCACCGCCCCGCCGTAGAGGGCCATCACCCGGCCGACCTGACGCGGGCCGCCCTCGCCGAGCCACTCGGCCACGTCTCCGTACGTCATCACGCGGCCCGGCGGGATCAGCTCCGCGACCTCAAGGACCCGTTCCGCGTACTCCGGAAGCTCCTCCACGCTCATCCGCCCCATCCTGCCTCACCCCACCGACAACGCCCTGTTGCCTCCGTCGGGCCCCGCTTCATGCCACCATCGTGCGGGCGGTGACTGGTGATACGAGATCAAGAGCGACAAGACGAACAAGAAGAACAACAATTCGAACAGGACGACAAACAGTCGGTACACGCGGTGCGTACGACACAGGCAGAGACGGACATGGTGATGGGGCACGACGCTCAGCCTCCTGAGGAGGAGGCGCGCCCCGGCACGCCCGCCCCCGGCACAGCGACCCCCGGCCCGCCCGCCCACGGCGGTCGGGCGCACGGTCTCGGCCTCGGTCACGGCCCCTCCCCCGAGCTCGTCCCGGACTCGGTCCCCGAGGGCGAGCCGAGCGAGCGGGTCTCCCAGGACGAGCCCCTGCTCGCCGCCCGTGTGCACCGGCCCTCGGACCTGATGCGGCTGCTCATCGGCGTCCTCGCCATCGCCCTGGTCATCGCCATCGCCGCCTTCGCCCACGGCACGACCTCCGGTCTCGAGGAGGACATCAACAAGGGCGCGGGCGGTGCCCCCGACGTCTTCGTCAAGATCGCCGGACTCGTCTCCAGCATCGCCGTCCTGCTCGTACCGGTCGCCTTCGCCATCGAACGGCTGATCAAACGCGACGGCCTGCGGATCGCCGACGGCGTCCTCGCCGCCGTCCTCGCCCACGGCGTCACCCTCGCCACCGACCTCTGGGTCGCCAAGGCGGCGCCCGGCACGATCCAGGACGCGCTGACCCAGCCCGCGACCGGGGGCGGTCTCACCGACCCGGTGCACAACTACCTCGCGCCCGTCATCGCGTACATGACGGCCGTCGGCATGGCCCGCCGGCCGCGCTGGCGGGTGAGCCTGTGGGCGGTGCTGCTGCTCGACGCGTTCACCATGCTGGTCGCCGGGTACACCACCGCGTTCTCGATCATCCTGACCGTGCTGATCGGCTGGACCGTCGCGTACGGCACGCTCTACGCGGTCGGCTCCCCCAACGTCCGCCCCACCGGTCAGACCCTGCTCGCCGGTCTGCGCCGGGTCGGCTTCAAGCCGGTCACGGCGCTGCGCGCGGAGGGCGCGGGCGTGCCGGACTCCGCCGACAGCGGGGACCGGGGCCGCCGGTACATCGTCACCCTGGAGGAGGGGCCTCCGCTCGATGTCACGGTCGTGGACCGCGAGCAGCAGGCGCACGGCTTCTTCTACCGCGCGTGGCGCAGGCTGACCCTGCGGGCGATCACCACCCGCCGCTCGATCGTCTCGCTGCGCCAGGCCCTGGAGCAGGAGGCGCTGCTCGCGTACGCGGCGATCGCCGCCGGGGCGAACGCGCCCAAGCTGATCGCCACCTCGGAGCTCGGTCCGGACGCCGTGATGCTCGTGTATGAGCACCTGGGCGGCCGGAGCCTGGACTCGCTGGACGACGCGGAGATCACCGACGAGCTGGTGCGCAGCGCCTGGCGTCAGGTGCGGGCGCTCCAGTCGCGCCGGATCGCGCACCGGAGGCTCGCGGGGGACGCGATTCTGGTGGATCGTTCCGGCAAGGTCATCCTGACCGATCTGCGGGGCGGCGAGATCGCCGCGGGCGACCTGATCCTGCGGATGGACATCGCCCAGCTGCTCACCACCCTGGGTCTGCGGGTGGGCGCCGAGCGCGCGGTGGCCGGGGCCGTCGACGTACTCGGCCCGGACGCCATCGCCGACTGTCTGCCGCTGCTCCAGCCGATCGCGCTGAGCCGCTCCACGCGCGCGACGCTCAGGAGACTGGCCCGCGAGCGGTCCAAGCGGGAGCGCGAGGCCGTCCTGGAGGCCTCGGAGGCGGCGAAGCGGGCCCGCGTCGAGGCCGCCGCGGCCGAGACCCCCACCGGAACGGTCGAGTCCAAGATCGACCGCAAGTCGGACCGGAAGCTGGAGAAGGCGGAGAAGCAGGCCGAGAAGCGGGCCCTCGACGAGGCGCTCGACGACGCCCGCGAGGAGGATCTGCTGGCGCAGATCCGCCGTCAGGTGCTGTTGATCCGGCCGCAGGCACCGGTCGAGCCGGTCCGTCTGGAGCGGATCAAGCCGCGTACGCTCATCAGCCTCATCGCCGGCGCGGTGGCCGCCTACTTCCTGCTCTCGCAGATCGCCAGGACGCCGCTGTCGACGATCAGTTCGGCGGACTGGCGCTGGGTGGCTGCGGCGGTGCTGTTCTCGGCGTTGAGCTATGTCGCCGCCGCGATGAGCCTGCTCGGTTTCGTCCCGGAGCGGGTCGGATTCTGGCGCACGGTGGTGGCCCAGGTGGCCGGGTCGTTCGTGAAGATCGTCGCCCCCGCGGCGGTCGGCGGTGTCGCGCTGAACACCCGGTTCCTCCAGCGCTCGGGGGTGCGGCCGGGGCTCGCGGTGGCGAGCGTCGGCGCGTCGCAGCTCTTCGGGCTCGGCGCGCACATCCTGCTCCTGCTCGCCTTCGGCTATCTGACGGGTACGGAGAAGTCGCAGTCGTTCACGCCCTCCCGGACGGTGATCGCGGGACTGTTGACGGTGGCGGTGCTCGTGCTCGTCGTGACCGCGATCCCGTTCATGCGGAAGTTCGTCTCGACGCGGCTGCGCTCGCTGTTCGCGGGCGTCGTGCCGCGCATGCTGGACGTGCTCCAGCGTCCGCTGAAGCTGCTCACGGGCATCGGCGGCATGCTGCTCCTGACCGGTGTGTTCGTGCTCTGCCTGGACGCCTCGATCCGCGCGTTCGGCCACGACGCGCAGGGGCTGAGCTACGCCAGCGTGGCCGTCGTCTTCCTCGCGGGCAACGCCCTCGGCTCGGCGGCGCCGACCCCCGGCGGTGTCGGCGCGGTCGAGACCGCGCTGACCCTCGGTCTGGTCGCGGTCGGCCTCCCGATCGAGGTCGCGACGCCGGCGGTGCTGCTCTACCGGCTCCTGACGCTGTGGCTGCCGGTGCTGCCGGGCTGGCTCTGCTTCAACTGGCTGACGAAGCGGGGAGCGCTGTAGGAGGAGCGGCCGACCGGTGCGGCCGACCTCCGCTTGATAGGCAAGTCGCTACTTGCCTATCGTGGGGGTCATGGCTGATGATGTCTTCAAGGCGCTGGCCGACCCCACCCGCCGGCTCATCCTCGACGAGCTGGTGGACCGGGACGGCCAGACCCTTTTCGAGATATGCACCCGGCTGGTGACCAAGCACGACGTGGGACTGTCCCGTCAGGCGATCAGCCAGCACCTGGCCGTCCTTGAATCGGCGGGCCTGGTGCTGACGCGGCGCGAAGGCCGCTACAAGTTCCACGACCTCCAGACCGGCCCCCTCGAGCGCATCGTGACCCGGTGGCTCAGGCCGGGCACCCCCGAGACACCGGAGAGCACCCCATGAGGATCCACCTCACCCCGATCTACGTCGACGACCAGAAGAAGGCCCAGGCCTTCTACACCGACGTGCTC
Organism: Streptomyces sp. NPDC014870; assembly: GCF_043081505.1. Classification (NCBI taxonomy): domain Bacteria; kingdom Bacillati; phylum Actinomycetota; class Actinomycetes; order Kitasatosporales; family Streptomycetaceae; genus Streptomyces; species Streptomyces sp. NPDC014870. The sequence continues at coordinate 101,129 of NZ_JBIBWQ010000008.1, forward strand.
GGCTTCCAGCTGAAGCACGAGATCCCCCTGGGCACCGCCCTGTGGCTGACCGTGGTCTCCCCCGAGCACCCGGAGGGGACCGAGCTGCTCCTGGAGCCCTCCCAGGGACACCCCGCCGTGCAGCCGTACCGCGAAGCGCTGTTCAACGACGGCATTCCGCTCGCCTCCTTCGCCGTCGACGACGTGCAGGCGGAGTTCGACCGGCTGACCGCGCGCGGTGTGCGGTTCACCCAGGACCCGCTGGCCATGGGCAACGTCACGACGGCCGTCTTCGACGACACCTGCGGCAACCTGATCCAGCTGGTCCACGCGGCGTAGCCGCCCGCCTCGCACCACCCGCCCGAACTTCCCCCGGCTGGCCCACTCGCCCGCGCGGGGGACGGGGGTCCGGCGGACCATGGCCCTATGCCGATCTCCGCCGCGCAGCGCGCCGCCCTCTTCACCGCGACCACCGTGCTGCTCGCCGCCGGATGCTCGGGCGGCGGAGACAACGACGAGGCGTCGGACCGGCCCACGGACCTCGCCGGGCTCGCGGCGCAGCAGCTGGAGTGGGCACCCTGCCCACCGCCGTCCGCCGCCGAAGGCGGCGGCCCCGCGCCCTCCCCGCTCCCCGGCGGCACGCCCTGGGAGTGCTCCTTCATGGACGCCCCGCTCGACTACGACGATCCCGGCGGCGAGACGATCGAGCTGGCCCTGATCCGAGCCAAGGCCAGTGACCAGCAGCGGCGGATCGGCTCGATGATCTACAACTTCGGTGGCCCCGGGGGCTCCGGCGTCACCGGACTGCCGTCCTTCGCCCCCGACTACGAGAAGCTCCGCACCCGCTACGACCTGGTCTCCTTCGACCCGCGCGGGGTCGGCCGCAGCGCGGACGTCAACTGCCTGGGCGACAAGGAGCTGGACGCCTACTACGCCCTGGACTTCACCCCGGACGACGCCGCCGAGGAACGGACCCTCTCCGACGCGCAGAAGAAGTACGCCGCCGGCTGCGAGGACGAGTCCGGTGAGGTCCTCCCCCACGTCGGCACCGAGAACGCCGCCCGCGACATGGACCTGATGCGGCAGGTCCTCGGCGACGACAAGCTCCACTACTTCGGCATCTCGTACGGCACCGAACTCGGCGGCGTGTACGCCCACATGTTCCCGGAGAACGTCGGCCGCGCCCTCTTCGACGCGGTCGTCGACCCGAACGCCGGCACCGAGGAGGGAGCCCTCGGCCAGGCCAAGGGCTTCCAGCTCGCCCTGGACAACTTCGCCAAGGACTGCGTGGCGCGCGGCGACGAGTGCACGCTGCCCGGCTCGACGGTCGCCGAGATCGAGGCCTACATCCTCGACCTGCTCGCCCAGCTCGACAAGAAGCCGATCCCCGGCATCGGCGACCGCAAGCTCACCCAGACACAGGCCCTCAACGGCATCGCGCAGTCGCTGTACTCGCAGGAGTTCTGGCAGTACCTGGAGCAGGGCCTCGACGCGGCCGACGGCGGCGACGGCGGGCTCCTCCTCGCGCTCTCCGACTCCATGAACGGCCGCGACCAGAACGGCAGTTACAGCAACATCCAGGCCGCCAACGCGGCCATCAACTGCGTGGACTACAAGGAGCGCTACACCCTCGGCCAGGCCAAGGAGCGGCTCCCCGAGTTCGAGCAGACCTCCGCCGTCTTCGGCCCCTACATGGCGTGGGCGCTGTCGAGCTGCTCGCAGTGGCCGGTCCCCGGCACCTGGGAGCACCCGGACGTCTCGGCGCCCGGCTCCGCACCGATCCTCGTGCTGGGCACGACCGGCGACCCGGCGACGCCGTACGCGGGCACGCGGGCGATGGTGGAGGCCCTCGGCGACGGCGTCGGCGTGGAGCTGACCTACGAGGGCGAGGGCCACGGCGCGTACAACAGCGGCAACGCGTGCGTGCAGAACACCGTCAACGCCTACTTCCTCGACGGCAAGGTCCCGGCCTCCGGCATCGTCTGCAAGTAGCGCTCTGCCACGTAGCAGGGACCGAGTGCCTGGCTAGGATGGCGGCTTCCGGTCCGGCTCACGGGGGTTGTGCTTTGTCCATACGGATACGGGTGGCGGCCCTGGCCGTCACCGGGCTGCTGGTCGCAGGCTGCGCGACCGCCGAGACGCCCGCGGGCACCACTCCGGGCGGCGGCACCTCCACGGACGCCAAGGGGCCCGGCGCCCCCGGGCTCCCCGCCTCGCTCACCGGGCAGCGCCCCGACTGGAAGCGCTGCGACGCGCCCCAGGGCGGTGAACGGCCCAGCGCCGGCTGGCGCTGCGCCGGGGTCCGCGTCCCGCTCGACCACACCAAGCCCGGCGGCGAGACCCTCACGATCGCGCTGATCCGCAAGGAGGCCCGCGACAAGGACCGCCGGATCGGCTCGCTGCTCTTCAACTTCGGCGGCCCCGGCGCCTCGGGCGTCGACTACCTCCCGCTCGCGGCCCAGGAGTACGCCGCCCTGAACAACCGCTACGACCTGGTCTCCTTCGACCCGCGCGGCGTCTCCCGCAGCTCCGGTGTGGTCTGCCGCGACGACAAGGAGCTGGCCGCAGCCGAGGCCGGCACGGACGTCACCCCGGACACGGCGGCCGAGGAGGCCACGTACCTCGCCGACGGCGCCGCGTTCGGCGCCGGTTGCGCCCGCCGCTCCGGCACGGTCATCCCGCACACCACCACCGAGAACACCGCACGCGACCTGGACCTGATCCGGCACGTCCTCGGCGACGCGAAGCTGAACTACCTCGGCATCTCCTACGGCACCGAACTCGGCGGCACCTACGCGCATCTCTTCCCGACCCGCGTCGGCCGGGCCGTCCTGGACGCGGTGGTCGACCCGACGGCCGACGCCACCGGCCACGCCCGCAACCAGGCGATCGGCTTCCAGCGGGCCCTCGACAACTACCTCAGGAGCACCGGCGAGGCGCCCGCCCGGGGCAACGCCCGGATCGTGCGGCTCCTGGAGCGGCTCGACCGGGAGCCTCTGCGGGTCGGCGACCGGAAGCTGACCGAGGGTCTCGCCCTCACCGGCATCGCGATCACGCTCTACTCCAAGGACAACTGGCCCCTGCTGACCTCCGCCCTCGGGAAGGCCGAGTCCGGCGACGGCTCGGGGCTGCTACGGCTCGCCGACGCCTACAACGACCGCGACGAGACGGGCCACTACGGCACCCAGTCCCACTCCCAGCGGGCGATCTCCTGCGCCGACTCCAGCGCGCGCCCGACGGCCGCGCAGGTCAAGGCCGTGCTGCCGGAGTTCGAGAAGGCCTCGCCCGTCTTCGGCGCCTTCCTGGCCTGGGACACCGCGGGCTGGTGCGCCGAGTGGCCGGTGAAGGGGCTGCGGGCCGACCCGGAGGCGAGCGCGCCCGGCGCGGCCCCGATCCTGGTCGTCGGCACGACCGGCGACCCGGCGACGCCGTACGAGGGCGCCGAGCGGATGGCGAAGGAACTGGGCGCGGGCGTGGGCGTCCTGGTGAGCAACGAGGGCGAGGGGCACGGCGCGTACGGCACGTCGGCGTGCGTGACGCGGACGGTCGACGCGTACTTCCTGGACGGCAAGGTCCCGGCGTACGGCACGCGCTGCTCGTGACGGACGGAGAAGGGCCCGGACCTGCTGCAGGTCCGGGCCCTTCTCGTATGCGCTACTTCTAGTAGACCGGCTTGTCGGGCTCGATCTGGTGGACCCAGCCGATCACGCCACCGCCGACGTGCACGGCGTCCGCGAAGCCCGCGGACTTGAGCACGGCGAGGACTTCCGCACTGCGGACACCCGTCTTGCAGTGCAGGACGATCCGCTTGTCCTGCGGCAGGTCCTGGAGGGCGGTGCCCATCAGGAACTCGTTCTTCGGGATCAGTCGCGCGCCGGGGATCGAGACGATCTCGTACTCGTTGATCTCGCGGACGTCGATGATGTCGATGTTCTCGCCCTCGTCGATCCACTCCTTGAGCTGCTTGGGAGTGATCGTCGAGCCGAGCGCCGCCTCCTGGGCCTCCTCGGACACGACGCCGCAGAAGGCCTCGTAGTCGATGAGCTCGGTGACGGTCGGGTTCTCGCCGCAGACAGCGCAGTTCGGGTCCTTGCGGACCTTCACCTGGCGGTACTGCATCTCCAGGGCGTCGTAGATCATCAGCCGGCCGACCAGCGGGTCGCCCACACCGGCGAGGACCTTGATGGCCTCGGTCACCTGGATGGAGCCGATGGACGCGCAGAGCACGCCCAGGACGCCGCCCTCGGCGCAGGAGGGGACCATGCCCGGCGGCGGGGGCTCCGGGTAGAGGCAGCGGTAGCAGGGGCCGTACTCGGACCAGAAGACGGAGGCCTGGCCGTCGAAGCGGTAGATCGAACCCCACACGTACGGCTTGTTGAGCAGCACGCACGCGTCGTTGACGAGGTAGCGCGTCGCGAAGTTGTCCGTGCCGTCGACGATCAGGTCGTACTGGCTGAAGATGTCCATCACGTTCTCGGCCTCGAGCCGCTCTTCGTGGAGGATCACGTTCACGTACGGGTTGATGCCGAGGACCGAGTCCTTGGCGGACTCGGCCTTGGAGCGGCCGATGTCCGCCTGGCTGTGGATGATCTGGCGCTGCAGGTTCGACTCGTCGACCTCGTCGAACTCCACGATGCCGAGCGTGCCCACACCGGCCGCGGCCAGGTACATCAGGGCCGGCGACCCGAGGCCACCGGCGCCCACACAGAGCACCTTGGCGTTCTTCAGCCGCTTCTGCCCGTCCATCCCCACATCCGGGATGATCAGGTGGCGGGAGTACCTGCGGACCTCGTCTACGGTGAGCTCGGCAGCCGGCTCGACCAGGGGTGGCAGCGACACGGGGGCTCCGTTGGTCGGTATGTCAGTACGGTTGTTCTCCCCGTAACACTGCCACGGCCCTTCTCATTCCGAGACACCCGGTCCAAGGCGCGAGACGATTTCGTCCCAGTAGCCGGGCAGCGCCTGGAAAGCACCGATCCGTCCGTTGTGGTCCGGTCGGCCCGTCCGGTCGGTGAAGAAGATCGTCCCCGCGCCCTGCCAGCGGGCGATCCGCATCGCCTCGTCGAGGTGGCTGCGCGGCACCCCGTGGACGAGGTGGACGAACTTCTCCGGCGGGTACTCGGCGGTCCACTCGGCCACCTGCGACCAGCGGTAGTCGGTCCACGGCCCGCAGAAGGTGACCAGCTGGTCGGCCGTCTCGGCGTAGCCCGGGTACGGGTGGGCGCCCTGGCCGAGGACGAGGTGGGCCTCGCCGTCGAGGACCGCCTCCAGGGTGGCCGCGACGCGCCGCACCTCGGGCAGGTCGGCCCGGTCGGTGGGACAGCGGTCCAGGTAGAAGCCCTCGACCTTGTACCAGTCGAGGAAGCGGTGGGCGTCCGAGACGATCTCGCCGAAGTCGCGCGAACCGTGCCGGAGGTCGAGGTGCCCGAGCACCCTGACCCCCGCGTTCTTGAGCCGGCCCGCCGCCTCCAGGCAGTGCGGGTCGGGCCGGTCCCCCGGCCCCTGGGCGACGTCGAGCACGGCCCAGTGCAGCGGCGTGCCGGGACGGGTCAGCTCGGCCCATTCCACCGGGGCGAGCAGGGGATGGGCGTAGCCGGGGACGCCGAAGCCCATCTCCTGGACGGCTTCCGCGGCGGTCGTGGTCAGATGCGGCATGCCGCCTCCATCCAGATGTCGGCGAGGGATTCCTCGAGGTTGATCCGGGGGCGCCAGCCGAGCCGGTCGCGCGCGGTGCGCACGTCGGCCTGCTGCCAGCTGCCGCAGCCGTCGGGGTACGGGTAGGGCGCGGCGGCCAGCTGTTCGGCGATGGTCTCGGTGCGCGGGGCACCGATGACCGGCCGCGGGGGCGGCCCGTCGAGCTCGTGCAGGGTGCCCGCGTAGCCGGCGACCCTGGCCAGGACGGCGGCGGCGTCGCGGAGCTTGACGGCGCGTCCGGTGCCGATGTTGACGACGCCCTGGGCGGCGGAGAGCGAGGCGGCGTGGACGGCACGGGCCACGTCCCGTACGTCGACGAAGTCGCGCTGGACGCCGAGGCCGCTGAGCTTGAGCTCGCCGTCGCCCGCCTGCATGGCGCGGCGCATGGCCTCGGCGAGCCGGCCGAGCGGGGAACCCGCCGGGGTGCCGGGGCCGACCGGCGAGAAGACCCGCAGGACGACCGCGTCGAGCCCGGAGCCGAGCACGAGTTCGGTCGCGGCGAGCTTGGAGACGCCGTACGGGCCGCCGGGGCGGGGCACGGCGTCCTCGGCGGTGGAGGAGCCGGGCTGGGAGGGGCCGTACTCGGAGGCGCAGCCGACCTGGACGAGCCGGGCGCCGCAGCCGCTGCGCCTCAGGGCCTCGCAGACGGTGGCGACGGCCACGGTGTTGTGCCGGGTCAGGTCGCGGGCGCCGCCGCGGGTGGCGCCCGCGCAGTTGACGACGACTCCGGGGTGGACGGCGTCCAGGAAGCGGGTCAGCGCGCCGGGGCTGCCCCCGGCGAGGTCGAACCGTACGTCGGCGTCGTCGCCCCGTCCGAGCGCGGTGAGGTGCACGGCCGGGTCGGCGAGCAGCCGGTCGGCGACGAAACGTCCGAGGAATCCGTTGGCTCCGAGCAGCAGCACCCTCATCGTGCGGCCCCTTCGTGCCGACCGGCCGTGGCGGGGGGTAGCGAGGTCATGTCTCTTTCGTCTCCTTGGAAAGGGGGTCCTGCGGGGCGGGCACGCCCGCGGCGTCGGCTCCGCGGGTGTGCCGGGTCGAGGGGGGCTTGTGCCTAGGGCTTGGCGTGGGCCGAGGCCCGCGAGAGCGTGGCGGTGGCCTGGGCGAGCAGGGCGAGCGCCGCGACGCCGCAGACGAGGGTGGGTACGGCTCCGGGACCCCAGGTGTCGGTCAGGGCGCGGACCGGGGCGCCGAGGATGCCGCAGCCGGGGACTCGGGCCGCGAGGACGCAGGCGAGGGCGAGGGCCTCGCCCGCGCAGGCGGCGGCGAGGCCGGCGGCGGCGGTCTCGGGGAAGCCGTGCACGGCCAGGAGCCGGGCGACCAGGAGCAGGGCGCCGAGGGCGAGCGCCCCGGCGGCGAATCCGGTCAGGCTCAGCAGGCCGGCGAGGGCGGCCAGATGGAGCGCGACGGCGGCGAGGAGCAGGGGGCGGGTGCCCGCCGCGAAGTCCTCCAGGCCGCGGCTGGCGACGAGCCTGCGGCGGGCCCGGCCGGCGAAGAGCCGGGCGCACCAGGCGGCGGGGACCACGGCGAGCGCGAGCCCGAGGAGGGGCCCGGGGGTGACGGGCCAGGGCCCGTCGGGGCCTCCGGTGAGCGTGGCGTGGAGGAGACCGTCCCCGCCGAGCGCGTACGCGAGGAGCCAGACGGTCCAGACGCGGGCGGCGGGGACGGTGCGGCCGGCGGCGCGCAGCGGGCCGCGCCGGACGGCGACGGCGAGTGCGGCGGCCAGGCCGAGGGCCCCGGCCACGCCGACGGCGAGGCGCACGGGCCCTTCGGTGAGGGCGAGTCCGGTGACGGCGAGGGCGGTGACGGCGGCGGGCGCCAGGGCGGCCAGGGTCCAGCCGGCCCACCCGGCGCGCGCCTCCGGCTCGTGCGCGGGGCGCGCGGGAGGCGCTCCGTTGCCGCGCGGCACGCGCGCGTACAGCTCCTCGGCGAGCGAGAACACGTCCCGGTGCCGGAAGCGCGCGGCGGTCCGGTCGGTGACGCCGTGCGCTTCGAGCCCGGCCGCGATCTCCAGGGGGTCGACGGCCCGCTCGCACAGCTCGCGGTGCCGGTGCATGAGCGCCTTGACGGGGTCGGCGGGCCCCCGCCGTCCCCCGCCCACTATCGGCACCGCGGCGGGGGTCCGGTTCGGCGCGGGCTCCGCGTCGGTGTCCGCGTCCGGCGCCGCCTGGGCCACCGGCTCGGGGAGGTCGGACACGGGGGCGTCGGGCTCGGAGGCGTCGGGCTCGGGGGTGTCAGGTGCCCGGAGGTCGAGATCGGACACCGGCGCGGAGACGGGCGCCGACGGAGCCGGCACGAACGGCGCGGAGACGGGCGCGGGACGAGCCGGCACGGGCGCCGGTGCGGGCACGGGCGCGTGAGGCGCCGGCGCGTGAGGCGCCGGCGCGTGAGGCGCGGGCACGGGCGGTACCGGTCCCGTGGCCTGGCCGTCCGTCGTCACGGAGACCGTGACGGCCACCGTCAGGGCCGTCTTCTCGAGCAGCGTCTCCGAGTGGGAGGCCCAGGGGCCTGGGGTCGTCGGGGCGGCGGAGCCGCGCATGGGGGTGCCTCCTTCAGGCATCGGGGGCTCCCGTTCCGCCGGCGGCGCTCACCGGCTGGTCCGCCCAGCTGCCGGGGACGTACGCCTCCGCCGGGTGGGCGAAGGGGACGCCCTCCGCGGCACGGCGGCGCACCGGGGAGCGGGAGAGAAGTTCGAGGTAGATGCCGCGGAAGGCGGCCAGGTTCTGCTCGACGGTGAACAGTTCGAGCGCGCGCGCCCGCGCCGCCGCCCCCAGCCGGTATCGGCGCTCGGGGTCGCGCAGGAGCGCGAGGCACGCGTCCGCGAGCGCCCTCGGATTGCGCGGGGGTACGACGAGTCCGGTGCCGCCGATGACCTCGACGACCGCGCCGACGTCCGTCGAGACCGTGGCCCGTGCGCAGAACATCGCCTCGACCAGGCTGATCGGGAAGCCCTCCACGACGCTGGAGAGGACGACGACGGCGCCCGCCGCGTACGCCTCGGCGAGCGTCGGCGCCTCCGGTCCGCCGATCTCCTCGAAGGAGACCGGGTTCTCGCCGACGGCGTGCGCCCCCGGCGCCTCGTCGGGGAAGAGCTGGGCCGCGAGCGCCCGGCAGTGCGCGACGTACGCGTCCGCGCCCGGCTCGCGCACCGGCGCGGCGATGATCCTGAGCCGTACGTCGGGCTGCGCCCTGCGGACGTCCGCGAAGGCGTGGAGCAGCGCGATCAGGTCCTTGGCGGGCTCCACCCGGCCGACCCAGACGAGCGTCGCCGGGTCGCCGCTCTCCTCGTCCTCGCCGACCTCGGTGAACCGCTCGGAGGCCATGCCGGGGTAGACCGTGCGCAGCTTGGCCCGGTCGGCGCCGCACTTCTCCTGCCAGCGCCTGGCGTGCGTGTTGCCGGGGGTGAGGAGCGCGGCCTGCCGGTAGACCTCGCCTGCGAGCCGTCCCTGGAAGGCGGCGAGCAGCGCGCGCACGGGGGCGGGGCGGGGCCCTTCAACCGTGGAGAGGTAGTGCGCGCGGAGCTGTACGCCGTACTCGGTGACCAGGAGGGGGGTGCCGAAGAAGCGTTTGGCCAGAAGCCCGGGCAGCGCCGCGGAGCCGCCGGAGGCCGCGTGGCAGAGGTCGGCCGCGCCGAGCGCGTGCTCGCCGTACCAGTCGAGTGACAGCGGGCGCAGCGCGCGCTCCAACTGGTCGACGACGTCGAGGTAGTCGGGGACGGTGGCGGCGGCCACGCCCCGGCGTGCGCCGGGCGTGCGGCAGGCGGACTCCAGGGTGCGGACGGCGAGTTCGGAGCGCAGGGCGGCGTAGAGGCCGCCGCGCTCGGCGGCGAGTTCGGCGAGGCCGTAGAGCCCCTCGGCGAAGGAGGAGGCGGCGCCGGTCGTGTCGTCCTCGGCGCAGACGCCGGTCACCAGCGCGCCGAAGTGCTCGGCGAAGCGGCGCCGTTCGCGGCGGCCGTAGGTGTGGCCGTCGTCCTCGGGGGCCCAGAGCTGGGCGGTGCGGACGCAGCGGACCTGCGGGGGCAGGTCGACCCAGCCGGCCTCCTCCTGGCGGGCGCTGCGGCTGAGGGCGTACACGTCGAACTCGTGCGGCGTGAGCCCGCGCACGAGCCGGTCGCACCAGAGCCTGGACTCACCCGTGGCGTACGGGTAGCCACCCTCCGTAAGCAGTCCGATCCGCATGAGGACACCCCCGATCTCGCTTGCCCGGCGGCCGCCTCCGTCCGGCGACCCGCAGCGGGAAGAACGTAAGCGGATGAACCGGTGGCGGGGGGGGCGGGGGGGGGGCGCCCCCCCCCCCCGGGGGGGAGGCCGGGAGAAAAAAGCCCACCCCGCGCGGCACTCGGCGCCCGGGGGGCGGGTAGACAACGCAA
>NZ_JBIBWQ010000008.1:111177-162774 GCF_043081505.1 Streptomyces sp. NPDC014870
TTGCCCCCCCCCCCCGCCGCGGGGGGCCGGGCCCCCCCCCCCGGCCCCCCCCCCCCCCCCCCCCGCCCGGGGCCGGCCGCGGGGGGGGGGGGGGGGCGCGGGCCCCCCCCCCCCCACCGGAAGGGGTGAATGCACGTAACTTTCCCACCCCGGTCGCGTTTCGTCGCGCTACGGGATGTTTCGCATACACAGCGTCAGGCTGCGGCCACGGCGAAGTCCGCACCCTTTCCGGCCGGAATGGCGGAGGCGGATTTCACCGCGCGGAATTGCCGTCGCCATGGCCAAGGCCGCGACCACGGACAAGGCCGCGGCGCGGGCCGCGGCCGAATCCACGGAACCGGCGGAATTCACGCGCGGATCGATGCCCGTCGGGCACGGCCCGCCGGCATCAACTTCCCGGATGGACCCATGGATTGGGACGGCACTTGATTCCGTCGATGTCCAGGGACTTCGTCTGCTGCTGCATCACGGGCGCGAGCGCGCCCGGCGTGCGGCAGGTGACGTGGCTGTGTCCGAGGCGGTGACCGACCTCATGGTTGATGAGCATCTGGCGGTAGGCGAACATCGCCTCGTCCCCGAAGGTGTCCGAACCCCGCGCCCAGCGGAAGGCGTTGATCATCACCCGGGAGGTGGACGCGGAGTCGCAGGAGACGTTGTCGACGGTGGTGTCGAGACCGGACTTCGCACACCATTTCCCGGTGGTGCCCGGGCTGGCGAGCGTGACCACGAACTCCGGCTCCCCGGTGGAGATCCGCTCGAAGGTCATGGCGCCCTTGCCGGCCCAGCTGCGCGGGTCGTTGAGGGTCTTCTGCACGGCCTGCGCGAAGAGCTTCGCGTCGAGTCCGAGGCCCCTCTCGACATCGACGCGGTAGCGGATCTTGCGCCCCTGCCCCGGCGCCTTGTCGAAACCGGGCACGGCCTCGAACTCGCCCGAGCCCTGGAGCTTGGGGTCGATCGGGTACTGACGGGCCATCAACTGCTCGTACGTGACCGGCGCGGCGGGTGCGGCCGGCTCGGCGGACGGGGCCACGGGGTGGGACGGTGTCAGCCGGTCGTCGGAGCGCGAGGCCCCGCCGTTGTCGACGGCCCGGTCGGTGGGCCCTTCCGCCGACCGCGTGACAGGCGCACCGGTGCCCCGGTCGGCCACCTGACCGGCCACGACGACGGCGAGGACGGTGGTCACGGCGGCGGCCGCGATGCCGGTGAACGCGCGGCCCTTGCCGCCCGTCCTGGCCGGGGCCTCCTCGGGGAGCGGCTCGGGTACGGCGGTGTCGTCCGCGTCGCTCTCCCGGCGCGGGCCGGGGATGAACGGCGGGGGCGCGTCGGCGGTCTCGGCCGGCGCGGTCCTGCGGCGCCCCTGCCAGTCGCCGTAGCGCTGGGGATGCGGCGGGGTGTCGGTGTGCTCGGGGTGCCCGCCCCGTACGGCCGTCTCCGCGGGGGCGGTGTAGACGGGGGTGCCGTGCATCGGCGTGTCCCAGACGGGCCGCCCACCGGGCGCGGGCCGCGCCGCGGGCTGCTGTCCGTACCCGCTCGGCGCCCGCCCGTACGGCGCGGTGCCGGTGCCCTGCGCGTACCCGGTCGGCTGCCCCTGGGCGTACCCGCCGCGGCCGTACGGGTCCTGGCCGTACCCACCCGAGGGATACGAACCCTGTGAGCGCGATCCCTGGGCGTACGCGCCTTGGGCGTACGCGTCCTGGGCGTACGCGTCCTGGGCGTACGCGCCCTCGGCGCCCGGTGCGCGCCTGCGGCGCCCCGTTCCCGCCCCGTTCGTGCCCCGCCCCTGGTCCCGCCCCTGCGCCGGTTCGGCGGGGGGAGTGGGCGCGGCGCCCTTACGACTATGTCGTCCCACGCCCCGGATCAGCTCCCGCCGCTGTCGTCGCCGGCCGCCGTACCGGCTGTGCTCGCCGGGTCGGCCCCGATCAGTTCAATCACGGCCTGAGCGACCGTCTCGGGGTACTCCATCATGGCCACGTGCCCGGCGTCCGGGAGGGTCAGCAGTCGCGAGCCGCGGAACGCGGCGGCGGCCCTGCGCGCCATCCGGTACGAGACGAGCTGGTCCCGACCGCCGTAGACGAGCAGCGTGGGCGCGAGCACCCGTTCCGCCTGCCGCCACAGGCCGTGCTGGCCGCCGAGGGTGTAGGCGTCGACGATGCCGCGCGAGGTGCGGGCCATGGCGTCCCAGAAGTACGGGAGCTCCAGGCGGCGCTCCATCTCCTCCACGGCGTGCCGCAGGCCCTCCTCGGACACCCGGCCGGGGTCTCCGTAACAGAGCGAGAGGACGCCGCGGACCCGCTGCTCCGGCGTCCAGTCCTGGGACAGCTTCGCGAACAGCGGTGCCACACCCGGCAGGGCGAACAGCGCGGTCGGCCAGGCGGTGCGCTGGACGCGCAGCTCGGGCAGGGCCGGGGAGACCAGGGTCAGCGTGCGCACCAGATCGGGGCGGACGGCGGCGACCCGGGTGGAGACGGCGCCGCCCAGCGAGTTGCCGATGAGGTGGACAGGGCCGCGGCCGGCGGCGTCCAGAAAACGGATGACCGCCCGGGCGTGTCCCGTCACGGAGTAGTTGCCGTCGTCGGGCGGCGGGGAGTCGCCGAAACCCGGCAGGTCGACGGCCTCGCCGTCGACCAGGTCCGCGAGCAGCGGCATCAGGGCCGACCAGTTCTGCGAGGAACCGCCGAGGCCGTGGACGTAGAGCGCGGGCGGGAGGCCCGGGCGGGTGGCGGGCCGGGCGCGCACGGTGAGCGTGAGCCCGGGCAGCGCGACGGAGCGCAGCTCCTCGCCGTCGGCGACCCGAACGGCGCGGGTCCGCGGCGTGTGAGGTGCGGCGGCGGTCCGGGTCTCCGGAAGCTCGGTCGACGACATGGCCGCAATATTACGAGACGATCACGCGGCGGCGCGTGTGTGTGGCGTCACAGGATCGGGTGCGCCGCGCGGAGTGTGCTCCTACGCTCGTAGGGAGGGCCATCGGAGAGGACCCGCATGCCGGAAGGAACCGCATGACTGTCGATCCGACCGAGCCGGACACATTCGCCGAGGAAGAGGACGTCGTGCTCGACGAGGAAATCCCTGAGGCCGACGCGGCCGAGCAGCGCGCGGAACTGCAGCAGCGCGAGGACGAGCCGCACACCCATGTCGAACGGGACTCGGCGAACGAGGCGGACTCCTCCGAACAGGCGCGCGTGGTCGCCCTCGACGAAGACGACTACCGCTGATTTGTTCGGTTTAACGTTGAATCTCCTGTCGCCCTCGGCGTCCGGTCCGTGAAATTCTGCGTCCGCGCCGCGCACAGCCGGGTTACCCAAAAGTACGATGGCGGGCGCGACACCACAGCGCGCATGGATCGATTTTTGGGAGGCGGCGTGACAGCCATCGAGCAGACAGAGGCAGCACGCCCTCGGGGCACGCGCCTGCCGCGCCGCGCCCGACGGAACCAGCTCCTCGGGGCGGCCCAGGAGGTGTTCGTCGCGCAGGGGTATCACTCCGCCGCGATGGACGACATCGCCGAGCGCGCGGGCGTCAGCAAGCCCGTCCTCTACCAGCACTTCCCGGGCAAGCTCGAGCTCTATCTGGCCCTGCTCGACCAGCACTGCGAGGCGCTGCTGCAGGCCGTGCGCACGGCCCTGGCGTCGACCAGCGACAACAAGCTCCGGGTCGAGGCCACCATGGACGCGTACTTCGCCTACGTGGAGGACGAGGGCGGCGCGTTCCGGCTCGTCTTCGAGTCGGACCTCACCAACGAGCCGGCGGTGCGCGAGCGGGTGGACCGGGTGAGCCTGCAGTGCGCCGAGGCGATCTCCGACGTCATCGCCGAGGACACCGGCCTGTCGAAGGACGAGTCCATGCTGCTCGCGGTGGGCCTGGGCGGTGTCTCCCAGGTCGTGGCGCGCTACTGGCTCTCCAGCGAGTCCGCCATCCCCCGCGACAAGGCCGTGGCGCTGCTGACCTCGCTGGCGTGGCGGGGCATCGCGGGCTTCCCGCTGCACCCGACGGACGGCCAGCCGGCCGCTGCCGAGGGTCACTGACCCCTCGCCGCCGGTGTTCGCTCCTGGCGTTCCGCCGGTGGGCCGTGCGGGTCCCCTCTCCGGGCTAATGTGTGCAGCGTACGGCGCGGTAGACGCGCAACGCTGACCGTTCGGAGGGACATAGCCGTGGAGGTCAAGATCGGCGTGCAGCACGCACCCCGGGAGATCGTTCTGGAGAGCGGGCAGTCCGCCGAGGAGGTCGAGAGCGCCGTGGCCGACGCGCTGGCCGGCAAGGCGCAGCTGCTCAGCCTCACCGACGACAAGGGCCGCAAGATTCTGGTCCCGGCCGAGAAGATCGCGTACGTGGAGATCGGCGAGCCGGCCGTGCGACGGGTGGGCTTCGGCGCTCTCTGAGACAGCCGACAGGAGAAGGGCCCGGCGGATTCGTTCCGCCGGGCCCTTCGTCCGTCCGGGTGGCCCGTGTTCCGGCCCGAGCGCCCGGGGACGGAACGAAGGTGCAGGTGAGGCGGGCGGGGAGGATTGCGTTCGAGTCGCCCCGGGTAGGACGGCTACGACCGCAATGCCCGCCCCGCACCGCACGCGAGGTGATCCCGTGTTCCTGGAAGCTCTCGGCTCCGCACTGCTCGGATTCGCCCTGGCCTGGGCCGCCGTGCACCGGCTGCCCGACCGCCTCCCCGCACGCGTGGTCGTCCTCACGACCGGCACGCTCGGGGCCGTCTTCGGCGCTCTGGTGACCCATGGCGCCCTCGGCCCGGGCCACGCCCTGCCGACGCTCGTCGGGGCCGTGGCGATCGCGGCCGTCCTGCTCTCGCTGCTGATCCGCCCGGCCTCCCGCCGGCTGCGCCGATCAGCGGCGGCGTGAACAGCGCCGCTCCTCACAGACACCACGAGGCCGCCGCGTCCGGCCCGGAGAACCGGGCCGTGTCGCGGCGGCCTCGTGCCGCAGGTGTTATGCCGCCAGGCCGAGCGCGGCCATGCGCTTGGTATGGGCCTCGGTGATCCGGGAGAACATCCGGCCGACCTCCGCCAGGTCGAAGCCCGCGGCCATGGTGTCGACGCCGCCGACGAGCATCGTGGAGAGGGCGTCCCGCTCGGCCACGACACGCTGGGCCTGCGAGAGCGCCTCGCCCATCAGACGGCGCGCCCACAGCGCGAGCCGGCCGCCGACGCGCGGGTCGGCGTCGATCGCGGCGCGGACCTTCTCCACGGCGAAGTTGCCGTGACCGGTGTCGTCGAGGACGGACAGCACGAGGGCGCGGGTGTCCGAGTCGAGCCGGGCCGCGACCTCCCGGTAGAAGTCACTGGCGATCGAGTCACCGACGTAGGCCTTGACCAGGCCCTCCAGCCAGTCGGACGGCGCGGTCTGGCGGTGGAAGTCGTCCAGCGCCTTGGCGAAGGGCTCCATGGCGGCCGTCGGCTCGGCGTCCACGGCGGCCAGCCGGTCCCGCAGCCGCTCGAAGTGGTGGAACTCGGCGGAGGCCATCTTCGCCAGCTCCGCCTTGTCCGCGAGGGTCGGTGCCAGCTTGGCGTCCTCGGCGAGCCGCTCGAACGCCGCCAGCTCTCCGTAGGCCAGCGCGCCGAGCAGATCGACGACCGCGGCGCGGTACTGCGGCTCGGCGGAAGCGGTGGCCCAGTCCTGGGCGGCGATCCCGGTCAGGGGCTCTTCGGCGGGCGTGGCGTTGTCAGGCGTCTCCATGAAGCGCACAATAGCCCGCTCCCCGGGGCGCTCAAGGCCCTGGTCAGTCACTGTGACCGCGCCCTCATCACCAATTCTCCCAACACACATGCGCGAATCCGGGGTACAGTGGTAAAGCGCCTGCCGAGTATGCGGACAAGCTTTCGCACGTTCGGACATACTCGGTGGGCCGACTCATGAATGAGGATGCCCGGTCGGTGGCCCGACTGGCTCCGACCCGACAGCCCTCCCCGCGCACCCGCAGGAGGGTCCCTCAGCGGCACGACGCTCGAGCGACGGCAGTGGTCCCGCGCCACCCGGCTGTGATCCATTCGTCGATCCGGCCGGAAGCGAATCGGCACGGTACGACCCCCAGCGTTCGCCTCGCGCCGCGTCTCACAGAAGAGGCAGCACCCTGACTACGACTTTCCGAGAGCTCGGGATCCTTCCCGAGACGGCCGAGGCGCTCGAAGCCGTCGGCATCGTGTCCCCCTTCCCCATCCAGGAGATGACCCTTCCGGTCGCCCTCTCCGGCACCGACGTCATCGGCCAGGCCAAGACCGGCACCGGCAAGACCCTCGGTTTCGGTCTGCCGCTCCTGGAGCGCGTCATCGTCCCCGCGGACGTCGAGGCCGGCCGGGCCAAGCCCGAGCAGCTGACCGACGCCCCGCAGGCCCTGATCGTCGTCCCCACCCGCGAGCTGTGCACCCAGGTCACCAACGACCTGCTGACCGCCGGCAAGGTCCGTAACGTCCGCGTGCTCGCCATCTACGGCGGCCGGGCGTACGAGCCTCAGGTCGAGGCGCTCAAGAAGGGCGTCGACGTCATCGTCGGCACCCCGGGCCGTCTGCTCGACCTGGCCGGCCAGCGCAAGCTGGACCTGTCCCACGTCAAGGCCCTCGTCCTGGACGAGGCCGACGAGATGCTCGACCTGGGCTTCCTGCCCGACGTCGAGAAGATCATCAACATGCTTCCGGCGAAGCGTCAGACCATGTTGTTCTCGGCGACGATGCCGGGCGCCGTCATCGGCCTGGCCCGTCGCTACATGTCGCAGCCCACGCACATCCGCGCCACCGCGCCGGACGACGAGGGCGCGACGGTCGCCAACATCACGCAGCGCGTCTACCGCGCGCACTCCATGGACAAGCCGGAGCTGATCTCCCGCGTCCTGCAGGCCAACGGCCGCGGGCTCGCGATGATCTTCTGCCGTACGAAGCGCACGGCGGCCGACATCGCCGAGCAGCTGGAGCGGCGCGGCTTCGCGTCCGGCGCGGTCCACGGCGACCTCGGCCAGGGCGCCCGCGAGCAGGCCCTGCGCGCGTTCCGCAACGGCAAGGTCGACGTGCTCGTCTGCACCGACGTCGCCGCGCGCGGCATCGACGTCGAGGGCGTCACGCACGTCATCAACTACCAGTCGCCGGAGGACGAGAAGACGTTCCTCCACCGCGTGGGCCGCACCGGCCGCGCGGGCGCCAAGGGTACGGCGGTGACGCTGGTCGACTGGGACGACATCCCGCGTTGGCAGCTGATCAACAAGGCTCTGGGTCTGGACTTCCACGACCCGGTCGAGACCTACTCCAGCTCCCCGCACCTCTTCGAGGAGCTCGACATCCCGGCCGGCACCAAGGGTGTCCTGCCCCGCGCCGAGCGGACCCGCGCCGGTCTGGACGCGGAGGAGCTCGAGGACCTGGGCGAGCCGGGTGGTCGTGGTGGCCGCGGTCGCAAGCAGGCCGCCCCCGCTGCCGAGGAGCGCCCGGACCGGACGCGCACCCCGCGCCAGCGTCGCCGTACGCGCGGTGGCTCGGCCGCTGCCGAGACGGCCGTCGCCGCCGCACCGGCAGCGGTCGCCGCTCCGGTGACGGAGGACGCGCCGGCGGAGCCGCGCACGCCGCGCCGCCGTCGCCGCACCCGCACGGGCGGGGCGGCCGGCGCTCCGGCCCCGCGCGTCGCCGAGACGACCGCCGCCGCTCCGGTCGCCGCCGCTCCGGTCGCCGTCGCTCCGGTCGCCGTCGCTCCGGTCGCCGTCGTCGCCGCGCCCGTGGTCAAGCAGGCCAAGCCGGTGGACCGGGCCCCGCAGGCCGCCTCCGAGGCGCCGAGGGCCCCGCGCCGCCGCCGTCCGCGCATCCTGCCCGAGGCGGAGACCGTGGGCTTCCAGACCGTGGAGACCGCGGCCGCGGCCCTCGCCGCGGCGGCCACCGTCGCCCCGGTCGCGGAGCCTGTCGCCGAGCCGGTGGCGCCGGTCGCCAAGCCGGCCGTCGAGTCGGCCGCCGAGCCTGTCGTCGCCGAGGCGCCGAAGAAGGCCCCGCGTCGCCGGACGACGAAGAAGGCCGTCGCCGCCGAGGTGACCGAGGCCGTCGAGGCCGCCCCGGCCGCCGCCGCCGAGGCCGTCGAGGAGCCGAAGAAGGCCCCCCGTCGCCGTACGGCCAAGAAGGCCGTGGCCGCCGAGCCGGTGGAGACGCCGGCCGTCGAGCCGGTCGCCGAGGAGGCCCCCAAGGCCCCGCGTCGCCGGACGACGAAGAAGGCCGTCGCCGCCGAGGCACCGGACGCCTCGGAGCCGAAGACCGCGCCGCGCCGCCGTACGACCAAGAAGGCGGCCGCCGCTCCGGCGGAGGCCGGTGTCGTCGAGGAGGCCCCCAAGGCTCCGCGTCGCCGCACGACGAAGAAGGCCGCGGCCGCGCAGCCCGAGAGCTGACGCGCCGTCCGCACCTTCCGCGTGGCCCGGCCCCTCACCAGGGGCCGGGCCACGCGGCTGTCCGCCCTCCGGCCCGCGCTGAACAGCGGATACAGTCGCACCATGAGCAAGCCCCGGTCCCTGGCGCTGCCGCCGCGCACCCGTGCCTACCGGCTGAGCACCACACGCGGCGACTTCGCCGTCCTGGACATCGCGCCCGAGGGCGAGCGGCGCGGCACGGTGCTGCTGCTGCCCGGCTACACCGGCAGCAAGGAGGACTTCCTCGCGCTGCTCGGTCCGCTGGCGGAGCACGGCTACCGCGCCCTGGCCGTCGACGGGCGCGGGCAGCACGAGACCCCGGGGCCGCGCGGGCGCCACGCCTACCGCCGTCGGGCGCTCGCCCTGGACGTGGTGGCGCAGGCGGCCGTGCTCGGCGACGGTCCGGTGCATCTGCTCGGCCACTCCTTCGGCGGCCTGGTGGCGCGCGCCGCCGCCGAGCTCGCGCCGGGTGCCTTCCGCTCGCTGACCCTGCTCTCCTCGGGCCCCGGCCGGGTCGCACGGCCGCAGCGGATCAGGGTCCTGGCGCTGCGGGGCGCGCTCGCGCTGCTGCCGAAGGAGCGGGTCTGGCGGGCGACGCGCTGGCTGGACAGCCGGGGCGAGGAGCCGGGGGCGAGCGACCCGCCGGAGATCGTACGGTTCCTGCGGCGGCGTTGGATGCGCACCCGGATTGCCCAACTGGCGGGCGCGGGGCGGCTGTTGCTGAGCGATCCGGACGGTACGGCGAGGCTTGCCGCGCTGCCGATGCCGGTGCACATCGTGTACGGCGCGGACGAGATGGTCTGGCCGACGCAGGGCCTGGCCGAGGCCGCGGCCCGGACGGGCGCGCACCACACAGTGGTCGCGGGCGCGGGCCACTCCCCCAACGTCTCCCACCCGGAGGAGCTGGCGGCCCGGCTGGCGGCGTTCTGGGACGGTCCGCCCGAGTCCACCCCCTAGGGGAGCTGGAACTGCGCCTGGAGGTGCTGCCAGAACCCGTCGCGGAGCGCCCTGCGCAGCGCCGCGTGGCCGCGCAGGGACCGGCCGAGGAGCCGCTCGGCGTCGATGAGGAGTTCCTGGTCGACCGGTCCCGGCAGGTACGGGTGTCCCGGCAGCAGCTCGGCCAGCGTGTCGCTGCCGCGCTGGGCGATCCACATGGCGGCGATCTGGGCGCCGACGAAGCGGACCTCGTCGCGGGAGGGCGGTGGCCCGCCGTCGTTCTCGTACGTCGTGACGGGTCGTCGGGTGACATAGGGGCGCCAGAAGTCGAGGTCGAAGGTGCGCCGGCTGTCGACCTCCCAGAGCAGGGGCTCGGCCTGGTTGGGCCCGTCGGCGGACTCGATGCCCCAGAGGTGGACCCGGGCTCCGTAGCCCTGGGCGGCCTCGACGGCGGAGACGAGGTCCTCGTCGCCGCCGACGAGCGCGGCGTCGCTGATCGCGCGGTGGCGGGCGAGGGACTCCAGGTCGGAGCGGATGAAGGAGTCGACGCCCTTCTGCTGGTTGTTGGCGTTGAGGTTGCCGAGCCGGACCTTGACGTCGGGGAGTTCGGCGATGGACTGCTGCTCGGGCGTGTGGATGCGGCGACGCGCGCCGTCGTACCAGTAGACGCGCAGCAGCCGGCTGTCGGCGAAGATCGTGCGGGCCTTGTCGATGAAGGCCTCGATGAGCCCTTCGGCGTCGAGGTCGAAGGAGCGGCGGTCCTCGGTGCCCGCGACCAGCAACCCGGCCGCAGCATAGACGTAACCCGCGTCGACGAAGATGGCATGGGTCGAAGGGGTCTTAGCCACTTCGGCGAGCATCCGCCTCAGGAGCTCATTGGTGCGCTCCAGGCGGTCGCCCAGCTCGGCGAAGGGGTCCGGGGACGGCGTGCGGGGTGTCTCTGCGTCGTTCATACGGGGCTCATTCTCCGCCCGGTCCACGGCTCCCGCCACCACCCCCCACGGTAGTAGTTAGCCATCCGAAAAATTTCCTTAGCGTAGGGAATGTTTGCAGGATGCATGTCGTTGGACCCTCTGTAACACGCACAGCAGTTCTCCATCAGGAGGATCAACTCCAGACGAAGGGAGAAGCCATGCGCTTCGAAATCCTGCGACTCGACGACATCGACGGCACGCCCGTCGACCGGACCGTCGTGGACGCCGCCTCCGTCAACCGGATCGTGCAGCAGGCCGCCTCGATCGGCCAGCGCATCTGGATCCGCCCGGCCGACACCACCGCCTCGTAACGAGGTACCCGCCCGCACGCACCGCGCCCCCGCATGGACTCCGACGACCGGAATCCGTACGGGGGCGCAGTGCTGTGCGGCTGTGCGGCGCAGGAGGGGCTACGCCCCCTGGACGATCTGCATCACGCCGTTGATGATCTGCTGCACGGCGATGGCCGACAGCATCATGCCGGCGAGCCGGGTCACGAGCACGACACCGCCGTCCTTGATGACCCGGATGATCAGCAGCGAGTAGCGCATGGTCAGCCAGAGCACGACGTGCATGGCCACGATCGCCGCCCAGACGGAGACCTGCGCGCCGACGCCGTCGGCGTGCTGCACGGCGAGGATCACGGAGACGATCGCACCGGGACCGGCGAGCAGCGGCATGCCGAGCGGCACGAGCGCGACGTTGACGTCCTTGGTCTGCTTGGGCTCGTCGGTCTTGCCGGTGAGCAGGTCGAGCGCGATGAGCAGGAGCAGCAGACCGCCGGCGATCATCAGGGCGGGCACGGAGACGTGCAGATAGGCGAGGATCTGCTGCCCGAGGATCCCGAAGACGGTGATGACGCCGAAGGCGACGGCGACGGCCTGCCAGGCCATCCGCCGCTGCACCTTGGCGGGCCGGCCGGAGGTGAGGCCGAGGAAGATCGGGGTGATCCCGGGGGGATCCATGATCACGAACAGGGTCAGAAACAGCGAGCCAAATACGGCGACGTCGAACACGGTGTGCCTTGCGATGAGGGGTGTACGAGGGGGTGGGCGGGCATGCGCCCGCGCCACGGCTCCGCCGCGCGAGGGCGCGGTGGCGGGTGACGAATGAGGGGTGGAGGGATCGCCGGGGTCAGGGGTGACCGCCCGCGCGTACCGCCGAGCGGTGCGGGCGCGTTCCCGAGACGTGGGAGAGCCGGGGCGTGCTACGCCCCTGATCCTCCGAACTGGCCCTAGGGTCTGTCCGGCGGATCAGGGCCGGATAGGACGCGGCGTCTGGTGCGGTGCATCGCAAGGCGTCGGAGCGTCTCGATAGCGGAGCTATCGGGGCGTTTCGGCAACGCGGCGAGGCGTCGTGCCAGGCGTCGCGGCCCCGGTCATGATCCGCCGGACAGGCCCTAGGCCGGTCCGCCCGTGCCCGGGACCGGGAAGGCGCCGGTGGCACGGCGCGTGATCTCGCCGTAGATCTCGGGGTCGGTCGTGTACTCGCCGAGGGCGCAGGTCTTGCGGCTGCCGTGGTAGTCGCTCGAACCGGTGGCCAGCAGCCCGAGGTCCTGCGCGAGCCCGTGCAGGCGCGCCCGGGTCGGCTCGTCGTGGTCCATGTGGTCGACCTCGATGCCGTCGAGGCCGGCCTCCGCGAGGCGGGCGATCGCGGCCTCCGGGACGACTTCGCCCCGCTTGACCGCGAGCGGGTGGGCGAAGACCGTGACGCCGCCGGCCGCCTTGACGAGCCGGATCGCCTCGAACGGGTCGAGCTCGTGCTTCTCGACGTACGCGCGTCCGCCGTTCGCCAGCCACTCGGGCGTGAACGCGCCGGACACGTCCGCCACGACGCCGAGTTCGACGAGCGCCTCCGCGACGTGCGGGCGGCCGACCGAGCCGTCCCCCGCGATCCGGGCGACCTGGTCCCAGGTGACCGGGACGCCGAGTTCCTGGAGCTTGCCGACCATCGCCCGGGCGCGCGGCACCCGGTCGTCCCTGACCAGCTCCCGTTCGGCGGCGAGCGCGGGCTCGTCGGCGTCGAAGAGGTACGCGAGCATGTGGAGGGGCACGCCGTCCATGCGGCAGGACAGCTCGGCGCCGGTGACGAGGGTCAGCCCCGCCGGCAGCGCGGCGATCGCTTCGGCGTGGCCCCGCGTGCTGTCGTGGTCCGTGAGGGCGACGACGTCCAGGCCGGCGGCGGCCGCGTTGCGGACCAGCTCTGCCGGGGTGTCCGTGCCGTCCGAGGCGGTGGAGTGGGTGTGCAGGTCGATGCGCACGACGTCGTACTCCAGGTCTCGGGGCGGGCGAACAAGGGGACGCTCCAGCATAACGGGCGAATAAGGCCCGTCGGCCCCGTACAACGAAGGCTTCGAGCCGCACCCGCCCCGCACACTCAAGCCACGACGCCCCCACCGCCCGCAGATCCCAAGGCCCCGCGGGCGCTGCGGTTCGGCATCCCGCGACCCCGCCCTACGTCAGCAGGCGCGGCGTGAGCGCCCCGCACGGCAGGAGTTCGACCTCCGAGCCCGCGTCGCGCAGGTCGGTGAGGACCAGCTCGTCGTACATGAGCAGCCCCGACTGCTCGGGCCACACGATCGCCCACAGCCAGAGACCGCGCGCCTCCCCGGCGAAGACCGCCCGGTCGTGCGGGGTCCCGTTCACGTGCCAGAGCGGCGTCGGGCGCCCGGCGGCGAGGACCTTGGTCTGCGCCGGCTTGTCGATGGAGAGCCCGCTCCCGGGGTCGGGGCCGTCGAGCCCGGCGTACCGCGCGCCGAGGCCGACGCCCAGCTCCTCCGCAACGAGCAGCAGCTCACCGATCCCGCCGAGCGGCCCGGGCCCCGAGCAGGCGACGGCGGTCGCGCGCCCCCCGCTGCGGTCGTCACCGGCGTACGCGACCCCGGTGAAGAGCCACCCGACGGGAAGCGGCCACGGCATCCAGACCGGCACCTGGGCCCGGTGCACCACGACACCGAGGGCCTCGACGCTGGGCGGGATCACGGGCTGCAGCGGGTGCACCGGGCCATGCACCGCGCACTGCCAGGAGTCGGCAAAAAGACCGGGCGCCCGGACCCGGCCACCGCACCTCGGGCAACTGGGTTCGCCCCTCATAGAGCCCAACGGTCCTACCCCTCCGCGCCCGCGTCAAGGACGATCACCCGTCCGGACCGACCAGTTCACCCCGAGTGGCGGGTACAGCGGTCGACCACCGGCGCGACACGCCGGACCGGCGTCAATCCAGCGTGACCGAACGGCGGAGCGGATCGCGCATGTCCGTGCCCTGGGCCAGCCAGCGCTCCTCCAGCGCCTGCGCTCCGTGCACCCGCTTCCAGGCCGCCTCGTTGGAGGTCATCGGCAGCAGCGGAAGGAAGCGGACGGGGTCCATCGGTTCGTCGAGTTCCAGGTCCTCCACCAGACCGCCCGACTCCGCGACGAGGACCGAGCTGAACGGGGCCCCGGGCCAGAGGGGTTCACCCACGTCGAGCGAGGCGCCCGCCGCCACGACCACGCCCTCGACCTGCGGCGTCGAGGCGAGCACGGCGAGCGGCCGCAGCACCTTGTCGGTGTCGGCGAGCCCGGCCCGTACCGAGAGGACCAGTTCGGCTCGCGGTCCCTTCACCGGGTCGGCGAGCGCGGCCGTCGGGTCGGTCATCGGATGTGCGGACATGCCGAGGCTCGCGTACCGGACGATGTCGCCGTCGAGGAAACGGAGCACCTCGATCCGGTCCGTGCCGAGAAAGGTGACAGCGGCGCGCGCGTCCGGTTCGCCGAGCGCCGTACGCAACCGGGCCTCGACCAGAGCAAGAACTTCTCCCATGCGGGGAGCATAAAGCGCGTATGAAACGGGCAAAGAAAGGGATTGGCTCTCTGTCGGCTGATAGTCTTGGCCGGTGGTCGGTACTCCCGACCACTCGTCATCCCCCACGGGGGACCGGCCGGAGGAGGTGGGACTGTCGTGAATCGAAGTCGATCGGGCAGTACCAACCGCTCTTCCGCCCCGCACCCGAGCCCGGTGCGTCCCTCCCGGTGATCTGAGCCTCCGCATACGGTCCGCCCACCATCACCCGGCATCTCACACGACGGAAGAGCACTTCGCCTTTGCCTGTCTGTAGCGAACGCCGTCACCGCGACCTCGCGGTGCCGCCCGCTTTGTGGACGACGTAGCTCCACGTCCTCATTCCGGGCTGTGCCACGCCTCGCCGACGGCTTCTCCGTGAAGGAGCATGCCCATGTCGATGATCCGAGACCTGCGTGCCGCGGTCCGCCCCTCCCTGCGCACCTCCCTGCGCAAGCCCGCCGTCGCCGGCGCCTCGCCGTACGCGAACTACGACGCGACCCGTGACCCCTCCGCCTCCAGCGCCGTCGTCGACTGCGCCGTCTACCGCGACGGCCGCCGCGTGGACGACCGCGCCTGCCTGACGCCGCGCGGCGCGATGCGCCAGGTACGGGAGAGCGGCGGTTTCGTCTGGATCGGTCTGCACGAGCCGACCGAGGCCGAATTCGCCGGTATCGCGGCCGAGTTCGGGCTCCACCCGCTCGCCGTCGAGGACGCCGTCCACGCCCACCAGCGGCCCAAGCTGGAGCGGTACGACGACACCCTGTTCACCGTCTTCAAGACGATCCACTACGTCGAGCACGCCGAGCTCACCGCCACCAGCGAGGTCGTCGAGACCGGCGAGGTGATGTGCTTCACGGGCCCCGACTTCGTCATCACCGTCCGGCACGGCGGCCAGGGCTCCCTGCGCAACCTCCGCCACCGCCTCCAGGGCGAGCCCGAGCTGCTGGGCAAGGGCCCCTCCGCGGTCCTGCACGCCATCGCCGACCACGTCGTCGACGGCTACATCGCGGTCGCCGACGCCGTCGAGCTCGACATCGACCAGATCGAGATCGACGTCTTCTCGCCGCCCGCGAAGGGCTCCACGCGCGGCACGGACACCGGGCGGATCTACCAGCTCAAGCGCGAGGTACTGGAGTTCAAGCGGGCCGTCAGCCCGCTGCTTCGCCCGATGCAGCTGCTGAGCGAGCGCCCGATGCGGCTGGTGGACCCGGACATCCAGAAGTACTTCCGTGATGTCGCCGACCACCTCGCGCGCGTGCAGGAGCAGGTCGTCGGCTTCGACGAGCTGCTCAACTCCATCCTCCAGGCCAACCTGGCGCAGGCGACGGTCACCCAGAACGAGGACATGCGCAAGATCACGTCCTGGGCGGCCATCATCGCCGTGCCGACGGCGGTCTGCGGTGTGTACGGCATGAACTTCGACTACATGCCGGAGCTGCGCTGGCAGTACGGCTACCCGATGGTGCTCGGCGGCATCGCGGTCATCTGCTTCACCATCCACCGCACCCTGAAGCGCAACGGCTGGCTGTAGGTCGCGGCGCGCTCGATAGGCTGCGCGCATGACAGACACGCTGCTCGGGCCCGCCCTCGTCGAGGAGGCCACGAAGAAGTCCGGCCTCATCTGGGTCAGGGGCGACGCCCCGGCCGCGCGGGCCCTGTGGCACGTCTGGCACGAGGGCGCGGCGCACGTCGTCGGCGACGGCCCGGGCGAGCAGCCCCTCCCGGGTCTTGTCGCGGGCGCGACGGCCGAGGTCACCGTCCGCAGCAAGGACAAGGGCGGCCGGATCGTCGCCTGGACGGCGGCGGTCTCCGAGCTGGCCCCGGGCACCGAGGAGTGGGACGCGGCGGTCGCGGAGCTGAAGGGCAAGCGCCTCAACGCGACGGACGGCGAGGCCATGCCGGAGCGGTGGTCCCGGGAGTGCCGGGTGCTCCGGCTGACCCCGCTCGACTCGACGACCGATCTGCCGAACGGCTCCCTCGCGGCGGTCCCGCAGGCCTCCGACGCGATCACCCGGCGCCCCGTACCCGCCGCCCTCCCGCGTCTGCTGCTGAAGCGCCGCAAGCGCTGAGGCCCCGAAGGGGGTGAGCGGCCGGACGGCGGGATCTCGCCGTGCGCGATGCCCGGTCCTCATGCAACCTGACTGGCAGCGGACGCATCTGCTCAGCTGACAGCCAGTGAACTCCCCAGGATCGGGGCCCCGCATGACGAGCGATCCCGAAACACCCCGACCGTGGCGACGGCGGGCGGCCACCGCCGTGGCGACGGCCGTCTGTCTGGCCGTCGCCGGCGCGGCCGGCACCTGGCTGGCGTTCGGCTCGGACGGCCCACCCCGCTCGCACGGCGCCACAACGGGAGTCCCGCAGGCTCCGACGGCTCCCGACGGCCCCGCGGGCACCACCCGGTCCCCCGGCGCATCCGCGAAGCCCGCCCCCGGCCAGGAGGCCCGTCCGTTCACCCTGGTCGCGACGGGCGACATCATCCCGTACCCCTCGATCATCCAGCGGGCCGCCGCGGACGCGGAGGGCGGCGGGCACGACTTCCGGAAGATACTCGCGGGCGTCCGGCCCGTCGTCTCCGGCGCCGACCTCGCCCTGTGCCACCACGAGATCCCCTACGGGCCCCCCGGCGGCCCCTACACCGGCTACCCCGCCTTCGCGGCGCCGCACCAGCTGGCCGACGCCCTCAAGGAGACCGGGTACGAAGGCTGCTCGACCGCCTCCAACCACACCCTGGACGCCGGCTTCGAGGGCCTGAAGCGGACCCTCGACGGGCTCGACCGGGCCGGCCTGAAGCACGTCGGCTCGGCGCGCGACGCCGAGGAGGCCAGGGCACCCGCCTGGTACACGGCCGGCGGCGCGAAGGTGGCGCAGCTCTCGTACACGTACGGGACGAACGGCATACCGCTCCCCGAAGGCAGGCCCTGGGCCGTCAACCTGACCGACCGGCAGCGGATCGTCGACGACGCGCGGGCCGCCCGCCGGGCGGGCGCCCAGGTCGTCCTGCTCAGCATCCACTGGGGCACCGAGTGGCAGGAGGCCCCCGACCAGGCGCAGCGCGAGCTCGCGCGGGCGCTGACGGCCTCCACCACGGACGGGCTGCCGGACATCGACCTCGTCCTCGGGACGCACAACCACGTGCCGCAGCCGTACGAGAAGGTCAACGGCGTCTGGGTGGTCTACGGCATGGGCGACCAGGTCGCCAGTTTCTACGAGGCCGAGAAGCGGCGCGGCAACATGTCCTCGATCCCGCGCTTCACCTTCGGGCCCTCCGCGGAGCACCCGGGGAGGTGGACGGTGACGAAGGCCGAGTACCTCACGCAGTACTCCGACATGGGCCCGCCGTTCCGCGTCGTGTGCGCCTCCTGCGACGCGCGGTACCCGGAGATCGACGCCCGTGTCACCGAGGCCGTGCTGTCCCGGGGCGCGGCGGCCCAGGGGCTGACCCGCGCCACGAAGTAGCGCGCGTCGGCAGCGGGCAGAGGGCTCAGGTGCGCGGCAGCTGCTTGCCGTAGTCGAGCGTCTCGCCCGGTGCGGGGGCCTCCAGCGGGAAGTCCTTGTCCCACTCGGACAGCACGACCACGCCCGCCCCGCCGCCGCGCGCGAACTGCAGCGGGAACGGGGTGCCTTCGAGGGCGACGTCGAGCGTGCCGCCCTCGCCGTCCTCGCCGCCCTTGACCTTGACCGTGCGGATGCCGCCGATCTTGTCGCGGTCGCCCTTCACGACGTCGCCGTGCAGCCCGATCAGCCCGTCCAGGAGCAGGTCCATGTCGGTGAAGCCACGCAGCTGCTTGTACGAGGGGTCGTCCTGCGGCACCTTCACGTACTTGTCGTCGAGCGTGTCGGCGGCCTCGCTGTCGGCCTCGGAGGCGTCCGCGCTCGCGGAGGGCGCGGGCGAGCCCTGGCTCCCGCCCTCGCCGTGCGTCCAGAACGCCGCGTCGGCCTTCAGGTAGAGCTCGTCGCCGATCCGCAGCAGCTCGAAGGTGCTGTTCTTCGTCGTCACCGAACCGCTCGCGCCGTCGTCCTTGAGCCGCATGTTCAGCTTGAACGTGCCGCCCTTGCTGACGAGCGTCCCGGCCAGCCGGACCGCCTTCGCGCCGTCCGCCGCCGTCTGCGCCTTCTGCTCGATGGCGTCCGGGGCCAGCTTCCCGACCCCGTTGGTCCCCTCGTCCGGGTCCTCCGCGCAGGCGCTGAGTCCCGCCGCGAGACCGGCGCACAGCGCCAGCGGCAGGACGGCCCTGCGGATGCGCGATGCAGTGAGGAGTGCGGTCACCGGCGCGGCCTCTTGTCTGTCGTCGACGGTGGGTGTTCGTCGAGGGTGGGGGGACGGCAGCACGCAGCGTACCCGGGCCGCGCGGCGGGGCCACAGGCAGCCGTACGGGTGCTCTCGCCAAGGCGCCACGGATGGCCACGGGCTAGCCTGAATCCGGCATACCTCAGCATTGACCAGCATCGACCCGAATCGTGCGGCACCGAGGAGGCGCGTGGCATGGTGGCAGGCGCCCCCCGGATCTTCGTCTCGCACCTCGCGGGCGTGCCCGTCTTCGACCCCAACGGCGACCAGGTCGGCCGGGTCCGCGACCTCGTCGCGATGCTCCGGGTGGGCCGTCGCCCGCCCCGGCTGCTCGGCATGGTGGTGGAGGTGCTCAGCCGCCGCCGGGTCTTCGTGCCGATGACCCGGATCACCGGCGTCGAGTCCGGTCAGGTCATCACGACGGGCGTGGTCAACATGCGCCGCTTCGAGTCGCGTCCCACCGAACGGCTGGTCCTCGGTGAACTCCTCGACCGCCGCGTCCGGCTCGTCGAGACCGACGAGGAGGTCACCGTCCTCGACATCGCGATCCAGCAGCTCCCCGCCCGACGTGAGTGGGAGATCGACCGGGTGTTCGTCCGGCGCGGCAAGCCCGGCGCGCTGCGGCGCAAGGGCGAGACCCTGACTGTCGAGTGGTCGGCCGTGACCGGCTTCTCCCTGGAGGAGGAGAGCCAGGGGGCGGAGAGCCTGGTCGCCACCTTCGAGCGGCTGCGCCCGGCCGACCTGGCCAACGCGCTGCACCATCTCTCCCCCAAGCGGCGCGCCGAGGTCGCCGCCGCCCTCGACGACGACCGGCTCGCCGACGTCCTGGAGGAGCTGCCGGACGACGACCAGGTCGAGATCCTCGGCAAGCTGAAGGAGGAGCGTGCCGCGGACGTCCTGGAGGCGATGGACCCGGACGACGCAGCCGACCTGCTCTCGGAGCTGCCGGAGGCGGACAAGGAGCGGCTGCTCACGCTGATGCAGCCCGACGACGCGGCCGACGTGCGCCGGCTGATGGCGTACGAGGAGCGGACCGCGGGCGGTCTGATGACGACGGAGCCGATCGTGCTGCGGCCGGACGCCACCGTCGCGGACGCGCTGGCCCGCGTACGGCAGCAGGACCTCTCCCCCGCGCTCGCCGCGCAGGTGTACGTGTGCCGCCCGCCGGACGAGACGCCGACCGGCAGGTACCTGGGCACCGTGCACTTCCAGCGGCTGCTGCGGGATCCGCCGTTCACGCTGGTCAGCTCGCTGGCCGACAGCGACCTGCCGCCGCTCGCCCCGGACACCCCGCTGCCCGCGGTCACCAGCTACCTCGCCGTCTACAACATGGTCGCCGCGCCGGTGGTGGACGAGAGCGGGTCGCTGCTCGGCGCGGTCACCGTGGACGACGTGCTCGACCATCTGCTGCCGGAGGACTGGCGCGAGGCCGAGTTCCACGAGGAGGGGGTGACGCATGACACCTGAGCGCACGCGCGAACGGGACAGGGAGCTGAAGCTGGAAAGGGAGAAGGAGAAGGAGCGCGAACGGGAGCGGGAGCGGTCCATGTCCCGGATCCGGCTCGACCTGCCGCGCGAGCGCCGGGCCAGGCTGCTGCCGGAGTACGACCCGGAGGCCTTCGGCCGGCTCTCGGAGCGGATCGCGCGCTTCCTGGGGACGGGGCGGTTCATCGTCTGGATGACGGTGATCATCATCCTCTGGGTGCTGTGGAACATCTTCGCGCCGGGCTCGCTGAAGTTCGACGAGTACCCGTTCATCTTCCTGACGCTCATGCTTTCGCTGCAGGCCTCCTACGCGGCCCCGCTGATCCTCCTCGCGCAGAACCGGCAGGACGACCGCGACCGGGTCAACCTGGAGCAGGACCGCAAGCAGAACGAGCGCTCCATCGCCGACACCGAGTACCTGACCCGGGAGATCGCGGCACTGCGGATGGGCCTCGGCGAGGTCGCCACCCGCGACTGGATCCGGTCGGAGCTCCAGGACCTGATCAAGGAGATGGACGAGCGCCGCGATCTATTCCCCGGCGCCGCCGGTCGGGGACGTGACGTACCCGACCGCTGAGAGGTCTTTCCGGTGCCCGTGGTCGGCGCCGTACCATCTCCATATGGCTACGGAAGACGCGGTGCGCGAAGCACTGGCGACGGTGAACGACCCCGAGATCAACAAACCGATCACCGATCTTGGCATGGTGAAGTCGGTGGAGATCGGGACCGACGGCAGGGTCGCCGTCACGGTCTACCTCACCGTCTCCGGCTGCCCGATGCGCGACACGATCACGCAGCGGGTCACGGACGCGGTCGCCCGGGTGGAGGGCGTCACCGGCGTCGACGTCACGCTGGACGTGATGAGCGACGAGCAGCGCAAGGAGCTGGCCTCGGCCCTGCGGGGCACGACGGCCGAGCGCGAGGTCCCGTTCGCCAAGCCCGGCTCGCTGACCCGGGTGTACGCGGTCGCCTCCGGCAAGGGCGGCGTCGGCAAGTCCTCCGTGACCGTCAACCTGGCGGCGGCGATGGCCGCCGACGGTCTGAAGGTCGGTGTCGTCGACGCCGACATCTACGGGCACTCGGTCCCCCGCATGCTGGGCGCGGACGGCCGTCCGACCCAGGTCGAGAACATGATCATGCCGCCGTCGGCGAACGGTGTGAAGGTCATCTCCATCGGCATGTTCACGCCGGGCAACGCCCCTGTGGTCTGGCGCGGCCCGATGCTCCACCGCGCGCTGCAGCAGTTCCTCGCGGACGTGTACTGGGGGGACCTGGACGTCCTCCTGCTCGACCTGCCCCCGGGCACGGGCGACATCGCGATCTCCGTGGCGCAGCTCGTGCCGAACGCGGAGATCCTCGTCGTGACGACCCCGCAGCAGGCGGCCGCCGAGGTCGCCGAGCGGGCCGGCTCGATCGCCGTGCAGACGCACCAGAAGATCGTCGGCGTCGTCGAGAACATGTCGGGCCTGCCGTGCCCGCACTGCGACGAGATGGTCGACGTGTTCGGCACGGGCGGCGGCCAGAAGGTCGCCGAGGGCCTGACGAGGACCACGGGCGCGACGGTCCCGGTCCTCGGCTCCATCCCGATCGACGTGCGGCTGCGCGAGGGCGGCGACGAGGGCAAGCCGGTCGTCATCACCGACCCGGACTCCCCCGCGGGCTCGGCCCTCCGCGCGATCGCCGGCAAGCTCGGCGGCCGCCAGCGCGGCCTCTCGGGCATGAGCCTGGGCATCACCCCGCGCAACAAGTTCTGAGACCG
The DNA here is from genome assembly GCF_043081505.1 of Streptomyces sp. NPDC014870. NCBI lineage: Bacteria > Bacillati > Actinomycetota > Actinomycetes > Kitasatosporales > Streptomycetaceae > Streptomyces > Streptomyces sp. NPDC014870. The sequence goes on from NZ_JBIBWQ010000008.1 coordinate 132,810, forward strand.
TACGTTCCGAGACCGTACGACGAAGGGGCACCCCGGCCGGGGTGCCCCTTCGTCGTGGTCCGTGCGACCTGTCGGCGGCTACGCGTACGCGCCCAGGTCCTGGACCCCGGCGAAGCCCAGGCCGTACGCGCTCATGCCCCGCCCGTACGCGCCGATGTGCACCGCGCCAGCGGAGCCGGCGAGCACCCAGCCGAACTCGGACTCGCGGTAGTGGAACGGCATCGGCACGCCGTCCACCGGGAGCGACAGCGTCGACCACTCCGGGCCGCTCAGGTCGTCCGCCAGCTCGAACGCGGCCTCCGTCTGCTGGTCCAGCCAGTCGTCCCGCAGCGCGTGGTCCAGCTGTGCGGGCCAGGTGTACGCCAGGAGCCCCGAGCCGGCCAGCCAGGCCGCGGAGGAGACCGTGGTGGCGTCCAGGACGCCCGTACCGTCACCGCTCCTGCGCACGGGGCTCGCGGCGACCGTCACGACGACGGCGAAGCGCTCCTTCTCCGCGCCGCTCGCGTCGGACTTTATCGACGGCTCGTCCCCGTGGCCCATCGACCCGTGCTGGACGGTGCCGTCCGCCGCCGTGCCGACCTGCATCAGCCAGCGCGCCCCGGTGAACGCGTCGTCAAGTCCGTACCAGGTGAAGGGTGCGCGCAGATAGCCTTCGGCCGTGCGCCGGGCTGCGGGCACTCCCTCCACCCGACTCGTCGTCTCCATCTCGGCCGCCTCCTCGATCCGTCGTGTCCGCGACGGCGGACAACAGATGGAGGATAGCCACCGGCTCGCGCCGGGGTGCGTCAGCCCAGGTGGCCGGGTGTGGTCAGGTCGCGTCCGAGTCGTACGGCGGCCGCTCGTCAGCGGCCGGCTTGTCCTGCTTCTTCAGCAGGTCCGGCGAACCGTTGACCGCCGCCGGGACGGTCGAGGGCTCCGGCTCGCGGCCGTTGACCGCGTCCGCGACCTCGTTCATCTCCTTCTTGAGGTCGAAGGTGCTGCGCAGCTCCTTCAGCTCCTTGAGGTCCTCGTTCCCGTCCAGCTGCTTGCGCAGGAAGGTCTTGGGATTGAGGTCCTCGAACTCGAAGTCCTTGAACTCCGGTCCCAGCTCGGTACGGATGTCCTGCTTGGCGCTCTCGGAGAACTCGCGGATCTTGCGGATGAAACGCGAGGCGTCCTGGATGACCTTCGGCAGCTTGTCCGGGCCGAAGATGAGCACGGCGAGGACCACGAGCGTCACGAGCTCGAGTATGCCGATGTCGTTGAACACCTTGGCTGCTCCTTACACGGGTCCGGGCCCGTCCACGGTACCCGCCGAAACAGCCGGGCGGGTACCTTGCGGTGTCTCCCAGATGGCGCTCAGTCGCTCTGCGAGGAACCGAGCGTCAACGTCTTGGTCTGTTCCTTGCCGTCGCGCTTGAGCGTCAGCTCCAGTCGGTCGCCGGGGCGGTGGGCGCGGATCTTGACGATCAGCTCCTCCCCGCTGTGCACGCGCTGGCCGTCGACCTTGGTGATCACGTCGCCGGGCCGGATGCCGGCCTTGGCCGCCGGGCCGCCCGGGGTGACCGACGCGGTGCCGTCCTTGCCCTTCTCGCCGACCCGGGCGCCGTCGCCGTTGAACTGCATGTCGAGGCTCACACCGATCACGGGGTGGGTGGCCTTGCCGGTGTTGATCAGCTCCTCGGCGACCCGCTTGCCCTGGTTGATCGGGATGGCGAAGCCGAGGCCGATGGAGCCGGACTGGCCGCCGCCCTCGCCGCTCGATCCGTCGCCGGCGGCGCGGATCGCGCTGTTGATGCCGATGACCCGGGCCTTGGAGTCGACCAGCGGACCGCCCGAATTGCCGGGGTTTATCGGGGCGTCGGTCTGGAGGGCGTCGACATAACTGACGTCGCTGCCGTCCCCCTTCTCGCCGCCCGCCGTGATCGGGCGCTCCTTGGCGCTGATGATGCCGGAGGTGACGGTGTTCTGGAGGTCGAAGGGGGCGCCGATGGCGACGACCGGGTCGCCGACGCGGACGTTGTCCGAGTTGCCGAGCGGCAGCGGCTTGAGGCCCGAGACGCCGGTGACCTTGACGACGGCGAGGTCGTAGCCGCTGTCCTTGCCGACGAGCTTGGCGCTCGCGGTCTCGCCGCTGCTGAAGGTGACGCTGATGTCGCCGGAGGAGGCGGCCGCGTCGACCACGTGGTTGTTGGTCAGGATGTGGCCCTGGGTGTCCAGGACGAAGCCCGTGCCGGTGCCGGAGGAACCGGCACCGCTGACGTGCAGGGTGACGACGCTCGGCAGGGCGCTGGCGGCGATCCCGGCGACGCTCTCGGGGGCCCGGTCGGAGTCCTCGACGCCCGCCTGGGGCAACTCGACGGTGGTGATGCCGCCGTTGCGCTCCACGTACGCGCCGATGGCGCCGCCGACGATGCCGGTGATCAGCGCGAAGATCAGCGCCCCCACGAGCGCGAGCCCTCGGCGGGAGCGGCGGGGCTCGACAAGCGGCTCCGTCCCGACGCTCAGCGGCGCGGCGGGCGCGCCTGGCGAGCCCCAGGGGTCGTACTGCACCCACGGCGCGGGCTGCGGCGCGACCGGCTGCGGGACGGGGGCGGCCGGCTGCGGGACGGCCGGCGGGGCGACGGCGTGCGGCGGCACGGGCTGTGGCGGCATGGGCTGTGGCGGCACGGGCTGTGGCGGTACGGGAACGCCGTGGGCCGGGGTCGCCACCGGTCGCTGGACGGGCGGCGCGGGCGCCCAGGGCCCGGGCTCCCCGTAGGGCGGAGTCCGGTACTCGTCCGGCTCGTGCAGCGGCTGGGCCTGTGGCTGCGGCTGGGCCTGCGGGGGCACCTGATCCTGCGGCTCGACCGGCGCCTCGGCCTCGGCCTGCTGCGGTACGGACCCGGGCGCCGGGGCGGACGGCGCGTCCGGGGTGGACGGCGCCTCCGGAGTCGCGGGGGCGGCGAGGGTGAAGTCACCCTCGTCCGCGACCTGCGATTCCGGTATCCCCGCCGGCGGCGTACTCGTCGGCCGACTCCACCACTTCGGCTTCTGGCCGGTCGGCTTCCCGTCGTTCATGCTCTCCCCGCAACAGCTCACCTGTCCGCGCCGGCCTCACGGCAGGCGCCCGTGCCCAGGATTCAACCAGGTCCGGGCTCAGCGGTGGGAGGTGAGCGGCGTCGTCGTCGGGTTGGCGTCCACGAGCGGGCTCGGGGACGGCGTGGCCACCGGGCCGCTCAGCGGGGCGTACCCGCCGGTGAAGGCCAGGCGCAGCGCCGGGCCCGTGGGCCTGACGAACGGGGAGAGTTCGAAGACGGACTGGCTGGATGTCCCCTGGAGTCGGAGGGAGACGTCGTGGGCCGGCGTGCCCGGAACCAGGGGTCCGGCCGAGACCGTGCCAGTGGTCGAGCCGATGCCGATCGGGCTCGCCGAGGAGCCGACGGCCGTGCGCTCCTCCGTACGCCCGCCTCGCCCGAAGGTCGCCCCGGCGCTCGTCGCCGTGCCCGTACCGGAGCCGGTGCCTGTCCCGGTGACCGAGCCCGCGCCGGTGCCCGAGCCCGTGCCCGCGCCGGCGGACCGGAGCGGGGTGACGTTCGAACCCGTGCCCTCGCCGCGCGCGCCGACGTTCACCGTCGTCTCCAGCGGCAGGGCGCCGCCGAGTGCTATCGCGGCGAACGAGACCGCGCTGGCGGCGGCGATGCCGAAGCGCCGGCTCCGCCAGGACGAGCGGTCGCTCTCGGGCCGCCCGACGGGGTGGATGCGGAATCCGGAGTGGTGGGGGGAGACCGGTGCGGCCGTCGCGAAGCCGTCCGACCTCACTCCGCCGATGCCTCCTCCGACGCCGCCGCCCCCGCCGAGGGCGAAGAGCTCGTCGAAGGGTCCCCGTCTGTCGTCACCCCCCGGTTCGCCAGGGCCCCCGGGCAACCCCTGGAGGCGTGCGAGGAGCCCTTCCGAGGGCGGTGGCGGGGCGGTGGAGGCGAAGACGCTCTTGACCCGACGCTGGGCGTCGGCCTCCGCCTTGCATTTGGCACAGGTCGCGAGATGCGCGAGTACCCGCTCGCGGGCGTCGTGGCCGAGCTCCCCGTCGACCAGCGCGGCGAGTCGGTCCCCGAGGTGCTGCTCCGCGGGGGTCGGGCCGGCAGGACTGATGCTCACGCCGTTCCGCCCTCCCAGCCGACGGTGGCGAGCGCGCGCTCCGCCCGGGCCTCGGGGGAACGGTGCTTGAGCGCCTTGCGCAGGTGCGAGCGGCCGCGGTGGATACGGCTGCGGACCGTACCGAGCTTCACGCCGAGCGTGGCGGCGATCTCCTCGTACGAAAGACCCTCGATGTCACAGAGGACGACCGCGGCCCGGAACTCGGGGGCGAGGGTGTCGAGGGCCTGCTGCACGTCGGCGTCGAAGTGCGTGTCGTTGAACGCCTGCTGCGGCGAGGGCTCGCGGCTGGGCAGCCGCTCGGCCGCGTCGTCGCCGAGCGCGTCGAACCGGATCCGCTGCTTGCGGCGGACCATGTCCAGGAAGAGGTTGGTGGTGATGCGGTGCAGCCAGCCCTCGAAGGTGCCCGGCGTGTACGTCGACAGCGACCGGAAGACACGGACGAAGACCTCCTGCGTGAGGTCCTCGGCGTCGTGCTGGTTGCCGGTCAGCCGGTACGCGAGGCGGTAGACCCGGCCGCTGTGCGTGCTGACGATCTCCTCCCAGGTGGGCGGAGTCCACGCCTGCGATTCCGCATCCGATGCGAAGGTCGCGGTGGTGGGAGCGGAGTCGGCGGTGTGGATTCGGTCAGCGGTGTCGGTCACGGATTTCGGCTCACCCGCCGACCTGAGAAGACGCCGAAGCACTCCTCCCCGGTCCACAGGCGCAGCCGCACCTCCCCTGTCGGCTCTGGTGGTGTCCAGTGGAGCCCCTACCATAGCCACCTCGCCCGTTAGCTCCGGATAAGAATCTTTACGCGAATTTGGGGACCGGGTCTTTCTCTTTCCTCCGGCGCCCCTCAGCCGCGTTCCTCCCCCTGTGAACGCGCGGTCCCATCTGCGGGTTCCCGGGCGCAGCGGATACAGTCACCGTTGCGCCAACTACGGGGACAGGAGAGGGCCATTACCGCCAACCGGCCGACGAGCTGGGCGTTCGCCGACGCCTTTGTCGCCGAGGACGAAGCGCTGCGCTGGGCCCGTGAGCGGGCCCGGGAGGCAGGGCTGCCCTCGGTGTCACCGGGCACCGGCGCCGCGCTGCGCCTGCTGGCCGCGACGGCGGACGCGAAAGCGGTGGCCGAGATCGGTACGGGCACGGGCGTGTCCGGGATCTATCTGCTGCAGGGCATGCGGCCGGACGGGGTCCTGACCACCGTGGACCCGGAACCGGAGCGCCAGCAGTTCGCGAAGGCGGCGTTCCGGGCGGCGGGCTTCGCCGCGAACCGGGCGCGTTTCATCCCCGGCCGCGCCCTGGACGTACTGCCCCGGCTGGCGGACGGCGGGTACGACCTCGTGTTCTGCGACGGCGACCGGCTGGAGAGCCTGGACTGTCTCGCTGAATCGTTGCGCCTGCTGCGACCGGGGGGTCTGGTCTGCTTCGAGGGCGTCTTCGCGGACGGCCGCACGGTCGACTCGGCGGCCCAGCCGGCGGAGGTACTGCGGATACGTGAGCTGCTGCGGGCGGTCCGGGAGAGCCAGGAGCTGCTGCCCTCGCTGCTGCCGGTCGGCGACGGCCTGCTGTGCGCGGTACGCCGCGGCTGACGCCTCCGGACACGACCCAGGGCCTGATCCGAACGACAGGCCCTACGCCCGGCCCCTGATACACCCCTGCCCCGGCGCGGTGGGTACCGTGCCGGGGCAGGAGCGGACAATCCTGGCTTGTCGCGTCAGCCGACTACCTGCTTCAGGGCGTCGCCGAGGGCCTGGGCCTCGTCCGGGGTCAGCTCGACGACAAGCCGACCGCCGCCTTCGAGCGGAACGCGCATGACAATGCCCCGCCCCTCCTTGGTCACCTCGAGCGGGCCGTCGCCCGTCCGCGGCTTCATGGCCGCCATGCTCGTTCCCCTTCCTGAAACCAGCTCTTCGTCAGCCGACGGCCCCTGATCGGGAGCACACGTCACCGGCATCGAACACATTGCTTCCAGGTCATTATCCCGCATCACAGGACCCGATGACCAACATCGGACTGCATCGCTTGCGCAACGCGCTTCCGCAAAACCGCACATTTCGGCGATCGGCCTGCGATACTTCGCCGCCATCGCTCCGCCACCGCGCCGCGGCTCTTTGACGCAGGTCACATGTGCGGGGTGGGTGATCTCCGCCATGCTGGGGCGAGTCAGGGACCGCAAAGACGCGAAGGGAAGCCGCGATGGCCGACACCGTGCTGTACGAAGTGACCGACGGACTCGCCACGATCACGCTCAACCGGCCCGAGGCCATGAACGCGATGAACGTCGAGGCGAAGCTCGCCCTGCGGGACGCCGTCGAGGCGGCGGGCGCGGACACGGCCGTACGGGCGGTTCTGCTGACGGCGGCGGGCGACCGGGCGTTCTGCGTGGGCCAGGACCTGAAGGAGCACGTGGGTCTGCTGCTCCAGGACAAGGAGACCGGCTCGCAGGCGACCATGAACACGGTCCGGGACCACTACAACCCGATCGTCCGGGCGCTGACCGGCATGAAGAAGCCGGTGGTGGCGGGCGTGAACGGGGTCGCGGCGGGGGCGGGCTTCGGCTTCGCGCTGGCGGCGGACTACCGGGTGGTCGCGGAGACCGCCGCCTTCAACACCTCCTTCGCCGGTGTGGCGCTCACGGCCGACTCCGGCATGTCCTGGACGCTGCCGCGCCTCATCGGCGCGAGCCGCGCCTCCGACCTGCTGCTCTTCCCCCGCTCGATCAGCGCCCAGGAGGCGTACGAGCTGGGCATCGTGAACAAGCTGGTCCCGGCCGCCGACCTCGCCGAGGAGGCCCTGAAGGTCGCCCGCACCCTGGCCGAGGGCCCGACGGTGGCGTACGCGGCCCTGAAGGAGTCCCTGGCGTACGGGGCCGACCACTCCCTCGCGGAGGCCCTGGAGAAGGAGGACGAGCTCCAGACGGCGGCGGGCGCGTCCGAGGACCACACGATCGCGGTGCAGGCCTTCCTGGCGAAGGAGAAGCCGAAGTACGTGGGCCGCTGAGCCCTCGCCGGAACCCCCGGGGAACCCGGTCGAGCGAGTGGTGCGCGCCTCTATATGATCCGCACACCACTCGTTCACCTCGAGTGCTCCACATCTTCTCCACGCACACACCTGGGGGGTTCCGTGCGTCCTCTCTCCGCGTCGCGATCCGTTCGCGGCGCTCTTACGGCTGCCCTGGCGCTCGGCCTGTCGGCGACGGCCCTCACGGCCCCGGCACAGGCCGCCGACGGCTGGGACCGGTGCCCGACGGGCAAGGTCTGCGTCTTCAGCCAGCCGCTCTACCAGGGCGACATGCTCGTCGTCAGCAAGCCGATGTACTCCCTCGGGGCCTGGGACAACCGCGTCCGCTCCTTCGTGAACTACAGCTCGGACGCGGTCTGCTTCTACCCGCAGCCCGGTTTCGCTCCCGAGGGGTCCGTGCACTTCTACAACTCGGAGTCCTTCGACGAGAGCGCGTACCCCCAGCTCGACCGCGCCGTCAGCTCGATCGACGTCGGGCCGGAGGCGGACAACTTCTGCGGGGCCGAGAGCCGGCTCCCGGGCTGGTACGGCGACACCGGTCCGAAGCTGCGGCCGGCCGCCTCGACGACGCTCGGCGCGTTCGGCGACATCAACGGCGACCAGTACGGCGACCTGCTCACCCGTGACGCGGTCGGCGGGCTGTGGACCACCCACGCCTGGGAGAGCACGGGCACCACGCAGCGCATCGGCGGCGGCTGGCACACCATGACCAAGCTGACCCGGCACGGCGACCACGACGGCGACGGCACCGAGGACCTCCTCGCCCGCGACACGGCCGGCGTCCTGTGGTTCTACCCGGGCAACGGCAAGGGCCTGTTCAAGTCCCCCCTCAAGATCGGCGCGGGCTGGAACACCATGCGGGACATCGCCGCCGCGGGCGACCTGACCGGAGACGGCAAGGCCGACCTGCTCGCGGCGGACACCACGGGTGTCCTGTGGACGTACCCCGGCAACGGCAAGGGCTGGTTCGGCGCCCGGCAGAAGGTCGGGGCCGGCTGGAACGTCATGAACGAACTCGTCGGCGCCGGCGACATGAACTCCGACCGGCGGGCCGACCTGGTGGCCCGCGACACGGCCGGCAAGCTCTGGCTCTACCCGGGCAACGGCCGCGGCGCCTTCGGTGCCCGCAAGCTCATCGGCACCGGTGGCTGGAACGGGCTGCGCGAACTCGCCGGCCTGGGCGACCTCACCGGCGACGGCCGACCCGACCTGGTCGCGCACGGCCCGAGCACCGAGTCCTGGGACCGCACCACCCCGATCTACCTCCGGGTCTACCCCGGCAAGGCGGACGGCAGCCTCGCGGCCCCGAAGACCTTCGGCATCCTGCGCTCCTCCCACCTCGTCTTCTGACCCTCACTCCTCCTTCGAAGGGAGTCCGATCCATGGTCGGAACCTCTCGGCCCCGCCGCGCCCTCGTCGCGGCCCTGGCCACCGTGGCCTCGCTGGCCACCCTCGTCGTCGCGGCGCCGAGCGCCTCGGCCAGCGAGTCCCGCTGCCCGGCGGGCAAGCTCTGCCTCTTCCAGTACCCGGAGTTCAAGGGCGAGATGAAGATCATCTCGTCCAGTCAGGCGACCATGGGCACCTGGAACGACAGGACCTCGTCGCTCGTCAACAACTCCTCGCTGTACGCGAGCGCCCACACGGGCCCCAACTACACCGGCAACGACTCGCTGCACATCAGCCCGCACAACGGCTCGATCAGCTTCGGCGGCGGCGCGTTCGACGGGGCCTTCGACAACACGATCAGCTCGATCCGGGTGGCCAGGACCGACTGGGAGCTGTCCTACGGCGTCGGGTGGATGGACTGGCTCGCGCCCAGCGCCCGCCCGGAGCCCACCCCGGTGACGAACTTCGGCGACCTGGACAACAACTGGGTCCCCGACCTGCTCCACCGCGGGGAGGACGGCCGGCTGTGGTTCCTGCCCGGCTACCGCCCCCAGGGCAGCATGGACATGCCGAAGGGGCGGCTGATCGGCGCGGGCTGGAACACGATGACCCAGCTCGTCCGGCACGGCGACTACAACGGTGACGGGAACGAGGACCTCTTCGCCCGTGACACGGCCGGTGTGCTCTGGCTCTACCCGGGCAACGGCGCGGGCGCGTTCAAGACGCGTGCCAAGATCGGCGCGGGCTGGAACACCATGCGGGAGATCGCCGCGGTCGGCGACATCACCGGCGACGGCCGGCGCGACCTGGTCGCCCGGGACACGGCCGGTGTGCTCTGGACGTACCCGGGCAACGGCAAGGGCTGGTTCGGCGCCCGCACGAAGGTCGGGGCCGGCTGGAACGTCATGAACCGGCTGGTGGGGCCTGGCGACATGAACGGGGACGGCAAGGCCGACCTCCTCGCCCGTGACGGCTCGCGCGCGCTGTGGCTCTACCCCGGCAACGGGAAGGGTGCCTTCGGCGCCCGTACGAAGCTGCCGTACGCCTGGCCCGCCAACGAGGAGGTCATGAGCGTCGGGGACGTGACCGGGGACGGTCTGTCCGACGTCATGCGGACGATCAACTACCGCGAGCTGCACGTCGACGCAGGCAACGGCCGGGGCGGCATCGGCGCCCCGACGTTCCAGACCTCGTACGACTCCGCGGACAACGTCCGCGTCTTCTGACGGACGTCCCCGTCGGGATCGCGCACGACCCTCGTGGCCCGGGGAGCCCTCAGCGGGCGCCTCGGGCCACGCACGTCTCCAGGTGGTCGTCGACCAGGCCGCAGGCCTGCATGAGGGCGTAGGCCGTCGTGGGGCCGATGAAGCGGAGACCGCGCTTCTTCAGGGCCTTGGAGAGGGCCGTCGACTCGTCGGTCACGGCCGGGACGTCGGCGACGGTCAGCGGGGCCGGCCTCGTCGCCGGGTCGGGGGCGTACGACCAGATCAGGGCGTCCAGCTCACCGGGCGCCCACTCCGCGAGCACCTTGGCGTTGGCCATGGTCGCATCGACCTTCGCGCGGTTGCGGATGATGCCCTCGTCCGCGAGGAGCCGCTCCCGGTCGCCCTCGTCGAAGCGGGCGACCGCGGCGATCGAGAAGTCGGCGAAGGCGCTGCGGAAGCCCTCGCGGCGGCGCAGGATCGTGATCCACGACAGGCCGGACTGGAAGGCCTCCAGACACAGCCGCTCGAACAGCGCGTCGTCCCCGTGGACCGGGCGGCCCCACTCCTCGTCGTGGTACGCCACGTAGTCCTCGGTCGAGAGGCCCCAGGGGCAGCGGAGTCGCCCGTCGGGACCGGGGACCGCCTCGCCGGTCACCGCTGCTCCGGCCCTTCGTCCTTGCGCAGCGAGGGACCGGCCGAGGGGCCACGTCCGCCGTGCCCGCCCGCGAGCGCCGCCTCCAGCTCCGCGATCCGCGCGTCCCGCTCCGCGAGCTCGGCGCCGAGGCGTCCGAGGACGTCGTCGACGTCCGCCATCCGGTAGCCGCGCGCCGTCACCGGAAGCCGGAGCGCCTCGATGTCCTCGCGGTCGACCGGGCGGGACCGCGGCAGCGGGTCCACCAGCTGCTCGGGCGCCACCTCGGGCAGCACCTCGCTGTCGCCCCCGCCGATCACCGCGAGGGTGACTGCGGCGACGACCACGACCATCGCGATCAGCAAAAACCAGAACACCAGCGCGCCTCTCCCCGGGGTGGAAATCGTCCGGTGCCGATCGTGCCATGCGCCACTGACAGTTAGGGTCGCAGGCGAACGGACGCGAGGGAGGACAAAAGGGATGCTGCGCTTGGGACGGCGTGAATTCGGGCCGCACGAGCCGGTGATCATGGCGATCGTGAACCGGACCCCGGATTCCTTCTACGACCAGGGCGCCACCTTCCGCGACGAGCCCGCCCTCGCCCGCGTCGAGGAGGCGGTCGCCGAGGGCGCCGCCATCATCGACATCGGCGGCGTCAAGGCGGGCCCCGGCGAGGAGGTCACGGCCGAGGAGGAGGCCCGCCGCACGGTCGGCTTCGTCGCGGAGGTACGGCGCCGGCACCCGGACGTCGTCATCAGCGTCGACACCTGGCGCGCGGACGTCGGCGAGGCGGTCTGCGAGGCCGGCGCGGACGTCCTCAACGACGCGTGGGGCGGGGTCGACCCCCGGCTCGCGGAGGTCGCCGCCCGGTACGGCGCCGGGCTCGTCTGCACCCACGCGGGCGGCGCCGAGCCCAGGACCCGGCCGCACCGGATCGCGTACGAGGACGTCATGGCCGACATCCTGCGGGTCACCGTGGGCCTGGCCGAGCGGGCCGTCGAGCTGGGCGTGCGGCGGGACGGGATCATGATCGACCCGGGCCACGACTTCGGGAAGAACACCCGCCACAGCCTGGAGGCGACCCGGCGGCTCGGGGAGATGACGGAGACGGGCTGGCCCGTGCTGGTGTCCCTGTCCAACAAGGACTTCGTGGGCGAGACGCTCGACCGGCCGGTCAAGGAGCGGGTGCTCGGGACGCTGGCGACGACGGCGGTGTCGGCGTGGCTCGGCGCGCAGGTGTACCGGGTGCACGAGGTCGCGGAGACGCGGCAGGTGCTGGACATGGTGGCGTCCATCGCGGGCCACCGTGAGCCCGCCGTGGCGCGGCGCGGGCTGGCGTAGCGCGGGAGCGGAAGGGCCGGTACGGGAGGGGCGGGGCGCCCCTCCCGTACCCGGACCTCTAGCGGCCCGTCTCCTTGGTCACGAGGGCGACCGCCTCGTCCACGTCGTCCGTCACGTGGAAGAGCAGCAGGTCCCGCTCCGAGGCCTTGCCGCCCGCGACGACCGAGTCGCGGAGCCAGTCGACGAGGCCCTTCCAGTACTCCGTACCGAAGAGCACGATCGGGAAGCGGGTCACCTTGCGCGTCTGGACCAGGGTGAGCGCCTCGAAGAGCTCGTCCAGGGTGCCGAGGCCGCCGGGCAGCACGACGAACCCTTGCGCATACTTCACAAACATCGTTTTCCGGACAAAGAAGTACCGGAAGTTCACGCCGATGTCGACGTGCGGGTTGAGCCCCTGCTCGAAGGGGAGCTCGATGCCGAGGCCGACCGAGATGCCCTTGGCCTCCCGCGCCCCCTTGTTCGCCGCCTCCATCGCGCCCGGGCCGCCGCCCGTGATGACCGCGAAGCCGGCCTCCACCAGCGCGTGGCCGAGCCGGACACCCGCTTCGTACTCCGGCGAGTCCGGCTTCGTGCGCGCCGAGCCGAAGACGCTGATCGCGCTCGGCAGTTCGGCGAGGGCGCCGAAGCCCTCCACGAACTCGGACTGGATGCGCATGACCCGCCACGGGTCGGTGTGCACCCACTCCGAGTCGCCCTCGGTGTCCAGCAGACGCTGATCCGTGGTGCCCGGCTGAACCTGGTCCCGGCGCCTCAACACCGGTCCCAGCCGCTGCTCCTCCGGCTTCGACGCTCCCTCGGGGATACCCATGGCCTGCTCCCTCCACCGATCCACTGATCTTCTGATTCGGTCAGGGTAGGTCCACAGACGTGACAAAAAGCAGAATTTCGGCTGTCAGGCAGTGAGCCAGTCGCGGAGCCTCGCCTCGCAGTGAACGATCCGTTCCACGACGACGTGCTCGTCCACCTTGTGCGCGTAGATCGGGTCGCCGGGCCCGTAGTTGACCGCGGGGACGCCCAGCGCGCTGAAGCGGGCCACGTCGGTCCAGCCGAACTTGGGGTGGGCGGTGCCGCCGACGGCCTTCATGAACGCCTCGGCCGCCGGGTGGGAGAGGCCGGGCAGGGCGCCGCCGCTGTGGTCGTCGACGACGAACTCGGCGACGCCGCAGTCGGCGAAGACCTCGCGCACGTGCGCCTCGGCCTCGGTCGGGCTCAGGTCGGGGGCGTAGCGGTAGTTGACGACGACCGTGCAGGCGTCGGGGATCACGTTGTTGGCGACGCCGCCCTCGATCCGTACGGCGTTGAGGCCCTCGTGGTACTCCAGGCCGTCGATGACCGGCCTGCGCGGCTCGTACGCGGCGAGGCGGGCGAGGATCGGGGCGGCGGAGTGGATGGCGTTGGACCCCATCCAGGAACGCGCGGAGTGGGCCCGCTCGCCCTCCGTGCGCAGGAAGACGCGCAGCGTGCCCTGGCACCCGCCCTCGACCTCGGCGTTGGAGCCTTCGAGGAGGACGGCGAAGTCGCCCTCCAGCCAGTCCGGGTGGGCCTCGGCGACCTTCCCGAGGCCGTTGAGGTGGGCGGCGACCTCTTCCTGGTCGTAGAAGACGAAGGTGAGGTCGCGGTTGGGCGCGGGGACGGTCGCGGCGATCCGGAGCTGGACGGCGACGCCCGACTTCATGTCCGAGGTGCCGCAGCCCCAGAGGATGCCGTCCTCGTCGAGCCGCGAGGGCACGTTGTCCGCGATCGGGACGGTGTCGATGTGGCCGGCGAGGATGACCCGCTCCTCGTGCCCGAGGTTCGTCCGGGCGACGACGTTGTTGCCGTAGCGGTCGACCGTGAGGTGCGGCAGGGTCCGCAGGGCCTGCTCGATCGCGTCGGCGAGCGGCTTCTCCGTCCCGCTGACCGAGGGGAAGTCGACGAGCCAGGCGGTGAGCGCGGGGCCGTCGAGCGTGAGGTCCAGGGGAGCGTTGTCAGCCATGTGCCGACCCTAACCCGGCCTCCAGTACGGTGGGCCCCGTGTCCACGCCGAGCAGTTCCCCCCGAACCCGCCGCACCGGGCGTCTCGCCAGGTACACGGCCGCCTTCGTCGTGCTCTGCGGCCTGGCCGGCTATGTGGCCGTGCACCATGTGACGGGCTCCAAGGGCGCGCCCACGTGCACGGTGGGCAGTGGCGAGAACACCTACGAGTTCACTCCGGACCAGGCGGCGAACGCGGCCACCATCTCGGCGGTGGGCACCACGCGCCGGATGCCGGAGCGGGCCGTCCAGATCGCCCTGGCGACGGCGATCCAGGAGTCCGGGCTGCGGAACATCGAGCACGGCGACCGGGACTCGCTCGGCCTGTTCCAGCAGCGCCCGTCGATGGGGTGGGGAACGCCGGAGCAGATCATGGACCCGGTGTACTCCTCGGGGAAGTTCTACGAGGGTCTGGCGAAGGTTCCGGGGTACTCGCGGCTGCCGTTGACGGTGGCGGCGCAGAAGGTGCAGAAGAGCGGGTTCCCGCAGGCGTACGCGAAGCACGAGCCGGACGCGGCGCTGCTCGCCGCCGCGCTGACGGGCCGCTCGGCGGCCGCCCTGAACTGCACCACGAGCCCGGCGGAGACGAAGCTGCCGGGCGACCCGGCGCAGGTGCGGGCGGAGCTGGTCCGCGCCTTCGGCAAGAAGGCCGCCCCGAAGGCGACGGCGGGGGACGGCACCGGTGCGGGCTCGAGTGCCGGCCGGAACGCCGGCGGCGGCGCGGACGCGAAGTCCGGCACCGCTCCCGCCGTGCTCTCGATCCCCGTCCTCGCGACCTCGGGCACGGGCGCCCAGCGCGGCTGGGAGCTGGCCCACTGGGCGGTGGCGCGCGCGGACGACCTGCGGATCGCGGAGGTGTCGTACGGGGGCATGGTCTGGCGGGCGACCGACACCAAGGGCACGTGGAACCGCGCGCGGACGCCGGAGGGAACGGCCGCGGACGCGGTCCGCATCCGGATGCAGCCGTAGAGGTGGCCGTCGCGCGCACGTACGAGGTGTCACCCGACCGGGTATTCGCCGTCCCGCACCGCGCGCCCACCCCTCCGACCCCGCACTCCCCTTGTGCCGCAAGGGCAGTGACGGTTCAGCACGGCTTGGATCTTCTGCGCGTTCGTCCGCTTTCCTCCCCACCCGATAATGCGATCCATCGCACGGGCTTTACCTTCGAACGCCGAAACCTCCCCCTCCCCCGCCTCGGTTGAGCACGGCGTCAGAACGTCCTCTCCGTCGAAGGAGCACCATGTCCCTCCCCCTGACCCGTCGGATCGCCCGCGCCGCCCTCCTCGTCGCGGCCGGAGCAGCCCCCGTGGTCGGTGCGGCCGGCTCCGCGAGCGCCCTGGACCACAGCATCGCGCCCACCGGCGCCCTCTCCGGCATCAGCTCGCTGGACGCCGCCGGGGTCGGCGGCACGGTCGACGGCGCCTCGCAGACCGCCACCGGTGTCGTCGGCGAGACCGGCAGCGAGGCCGTCGGCAAGGCCGTTCCGGCCGCCGGCAAGACCGTGGGCTCGGCCACCAGGACCGCCACCCCGGCCGCGCAGCAGATCGCCGGCGACACCGCGGGGAACGCCGGCCAGGTCGTGGGCGAGACCGCCCCGTCGGCCGGCGGCCTCGGCGGTGGCCTCCCGACCGGCGGCGGCGTCCCGTCGCTGGGCGGCCTGCCGATCGGCGGCTGATCCCGCGGACACACACCCGCGGACACACGGAAGGGCCCGGGGAGCACACGCTCCCCGGGCCCTTCGGTGTCACTTCACGCGAGCCGCCTCACGCCAGGCGCTTCACCGCGGCCTCGACCCGCTCGTCCGTCGCCGTGAAGGCCACGCGGACGAACCGCTCCCCCGCCGTCCCGTAGAAGTCGCCGGGCGCGACCAGGATCCCCTTGTCGGCCAGGTACGCCACCGTCTCCCAGCAGGGCTCGTCGCGGGTCGCCCACAGGTAGAGGCTGGCCTCGCTGTGCGCGATGCGGAAGCCGTGCGCCTCGAGCGCCGTGCGCAGCGCCGCGCGCCGGGCCGCGTACCGCTCGCGCTGCTCGGCGACGTGCGCGTCGTCGCCCAGGGCGGCGACCGTGGCGGCCTGCACGGGGGCGGCGGTCATCATGCCGCCGTGCTTGCGGATCTGGAGCAACTCGCCCAGGACGGCCGCGTCGCCGGCGATGAACGCGGCGCGGTAGCCGGCCAGGTTGGAGCGCTTGGAGAGCGAGTGGACGGCGACGATGCCCTCGTACGTACCGCCGCAGACGTCCGGGTGCAGGACCGAGACCGGGTCGGCCTCCCAGCCCAGCTCCAGGTAGCACTCGTCGGAGAAGACGAGGATGCCGTGCTCGCGCGCCCAGGCCACGATCCGGGTCAGCTCGTCCTTGCCGAGGACCTTGCCGGTGGGGTTGGAGGGCGAGTTGAGCCAGAGCAGCTTGACCCGGGCCGGGTCGAGATCCGTCACCGGGTCGTCGTAGACGACGGGCTCCGCACCGCAGAGCCGGGCGCCGACCTCGTACGTCGGGTAGGCGAGGCGCGGGTAGGCGACCTGGTCGCCGGCGCCGAGGCCGAGCTGGGTCGGCAGCCAGGCGACCAGTTCCTTGGAGCCGACGACCGGCAGCACGTTGCGGTGGCCGACCGCGACCGCGCCGAGGCGCCGCTCGCACCAGCCGGTGAGCGCGTCCCGCAGCTCGGTGGTGCCCCAGACCGTGGGGTAGCCGGGCGAGTCCGCCGCCGCCACAAGGGCTCGCTGGATCAGCTCAGGGACGGGGTCGACCGGGGTGCCCACGGACAGGTCCACGATGCCGTCCGGGTGGGCGACGGCCGTCTTCTTGTACGGCTCCAGCTTGTCCCAGGGGAAGGCGGGGAGGCGCGAAGAGACTGCGCCCGGGACTGCGCTCACGAGTTGGCTCACTTCCTCATACGTACGGACGCACGGAAAAATCGCGTGGTCGAAACGCGTCGGTCCCGTACAGCGCGCCGGTCGGCGAGGCTGTACGGGACCGAGGACGGTTCGATCAGCCGTTCTGCGGCGGCAGAGCGGCGATGAAGGGGTGGTCGCGCTCGATCAGGCCGAGCTTGGAGGCACCACCGGGCGAACCGAGCTCGTCGAAGAACTCGACGTTCGCCTTGTAGTAGTCCTTCCACTCCTCCGGGGTGTCGTCCTCGTAGAAGATGGCCTCGACCGGGCACACCGGCTCACAAGCACCACAGTCGACGCATTCGTCCGGGTGGATGTACAAGGACCGGGAGCCCTCGTAGATGCAGTCGACGGGGCACTCCTCGATGCATGCCTTGTCCTTGACGTCGACACAAGGCTGCGCGATGACGTAGGTCACGCTGTCGTTCCTCCTCGGTAGGGCTGGTCTGCGCGGGAGCGCGGCGTCGTCGATGCCCGCCCCTAGTATCTCCGTTCTTGGGGACGATCCGAACAGGAGGGGCGGAGAAGCTGTGGAATTCACCGCTGGAGGGCGCCTTGAGGTGCGTATTACCCGCGCTGACGTGGGAAAACGTGTCTCAGTTCGGTATGTGACGGACGCGGGCGATCCGGGCGGGAAATTCACCGACGCGGTCGGAGTTCTCACATCCTGGGATCATGGTGTGCTCTTGATCACACGCAGGACGGGCGAGGCCGTCCGAATCCCGGATTCCGCCCTGGTCGCGGGCAAGGTCGTGCCCGCCGCCCCGGCCCGCAGGCGTGGCCCCGCCGCCTCCTTCGAGGAGCTCGCGCGCGCGATGGCGCGCGGCTGGCCGCCGGTGGAGAGCGAGGCGCTCGGCGCGTGGACGCTGCGGGCCTCGGGCGGATTCACGCGGCGGGCGAACTCGGTGCTGCCGCTCGGCGACCCCGGCCTGCCGACGGACGAGGCGCTCGCGCGGGTCCGCGAGTGGTACGCGAAGCGGAATCTTCCCCCTTACATCCAGACGGCGACCGGTGCCGAGGGCACGCAGGAACTGCTCTGCGCGGAGCTGGAGCGGCACGGCTGGCGCTCGGAGGTCACGGCGGAGGTACGCGTCGGGGGCCTCGCCCCGGTCGGTGACCTGGACGCGGACGTCTCGCGGGTGCGGCTCGCGCGGAGCGTGGACGAGGCGTGGCTGCGCCGCTACAACCGGTCGGGCACGGTCGGACCGCATGTGCTGAGCGTCCTGTCCGGCGGCCCGAGTGTGTGGTTCGCGTCCGTACCGGGCACGGGAGACATACCGGCGGCGATCGGACGGTGTGTGGTCGACGGCCGCTGGGCCGGGTTCATGGCGGTGGAGGTCGACCCCGAGCAGCGGCGTCGGGGCCTGGCCTCGGCCGTGATGACGGCACTCGCCCGGCGGGCCCTCGACGAGGGCGCGTCGGCCGCCTGGCTCCAGGTCGAGGCGGAGAACGACGGGGCCCGGGCGATGTACGAGGGCATGGGCTTCGCGGTCCATCACCACTACCACCACTACCGACCGACGGAGGGGTGAGCGAGGTGACCGGGGTGACCGACTGGCGGCGGGAGTTCGCCGAGGAGGCCCGGGCACGGCGTCCGGACCTCGCACGGCTCTGCCTGCTGATCGGGGCGGTGGCGGACGACGGCCTGCGCGAGGCCGACCTGGACGCGGCGGAGATCGAGCTCGACCGGCTGGCCGGGGAGCTGCCGTACGGCGTGCGGGACCCGGCGGACTGGGTGGCCGCGCTCGAGCGGGTACTCGGCGGGCGGTACGGCTTCCAGGGCGTTCCGGCCGACTACCAGCGCCTGGAGTCCTCGCTGCTGCACGAGGTGCTGCGGCGCCGGCGCGGGCTGCCGATCCTGCTGTCCGTCGTCTGGATGGAGGTGGCGCGGCGGGCGGGCGCGCCGGTGTACGGCCTCGGTCTGCCCGGCCACTTCGTGATCGGCTTCGGCGACCCGTCGGCCCAGGTCTTCGCGGACCCCTTCGCGGGCGGTCGGCCGATGACCGGCATGGACGCGGAGCTGCTGGTCGCGGGCGCGACGGGCGAGCCCCTCGAACCGTCGATGCTGCGCCCGACGGACCCGCTGGACATCGTCCTGCGCGTCCTGAACAACATCCGCGCCTGGGCGGCCCCGCGCCCGGAGCGGTCGAGCGTGGCCCTCTGGGCGGTGGAGCTGTCCCTCCTCCTCCCCTCCCATCCGGCCCGGCTGCGCTACGAGCACGCGGAGCTGCTGGTGCAGCGCGGCGAGTTCCAGGCGGGGGCGGCGGAGATGGAGGCGTACGCCTCGGTCGTGGCCGCGGTCGAACCGAGCGCGGCGGCGTCGATCCGCAACAAGGCCCAGGCGGCCAGGGCGCTGCTGAACTAGAGAGTGCCCGGCGGTCCGTGGCCTGCCGGGGCGAGGGGCTCCTGGTCGGCCCGGACGGAGGCCCAGATGCGGGCCGAGAGGATCCGGGACGCCTGGTTGAGGTCGATGTCCTCCGGGGTCGCGAGCCAGCGGTGGGCGGCCACCGCGACCGGGCCGACGATCAGGACTTCGAGGAGCGGGCCGGGGAGCGGGGCGATCTCGCCCGCGTCGATCCAGCGCTTCAGGTGGTCGGCGACCCGGGGGAAGTGGTCCGGCTCGACACCGCGGGCCCGGTCGGCGTCGACGGCCAGGTAGCTGGAGTACGCCGAGCCGTGCAGGTAGCGGGCCACGGCCGGGTTCTCCTGGTTGAAGCGCAGGTACGTCGTCACGAACGCCCGGATGCCGGTGTGGGCGGTCCTGGCCCGGTCGAGGGCGCCGAGCGCCGCCGCGTACGTCTGCTGCAGGCAGTGGCCGTACAGGGCCGCCGCGAGGCCGTCGAAGCTGCCGAAGTGGTGGTACAGGCTGCCGAGGCTGACCCCGCTCGCCCTCGTCACCGCGTTCACGGTGAAGCCGGCCTGCCCGGACGTGGCGAACACCTCCAGTGCCGCGGCCAGGAGGCGTTCGACGGTGGCCTCGCCACGGGACTGCTTTGCCATGGTGGGAGTATAGGTGCGGGTCAATAACTCGAATCTTTTTCTAGAAACTATCTCCAAAACCACGCCCCGTCGATCCATACTGCGGCCATGGATGATCTGTTGATGAAGGTTGTCTCCGCCGGTATCACGGGCGGACTGGTCGCTCTGGTCGGCTACGCGAGCGTCGCCCGCCGACGACGCCAGGTCGCCCGCGCCGAGGCCGCCCAGACCTCGACCGAGGACCCCACCCAGGCGCTGCTGCGGCACGCCGAGGACGCGGACCGCGAGCGGGACGCACTGGCCGCGCAGGGCCGCCTCACCGAAGCGCTCTTCCACGCCGACGAGGCCGTCGAGCACTGGACGGCGCTCACCCAGGCCCGCGTCGGCCGCTTCCAGGGCGAACGGCAGTCCGCGCTGCTCCGCCTCGAAGAGCTGCGCACCCGCGCCGGGTCGGCCTGAGCGCCCAGGGAGGACATGCCATGGCCCTCGCCCACTGGACCGGCCGGAGCAGGGACCCCGCCGTCGTGTCCACGGACGTCGCCCGCGTCCTCACCGCCGAACTCGGCCTCCCCGAACCGCCGCCCGCCCACGTCCTCGCGGGCGACAGCGAGGGCGTCCCGGCCGGGAGCCTGCTGCCGCCGCGTGAACGGTTCAGCGGGATGCCGGCCCAGACGCACTGCTTCGTCTACGTGGACGCCCAGGCGCCCAGACCGTTCGAGCTGCGCGCCTCCGTCCTGACCGGCCGGGCGATCCGGCGCAGCTTCGGGCTCGGCCTGCTCCAGTACGCGGTCCCGCTCACCACCCCGCTCCCGGGCCCCGCCGCCCTCGGCGCACGCCGGCGCGGCGGCCCGTCCCCCTTCGAAGGCGACCCGGAGGCGGCCCGACGGCTCAACGCGGACCCCGAACTCCTCGCCCTGGCCGACCACGTGTCCACCACCGTCGCGGGCCCCGACGCCACCCACCAGTGGAGCGTGGACCGCCTCCTGACGGTCGAACCGCGACCGGAGGGCGGACTCCTCCTGACCCGGACGCTCCACCGGCAGACCACCGGAGGCTGGTCCCTCGGCGCGGAGGCGGTCCTCACACTCGCCGCCCGCGTCGAGGCGGCGCTGGCGTAGGACCTCACCGACCGGGGCCCGGGCCCGGCGAGCGCCCGGCGAGGGGGCGGGCGCTCGCTTGGCCCGGGGTCCCTTGCCCCATAGGGTCGTTCGCATGTCTCTCCGTCTTCGTATGCGTCAGGCCCTTCCCGAAGCCATGCGCGCCCGCGACAAGGCCGCCGTGAGCGCCCTGCGCTCGACACTCGCCGCGCTCGACAACGCGGAGGCGGTCACGCCGACCGAGGAACAGCTCCGGGGCACCGCCATCGAGGCGTCGCCCTCGGGGGTCGGCGTCACCGAGGCCGTACGACGCGAGCTGAGCGAGGAGACGGTGGTGGAGATGGTCCGCGCCGAGGCCGCCGAGCGCCTGGAGGCCGCGGAACAACTGACCGCCCCCGCCCACGCCGACCGGGCCGCCCGACTGCGCGCCGAGGCCGACGTCCTGCTGCGCCTCCTGGACGGCCCCGCGACCGCCTAGCGGCGACTTACGCGCGGATCGCGGGCTCCGCAGGGGCGCCTCGGTCTCCTGAGGGCCGATGCCCCCACCCGCCCCAGGCAGGGTGACCCACGTCACACCTCTGTCCTGTCAGGAATGGGGCCGCTGTCCCGCTCAACCCGTAGAGAGCACGCACACAGAGCGCGTGCGAACTGACGGGAGCAGCTCATGAAGCACCGCATCGTCGTCCTCGGTGCCGGCTACGCCGGGGCCTATGTCGCCGGGAACCTGGCCCGCCGGCTGTCCCCCGCGGACACCGAGATCACCGTGGTCAACGCCGAGCCGGACTTCGTGCAGCGGCTGCGGATGCACCAGTTCGCGGCCGGCCAGGAGGTCGAGGCCCCGAGGCTCGCCGACGTCTTCGCGGGCACGGGCATCCGCCTGCGCCTCGCCCGTGTCACGGCCGTGGACCCCGCGCGCCAGATCGTCGCCGTGACCGACCCCGAGGGCGGCGGCGAACTCGGCTACGACACCCTCCTGTACGCGCTCGGCAGCCACACCGCCGACCACGGAGCCCCCGGCCTCGCCGAGCACGCTTTCGACGTCGCAGGCCGCCCCTCGGCGCTGCGCCTGCGCGAGCGCCTCGACCACCTGGACCGGTCCGACACGGCCGCCGGTCGGAGCGTCGTGGTCGTCGGCGACGGGCTGACCGGCATCGAGACCGCCACCGAGATCGCCGAGTCCCGGCCCGGCCTGTCGGTGACCCTGATCGCCCGCGGCGAGCTGGGCGCCGCGCTCTCCGACGGCGCCCGTGACCACCTGCGCCGCGCGTGCGACCGACTCGGCATCACCGTCCGGGAACACACCACCGTGGAGGCGGTCGAAGCGACGCACGTGCGCTGCGCCGACGGCGCCACCGTGGCGTCCGACGCCACCGTCTGGACCGCCGGGTTCGCGGTCCACCCGATCGCCGCCGCGAGCGGTCTCCAGGTCACGGAGAGCGGCCGGATCGTCGTCGACCGCACCATGCGGTCGGTCTCGCACCCGAACGTCTACGCGGCGGGCGACAGCGTCCACGTCATCGGCGACAACGGCCGCCCCCTGCCGATGTCCTGCGCCTCGGCCGGCTACACCGGCCGGCAGGCCATGCTGGCGATCGTGGGGCGCCTGACCGGGCGCGAGATCCCGAACGTCAAGCTGGAGTACGTGGGCAACCACATCAGCCTGGGTCGGCGCGACGGCATCATGCAGTTCGTCGACGAGGAGGCGCGGGCGAAGCCGACGTACTTCAGTGGCCGGAAGGCCGCCCGGTTCAAGGCCGCGATCCTCGCGATGTCGCTCTGGACCACCGAGCACCCGACCTTCGGCCTGCCCACGCGCACGCGCCGCCTCACCGCCGCGCCGACGGAAGCGCCCATGCCCACGCCCACGGGCGCTTCGGCGGAGGTTTCCGCCCGAACGGCGGCCGCGTAGGCACATGATCACTAGGGTGGCCTCCATGGACTCCGCGGACACCACACCGTCCGATCCGTTCGACACCAGCAGCTTCGAGGCCGGCCGGAACCGGCTGGCCTCGCTGGCGTACCGGCTGCTCGGCTCGGCCGCCGACGCCGAGGACGCCGTGCAGGACGCCTTCCTGCACTGGCAGGCAGCGGACCGGCAGCGGATCGTCGTGCCCGAGGCCTGGCTGACCAAGGTCGTCACCAACCTGTGCCTCGACCGGCTCCGCTCGGCGCAGGCCCGCCGTGAACGCGCCGCCGGCGACTGGCTGCCCGAACCGCTCCTGCAGGGCGACCCGATGCTCGGCCCCGCCGACACCTTCGAGCAGCGCGAATCGGTCTCCCTGGCCGTACTGACCCTCATGGAGCGGCTCTCGCCGGTCGAGCGGGCCGTCTACGTCCTGCGCGAGGCGTTCTCGTACAGCCACGCCGAGATCGCCGAGATCCTCGACATCACCGAGTCCGCGAGCCAGCAGCACCTCCACCGGGCGCGCGGCCGCGTCACGACCCCCGGGCGTCGCCGCTCCGGCGTCGGCGACGGTGTCGGTGTCGGTGTCGGTGTCGGTGTCGGCGTCGGTGAGGTCGACCGGGCGGCCGCCCGCCGCATCGTCGAGGAGTTCCTCGCCGCCGCCACCTCGGGCCGCACCGACCAGCTGGTGGCGCTGCTCACCGACGACGCGACCGCGGTCTCCGACGGCGCGGGCGGTCTGGCCACGAGGCTGCTGCGGTACGACACCCCGGAGCGCATCGCCGCCCTGGCCCGGGCCGGCTTCAAGTCGACCCCCGCGAAGCACCGCCTCGTCGGCGGGCGGCCCGCCATGCACTTCGCCCTGGTCAACGGCTCCCCCGCCCTCCTCGCCGTACTCCCCGACCGGGACGGCGACCGGGTGGTCGGCTCGGTGACCTTCGACCTCGCCGACGGCCGGATCGCGACGGTACGCGGCATCGCCGCCCCGGCCCGTCTCGCCCGCCTGACCGAGGCCTGGCGTCAGCGCGAGGAGGACACACCCCTCATGGCCGAGTGGTGATGCCGGCCCTACGGTGAGGACATGCCTCACGACCTCACACGGTTACACCACGTCGGGCACGTCGTCAGCGACATGGCACAGGCCATGGCGCTCTACCGGCGGCTCGGATTTCGCCTTCCTCCGCCCAGCGTCCCGGCGTTGGCCCCCCGTGCGGGCGCCGCGCCGGAGCCGTTCGGGGCGGCGAACACGCACGCCGACCTCTCCCGGAGCTTCGTCGAGTTGGTGACCCCGGTGCAGCCAGGGAGCATGGCGGGCCTGCCCCCTGACGCGCGGGTCGTTCCTCTCCAGGCGCCTGTGGAGAAGCTTCCCCTGATGCTGTCGCGGATCGAGGCGACCAGCGCTCAGCTTGCCGGATGGCGTGATCGCTTCGAAGGGCTCCACATCCTGATGTTCTCCTCGCCGGACGTGGACGGCGCGGCGAAGCGGCTCACCGCTGCCGAGGTCGGGCACGGCGGGGTGAACACCGTCGGCCGACCGGTCGAAACCCCCGACGGCGTGCGCACGGAGCCTGTCCGCTACCTGGAGATCGATGGTGCGCCGGAGGGCCGCGTAGGCGTCGTCGCCGACGTGGACCCTGAATTCCAGCACGCCCGTCACCTCGACCACCCCAACGGCGCCCAGGACCTCGTCGAGGCGGTCCTGTGCGTTCCTGACGGACAACTCCCTCTGGTCCGCGAGCGGTACGAGCGATATCTGGGCCGGCCGCTCTCCGCAGGGGGGCCGGTCACCCTCCTGACCGAGTCCGACCTCTCGGATCTGCTGCCGGGCGAGGATCCGCCCGCGCTCCCGGCGCTTGTCGCCTGCACCGTCACCGTCCCCGACATCGCTCGCGTACGCGCGCTGCTCGCGGAGAGTCGATTGCCCGTACGCGAGACGGCTCGTGGGGAACTCTTCGTCCCGGCCGAAGCGGCCCTGGGTACAGCGCTGATCTTCCGGGAGGCCTGACAGGGGCGGGGGAGCCCGGAGCCGCGTGGTTCCACGCCATCAGCAGTGGTGACTTGGCCACTCGCCGGACGGCAGCGGGCCAAGGGCCATAGGATCACCGCGCGTTCAGGGGAGATCCGAGGGGGAGAACCGGAATGAGGCCGCTCGACGCGTCCATGCCGACGGAGGCCGGGCCGTACCGTCTGCTGACCGAACTCGGCAGCGGCGGCATGGGCCGCGTCTTCCTCGGCGCGGCGCCCGACGGCCGTCTCGCGGCGGTGAAGCAGGTACACCTGCGGTTCGCCGCCGAGGACGGCTTCCGGAGCCGGTTCCGCCGCGAGGTCACCGCCTCCCGCAAGGTCTCGGGCGCGTACACGGCCGCCGTCATGGACGCGGACGCCGATGCCGAGCTCCCTTGGCTCGCCTCGGTGTTCGTGGCCGGCCCGTCGCTGGGTGCGGCCGTGAAGTCCACCGGCCCGCTGCCGACCGAGACGGTACGCCGCCTGGCACTGGGCCTGGTGACAGCCCTGGACGAGATCCACCGCGTGGGCCTCATCCACCGCGACCTCAAGCCCGAGAACATCCTCCTCGCCGAGGACGGCGTCCGCGTCATCGACTTCGGCATCGCACGAGCCGCCGAGCCGGAGGGGTCGACCGCGCTGACGCAGACGGGCTGGGCGATCGGCTCGCCTCCGTTCATGTCGCCCGAGCAGGCGGAGAGCAAGGAACTCACCCCGGCGAGCGACGTCTTTTCCCTCGGCTCGGTCCTCGCCCTCGCGGCGACTGGCCGAGCCCCGTTCGCCGCCGCGTCGGTGTTCCTGACGCTCCACAACGTCGTCCACACCGAGCCCGACCTCGACGACGTGCCGGATGATCTACGTCCGATCGTTGCCCGCTGCCTCACGAAGGACCCGGCCCGACGACCTGCCCTGGCGGAGCTACGGGACCTGCTGGGCCCGGTCCGGCCCGCGACCAGGCCGTGGCCACCCGCCGTCCACGGGCTGATCGCCGACCAGAAGGACCGACTGGACGAGCTGCTGAGCGAGGGCGCCGAGGGTGACAGTGCCCGGTGCACATCCGCCGCGTCGCCTCAGTCCGAACCAGATCTCGAACCAGAACCAGAACCAGAACCAGATCCCGAACCCGAGCCACGGCCCGAGACGGAACCGGTGCGCCTGGCCGACATCGACCAAGACGCCGAGACCGTCACGGCGGCAGCCACACCGCCGCCCCCGACGCCCACACCGCGCCCGCCCAGGCGCGGCAAGCTGGTCGCCCTCGCCACGGTCGGCGCGGTCGCCCTGGCGGGGACGGGAGTCGGTGCGTACCTGCTGCTGCGCAACATCGGTACCGGCGAGCCCGACAAGTACGCCAGCACACCGCTCTGCGCGGACGCCGCCCCGAAGCTCCCCCTCCCCGAACGCCTGACCAGCCAGGACGCCAACGGGAGGTCAGGCTCTTTCGACGTAAGCCGCTGTGAGTGGCACGACGGCGAGAACCCCGCCACCAACTGGGCAGCCCGCCCACACGCCGTCGTCCAATGGACTGTGCAGCGCACGGAGGAAGGGGGCGAGAACGGCACAGTTCTCCAGCACGAGAAGTTCAACCGGGACGCCGGACCGCCCTCCCGCCAGGACACGACGGTCGACTTCGCCGACGAGGCATCGTGGGACCCGCCCAACGACAGGATGAACTGCTCGCTGAACGTCCGCGACGGCAACCTCGTGCTGTGGGTCGCGCTCGACGGGAACCGTCACCCCGTATCCACGTGCGAATCGGAAGCCCGGAAGATCGCCGAAGCCGCCGTGTCAGCGACGCCCAGCTGACGCCTTGACCCCGTCCACGAACGCCGTCCAGGCCAGGGCGGGGAAGAGGAGGGCGGGGCCGGTGGGGTTCTTGCTGTCCCGGACGGGGACGTGGTCGGGGCGAGCGGCGTCGTTGACTTCGAGGCACGCCCCGCTCTCGCCTCCGCTGTAGGACGACTTGCGCCAGGTGTCGCTGACTTCGAGGCACTCGCCGCTGTCGCCACCGCTGTAGGAGGACTTACGCCAGGCAGAGAGGACCGAGGCGTCAGGGATGCTTGTCGGTGCGTGCTGCATGCTCGTATTCCTCCGCAACGGACCTGATCAGAGCCAGCGACTCGCGGTGGGACAGCGCGTCGCCCAGGGCATGATCGTAGACCTCCTGGCACTCCCGGACCACGGACGGAGTCTCCCAGACACGGCCTGACTTGAGGCCTTCCACGTACGCAATGGGCGGGAGGTCCGAGAACCACATCAGAGAGACGAAGCCCTCCAACATCGCGTGCGCACCGACCTCGAAGGGGAGGACGTGCACACGGATACGGCGGCTCTCCCCCAGCCGCGCAATGTGACGCAGCTGCTCGCACATCACCGCGGGGCCGCCAATGTGTTGCCTCAGGACTGCCTCGTCCATGAGCGCCCACACCACCGGGGAGTCGAAGTTTTCCAGGATGCGGGCGCGCTCCAGTCTTGTGACCAGGAGCTTGTCACGTGCGGCATCGCTCTTCGGCGGATGGCCCGATCCGAGGACGGCTTTCGCGTATGCCTCTGTCTGGAGAAGTCCGGGCACCAGCTTCGGGCCGTACACCCGGATCAACGTTGCCCTGCCCTCGAACTCCAGCGCCTCCGCGAAGTGCTCGGCCACCTTCTTGCCGTCCAGCACCGGCAGGAACCGTTCGAAGAAGTCGTCCCCCGGGTTCAGCGCGCGGTCCAGGCGGCGGGCGTCCTCGACGCCTGGGCGGCGGCGGCCGGCTTCCATGTGGGCCAGGTGGGTGCGCGAGATGATCGTGCGCTCGCTCAGCTGCTCCTGCGTGAGCCCCGCCGCTTCTCTTCGGCGTTTCAGCTCTTCACCGTATTTTCGACGCGACACCGGATTGTCCTCGATCGCCATCGCCAACTCCCCGACGTGCTGCTCGCGTTGTCACGTGCAAACCCCTGTCGAGCGTAACGTGATCCACGCCACTGTGTGACCGGAACAACACACAGAGCGAAAGGGCTCGCGAGCAATGCAAACCCCCCACGGTCCCGGCGCCTTCGTCGCGCACACCGGAACTGACGTGTACGGCCCCGGCAAGGTCATCGGGGTCGACGGAGTGCACCGGCGCGTGCGGTTCGTGCACTTCGTGGCGACGATCCGCGCCGACGACCTCCGCGCTGCCTCGCCGCGCGAGACGCGGGAGATCCAGGAGTGGCTGCGGGCGAAGCGGCAGCGGTACGGCGGGGAGTGGTGATGCGGCTGCGCGTCTCCCGGGACGGCGGGCGGACCTGGACGCCCACCACGACGTACACGCCCCTGCGCGGAGACGTGCCGGTCGAACCGATTCTGCGCTTCCCGCCCTGCCGTTGCCCCCGCTGCTCCGTCACAGCAGGCGACCGTACGGTCACTCATCCTGCTGTACGGTGAGCACAAAAGCGGCCCCCGAGCTGGTTGCAGCCAGCGCCGAGGGCCTTCACTTCGAGTGCCAACAGGAGGGCACCCGGAATGCTTCGTCATGCTATCTCTCCGGCTCGGCGCTTCAGTCAGATCCCGCACGAGATCCTCCGCCACCGGGACCTCAACGCCGACGCCGTACGGCTGCTCTGCTGGCAGCTCTCCCTCCCCGATGGCGTCAACGAGCCGCTCTCCACGACCGCCGAACGGGCGGGCATCCGTAAGGTCGCCTTCCTTCGCGCCAAGGGGCAGTTGAAGCTCGCCGGCTACGTCCACGAGTGGCGCGAGCAGGGGCCCGGCGGGCGGTGGGCCACGCGTCAGCTCGTCTCCAACGTGCCGCTCGGCGCCGCCGAGGCGGCCTCCCTGCGGTCCCACCCACCGGTCGTCCCGCCACCGGCGGACACCCGTCCGGCCGCCGGTGAGCCGACCGGTCGGGCCGTCGGCCGTCATCCAGAGAAGACCCCCGAAGGGAACACCTCCACCCCTCCCCCGCCCGAGGTTCCCGAGGCACCCGAGGCACGTCGACTCGTCGACGAGTTGACCGCCCTCGACCCCCGGTTGCGCGTCCCGCGCGCGATGGTCCCCGAGTTGGCGGGCCTCGCGGCCCGCTGGCTGGAGGCAGGGCATCCGGCCGATGCCGTACGGGAGTCCATCGCCCGCTGCCTGCCCGGCCGGGGCAGTCCCATCCACCGGCCCGGCGGGCTGCTCCGGTACATCCTCCGCGAGGTGTCCCCGGTCGCCCCGCCGCCTCCACCGCTTCCGGCGCCCCGGGTCACCGGCCTGCGCGAATGCGAGAGCGGGCGGCATGGACAGGCGTACCTGTTCCGGCCCTTGGCGGACGAGGATCGCTGCGAGGGCTGCCGCCCGGCCTCCCCCACCGGTCCCCGTTCACCCGCGCCCGCACCACGCGGGCCCGCTCTCGCCCGCGCGGCCCTGCGGAAGCGCCTCTAGGCCGCCGGTGTCGCGCCAAGAGCGCGCTCGTCGAGGTGGGCGAAGACGACCAGGTTCTCGGTGTAGTCCCTGGCCGTGCGGTCGTAGGCGCCGGCGCATGTGATCAGGCGGACGAGCGCGGCGGGCGTGTCGGCGTAGACGCGCTCGTCGGGGAAGTCGTCCTTGCTGAAGCTCTCCACCGAGTCGACCACGAAGACGGCGGTCGTACCGTCGGCGCGCCTGACTTCGAACTGGTCCCTGGGGACGAGTTCGGAGAGCCGCGCGAAGACGGCCGGGGAGGTCGCGGTGTCGAGGTGTCCTGCGATGACCGCGGTGCCCCGTTCGCCCGGTGTGATTCCGTCGGTCTGCCAGCCGACCAGGTTCGTATCGTCCGCGGGCGGAGGGTCGAGTGCGCCGGAGGGGCCGATCGCGAGCCCGGTGAACGGGGCGTTGACCCCGATCTTGGGGATCGTCAGGCGGGTCGGGGCCGACCGCGGCATCGTCGGATGCGTCGGCCGAGCCGGTCGGTGGTCCCGGGGTGAGGGAGTGGGGGTGGCCGCGGGCGCGTGCTTTCCCGGCTTGGCTCCGGCGGAGTCGGCGGGGGGATTCCCGCCCGATCCGGGTAGGCCAGGGCCGAAGAGGAGCACGAGCGAGGAGAGCAGGAGGGTCCAGAAGGCGGTGGCGATCACCCATCGCCGGATGCGCCGGGGGCGGGGCGTACCCGGGGAGGAGTCTGGCCGGTTCGACACCGGGTGCACCTTTCGACGGTGTGGCGGCTGGCCGGATGGGGCGACGAAACCTGACGCGGGACCACCTGGGGCAGGTGCTCCCGCGTCAGTGACAACTCAGGCAGCGGTGCCGACTGCCTTCTTACGACGGTAGAGGGCGTACGCCGCCAGACCGCCCGCGAGCACGAGACCGCCGGTCATGCTCGTACCGCTGCTCGCGAGACCGCCGCCGCCGGTGTGCATGCCGCCCTTCGGCTTCTCGTGGCTCCAGCCGTTTTCCTTGCCCTTCTCCTTGTCCTTCC
>NZ_JBIBWQ010000008.1:162869-445582 GCF_043081505.1 Streptomyces sp. NPDC014870
CGTCCACTCCTTGTCCTTGTCCTTGGACCAGTCGTCGGCGTTGACGAGGGAGAGGGCGCCGGAGCCGGTGTGCATGCCGCCCTTCGGCTTGTCGTGGTTCCAGCCGTTCTCCTTGCCCTTCTCCTTGTCCTTCCACTCCTTGTCCTTGTCCTTGGACCAGTCGTCGGCGTTGACGAGGGAGAGGGCGCCGGAGCCGGTGTGCATGCCGCCCTTCGGCTTGTCGTGGTCCTTCTTGTCCTTGTCCCAGTGGTCCTTCTTGTCCTTGTCCTTGTCCCAGTGGTCTTCGCCGGTCAGCGACAGAGCACCGGAGCCGGTGTGCATGCCGCCCTTCGGCTTGTCGTGCTTCTGGCTGTGGGAGGAGTCGTCCTTGTCCCAGTCACCTGCGGTGGTCGCGTAGGCCCCGGGTGCGGCGAGGGCCAGCGCGCCGGCTGCGGCAGTGGCTGCGAACAGAATGCGGGCAGAGCGCATCGGTGTCTCTTCCTTCCGTCGACCGCGACGGCTGACTGGGCGTCGGCTTCTCGACCGGGTCGACATGTTCCACCGTCAGCTCGGTCCTCCCTGCGCACCACTTGAGGTAGTGCATCCGTGATGGCGGCTCCTCCAAATGACGACGGGTCAGCGCTGGTCGAGGGGGAGCGCGACGTCGACGACCTGGTGGGCGGCGGGGAAGGCGCCGACGAGGGTGGCGCGTCCCGTGAGTGCGTCGACCTTGTAGAAGCGCTGCTTGCCGCTGGTGGTCAGGG
This sequence comes from Streptomyces sp. NPDC014870, assembly GCF_043081505.1. NCBI lineage: Bacteria > Bacillati > Actinomycetota > Actinomycetes > Kitasatosporales > Streptomycetaceae > Streptomyces > Streptomyces sp. NPDC014870. The sequence goes on from NZ_JBIBWQ010000008.1 coordinate 163,613, forward strand.
CGGCGAAACCGTGGTTGGAACCGTGGGAGGCCTTGTAGTAGATGTCGAATCCCGCCGACGGGCCGGCGTCCACTCCGAGGGTGCCGGTGGGGGCGAGGGTGCCCGCGTTGGCCGGCGACTGCAGGGAGACGCGGTCGTTGGTGGTGTCGATGTCGAAGAGGGTGGTCGCGGTGGCCGGGTTGAGGTCGTTGTTGGTGTAGGCGGCGCCGGTGACCCCGAGAGCGGTGGAGGGCGGCATCGTGGGGTTGGTCAGGACCCCGTCCGGGGTGGTGGTCCTCGGTGCGGCCGGGTCGTCGATGTTGTGGCGCAGGTTCTGGCCTGTGTCGGAGACGACGCGCAGACGGTTGGCGGCGGGTTGAAGTCGACGCCGAAGTGGCGCCCCTGCAGGCCCACGGTCAGCTGCGAGACCTTGACGGCCTTGGCGTCGCTGTCGACCGTGGAGACGCCGCCCCGGTCACCGACGCCGTAGAGCTTGCCGTTCTGGACGCGGAAGTCGATGCCGACGAGCTTGCTGTCCCCGGTCAGGCCCTTGATCCGGCCGAAGGACCAGGTGTCGGTCGGGTCGGCGGTGTCGAAGCCGACGAGGCGCTGGTCGGAGGTGAGGCCTACGCCGACCAGTCCGGAGTGCCGCGCGTGACGGGACGCGAACGTGTCCGCGCCCTCCGAGTCCGCCGAGGCCAGACCGGGGGCCAGGACGGTGCCGCACACGGCGAAGTCGTACCAGCAGCCGGCACCGGGCGACGGCCCGGCCTGGACTGTTCGGAGTAGTCCGGATGCGGGCCGGCAGGTCCGGCCGAACCCTTTCACCATGTCGCATCAGCAGTCCCAGCCCGGTTGGGGTCAGCCGCAGCCGGGCGGCGGAGGTGAGCCGCCTCGCCGTACGCGCAGCACGGGAAAGATCATCGGGCTCTCGTGCCTGGGCCTGATCGCCGTGGCCGTCGCCCTGGTCGCCGCCGTCACGCTGACCGTCGGGGAGGACGAGCCGGAGCGCAGGACCCCGACGAGTCCGGCCACACCGCAGGAGGAGAACGGGCCCCGGGGCGACGTGCGGATCGCCGCGTGCGAGGTGGACTCGGTGACGAAGTGGCCGAGCGCGGAACTGCTGATCACCAACCGGTCCAGCAAGGCCAGCACCTACATGGTCCAGGTCGAGTTCGTCGACGCCGCGAACAGGCGCCTGAGCGAGGCGTACGCGACGACCAACAACGTCGCGCCCGGTCAGCAGTCGAGGGTGACGGCCCAGTCGCTCGACCAGGTCACCGTCAAGATCAGCTGCCGGATCACGGACGTCACCCGCTTCGCCTCCTGAGGGGCCTACTCGCCGGCCCACCACTTACGGGGTGCACCCGTCTCGAAGTGCAGTCCGTCGTGGCCGCGCGGCAGGTCGCAGAAGGAACCCCCCTGCGGAAGAATCGTCCAGCTGTCCGGTCCGGGCTCGTTGCAGCGAACCTCGGGCTCCGCAGCCGTATCCGGAGTCGTATGCGTATCCGATGCGGGAATCTGATCGTCGGTCATACAGACATTCTCTCCCGCAGCCGCCGTCGACACGAGCATCACCCCTCCCCTACCCGGTAGTTGTCTGTACAACTCCCGGTCGCCGTTCCCCGAGCGGCCTTCAAGAGTTCACTCCCAACTGCTCGGATACACGCGCCATGTGCACAACGAACAGCGCTTGATCGAGGAGGCTCGAGTGAATCTCGTAGTCAACGGCGACGCGGAGAGCGGGCCCGGCGGGGCTGCCGATCCCGTCGGTGCGGTGACCGGGTGGGTGGTGGCCGAAGGGGCGCCCGCGCTCATCTCGTACACCCTGGGGAACGGCTACCCGGGGGCCGGGGACCCCGGGCCCGCCGAGCGGGGCACGCGGTTCTTCTCCGGGGGCAGCAGCCCGCGTACCGCGCTCGTCCAGGACATCGCCCTGCCGCGGCACGGCGCCACGGGGTGGCGGCACATCGACGCGGGGCACGTGAGCTACACGCTCGCCGGGTGGCTGGGCGGGTACGCCACGCAGGAGGACGGGGCGCGGCTCTCCGTCGAGTTCCGGGACGAGCGGGGCACGCCCGTCGCCCTGTCCGTGCTCGGTCCCGTGACGGCCGGCGAGCGGCTGTCCCGTACCGCGCTCCTGGAGCGCACCGCCACCGCGCGCGTGCCGCGCACGGCGCGCACCGCGCGCGTGCTGCTCGTCTTCACCCGCAGCGGCGGCGGGACGTCCAACGACGGTTACGCCGACGCCATATCGCTCACGCTGCACGCCACGGAGGGATACAAGTGACCAGGCTCAACCGACGCGACCTGCTCAAGGCCGCCGGCGCCGCCGGGGCACTGAACCTCGCCTGGCCGCTGGCCGCCGGCCTGTCGCCCGCGCAGGCCCTGGAGGCCGCCCAGGCGCTCGGCGCCGACTACGACCCGGCGCCGTTCACGCTGGGTGTCGCCTCCGGCGACCCGCAGCCGCACAGCGTCGTGCTCTGGACCCGGCTCGCCCCCGAACCGCTCGCCGCCGAGCAGCGGCTGAGCGAGATCGTCGAGGTCGAGTGGGTCGTCGCGACCGACCCCAGGCTGCGGCGCGTCGTCGCGCGCGGCTGCGTGCCCGCCTCCGCGACGCTCGGCCACAGCGTGCACGTGCCGGTCTCCGGGCTGCGTCCGGGCGTCCACTACTGGTACGCCTTCAAGGCGCTCGGGAAGCGGAGCCGGATCGGCCGCACGAAGACCGCGCCCGTCGGCGACGTCTCCTCGGTCCGCTTCGCCACCGCCAACTGCCAGGCGTTCCACGACGGTTTCTACGCGGCCCACCGTGGGATCGCCCGCGAGAAGGTCGACTTCGTCGTCCACCTCGGCGACTACATCTACGAGCACGGCCAGGTCGGCGGCGTCCCCGCTGACCACGTCCGCGACCACGAGGGCCCGGGCATCTTCACGGTCGCCGACTACCGCCGCCGGCACGCGCTCTACAAGGGCGACGCCTCCCTGCGCGAGGCGCACGCGGCCCACCCCTGGTACCTGACCTGGGACGACCACGAGGTCGCCAACGACTACTCCGGTACGGGCGGCGGCGCGCCGTTCATGCAGCGCCGGGCCGCCGCGTACCAGGCCTGGTACGAGAACATGCCGCACCGCGACGGCGGCGCCGGGACCACGGCCGCGCTGCCGGACCCCGAGATCCACCGGGTGCGCCGCTGGGGCAACCTGCTGGAGCTGACCGTCCTCGACCTGCGTTCGTACCGCTCCGCGCAGAACCTCACCGACGGGACGATCCTGGGCGCCGGGCAGAAGTCGTGGCTGAGGAAGAACATCGAGACCGCCCCCGACACCTGGCACGTGTGGGCCAACTCGATCATGCTCAGCCAGCTGCGGAGCCGCCCGGGCGGCTCGTACATGTTCACCGACCAGTGGGACGGCTTCCGCGCCGAGCGCAAGGAGGTCCTCGGCCATGTGCACAGCACCGGCATGGAGGACCTGGTCGTCGTGACCGGCGACTGGCACTCGGCGTTCGTCGACGACATCCGGCCCGACTTCGACGATGTCTCCTCGCCCGTCATCGGTACGGAGTTCACGGCGCACTCGGTCACCTCGGGCGCGTACTCGGCGAGTTGGAACGCGACCAACGGACCGGTCATGGGCGCGGGCAACCCGCACCTGAAGTACTTCGAGGGCAACCGGTACGGCTACGACGTGTACGAGGTCACCCCGGAGCGCCTGAGCGCGCACATGCGGGTGATCGACGACCGCCGTGACCCGGCGTCCCCCGTCTCCACGCTGACCACCTTCCACGTGGACCGTGGGAAGGCGGGCTCGTACGAGGACCCGGCGACGAAGAACTCGCCGGCACAGTACCGCCGCGACTGAGGCGGGTACGCGGAAGGGCCCGTTCCACCGTCATGACCGGTGGGACGGGCCCTCTTCGCGTGGAGCGGCCGGGTCAGCCCTGGCCGGTCAGGTCGATCGTCTTCGTCCGCTCGGCAGGGGTCTTGCCCATCAGGGCGTCACGCATGACGAACGCGACGTCGTCGGCGGAGACCTGGTGCTTCTTGCCGTCGGCCTTGGTGATCATGATGCCGTCGAAGACGCCGTCCAGGAGGCGGTCGATCGCCTTCTTGTCGTAGACCTCCACCAGGCGGCCGTCGACGGCCTTCATGGAGAGGATCTGCGGCAGCGAGCGCGCCGGACCGAACTTGATCTCCTTCGCGCCCGCCTTGATCACGATCGCGTCGGACATCGCCGGCTGGGCGAACTCCTTCATCGCCCGGTCCAGCTCGGCCTTGGTGATCGACGGCTGGCGGGTGACGACGGGCAGCTCGACCGTCTTCGCCTTGCCCGTCTCGACCTGGGCGCGGAACGCGTCCTTGACGAAGAGCATCGAACGGCCGACGTCCAGACCCTGGCCCGGCTTGCCCTCCACGGCGGTGACCTTGTTGGGGGCGAACGTGATCCGCCCGTCGGTCGCCGAGCCCGAGGTGCCGGCCAGGTCGGTCAGGGCGACGGCCAGCTTCTCCTCGTCGACCGGGAGCTTCGGCTGCGCGACCCGCTCGCCGCCGAACAGGGAGCCGATCACGGAGACGGGGTTGTAGTCGCTGCCGGCCGCCGCGCGGACGGTCTCCTGGCTGTCCAGGGCGAGACCGGCCTTGTCCGGGGAGAGCGTGACGGTCTTGCCGCCGATGCTGAGCTGGAGCGGGGCGTGGGCCCGCTTGCCGAGGGCGGCCTCCAGCTTGTTGACCCCCTCCTCCTTCGTACCGCCGCCGATGTCGACACCGAGGACGGTCGTGCCCTTGGGGACGTCGGAGTGGTTGAGGAGCAGCCCGGCGCCGTAGGCGACACCGGCCAGGCCGACGACGCCCGCGCCGACGAGGACCAGCTTGGAGCGGCCCTTCTTCTGCGGGGCGGAGGAGCGGGCCGTGGAGGCGGCGGGGGCGGGGGACGCGGGCGCGGGGCGCGGGGCGGCCGGGGCGCCGCCGACGTACTCGGGGGTCGAGAAGCCGCCGTCCGGGGAGCGGGGCGTCCGGTCGGGGCCCGCGGGGACGACCGGGATGCCGCTGGTGAGCGTGTCCCCGGAGACATGGCCGCCGCCGGGCGGGGTCTGGCCGGGGGTGATCGGGCCGGGGCCCTGGGGCGTCAGGACGGCGGTGTCGTCGGACATCCTGGGCGCTCCCCCGAAGGGGTCACCGACCGCCAGCGGGTTGCCGCCCGCGGGGGTGCCCATGCCCGCCAGCGGGTTGCCCGCGACGGGGCCGCCGGCCAGGGGCGCGCCACCGCCCATGGTGCCGCCCCCCATGGGGCCGCCGCCCAGCGTCGCGTTGCCCAGCACCGGGCCCGTGGTCGGGCCGTTCGGACCCGTCGGACGCTGCGGCGCACCGGGGCCCTGCGGGGCGCCCTGGGCGTAGGGGGCGCCGTCGGGGCCGTACGCGGCATCGTCCTGCGGCGGGTTCGTGAGGAACATCGGCGTACCGGAAGCGGGCGTGGCCGAGATGGACGCGCCGCCGACCTTCGGGATGCCGCCCGTCGCGGGACCGGCGAAACCGGCGCCGCGCGTCGGGCCGCCCGTGGCCGGGGGCCGTACCCCCGCGGGGGGCGTACCGCCCGGGCCCGAGGGGCGCGGACCGGAGGCGCCGGGGCGCGGCGCGCCCGCGCCCGGGGGCTGGGACAGCCCCGCGAGACCCGACTGGGCGGCCGGGGCGGCCGGAGACGGCGCCGAGGGGGCCGGGGTGGCCGGCGCGTCGGGCGCGGCCGACTTGCGCGGGGCGAACCAGTCGCTGGTCGGCTTCTCCTCGGCCTTCGGCGGCTCCGCGGCAGCCGGCGGCGCCGGGGCGGCAGGCGCCTCGGGCGCGGGGGCCGGTGCCGGGGCCTCGGCGGCCGGGGCGGGCCCCGCCGCCGAGCCGCTGTCGCCGACCGGCTTGCGGACGACCACGGGCGGGATCGGCCGCGAACCCGGGATGTTGATCCGGATGCGCGTGGTCAGCGTGGTCTCGGTCTTGGGCTCTTCCGGCAGCGGAGGAGCGCTCGGCGCGGCGGCGGCCGTCTCGTCGGACCCGTCCTGCGTGGGGTGGAGCGACGGATACTGGCGGGATCCGTACGGCGGTGTACCCGAGGGGTACGCGGCTCCACCGCGCCCCTGGGCGCCGGAGGACGAACTATCGGTGTCTCGACCAGTTTCACGACTCAAAGCAGGATCTCCCGGTTGGCTCCACCGCCCGCTCTTGCTGGTGCTCGTGTACCCGGGCGGCTCGGCGGCGCGCACCACCATACTGGGCGGGGCGGACAGGCACCCGACGACCGGGGACCCAGGACGGGGCAATCCGGCAGAAGTCCGGGCACCCCTTCACCGAAGCTTCTCTCAAGTCACCCTGTTCACGGGGCCGGTCGGCCGAGCCGCGACATCGTGGCACACATCACAGCGATCGCCATGCCACCGAGCAGGTAGATCACTTCGGCGACTCCGCCGCCGAAGACCCCGTCGCCTTCCGGGCGTCCGAGGCTGAGCAGCACCACGGCGACGAGCCAGGCCGCGCCGGGGGCCACGACGCCGAGCTGGGTGTCGGTGGCCCGCAGCCCGCCGTAGAAGACGGCCGCGGTGGCGAGCAGGGCGAGGATCAACCCGCCGGGGAACCAGGCGTTTTGCACGAAGGAGCCCGCGATGCCGACGAGGGCGCCGAGGATCACCAGGACGACGTACCAGACGATCTTCACCGTCACGCACCCCCGTCCCGCGGGGCGTCGGTCGCACGGTCCGCCTCGATGCCCGCGAAGAGGTCGGTCTCGCGCACGCCCTCCGGCGCGCCCGGCGTACCCCTGACCAACTGGTAGTGCTCCGTGGTGAGGATCGGCTGTCCCAGGTCGTTGGAGAGCGCGAAGAACGGACCCTCGACGGCGATTTGGGTGACGTGGGCGCGCATCGCGGCGGTCTTGCGGGCCGCCCAGGCCGGCTCTCCGGCACTCTCGCCGTCGATCTCGGCGCTGATCAGCGCCTCGTCCACGACCCCCGGCACGTCGTCGACGTCCGCGATGCCGGGGAAGCCGGCGCCCTCGGCGCGCAGCCGGGCGAAGGCGGCCTCGACGAGCGGACGTGGGACGCGGTTCCAGTAGATCTTCGCGATCGTGTGGGCCGGGCCGAGGTCGGGGCGGTACGCGGGGTCCTCGGCCAGCTCGGCGGCGCGCATGGCGACGCGGTGGGCCTGGATGTGGTCGGGGTGGCCGTAGCCGCCGTCGGGGTCGTAGGTGACCATGACCTGGGGACGGGTCTCGCGGACGATCTCGACCAGGTACGCGGCGGCGGTGTCGACGTCCGTGTTCCAGAACGCGTTCGGGCGCCGGTTCTGCTCGACGCCCATCATCCCGGAGTCGCGGAAGCGGCCGGGGCCGCCGAGGAAGCGGTGGTCGGTGACACCCAGCTCCTTCATCGCGTCGGCCAGCTCGCCGACGCGATGGGGCCCGAGCCGGTCCTCCCGGTCGGGCGCGAGATGGGCGAGCGCGGGCGGGATGACCTCGCCCTCCTCGCCGAGTGTGCAGGTCACGAGCGTGACCTGGGCGCCCTCGGCCGCGTACCTGGCCATGGTGGCGCCGTTGTTGATCGACTCGTCGTCGGGGTGCGCGTGCACCAGGAGCAGACGACGGGCTGGGAGAACCGTCATGGCCCCACCCTACGAGGCAGGGCCTGTGACGAGCACGCGGCTCAGAACTTGAGGCCGCCGATCATGCCCGCCACGTTCGTGGTGAGCGTGCTGATGGACGGGGCGATGGACGAGCTCGCCAGATAGAACCCCAGGAGCGCGCAGACCGCCGCATGTCCAGCCTTCAGCCCGGATTTCCGGATCAGCAGGAAGACGACGATCGCCAGCAGCACCACCGCCGAAATCGAGAGTGCCACGGCGGTTCACCTCCACACTTCATCGGTCGGATATTCGGACGGTCAGGTCGGCGAGCATGTGCCAGATGTCAGGAGTCCCCTACCCACCCAGCGCTACGGATCATAACTATGTGTGGCACCGCATTGATGGTGTACGGGGGCACAGAGGGGGCGCACAGCGCTAGTTTCGGACGCATGACCTCCACACAACTGCCGTCGCATCCACTGTCGTTCCCGCGTCAGTACGCCCGGACCCAGCGCTTCACGCTGGGCGTTCCGCGCACGTTCACGGTCTCCCCGGACGGTGCGCGCGTGGTCTTCGTACGGTCCTCGTCCGGCACCGAACGCAGCCACGCGCTCTGGGTCCTGGACCTGACGGACGATCCCCGGGAGCGGCTCGCGGCAGACCCGGAGGCGTTGCTCGCGGGCGCGGCAGAGGAGTTGTCGGCGGAGGAGCGGGCGCGGCGCGAGCGGAGCCGCGAGGGGTCCGGCGGGATCGTCGGGTACGCGGTGGACGCGGCCGTGGAGTTGGCCGCTTTCGCACTCTCGGGGCGGCTGTTCGCGGCGGAGCTGCGGGCCGGGACCGCGCGGGAACTCCCGGTACCGGGCCCGGTGATCGACCCCAGGCCGTCGCCGGACGGGCGGTACGTGGCCTACGTGGTGGGCGGGGCGTTGCGGGTGACGGGTGCGGACGGGGAGGGCGACCGGGCGCTCGCTGAGCCGGAGGACGCGCACACCACGTATGGGCTCGCGGAGTTCGTCGCGGCCGAGGAGATGGGCCGCTCGCGCGGGTTCTGGTGGTCGCCCGACTCGGACCGGCTGCTGGTGGCGCGGGCGCACGACCGGGCCGTGCGGCGCTGGTGGATCGCCGATCCCGCGCATCCGGAGCGGGAGCCCCAGGTGGTGCCGTACCCGGCGGCGGGGACGCCGAACGCGGACGTGCGGCTGTACGTGGTGGATCTGGCCGGGGAGCGGACCGAGGTCGAGTGGGACCGGGAGCGGTACCCGTATCTGGCGCGGGTGCACTGGTCGGCGGACGGGGCGCCGCTGCTGCTCGTGCAGGCCCGGGACCAGCGGACCCAGCTGCATCTGGCGGTGGACCCGTCGACCGGGGCGACGCGGACGGTGCGCGTGGAGGAGGACCCGGTCTGGCTGGAGCTGCTGCCGGGGGCGCCGGCGTGGGCGCCGCAGGAGCTCGGTCCGGAAGGCGGCGTCGATGAGCGGCTGGTGCGGATCGCGGACGAGGGCGGGGCCCGGGTGCTCGCGGTCGGGGACCGGGCGCTGACAAGTGCGGCGCTCCACGTCCGCGCGGTCCTGGACGTCGGGGCGGACGACGTCCTGGTGTCGGCCTCGGCGGGCGAGGAGCGGGCGGAGCCGGAGACCGGGGAGATCCACGTCTACCGGGTCGGCGAGCGGGGCGCGGAGCGGATCTCGGAGGGTGTGGGGGTCCACTCGGCGGTGCGCGGCGGCGGGGTGACGGTGCTCGTCTCGGCACGGCCGGACGCGCCGGGGAGCGTGGCGCGGGTGCTGCGGGACGGCGCGGAGGTGGCGATGATCGGCTCGTACGCGGAGAAGCCGGTGCTCTCGGCGGACGTGCGGCTCGTCGAGGGGGGCGCACGGCGGATTCCGTGCGCCGTGCTGCTCCCCTCCGGGTACACGGAAGGGGACGGGCCGCTTCCCGTGCTGATGGATCCGTACGGCGGTCCGCACGGCCAGCGGGTGGTCGCCGCGCACAACCCGCACCTGACCTCGCAGTGGTTCGCCGACCAGGGGTTCGCGGTGATCGTGGCGGACGGGCGGGGCGCGCCTGGCCGGTCGCCCGGCTGGGAGAAGGCGATCAAGAACGACCTGACGCCGACCCTCGACGACCAGATCGAGGCGCTGCACGCGCTCGCCAAGGACTTCCCGCTCGATCTGGGGCGGGTGGCGATCCGGGGCTGGTCGTACGGCGGCTATCTCGCGGCGCTCGGGGTGCTGCGGAGACCGGACGTCTTCCACGCGGCGGTCGTGGGCGCGCCGGTGACGGACTTCCGGCTCTACGACACCCACTACACGGAGCGGTATCTCGGGACACCGCAGGACGACCCGGAGGTCTACGCGGCGAACTCGCTGGTCACCGACGACGGTCTGGTGGCCCCCGAGGAGCCCGCCCGGCCGATGATGATCATCCACGGTCTGGCCGACGACAACGTGGTGGTCGCCCACACCCTGCGGCTCTCCTCCGCGCTGCTCGCGGCGGGGCGCCCCCATGAGGTGCTGCCGCTGACGGGCGTGACCCACATGACCCCGCAGGAGCAGGTGGCGGAGAACCTGTTGCTGCTTCAGGTGGAGTTCCTGAAGCGCTCGCTGGGCCTGGAGCACCAGGGCTTCAACACGCCCTGAGGGCTCACCAGCCCGGTGGGCGGGGGTGCGGCGGGGCCGGTGGCAGCGCGGCCACCGGACCGCGTGCGGCGGGGTGGGGCGCCCCGCGCACTGCGGACAGGACGAGTACGGCGGCCCCGGCGAGCAGCCCGTACGCGGAGGTGGCGAAGGTCAGTCGGCCGGTCTCGTCGAGCCCGGCGAGGTGTCCGGCCCAGCCACCGGTCCGTAACGCCGTGGCGACCCCTGCGAGCCCCCCGCCCGCCAGGAGCAGCCCCGCGAGCAGGCCGAGCGGCCGGGCGTGCGGGGCGCGGACGAACGCGCTGCCCGCGGCGGCCAGGAAGAGGGCCGCCAGCATCAGGTTGAGCCAGGCCGGCGGGACCGCGAGAGCGGGCAGGAGGAGCGAGCGGCCGCCGGTGAACCGGTCGACGGTCGCCTCGACCGGCAGGTCCCGCGCCCAGTGCACCTCCCAGGCCACCCAGGCGACGGCGGCCACCGCGCACAGCACACCGGCGGCGACGGCCGGGGCCGTACGGGGGCGGGCCGGGCGCTCGGAGGCGTCTCGGCGCCCCAGGGCGGCCGTGACGACGAGTCCGGTGGCGAGGGCGAGCGTGAGCAGGGTCGTGACGAGGGCCTCGACGCCGGTGGCCCACAGTCCCGGCAGCCGCAGCGCGAGCGTGACGGCCCCGGCGGCGGCGAGCGCGGGCGCGGCGAGGGAGGAACGGAGCGCGGCGACGGCGGTGGCGGCGTAGGCGACGAGCAGGAGGGGGTCGAGCAGGGACGTGGCGGACCTGCTCCGCAGCAGGAAGGCGTGGTCGCCCGCCCAGTACCAGCCGAGGTCGGCGGGCGAGCCGAAGGCCGCGAGGTCCCGCAGGAGCCAGACGACGATGACGAGCGCGAGCGCCCCGCACAGCGCGGCGCCGGTGAGACGTGCCGGTCGTGTCACTGTCACGGAGCCGATACTCACGGCTACCACGCGTCGAAACAAGCGGTTCCGCATATTCGACCGGCAAGTGGAACGGCGGTGGCGGCCGGCCGGGGCGACATGGCGCGCTCCGGCCGGCCTACGGCACCCGCACGGCCGTACGCTGTCGAGCTTGACGCGTTCGTATATCGGATCCGGGTCGGTCGAGTTGCCTCTGTGTTAAGGCAGGTGACGGTGGTTCACAGGGTTTTGCCCTGATCCTCGTCGCCCGGCTCCCCGGGTTCCGCCCCCGGCTCGCCGGGCTGCTTCCCCGGCTCGCCCGGCTTCTTCCCCAGCTCCTCCTCCGTCGGCACCACGTGCTTCTCCTCAGCGAAGTGGCAGGCGGAGTCGTGCTTCGCGGGGGTGTCCGCGAGCCGGAAGACCGCCGGGACCGCCAGCAACGGCACTTCGAGCGCACAGCGTTCCTGCGCCTTCCAGCAGCGGGTGCGGAAGCGGCAGCCGGAGGGGACGTTCGCGGGCGAGGGCACGTCCCCGCTGAGGATGATCCGCTCCCGGTGCTCCCGGGCGTCCGGGTCGGGCACCGGGACCGCCGACAGCAGGGCCTGGGTGTACGGGTGGGTGGGGTGGTCGTAGATCTGGCTGTCGGTGCCGATCTCGACGATCCGGCCGAGGTACATGACGCCGACCCGGTCGGAGATGTGCCGCACGATCGACAGGTCGTGGGCGATGAAGACGTAGCTCAGGCTGAACTCGTCCTGGAGCTTCTCGAGGAGGTTCACGACCTGCGCCTGGACGGAGACGTCGAGCGCCGAGACCGGTTCGTCGGCGACGATGATCTCCGGCTGGAGCGCGAGGCCGCGCGCGATGCCGATGCGCTGGCGCTGACCGCCGGAGAACTGGTGCGGATAGCGGTTGATGTACTCCGGGTTGAGGCCGACGACGTCGAGCAGGTCCTGGACCTTGCGCCGCCGGTCGCCCTTGGGGGCGACCTCGGGATGGATCTCGTACGGCTCCCCGATGATGTCGCCGACCGTCATGCGCGGGTTGAGCGAGGTGTACGGGTCCTGGAAGACCATCTGGATGTTGCGGCGGACCGCGCGCAGCGCCTTCGGCGACAGCGTGGTGATGTCGTCGCCCTTGTAGCGGATCGCCCCGGAGGTCGGGCGCTCCAGGTTGACCAGCATCTTCGCGACGGTCGACTTGCCGCAGCCGGACTCGCCGACGATGCCGAGGGTCTCCCCCGCGCGCAGGTCGAAGTCGACGCCGTCGACGGCCTTGACCGCGCCGACCTGCTTCTTGATGACGATGCCCCGGGTGAGCGGGTAGTGCTTGTAGAGGTCGCGGACTTCGAGGATCGGCTCAGCCACGGAGGGCCTCCTGCCAGAAGTGGCACGCGCTGTGGCGTTCCTCGGACACGTCGTACAGCGGCGGTTCGTCGGTCCGGCAGACGTCCCTGGCCAGCGGGCAGCGCGGGTTGAAGGCGCAGCCGGGCGGGATGGCAAGGAGGTTCGGGGGCAGGCCCTTGATCGCGTACAGCTCCTGGCCCTTCTGGTCCAGGCGCGGGATCGAGTCGAGCAGACCCCGGGTGTAGGGGTGGGCGGGTGCCTTGTAGATCTCGTGGACGGGGGCGGTCTCGACGATCCGGCCCGCGTACATGACCGCGATCTTGTCGGCGACGTCGGCGACCACGCCGAGGTCGTGGGTGATCAGGATCAGGCCCATGTTGAGTTCGCGCTGGAGCTCGGCGAGGAGGTCCATGACCTGGGCCTGGACGGTCACGTCGAGGGCGGTCGTCGGCTCGTCCGCGATGATCAGGTCGGGTTCGAGGGAGAGCGCCATCGCGATCATGATGCGCTGGCGCATGCCTCCGGAGAACTGGTGCGGGTACTGCCCGACCCGCTCCTTGGCGGCCGGGATGCGGACCCGGTCCATCAGCTCGACCGCCTTGGCCCGGGAGTCCTTGCGGGACATCCCCTGGTGGACCTGGAACATCTCGCCGAGCTGGTCGCCGACGCTGATCACCGGGTTGAGGGAGGACAGCGCGTCCTGGAAGATCATCGCCATCTTCGCGCCCCGGATCTTGCGCCGCGCGTCCTCCTTGAGCTTCAGCAGGTCCTGGCCCTGGAAGAGGATCTCGCCGTCGGTGACCTTCCCGGGCGGGATGTCGAGGATGCCCATGATGGCCTGGGCGGTGACGGACTTGCCGGAGCCGGACTCGCCGAGGACGGCCAGGGTCTCGCCCGCGTCGACCGAGTAGCTGACTCCGTTGACCGCCTTGGCCACCCCGTCCCGGGTGTGGAACTCCACGTGCAGATCGCGCACTTCGAGCAGCATGGGCGCCTACCTCAGCTTCGGGTCGAGGGCGTCGCGCACCGCGTCGCCGAGCATGATGAACGCGAGCACGGTGATGGCGAGCGCGCCGGCCGGCCAGAGCAGCATGTGCGGGGCGTTGCGGATGTACTGCGAGGCCGAGGAGATGTCGATGCCCCAGGAGACGGTGGGCGGCTTCAGACCGACGCCGAGGTACGACAGGGTCGCCTCCAGGGAGATGTACGTGCCGAGGGCGATGGTCGCGACGACGATGACCGGGGCGATGGCGTTGGGCGCGATGTGGCGCAGCAGCATGCGGGAGTTGGAGGCGCCGAGCGCGCGGGCCGCCTGCACGTAGTCGTTCTGCTTGGCGGTGATGACCGAGCCTCGGGCGATGCGGGAGATCTGCGGCCAGCCGAGCAGGATCATGAAGCCGATGACGGGCCAGATGGTGGCGCTGGTGACGACCGACAGCAGGACCAGGCCGCCGAGGACGACGGGGATGGCGAAGAAGACGTCGGTGATCCGGGAGAGGACCGCGTCCCAGCCGCCGCCGTAGAAGCCCGCGAGGCCGCCGAGGAGCGAGCCGAGGAGCGCGACGCCGAGGGTGGCGAGGACGCCGACGGCGACGGAGGTCCGGGCGCCGTAGACCGTACGGGTGTACACGTCGCAGCCCTGGCCGTTGAAGCCGAAGGGGTGGCCGGGCTGGGAGCCCTCCTGGGCCTTGGACAGGTCGCACTGGAGGGGGTCTCCGCTGGCGATCAGGGACGGCCAGATGGAGATGATCACGAGGAAGAGGATGATCAGGCCGGAGACGATGAAGACCGGGTTGCGGCGCAGGTCGTGCCAGGCGTCGGACCAGAGCGAGCGCGGCTTGCCGGCCGGTCCGGTGCCGAGGGGGCCGCCGGGGGTCTTCTCCAGCGACTCGCCCTCCTCCATGGCGAGGTCCGTGCCGGCGCCCGCCCCGGTGTGGTCGATGGCGCGCCCGTCGTCGAACGGCTCATGCGGCTGCAGGGGCTCAGGCATAGCGGATCCTCGGGTCAAGGACGGCGTACAGGAGGTCGACCAGGAGGTTGGCCAGCAGGAAGACGATGACGAGGATGGTCACGAAGCCCACGACGGTCTGGGTGTTCTGCCGGACGATGCCCTGGTAGAGCTGGTAGCCGACGCCGTGGATGTTGAAGATCCGCTCGGTCACGATCGCGCCGCCCATCAGCGCGCCGATGTCGGCGCCGATGAAGGTGATGACCGGGATGAGGCTGTTGCGCAGCAGGTGACGGGTGATGACCCGGTGGCGCGGCAGGCCCTTGGCGACGGCGGTACGGACGTAGTCGGCGCGTTTGTTCTCCGCGATCGAGGTCCGGGTGAGCCGGGTGACGTAGGCGAGGGAGACGGAGGCGAGGACGAGGCCGGGGACGATCAGCTCGTCGAAGGTGGCCTCGGAGGAGACGGCGGGCTTGATCCAGCCCCACTTCACGCCGAGGAGCAGCTGGAGCAGCAGACCGGTGACGAAGGTCGGGATCGAGATGACGACCAGGGTCAGCAGCAGCACGGTGGTGTCGACGGGGCGGCCGCGCTTGAGGCCCGTCAGGACGCCGAGGCTGATGCCGATGACGATCTCGAAGAGGATCGCCACGATGGTGAGCCGGATGGTGACCGGGAAGGCGCTGGCCATCAGCTCGGTCACCGGCTGGCCGTTGAAGGCCGTACCGAAGTCGCCGGTGAAGATGTTGCCCATGTAGGTCAGGTATTGCTGCCAGACGGGCTTGTCGAGGCCGAACTCCTTCTCCAGCTGGGCGGCGGTCGCGGGATCGCAGGCGCGGTCGCCGCAGAGGCCCGCGATGGGGTCGCCCATCACGGTCACCATCAGGAAGATCAGCAGGGTGGCGCCGATGAAGACCGGGATCATCTGCAGCAGACGCCGGATCACATAACGACCCATGAGGGGCTCCGGGGGTGTGGGGTAGGCGCACGGCCCGGCGCGCGGGAGGGCAACGCCGGGCCGGGCCGTACGCCGACGCGCTGCGTCAGTTGACCTTGATCTGGTCGTAGACCGGGACGCTGAAGGGGTTGAGGGTCACGTTGGAGACCCGCTCGGAGTAGCCGGCGCTGCCGTTCTGGTACCAGAGCGGGATCGCGCCCATGTCGTCGCGCAGGACCTCCTCGGCCTGCTGGAAGGTCTCCACGGCCTTGGCGATGTCGGACTCGGCGTTGGCCTGGTCGACGAGCTTGTCGAACTGCGGGTCGCTGTACTTGCCGTCGTTGGAGGAGGCGTCGGTGTAGTACAGCGGCTGGAGGAAGTTCTGGATGAGGGGGTAGTCCATCTGCCAGCCGGCCCGGAACGGTCCGGGCATCTTCTGCGTGGAGACCTGGCTGCGGAAGTCGGCGAAGGTGCCGATCGGGTTGCCGACGCAGGCCGTGTTGTTGCCCAGCGCGTTGTTGATGGAGTTGCAGACGGCGTCCACCCACTCCTTGTGGGAGCCGGTGTCGGCGTTGTACGAGATCTTCATCGTGCCGCCGGGGATGCCGCCACCCTCCTGGACCAGCTGCTTGGCCGCCGCCGGGTCGTACTTGCAGAAGTCGCCGCAGATGTCCTTGAAGCCGCCGTCCGCGCCGAGGACCGGGGAGGTCCAGTCGACGGCGGGGGTGCGGGTCTTCTGGAAGATGGTGTCGGTGATCTGCTGGCGGTTGATCGCCCGGGAGAGGCCCTGGCGGAGCTTCTCCTGGCCCGGCTTGTTCCAGGCCGGGTCGTAGAAGGGGAAGCCGAGGGTCTGGATGATGCCGGCCGGGACGTTGATGTACCGGTCGCCGAGGTCCGCCTGGACGTTCTTCAGCTGCGAGGCGGGCACGTCGTCGACGAGGTCGAGGTTGCCGGCCGTCAGGTCGGTGTAGGCGGTGTTGTTGTCGGTGTAGACCTTGAGGGTCACGCCGCCGTTCTGCGCCTTGTCTTCGCCGGGGTACTCGTCCCAGCGCACCAGCTCCATCTGGGAGCCCTTGGCGTACGAGGAGACCGTGTACGGGCCGTTGCCGACGGGCTGGTTGAGCCAGGCCGCGTGGTCGTCGAAGAAGGACTTCGGGAGCGGCGCGAAGGCGGCGTAGCCGAGGGTGTCGGGCCAGGTGGAGAACTTCTGGGTGAGCTTGACCGTGAAGGTCTGCGGGTCGACGACCTTCAGGCCGGACATCGTCTCGGCGGTCGGCTCGCCCTTCTCGGGGTGGACCTGGTCGTAGCCCTCGATCTGGCCGAAGAAGGAGGCGTTCTTCTGGTTGTTCTTCAGATGGGCGCCGTAGTTCCAGGCGTCAACGAAGGAGTTCGCGGTGACCGCCTCACCGTTGGAGAAGGTCCAGCCGTCCTTGACGGTGATGGTGAAGTTCGTGGAGTCCGTGGTCTCGATCTTCTCGGCGAGCATGTCGTTGGCCGCGCCGGTCTTCGGGTCGTACTGCTTGAGCCCCCGGAAGATCATGGAGAGGACCTTGCCGCCCTGGACCTCGTTGGTGTTCGCGGGCTCCAGCGGGTTCTGCGGGTCGCCCCACGAAGAGCTCACGATGCCGTCCGCGCCACCACCTCCGCCGTCTCCGCCGCCGCCGCAGGCCGTGGCCGTGAGGGCGACGGCAACGGCCACTGCGGCCCACTTGGCGTGCGTGGCTCCGCGCATGAGGTGCCTCCCGAGGATCCTGGGTCTGTACCGAGAGCCCCAATATCACCCGGCTACGGGCGGTATGCACCTTTACGACACCCGTAAGAACACGGACGACGCCCCGCGAGGGCACAGACGCGAGGGCGCCCCGGCCGTGATGGCCGGGGCGCCCTCGGTGCACATCGGGAGAACTACGCCGCGTGGATGACGTCCTTCTCCTCGGCGAAGTGGCAGGCCGACTCGTGCGCGGCCGGGGTGTCCTCACCCTGGAAGCGCTCCGGGATCGCAAGCAGCGGGACCTCGGTGGAGCACTTGTCCTGGGCCTTCCAGCACCGGGTGCGGAAGCGGCAGCCCGACGGCGGGTTGGCCGGCGAGGGGACGTCACCGGTGAGGATGATCCGCTCGCGGCCCTCACGCGCGTCCGGGTCCGGGACCGGGACCGCCGACAGCAGCGCCTGGGTGTAGGGGTGCGTCGGGTGGTCGTAGATCTGCGTGTCCGTACCGATCTCGGCCATCTTGCCGAGGTACATGACGCCGACCCGGTCCGAGATGTGCCGGACGATCGACAGGTCGTGGGCGATGAAGACGTAGGAGAGGTTGAACTCGTCCTGCAGCTTCTCCATCAGGTTGATGACCTGCGCCTGGACGGAGACGTCCAGGGCCGAGACCGGCTCGTCGCAGATGATGATCTCCGGGTTGAGCGCGAGGCCGCGGGCGATGCCGATGCGCTGGCGCTGACCGCCGGAGAACTGGTGCGGGTAGCGGTTGATGTACTCGGGGTTCAGACCGACGACGTCGAGCAGCTCCTGCACCCGGCGCCGGCGGTCGCCCTTCGGGGCCACCTCGGGGTGGATGTCGAAGGGCTCGCCGATGATGTCGCCGACCGTCATACGCGGGTTCAGCGAGGTGTACGGGTCCTGGAACACCATCTGGATGTTCCGGCGGACGGCCTTCAGCGCGCGGCCGGACAGCTTGGTGATGTCCTGGCCCTTGTAGAAGACCTCGCCCGCGGTCGCCCGCTCCAGCGTCATCAGCAGCTTGGCGACCGTGGACTTGCCACAGCCGGACTCGCCGACGATGCCGAGGGTCTCGCCCTGGTAGAGGTCGAAGGAGACCCCGTCCACGGCCTTGACCGCGCCGACCTGCTTCTTGAACAGGATGCCCTGGGTCAGCGGGAAGTGCTTGACCAGGTTGCGCACCTGGAGGATCGGCTCACCGCACTCGACGGGCGCCTCGATGGCGGCCACGGCCTCCGCCTCGGTGGCGGCGTCGACCGTCTCGACCTCGGTGACGTTCGGAGTCGCGTCCGCGGCCTCGTCCCTCTTGCTGAGCTCAGCCATGGATCGTCTCCTTCCAGAAGTGGCAGGCGCTGCCGCGGCCGGGCAGCTCCGTGCCGTCCTGCTCGGTGACCGGCGCGAGCGCCGGGATCTCCGTGCGGCAGATGTCGTCGGCCTTGGGGCAGCGCGGGTTGAAGGCGCAGCCGGTGGGCACGCGAAGCAGGTTGGGCGGCAGGCCCTTGATCGCGTACAGCTCCTGGCCCTTCTGGTCCAGGCGCGGGATCGAGTCGAGCAGACCCCGGGTGTACGGGTGCGCCGGGCGCTTGTACAGCTCGTGCACGGGCGCGGTCTCGACGATCCGGCCCGCGTACATGACCGCGATCTTGTCCGCGACGTCGGCGACCACGCCGAGGTCGTGGGTGATCAGGATCAGACCCATGTTGTACTCGCGCTGGAGCTCCGCGAGCAGGTCCATGACCTGGGCCTGGACGGTCACGTCGAGCGCCGTGGTGGGCTCGTCCGCGATGATCAGGTCCGGCTCCAGGGCGAGCGCCATGGCGATCATGATGCGCTGGCGCATACCGCCGGAGAACTGGTGGGGGTAGTCGTTGACCCGGGCCGCGGCGGCCGGGATCTTGACCTTGTCCATCAGCTCGATGGCCTTGACCTTGGCGTCCTTCTTGGAGAGGCCCTGGTGCACCCGGAACATCTCGCCGAGCTGGTAGCCGACGGAGAGGACGGGGTTGAGGGAGGACAGCGCGTCCTGGAAGATCATCGCGATCTTCTGGCCGCGGATCTTCCGGCGCTCCTCGTCGGACATCTTCAGCATGTCCTGGCCGCGGAAGAAGATCTCACCCTTGGGGATCCTGCCGGGCGGCATGTCGAGGATGCCCATGATCGCCTGCGCGGTGACGGACTTGCCGGACCCGGACTCGCCGAGCACGGCGAGCGTCTCGCCCGCGTTCACGCTGTAGTTGACGCCGTTGACCGCCTTGGCCACACCGTCGCGGGTGTGGAACTCCACGTGCAGGTCGCGGACTTCGAGCAGCGGGCCGGTGTGCTCGTCGCCGCCGCGCGGGGCGGGGACGTTCGCGGTCTTGTCGATGATGCTCACGTTGTACGCCCTCCTCAGCGCAGCTTGGGGTCGAGGGCGCTGCGCACCGCATCGCCGAGCATGATGAAGGCCAGCACGGTGATCGACACCATGACCGACGGGATGATCAGGACGTACGCGGCGTTGCGCAGCTGCTCCTGGCCCGACGAGATGTCGACGCCCCACGAGACGGTGGGCTCGGCGAGACCGATACCGAGGAAGGACAGCGTGGCCTCGGCCGAGATGTAGCCGCCGAGCGCGATGGTGGCGACG
This sequence comes from Streptomyces sp. NPDC014870, assembly GCF_043081505.1. Lineage (NCBI taxonomy): Bacteria > Bacillati > Actinomycetota > Actinomycetes > Kitasatosporales > Streptomycetaceae > Streptomyces > Streptomyces sp. NPDC014870. The sequence goes on from NZ_JBIBWQ010000008.1 coordinate 183,315, forward strand.
ACGATGACCGGGGCGATGGCGTTCGGCAGGATGTGCCGCATCAGGATCCGCGAGGTGGAGGCGCCGAGCGCCTTGGCCGCCATCACGTAGTCCGCGTTCTTGATGGTGATGACCGAGCCGCGGGCGACACGGGCGATCTGGGTCCAGCCGAGGAAGGCCAGGGCCAGGATGACGACCCAGAGCTTGCGCTCCTCGAACGAGGTCAGGACGACCATCGCGCCGAGGATGAAGGGGACGCCCAGAAAGACGTTCGTGATCCAGGACAGGATCGTGTCGACCCAGCCTCCGAAGTAGCCGCCGAGCATGCCGACGACCGTGCCGAGGATCGTGACGAGCAGGGTCACGACGACGGCGACGGCGATCGAGGCGCGGGCGCCGTAGATGACACGCGCGTAGATCGAACGGCCCTGGATGTCGTAGCCGAACCAGTCTTCCTTGAAGAAGCTGCCCCAGTTCGGCGCCTGGAGGTAGTGCTTGGCGAGGTCCGCGTGGCGCGGGTCGGCGCTGGTGAACAGGCCGGGGAAGACGGCCATGGTCAGCAGGACGACGATCAGCACGGCGGAGATCAGGAAGATCGGGTTGCGGCGCAGGTCGAACCAGGCGTCCGACCAGAGGCTGCGCGGCTTCTCCTGCTTCTCGGCCGGCTTGGCGGCGGCCGCCTCGGCTGCGATCTGCTCGGTGGCGGCTTCCTTGAGTGCCTCAGGCATAACGGATCCTCGGGTCCAGGACCGCGTAGAGCAGGTCGACGAGCAGGCTGGCGACGAGATAGACAACCACGATCAGGGTCACGATGCCCACGACGGTGGAGCCCTCACGGTGCTTCAGCGCGGAGAAGACGTTGTAGCCGACACCCTGGACGTTGAAGATGCCCTCGGTGACGACCGCGCCGCCCATCAGGGCGCCGAGGTCGGTACCGAGGAAGGTGACGACGGGGATCATCGAGTTGCGCATCAGGTGGATGCCGACGATGCGGCGGCGCGGGAGGCCCTTGGCCACCGCGGTGCGCATGTAGTCGGAGCGCAGGTTCTCGGCGATCGAGGTACGCGTGAGGCGGGCGACGTACGCCAGCGACAGCGAACCGAGCACGACGGCCGGCAAGATCAGTTCGTTCCAGTCCGCGACGGCGCTCACGTTCGGTTCCACCCAGCCGAGCTGGTGAGCGAAGAAGTACTGCGCCAGGAAGCCGAGGACGAACGAGGGGACGGAGATGACGAGCAGCGTCAGGACCAGCAGACCGCGGTCCCGGAGCGTGTCGGCCTTCAGCCCGGCGAAGACGCCGAGGGAGATACCGACGAGGGCGGTGAAGGTGAAGGCGAACAGGGTGAGTCGGATCGTGATGGGGAACGCGTCCGCGATGATGTCCGCGACCGGTTGCCCACTGGCGATCTGCGTGCCGAAGTCGCCCTGCAGCAGGTTGAGAAGATAGTTCCCGTACTGCACCAGGAAGTGCTGGTCGAGTCCGAGGTCCTTCTTCATCTGAGCGATCTGCACCGGGTCGACGGTCTGTTCTCCGGCGAGCGCGCGCACGGGGTCGCCGGGCAGCACGTACATCATGGAGAAGATCAGCAAGGTTGACCCGATGAAGACCGGGATCATCTGGAGCAGTCGCCGCGCGACGTAACGCCCCATGTTTGCCTCCGATATGAATACCTGCAGCCCACGGGGCCGGCTCCCTGGATGTGGGAACCGGCCCCGTGGACCTACCGCCGTTGCGGTGGCGGGTGATGGCCGAGTGGGGTGGGCCCTTGGGGCTGGTTACTTCTTGACGGTCACGTCGTAGACGTTGAAGTCACCGTGGAAGTCCACGGTCACGTTCTCGACGGCCTCGGAGTAACCACCGTTGATCTTGTACTCCCACAGCGGGATGGCCGGCATCTTCGTGAGGACGAGCTTCTCGGCCTCCTGGTAGAGCTTGATCGACTCTTCCAGGGACTTGGCGTTGTCGCCCTTCTTGAACGCGGCGTCGACCTCGGGGTCCGAGAAGCGACCGTTGTTCGCCTCGGCCGTCGAGCCGTACAGCTCACGCATGAAGTTGACGTTCACCGGGTAGTCGGCGACCCAGCCACCGCGGTACATCGCCTTGACCTGGTTGTTGTCGCGCGCTTCCAGGTCGGTCTGGAAGTCCGGCTTGGCGTCCGGGATGCAGTCCACACCGGTGGAGTTGCGGATCGACTCGCAGACGGCCGTGATCCACTCCTTGTGGCCACCGTCGGCGTTGTACTGGATCCAGATCTTGTTGTCCGGAACGCCGCCGCCCTCGGTGACGAGCTGCTTGGCCTTGGCCGGGTTGAACTTGAAGACGTCGCTGCCGAGGTCCTGCTTACCGGCGACACCCTGCGGGATGAAGCTGGTGGCGGGCTGGCGGGTGCCGTTGAGCACGGTCTTCGTGATCGTGTCCCGGTCGATCGCCATCGACAGACCCTGGATGACCTTCGGGTTGATGCCCTTGAAGGTCTTCGAGTAGAAGGTCGGCACGAGGCTCTGGATGGCCGCGTACGGCTGCTCGACCGCGCGGTCACCGAGGTCCTGCTTGTACTTCGGCAGGTCCTTCGGGCCGACCTGGCGGATCATGTCCAGGTTGCCGGAGAGGAGGTCCTGGTACGCGGCCTCGACGGTCGCGTAGTTCTTGAAGAGGACACCCTTGTTCTTGGCCTTGTTCGGGCCCTGGTAGTCAGGGTTGGCCTTGACCTGGATGAGCTTCTTGTGGTCCCACTTCTCGAAGACGTAGGGACCGTTGCCGACCGGCGCCTGGCCGAAGGCCTTGGTGTCCTTGTAGAACACCTCGGGCAGCGGGGCCCAGGTGGTGTAGCCGAGCTTGTACTCGAAGTACGGGACCGGCTTCGACAGCTCGATCGTGAAGGTCGTGTCGTCGACGACCTTCAGGCCCGACATCTCCTTCTTGGCCGGGGCACCCTTCTCCGGGTGGACGTCGGCGTAGCCGGCGATGTCCTCGAACCAGAAGGCGTTCTGCTGCTTGTTCTCGATGTTGGCGTACCAGTTCCACGCCTTGACGTAGGACGCCGACGTGACGGGGGTGCCGTCGTGGAACTTCCAGCCCGGCTTGAGCTTGACCGTCCAGGTCTTCGAGTCCGTGGTCTTGATCGACTCGGCGTTCGTGTAGACGATCTTGCCCTGGGCGTCGAAGTCCAGGAGCTGGGTGAAGATCGACTGGATCACGTAGCTACCGAGCGACTCATTGGTGTCGGCCGGGATCAGCGGCTTCTGGGGCTCACCGACGTCGATCGAGACATAGCCCGCGGGCTTGCCCTTCTCCTTCGAGGCGCTGTCGTCCTTGCCACTGCCGCCACCACAGGCGGTCGCTGCCAGGGCCACGATGGTCGCGCCCACTACCCACTTGGCGCTCTTGGCACCGCGCATGGGGTTCCTCCTCATGAGTCCACTTGTCACTACAAGAAGGGCACTCCGAGTGCGCCGACACCCCTGACGGCATTGCACTCCATGTGCCCCGAGTGTGCTCGTGAGTCGGCACTCCCCACAGTGCGTGACCCATTGACCCGAGCTCAATGCAGCCAACTATTAAGTACGGCCGGGCCGTAAACCACACTTAAGTGGTCTCGTTTTGACAACATCGCCAGGGGTCATGAGACCGAAATCCGGACAAAGCGATCACAGACAGACACCCGCGAAACGGACCGTTAACACACGTTCCGGAGAGCGACGGCCGATATCCGGACACCCCGCCCATGAAATGGATTTGACGAAAGGCCCGGACCCCCACAGTGTCTGCGGGGGTCCGGGCCTCTGTCTGATGCGCTGTCAGCCACCGTCGGCGACCGAGATCACACGGGCGCGGATCGCGTCAGCGGTTCCGGGTGTACGTCAGCCGTTCTCGGCGTACGTCAGCCGTTCTTGGCGCGCGACGCGGAGCGGCCGCGCTCCTTCTGGTCCAGGACGACCTTGCGGATGCGCACGGCCTCCGGGGTCACCTCGACGCACTCGTCGTCGCGGCAGAACTCCAGCGACTGCTCCAGGGAGAGCTTGCGCGGCGGCACGATCGCCTCGAAGGAGTCGGCCGAGGAGGAGCGCATGTTGGTGAGCTTCTTCTCCTTGGTGATGTTCACGTCCATGTCGTCGGAGCGCGAGTTCTCGCCGACGATCATGCCCTCGTACACCTCGGTGCCGGGGTCGGTGAACAGGACGCCGCGCTCCTGGAGGTTGGTCATCGCGAAGGCGGTGACCGCACCCGCGCGGTCGGCGACCAGGGAGCCGTTGTTACGGGTCTGCAGGGCGCCGAACCACGGCTCGTGGCCCTCGTGGATCGAGTGCGCGATGCCCGTACCGCGGGTGTTGGTCAGGAACTCCGTACGGAACCCGATGAGGCCACGGGACGGGACGACGAACTCCATGCGGACCCAGCCGGAGCCGTGGTTCGACATGTTGTCCATGCGGCCCTTGCGGACGCCCATGAGCTGCGTGACCGCGCCCATGTGCTCCTCGGGCACGTCGACCGTGAGGCGCTCGACGGGCTCGTGGATCTTGCCGTCGACCTCCTTGGTGACGACCTGCGGCTTGCCGATGGTGAGCTCGAAGCCCTCACGGCGCATCTGCTCGACCAGGATGGCGAGCGCGAGCTCACCACGGCCCTGGACCTCCCAGGCGTCGGGGCGCTCGGTGTCGAGGACGCGGAGCGAGACGTTGCCGACGAGCTCGCGGTCCAGGCGGTCCTTCACCTGGCGGGCGGTGACCTTGCGGTCCTTGACCGCGGACTTCGCCTCCGCGCCCTTGCCGGTGCCACCGCGGCCGACCAGCGGCGAGGTGTTCGTACCGATGGTCATGGAGATGGCGGGCTGGTCGACCGTGATCAGCGGGAGCGCGATCGGGTTCTCCGGGTCGGCCAGGGTCTCGCCGATCATGATGTCGGGGATACCGGCGACGGCGCAGATGTCACCGGGGCCGGCCACCTCGGCGGGCTTACGGGTGAGCGCCTCGGTCATCATCAGCTCGGTGATGCGGACGTTCGAGATGCTGCCGTCCCGCTTGATCCACGCGACCGTCTGGCCCTTGCGCAGCTCGCCCTGCTCGACGCGGAGCAGCGCGATACGGCCGAGGAAGTTGTCGGCGTCGAGGTTGGTGACGTGGGCCTGCAGCGGCGCGTCCTCGTCGTACGACGGGGCCGGGACGTGCTCCAGGATGGTGGAGAAGAACGGCTCCAGGCTGTCGCTGTCGGCCGGGACGGTGCCGTCCTCCGGCTTGGTCAGCGAAGCGATGCCGTCACGGCCGCAGGCGTAGACGATCGGGAACTCGATCTGGTCCTCGTCCGCGTCCAGGTCGAGGAAGAGGTCGTAGGTCTCGTTGACGACCTCGTCGATCCGGGAGTCCGGGCGGTCCGTCTTGTTGATGCAGAGGATGACGGGCATCCGGGCCTGGAGGGCCTTGCGGAGCACGAAGCGGGTCTGCGGCAGCGGGCCCTCGGAGGCGTCGACGAGAAGGACGACCGCGTCGACCATCGACAGACCGCGCTCGACCTCGCCACCGAAGTCGGCGTGGCCGGGGGTGTCGATGATGTTGATCGTGATCGGGGCCCCGCCGTCCTTGGGGTGATACTTCACCGCCGTGTTCTTGGCGAGGATCGTGATGCCCTTCTCACGCTCCAGGTCGTTCGAGTCCATCATGCGGTCGTCGAGCTGCTGGTGGGCGGCGAAGGCACCGGCCTGCTTGAGCATGGCGTCGACGATGGTCGTCTTGCCGTGGTCGACGTGGGCGACGATGGCGACGTTACGGATGTCGTGGCGCGTGGGCATGGGTGCTTGCGCTTCTCTCGGATCGTGGGATGCGGCGTCTGTTCCTCTTACGCCCGCCGGGCGGACGCGCCACGGCTATGTCCTATGGTACGGGGCCGCCGTGCAAGGGGCTTCCCCGCCCGGATTCGAGAGGGCCTACTGGGAGGTTTGGGGCCTCGGTGGAACGGTGTGACGCGTGGGGATCGAGAGCGCCGCGCGGATCAGGAGTGGGGGCTGCGCGTGCGGCGGCGGCCGGGTCAAGGGGCCGGAGGCGATCCTGCCCGCCGGGGAGACCGGCGGGCAAGGAACTTGAGCGGCTTCTGAGGTTGCGACCTGCGGTTTCGCCTGTTCTTGGCGACTTCTTCGCCGCTTCTTCGCCGCTTCTTCGCTGCTGCGTCGCTGCTTCGTCGCTACTTCTTGATGTTGCGCTCGGCGCCGTTCGCGGACTCCGGCTTCTTGAAGCCGATGTCCTGGTAGCGGGGGGTGGCGAAGCCCCAGGCACCCGCGTTCACGAGGCCGGGCTTGGCCGCCACCAGCTGGGGGCGCTGGTAGAGGGGGATCGAGCCGGCGGCCGCCCAGATCCGGGCGTCGGCCTGGCGGACCAGTTCCCGGGCCTCCTTCTCGTCGAGGGTGGCCACCGCCTGGTCGAACAGCTGGTCGATACGATCCGTCCCGACGCGGGCGTAGTTCTGCTCGACCAGGAGTGAGCCGTCCGAGGCCGGCTCGGGCTTGGCGAAGATCGGCCGGGCGTCGGTCGCCGGAAAGGCGGAAGCGGGCCAGGAGTACAGGGCGAGGTCGTAGTCGCCGGCAGCGATGTGGTCCTTGAAGAAGCTCTCGTCGGCGACCTTGGTGATCTCCGTTCGGATGCCGATCGCGTCGAGCATCCGGACGATCTTGTCCCCGACCGCGCGGAGGGACTCGGAGCCCGGCCCCGAGGGCAGGACGAAGCGCAGGTTGAGCGGCTTGCCGTCCTTGCCGAGGGCACCGGTGGCGGCAGCCGGCACGGCGGGGGCGGCGGTGCCGCGCGGGGCGTAGGCCCCGGCGACGCCCTTGTCCGGGCCCGCGGCCGGGTTCTGGGCCCTGGCCCCGGCGCCCGTGCCGGCCTCGAGCAGGGCGGCCTGGCGCAGCACGGCCATGTTCTCCAGGGCCGCGCCCGGGGCGGGGGCGAGGATGTGGGTGCCGCTCTCGGGGCCTCCGGCGCCGATCACGGGCTCGGGGGCCTTGCCGTCGTCGCGGGCGGCGGTGCCGCCCGGCTTGTCGTCGCCGACGATGTAGAGGCCGTCGTTGGAGGCGGCGTCGACGTCGGGCTTCGCGGCCTTGTCGGACGTCTTCTTCTCGGCGTCGGGCTTCGCGGCCTTGTCGGACGTCTTCTTCTCGGCGTCGGCCTTCTTGTCCGCGTCGGCCTTCTTCTGCTCCTCCGCGTCCGTCTTCTTCTCCGCGTCCGGCTTCTTCTCGGCGCCGGCACCCTTCTCCACGGCCTCGCTGCCCGCCTTGGTCCCGGCGGGCTTCTTCGCGGCGCCGCCCGGCACCCATCCGGCGTCCGCGAGCAGCGCCCGCGCCTCGTTGGTGTCCTGGTCGCCGAGCGCGTCACTGCTGTCCGCGTACGCGGCCTGCCCCGCCAGGGCGAGGTGGCTGCCGGGAGGGTCGGCCGGAAGGCCCAGCGGCTTGAGTACGGATTCGGCCAGTTCCCGACGGTCGAGCGCGCGGGCCACCGCCCGCCGTACCCGCTCGTCCGCGAGCGGACCGTCCTCGCCGTTCAGGGAGAGCTGGGTGTACGCGGGCTCCAGCGACTTGCGGACCACCAGCTTGCCGAGCGCCTTCTGCTCCGCCGCGTACTGGTCGACGGCCTTCTGGTTCTTCTCGCGCGCGGCCCGGACGGTCTCCGCCTTCGCCTCGTCGGAGCCGTTGGCCAGCGCCCAGGACTTCAGGGCCGCCGACGGGGTGATCGCCGCGCTCGGCCCGTGCGAGAGGACCTGCGAGCCGCCCTGGCCGGCGCGGGCGTCCTTCACGGCGAGCGCGATGCGGTCGGCGGCCGACCGGTCGATCTCGGCCAGGTCGAGGGTGCCGGCGGCGAGCGCGGCGACACGGTCCTGGCGCGCGACGGCCTTCAGGACAAGCTGGTCGAGCTTGGCGGTCTGGCCCCACCAGCGGGGGTTGCGGGTGAGGGTGACCGTGCCGGCCCTGGCGTCCGAGGCCTTGAGAAGAAACGGTCCTGCGGTGGCCTTCAGGGTGGTCCGCGCACCGTCGTTGAAGGAGCTCGGGGAGCCCATCACCTCCTTCGGGTAGAGGGGGGTGAAGAGGGACTGCCAGTCGGCGTACGGCTTGCCGAAGGTGACCCGTACCTCCAGGTCGTTCTTGCCGCGCTCGATCTTCTCGATCCGCTCGTAGCCGGAGTTGCGGGCGGTCCAGTACGCGGTGTCGCGACCGTTCAGGGCCCGCCACTGGGCGACGAAGTCGGGGGCGCCGATCTCGCGGCCGTCGCTCCACACCGCCTGCTGGTTGAGCTTGTAGAGGACGACCTGCTTGGGCTCCGTCTCGACGACCTGCGCGGACTCCAGGTAGTCCGGGTTGCGCCGCGGCCGGCCGCGCTCGTCGAGGGTGTAGAGCGCGGGCAGGACCGCTCCGGCGATGCGGGAGGTGGCGCCGTCGGCGTCGGCCTGGAAGGCGTTGAGCGTGGTGGGCATCGCGTCCACGGCCCAGTTCAGCGTGGCGCCGTCCTGCACCTGGTCACGCGCGGCGGGTGCGTGGTCGGGCACGGCGGGCGCGGCCTCGTCCGCTTCGTCGGCGGAGCTGCATCCGGCCAGGACGGAGATGGCGAGCACGGCGCTGGTGAGCGTGGCGACGGAGCGGAGCGTGCGGGAGCGGGGGCTCCTGGAGCATGTCCTCCCGCGAGGGGCGCCGACCTGGGACATGACTTGTACCCCTTCGTCCAGTTTTATGGCATTTGGCGATGATCACACCTATTGCTCATACACTGAAAAGGACGGACCGGATCCGGCCACGGCGACACGGCGGCAGGACGGGGCAAACCCACCCGTGCGGCCCAACCGCCGGGCGGCACCGCTCTCCGGACGAGTGAAATCCCGTACACATGGCTTCACAAGCGGGGTGTGACGCGCGACACTCTCCCCCCATCGCGTGTTCGCCACCCGCACTCGCGGAAGTGAGGGCAACCCATGTCCCTTCAGGACGATTTGGCGGCCGTCAAGAGCTGCCTGGAAGACCTGGTCCGCACGGTCGGACAACTGGAACGCAGCATCGCGGCGGAGAAGGGCGTCACCGCGGGACCACCCCCGGGCCGCCCCGAGAACCTCGTGACGATCCCCGACACCCCCTACGACAGCGGGCTGTGGACGGACTCGGACGACGAGGGCCTGGGAGCACGCGACCGGCACGCCCCCTAGGAGCCGTGCGCCCGCCGGAACAGGGCGCCCCCTAGGAGACCGACCGTCGGAACGCGTCCCAGGAGATCCGGACCCAGGAGACCCATCTTGGCCACAGGAACCGAACCGCCGTCCACCGGAAGGGGGGTGCGCGCCACCGGCGTGCACTCCCCTTCCCGTGCGGCCATCGCGCCGCGCCACCTCCGGACCGACCGCTGGTGGCTGGCGCCCGCCGCCACCGCCGCCGGGCTGCTCGCCTTCGTCGCCTACTCCACCTGGCGCGCCTTCGCCAACAGCGACTACTACGCGGCCCCCTACGTCTCGCCGTTCTACTCGCCCTGCCTCGCCGAGAACTGCGTCCCGATGAAGGGCGGCCCCAACTGGGAGATCGTCGGCAGCTGGTGGGGCCTCTCCCCCGCCCTGCTGATCCTGGTCTTCCCGCTCGGCTTCCGGCTGACCTGCTACTACTACCGCAAGGCGTACTACCGGGGCTTCTGGGCCTCTCCCCCGGCCTGCGCGGTCGCCGAGCCGCACGCCACGTACACCGGCGAGACCCGCTTCCCGCTGATCCTGCAGAACATCCACCGGTACTTCTTCTACGCCGCGCTCCCGGTCGCCGCGATCCTCACGTACGACGCCGTGCTGACCTTCCGGGACTCCTCCTACGCGTGGGGCCACGCGGGCCTCGGAACCGTGATCTTCCTGGTCAACACCGTGCTGATCTGGGCGTACACGCTCTCCTGCCACTCCTGCCGGCACATCGTCGGCGGGCGGCTCAAGCACTTCTCGAAGCACCCGGTGCGCTATCGCGCCTGGAGCTTCGTCGGGCGGCTCAACACCCGTCACATGGTGCTCGCCTGGGCCTCCCTGGTCTCGGTCGCGGTCTGCGACCTGTACGTGTACCTGCTCGCCACCGGCACCTTCGACGACCCGAGGTTCTTCTGACATGACGCAAGTCGACCGGCAGCAGTGGGACGTGGTCGTGGTCGGCGCGGGCGGCGCCGGACTGCGCGCCGCGATCGAGGCGCGCGAGCGGGGCGCGCGGACGGCCGTCATCTGCAAGTCCCTGTTCGGCAAGGCCCACACGGTGATGGCCGAGGGCGGAATCGCCGCCTCCATGGCCAACGCCAACCCGCACGACAGCTGGCAGGTGCACTTCCGCGACACCATGCGGGGCGGGAAGTTCCTCAACCAGTGGCGGATGGCGGAGCTGCACGCGCGCGAGGCGCCCGACCGGGTCTGGGAGCTGGAGACCTGGGGCGCTCTCTTCGACCGCACACCGGACGGCCGGATCTCCCAGCGGAACTTCGGCGGCCACGAGTACCCGCGCCTCGCGCACGTCGGCGACCGCACCGGACTGGAGTTGATCCGTACGCTCCAGCAGAAGACGGTCGCCCTCCAGCAGGAGGACTTCCGGGAGACCGGGGAGTACGAGTCCCGGCTGAAGGTCTTCCAGGAGTGCACGGTCACCGAGGTCCTGCGGGACGAGTCCGGGCGGGTGGCGGGCGTGTTCTGCTACGAGCGGGAGACGGGCCGCTTCTTCGTCCTGGAGGCGCCTGCCGTGGTGCTCGCCACCGGCGGGATCGGCAAGTCCTTCAAGGTGACGTCCAACTCCTGGGAGTACACGGGCGACGGGCACGCGCTCGCGCTGCTCGCGGGCGCGCCGCTGGTGAACATGGAGTTCGTGCAGTTCCATCCGACCGGGATGGTCTGGCCGCCGTCGGTGAAGGGGATCCTCGTCACCGAGTCGGTGCGCGGGGACGGCGGGGTGCTGCGCAACTCCGAGGGCGAGCGGTTCATGTTCGACTACATCCCGGACGTCTTCAAGGAGAAGTACGCGCAGTCGGAGGCGGAGGGCGACCGCTGGTACGAGGACCCGGACAACAACCGGCGTCCGCCCGAGCTGCTGCCGCGCGACGAGGTGGCGCGGGCCATCAACGCCGAGGTGAAGGCGGGGCGCGGCTCCCCGCACGGCGGGGTCTTCCTCGATGTGTCGACCCGGATGCCGGCCGAGGTGATCAAACGGCGGCTGCCCTCGATGTACCACCAGTTCAAGGAGCTGGCGGACGTCGACATCACGGCGGAGGCGATGGAGGTCGGGCCGACCTGCCACTACGTGATGGGTGGCGTCGCGGTCGACTCGGACACGGCGGCGACCGTGGGCGTGCCGGGGCTCTTCGCGGCGGGCGAGGTCGCGGGCGGGATGCACGGGTCCAACCGGCTCGGCGGCAACTCCCTCTCCGACCTGCTGGTCTTCGGACGGCGGGCGGGCTGGCACGCGGCGGAGTACGCGACGTCCGCTCCGCACTCGGCGGTCACGGAGGCGGGGATCGAGGCGGCCGCCGCCGAGGCCCTGGCGCCGTTCGGCGCGGCCGAGGAACCCTCCGCCGAGAACCCGTACACGCTCCACCAGGAGCTCCAGCAGACGATGAACGACCTCGTCGGGATCATCCGACGGGAGGGCGAGATGGCCGAGGCCCTGGAGCGGATCGCCGAGCTGCGCGTCCGGGCGCGGCGGGCCGGGGTCGAGGGACACCGGCAGTTCAACCCGGGCTGGCACCTGGCGCTCGACCTGCGGAACATGCTGCTCGTCAGCGAGTGCGTGGCCCGCGCGGCGCTGGAGCGGACAGAGAGCAGGGGCGGGCACACCCGGGAGGACCATCCGTCGATGGAGCGGGCGTGGCGACCGGTGAACCTGCTCTGCCACCCGGCTCCCGCGGGCGACGACGAGCACGGCATCGCGCTCGAACGAACACGTACGGAACCCATCCGTCCGGACCTCCTCGCGCTGTTCGAGAAGGAGGAGCTGGTCAAGTACCTCGCCGAGGAGGAGCTGTACGAGTGAGTACCTATGACGCGCACTTCAGGGTGTGGCGGGGCGACACCGACGGCGGGGAGCTGACGGACTTCACGGTCGAGGTGCACGACGGCGAGGTGGTCCTCGACATCGTCCACCGGCTGCAGGCGACCCAGGCCCCGGATCTCGCCGTGCGGTGGAACTGCAAGGCGGGCAAGTGCGGTTCGTGCTCCGCCGAGATCAACGGACGGCCCCGGCTGATGTGCATGACCCGGATGTCGGTCTTCGACCGGGCCGAGACGCTGACGATCACCCCGCTGCGGGCCTTCCCGGTGGTGCGGGACCTGGTGACGGACGTGTCCTTCAACTACACGAAGGCGCGGGAGATCCCGGCCTTCGTGCCGCCCGAGGGGGTGGCTCCGGGCGAGTACCGGATGCGGCAGATGGATGTGGAGCGCTCACAGGAGTTCCGCAAGTGCATCGAGTGCTTCCTGTGCCAGGACACCTGCCATGTGGTGCGCGACCACGAGGAGAACAAGCCGGCGTTCGCCGGGCCGCGCTTCCTGATGCGGGTCGCCGAGCTGGACATGCACCCGCTGGACGCGGCGGCCGAGTCCGGGCTCGACCGGAAGCGGACGGCGCAGGAGGAGCACGGGCTCGGCTACTGCAACATCACCAAGTGCTGCACGGAGGTGTGCCCCGAGGGCATCAAGATCACCGACAACGCGCTGATCCCCCTGAAGGAGCGGGTCGTGGACCGCTCCTACGACCCGCTGGTGTGGCTCGGCAACAAGATCCGGCGGCGCGGGGCGTAGCCGGCGCGGGGCGTAGCCGGCGCGGGCGGGTCCGGCGCGGGCGGGTCCGGCCCGGGCCGGGTGGTCCGGGCCGGGTGGTCCGGGCCCGCCCACCCTCGGCGGTGGGTCAGTGCCAGTCGCGGCGGTACGACGCCCAGTCCTCCTCCTTCGCGGCGAAGTCGACGTAGAGCGCGACCCCGAACCGCTCGCGGTCGTGGTCCGCGCGGCCCAGGCCGAGCCTGGTGCCGCGGATCGCGGCCGCGACGGTCTCGGCCGAGTCGTGGTGGCCCAGGTCGTCCTCGTGGAAGAACGGCAGCCCCATCAGCAGGTCGGTCGTCTCGGGGGTGACCTCCAGGGCGAGGCTGGTCTGCTGGGCCACGTACCCGCCGTACATGCCTTCCAGCGGCATCCAGGTGTCGTAGGACATGACGGCTATCTGGTCGACCCGGCGGGCGACCTGGCCGAAGAACTCCTGCGACCACCACTTCTCGCTGCCGCTGACCGCGCCGTTCACCGAGTGCAGGGCGGGCAGCGGGTCGATCTGGTGGGCGGCCACGGAGAGCGGGGCCTTGCGGGCCCTCGTCAGCTCGCCGAGGTCGTCGAGGAGCGACAGGTAGTGGGCGTCGTCCGAGAGCAGCGGCTCCAGGTCGAAGTGGACCCCGTCGAAGCCGGCGTCGAGGATCTGCCGGGCCGAGCCGACGACGGCCGCCCGCGAGGCCGCGTCCTCCAGGCGCAGCCCCTCGGGGCCCTCGGTGGCCAGGATGTCGCCGAGCCAGGCGTGCACCCGTATGCCGGGCATCGTCCGGTGGACGGCGTCGATCAGCCACGCGGCGCGGGGGTAGCGCGCGGCGGGCAGGGTGCCGTCGTGCTCCAGCGGGCCCGCGTGGACGTACAGGTCCCGTATCCCCGTCCCCTTGATCCGGGCGGCGAAGGCGGCGAGGTCGGCGTCCTTCTTCCGGCCGTCGACCCAGGCGTGCCCCAGCCAGATCGCGTCCTTGCCGCGGGTCTTCGTCCCCTCGCGGAGGTCTCCCGTGTAATTGAGGCGCAGCGCGAGCGCGCTGCCCGCCGTCGGCAGGAGCAGAAGCAGGGCCAGGCCGAGCGCGACCCAGCGCCCCCGCCGCCACCAGCGTCGTACGCGACCGTCCACCTGAGCCCCCAAGATCGTGTTCGTTACGTGAGCACCACCGTAGCGGCGGCTACCGACAGTGACGCGAGGCTGTGGAGAATGGTTTCCGCCGGCCCCGTCTCCCCCTGTCCGCCCGGTCGCGAACGGATAGATCGGGACATAACCTCCCCCTGTGACGCGAACAGCCACCCGAGCCCTTCTCGCGATGCTGGTGGCGGCGTGGTGGCTGGTCGTGCCGGCCGTGCACGGCGCCCGGGCCGACGACCCCGTCGTCCTCTCCCGCGACGGGCAGATCACCGACACGGTGGGTGCGCTCGGCGACCGCCGCGGCGCGGTCGTCCAGGCCCTCGACCAGCTCTACGACGACCGCCGGGTGCAGCTCTTCGTCGTGTACGTACGGGACTTCTCCGGGCGCTCGGGCCAGAGCTGGGCCGACGCCACCGCCCAGCGCAACGGGCTCGGGGTCGACGACGTCCTGCTCGCGGTGGCCACGCACGACCGGCGGTACGGCTACTCCGCCGACCCCGACTCCCGGTTCACCCAGGCCCAGCTCGACAATGTCGCCAGGACCGCGATCGAGCCCGCGCTGCGGCAGAACGACTGGGCGGGCGCCGCCATCGGCGCGGCCAACGGCTACGACGCCGTGCTCGCCGGACAGCCCGTCCCCACCCCCACGATCACCCCCGGCCCCGCCGACCCCGGCGGCGCCGCGGACGAAGGCACCTCGGGGGCCGACCTCGTCCTTCCCGTCGTCCTCGTCGGCGGCGCGGGCGCCGTCGCGGCGTACGCGTGGACCCGACGGCGGCGCGGGGCCCGCTCCGGTGGTGGCGGTGGTGGCGCGAAGCCGCAGGCCGGGCAGGGCTGGGGCGCCCCGAAGGAGCCGGCGCAGCTCACGCTGGAGGAGCTGGACAAGCAGGCGCGGCAGACCCTTGTCGACACCGACGACGCCGTCCGCACGAGCCAGGAGGAACTCGGATTCGCGACCGCCCAGTTCGGCGAGGAGGCCGCCCGGCCGTTCACCGACGCGGTGGCGTTCGCGAAGGAGGAGCTGACGGCCGCGTTCCGGCTGCGGCAGAAGCTCGACGACGCCTTCCCCGAGGACGACGCGACCCGCCGCTCGATGCTGGACGAGATCGTGCGGCGCTGCGGCGAGGCCGACGCCCGGCTCGACGCCGAGTCCGAGGACTTCGACCGGCTCCGGGCGCTGGAGCGCAACGCCCCCGACGCCCTCGCCCACGCGGAGGCCGCCTTCCGTGACCAGACCGGCCGGGTCGGCACGGCGGAGGCGGCGCTCACCGCGATGCGGGAACGGTACGCGGAGTCGGCCGCCTCGCCCGTCGCGGGCGACGTGGAACAGGCCAAGGGCCGGCTGGTGTTCGCGACCACGCACTTGAACCAGGCCCGGCAGGCCGTCGACTCCGGCGACAACGGCGCGGCGGCGGTCCACATCCGGGCGGCCGAGGGCGCCGTCGACCAGGCGGCCCTGCTGAGCGAGGCCGTGGACCGGCGGGCGCTGGAGCTGGCCGAGGCCGTGGGCAAGCTGCCGACCGCGCTCTCCGAGACGGAGGCGGACCTCGCCGACGCCCGCGGCCTGCTCCAGGGCACCGCCGAGGGCGTCTCCACCGCCGACCTCCAGGGCCGCATCGCCCGGGCGGAGTCGGTCGTCGCCGACGTACGGCGGGCGGTCGACGCCGGCCGTTACGACCCGCTCGACGCGCTGCGCCGGGTCGAGGAGGCGGACGCCGTGCTCGACGAGGCGCTGGCCGGCGCACGGGAGCGCGAGTCGGGCACGCGGCGCGCCCGCGCGCTCCTCGACCAGGCGATGCTGACCGCCCGGTCCGCGATCGGAGCGGCCGCCGACTACGTCACGACCCACCGCGGCGCCGTGGGCAGCGAGGCCAGGACCCGACTGGCCGAGGCGCAGCGGCGGCTGGAGAAGGCCAAGGCCCTCGAAGCCGCCGAGGACCCGCAGTCCGCGCTCGCCGAGGCCCAGCAGGCCGACGCGTTGGCCCGGCGCGCGCAGGAGCTCGCCGAGCAGGACGTCCGTACGTATGGGAACCCGAACGGCCTGGGCGGTGTAACAGGAGTGGGAGGTGGCGGCGGCGGGCTCGGCGGAGCGGTGCTCGGCGGCATCATCCTCGGCGGACTGTTCGGCGGAGGAAGGGGAGGCGGGGGTCATGGCGGGGGGGTCGGTGGAGGTTTCGGCGGGGGCGGGTTCGGTGGTGGACCCGGCAGTTTCGGTGGCGGGGGAACCCGCGGCCGACTGGGCGGCGGCGGCCGTTTCTGACCCTTTCAGCCCCCTGTTCGATCCCCTGTTCAGTCCCCTGGTGTTCAAGGAGAAGGACCATGAGCAAGCAGACCATCCTGGGCCGTGTCACCCAGCTGGCGAAGGCCAACATCAACGCCCTGCTGGACCAGGCCGAGGACCCGCAGAAGATGCTGGACCAGCTGATCCGCGACTACAGCAACAACATCTCGGAGGCCGAGCAGGCCGTCGCGACGACGATCGGCAATCTGCGGATGCTGGAGCAGGACCACCAGGAGGATGTGCAGGCGGCGCAGGGGTGGGGCGAGAAGGCGCTGGCGGCGAGCCGCAAGGGGGACGAGCTGCGGGCCGCCGGGCAGACGGCCGAGGCGGACCGTTTCGATCAGCTGGCGAAGGTCGCCCTGGGGCGCCAGCTGCAGTCCGAGAAGGAGGCCACCACGGCCGAGCCGGTGATCGCGGCGCAGACCGAGGTGGTGGAGAAGCTCAAGGGCGGGCTCGACCAGATGAAGGCCAAGCTGGGCGAGCTGCAGTCCAAGCGCGACGAGTTGGTGGCCCGCGCCAAGTCCGCGCAGGCGCAGAACACGATGATGGACGCCGTGAAGAACATCGACGTGCTGGACCCGACGAGCGAGCTGAACCGCTTCGAGGACAAGGTCCGGCGCGAGGAGGCGAAGGCGATGGGCAAGCAGGAGCTGGCCGCCTCCTCCCTGGACGCCCAGTTCGAGCAGCTGGACGCGCTCGGCGACAGCGCGGAGATCGACGCGAGGCTCGCCGCGCTGAAGAAGTAGCCGGCGCTCGGGCGCCGAGGCCCGAGCGGATCCCGGGGGCACGGAGCCTGTGGAACCGCGCCCGCGGGTGGCCGCGGCACCGGTGCCGGCCCTCGTTCCGGCCCTGGTTCCGGCCCTCGTTCCGGCGCCGGTCAGAACATGCTCAGGAGCTGCTCCACCGTGGGCTCCGCGGTTCCCTCGCCGTCCGGCAGGGGCAGTTCGAACCAGACGGTCTTGCCCCGGGGGGTGCGGCGCGAGCCCCAGGCGGCGCTGAGCAGTCCGACCAGCTGCAGTCCGCGCCCGCCCTCGTCGGTGTCCCGGGCGCGGCGGCGTCTGGGCTGGACGAGCCCGGCGTCCCAGACCTCGCACACCAGGGTCCGGTCGCGCAGCAGCCGGAGCCTGATCTCGCCCTCGCCGTAGCGCAGGGCGTTGGTGACCAGTTCGCTGACGAGCAGTTCGACGGTGTCCACGAGGGCTTCGAGGTCCCAGGCGGCGAGCTGGGCGCGGGCCAGTTCGCGGGCCCGGCCGACCGAGCGGGGTTCCCTCGGCAGCCGCCAGTCCCCGACCGCCTCGGACGGGAGTCCTTGGATACGGGCCATCAGGAGGGCGATGTCGTCCTCGCCGTGCCCGGTGTGCAAGGTGGTCAGGACCCGGTCGCAGACGTCTTCGAGGGGCAGGGCCGTGTCCGTGAACGCGCTGCGGAAGGCGGTCAGCCCCTCGTCGAGGGGATGGTCGCGGGACTCGACGAGTCCGTCGGTGTAGAGCGCGAGCAGGGAGCCCTCGGGCAGTTCGACCTCGACCTCCTCGAAAGGCTCGCCACCGACGCCGAGCGGCATCCCCGGGGGCACGTCGAGCAGCAGGGCCTTCTCGCCGGGCTCGACGAGGACCGGCGGAAGGTGGCCGGCGTTGGCGAAGGTGCAGCGCCGGGTGACCGGGTCGTAGACGGCGTAGACGCAGGTCGCGAGGTAGACCTCGGAGAGTTCCGGTCCTCGGGTCTTGTGGGCGCGGGCGCTCTGCTGGGCGCCGGCCGGGGCGCCGAGGCCGCGCGCGATCTCGTCGAGGTGGGAGAGGACCTCGGCGGGTTCGAGGTCGAGCTGGGCCAGCGTACGGACGGCGGTGCGCAGTTCGCCCATGGCGACGGCGGCGCGCAGCCCCCGGCCCATGACGTCACCGATGACCAGGGCGGTGCGGTGGCCGGGGAGTTCGATGACGTCGAACCAGTCGCCGCCGACCTCGGTGGCGGCGGTGCCGGGCAGGTACCGGCAGGCGATGTCGAGCCCGGCGGCCTCGGGGTCTCCGGGCGGGAGCAGGCTGCGCTGCAGGATCAGGGCCCGCTCGTGTTCGCGGCGGTAGAGCCGGGCGTTGTCGATGCAGACGGCCGCGCGGGCGGCCAGTTCGACGGCGAGTGCCCGGTCCCGCTCCCCGAAGGGCTCGCTGCCCTTGGTCCGGGAGAACTGCACGAGGCCGACGACGGTGTCGTGGGCGACCATCGGCACGACGAGGGTGGACTGGACGAGTCCGCCTTCGCGGCCGGGTACGGCCTTGACGCGGCCGGTGCGGAGGGCCCCGGCGCAGGGCGAGTTGAACGGGTAGCGGTGCACGGAGCCGACCTCGACGGGCCCCGGGCCGCAACAGCCGCCGCTCGCGTCGGAGCCGGCGGCGGCCTCGGGGCTCCGCAGCGGGGTGTCGGAGACGGCGCTGGCGAAGGCCACCCGGCGCAGTTCGGCGCTGCCCGCTCCGTAGCCGACGTCGTGGGAGCTCCCCCACCGCCCGGGCGGGGCCTCGTCGCCGGTGAGCAGGCCCTGGTAGAGGTCGACGGAGGCGAGGTCGCAGAAGCCGGGGACGGCCACGTCGAGCAGTTCGCGGGCGGTGGCCTCCAGGTCGAGGGAGGTGCCGATGCGGGCACCTGCCTCGTTGAGCAGGGCGAGGTTTCGGCGGGCGCTGGCCGCCTCGCGGGCCGCGTTGTGGCGGCGGGTCACGTCGATGCCGAGACCGGCGACACCGACGGCCCGGCCCGAGCCGCTGTGCACGCGGTAGAGGTTGATCGACCAGTGGCGCCGTTCGGTGGAGCCGGGCGGGGCGCCGACGATCTGGAGTTCGGTGACGGACTCACCGGTCTCCAGGACCCGCTCGAGCGCGGCGGTCATCCGCTCGGCCTCGGGCCGCGAGAGGTAGTCGTGGACGGTACGGCCCCGATGGTCGTCGGCCGCGCCGCCGAAGACCGTGGCGAAGCGCTGATTGGCCCGCTGCACGGTGAGGTCCGTACCGAAGAGGAGAAAGCCGAAGGGGGATTGGCCGAAAATCGCCTGCGACGCGGCGAGGTCGGTCTCGATGTGCCGCAGCGCCCGCACGTCCACGACGATGCAGAGCGCGGCCCGTTCGCCGGTGGGGGTCTGGCTCGGCATGACGTACATCTCGGCGACGCCGTCGCGCCGGTTCTGCCCGGGTATCCGGAACGGGACGAGGCCCGTCCACTCCCGGCCGTCGAGGATCTCCGCGACCCGGCGGCGACCGCGATCCCGCAGGTCGGCGGGCATGAACGCCTCGACCGGATCCTTGCCGACGGCCTCGTCGGCGGGCACGCCGAAGAGGTCCACCGCCCGCCTGCTCCACTGGTCGACGAGCCCGTCGGGCCCTATCGAGAAGGAGGCGACCCGTATGTAGTCATAGATCGAGCCGGGCGGGCTGCTCTGCCACACGACGCCGCTCGCCGTCTCAGGTATCTCGCTCACGCGACCGTCCCCTCCAGCTCACCGCACCGGACCGGCCATGCCCGCAGTATTCAGCACTACGGCCCCCGACGGCACGACGTTCACGATCACAGGGTGGTCTCGTTCATTTCCGGCCGAGACCATGGTGATCGTTGTCCCTCCCCTCTCTTAACCCGGCAGGGCCAGCTCGAACCACACTGTCTTGCCCGATCTGCCCTTGCGCGTGCCCCAGCGCTGTGCGGAACAGGCCACCAGCTGGAGTCCGCGGCCGCCCTCGTCGTCGGGTCCCGCGGGCCGTTCGGTGGGCGGATCCGGAAGCGGATCGGAGACCTCCACGAGCAGCGCGGGGCGGTGGGGGGTGTCGCGGGCGGTGTCGTGGGCCGGGCCGTCCGGGTCGGGCTGGAGGTGGACGAGCCGGACGCCGATCGGGCCGGAGGCGTACCGCAGGGAGTTGGTCACCAGCTCGCTGACCAGCAGGACCGTGACATCACCGACGGCCGCGTCGATGCGCCAGCTCCGGAGCGTGTCGCGCACCGCGTGCCTGGCCGTGCGCACGGCATTGGCCTCCGCCGGGAAATGCCACTCGACGCAGTCGCCTTCGGTGTCGATCACGCCCGATCACTTCCCCAGCCCATCACCAGAAGGGAGGCCCACGTCCTTTTTCGGGGGGTTAATCAGCACATACCCGATATTCGGGGCGGGATATCGCGGCGCTCCGCCCAGTGGGCGCACGGTGGCACGAACGGCGTAGAGCCTCAGCCGCGCGCTCCGTCGGCGGCGCCGGACGGCCAGCGCAGTCGGGCCTCGGCGACGGCGGGGCGGTCCTGGTCGAGCCAGTCGACGGAGTCCAGCTCGTGGCGGGCCAGCCAGCGCAGTTCGTCGTGGTCCTCCAGCGGGCGGGGTTCGCCGGCGAGCAGCCGGGCCGTCCACACCTGGAGGACGTATCCGGGCTTCAGCGGCCACTCGCCGGGGATGCGCTCACCCGGCTCGGTCTCCACGCCGAGTTCCTCGCGCAACTCGCGGACCAGGGCTTCTTCGGGGCTCTCCCCCGGCTCCAGCTTGCCGCCCGGCAGCTCCCAACGGCCGGCGAGCTCGGCGGGGGCGCTGCGGCGCGCGGCCAGCAGGCGCCCCCGGTCGTACAGGGCTCCGGCGACCACGACCACGTGGTCGGCCACGTGGTCGGACGTGCTCTCTGTCATGGGCCGGAGCGTAACCCGCGCGGGTCAGGTCGCGGGGCGGTGCGGGTCGGTCCTGGTCAGTCCCGAGCGGTACGGGTCAGACCGCGGGCTGACCGATGCGTTCCACCCAGTAGAGCTGCTTGTGCCCCCGATCGTCGAGGCTGTCGGCGACTTGCTGCGCCTCGTCCCTCGTCGCGTACCGCCCGACCCGATAGCGGTTGCCGTTGTCGTCCTGCCGTATGACCAGCCAGGGCAGAACAGGGCCGCTGTCGGTCATCGGACTTCTCCCTCCGCCGGTCCGGTCGTCTCTTTGGATCTCCCTGAAATGGCAATCCGCATATGCCCGACCTTACGCCTGACCTTTACACAGCGGATACGGGTTTTCACAAAGAGGTACGGATCCGGCCGGGAACCGACGGAGGGAGGCCGAAGATCAGAGCTTGGTGGCGGCCTTGGCGGCCTGCGGCACGGTCGGCACCGGCATCAGGACCGGACCGGCGGCCGCGGGGTCCTTGCGGCAGACGTCGCCGCACTCCGCGTCCAGCGAGCAGCACAGGGAGCAGATCGGCCCGGACTGCACGGGGCAGTCGGCGATGTCGGGCAGCTCGTACGCCGTCTCGCAGACCGCGCAGTCGTGGGTCGCCGTCACGTCCGCCACCTCGACACCAGGGCTGTTCACCGGGTTCGGGCGGGCCAGGTAGTAGCGGCCCTTGGTGGCCCAGGCGATCAGCGGGCAGAGGACCAGCGCGAGACCGGCGGCGATGAAGGTGGAGAAGGCCTGCGCGTACGTCCCGAAGAGACCGAAGAAGGCGAGGATCGACACGGTCGAGGCGATCACCATGGCGCCGAAGCCGGCCGGGTTCACGGAGTAGAGGTAGGCCCGCTTGAACTCGATGTACGGCGGACTCCAGCCGGCCCGCTTGTTGATGACGAGGTCGGCGGCGACGGCGGCGATCCAGGCGATGCCGACGTTGGAGTAGAAACCGAGCAGCTTGCCCAGGGCCGCGAACATGTTCATCTCCATCAGCGTCAGCGCGATGGCGAGGTTGAGGAAGATGTACCAGACGCGGCCGGGGTGCCGATGGGTGACACGGGAGAAGAAGTTCGACCAGGACAGCGAGCCGCTGTACGCGTTGGTCACATTGATCTTGATCTGGGAGACGATCACGAACACCGCGGCGGCGGGCAGCGCGAAGGTGCCGAGCCAGGGCTTGAGCGCCTCGATCTGCGGGGCGATCGGCTCCAGGGCGTGCGTCTTGCCGACGGCCTCCAGGGCGACGAAGGCGAGGAACGCGCCGCCGAGCTGCTTGGCCGCGCCGATGATCACCCAGCCGGGTCCGGCGGCGAGCACGGCGAGGTTCCAGCGCCGCTTGTTGGCCTCGGTCTTCGCGGGCATGAAGCGCAGATAGTCGGCCTGCTCGCCGATCTGGGCGATGAGCGAGAGCGCGACGCCCGTGCCGAGGCCGAAGCCGATCCAGGAGAAGCCCGAGCCGGCGCCTTCCGTACCGCCGAAGGAGCCGAAGGCGCCGAAGGCGTCCGGGGCCTCGAAGGCGAGCACGACGAAGGGCAGCACCATGCCGACGATCCAGATCGGCTGCGTCCAGGCCTGCACCTTGGCGAGGGCGCCCATGCCGCGGAAGACGATCGGGATCACGATGAGGGTCGTGACCAGATAGCCGATCTCGACCGGCAGCCCGACGGCCTGGTGCATGGCCTGGGCCATGATCGAGCCTTCGAGCGCGAAGAAGATGAAGGTGAAGGAGGCGTAGATGAGGGAGGTGAGGGTGGAGCCGAAGTAGCCGAAGCCCGCGCCCCGGGTCACCAGGTCCATGTCCAGGCCGTAGGTCGCGCAGGCCCTGGCGATGGGGATGCCGGTGAGGAAGATGATCGCCGCGGCGGTGAGGATCGAGGCGAGGCCACTCGTGAAGCCGTAGGTGAAGACGATCGAGGCGCCGATGGCGAAGTCGGCGAGATAGGCGATGCCGCCGAGCGCCGTGCCGGCCACCATCGAGGGGGACCAGCGGCGGAAGGAGTGCGGCGCGTAGCGCAGCGAGTAGTCCTCGCGGCTCTCGTCGGCGGCCAGCTTGGCGTAACTGCGGCGGGGCGGCGGCGCGATGGCCGGGGACCCGGCCGGGGGCTCTGCCGCGGACACGACTGGGGGTTCGGCTGAGGACTCCGCCGGGGTGACCGTATCCGTCATGAGGGTTCCTGTCGTCCGACCGGTGTGCGGGTACGGACCAGGAAGGTAGGAGCGGGGCGTGTCGGCACGCGTCCGTACGCGGTTGCCACGGGGTTACGGGAGTTGACGGTTCGTAAACTCCCGGAGACACCGTTCCTAAACAGTGTCCAGGAGTGACATCTGATGACAGCTCCCGGAACTGCGCGCATTCCGAACGGTTTTGGATGCGCTGGTCTTCCGCGTTCTCTGTGTCCCCGTTCGGCGGCGTGCATTGCGTGCACGTTCCGTGACGGGTGGGCGGGTTTCCTCACGCCCTCGGCCACCTGGTCCGGCCTGGACGGTCCGATGCCCCACACCATCACTCTGGTGGTGTGGGGGCGGTGCCGTCCGTCGCCGGATCGGGTGCCCGAGGGCGCGTCTCCCGATCGCGATGCCGGCGGCATCGTGACGGGTCATCTTGCGTCGCGGGGTGACCAGCGGCTTTTGCCAGTGCTGGCCTCCCCACTGGGAGGTGTAGGCCGGATCGACAGCAACGATCGACAGTTCGGTCTCGGCCGCCATGGAAACGAGCCGGGCTGTGAGCTTGCCGGTGGGGATGCCGGAGATGAGCTGCCGGAAACGCTTCTTGCGGCCGTGCTTCTCCCGTGTCTTCTCGGCGGTGAAGTCAAGGTTCTCGATGCCGATTGCCTTGACGCCGCAGCGTTTGGCCCAGTGCAGCAGTCGGCTGATGGCGTGCCGGATCTGGGCGTCGCGATGATCCGCCGACCCGGTGAGGTCGTAGTAGAAGCGGCGCGGCTCACCGACCGGGTTGCCGTGCTGGTCGAGGCGGTAGGCGGCGAAGTGGTCGGCGTTCGTGTCGACACCGACCATGCCCTCAGCGCGTGCGGCAGCGAGCGGGATCGTCTTGACGATCGGTTTGGTCCACGAGGCGGTCAGGTACCAGCGGTCACGGGTCACGTCGAGGTGGATGCGGTAGGCGACCGCCTTGTTCTCGCTGATGCGGTCGGCCCACTCCTGGCCCCGGTGCGCGAACGCGACCTTCGAGGCGAGGACGTACCTGCCGTGCTTGGCATTCGCCAGCTCCGCCAGCGGCGCGGGTAGCTTGATGCTCACCTCGCCGTCCGGGGTGACGCGGATCGTCTCGTTGCCGAAGCGCTTCCCGGACTCGCCGTCAGCGGCGAGGAACCATCGCTCTGCCTCCCAACGCTCCCGCCACTGTGCCTCGGTGAGCTGGGTGGCTTCGAGGCTGTTCCGGTTGCCCAGCAGCTTCCGGCCGCCGCGCACCACATGAACGACACCGGCCTCACGGTCGGCGCGGGCCACGTCGAGACGATGCTCCAGGATCGCCAGGCGGCGACTCTTCTGGAACCACTCGCCCTTCGAGCGGTAGCCGCCCGGTGCCCGCTTGGTGCCCTTCTCGCCGATCGGCTGCGACAGGCGGTGCATCAGCGTGCGGACACCGGCCTCAAGGCCTTGGATGTGCGCGAGCTGGCAACGCCTGGACAGCGCCCACTGATCGTGCGTGGACTTCGTGATCGACCCGGCCCAGCGGGACGACGAGGCGGCTGTCAGGCCCTGCTTCCGGGCCGCCCACGTATCGCTGTTGTGGTCATGGCCGTCCGCACACCGCTGCTTGAGATCGAGCGACGCCAGGCGTCCCAGGTGTTCGCCGACCAGGCGCAACACCTTCTCGTCCTCGGCATTGAGGTGCTTGAGCCGGTCGCGCACCGCCACCCCGGACGGCCCGAGAGCAACGAACGGGTCCTCGACAGTGCGGAGCCTCTTCTTCGGCTCACTCACCGGCAGCCGCCGCTTCCCTGATGCGATCTCGGACTCCACCCGGACGACCTCGTGCCCGGCCTTCGCGGCCCACGCCGACAAGCGGGCGGTCTGCCGCTCCAGATCAGTCTTCTGATCGTGCGAGGAGACACGGGCGTACAAGCCCACACCGCCGGTCACCGTCGGTGAGGTGTTCGCGTCGATGTTCACCAGGATCGTGCGCGGTCCCACTCGTTCCGCAGGGACCGGCAACGTGCCCTCACGGAACCAGCGGTACGCCGTGCGGGGCGCAATGCCCTGCGCGCGTGCCCATTCCGTCAGATTCACACGGAAGATCACACGACACTCATGACACCTAAAAACACTCATAGACACTCATTTGAGGGACAGTTACCACCCCTCGGACGCCCCCGTCCGGCAGGCGGTCGTCAGGCCTGGCCGGCGGTCACAAGGTCCGGCCGGCGACCCTCAAGTCCAGGCGGTGATCGTCGGGTCCGGCCGACGGTCGTCAGGTCCGGTCAGCGGACCGGTAGGTGGTAGGCGATGCGGTAGCGGTCGGCGGGGACCACCACGTCGGCCGTCTCCACCGCCCGCCCCGAGGCGTAGTACGTCCGCTCGACGACCATCACCACGTGCCCCGGGACTCCGCCGAGCGCGAGGAGCTCCTCCGCGAGCCCCGGACGGGCGCCGACCTCCTCCACCACGTTGTCCACGACCACGTCGATCGCCGCCATCCGCTCCACGACCCCGCAACCGCCGAGCGGCCCCTCCTCGGGCAGCATCACCGGCGTCCGTCCCGTGACGGCGAGCGGCTCCCAGGAGGTGGAGAGCATCATCGGCTCGCCGCCGTCCCGGTACACGTACCGGGTGCGCATCACGCGCTCGCCGGGCTCGATGCCGAGCCGGGCGGCCACCGCGGCACTCGCGTGGTCCTGCTCGCTGCTGGACTCCCAGGTGCCGCGCGCCCCGTCGGCCGCCTGCTCCTGGCGGAAGGGGTTGGCGCCCGACGGCGGCCGGTATCCGGAGCGGGCGATCCGGCGCGGTACCGGCCGCTCCCGGACGTACGTACCCGAACCCGAGCGGCCCTCGACGAGCCCCTCGGCCATCAGCACCTTGCGGGCCTCCAGGGCCACGGTGTCCGAGACCCCGTACTCCTCGCGGATGCGTGCCTGCGAAGGGAGGCGGGTATGCGGCGGAAGCGAGCCGTTGGCGATCTTCTTACGGAGATCGCTCGCCACGCGCAAATAGGCGGGCTGCTCACCGAACGTCACAGGACACTCCCCTCAGGTTGACGGACAGCTACAGACTGACAACCCTCGGTGGCCACCCGCAAGCATGGGCCAGAGTTTCACCCGAAGTGATGATTTACCTTTACGCCTGCGCTTACCGCAGGTATAGCCGCCCGAGACCTTGACGTGAATGGTCCAGACCAATAGCTTCCTGTGCGCACCGCTGAGCACCGCTCCCTTCCGGCACACGCACAGGAAACGAGCCTCATGCGTCGAACAACCCTTGCCCGGCTGACGATCGCCGCCCTCTCCCTCGGCCTCGTGGCCGGCCTCGCCCCCGCCGCCGGCGCCGATCCCGCCCCCGCCTCCTCGCGCGGCGACGCCGACCGCACGTCGCACAACACCGCGTACAACACGGCGTACAAGCGGGTCGGCTACTTCACCCAATGGGGCGTCTACGGACGGAACTTCCAGGTCAAGGACCTGGAGACCAGTGGCGCGGCGGCCAAGCTGTCCCACATCAACTACGCCTTCGGCAACGTGAGTCCGGACGGCAAGTGCTTCACCGGCAACGTCCCCGGCGAGGCCGACGCGTGGGCCGACTACGCGCGCCCGCTCGACGCGGCGAGCTCGGTGGACGGCGTCGCCGACACCGCCGACCAGCCGCTGGCCGGCAACTTCAACCAGTTGCGCGAGCTGAAGGCGAAGCACCCGGGCCTCAAGGTGCTGATCTCGCTGGGCGGTTGGAGCTGGTCCACGCACTTCTCCGACGCGGCCCGCACCCCGGCCTCCCGCAAGGCCCTCGTCGCCTCCTGCATCGACCTGCACATCAAGGGCAACCTGCCCGCCGATGGCGCCCGTGGCGGCGCGGGAGCCGCCGCGGGTCTCTTCGACGGCATCGACCTCGACTGGGAGTGGCCAGGCTCCGCGGGCGACGTCGACACCGTGTTCCGCCCGGAGGACAAGCAGAACTTCACCGCGCTCGTACGGGAGTTCCGCACCCAGCTCGACGCCTACGCGAAGGAGCGGCAGCGGGAGAACGGCGGCAAGCGCAAGCACTACGAGCTGACCGCCTTCGTCCCCACCGCCCCCGCCAAGATCGACGCGGGCTTCGAGGTCCCCAAGATCATGAAGGACTTCGACTTCGTCAACCTCCAGGGCTACGACTTCCACGGCTCCTGGGAGTCGACCACCGCCCAGCAGTCCGCGCTCTTCGCCGCGTCCGGTGACTTCAGCGTCGACCAGACCGTGAACGACTGGCTGCGCCGCGGCGCGCCCGCCCGCAAGCTCGTGGTGGGCATGCCGTTCTACGGGCAGGGCTGGACGGGTGTCTCGGGCGGCGGCAACGGGCTCGGCCGGCCCGCCACCGGCCCCGCCACGGGCACCTGGGCGAACGGCAGCGAGGACTACGAGGCGCTGAAGAAGCTCGCGGACTCGGGGACGTACAAGGTGCACCGGGACTGGCGGAACGGCCACGCCTGGCTCTTCGACGGCACGAACCTGTGGACGTACGACGACCCGTGGGTGCTGGGCACCAAGTCGGCGTACGTGCGGGCGAAGGGGCTCGGCGGGGCGATGTTCTGGTCGCTGGACGGGGACACCCCCGACGGCGAGCTGATCACGGCCGTCGACCGCGTCCTCGGCCGCCGCTAGCCGACACGACGGGGCCGGGACTCCTGGAGGGAGTCCCGGCCCCGTCACGTGTTCCGGCCCGAAGGCCCCGCACGTTCCTGGCGCCGCCTCAGGCCGAGGAGTCGGACGACGGCTCGGACCACGGCGAAGGCGTCGACGCCAGCTTCAGGGTCGCGCGCGCCTGGGCCTCGGAGTCCCAGAAGGTCCCGTCGTACGCCGGGTCGTAGTGCTCCCAGAAAGCGTCCTCGTCGGCGGAGTTCGCCAGCTTGTTCCACTGCTTCGCGGACGCGTCCAGCTCCTTGACGAGCTTGTCGACGTCGGTCGTGGCGGCGGCCGGCCAGGAGTGGTCCTTCAGGCCCCGGCTCGCGGCGGCGACAGCCTCGTGCACCTTCCCCGCCCAGGCCTTGTTCGCGCCCAGGTCCTCGTCGGCGTCGTCCTCCGGCTCCTGGCCCAGGGCGTCGTCGATCCGGTTCATGGTGGTCAGGAAGTGGAGCTGGTCGGCGTCGAGCGTGGTCTTGTCGGAGCGCAGGGACCCCTTCATCGGTTCGCCGCCGTCGATGACGAACGCACAGGTCACCGTGCGGTCGCCGACCCGCCAGCTCTCGCGGCTCGGCATGTAGTAGAAGTCGTAGACCTCCTCGGGGAAGGCCCAGCTGTCGAGCGCGTACGCCTCTCCGATGTCGCCGCAGCGCTTGGTGGCGATGTCGTCGATGGAGGTCTCGCCCGGCCACTTGGTGAAGCCGGTCAGCTTGAAGCCGCCGGTGACCTCGCCCTCGTGCGGCTGCGCGCAGTCGACCACCTCGACGTCCGAGGTCTCCGCCTCCAGCTTGCCGTCGACGTTGTAGCACTGGCCCGTGCGCAGCGAGAACGTGGACTCCGCCCGCGCCGCCTCGTCCAGACCCTCCTGGAAGCCGCGCCGCAGGTCGCCGAAGGCGCCGGAGACGAGGCCGAGGACTATGAGGAGGCAGCTGAGCGAGGACAGGACGATGCCGGAGACGGCGAGCCCCGTGCCCGTCTGGTTCCGCTTCTTGATCTGCGGGAGGGCGATCAGACCGAAGATCAGGCCGAGCGGCGGGAGGCAGCAGACGATGCCGGAGACGAGGGACGCGATGGCCAGCCCGTTGGTGGTGCGCTGCGGCGGCATCCCGTACGGGCCGGGGGCGCCGGCGCCGGGCCCGTAGGGCCCGTACGGGGCGTACGGGCCCGAGGTGTACGGCCCGGGAGCCACGGGAACGGGCGACGGCGCGGCGGTCGTACCCGATGCCTCGGGGGCGGGCCAGCTCTGCCGGGGCGGCTGGGATTCCTCGGCGCGCTGGGAGTTCTGGGGAGGCAGAGGGTCCTGGGGCGACTGAGGATCCTGGGCGGGCGGGGAGCCCTGCGGAGGCTGGGAGCCCTGCGGAGAGTGGGAATCCTGGGGAGGCTGGGAGGGCTCCACGAGTACGGTGCTCCTGTGGCGGCGGGGTGGTACGAACGTGCGATCGGCGGCGCGCGCATCGTACGTGGTCGAGGGGTGGAGGCGGTACACAGGTGACAGCGACAACCGGCGGGGCGACGGACGGGGCGACGGACGCGGGGCCAGGGAGCGCGGCCCTGGAGGGCCTGGCCCTCAACCCGGCCACCACCGTCGACATCCTCCTGCGGCTGCTCGAACCGCCCTACGAGGCCGCCTGGTCGGCGCTCTGCCGGTGGCGACGGGAACTGCCGCCGGAGGTCGTGGACGCGATCGTCGCGCACCCGGCGCCACGCACGCGTGGCGGCCTCGCACGCAACCCCCATGTGCCCGGGGAGACCCGGGGCCGGGTCGTCGACGACGAGCACTGGCTCGTCCGTGCGCTCCTGGCCGACGGGCCCGGGCAGGACGTCTGGCCGCGATACCTCCCGGACCACGTGACCGACCGGATGCTCACGACGTACGACGGGCAGGAACTCCAGTCGCTGCTCTTCTCCCGCCAGGTGCCGTACCGCACGCTCCTCGCGCACGCGGCCCACCCGGTCGCCGAGCTCCGCGCGTACGGCACCGGGATGTGGTCGGCCCTGTCCGAGGAGCGCCGGGCGGCCCTGCTCGCCGACCCCGACCCCGACGTGCGCACCGCCGCCGAGCGCGCGCGGGCCCGGCGGGACGAGAACGACGACGCGGCGGAGATGGAGCGGCGGCTGCGCGCCCTGCCGGGGACCCGGTCGCACGCCCACGGCCACATCCTCGTCAACTGCCGGCTCTCCCGGGCGGTCGTCGACGAGCTGCTCCAGGAGCGCGAGGACGACGACCTGTGGTGCCTCGCGCACAACTACAGCACCCCGCAGGACGTCGTCGCGCACGTCGCCCGCGTCGGCGACGCGAAGGCCCGGGTGGAGGTGGCGCGGCGGGCGGACCTCCCGCGCGAGCTGGTGGACCTCCTCGCGCGCGACCCGGACCCCGACGTCCGTACCGCCGTCTCTGTACGCGCCGAGCTGACCGAGGCCGAACGGGCCGCCGTCGACTACGTCGTCGAGCCGCACGAGGTCGTCGACGTGGGCCCGGACCTGTACCGGGCGCCGCTCGCGCACGCCCGGTCGGCGCACCCCCTGCTGCGCCGCCGCGTCGCCCACAACCCGGAGCTGCCGCCGGAGCTCGTCGCGCTCCTCGCCGCGGACGACGACCCGGGCGTACGGATCGTCCTCGCGCAGCACCACCCGGAGGCGCCGCCGGAGCTGCTCCTGCGCTGCTACCTGGAGTACACGGGAAGGAACCGCGACCGCCTCCTCGGCCTGCCCCGCTTCCCGGTCGCCGGGCTCGGTGCGCGCTTCGGAACCGCCGAGGACCCCGCCGTACGCCTCCTGGCCACGATGGACCCCGATGCGGAGCCGGCCCTCGTCGACGCGCTCACGCGGGACGCCGACGCACGCGTGCGTGCGGGGGCGGCAAGGAACCCGGCGCTTCCGGTCGAGCGGCTTCTTCAACTCCTCGAAGACAAGGAACTGTCGAAGGAGGCGGCGGCGAATCCGGCGCTCCCCAGGGAGACGATGCACGCGCTGCTGGACGCCGTGTGACGAGACGAGGGGGCGGCCGCCGACACCGGCGACCGCCCCCAGGGCCTGTCCACTCACTCAGTGCAGCTGACGCACCTCAGATCAGAACTGAAGCGCCCAGGAGTCGATCTTCCCGGTGTCGATGTTCGCGTTGTCCGTGACGCGCAGCTTCCACGTGCCGTTCGCGACCTCCGAGGAGGCGTTGACCGTGTACGTGGTGTTGATGTTGTCCGAGCTGCCGCCGGTGCCGAAGGCCTTCAGCGTGTACGCGCTGCCGTCGGGGGCGATGAGCTGGACCTGAAGGTCACCGATGTAGGTGTGAACGATGTTCACAGGCACCTGCAGGGCGGCGGGGGCGTTGCCCGTGACGCCGCTGACGGTGACCGGGGACTCGACGGTCGAGTTGTCGGCGATGGCGTAGTCCGCCGTGTTCTCGAACTTCTTGCCGGGCGGCGGGGTGGTGCCGCCGCCACCGACGAAGAGCAGCCGGTTCGGGGAGCCGGTGCCCGGGCTGCCGACGACGTTCGGGGTCGCGGCGCTGGTCAGCGCGGTCGACACCTGAGCCGGGGTGGCCGACGGGTTGTCCGCGAGGTAGACGGCGGCCGCGCCCGCGACGTGCGGGGTGGCCATCGACGTACCGGAGATGGTGTTGGTGGCGGTGTCGTTCGTGTTCCAGGCCGAGGTGATGGAGGAGCCCGGGGCGAAGAGGTCCAGCACCGTGCCGTAGTTGGAGAAGCTGGAGCGGGCGTCGGTGTTGGTCGTGGAGCCGACCGTGATGGCCTCGGTGACCCGCGCCGGCGAGTAGTTGGAGGCGTTGGAGTTGTCGTTGCCCGCGGCCACGGCGTAGGTGACGCCGGAGGCGATCGAGTTGCGCACGGCGGTGTCGAGGGCGGAGTCGATGCCGCCACCGAGGCTCATGTTCGCGACGGCCGGCTTCACGGCGTTCTGGGTGACCCAGTCGATGCCCGCGACGACCTGCGCGGTGGTGCCGGAGCCCTGGTTGTTGAGGACGCGGACGCCGACGATCTTGGCCTTCTTGGCGACACCGTAGGCGTTGCCCGCGACGGTGCCGGCGACGTGCGTGCCGTGGCCGTGGCCGTCCTGGGCGACGTTGTCGTTGTCGATGGCGTCGTAGCCGTTGAAGGCCCGGCCGCCGAAGTCGCTGTGGGAGATCCGCACACCGGTGTCGATGATGTACGCCGTGACGCCCTGGCCCGCGCTGTCCGGGTAGGTGTAGCTCTGGTTCAGCGGAAGGGCCCGCTGGTCGATCCGGTCCAGGCCCCAGGACGGCGGGGAGGGCTGCGTGCCGTCGACCGTG
The DNA here is from genome assembly GCF_043081505.1 of Streptomyces sp. NPDC014870. Classification (NCBI taxonomy): domain Bacteria; kingdom Bacillati; phylum Actinomycetota; class Actinomycetes; order Kitasatosporales; family Streptomycetaceae; genus Streptomyces; species Streptomyces sp. NPDC014870. The sequence continues at coordinate 215,221 of NZ_JBIBWQ010000008.1, forward strand.
AAGACGCGGTTCTGCACGACGGAGGCAACCGAGGGGTCGGCGGCGAGCTTCTTCGCCTGCGCCTCGGAGAGCTCGACGTTGTAGCCGTTCAGCGCCGCCGTGTACGTCTTCTTGATCTTCGCGCCGTGCTTGGCAGCGACCGCCCGGCCCTTGGAGGTCTCCGCCGGGGCGGAGTCCTTCAGGGTGACGATGTAGCTGTCCGCGATCGTCCCGGGGGCCCCGGCGTTCTGGATGACGCCTTCGGCGGCGGCCTCGGCCGCGGTGGCCGGGAAGGTGGCGGCGGTGCCGAGAGCCAGAGCGGCGACGGCTATGGCGCTGGCCGCGGCGAGTCTGCGCCGCGAATCACGCATCACTGACATGTGAGGGATCCTCCTCATAGGTGGTGCGTTGCTGTGGGGGTATGACAGGCGCATGACAAGACGACGTGAGGTGTCCACGCCGTTTCGTACATCCGGCTGCCGAGCGAAAGATTGACGGATCCATAGGAATCACACAAGAGTCCCGAGCGCCCCGTAACACGTGTGCCACACACCTGCCATGCTCGCGCCCATGGCCGCCTACGTATGTCCGCGATGCCGGGTCAACTCCCCCGCAGACGCCCTCACCTGGTGCTGTCCGCGCTGCCGTGGCCCGTGGGATCTCGATTTCACGAGCGCCCCGGTTTCACTCACGTCCCTTGCGTCACGCGTGAATTCACTGTGGCGTTACAAGGAAGCACTGCCACTGGCGACGGAATCGCCGCGCGTGTCGCTGGGGGAAGGCCGCACTCCGCTCGTCGCCCTGACGGAGGACGTCTCGGCCAAACTGGACTTCCTCATGCCGACGCTGTCCTTCAAGGACCGGGGCGCGGTCATGCTGGCCGAACTGGCCCGCCGGCTCGCGCCGCGCCGGGTCCTCGCGGACAGCAGCGGCAACGCGGGCACGGCGATCGCCGCGTACTGCGCGCGGGCGGGCCTCGACAGCGAGGTGTACGTACCGCAGGCCACGTCCGCGAAGAAGCTGGAACAGATCCGGGCGCACGGAGCCCGCCTGACGCTCGTCCCCGGCGACCGGGAGGCCACGGCGCGGGCGGCCCGCGAGGCCGCCGACGAGCCTGGCGTCTTCTACGCCTCGCACGTATACAACCCGCACTTCCTGCACGGTACGAAGACGTACGTGTACGAACTCTGGGAGGACCTCGGCGGCCGCCTCCCGGACACCCTCGTCGTCCCGGTCGGCAACGGCACGCTCCTGCTGGGCGCGGCCCTGGCGATCGAGGAGCTCCACGGCCACGGCCTCATCGACACCCGCCCGCCCCTGATCGCCGTACAGGCGGCCGCGGTCGCTCCCCTGGCGCGAGCCTTCGAGGCGGGGGCGGAGGACCTCCTGGAGCCCGAGCCGGCCCGGCCGACCCTTGCCGAGGGCATCGCCATCCCGAACCCACCCCGAGCGGCCCAGATCCTCCACGCGGTCCGCGCGACGGGCGGCACGTTCCTGACCGTGACGGAGGACCAACTCCACACCGCCCAACTGGACCTGGCCCGCCGCGGCCTCTTCGTCGAGTCCACAGGCGCCGCCTGCTGGGCAGCGGTCCGCGCGACCCCTCCGCGTCCGGGCCTGACGGTGCTGCCCCTGTGCGGGGCGGGGGCGAAGACGGGGGTGGGGGCGGGGGTGGGGCGGGGGTGAGCCTCAGATCGCCCACGCTGTCCTCGTGCTTGTCCCCATGCTGTCCTCGTGCCGTCATCGTTCGGAAGGATCCCCTCCCTGACCAGGTACGGTCGAGCACACCGAGGACGAAGGAGATGAAGGTGCTGACGGTGACAACCGATCGAACGCCAGGGGACCTTGCGGCCGAGCTGGCGAACATGCGGGCCGTCGACGACTGGCCGTCAGTGTGGTCAGGACCGCCGCAGTCCGGGTCGGGGGAGTTCGACAGGTGGTGCGGGCGCTACGGCTGGGAGCCGCTGACGTTCGACCGGCAGCTGCAGGTGCGGACGACGGGTGGGGGACGGTGGACGTTCTACGACCGGGTGGGCGGGCAATGGGCCCCGCTGGTGAGTCTCAACCATTTCGCCTGGCAGATGAGCGCTGACACCGCCGCGGACAACCCGGCGGTCTTCGGCACCGTGGACCAGACGTGGCCTGCGTATCTCAAGGCCGCCGAAGGCGTGCTCGGCGCTCCCACCTGGACCGGCCCCTGGGATGCCGCCGACTTCCCCGAGCCCCCGCACCCCGGATACTGGAACGACCGCGAGGAGCGTGTGTTCAACCACGAGCCCTACCGGTTCGCCTACTGGGCGCCTGTCGGCGACACCCCGGGACTGCCGTACATCGTGCTGGACCAGACCGTCACATTCGGCACCTGGACTTCCGACACTCCGGGTGGTTCGGCCATCTCGCTCGAGGTGCATCGGCCCGCTGAGTTCCTGGAGACCGGACCGTGACGGAATTCGCTCCGCCGACACCGGCCGAGATAGCGCGTGCGATCGCCCTGGAGCAGGCGTACCAGGAAGGCCGGGACCCTCTCCCCCCGGCAAGGGTCCGGGAAGCGGTCAACCGTCTGTACACGGACTGGCAGGAGGCGGGAGGCAAGGAGAAGTTCACGGATGTGCTGGCCTTCAGCGCCCACGTGGCGGCGGACGAGCCGGCAACCGTCCCGAACCGCGGGGAAGTCCGCGCGCTCTGGTCCTGGAGGTCCCAGCCGGAGGGAGCACCGCATGACGTGGGCCACAGGTTCCTGGCCCAGGCATGTGGTGAGAGCCGGGGGTACCAGGTACTGGAAGACACCCCCGTCGGCCGCAAGCTCGAGTCGTACGAGCTGTGGGACCGCAACGTGCAGAAGGCGATCGTCAAGCGCTTCGGCCTGAAGGAAGAGGACGTCCAGGCGGCTCCGGCGCAGGTCTGGGACGCCGCCTCGGCGGAGTACGCCAACGCCGCGACCGGACAGGTCGCTGTCTTCGCAGCCGAGATCGGTGCCGAATCCATCCTGGGCAGGACCGAGATCCCCAGGATCGTCGGCCCCGAGGGTGTCGGCAGGGAGGCCGTGGGGTTCCCGATCGAGTTTCCCCACCAGGAGCATCTGCCGGCAGAGCTGCACGACCTCATGGCGGACCCTGCCGTTCGGTGCCAACTGCGCAGGGAGGACTACCTGGCGGACAAATCGACCCCTGGGGGGTTCGCCGCCAAGCTCGCCTCCCTCGACGTCCCCGATCACCAGAAGGAGGCACTCACCTCCGCCGTCACTCAGCTGTCGGGGGTCGAGACGTACGAAGAACTGACCGCTCCGTCCGCAGAGCCCAGGCAGCCGGAGGCCAAGGCACCAGAACTGCAGGAGCCCGAGCTCAAGCAGCCGGAGGCCAAGGCACCGGAGGTCAAGGCACCGGAGGTCAAGCAGCCCACGGCGGCGAACGCGTACATGCCCGGTGTGACAATCCCGAGCACCGTCACTGTCCCCGCCCGCCGCGCCACGACCGTAAGCACGCACGGAACGATCAACCCGACGCTTGAGGCCGGCCCCAAGTCCACGGACATCGAGCGGTGACCGCCATCCTCTGCACGAAGGACCACAGATGAGCACGAGCCCCGAAGAGGTGCCGGCGAACGCCGAGGAAGTGGAGTTCTACTTCCCGGACGTCTTCGCCTTCGTCACCGACTACCTCTCCCCGACGATCCGTCGCCGAGTGAACGGCTCCTCCGCCACCTGGTGCCCCCGCTGGTGGGAACACCCCGAGGCCGGGGCGCGGCTCTCCGCGCTCTGGCTGGCCTGGGAGCATCTGCGTCACGACCCGGCCCTGGGCATGTCGACGTGGTGGCTGCACCACGCCGATCCGCACCTGCGGGTGCTCATGGACACGGACATGGGCCCGTTCGCGGCCTGTTCGCCCAAGGTCGGCGGGCACACCGCGTACCCCTTCGAGCCGCTCCCCCTGGAGAAGTACGACCCGCAGGCATAGCGTCGCGCCGGCTTCGGGTCAGAGGCCGAAGCCGGGGCCGCGCCGGGGCGCCGGTCCCGGCGGTGGTGGGGTGGTCGGGGTCGAGACGTCGCGCGGCGGCGGGACGCGGGTGGGGCCGATCGTCACACCGGGCATGAAATGGGCTCCCCTGGCGACCCGCACCGTGGCATCGCCCTGTTCGAAGGAACGGCCCGTGGCCGGCGCGGCGACCTCAGCTGCGGGCTCCGGCGCGAAGTCGCCGCGGTCGGTGGTGATCAGCCCGGTGGCCAACCCCTGCGCGGCGAGCTTCTCGGCGTTCTCCCGGCCTACGGAGTAGCCGCGGCCTGTGCTGCTGGCCTCGTAGAGGCTCTTGATGAACCCCTCGGGCGCCATGCGGCCGCCGTACCAGTCGTCCCCGGCGTCGAACTCCTTGCGACCGGTCAACCAGCGGTCGGCGTTCTGCTCCAGGCACAGTTGCTCGGGCACCTCGACGGACAGCACCACGCGCTGGTCGTAGCCCTCCCTCTGCAGGTCCTTGAGCAGTCGAAGGCCCGCAGGGACTGGTCGTAGAGCAGGTTGTAGCCCTCGCCACGGGCCCACCGCTCGATCAGGTCCTGGACATGGCCCGACTCCCTGTGGACCAGAGAAGCCTTCTCCGACGGAGACAGCGGGCGGCCGTCGGACAGTCGGTCGAGGCCGGCGGGAAGCTCCGGCGCACCTCCCAGTTCGAAGAGTGCCACCTTGAAGTCATCCGGGTCGAGCACGACGTAGTCGTCGAGGCTCATGCCGTGCACGCGCCGCAATTCGTCGCCCAGCGCCGTATCCTGCGCCTCCCACCCCGACATGTTGCGCCGTGCCCTGCCCTTGCCCGACCCGGGCGCACCGCCCGTGAAGAGCACGGCGTGGCCGTTCCGCGGCTTCCCCTGGCACTGCTCCTTGAACCGCTCCATCAGCGCGACGTGCAGACCCTTGCGCTCGGGGGTCCAGACTCCCGCGTCCATGTGGCGGTTCTTGGTGTCGTACTCGCCTGCCACCGCGAGGTCCCCACCGGAGCCCATCCGCTCTTGCAGCTCCTCGTAGAACTGTGCGTTTTCCCCCACCAAGCGCACGTCGCTCCCTTTCCGCCATCTGCCCGAGACCGGAGTTCCTACGGTCAGAACCCACGTCGCTTGAGGATCGGCCGGATCACCTCGATGTCCGCATCGGTCAGGCGACCGAGCCCCCAGGCCTGATTGACGACAGCGAGCGTGTTGTCCTGGTGCGTCGGGGCGGTGTGGGCCGGGTCGAACCACTCCTCCTCGAAGTCCCATGCCGCGATGGTCGCCAGGGCCTCGTCACGGGGAATCTCGCCCGCCGCATAGCGCTCGATGTAGTCACGTAGCGAAGATTTGTCGGTCATGGCTGCCGCTCTCTGTTCCTGGTCGGTGCGGAAACAGCTCGTGATCGGGCTGCTCAGTCCAACGCTTCGGTCGTCCCGTCCGGGTGGATGAGGAGGCGGATCGCGCCGCCGTACCGGTCGTCGGTGATGGAGGCCGGGGCCGGGGCGCCGAACTGCTGGGCGCGCTGCTGGAGGATCGAGATGACGACCTCCTGGATGTCGCCGTACGGCGGCGCGGTGACGGGAACTCCGTCGATCAGGCCCGCGTTGGGAGAGAAGATGCGGACTTCGGCCGCCGGGGGCGTGGGCTGCACGACAGGGGTCCTTTCATGAGTGTGCTCAGTGGTGCGCTCAGGAGTGCGCGGCGAGGGGGTGTTCGGGGTCCATGGTGTATGTACCCCGGGACACGCGCCGCAGCCGCCCGGACTTGACCATGGCGGACAGGACGTTGCTGATCGACTTCGCCGATTCCTGGAAGACCTCGGGGGGCAGCGCCAGCAGCACGTCGCGGGCCGTGAACGGACCGGGGAACGCCGCGACGGCGCGGTCGACGGCCTGGCGCAGGCTCGTGGTGGCCGGGAAGGGACGTACCACCGCGTCGGAGGTGTGGACGGCGCGCAGGCGTGGACGGGTGACGGAGGCGGCGGCAGTCGCCACACCCTCGTACGCCTGTATGCGCGCGCCGAGTTCCCGCAGGGCGGCCCGGAGATCGGTCAGATTCGTGCTCGCGCTCGTGCTCGCGCCCGTACCGCCGACCGTGTCCGCCGCGCCCTGGCCGATGTCGAGGACCGACATGACCGCCTCGATGCGGACGATCGACTCCGACACCCGTCGCAGCAGGGGCTCGAAGAGGTCCTGGCGCAGGGCGGCTATCGGGTCGCTCGTCGCCAGCTCGACGCTGACCGAGCCGACGAGCCCGGTGTCCGCCGGCCGACGGGGCGCGTCGTCGCCGCACTCGGCGCGCCAGGCCTCCAGGCAGCGCCGCACGCGGCGGCACGCCTCCGCCAGCTCGGGCGTCAGTCCCGCGGACGGGGCGTGCGCCAGCATCCCGGCGAGTTGCTCGGTGGCTTCGACCGCGGGGAGGGCGGCGTGCAGCAGGGGCGTGAGGACGGCCTTCTGCACGGCGAGAACGGGATCGTCGAGAGCGAAGGTGATCCGTTCGTCTGCCGGATCCGCCATGGATACCTCTGCTACGTGGTGGGTCTTCTGGGGTGGAATCACGGACCGGGCGCCTGACCGGGCGGGCCTGCGCACGGGCCGGTGACCGAGTGGTGCGAAAGCGTCGAGTACGGCAGCGAGTTCGGCTGCCCGGTGCCGGAGGTCGACGGGCGCGGTCAGGTCACCGTGCGGCGTACCGATGCCGAGCTGTCGGCGGATGAGCCGCCGGTCCTGCTCGGTGGTCCCGGCGAAGTACCCGCCCGGATCGGGGCGGAGTACGACGTCGCGCAGGCACTCCTGACGGAGCGGGCAGGAGGCACAGAGCTGCCGTGCCGCGTGCGCGAGGGCCTGGACGCGACGGCCCTGCAGGGGCAGCTCGGCGGCTGCGACGGGCGGGTTCTCCAGAAGAGGGTGGCGGAAAATGTCCGGTCGGCGCCGGCAGGGCAGGGATGCGGATGCGGTGCCGGCCCCGGTGGATATGGGTGGTGAGGGAAGGGTCCTGCGAGCGGTTGTGACCATGAAAGTGCCCCCCGTGGCAATTTTTGATACCTGGGGACTCTAGAGCAGTGCAAATGGCGACCGCAAAGCTGTTCCAAACTGTAACCGAGTTGCACCATTACTTCTTGACGTGACATCAGGCCCGCTTGCTCTTGGCCTCGGTGTCCGGCGCGGCCCGCCGCAGCACGCGCCGCACGAACCGCCCCGCGGCGGCGCCCCCGCCGCCCCTGAACATGAGCACGGCCACGATCCCGACGAACCCGAGCGGCACGGCGGCCGCGGGCAGGACCGTGCCCACCCCGGCCGCCACCAGCAGCACGGCATCGGCCAGCACGACGGTGATCCCACGCCGCCCGGGATGCTCCTTCACGATCCAGGCCCCGAGCAGCGCCATCCCGGCGAGCGCCCAGTGCCCGAACACGGCCTGCCCACTGAGCAACCCGGACGCCGTCCCTCTCGCGATGTCCCCCACGGCCGCCAGGTACCCGGCGAACGCGGCGGTCACGACCGTCGACCCGAGCGCCAGCAGCAACTGACCGCGCCTGCGGAGCAGGAACACGAGCAGCCCGAGCGCGAGCAGCGCGCAGATGGTGATGAACGAGCTCGCGCTGGACGAGGCCAGGATGAAGAGCGTGTACGCCCCCGCGAGTCCGAGGACGACGCGGGGCAGCAGCTTCACTGCCCACGCGTCACTCTTGTCCTGCCGGAGAAACCGCTTCAGATGATCGGCGACACTCGCGGATCGGGATCGGGATCGTGACATGAGCGGAACTCCTACTCGGGCATCCGGTTGCTTCTACGCTGCTCCGGCGGCAGCTGGGGCGGCTGCGTCTGAGCGGGCGGCTGCACCACGGGCTGCTGCGGCGGCTGGGTCCGGGGCCGCTGCTGCGGTACGGGCTGCTGCGCAGGCTGAGGCGCGGGCTGCTGGGGCGCGGGCGCCGGTGCCGGCGTGGCCGGCGGCGGCGGAGTGGTACTGGTCTGGCTCACCCGGCGGCCACGGGAAGTCTTCTCGGCGCCCCCGGAATCGTCGCCGCCGTTCGGCCCGTTCACGACCTTCTGGTACGAGTCCTCTTGGATCGTCGCCGCCTTGTGGGCGTTCTTCCGCTGCTGGCGCTTGGAGTTGTTCGCCGCGATCCAGCCGCCCTTCTGGAGGCGGCCCTGGTTCCACTTGCTGTCCGCACCGCGGGCGATGGCCCCCGCCCCCTTCGAGGCCGCCTTCCCCGCGACCCGGCCCGAGGCCTTGGTGGCGCCGACGCCCATGCGGCCGGCCGCTCCCAGCACGGGTACGGCCTTCCCCGCGACGGCCCCCGGCATGTCGCCCACACCCAGATCTGCCGCGCCGGCGATCTGGGGGCTGAAGTTCCCCGCGATGAGCTTCTTCAGCATCATCACGACGGCGACGGTGACCAGGAGGAGCATGAGGAGCTGCATGCCCAGGGGAATCCGGGCGGGCAGGATCATCTGGTACAGCACGAGCAGGATGGTCAGGATGACGCCGAAGCCTGCCCTCAGGACGAAACTGTGGATGAACGTCTGCAGCCAGCCCTTGAGCAACTTCTGCTGAGACGGATGGATGCCGAGCGTGGCAACCAGCGGCAGCAGGATGATCAGGATCAGTGTCACGGCGTGCCAGAGCAGGGTGAGGGCGCTGAGCACGATGACCATGATGCCGACGATGAGTCCGGCCACCAGCGAGTAGAACGCGAGGCCAACTCGTCCGCCGGCGTTGTGACCCGCCCACTCGTTGAAGGCGACCGGGTAGATCTCCTGGTCAGGAACGGAGTTGGACCGGTCCGGGTAGCCCCTCCCCTCACCCCCGGCGATGTCCTTGCGGATGGGCACCCACTGCGCGTTCTCCTTGTCGATGTCCTGCGGCTTCTTCCCGTCGGCCGGATACCGGTCGAAGTTGGTCGTCGACTGGGACACGGCTTGCTTGACCCGAAGGTCCACGCAACGTGGCCCCTTGCCGAACTCGCACTCGCCGGCGCCCGGCACCACACAGGCACCGTTCTCGATCTTGCCGCCGCTGTCCTTCCGGAATATGCAGTTCGTGCCGCCCACGCCGAACTGCCCCAGAGCCCAGGGCCGGAAGACCAGGGTGTCGTACATGGCGCAACTCGACGCGCGGAGCCCACGGTTGCGGTTGTTGCCGCCCTCCATGTCGCAGGGCGACTGCGGCTTCCCGGACACGCCCGCCAAGGCGACCTCGGCCACCGCCGCGTTGAACTCGGCGATGCCGGCATCGGCTGTTTCGATGACCTTGTGGTAGTTGCTGTTCTGACCGCCACCGGCGAGAAGGGCGATGACGGCGATGGTCGTCAGAGAGGCCCACGCGACACCGGACCAGACCTCGCGCATCTGCTGCTGACGCCACCTGGTGAACACCCAGAGGCCGGTCAGCGCGATCATGACGGGCACAGCCGGAGTGAGGACGTGGTCCTTCAACGTCGTCACGGCATTGTCGCGACCGGTGTACAGGCCCCGGAGAGGGCTCGGGTTGGAGGCGAGCTCCTTGATGGAGATCGCCGTACGCGAGAGGATCTTCGTCCCGTTGAAGACCATGTTGGCCACGCCGTTGTTGACGAAGTCCATCACCGAGCAGCTGTCGGCGCCGGTACCGGACGGACCGTTGTTGCGCGAGGCGTCACCACGCCCCTTGAACGTCCCCGTCCAGTTCAGCCCCCGCATGCCGTTGATCTCGTAGAACGTGTACTCGGCGGGGCCGCCGGGCATGTCGACGGCGCCGGTGATCAGCCCCCGGGTGTCGTTGACGTCCTCACCCTTCTGGCCCGTGTCCTCCCACTGGTTGACCGCGGGGATGATGGACTCGCCGTTCGCGCCCGGGTTGTCATGGCTGTACATGTCGTCGCCGGTGACCTTGCAGCTGAGATTCAGGTCGATGGCTTGCGCCGTGTTCGGGACGGACAACGTCAGCGCGACCAGCGCGAGAACCAGGAACAGGCCTGCTCTGACGATCCGCCCGGCACCGCGCACCAGGTTGCCCGGCGAACGGGGAACTGTACGGGTTCCGCGTGACATGGCCCTAGGGCGCACGGGTATCGATTTCCTTCCGGGGTCCGGGGTGCCGGGACGGGGGCGTGACTACGCCTTGTGGTTCGTGGTGAAGCAGCCCTTGACCAGACCCTCGTGGGTCTCGAAGCCGCTGGGCACGCTGTCACGGATGCTCTGGTCGCAGGACAGGACGAGCAGACCGTTCTGCACCAGGCTCTGGTCCGTGGAGTCACTCTCGGCGGCGACGGCGAAGTTCTGGCCGATCGTGAAGGTGTCGCTGGTGTTGGCCAGCGACGTCTGGAACTTGGCCATGTCACCGATGAGGAGCAGGGTGACGGGACTGCCGCCGCCGTCATGGCAGGCGGCGCGCTCCTTGATGCCCCAGGCGGGGTCCTTGGCCTCGCTCGCCATGTAGGTCATTCCCTCGCGGCTCGCGCTGAGCTCGTTGCACTCGATGCCGCGCTCCACGAGGGCCTTCTGCACCTCGGCCATCGTGTTCGCCTGGGGAAGCTTGCTCAGCGGACCTTCCGCGCCCGCCGAGCTGCCGCTGCCGCCACTCCCGCCGCCGCTCTCGTCGCTCCCGCACCCCGTCAGCGTCACGAGAGCGGCCAGCGCGACCGCGCCGGTGGCAAGAGTCCTGGTCAGGCGCATGGGTTTCTCCTTGGTCGGTTCGGGGTGGGCCGGGGCGGGTCAGACCGCGGCCGCGGTTTCCTGCGGGGACGTGGGGGTCGGGTCCAGGTCGTTGGTCTCCTGGAGGAACGTCCAGTCCCAGACGCTCAGCGGAGGGTTCACGCCCTGGCGCGACGGGCGGGTCGTGCCGTTCGTGTCCGTGGCCGCGAGGATCTCCCTGAAGACCAGGTCCACCGCCACCGTCCCGACCCGCTTGTCCGCGTCCCGCTGGAGGCAGACACCCGTGCGGAGTTCCTGCAGTGCGGAGACGACCTTCGCGTCCGTCTCCGGGCGGCCGAGCAGCGGCGCCACCAGCGAGGCCTCCTGCGCGGACTTCTGCTTGAACGCGAACACCGTGTGGATCTGGTTCGCGCCACCGCTGCGCGCCTCGGAGTCCTCGATCTGGACCAGGTCGATCGCCTGCTGGGTGATCAGTACCGTCACCGCCAGGTACGAACGGCCCTGCTTCAGCGCCCGCCGCATCAGGTCACGGCCGCTCTCCGTCGCCGTGACGACGTACGCCTCGTCGACGAACAGCGCCTTCGGGCGCAGGCCGATCTCGCCCGTCACCGGATTCTTCTCGTAGCCGACGTCGAGCATCTGGCTGCCGAGCTCGACGACCGCCATCAGCGCGGTCGCCGCGAGCCGCTCGGCCGGGTTCCAGTTGCGCGGGTCGGAGGCCGCCGGCGACTGGAAGCCGCGGAGTGTGATCACCGTGCGGCGCTTGCGCATCGCCGACAGGGTCTGCGGCTTCTCCGCGAACGCCAGTCGCGCGTACGGCAGCGTCCGCAGCTCCGTCAGCAGCATCTGCGCGAGCTTCAGGTCCTTCGCCGCCTCGCGGTCGTTGGTCGCGAGCGCGTGCTCGTACGCCCGGACGACTTCGTCGACGACCTGCCACAACGTCGGGCGCGGCACCTGCTGCTCCGCGTCGCGGGCGCTCAGGCCCTGCTCGGTCGCCTGCCGGATCGCCGAGTTGTACCAGCCGACGACCGTCGCCATCGCCTCGATGACGGGGAGGCGTACGCGCTGGTAGTCCTCGTCGCCGAGGAAGCCGCGCAGCATCGACTCGGCGAGCAGTCGGCCCGACGGGACGTCGCGCGCGATCACCCACGGGTCGAGGACGCCCGCCTGGCCCTTGAGGAGGTCGACGACCTCGGTCTCGGCCCAGAACTCCGGGTTCACCGGCTGGAACCGGCTCTCCGGCGTGCCGAGCACACCGCGCTCCGCGTCCGCCGCGAACTCCGGATCGTTCACCTGGGCGCCGTAGCCCAGGTAGTAGCAGAGCTGCGCGAAGTCGGTCTTCGGGTCGATGACCAGGCAGCGGACGCCCGCCTCGGACTCCTCGTAGAACTTCTGCAGCGCCAGCGAGGACTTTCCACCACCGGACGCGCCGACGATGGCCAGGCCACCGCCGTCGTTACGGGCGGGGCCGACGTGGAGGGAGTAGTGGACGGGCATCTTGCCGGCCCAGCCGACCAGGTTGCCCACCCAGCCGAGCTTCTTGCCCGACCGCTGCTCGGGGTTGTCGCCCAGCTCGGTGCCGGCCGTCGGCAGCCCGGCGCCGAGCTGCTCCACCTCCTGCAGCCGCAGGTACGGTGCGATCGGCAGCTTCGGCGCGTTGCCCGGCAGCTGCGACTGGAGCAGCCGCCACTGCTGACGCGTCGGACGCAGCAGCGTCACCTTCAGGTCCTGCTTGAACTGCATCTCCAGGATGCGGCGGCGCCGCTCCAGCTCCGCCGGGTCGGCCGCGGAGATCGTGAAACGGATCTGCGCCTCCATGCCCGGCATCTTGTGCTCCTCGATGTCGTCGACGAGGTGCTGGGCGCGGGTGACCTGGTGGGCGAGCTTGGTGTCCGGCGAACGGCCCGAGTTGGCCATGTCGTTCATCTCGTCGACGAGGTTGCCGCTGATCTTTCCGGCGCGGTCCTTGAACCTCATGTACGGGATGAGGGTGAAGCGCATGTCGATCTCGACCGGGAACTCGACGTTCTGGGCCGCGTACCGCGCCCACGCCGTCGACTGGCGGAACCGGGTCTCCGTCGGCCAGTTGGCGGCGACCAGCGTCGTCGTGTAGCTGGTGTGCTGCTCGCCGGTGACCTCGTCGTACTGGTGCAGCACGATGTGCGTCTTGCGGTTCTCGCCGGAGAAGTCGACCACCAGGTCGAACTGGTCCGGCCCCCACGAGCGCGAGCCGAGCACCGGCTCGGGCGGCACCGGCAGGTCGCCGTGGAGCGGCTTGCGGATCAGCCAGACCAGCTCCTCGCGGGCCAACGGCGCACCGCCGAGGCTCTCCAGACTCTCGTGCACCTCGCGCGCGACCTGCGTCCACTGGGCCAGCAGCGCCGGCGACAGGTACTCGCCGTGCACACCGGTGGCGGCGGCCGTCGCCTTGTCGGCCGCGCCGGTCAGGCCCCGGGTCAGGGCCAGGTCCTCGACCGGGTCGTCGCCGCCGGGCAGCACACCGCTGCCGTCACCGGAGCCGCGCTTCAGCGAACCCAGCTTGACCAGCAGGATGTTCCGCTCGCGCATCGCCCCGATGCGCTCCTGGTACTCCGCCTTGCGGAAGTTGTACGCCTTGTAGTTCTCGGTCGGGTCCCAGGCGACGGCGTTGAGCTCCTCGGCCCAGCCCATGGCGGTGATCGGCCGGTACACCTTGCGGTAGTGGCACTCGACGTTCCGGTCACCGCGCGCGAGGTTGAGCAGCGCGCGGGCCGGGGCCTCGGCCATGGCCTGCAGCTCGGTGGCGTTGAGGTACTCGTCGATCGAGGTCGGCAGGACGATGCCGGTCCACACCGAGTCGCCGTGCACGAAGATCATGTCGTCGGCGTAGCGGTACGGCAGCCGCATCTCCTCGCGCCGGGCCTGCGCCCGGTCGCCCTGCGACTTCCCGCGGTTGCCGGAGCCGCCCTGGTTCCCGGACTTTCCGTTGCCCTGACCGCCGTTGGCGCCCTTGGTCTTGGAGGAGGAGGCGGCCATGATCATGGCGATCACGAAGAAGGCGACCGCCCCGCCCAGAAGGATCATCATGAACATGGAGGAGTCATCCTGCGGTCTCGGAGGAGGAGGGTGCGGCGGCGGAACGGGCTGACGCGCCGGGAGCCGGAATCGGAGGTTCGGTACCCCCGTACGACGAACCGTGGCGCGCGGCCTCGCCGAGCGCCTGCTCGTAACTCTGCTGCCAGCGCGGCGAACCCGGCTGCCACAGGATCACCTGCCAGTGCAGTTCCTGCGGTTCACGGTCGGCGGCCAGGCCCTGCAGCCGCTTCGGCTGCCACCAGTAGTCGGCCCAGACCACCAGCTGCTGGCTGAGGGTGAGGGCGGAGGGCAGCGGCCGGCCCCAGATGAAGTAGACGCCGAAGGGAGGGCCGAAGTAGAGCACCGACGTCAGCATCGACATGCCCAGGAAGGGCACGAAAGCGGAGAGCGAGAAGAGAGCGATCATCCACACCACCCCGAAGCCGAACGCCGCGCCCAGCGCGGGCAGCAGCAGGCCGGGGAGCGGGATGTTGCCCCAGTTCCAGATGCGCTTGGGCCGGTTGAGCAGGTCCGTATGGTCGTACGCGACCATCGGCTCCGGCTCTCCGGACACTTCCTGCGCCATCGGTCAATCCCCCTCTCTCTCGACGGCCGGTGCTCCTCCGAGGGCCGGGACCGCGCGGCCCCGGCCGGGTGGCTCAGTTGCCTTCGCCGCCGACCTGCTTGCCGAGGTCGATCAGCACACCGGCGAGACCGGTGGCGCCACCGATGATCAGGGCGGCAATGGCGATCATGCCGAAGCCCTGGAAGGCCTCACGCATGCCGTCGCCGCGCTTCATGGACATCAGCATGCGGATACCGAGGATGAGCAGGGCGATCACGGCGACCATCGTTCCGATGGTCGTGAGGATCTCCTGGATCTCGCCGAACATGCCCTCCAGCGAGGTCGCTGCCAGGTACATGATGTGTCCTTTCGATTCTGGGGATCGTGAGTGAAGAGCGGAAAGCGATGTGAAGGGATCGGGGAAGGGCGCGCCGGCGCCGAGAGGACGGATCGACCGGCGAGCGGTGCCCCGTCAGGGCTTGGGCGGCTTGGGCTGGCCGGTGGCCGGCTTCGTGGCCGGCGGCTTGGCCGCGCCGGTCGCGGGAGGCGGAGTGGCGGTACCGCCGGCCGGCGGGGTCTGCTGTCCGGGCGAAGGCGTGGCGCTCGGAGCCTCGGGGTCGGCGTCCCCCTGTCCGCCTGCCGGGTCGAGGAGGGCGCCGCGGATGTCCTTGATGAACCAGCCCTGCGCCGTGTTCACGACCGTCAGTCGGTAGGAGCGCTTGACCTGCGGGGTGGTCTCCTGACCGGGTGCGGATTCCGCACCGGCCCCGCCCCAGACGACCGTCACCCGCACCGGCACGGACTGCCCGTACTTGTACGTGACGGCACCGCTGTCGCCCGTGCCGGCCGGGGCCAGCGCCACGACCTCCTGGACCAGGGGGGCCGCCAGCGCTCCGGCAAGCCCGGACGTCGCGGCGACGGTGGCGTCGGGCGACGTGAACCGGGACATGGCAGTCGTGTCGGAGGAGCCCCAGGCCGTGAAGTAGCCGGGCAGCACCTGCGCCTTGAGCTGGTCGGAGAGCGTGTTGTCCACGACCTCGGAGTCACGGTCGATCTCCGGCGCGGTGCCCCGGCCGGGCAGCGGCATCTCACCGACGTCACCGACCACCCGCAGCCCTGAGCCGGACGCCGGGTTCGCGACGTACACGGGTACGGAGACGGCGGTGACGCGGCCTGTCGACAGCGTGACCTGGACGCCGAGGTAGCGGCCGTTCTTCCCGTACTCGGGCAGGTCCTCGATGGTGCCGTCCCAGACGGCACTCGTGACGCTCTGCGTGCCCTGGCCGTTCCAGCCGCAGTCGCGGTCGACGCCGGAGGTCGCGTAGCGGGCGAGTTCGTCACGCCGCTGCTCGGCGGCCTTGGCGTCGTACGTCAGGCAGAGCGTCGCGTACTTCTCCGCGAAGGTCGCGGCAGCCCGGGTCGGGAACTCGGTGAGTCGGTACTTCTGAAGGTCCTTCTTGCCGAGCGCGGCCGTCGGCGCGGAGGAGGACTTGCCGATGGCCAGGCCGACGACCCCGCACGAACCGAGCGCGAAGGCGCAGGCGGTGAAGAGCAGGGTGGCGCGGAGGGCGACGTGCGTGCCACGGCCCGTGGCCGGCAGGCGGCCACCGGGGCGCGGGACGACGAAGGAGGTACCGGCCGCGGTGCTCGCGGCGGCACCTGCCGGGGCGGGCGCGGTGGAGGCGCCGACGGGCGTGGGAGCGCCCGCAGGGGCGCCGACGGGCGTGGCGGCGGACGCCGGGGCGCCACCGCGCTTGCGGCTCTCCCGCTCGGCCTTCTTCGCCTCGTACGCGGCCTTCCGCTCGGCGCGCGCCTGCTCGCGGCGGTCCTTCTTGCTCGGTCCGGCAGGGCCCGGGGCCGGGTTCTGGCGCGGCGGCAGGGCCGGCACGGCGGCCTCGCCCGGCGGCACGGCGGCCTGCGGGGCACGCCGCGTCCAGGCAGCGGCCACCTGGGCGCGCGCGGCGTCGGAGGCCATCGGCGGCTGGGGCTGCGGCTGCTGCTGGGCGGGGGCGGGGTAGCCGTAGGGCGCGGGGGCCTGCTGAGGTACCTGCTGGGCTTGCTGAGGCTGCTGGGGGGCAGGCTGCTGCTGATGCGGCTGCTGCTGTCCGGCGGCCGTGCTCGGCGGCCCGAACTGCCCGGGCTGTGCGGGTGGTTGAGTCCCGCCAGTACCGCCGGCAGGGCTGTTGTGGTCCGTCATCGGCTCGATCTCCCCCCGCGTCTGATCCCGGCCGCCGGTCGGGCGCGGCGGGCCCTGGTGAGCCAGGTGCGGAGGGCAGTGTGGCAAACAGAGGGAGCGGCGACGCCTCGTTTTCCCCATCGAGGAAACGGAGGAGCGCCCGCGAGGAAAGACGAGGAAAGTGGATGTGATCGTGCGACCCCTCCGGGACTCGAGAACGCCCTTTCCCTCGGGCGGGCTCGGCACAATGCGGGTGCCCACGCGCCGCAGGGCGCACCGAAGCGTCCCCGACCTTCCCAAGGACGAGAGTTGAGCGACCAGACCGCAGGACCTGAGTACCCCGCATCTGCCGCCCCTCCGGCAGTGGCGCTGCCCCAGCAGCCCGCAGCGGAGGCCGCGTCGGCCGAACAGCCGGTGCCCGCGGCGGTTCCGGCGGCACCGAGGTACGACGCCAAGCACGCCTGGATCGACGGTTACGAGCCCGGCAATCCCTGGCAGTCGAGCCTCGTCCTCCAGACCGAGTTCGGCACGGTCGCGTACCCCCTCACGCCGAACACGATGCCCGAACTCCTGGAAGGCCTGGTCATCGTGGCCCAGGAGCAGCAGGGCATCGCGGGCGACCTGACCGGCGAGGAAACTGACGCCGACGGCGAGGACGAGGCCTCACCGCCCGCCGACGCCACCGGCCTCCACGACGGCCGCGCCGCCCGCCTGACAGGCTGGGCGGTCGTCCACGACCTCTGGGAACGCGAGGACCCGAGGGCCCGCTACATCATGGGCGGCGTGGTGGCGGTACTGCTGATTCTCGGGATCTTCCTGGCCTGAGGCCCTGATGGACTGCGGGCCCGATGACGACGCGGGCCGCCGGGCCGGCGCGGCAGGTGGCCGGATCGAGTGGGGGAACCTGGATGCCGACAGAGGCGCCCTTAGGGCTCGAGAGCCGCCGACCGTACCGGTTCCGCCCGTCCGGCGACGCGAACCGGGCCCTACGCCCTGAGCCGGCGGGTGGCTCCCCACCTCACCCGTGAGGATCCGTCACCGCCGCCTCCACGACTTCCCCACACGCCGTCGTTTTCCCTTCTTTCCTCACCCCGTCCCCTGCTTTCCCCGGCGGGGAAAACATGCCGTCCCCTCCCCGTCTCTCCCCCTACCGTGGCTCGGCAACCTGACTGAGGGAGGCCCGGGACGGTGGAGTCACCCGCCGACAACAAGCGAAACGCGGCACTCGCCCTGGCGGTACTGGGGCTCCTGATGGTCGGCGCCCTCGTGGTGCTGACCCTCTTCAACGGAGACGAAGACACCTCCGGCGAGACGTCCGAGGGCTCGTCCGCGCCCTCCGCACCCGCTGAGGGGGGTTCCGGGTCCGGATCCTCCGACAACAAGGGCGGTGTCTCCGACGCGGGCGCCGTCAAGCCGATCCTCGCGCCGGCCGAGGCCGCCGCCGCGCACAAGGTGATGTCCGACTACATGGTCGGCCTCAACACCTACGCGCACACCGACAAGAACGCCTCCTGGGCGGCGCCGCTCCTCGTGTTGACCACCGATGACCGGCAGTTGCGGCAGGACACCGCGCTCCCCACCGGCAAGGCCTGGGACACCTGCGTGGCCGCCAAATGCGCCTCGCGCGGCAAGGCGACCGTTCTCCGCGACGCGATGGTCGCCGACGATCTCGTCAACGGCAGCGGCATCACGCTCTCCAGCCTGGTCGAAGTGACCGCGACCCGCAGCGAGGACGGCCGCAACACCGGTACGGAGACCAACTCCTGGCTCGTGACCGTCCAGGGCACCCGCGGTGGCTCCTGGCTGGTGTCCAACGTGTCGATCTACGGGCTCGGCAACGTCGGCGCGTCCGACCAGGCGGGAGGGTAAGCGCCGATGGTGGCTCCTGCCGTGCTCGCGGCCGCCGCCAAGGCGGCCAAGGTCGCCAAGGCGGCGAAAGCCGCCAAGGACGTCGCCCAGACCGCACGCCAAGGCGGCGGAGGAGGACAGGGCGGCCCCGGCGGTCAGAAGAAGGGCAACCTCAAGCTGTGGCTGCTCCTGGGCGCGGGCGGTCTGTTGCCGATCGGTGGCATCGGCTTCGTCATCCTCATCATGATCGCCGGCCTTGTGGGTGGCATCGGCGGCGGTACGGCGGCGGCAGCCTGCGGCGACTACGGCGAGAACGCCGAGGCCGGCAACACCGGTGACGCGGCCGCCACGTCCCCCATCGTGCCCGCGGGCAAGATGTACCTGCCGAGCGCGACCGCCCGGAACGAGATACCCCCGAAGATGATCCTCGCCGCCATGCGCGCGGCCGCCCGCTACGACGGGCTCGACTGGACGCTCATCGCGGGGCAGATGTACCAGGAGACCAAGTACGGGCAGGACCCGTCGGCGGCGCCCGGCGGCAAGAACAGCGCCGGTTACATGGGCATCCTCCAGTTCGGCACGCCCGCGTGGACCGACTACGGCGCCGACGGCAACGGCGACGGCAAGAAGGACCTCTACAACATCGACGACGCGGCCTTCGCCGCCGCCAACTTCCTGCACGCGATGAAGGCGGAGACCAACGCCTGGAACGCGCTGATGCGGTACTCGGGCTCCCGCCCCAGCAACACCATCTACATGCGCGTCGTGTTGACCCAGGCCGCCCGCTACCGCGGCAACCTGACCGGCGAGAAGGACCTCATCACCGACTGGTACGCGCACCTGAAGCGCACCGTCGAGAAGAACCCGAACTTCCCGACGCTCGGCCAGCAGTCGGACATCCCGGAGCCGGTCGGCAACAACGCCGACCCGTCGAGCGCGCTGAGCGTCGCGTCCTCGCCGCCCCGTTCCTGGTCCACCCCGCCCCTGGACGGGGACGGCTCCACGACCACGCAGGCCATGGCACTCGCGCCCCAGGGCGGCATAACCGAGGCCGTGCCGATGTCCCTCGCAGCCGTCCCCGCGGCCCCCGCCCCCGACCCGGACGCGACCGCGAGCGGCAAGGACTGGCAGTGGCCGCTGAAGCAGGGCACGTACCAGATCGGCTCCAAGTACAAGCAGCGCGGCGGCATGTGGAGCCTCGGCTACCACACCGGCCTCGACCTGATCGCTCCCGTCGGCACCGCCATCTACGCGCCGGCCGACGGCAAGATCGTCAAGGCCGGATCCGGCGGCGCGTACGGCAACGAGACGCACATCGAGCACGCGAACGGCGTCATCACGCAGTACGCGCACCAGTCCACGCGGAACGTCAAGGTCGGGGACCAGGTCAAGCGCGGCGACCAGATCGGCGCCGTCGGCATGACCGGCAACACCAGCGGCCCGCACCTGCACTGGGAGGTCCGCGTCCCGGGCGTCGACAACCCGTTCGTCGGTGGCCAGGACAACGGCCCCGGCATGGTCGACCCCGAGGACTGGCTGAACGGCAAGATCACCGCCAACCCCGACTACGGCACCGCGCCCGGCGGCGGCGACGGCCGTGACGCCGAGTACGCCAACTGCGCCGAGGGCGGCGGCGGCACGCCGGTCGCTCCCGACGGCGCCGGAATCACGGGCGTCCTGCCCGACTCCGACGACCCGGTGGTCCGGGCGGCGCTCGGCTGGGCGCAGCGCGGCATCGGCAAGCCGTACGTGTGGGGCGCGCCGCGCCTCCAGGGCAACAACCCGACGTCGTTCGACTGCTCCAGCTTCACGCAGTGGGCGTACTACCAGGCCAGCGGCGGCAAGATCAACATCGGGGCGGTGACGTACGACCAGGAGGACAAGCTCGCGGCGTACAAGGTCGATCTCGACAAGGCACAGCCCGGCGACGTGATCTTCTGGCGACCCGGCCCCAGGGGCCCGGAGCACGTCGGGCTCGTCTGGGACCCGAAGGGCAAGAAGGTCCTGCACGCGCCGCGCGCCGGCAAGAACGTCGAGTTCAGCACCTGGGACGTGCAGGGCCAGATCTACGGCGTCTACCGGGTCCCGATCCCGGCCGGCACCAACCCGGCCGAGGCCGGCGGCAACGGCGACGAGCATGCGTAAGAAAGGTCCAAGACATGTCCGCTGAGCAGAAGAAGAGACCACGTGCGGAGGACGACTGGACGTACGAGATCGTCGGTCTCGTCGCCGTCCTCCTGGTGGTGCTCTGCGGCGCCTGGGGCGCCGCGTACCTCGGCGCGTCCTTCGACGACGCGCCGACCCCGGCCGGCAACCCCTTCTCGTTCGCGGTGGAGCTCGCGAAGGGCGACTACGCCTGGCCGGGCAGTGCGGCGAGCGCGGTGGCCGCGGGCGAGGCGGTCCTGCTCCTCGTCCTCGTCCTCTGGGCGTACCGCCTGCGTCAGCGCTCGAAGCGGAAGCCCGGGGTCGACTCGGCCGCCCAGCACCTGGCGAAGGGCGAGCAGCTCGGCAAGCTGACGATGAAGGGCGCGGCGGCGACCGCGGAGCGCCTCGGCGTCATGAGCCAGGTCCCCGGCGTGTTCATCGGCCGTTCCGTCAAGGGCAAGCAGCCGCTGTTCGGCTCCTTCGAGGACATGCACGTGGACATCTGGGGCCCGCGTACGGGCAAGACGACCCGCCGCGCCATCCCGGCGATCCTGGACGGCCCCGGCGCGGTCCTCGTGACGTCCAACAAGCGGGACATCGTCGACGCCACGCGCGGCCCGCGCCAGGCGGTCGGCCCGGTCTGGGTGTTCGACCCGCAGCAGGTGGCGACGGAGCCGCCGTCGTGGTGGTGGAACCCGCTCTCGTACGTCACCGATGTCGCCAAGGCCCGTAAGCTGGCCGACCACTTCGCGTCCGGCTCGCGCGACCCGAACGCCTCCACGGACGCGTACTTCGACCCGGCCGGCCAGGACCTCCTGGCCAACCTGCTCCTCTCGGCGGCCACCGCGAACGCGCCGATCACCCAGGTCTACACCTGGCTGGCCAACCCCAAGGACGACACCCCGGAGCGCATCCTGCGCAAGGCCGGGCACACGATGCCTGCGGACGCGCTGAACGGCGTCCTCACCGCGCCCGACAAGCAGCGCAGCGGTATCTACGGCGTGGCCCAGCAGATGGCTTCGTGCCTGATCAACCCCGAGATCAACAAGTGGGTCACGCCGCTCGACCAGACGGACACGCGCCCGCAGTTCAACCCCCACGAGTTCGTGCGCAGCCGGGGCACCCTCTACTCCCTGTCCCGCGAGGGCACGGACTCGGCGGGCCCCCTGGTGACGGCCCTGACGGTGGCGACGGTCGAGGCGGCCGAGGAGTACGCGACCACCCAGCGCGGCGGCCGTCTCCCGCAGCCCCTGGTCGGCGTCCTCGACGAGGCGGCCAACGTCTGCCGCTGGCGGGCCCTGCCCGACCTGTACTCGCACTACGGCTCGCGCGGCATCATCCTCATGACGATCCTCCAGTCCTGGGCACAGGGCGTCGAGGTGTGGGGCGACCGCGGCATGGAGAAGCTGTGGTCGGCCGCGAACATCCGCGTCTACGGCGGCGGTGTCTCCGACACCCGCTTCCTCGGCGACCTCTCGGACCTGGCGGGCGAGTACGAGCACCGCGACTACTCGACGACCCGCGAGTCGGAGCACGGCCACTGGTCGGGCAACCGCACGGTCAACGAGTCCGTCCGCCGCGAACGCGTCCTCCACGTCTCGGACCTGGGCTCCATGCCCCCCGGCCGAGCCCTGGTCCTGGCCTCCGGCACGAAGCCGGTCCTGGTCGAGACGATCCCGTGGTGGGAGGGCCCCTACGCCCAGTCGGTCCAGGCCTCCTTGGCCACGTACGACCCGGGCGCGAAGCGCTGACAAGACCGTCACATCCGTGTGGGCGGGGCCGACGGCCCCGCCCACACGCGGTCACTGCTGGGGCGTGCGCGGGGGACGGCTGACCTCGTCGAGGACGGCTCGGGCGAGCTCGACGTTGCCTTCGAGGATGTCGCGGTCGAAATTCCCCGGTTCACGTCGATACCGCGCCTTGCCGACCTCTGAAGTGAACGCACTCGCAGGAATGGAATCAGCGCCCGACGGCAGAAACTTCAGCATCTCCTCATAGGCCGCGACGGTATAGGCCACCGCGTCACGCAGCTTGTAGTGCTCGGACTCGGGAGAGTTGAGCAGCTGGATCCCGACCGACTCGGAAATACGACCCGCGACCTCCGCGAACTCCCCAGGATCGATGATCTGGGAGGGCTGAGCACCGCCGAATGCAGGCGGTGGCGGAGGAATCTCCTCGGCCATCCTGAACTCGAAACGACGAGTCGTCCCACACTGCCGGCAGGCGCCCTCGTACACGGCCACGATGTCGTCGCCGTGCTGCTCCAGCCGGTGCTGACGGTCGAAGTCGCCGGAACCGCAGGCGCAGGGATGCAGATCCATGTACAGATGTGCTTCGAACGATGAGCGCGCTGTCAACATGGGAACCCTACGGTGAGCTGACGTGGTCGATGTCGGCCAGGACCGCACGGGCGTTCTTGAGGTAGATGTCGATCAGCCGGCGGCTGAACTTCCCCGGGTCCTGCCTGTATCGGCCCAGCCCCGCCTCCGAGGTGAAGGAAGTGACCGGAACCGCATCCTGACCAAGCGGAATGAACTTCAGAACTTCTTCGTACGCCGCGATGCAGTAGACCATTGAATCGCGCAGCTTGTGATGTTCGGACTCAGGAGAGTTGAGGAGTTGAAGTCCTGTGGACTCAGAGATCCGAAACGCGACATCGAGGAATTCCCCGGGGTCGATGATCTGCGAGGGTTCGGGACCGCCGAAGGCGGGCGGAGGCGGCGGAATCTCCTCAGCCATGCGGAATTCGAAGCGGCGAAGGGCTCCGCACTGCCGACACGCGCCCTCGTACACGGCCACCAGGTCATCTCCGTACTGCTCCAGCCGGTGCTGACGATCGCAGTCGCCGGCACCGCACTCCGCACAGCGGTGCAGATCCATGTACAGATGCGCCTCGAACGATGAACGAGCAGCCAACATAGCTAGATTCTAAGGGTTGTTCGATCATTCTGACGTGAAGAGCCCGTGGGAGGGACATCACGTGGACGGTTCGATCGATCCACGCCTGCTGGCGGACCGCGGCGGGCACATCGGGCAACACTGGTGGCGGCGACCCGAAGCAAGTTGCGTGATGGGCTTCGGGGGCTACGGTGATCGTTTCGGTCCGCTAGGCCCGGCCTGGACAGAGGAACGAACGCCCCAGGAGTACTTGGCCATCCAGGACTCCTAGGCAACGCCTTGGCCCTCTGGCTGGACGCCGCACCGATGCCGACGCCCCTGATCGCCCAGTTGGCGATGTACAGGACGAGCGACCAGTACATCGTTGCGTTTCCGAAGGTCGCCTCGGGAGCGCATGACGGGACTATTCGTCTGCGAAGTGGCTGAACTCGTCACCGCACGGGAGCGGTCGAGCCAGAGCTTGACGCCGGTACGCGAGAGCCTTCTGAGGCGTGAGGCCGACATCAGCCATCGGCTTGAACTGTCGAGTCGGGACCACGGCCGTATCGGCGAACTGAACCAGGCTGCCAATCGTACTGCCGCGCATCATCTGTCCGATCAGGAGCGAGCAGTAGTTCGCTTCGAACGCTCCGCCCTGGCGACTATTGGGGGGCGCGCGGGGGACGGCTGACCTCGTCGATGTCGTCGAGGACGGCTTGGGCGTCCTCGACATTGCCCTCAAGGATGTCGCGGTCGAACTTGCCTGGAGCACGCCTGTAGCGGGCCTTGCCCACTTCCGAGGTGAAGGCACTCGCCGGCACGGAATCCTGCCCCGGCGGGAGAAACTTCAGGATCTCTTCAAAGGCCGCAACCGTGTAGGCCACCGAGTCGCGGAACTTGTAGTGCTCGGACTCGGGGGTGTTGAGCAACCGGACACCGACGGACTCGGAGATCCGGAAGGCGACCTCCGCGAACTCCCCCGGGTCGATGATCTGCGAGGGCTGCGCTCCACCGAAAGCAGGCGGCGGCGGGGGAATCTCCTCGGCCATCTGGAACTCGAAACGACGAGTCGTCCCACACTGCCGGCAGGCGCCCTCGTACACCGCCACGATGGCGTCGCCATGCCGCTCCAGCCGGTGCTGCCGGTCGAAGTCGCTGGAACCGCACTCGCTGCAGCCGTGCAGGTCCATGTACAGGTGTGCTTCGAACGATGAGCGCGCTGTCAACATGGCATGATTCTAAGGGCTGTTCGACAATGCGGCGGAAAGAGTCCCGGGGGAGCATCACATGGACAGGTTTACCGATCCCCGCGTGCTGGCGGATGTTCTGGCATCGGAGGCCGAAGAGACCAGGGCTAGGCAGCTGAGCGTCCGGCAGGCGGCGCTCGTCGCAGTGGCCGAGGCCGAGATGGAGAGCATCGCGTCGGCGGTCCTTGGAGAGCGGTTCGGATCGCTCGAACGCGCCCTGACGAAGGGGGAATCCCCACCTCGCGAATATCTCGCGCTACGGGCTGCACAGGTAGAGCCGGCGGCGCTCTGGCTGGACGCCATTCCGATGCCGACTGGCACGATCGCCACAACCTCGACCAACACGACGTCAAACCAGTACATCGTCCAGGTATCCGACCGTCTGCCGCAGGAACTCCTGAGGCGGGTTCTGGCTCACGAGGTCGGTGAACTCGCGGCCGTGCATGAGCGGTCCAGCCAAGGCCTGACGCCGGTGCGCGAGAACCTCCTGGAACAAGGTACGGAATTCGGTGAGCACCCGGAGTTGTCCAGT
Organism: Streptomyces sp. NPDC014870; assembly: GCF_043081505.1. NCBI lineage: Bacteria > Bacillati > Actinomycetota > Actinomycetes > Kitasatosporales > Streptomycetaceae > Streptomyces > Streptomyces sp. NPDC014870. Next base: position 240,252 of record NZ_JBIBWQ010000008.1, read on the forward strand.
CGGGATCACGGACGCATCGGAGAGCTGAACTGGCTGGCGAGCCGCGCGGTCGACGCGAATCTCGCTGAACAGTCGCGGTCCGAGGCGCGATTCGAATTCTCCGCATACCTCGATCAGTGCGGCCTCAGACCCATGGCAGCCGTTTCCGATATCGAGACATATGCCCCCGAAGAACGAGCGGCCCGAGTCCGGCGATTCGCCTCAAAGGACTTCTTGTCGCTCGAATCCGAACGCCTCGTACGCGAGCTCGCCCTCCCCATCGAGCAACTCGACCCCGCCGACGCCTCAGCCCTCCAAGCCTCACGAGAGGCGGCCGTCGTCGCGCAGCGGCAGGTCGAGGCGTTCATCGGGCGGCGCGACATCACCATGCCCATGCCGGGCTACGACCAGAACGGCGTGCCGCTCCCCCGTGAGCAGGTGGGGCCGGCCTCGGTGCAGTGGGCGGACTACCGCGGTCAGATGGGTGAGCTTGCCGCGCAGACGGTGGAGAACCAGAACGCGGCGGGCGAGATCCCGCTGCGCAAGGTGACGATCGGCGGAGGCGCGAGCCTGTCCGGGCGTGACGATGAGGCCCTGCTCATCGACGCCGTGGGCCGCTGGCACCTGGATCCCGGCAAGGGGATCGTCCAGTCGGCGGACCAGGACCGGGACCTGGCGCAATGGATGGGCGTCGATCCGTACCAGGCCGTCGACGAGCCCGGCGACCGTATCTCCATTGACGCGGTACGCCTCTGGGAGGACCAGCTGGCCACCCAGGGCGATGTGGTGAACGGTCGAGCCCACCTGAGGCTCGACGAGAACGGCACGCTGCTCGCCGAGGCGCAGGCCTTCAACAGGGACGGCAGCGAGCGTGGTGGGGCACCTCTGCTGGTGCGGGTCGACGGTACTCCCAATGTCGCGACGGGCCTGACCCCCGAAGTGGTGCCCGGAATCGCACGCGACAACGGCGAACTCGGGCCGGGTGTGGAGAGCCGCAGCGAAGCCGTACGGCTGATCAGCGAGCGGCTCCAGGAACTCGAAGGGCAGAATGTCGCCGGAGCGAGCGAGCTTCGAGGGCAGCTCACCGATGCCGAGCGGACCGGAGCCGACGCCGCGACGGTCCTCGCCGCGGTCAACTCCTCCAACCTTCGTGGGGCCCTGGTCGACGGGCTGGGTGATGGGCCCGTCAAGCGGCGCCTGCAAGGCTGCTTCACGACGCTGGATGCCACCGAGAAGTGGGAGACGGCGAGGGAGGCAGCCCCTGGGCGCGTGCTGATGGGCGACGAGGTGGCCGAGAACCGCTTCAACCCGGCGGACGCCGAGCACTGGATCGTCGCCGGTTCCGGCGGGACGGGGGTCGCCAACGCGGAGATCATCCTGCGGGAGAACCCCAACGCGAAGGTAACCATCATTGGTGCGGCACCGCCGCCGGCGCTGGAGCACCAAGTGCAGTTCCCGGAGATGCGGGAGGAGTTCAAGGGCCGCCTGAACTTCGTCACCGCGCGCGTGGGCGCCATCGAAACCTTCCAGGGCGAGGATGGCAGGACTTCGTTCAGGCTGGAATACCCGGGCGAGAACGAGGGCGATCCGAAGAGGGTGCTCGAAGGCGACGGTTACGTCGCCAGCCTCGGCCGTACCAACCCCCTTCCCCCCGCCCTGCAGACATTGGCGAACCAGGTGCGGGACAACCGCGGGCAGGTCACCGGCGACCTGATGTTCGACCAGGACGACCAGTACATCGGCTACGGGTTGACCTTCCGTACCGAGGACGGCAAGGAGCATCGGGTCGACGTGGACGGAGCCGCCTCCTGGCAGCTTCCGCGCGAAGTGTTCACGCCCGAGTCGGGCATCCAGCAGCGGCTGAACGCGATGGGCGCCCGCGCCCTGCCCGCCGAGACCGGCAACGCCTCGCCCGGGTTCTCCCCCATCGCCCGGCAGAGCGCGCTCCGGGCACGGGCCGTGGCCGCGGAGCAGGCCGGAGACGAGAACGCCGTGCAGCGGATACAGGACATCCCGCTCCGATGGCGGCCGCCGGAGCTCTCTGCGCCGACCAAGGACGCGGACGGGCCCTCGAACTCCCCGAGCCCGGCGACGCCGACCCAGCAGCAGGAAGCGACCACGGAGCAGGGCGTGACGCCCCAGCGGCAGGAGACCGTGAAGGAGGGAGCAGTTCCCCAGCAGCCTCAGCAGACCGCGCGTCAGGGGACCGCGCAGGAAGGAGCCGCACCCCCGCCGCAGCCCAAGCCCACCGCCGCCGTCCCGCAGCAGAGGCCGCCCACACCCCCGGCACCCACGCAAGCCCCCGCCCCGGCGCCCACCCCCGCCCCCCAGCCCCCCCGACCCGGGCAGCAGTTCTTGCCGGGGGTACAGGTGACCGGCCGGCGGAGTGCCACCGCGCCCACCCAGCCGCAGCAGGCGCCCCCGGACCAGCAGCGCCCCGGGCCGAACAGGGGGCCGGGGATGGGTGATTGAGCGCCATCAGCCGGTCAGGTGGTCGACGGCGGGAGGCTCTCCGTGAGTTCGCGGTACGCGGTCGTGATGTCGGCCATCAGGAGTGTCGTGACCTCCTCCGGCGACGGGGTTCCCGTGCTGCCGTGGAGATCGTAGACGCGCAGGTCCCGGGCGACGGACGCCTTGCGGGCGAGTTCGCGCGCGAAGCGGCCGTTGCCGAGGGGGTCGACGAGGTCCCGGTCGACAGCGAGGTGGCACGACGTACGGAGGGCGGTCTCCGCGTCCTGGGTGAGTACGTCTCCCTGGCCGGCGACGAAGGACTTCGCGATCAGGACCAGCTCCTCGGCGGAGTACGACGGGAAATCGACCCGCGTACTGAAGCGGGAGGCCAGGCCCGGGTTGCTGGAGAGCAGGTCGTTCATCTCGCCCGGGTACCCGGCAAGGACCACGATGAGCCGGTTCCGGTCGTCCTCCGCCCGCTTGAGGAGGACCTGCATCGCCTCCTTGCCGAAGGCGTCACCGCCCGTGTAGCCGGTGTTGGACAGGCCGTACGCCTCGTCGATGAAGAGGACCCCGTCCAGGGCCCGGTCGATGACCCCGGACGTCTTGAGCGCCGTCTCCCCGAGGTGCTGCCCCACGAGGTCGACGCGCTGGGCCTCGATCACGTGGCCGCGGTCCAGCAGGCCCAGGCCGGCGAAGATCTTGCCGACGACGCGGGCGACCGTCGTCTTGCCCGTCCCGGGCGGACCCGCGAAGACCAGGTGCAACGGCGCCGGCGAGGCGGCGAGACCCTGGCCCCTGCGGACCACCGCCATCCGCAGCTGCGCCGACAACGCCCGCACCTGGCGCTTCACGGGCGCGAGGCCGATCATCGCCTCCAGCTCGGCCATCGCCTCGTCCAGCAGAGCGGCCCGCTCCTCGTCGCTCAGGCCGCCGCCTCCGGAGGCGCCGTCGGAGGAGGGCGAGCGCCGCGCCGCCTGCGCGGGGCCGGCGCCCTCGGCCGGTACCCGCTCGCCCCGCGGAACCGCCGCGTTCGCCCGCTCGGCCACATCGGCCAGGCCGGGGCTGTACCGGAACGCCGTCTGGAACTGCTTCAGCGCTTCCTCCGCGCGCCCCAGCTCCTCGTACGCCCGCCCCCGCAGGTAGGCAAGTTCGCCGAGGAAGGCGGCGTCGTTCCCCAGCGCCCGAGGTAGCGGGTTCAGGACGTTGAGCGCCTCGTGGCAGACGCCCTGGGCGATGAGCCCGGCCGCGACGTAGAGCTGCGACTCGTCCCGCAGTTGCGCGTCACGGATGCCCTCGGCGGACGACAGGAGCACCGACCACCGCTTGGCCAGCAGGGCGTACCGCGCGCAGACGAAGCGGGTCTCGTCGCAGTCGAGGACGGCGTGGGAGAGCATGTGCCCGGCCGCGTCGAGCTGACCGTCCTCCAGGTGCTTCGTGGCCCGCGCGAGCCACAGGTCGCGGGACGTCTCCAGCCGGAAGGTCACGTAACGCCCGATCCGGAACCGGGACAGCAGCCTCCGCTGCAGCTTCGTACGCAGGGCCCCGAAGGCGCGGGCGTTGTCGTGCATCGCCTCCAGGGCCTGGCCCTGGCTGTGGCCGGTGGCGTGGAGGCCCAGCCAGGCGTCGGCGGCCAGGGGGTTGTAGTCGATGGCGGTACTGAAGGCGTCGGCGGCGGCGGACCAGTTGCGCATCCTCAACTGCGTGACGCCCTCGAGCCAGGCCTGCTCGCTCTTCCTCATCGCCCGCCACGACACGTGCGTCTCCGTCACGAAGGTCCCCCCGCTGTCATCGGATGCCTACAGACAGCATCATCGACGACAGCGGGGGGCGGGAAGCGCGGACCCCCTGTGCCTCAGACCCCCTGTGCCTCAGAGCCCTGGGGCTCAGACCCCCTGTGCCTCAGAGCCCCAGCAGGTGTTCCGGCCTGACCGGTGTCTTCGTGAGCTCCAGGCCCGTCGCGTTCCGGATCGCGGCCACGACGGCCGGGGTGGACGACAGGGTCGGTGCCTCGCCGATGCCGCGGACTCCGTACGGCGCGTTGGGGTCGGCCAGTTCGAGGTAGTCGACCGGGATCGTCGGCGTGTCGAGGATCGTCGGAAGCAGGTAGTCCGTGAACGAAGGGTTGCGCACCTTCGCCGTCTTCGGGTCCACGATGATCTCCTCCATCACCGCGACGCCCAGGCCCTGGACCGTACCGCCCTGGATCTGGCCGACCACCGACAGCGGGTTGAGCGCCTTGCCGACGTCCTGGGCGCAGGCGAGTTCGACGACCTTGACCAGGCCTAGCTCGGTGTCGACCTCGACCACGGCGCGGTGCGCGGCGAACGAGTACTGGACGTGTCCGTCGCCCTGCCCGGTGACCAGGTCGAAGGGCTGGGTGGGGCGGTGCCGCCACTCCGCCTCGATCTCCACGACCTCGTCCTCCAGGACGTCCGCGAGGGTGGCCAGGACCTCGCCGCGGTCGGTGACGACCTTGCCGCCCTCGAGCAGCAGCCCGTCCGCGGCCCACTCCGGCACGTAGGCGCCGAACTTGCGCCGGCCGAGCTCGATCACCCGCTCGCGTACGAGCCCGCAGGAGTTCTTGACGGACCCGCCGGTCATGTACGTCTGCCGGGCCGCCGAGGTCGAACCGGCCGATCCCACCTGGGTGTCGGCGGGGTGGATGGTGACCTGCTGGACGCCGAGCTCCGTGCGGGCGATCTGCGCGTGGATGGTGACACCGCCCTGGCCGACCTCCGCCATGGCCGTGTGGACCATGGCGACGGGCTCGCCGTTGATGACCTGCAGTCGTACCTTCGCGGTCGAGTAGTCGTCGAACCCCTCGGAGAAGCCGACGTTCTTGACGCCGACGGCGTAGCCGACACCGCGGACGATGCCCTCTCCGTGGGTGGTGTTCGACAGACCGCCCGGCAGCGCGCGGACATCGGCCTCGCCGTCGGCGACCTCCCACTGGTGCCCGGGCGGCAGCGGGCGGTCCTTGACCATGCGCAGCAGTTCGGCGACCGGGGCCGGGGAGTCCACGACCTGGCCGGTCGGCATGATCGTGCCCTGCTCCATGGCGTTGATCTGCCGCAACTCCACCGGGTCCATGCCGAGCTTGGCCGCGAGCCTGTCCATCTGCGCCTCGTACGCGAAGCACGCCTGGACCGCGCCGAAGCCGCGCATCGCGCCGCACGGCGGGTTGTTCGTGTAGAGGCCGACCGCCTCGATCTCGACGTCGTCGACGACGTACGGGCCGGCCGAGAGGGAGGCCGCGTTGCCGACGACCGAGGCCGTGGAGGACGCGTACGCGCCGCCGTCGAGCACGATCCTGCACCTCATGTGCGTGAGCTTGCCGTCCTTGGTGGCGCCGTGCTCGTACCAGAGCTTCGCGGGGTGGCGGTGGACGTGGCCGAAGAAGGACTCGTAGCGGTTGTAGACCATCTTGACCGGCTTGCCGGTGCGCAGCGCGAGGACGGAGGCCAGGATCTGCATCGAGATGTCCTCGCGGCCGCCGAACGCGCCGCCGACGCCCGCCATCGTCATCCGGACCTTCTCCTCGGGCAGCCCGAGGACGGGGGCGATCTGCTTGAGGTCCGAGTGCAGCCACTGCGTGGCCACGTAGAGGTCGACACCGCCGTCCTCGGTGGGCACGGCGAGACCGGACTCGGGGCCGAGGAAGGCCTGGTCCTGCATGCCGAAGACGTACTCGCCCTCGACGATCACGTCGGCGCGCTTGCAGGCCTCTTCCACGTTGCCGCGGATGATCGGCTGGCGGTGCACGATGTTCGGGTGCGGAACGTGGCCGGCGTGGTGGTCGTCGCGGTTCTCGTGGACGAGCGGCGCGTCGGGGGCGAGGGCGGAGGCCTCGTCCGTGACGACGGGCAGCTCCCTGTACTCGATCCTGATCTTCGCGGCGGCCCGGCGCGCGGTCTCCGGGTGATCGGCGGCCACCAGGGCGACCGGCTCGCCGTGGTGCCGGACCTTGCCGTGGGCGAGGACCGGGGTGTCGTTGAACTCCATGCCGTAGTACTTCATCGGGGCGGGCAGGTCGTCGTACGTGAGGACGGCGTACACGCCCGACATCGCCAGCGCCTCGGCGGTGTCGATGTACAGGATCTCGGCGTGCGCGACGGTCGAGCGGAGCGTCTGGCCCCAGAGCATGTCCTCGTGCCACATGTCCGAGGAGTACGCGAACTCACCGGTCACCTTCAGGGTGCCGTCGGGGCGGAGCGTGGACTCGCCGATGCCGCCCTTGGTCCGGGAACCCTGGGTGACGTCGGTGGGAGCACCGGTAGGGACACCAGCCATGATCAGACCGCCTCTTCTTGATGTCTCGCTGTTCGTGCGCGCTGTTCCTGGCGGAGACGCGACCCCCGTGCGCGGCGCGCTGCGCAGAAGTAGACAGCGGGGCGGCGGGCCGGAGGCAGTCACCGATCGCTCAGAAGAGCCTGCGCGGCCGACTGTGGACAACAGTGCGTTCCACTCGTCTCACGCCGCTGAACTGCACTGATTCCCCGCCATCTCACGACGGACCGTGCGAAGCTGCTGATCATGCACCTACGGCTACGCGAACTCCTGGACGTCGACGAACTGGGGCTGTGCCTGGTCGTGGGGGCCGGCGGCGTGGAAAGGGCCGGGGAGGGGGACGGGGACACGGGGGATGTCGACACCAGCACCAGCACCGGCACCGGCACGGACACCGCGAGCGGCACTGGCAATGGCACCGACACCGGCAGCGGGCCGCTCGACCGCGGCGTGACCGCTGTTCCGACCATCGACCTGGCCGACCCCGGCCGGTTCCTCAGCGGCGGCGAGCTGGTCCTCACCGGACTCGCCTGGTGGCACGGGGACGGAGACGCGGACGAGTACGTACGGGTCCTGGTCGGGGCAGGCGTGGCGGCGCTGGCCGCCGGGGAGGTCGAGCACGGGGGCGTCCCGGACGACCTCGTCCGCGCCTGCCGCCGGTACGGCCTCCCGCTCTTCGCCGTGCGGCCGGAGACCTCGTTCGCCACGATCACCGAGTACGTCCTGCGCCGCCTCCGCCGCCTCCGGGGCCAGGACTTCGACGGCCTCGCCGCCCTGGTCGAACGCCACCGGCAGCTCCTCGCCGACGAGGACGCCCCTGGCTCGGGCCTCGAGCTCCTGCGTCACGGCCTCGGCCTCGACCTGCGCGTCCTGTCGCCGACGGGCCGCCAGATCGCGGGCGTCCAGCCCCCGCTGCGCCGCAGGACGGCGGCGGCTCTGGCAGCGCGCTACCTGGCGGCGCGCCGAGCGCGGCAGGAGGCTCCGTACCGGTTCACGGTGGGGAAGGGCCGCTACCTGCTCTCGCCGGTACGTTCCTCCGCCGCCGGAAGCCCGGCCTCGGAGCTGGGCGACTGGCTCCTGGTCACGACGGCGGCCCCGGCACCCGGACCGCCTCCCGCCACGGCACCCCGACCGACGTCGGCCACGGCACCCGGGCCGACCCCAGACCCGGCACCCCGACCGACTCCAACCACGACACACGGGCCGACTCCGACCCCGACACCCCAGCCCACACCGAACACCGAACTCCTCCTCCGAGCAGTCGAGTTGGTCACCGACGCGCGGGCGGCGCACGAGCGGTCGAAGGCGGCCCTCCACGACCTGGCCGTCCGGCTTCTGGACCTGATGCGCCGTCGGATCCCGCCGGAGGAGATCCCGGTCCGGCTGCGCAGCACCGCGCAGGGCGTGGTCAGCCAGGTCGACACATGGCCGCGCTGCCAGTTCGTGGTGGCCGAGGGCACATGGCACGAGGGCCGGCCCATCCCGGCCGAGGCACTCCGCGTACTCCTGGAGGAGGCCCTGCTCCAGCCGAACGGCCCGGTCCAGGTCACACCACAGGACATCGCCTCCACCACCGAGGCCGACCAGGCGGTCCTGCTCGCCCTGGTCCCCACGGACTCCCTCGACCTGCCGGCCCTCCAGCGCCGACTCGCCACGGCGCTGTCCCGCTGGCTGGGCCCGACGGACAGCGTCTCGATCGGAGCGGGCACTCCGGTGGCGGAGCCCGGCAACGCCCAACGCACCCTGGACGAGGCCCGTACGGCGCTACGCGTCGCCCAGGACGGCCCGGAACGCGTGACCGTGCACGGCCCCGACGACCTCACCGAGCACGTCCTGTCGCTCCTCCCCCTCATCCCGCCCGCGACCCGTCAGGCCTTCGCCTCCCGCCTCCTGACCCCCCTCCGCGACCACGACCGCCGCCACCGCACCGACCTCCTGACCACCCTGGAGACCTTCCTGGCCTGCGACGCCTCCTGGACCACCTGCGCGGCCCGACTCCACCTGCACGTGAACTCCCTGCGCCACCGCATCACCCGCATCGAAGAGATCACGGGCCGCGACCTGACCCGCCTGGAAACCAAACTGGACTTCCTGGCGGCCCTGAAGTCGCTCTGACGGTGGGTGGGCGGGCGCTCGATGCGTGACCGACTGTCATGGGGCAGGCGCTCCGGACTGTCAGTGGGACCTGCTTCCCTTGCACCATGAGCACCGTGCGCGAGACCGCCGCCCTTCTGCCGGACCCCGACCGGCTCCGCGCCCATCTGCGCGCACTGGCGGTCCTGGACTCGACGATCGCCGGTGATCCGCGGTTCTGCACCTACACCTACGACGCCGACTGGGGTCCGGGCGTGGAGGCGGGCCTGATGGACAACGGCTCGGGCGACGATTTCTCCGTCCTCTTCACCCCGGCCGGCGTGCTCATACGCGGCTTCGACCACGAGTCGGAGATGAGCCCGTACGGGACGGACGACGCGCAGGTCTGGCCCGGTGTCATCGACGACGTACCCGAGGCACTGCGCCCGCTCCTGGACGAGCCCTCGTTCTTCGACGAGGGAATCGACGTCCCTGGCGTCACGGCCTGCCTGTGGCGGGAACCCGGCGACACCGCATGGCAGACCGGCGCAGCCATCCTCTTCCCCGCCGACCGCGAGGATCCGGACGGCTCCGGCTTCCTCTTCCACCTCCTGACCGACCGCTCACCGGAGGCCGCCCAGGCCCACTTCGAGGACTACTACGAGCGCTCCATCCCCCTGGAAGCCATCCGCCACGTACTCGCCGGGCACCCACTCACCCCCGCGATCACCACCGCCCTGAATCCGGCGACCGAGGTGACCGCAGCCGCTACGGTGAAGCCATGACCGCACTGCCCGACTGGATGCGCCCGCCGCGCGCGGAAGGCTGGTTCGCGGAGGACCTCGACCGCCTCCCCGAGGCACCCCGCCACACCGAGTTGATCGACGGATCCCTCGTCTTCATGATGTCGCCCCAGCGGGCCTGGCACGGCCGCCTCGTCACAGCCTTGACCACCACTCTCATGGCGCAGGCGCCGGCCGGCTTCGAGGTCGAGCGCGAGATGACGATCCGCCTGGATGCACGCAACCGTCCTGAGCCGGACCTCTTGCTGACAAACCTCCCCTATGACCCCGACCGCACCTGGTACGGCCCGGAGGCCGTGAAGCTCGTCGTCGAGGTCGTCTCCCCCGAGTCCGCCCATCGCGATCGCACCGTAAAGCTCCGCAAGTACGCGGAGGCCGGCATCCCGCACTACTGGTGCATCGAGGACGTGGACGGAGCACCCGTCGTCCACGTCTACGAACTCGACGAACCCACCGGCGCCTATGCCCCCGCCGGCATCTTCCGGGGCACTCTCGAGCGCCCGGTGCCCTTCGACATCAACCTGGACCTCGACAAGCTCACACCACCCCGAAGCAGCTGAAAAGCCGGCACCACGTCAGCACGTGAATGCAGAAGGGGTCGGACTCACTGGAGCCCGACCCCTTCTGGCCTGCACGTTCAACGAATCGACGAGACGAGCCAACGTGAAGCAACGAGCCGACTACACGTTGAAGCGGAACTACCCCACAACGCTCTGACCTGCGGAAATATGGGCGCATCCCAGCACCATCCCAGCACGGGATGCGCGACAAAGTACAAGAAGACCGAAGGTCGCCAACCTACCCGGCAGCACCCGCACGCGCCTGAAGTCCGAGGAACTTCTACGCACGCCACATCGGGCTCGCGCCACCGCGTCGAACCTCGCAGGGCGGCACAGCGTCCGCGCTCACTCACGGCCTTCCAGGCCGCCGACGGCCAGCTCCGCCGCCTGGCCACCGTCCAAAATGCACGTCCAGACCTCGGGGCCCGCGCGAGCGTCCACAGATCCCGCACACCCGGCGGACGACCGGCAGCGCGGCGCACCAACTGATCCATCTCTCCGCTCAAGAGCACCGCGGTCGTAACACGCGGGGGCTTCCTCTTGACACGACCCCTTATCGGTAACAGTGTAGCCATTATGAGTACCTGGTCTGAGCCCCAGCCCGACTCCCGGTTCGTCGAGGTGGACGGCCTGCGGATCCACTACAAGCGTGCTGGGCACGGCCCGGCACTCGTGCTGCTGCACGGCAGTGCCTCATCCCTGCAGCACTTCGACCGCGCGACGGATCTGCTGTCGGATTCGTTCGATGTCATCCGTCCCGACCTGCCGGCGTTCGGGCTGACGGGCCCGCGCACGGACCGCGACTACCGCGTCCCGGCGTACGCCGCGACGATGGCGGGCTTCGCGGAGGCGCTGGGCGTGCCGCGCTACGCGTTGGCCGGCAATTCCCTGGGCGGCAACATCGCCTGGAACGTCGCGCTGGATCATCCGGAGCGGCTGACCGGCCTGGTGCTGGTCAATGCCACCGGCTACCCGGAGAAGACGGTGCCCGCGGGGATGCGCCTGACCCGCAACCCGCTGGTGCGGCCCCTGCTGAGGCGGGTGATGCCGCGCGGGGCGATCGAGCGCAACCTGCGCGAGGCCGTCGGGCCGCATTCGCAGATCGTGGACGACGCCATGGTGGACCGCGCCTACCAGCTCATGAGCCGCCCCGGTAACCGCTCGGCCTTCGTCGACTTCTGCAACACCGACCAGCCTGACCGCAGCGCGCAGATCCCCTGCATCACGGTGCCCACGCTGGTGCTGCGCAGCGCGAGCATCGACGGTCAGTACTTCACCCGCGACATCCCCGGCGCCCAGGAACTCGTCCACCCCCACGGCGGACATCTGCTGCCGGAGGAGGAACCGCAGTGGGTCGCGGACGCGATCGCGAAGTTCCTCGGCTCCTGCGCCGATACCCCCACGCACTGAGGGCAAGGAGGCCCGTTCCATGAAGTACTTCGTCGCCTCGGGCGAGGACCGCAAGCTCACCGCCGACTCGCGGGGAGCGCTGCGCGGCAGTTTCGTCGAGCTGTCCGACGGCGTCACCCACTACGAGTTGACGGGGCCCGAGGACGGGGATGTGGTCCTGATGGCGGGCGGTCTGACCATCCCGCTGTTCTACTGGGACGGCCTCGTCAGCGAGCTGCACGCCCGCGGGCTGCGCACGCTGACCTGCAGTGCCTACGGCCGCGGCTACTCCGACCGGGTACAGGCGCGATACGACGAGACGCTGTTCACGCGGCAGCTGGCCGAGCTGACGGACCGGCTCGGCCTGACGGCGCGGCCCCTGCACCTGGTCGGTACGTCCATGGGCGCGCTGGTCAGCATGACGTACGCCGCCCAGTACCCCGCGTCCGTCTCCACCCTCACCATCGTCGGGCCCGCCGGTCTCGCGAAACCGCAGTTGACCTCCCCCGACCGGCTGCTGCGCAACGACCGGCTGGCCGGCCTCATCGCCCGGCGGCGCGGCCCGCAGATCCTTCAAGGACACCTTGGACACAACGTCCGCGACCCCGAGCTCGGCGCGAAGATGACCGAGATGGTCCTCGACACCTTCCGCTTCGAGGGCTCGCTCTACGCGATCTTCGACACCCTGCAGCACCTTCCTTTCACCGGCCGTGACGACCTCTTCCGGCAGGCGGGGGCCCTGGGCATTCCGACGCTGCTGCTGTGGGGCGACGAGGACAACGTCACGCCACTGACGCACTTCGACACAGCGCGCGCCCTGCTGAAGCCCCATCACCATCATGTCATTACCAAATGCGGGCATATGGCCCCATTCGAACGGCCTCGCGACGTCGCCGATCAGCTCGTCCCGTTCGTGTCCGCACGCACCGAAAGGCTCGACTCATGAACAACCCGCAGGCCATCGACGTACTGATCATCGGTGCCGGCCCCTCGGGCTCCGCCTTGGCGATCGACCTCGTACGCCGCGGACTCGACGTCCGGATCATCGACAGGTCCCCCCACGCTTTCGACGGCTCGCGCGCCAAGGGCATCCAGCCCCGCAGCCTCGAAGTCCTCGAGGACCTCGGCGCTCTCGACGACGTGCTGGCCGGCGGCGGCGACTATCCCAAGCTCGGGCTGCATGCAGGACCCATCGGTGTGCCGTGGAAGATGTTCCCCCACAAAGAGGTAACCCCGGACGTCCCGTACCCGAACACCTGGCTGATCCCGCAGTTCCGCACGGACCGCGCCCTGCACGCCCGGCTCAGTGAGCTCGGCCACGAGGTCGAGTTCGGCAAGGAACTGACCGAGCTGACGCAGAACGAGGACACGGTGGTCGCCACGGTGGTGGGCCCGGACGGGATCGAGGAGATCGTCACCCGCTATGCCGTGGGAGCCGACGGCGGCTCCAGTGCGGTGCGCAAGCAGCTCGACATCGGTTTCGTGGGGACGACGGACGAATCCGACCGCATGCTGATCGTGGATGCCTCCGTCAGCGGCCTGGCCCGCAACCGGTGGCACATGTGGCCCGGCCTCGGCGGCAAGCTCATCGCCGCCTGCCCGCTGCCCCACAGCGACATGTTCCAGTGGATGATCCGGCTCACGCCCGACGAGAAGCCGCCCCAGGAGATCGGCGCCCTCATCGACCGGATCCACTCCCACACCCGCAACCGGCGCATCCAGCTGCACGAGATCCACTGGACGTCCGTGTTCCGGCCCAACATCCGTCTTGCGGAGCACTACGGCCGCGGACGTGTCTTCCTCGTCGGCGACGCGGCGCACGTCCACACCCCGGCCGGTGCGCAGGGCCTGAACACCGGTATGCAGGACGGCTACAACCTCGGCTGGAAGCTCGGCCAGGTCCTCGCCGGAGCCGACCCGGCCCTCCTTGCCACCTACGAGGCCGAGCGGCAGCCGATCGCCGCCGGGGTCCTGGGCCTGTCCACGGAGAAGTGGGGCGGCATCGCCAAGCTGGACCCCTCCAGCATGAAGCGCGGCAAGGACGAGCAGCAGCTCTCCCTGACCTACTACGGCGGCCCGCTCGCCCCCGCCGACGGCGACAGTAGCGACACCAGCACGCTGCACGTGGGCGACCGCGCCCCGGACGCCCGACTGCTCGGCGCCGACGGCGCCGAGATCCGCCTGTTCAGCCTCTTCCAGGGACCGCACTTCACCGCCATCGCCTACGGTCCCGGCGCCGCCCGGGACCTCGAACTCCTCGACTGGCCGACGACGGGCGCCCAACTGAAGCGGCTGACCGTTGGATCGGCCGCGGGCGACGGCCGCGCCTTCTCCGACCCCAGGAACACGCTGCGCAGTGCCTACGGCCTGACCGGCGACACGCTGCTGCTGATCCGTCCCGACGGCTACATCGGGCACATCGCCACTCAGGGTTTCCTCACCACCACACAAGCCGCGGTGCAGGCAATGACGCCGCAGGCAAGGAGCCGCACCATGTCCCAGCCGAGCCACACCTCCTCCGGTTCGGGGGCCACTGAATGAGCCGCACACTGCTGCGCGGGGCACAGGTCATCACGATGACGCCGGACCGGCCGGACGCCGAGCAGGTCGACATCCTCGTCGACGGCGACACCATCGCCGCCGTCGGCGAGGACATCGAGGCGCCCGACGCCGAAGTCGTCGACTTCTCCGGCCGCATCCTCATCCCCGGCCTGGTCAACGCCCATCTGCACACCTGGCAGACCGCGCTGCGCTCTGCGGGCGCCGACTGGACGCTGATGCAGTACCTCACCCACCTGCACGGCAAGTGCGTCGGGCACTACACCCCGGCCGACATGCACATCGGCAATCTCGCCGGCGCCCTGAACCAGCTCAACTGCGGTACGACCACCGTGGGCGACTGGTGCCACAACGCCCTGTCGCCCGAGCACGCCGACGCAGCCGTCGAGGGCTTGGCCCAGGCCGGGATCCGGGCCGCCTTCCTGCACGGCACGCCCTACCGCTCCCCGGACACACCCCACCCGCTCGCCGAGATCGACCGGCTGCTCGACGGCCCCGTCCGCAGCCACGCCCTCCTCACCCTGGGCATGGCCCTCCAGGGGCCGCAGTACTCCTCCGCCGAGACCGCGGTGGCCGACTTCCAGGCCGGCGCGGAACGCGGCCTCGTCGTCTCGATGCACCAGAGCGGCGGAGAACCCTCACCCGGCTGGGAAGCCGTGCGCGACGCCGGACTGTTGAGCCCCCTGACCAACGTCGCGCACGGAGTTGACCTGCCCGCGGACTGGCTGAAGACACTGGTCGAGGCGGGCGTCACCTTCACCACCACCCCAGAGAACGAACTGGGCCAGGGACACGGCACACCCATCACCGGATCCCTGCTGAGCCTGCACGCGGCACCCTCCCTGGGCACCGACATCGAAACCGCCGTACCCGGATCGGTCCTCACCGCCGCACGGATCGCCCTGGCCCACCAGCGCAGCCTGGACCACGCCCACCACCGGCACACGACCGGCATGCACGCCGACACACCGTCCGTCACCAGCAAACAGGCGCTTGCCTGGGCCACGGTCGAAGGAGCGAAGGCACTGGGCCTGGCGGACAAGGTGGGCCGGATCGAGGCGGGCATGCAGGCCGACCTGGTCGCCGTCGACGCCCGGGCGCTCAATCTGTGGCCGGCGCACGACCCGGTCGCCACGGTCCTGCACGCCGACATCGCCAACATCGAAGCCGTAATGGTCGCCGGTACCTGGCGCAAACGCGATCACGTCCTGCTCGCATCCGGCCTCGACGAGGTCAAGGACCAGCTACGCGAGTCCGGAGAACGGCTGCTGCACAGCATCAGGCCCGCGGACTCTCCCGCCTGACACACCGCGGGCGGCCCCACGCATGAACCGCGCGCCGACGCGCACGACACCCCGTCCTCGTCGGCGTGACGGCCACGCGCCCCCAGAGCCGCACACCGCGGCCTCGTTCCCACAGCAAGAAGGTCCCGTGAGCAGCCCCATGCCGACTACCGCGGGCATGCCCCGCGACGCCCTGCACCAGGAGCAGATCACCCAGGCGGCCATCGCCCTTCTGGACGAGGGCGGCATCGAGAGTCTCATCATGCGAAGACTCGGCAGCCGTCTCGGCATCACCGCGGCGGCACTCTACTGGCACGTCAAGAGCCGACACGATCTGCTCCTGCTGGCCGCCGACACCGTCTGGGGGCAGACACCTCTCCCCGCTCTCGACGGCCTCGAATGGCGTCCGGCCCTCCTGGTCATGGCCGACAACCTGCGTTCGATGCTGCTCAGGCACCCCTGGCTGCTGGCCGCCATGACCATCCAGCCGCTCGACGGCCCGGCCAGGGACCGCCATGACGAGCACCTGCTCGCGGTCTGCGAGGCGTCCGGCCTCACCAGGCGGGAGGCCGAGCGCGCCGCCCAGAGCGTCGTCACGTTCGCGATCGGGGCCGCCCTGGCAGGCACCCCTCGCCCGTATGTGTCCTTCGGACTGCAGTCACTTCTCGATGGCGTCGAAGCCAGGCTTGCCGCCCGTACCTGACCCGCCACAGCAGAAGAGGCAGACGCTCGGCTCGACCGCCTGCCTCTGAGGATCGCCTCTCAACCTGCTCAGGAGGCTGCGGACCGCACGATGGCGCGGGCCGCAGCACGCCCCTCGGGAGCGGGAACGAGCGGGTAGGCATGGACCGCACCGTCGCACACGATGACATTCACGGACGCCCCTTCCGCGGCAGCCCGTTCCTCCAGGCGCCGGACGTCCGGGTAGCACAAGTCGCGCGTGCCGATGTAGACGTCGATGGGTGCCAGGGGGGCGAGCGGGCCATTGACGGGACTGAGCCGGGGTTGGGCGGGGTCGTCCCCGCCGGCCCAGTCACGTGCAGCCGCGAGCAGGCTGCTGGTGGTGAGGAACGGATCTCGGGCTTCGACCTCGGGAATCGCGGGGTTGGTCAGAGTCAGATCAAGCCAGGGGGAGATCAGTACTACACGGGCCGGCTGGGGCAGACCCGAGCCGACCAGGCTCTGCGCCACGCCCAGAGCCAAGCCCGCGCCGGCGGAGTCGCCCATGATCGTGACCTGGCCGGCGTCCAGGTCGCCGAGCAGGTCGCGGTAGACGGCAGTGACGAAGGGATAGGCGTCACGGTAGGTGTACTTCGGCGCCAGCCCGTAGTGGGCCACCTCGACTCGTACACCGGCGTCCACGAGCTGCGAGATCAACTGCCAGTGCCGGGGCGAGAGGTGTCTGATGTAGGCGCCGCCGTGCAGATAGAGGACCGTTCGCTCCGCGCGGCACCCGCGCGGACTGACGGTGTGGCATTCGTAACCGTCGATGCGGCGCGAGTTCACGTCGTGCCGCTGTACCAGGTTGGCGGGCGGACGAGGTGCCTCCTTCGACGCGGCCACGGGGTCCGGGGCCGCCTTGCCTTTGAGGGCCAATCGCATGAACGCGGCGACTACGTGCATCTGGGGACTGCTCATGTCCGGCTCTCCTTCTTGGCACCGCGATGCGGTCCGCTTCACCAACCACCATAACGGTTACGTCGTTTCCGTTATTGCGCTGGGCTGAGCCGCCGCCGGCCTTGCGAGATCACGCGCTCACCAGCAGCGGTGGCAACACCCCGTGCCGACCGAGATGACTTCGGAGCCGGGCCGCCTCAGGTTCGCAGCGTCCTGCCCGGTCAGGCGTCGTCGCGCAGGTGGGCAAGCCCGTTGAGAAGAAGGTCGAGGCCGAAGGAGAACTCCTCTTCGAGCGGAACGGGCAACGACCCGGCGACGGTGACCGTGGCCGGGAACAAGGCCGGATCTGCACTCTCAAAGACGGCGGACACGTGCGCGTCGTCGAGTTGCCCACCGCCATGCCCGTTGACCTGTATGGCGAATCCGAGGACGTAGCGGGCGAGGGTGGCATAGGCATGCGCGGCCAGTCGCGGCGCGAAGCCGCTGTCGAGCAGCACCGCGACACAGTGCTCCCGCAGCGCCATCGCGTTCGGCCCCAGGGGAATCTCTTCGACCATGAGGCGCGCCGCGTTCCGGTGCCGGGCCAGGGCCTCGAACATGGTGTGCGCGACCGTCCGCAGCGCTTGCTGCCAGCCCATCGCGAGGAGTTCGTCGCCCTTCAGTTCCACGGCGCCGAACATGCGGTCCACGACATGGGCGACCAGCGCTGCCCGGTTGTCGAAATGCCGGTACAGGGTCGCCGTGCCCGAGCCCAAGCGCTGGGCCAGAGTCCGCATCGAGAGAGCGTCGGCCCCTTCGTCGTCCACGATCTGCAGCGCGGTGGAGACGATGCGCTCCAGCGGTACGGGCGGACGCCCCGGGCCCCGACCCGATGCCGTGGTCGCCCGCGTAGGACCATGTGCTGCCACTGAACGTCCACCTCCTCGGCCAGCACCATAACAACAACACCGTATCCACTATGGAAATCACCGGTTGCCCACAACGAGCGACTACCCCGGCTCCAGCCGGGGCGGTCACGACGGAGGCAGACGAACCGGGCAGGATGCGGCCGGTTAGCCGGCGGTCAGGACGGCGCGAGGTCCAGGCCCGGCGTTCCAGGCGTCGGTGCACTGCTCCAGCGGGTAGGTGGTGGCGTCCACGGTGATCTTTCCGTCCGCGAGGACCTGGAGGTAGGCCATGCCCTGGACGAGATAGCGGTCAATCGGGAAGGAGCCGATGCCGCTGCCGGACAGCCGGAACGGGCGGCTGCGCAGAAGGGACGCGGGTACAGCAGCGCCCTCTCCGGCCACGGAGCCGATCTCGATATAGTCGGTGGGTGCCGCGCCGGGGATGCTGTGCAGGGCCTCGAAGGCCGATTCGGCGGGCGTGCCCCACAAATAGTCGAGCACCAGCTCGGGACTGCGGCCGTCCAAGGCGGCAGCGATCGCCTTCGTATCCTGGGTCTTGTCGCCGGTCAGCTCGACGGGCTCGGCTCCCATGCTGGCGACTCGCACCAGGTCCGCGGCGCCCCTGCCGACGCCGATGATCCTCTGCACGCCCAGGGCACGGGCATTCTGTACGGCGAGTCCGCCGGCGGCGCCGGTCGGACCGAGGATCAGCACGGTGCCGGGCAGGCCACGCTCGTCCACGTGTGCGGTCAGCGGCATCCACGAGGACATCCCGGGGTTCATGGCCGCGGCAACCGTGACCGGGTCGGCACCCGGCGGCAGCGGAGCCGCCATCGGGACAGCCATCCGCTCGGCGAAGGTGCCCCACGGCAGCCGGGCCTCGCCGGCATAGACGAGCGTGCCGTCCGCTTTCCGGGCCACGGCGTCCACGCCCGGGACCATCGGGTACTGATCGGCGCTGCTGTAGTGCACACCGTCGGCCTTGGCTCGCACGACCGGGTGGATCGCGGCGGCCACGAGCTCGACGACCTCGAATCCGGGCGCGGACTCCGGGTCAGGGAAATCCTGGTACTGGGGGGCGGCGCCCGCCTGGGGCACAACTGCCGCTTTCATCTGACCTCCTCGGCGCGAAGCACAGGGCGCCGTGCGGCACACCTGATTACGGATACACTGTAACCATATTTGCGCCAGGTTCGCACCTTAGACGATCGATTCAGGCATTTAGTACGCCCTGCTGGGGCTGCCCCATCCCGCCCCGCTCGCGCTTGCTCCCGGACACACTCAACTCTGGAACGGCGACGCTGTATCAACACCTCGACAGCAAGGACGAGAGCGTCACCTGGTCCCGGCACTGATCGCCCAGGTGCCTGTCGGTCCACATCGCGATGTGCGTTCACTCAGGCCCCGATCAACGACTCCGAACCCAAGCCGTTTCCGATCAACACCGAGAACTTGCCTCGCCCTTGGCGCGACTTCCAGTACCTCTCATCCGAAGGGGGGGTCCTGTCAGCTGCCCCGAATTCCCGCAGGGGCAGCGGGCATTGGGTTCCAGGGCAGCGCACCCAGGGAACGGCAGGAGGCTACATGGACCAGGCTCTCAATGAGCGGCAGCAGGCTGTGCTCGCCTGGGTAGGCCGGGGGTGTCCCGACGGAGTCTGGCCGGACAGCACGTACAAGACCAGCGCACAGGCCCTGCAGAACCGGGGGCTCATCAAAATCACCAAACGCCGCGGCCATTGGAGCGCCCACCTCACCGAGAAGGGGCGGCAGCATCTCGTCGAACGCGGCATACGCCCCGTTGAGCAGAGCACCCGTCCGCCGGAACGCCCCGCCCGAAAGCCGGCACTGCCGCGTCCCAGAGCTGTGCCGAAGGCCCGCACGAACTACGCGGACCAACTCCTCGAAGAACTGGCCGCGAACGATGGCTGCCTCATCAAGTCCATCGAATCCGGCCCACACGCGGTGAATTGGGCGTCACGCGTCAACGCCGCCCGCAAGTCCGGCAAGATCCCCCACACGCAGGAACTCCACGGCTACCGCACCCACCGCGGCTACGAAATCAAGCTGGTCGACATCCCTGCCTGGCGCCTCGCCGAACTCACCCCGCTCCCCGTACCGGCCAGACTCACGAAACCCCATGCCGTCGTGGCCGCCCTCCAAAAGCAGCCGCAGCCCATGGGCCTGACCAAACCCCTCCAGGGCCGAGCCCTGCGCATCATCCACACCCTCATCACCGCCACCGAAGCACAAGGCCACAAGGCAGCGCTCGGAACCACACAAGGCGCACCCCCGCCCCATCGGCGGCGCAAGGCGCCACCGCACTTCACCATCACCGCCCAAGGCGAAAGTGTCGGCTTCCTCGTCCTTCAAGAACAGGACCGCAGCGAACACGTCCCCACGGACAAAGAACTCGCCGACGCCAAGAAGCACTCATGGATGCGCATCCCCCGCTTCGACTACACCCCCTCCAACCGCCTGCGCTTCATTCTCCGCGGCGGCAGCCCGCACCGCGCCAGCGAATGGATCGACCTCCCCGACCGGCCTCTGGAAGAACAACTCGCCGAGATCGCGCAAGAGATCGGCCTCCGCGGCGAAGCTGCAGAACGCAAACGCCTCGCAGACCAGAAAGCCAGAGAGCTACAGCAAAAGCGCTGGGAAACCGCCATGCAGGAAGCCCGCGCCGCTTACGCCCACGCCTACCGCGTCAAACACCTCGGAGAACAGGCAGACGCCTGGCACCAGGCCAGCCAACTGACCGAATACATCGCAGCAGTACGCAACCACGTCACATCACTGCCGCCCGGGCAGGAACGAACCGAGATCGAGGCGTGGCTGGCGTTCGCGGACGCGCACCTCCAAATCCTCACCGAATCGGTCTCAGCGCCGAAACTGCCCACGCCGCCGAAGCCCAGCAGCGACGACCTCAAGCCCTTCCTCGGCCACTGGAGCCCCTACGGGCCTCGCTCCTACTGAGCGGGACCAGGGGGAATTCACACCGCCACGAGCCGGACGCGCTCGCCGCACAGCTTGGCCATGTCGTCAATATCGGAAGTCAGCATGACCACAGGGCGGTGCTGTCGCAGCGCGGCCTCGGCAACAGCCGCATCGATCGCGTACTTGTGTCCGTGCAACCCGGCATTCATCAACAACTTCGAGGCCGCCCTCGCCTCCTCGTCACCGACCGGGACGACCCGCAGCCCGGAAAGCACCCAGTTCAGGCGGGACTTGTTCGTACGGGCGTGGACGGCTTCGATGATGGTGAGCGCGCTGATCACGACCTCCATGCCGCGCGACCGCGCCTCAGCGACCAGCGCAACCACCTGCTCATCATCGGCGAGCACCTTCGAGAGCCCTTCGCTGTCGAGGACCAACGTGCCCTCATGACTCAGCCTGCGGCGGGCCACTCACCCTCCTCAGCGAACACCTCATCGAAGACCTGCCGCGCCCGCTGACGAGCCTGCTCGGAAACCGGCCCCTTGCGGCTCTCATAGTCCGCCAAGTACTCGTCCAGGATCTGCCCGCGCAGCTCGCGCTCGACCGCCTCGGCGATGAACGCGGAGAACTCCCGCTTCCCCACCCGCGCCCGGATCGCCTCCGCCGTCCCCTCCGGCAGCGACAGGCTCACCCGCGTCGCCGGGCCTTCCCCGATGCCGTACGTCGTCTCACCCATAGCCCCGAGTGTGTCAAACGAGTAGGAAAAGCGCCACGGATCGAATCCGCACGGGCCCCGGAGTCGTGAAGAAGTCGTGCGGATAGAGCTCCACCCGCCTACCTGTCGCATCGGGCGATCGCTGCCCAAAACCCAGCACGGGCTCCTCATCCCATCCCAGCACGATCCCAGCACGGTACGGATGACCAGGGATGACGACAGGTGACGAGGGGTCAGCTATCCCAGCACCATCCCAGCACGGGAAAAAGCTAAGGGCCCGACCCCGAAGAGCCGGACCCTCTCTGACCTGCATGTTTGCCAGATCAGCGACGTGGTGATACGTCAGCCGCTACACGTTGAAGCGGAACTCCACGACGTCGCCGTCCTGCATCACGTACTCCTTGCCCTCCATGCGGGCCTTGCCGGCCGCGCGGGCCTCGGCTACCGAGCCCGTGTCGACGAGGTCGGCGAAGGAGATGACCTCGGCCTTGATGAAGCCCTTCTGGAAGTCCGTGTGGATCACGCCGGCCGCCTCCGGGGCCGTGGCGCCCTTCTTGATCGTCCAGGCGCGGGATTCCTTCGGGCCGGCCGTCAGGTAGGTCTGGAGGCCGAGGGTGTCGAAGCCGACGCGGGCGAGGCTCGCCAGGCCCGGCTCCTCCGCGCCGACCGACTGGAGGAGCTCCATGGCGTCCTCCTCGTCCAGTTCGGCGAGGTCCTGCTCCAGCTTGGCGTTGAGGAAGATCGCCTCCGCCGGGGCCACGAGCGCGCGCTGCTCGTCCTTGAACGAGTCGTCCGTCAGCTCGTCCTCGTCCACATTGAAGACGTAGAGGAACGGCTTCGTCGTGAGCAGGTGCAGGTCGTGGAGGAGCTCCGCCTTGTCCGAGCCCTGCACGATGCCCTGCGAGAAGAGCGTGTCGCCGCGCTCCAGGATCTCCTTCGCCGCCTCGACCGCCGCGACCTTCGGGGCCACGTCCTTCTTGATCCGGGCCTCCTTCGCCAGGCGCGGGAGGACCTTCTCGATCGTCTGGAGGTCCGCGAGGATCAGCTCGGTGTTGATCGTCTCGATGTCGTCCTTCGGCGAGACCTTGCCGTCGACGTGCACGACGTTCTCGTCCTTGAAGGCGCGGATGACCTGGCAGATCGCGTCCGACTCACGGATGTTCGCCAGGAACTTGTTGCCCAGGCCCTCACCCTCGCTCGCGCCGCGGACGATGCCCGCGATGTCCACGAAGTCGACCGTCGCCGGCAGGACCCGCTGCGAGCTGAAGATCTCCGCCAGCTTCGTCAGGCGGGCGTCCGGAACGCCCACCACGCCGACGTTCGGCTCGATCGTGGCGAACGGGTAGTTGGCCGCCAGGACGTCGTTCTTGGTCAGGGCGTTGAACAGGGTCGACTTGCCGACATTCGGCAGACCGACGATTCCGATCGTGAGCGACACGGTGGCGACCTTCTGGAGTACGGATACGGTGCGGCGGGGTGGGGCGATCCCCCAGTTTACGGGGGGTTCGAACCGGCCTGCGACGCCGACCTTCGGCCGTTCTCGACGGCAACGTCACCCAAAGGGCGTGTCCTGGGCCGCTCCCCCACCCCCTCCCGACCTACGTTGGTGTAGTGGAGCAGCACAGGACAAGTCAGCCTCAAGGCCGCCGGCGGCCGCAAAACCCCCTCACGCCGCCCGGCGCGCTCGTCGAGGGCGCCGCCGTCTATCGCGTCGCCGCGCGCCCCGGCCGCGGCCGAGTCGAGCGGGCGACGCCGTCCGGGCAGCAGCCCGTACCCGTCACCGTTCCCGTACGACGACCGGCGGCGCCGGTCGCGCCCTTCGTCCTCGCCCTCCGCCGGTTGCCCAACCCCCGGCTGACCGGCCTCGGCGCGGGGCTGTTCGCCTCCGCCACCATGCTGGTCCTGGGCTTCCTCGACCTGCTGCTCCTCGACGGCTCGCCCCTCGTCTACGGGCTGCTGTTCCTGCCGGTCAGCGCCCTGACCGCGCTCTGGGTGCGCACCGCCGACCTCGTGACGGCCCCGATCAGCGTGCCCATCGCCTTCGCCGTCGGCGTCGTGCCCATCGCCGGCGGCTCCGGCGGCTTCGGCGGGCAGGCCATGGCCGTCGTCACCGCCCTCGCCGTCCAGGCCGGGTGGCTCTACGGCGGCACCCTCGTCGCCGGTCTCATCACCAGCGTCCGCAAGGTACGCGACATGGGGCGCCGCCAGCGCGCCGCCGCCAACCGCGGGGTCAGGAACGGGTCCGGTGGGGCTGGCGGGCACGGCGGTCGTTCCGGTGGTTCCGGTGGTTCCGGTGTCGTGGCCAAGAGCGCCCCTCCGCACGGCGCGCCCCAGGCCGTCCGGCGGCCCGCACCGTAGCGGGCCGCCACCGCCCCCCTACCCCCGCGGCGCCGCCGCCATCGCCGCGCCCACGATCCCCGCGTTGTTCTGCAGCTCGGCCGGCACGATCTCCGCCCTGATGCCCTCGATCAGCGGCAGGAACTTGTCCGCCTTCCGGCTCACTCCGCCGCCGATGATGAACAGCTCCGGCGAGAACAGCATCTCCACGTGCGCCAGGTACTTCTGCAGCCGTCGCGTCGCCCAGTGCTCCCAGCTGAGGTCCTCGTCCTCCTTGGCCTTCGTCGACGCCCGCTTCTCCGCGTCGTGGCCCTTCAGCTCCAGGTGGCCCAGCTCCGTGTTCGGGACGAGCCTGCCGTCCACGAACAGCGCCGAGCCGATGCCCGTACCGAGCGTCAGCAGGATCACCGTGCCCTCGCGGCCCCGGCCCGCGCCGAAGGTCAGCTCGGCGATCCCGGCCGCGTCCGCGTCGTTCAGGACCGTCACCGGCAGACCGCCGAGCCGGTCGCTCAGCAGCTTGCCCGCGTCGACGCCGATCCAGCCCTTGTCGACGTTGGCCGCCGTGCGGATCGTCGAGCCGGTGACCACGCCGGGGAAGGTCACGCCCACCGGGCCCGTCCAGCCGAAGTTCTCCACGACCTCGACGACGCATCCCGCCACACCGTCGGGCGTGGCGGGATGCGGGGTCAGTACCTTGTGGCGGGGGTCGGCCAGCTCGCCGCGCTCCAGGTCCACGGGAGCGCCCTTGATGCCCGAGCCGCCGATGTCCACTCCGAAGACGTTCATGAACCCACGGTAAGGGCTCGAGCGCGGAGTGACTCCTCGACGTACTACTCCTTGATCAGCTCCGCCGCCTCGGCACGCAGGTCCTTGTTGCGGAGCTCCTTCGGCAGCGAGAAGGTCAGCGACTCGTCGGCCGTCTTGACGATCTCGACGTCCACGTAACCGCGCTCGGAGAGCCACTCGAGGACTTCCTGCACCAGGACGTCCGGCACGGACGCGCCCGACGACAGGCCCACCGAGGTGACGCCCTCCAGCCAGGCCTCGTCGATCTCGCTCGCGAAGTCCACCAGGTACGCGGCCGGTACGCCGGCCTGCTTGGCGACCTCGACCATACGGATCGAGTTCGAGGAGTTCTTCGAGCCGACGACGATCACGAGCTCGGCCTCGCCGGCCAGCTCCTTGATGGCCAGCTGCCGGTTCTGCGTGGCGTAGCAGATGTCGTCGGACGGCGGGGAGATGAGGTTCGGGAACTTCTCCTTCAGCGCGTCCACCGTCTCCATCGTCTCGTCGACGGAGAGCGTGGTCTGCGACAGCCAGACGACCCGGTCCGGGTCGCGGACCTCGACCTTGGCGACGTCCGCGGGGCCGTCCACCAGCTGGATGTGGTCCGGGGCCTCGCCGGAGGTGCCGATGACCTCCTCGTGGCCCTCGTGGCCGATCAGGAGGATGTCGAAGTCCTCCTTGGCGAACCGGACCGCCTCCTTGTGCACCTTGGTGACCAGCGGACAGGTCGCGTCGATGGTCTTGAGGCGGCCCTGCCGGGCCTCCTCGTGCACGGTCGGGGCCACGCCGTGCGCCGAGAACATCACGATGTTGCCCGCCGGGACCTCGGTCGCCTGGTCGACGAAGATCGCGCCCTTCCGCTCCAGCGTCTGGACGACGTACTTGTTGTGCACGATCTCGTGGCGCACGTAGATCGGCGCGCCGTACTGCTCCAGGGCCTTCTCCACGGCGATCACGGCACGGTCCACGCCCGCGCAGTAGCCGCGGGGAGCGGCGAGGAGGACACGCTTCGGGCGGTTGGTCGCGGGCGTCGCAGTCATGCGTCCCATCGTACGGCCGGGGAAGAGGGCCTCCCGTTCCGGTACGACCGCGTCGGTACGGGACGTGATCCGTACCGTGGCCGAGACTTGGCCCATGGCCGAGGAAGCGCAGGCGGAGTCAGAGTCACAGGTGGCGGCGCACACCGGACTGCGGCGGACCCTGGGGTTCCGCGACCTTGTCGTCTACGGGCTGCTCTTCATCGCGCCCATGGCCCCCGTGGGGGTCTACGGCACCCTGGACGCGAAGTCGCACGGCGCGGTGGCACTGGTGTACGTGGTGGCCACGGTCGCGATGGCGTTCACGGCCTTCAGTTACGCCCAGATGGTGCGGGTCGCCCCGTTCGCGGGCTCCGTCTTCACGTACGCCAGGAAGGGGCTCGGCGAGGGGCCGGGGTTCATCGCCGGGTGGATGGCGATGCTCGACTACCTCCTGATCCCGGCCGTCGCGTACCTCTTCGCGGGCATCGCGATGGAGGCGCTGGTCCCGGAGGTGGACCAGTGGGTGTGGACGGCGATCGCGGTGGTCGTCACGACCCTGCTCAACCTGTGGGGCGTACGGGCCGCGGCGCGCGTGGGCTTCGCGGTGCTCGCGATGGAGATCGTGGTGCTGCTGGTCTTCGTCGTGTCGGCGATCGTCGTCCTCGCCCGGGACGGGGCCCGGCGCGACTGGTGGTCGCCGCTGACCGGTGACGGGACCTTCTCGACCGCGGCCGTGGTGGGCGCGGTGTCGGTGGCCGTGCTGTCGTACCTCGGCTTCGACGCCATCGCCTCCTTCGCGGAGGAGGTCACCGGCGGCTCGGAGAAGGTGGCCCGGGCGGTGCTGTTCTGCCTGGTGCTGGCCGGTGCGCTCTTCGTGGCCCAGACCTACCTCGTCGCGCTCCTCGAACCCCTGTCGTCCAGCGAGCTCGCGGCCGATCCCGGGAAGCAGGGCTCCGCCTTCTACGACGCCGTGGACGTGTCGGTGGGGACCTGGCTGCACGACCTGGTGGCGGTCTCCAAGGCGATCGGGGCCGCGTTCGCCGCGCTCGCGGGGCAGGCGGCGGCCGGCCGGCTGCTCTTCGCCATGGGGCGGGAACGGCGGCTGCCCCGCCTGCTGGCCCGCACGGACTCGGGGGTGCCCCGGGTGGCGCTGCTGATCGCGGCCACGGTGACGATGGTCGCGGCCGTGTGGGCGGCCCAGCGGGACGACGGCCTCGACCACCTGGTCTCGGTGGTCGACGTCGGCGCGCTGACGGCCTTCGTGCTGCTGCACGCGAGCGTGGTGGGGTGGTTCGCGGTACGCCGGATGGAGGGGCCGCCGCACTGGCTGCGGCACGTGGTGATGCCGGTGGTCGGCGCGATCATCCTGATCGCGGTGATCGTCGAGGCGTCGGCGGCGGCGCAGGTGGTGGGCGTGATCTGGCTGGCCGTGGGGCTCGTGGTGCTGGGCGTGCAGGGGACGTCGCGGCGGAGCGCCTGACCGCACGACGGGCGCGGCGAAGCGCCCGTGACCCGACGACGGGCGCGCAGCAGAACGCCTGACCGGACGACGGTCGTGGCGGAGCCCGTAGCCCCACCGCGGTCGAGCCGCGGAGCCCGTGGCCCGGCCGAGTGATCCGCGGCCACCGCCCCGCCTGTCGGTGCGGTTCACTACGCTCTGCGCATGGGTCTCACTACGTCCGCCGAAGCGCCGCTGCCCGTCGGAGAGGTCTCCCGGCTCATCGGGGGGTGGATCGACCGGCTCGGTGCCATCTGGGTCGAGGGTCAGATCACGCAGCTGTCGCGGCGGCCCGGCGCCGGGGTCGTGTTCCTGACGCTGCGGGATCCCTCCTACGACATCTCCATCGGCGTCACCTGCTACCGCCAGGTCTTCGACGCCGTGGCCGACATCGTCTCCGAGGGCGCCCGTGTCGTCGTGCACGCCAAGCCCGAGTGGTACGCGCCGCGCGGCCAGCTCTCGCTGCGGGCCGTGGAGATCAAGCCGGTCGGCATCGGGGAGCTGCTGGCCCGGCTCGAGCAGCTCAAGCGGAGCCTCGGCGCCGAGGGGCTCTTCACGCTCGACCGCAAGAAGCCGCTCCCCTTCCTGCCCCAGCTCGTCGGTCTCGTCTGCGGCCGCGCCTCGGCCGCCGAGCGGGACGTGCTCGAGAACGCGCGGCGCCGCTGGCCCGCCGTCCGCTTCGAGGTGCGGAACGTGGCCGTGCAGGGCGTGAAGGCCGTGCCCCAGGTCGTCCAGGCAGTGAAGGAGCTGGACGCGCACGAGGACGTCGACGTGATCATCGTGGCCCGGGGCGGCGGCAGCGTCGAGGACCTGCTGCCGTTCTCGGACGAGCAGCTGATCCGGGCGGTCGCCCAGTGCCGTACGCCGGTGGTCTCCGCGATCGGCCACGAACCGGACTCGCCGCTGCTCGACCTCGTCGCCGACCTGCGCGCCTCCACGCCGACCGACGCCGCGAAGAAGGTCGTACCGGACGTCGGCGAGGAGCTGGACCGCGTGCAGGCGCTGCGCGACCGGGCCCTGCGGACCGTGCGCGGGCTCCTCGACCGGGAGGAGCGCGGGCTCGCGCACGCGCTCGCGCGGCCGGTCATGGAGCATCCCCAGCGGATGGTGGAACAGCGCGAGGACGAGCTCGACGCGCTGCTCGCCCGCAGCCGCCGGACGCTCGGGCATCTGCTCGACCGGGC
The DNA here is from genome assembly GCF_043081505.1 of Streptomyces sp. NPDC014870. Classification (NCBI taxonomy): domain Bacteria; kingdom Bacillati; phylum Actinomycetota; class Actinomycetes; order Kitasatosporales; family Streptomycetaceae; genus Streptomyces; species Streptomyces sp. NPDC014870. The sequence continues at coordinate 268,616 of NZ_JBIBWQ010000008.1, forward strand.
CGACTCGGAGCTGTCGCACACCCGGGCCCGGGTCCGGGCCCTGTCGCCGGCCGCGACGATGGAGCGCGGGTACGCGGTGCTCCAGCGGGCGGACGGCTCGGTCGTGCGGTCTCCGGAGGAGGTCGCCGTGGACGAGGAGCTGCGGGCGCGGGTCCTGGCGGGGGAGTTCACGGTGCGGCGCGTTGTCGGCCCCGGCGCATAGGGTGGATCGCATGGCAGCCACCACGGAAGAGGCGCTCGGATACGAGCAGGCACGCGACGAGTTGATCGAGGTCGTTCGGCGCCTGGAGACGGGCGGGACGACCCTGGAGGAGTCGCTCGCGCTCTGGGAGCGTGGGGAGGAATTGGCGAAGGTCTGCCGACGTTGGCTGGAGGGCGCACGGGCCCGCCTCGACGCCGCGACGTCCTCCGCCGCGGATGACGCCGACGGCGAGGAGACCTCCGCCGAGGACGACTAGAACGCCCGCCGAGGACGCCTAGGACCCCCCGTGGCGCCTCCGGAGGCCCCGCGTACCGCGCCTCCGGAGCCCCGCGCACCGGCGTGCGTCGGGTCCCGTGCACCGGCATGCGGTGGGTCCCGTACGATGATCCTGTGAACCGGATCACTATCCACTTGGATTAGTTGAAAGTTCACCAAACGCCGTCGTACGGTGAGGGCATCGCTTGAAACCCCCTGCAGTCCGGAAGGTACGCAGCATGTCCCTCGCTCTTGACCCCACCGCCCAGGACCTCCTTTTCCGTGAGGCCCGCACCGCCAACACCTTCACCGACGAGCCGGTGACCGACGAGCAGGTCCAGGCGATCTACGACCTGGTCAAGTACGGGCCGACCGCCTTCAACCAGACCCCGCTGCGCATCACGCTGGTCCGCTCCCCCGAGGCCCGTGAGCGCCTGGTGAAGCACATGGCCGAGGGCAACCAGGCGAAGACCGCCACCGCCCCGCTGGTCGCGATCCTCTCCGCCGACAACGAGTTCCACGAGGAGCTCCCGAGCCTGCTGCCGCACTTCCCGCAGGCCAAGGACCTCTTCTTCTCCGAGCGCCCGACCCGTGAGGGCTCGGCCCTGGTCAACGCCGCCCTCCAGGCCGCGTACTTCATCGTCGGCGTCCGCGCCGCCGGCCTGGCCGCGGGCCCGATGACCGGTCTCGACTTCGCCGGCCTCCAGAAGGAGTTCCTGGACGACGACCACACCCCGCTGATGGTCGTCAACATCGGCAAGCCGGGCGAGGACGCCTGGTTCCCGCGCTCCCCGCGCCTCGCCTACGAGGACGTCGTCACCACCGTCTGAGCCGCACCCCGCGTACGGGAAAGCCCCCGGACTCCAGAAGTGAGGAGTCCGGGGGCTTTCCCGTACGCATACGCATACCGTGTCTGTGCCGCCGGCTACGCCTTCTTCGACTGCAGCGCGCCCGCCATCTCGGCCAGCCGCTCGAACGAGGCCGTCCCCGTCACGACCGTCGTCGCGCCGCCGTCCGTGCGCACCAGGGCGTCGTACTTCTCGCCCTCCCAGCGCTGCCAGACCTGACCCGCGACCGTCTGGGTCTTCCCGGAGTCCTTGGCCTGCTGAGTGACCTTGGGCACGAATTTCTCCGGCTCCGCCGTCGACTGGTGGAGCGCCACGTACTGGGTGTCCGGGTCGAGGAAGCCCAGCTGCCAGGCGTCGCCCTGCTCGCGCTTGTACGAGACGACGGTCGCCTTCCAGCCCTCCCCGAGACCCTCGGGGGCCAGCACCGGATAGGGCGCCGCCCGCTGTGCCGTCACCAGCTCGACCCGGTAGTCCTTGGCCTTCACCGGATCGGCGTTCTCGTCGTGCGGGATGAAGAGATACATCACGCCCGCGGCGACCAAGATCACCCCGAGCGACTGGAACATCCCGCGTACCGTCTGCCTGCCTCGCATACCTGCCACGCCCACCATGGTCGCATCATGGTGTTGTGCTCATACGTGGGCCCCTCTGCTCAATTTGTCGACGTACCGATAGAGTCGCAGCACCCTCTTACATTCCGGCCGTCGCCGTACAGAAAGGTGCGCTCCGATGACCGAGCATTCCCTGCCGTCCGAGCTCGAGGTCTCCCCGGAGGCCCCCGATCGCAACCTCGCCCTCGAGCTGGTCCGTGTCACCGAGGCAGCCGCCATGGCCGCCGGCCGCTGGGTGGGCCGCGGCGACAAGATCGGCGCCGACCGCGCGGCGGTCAACGCCATGCGGACGCTCGTCTCCACCGTCTCGATGAACGGCGTCGTCGTCATCGGCGAGGGCGAGAAGGACGAAGCGCCCATGCTCTACAACGGGGAGCGGATCGGCGACGGTACCGGCGCCGAGGTGGACATCGCGGTCGACCCGATCGACGGCACCACGCTGAACGCCAAGGGCATGCCCAACGCGATCGCCGTGCTCGCCGCCGCCGACCGCGGCACGATGTTCGACCCCTCCGCGGTCTTCTACATGGACAAGCTCGTCACCGGCCCCGAGGCCGCCGACTTCGTCGACATCAACGCGCCCGCCTCGGTCAACATCCGCCGGGTCGCCAAGGCCAAGAACATGTCCCCCGAGGACGTCACGGTCGTCATCCTCGACCGCCCCCGCCACGAGGGCATCGTCAAGGAGATCCGCGAGACCGGCGCCCGGATCAAGTTCATCACGGACGGCGACGTCGCCGGTTCGATCATGGCCGTCCGCGAGGGCACGGGCGTGGACCTGCTCCTCGGCATCGGCGGCACGCCCGAGGGCATCATCTCGGCCTGCGCGATCAAGTGCCTCGGTGGTGTCATCCAGGGCAAGCTGTGGCCGAAGGACGACGCCGAGCGCCAGAAGGCGATCGACGCGGGCCACGACCTGGACCGGGTACTGTCCACGAACGACCTGGTCAGCGGCGAGAACGTGTTCTTCGTCGCGACCGGTATCACGGACGGCGAGCTGCTGCGCGGTGTCCGCTACCGCTCGGAGACCGCCACCACGTCGTCGCTGGTCATGCGCTCCAAGTCCGGCACGATCCGGCAGATCGACTCCGAGCACCGGCTGTCCAAGCTGCGCGCCTACAGCAAGATCGACTTCGACCGGGCGAAGTAACGACACGGCGAAGACGCCGTCGTACGGAACGGAGAAGGGGCGGCCCCATGTGCGGTGGGGGCGCCCCTTCTCCGTACGGCCGACGTCGCAACCGCCGCTCGGGCGGTCAGCCGGCCGCGGCGATCCGCTCCGCGGCCGCGGCCTTCTTGAGCTCCACCTCGCGGCGGCGGCGCCGGGCCAGCACGACGCGGCGCTCGGCGGCGGTGAGCCCGCCCCACACGCCGTACGGCTCGGGCTGGAGCAGCGCGTGCTCCCGGCAGTCGACCATCACGGGACAGCGGGCGCAGACCCGCTTGGCGGCCTCCTCGCGCGCGAGCCGCGAGGCGGTCGGCTCCTTGGAGGGGGCGAAGAAGAGTCCGGCTTCGTCCCGGCGGCACACCGCCTCCGTGTGCCAGGGGCCGGCCTCGTCCTCCCGGGCGGGGGCACGCTGAGGCGGAACGGCGGCGACCTGGAGGGGCTGATGCGGCAGTGGCAGCACGGTCTACTCCTGACGACGGCTTCGCGAGCGAGAGACGATGCAGCAGCCCTACCCGCTGTGCGCGCGCCTATGCACTCGGTGCCGCCGAGTTCCGGAGTGCGGACTCGCAGGGGCGGAATCCGGTCACTCCGTCATCCCTGGTCAGAGACGTACAGGGCCGTGCGGGGACGTGCGAGGACGTCCAAAGGCAGGGCGGAGACGTGCGGAGACACGTACGGGGACACCCAGAGACGGGCGGACACGTGCGGAGTCGGGCGGAGACACGCGGAGGCACGCGGAGACGTCCGGAGGCACGCCGACACCTGCGGCCGGGCGACGTGCCACCGCCCGGCCTCGATGACGTCAGTGGCCGAGGTGCTTGCGCAGCTTGTCCTGGACCACGTTCTGCAGGTCGGTGATCCACTTGCCGCGCTTGGGCCTGGCCTCGACGTTGCCGAAGACCGAGTAGCCGTTGATCACGACGACCGGGGCCTGCGGGTCGGCGGCCTCCAGCGTGACGACCTCGAAGTTGCCGAAGATCCCCGTGCCGTTGCCGCGCAGGCTGATGTTCTCCGGGACGCGGACCTCCACGTTGCCGAAGATCGACGTGGCGTTGATCGTGGTCAGCCGCTGCGCGAAGAGCGCCTCGGTCAGGTCGATCTCGATGTTGCCGAAGAGCGCGAAGGCGTTCGTCCTGCGACCCACCCGCCAGCGGCCCTTGCGGGTGGAGCTGGAGAAGACGGCGATCATGCTGTCGGCCGGGGCCGAGTCGTCGTCGGGGCCGTACGCGTAGGCCGGCTCGGGCTCCGGGCGTGGGCCGCGCCCGGCGGGCAGGTCCCGGACGATCGGCTCGAGCTCGCCCACGGTCTTGGCGCGATAGACCGCGTCGATCCGCTCGGAGTGCTCCTCGGCATCGATCCGCCCCTCGGCCATCGCGTCCCTGAGGATGTCCGCGATCCGGTCCCGGTCGGCGTCCGAGGCCCGCAGCGAATCCCCCGGAGCCGCGGCGGGAACGGCCGGAGCGGGGGCCGGCTCGGCGGGAGCGACCGGCCTCTGAGGCTGCTTTTCGAGGTCCACGACGCCAGCCTAGCGAAACGCGATAGATCGCGACTAGGGGGCACGACCGACGGGGTGCGGCTCCAGCCACTCCCAGACACCTGTCCATGTATTCTGGACAGATGTCCAATACTCTCGCGACCGTCGCCGTCGCCCTCGTCGCCGCCCTGCACGTCTACATCCTGGTCCTCGAGATGTTCCTCTGGGAGCGCCGCCCGGGGCGTGAACTCTCCGGCTTCGACGCCGACCTGGCGCGCCGGACCGCGCCGCTCGCCGCCAACCAGGGGCTGTACAACGGCTTCCTGGCCGCCGGCCTGGTCTGGGGCCTGATCGCCGCCGACCCCACCGGTCACCGGGTCCAGGTCTTCTTCCTGTCCTGCGTCGTGATCGCCGGCGTGTACGGCGGGCTCACCGCCAACCGCCGGATCCTGCTCGCCCAGGCCCTTCCCGGGGCCCTCGCCCTGGCCGCCGTACTGTGGGCGGGGTGACCAGCCCGACCACCCCGGACCCCCGCGCCACCGACCCCCGCGCCGCCCGCACCCGCGCCAAGCTGCGCGCCGCGCTCCTCGAGGAGTGCGCCGAGCGCCCCCTCGACGAGGTCGGTGTCGCCGCGCTCGTCCGCCGGGCCGGGATCGGCCGGGCCACGTTCTACCTGCACTACGCCGACCTCCAGGCCCTCGCCGTGGACGCCTGCGCCGATGTCGTACGGGACGCGGTCGAGGCCCTGCACGCCTGGCGCGGCACACCCGATCCGGCCACCCCGCCGCCCGCCCTGCCCGCCTTCTTCGCCCAGGTCGCCCCGCACGCGCCGCTCTACCGGAGCCTCCTGCGTCCCGGCGGCGGCGGTCCGCTCGGCGAGCTGCTCCACCGCGAGCTGCGCGCGTACAGCGCCCGCGAGCGCGAGCTGGCGGGTGCGCCCGAGCCCGGCCTCGTCGCCTCCGCGGTGGCGGCGGCCTTCGCCGGGCTGCTCGCGGACTGGCTGCACGGTCTGATCGAGGCGGCCCCGGAGGAGATCGCGGCCCGCACCTGGCGGCTCCTGATCGCCCTCCACCGCACGCCGCTGGCCTGAACAGGCCCCTGCGCCGAGCGCCTCCGGCCGGAACGGCCCCCTGAGCCGAGCAATTCCGGCCCGAACCGGCCGCTCCACTCCAGTTCGGCGTGATCCCGCCCCCTAGTGAGCCTTACCTCACAGGATCGGGGCCGCGCCCCCGTTCTACGCTGGAGGTGGCGCCGCCAACGGAGGTGGCGCCGCCGTCTGCCGAGTGAGGAATGGCTGCCGTCATGCCAGAGTTTTCGTACTCCGATCTGCTCCCCCTGGGAGAGGACACCACGCCCTACCGCCTGGTGACCGCCGAAGGTGTCTCCACCTTCGAGGCCGACGGCCGTACGTTCCTCAAGGTCGAGCCGGAGGCGCTGCGTACCCTCGCCGCCGAGGCGATCAAGGACATCCAGCACTTCCTGCGCCCGGCCCACCTGGCCCAGCTGCGCCGGATCATCGACGACCCGGAGGCGTCGGGCAACGACAAGTTCGTCGCGCTCGACCTCCTCAAGAACGCGAACATCGCCGCCGCGGGCGTCCTGCCCATGTGCCAGGACACCGGCACCGCGATCGTGATGGGCAAGCGCGGCCAGAACGTGCTGACCCCGGGCCGCGACGAGGAGGCCCTGTCGAAGGGCATCTACGACGCGTACACCCAGCTCAACCTGCGGTACTCGCAGATGGCCCCGGTCACCATGTGGGAGGAGAAGAACACCGGCTCGAACCTGCCCGCGCAGATCGAGCTGTACGCGACGGACGGCGGCGCGTACAAGTTCCTCTTCATGGCCAAGGGCGGCGGCTCCGCCAACAAGTCCTTCCTCTACCAGGAGACGAAGGCCGTGCTCAACGAGGCGAGCATGATGAAGTTCCTGGAGGAGAAGATCCGCTCGCTCGGTACGGCCGCCTGCCCGCCGTACCACCTGGCGATCGTCGTCGGCGGCACCTCCGCCGAGTTCGCGCTGAAGACCGCGAAGTACGCCTCCGCGCACTACCTGGACGAGCTGCCCACCGAGGGCTCGGCCGAGACCGGCCACGGCTTCCGCGACAAGGAGCTGGAGGAGAAGGTCTTCGAGCTGACGCAGAAGATCGGCATCGGCGCGCAGTTCGGCGGCAAGTACTTCTGCCACGACGTGCGCGTCGTCCGGCTGCCCCGCCACGGCGCCTCGCTGCCCGTCGCGATCGCCGTGTCCTGCTCGGCCGACCGGCAGGCCGTCGCGAAGATCACCGCCGAGGGCGTCTTCCTGGAGCAGCTGGAGACCGACCCGGCGCGCTTCCTGCCGGAGACCGAGGACTCCCACCTGGAGGAGTCGGGCGACGTCGTGAAGATCGACCTGAACCAGCCGATGGACGAGATCCTCGCCGAGCTGACGAAGTACCCGGTGAAGACCCGGCTCTCGCTCACCGGCCCGCTGGTCGTGGCCCGCGACATCGCGCACGCCAAGATCAAGGAGCGCCTGGACGCGGGCGAGGAGATGCCGCAGTACCTGAAGGACCACCCGGTCTACTACGCGGGCCCGGCGAAGACCCCCGAGGGTTACGCCTCCGGTTCCTTCGGCCCGACCACGGCCGGCCGGATGGACTCCTACGTCGAGCAGTTCCAGGCGGCGGGCGGCTCCAAGGTCATGCTGGCCAAGGGCAACCGCTCGAAGCAGGTCACGGACGCGTGCGGCAGCCACGGCGGCTTCTACCTGGGCTCGATCGGCGGCCCGGCGGCGCGTCTCGCGCAGGACTGCATCAAGAAGGTCGAGGTCGTCGAGTACGAGGAGCTCGGCATGGAGGCGGTCTGGAAGATCGAGGTCGAGGACTTCCCGGCGTTCATCGTGGTGGACGACAAGGGCAACGACTTCTTCCAGAACCCGGCCCCCGAGCCGACGTTCACGCACATCCCGGTGCGCGGCCCCGGCCTCGGCTGACCTGCCCGCCGGCCTTCCGCTTCGACGCCCCTCGGTCCCTCCGGACCGAGGGGCGTTGTCGATCTCCGCTCAGAAAGTCGCTACCAACCGGTAGCTTTCCCGTCTCCTACTGGTCAGTATTGGCCGCGAGCATGTCAACCACTGAGCCGGTCGACCACTCGGGAGCCCCCCATGCCCTCCACCCCCCTCGTCAGGCGCGCCGCCGCCGGAACCACGGCCACCCTCGCCCTGACCACGCTGCTCGTCGTCGTGCCCGCGCCCGCCGCCTCCGCGGCCGACCCGGACACCCACTCGACGTCGGCCGCCGCCTTCGACGACGTCGACTACACGACCTGGCGGCGTGATGTCGCGGCCGTCGTCGCGCAGGCGCGTCCGTACATCGAGGAGCGTTCCAAGAACGCCGGTCGTGAGAAGCAGGCGATCGTCCTCGACATCGACAACTCCTCGCTGGAGACGGACTTCCACCCCTTCTGGGAGCTGCCGACCCCGGCCATCGCCGATGTGCGCGACCTCGTCGAGGACGCCCACGAGCGCGGTGTCGCGGTCTTCTTCGTCACCGCCCGGCCCGGCATCATCTACTCGCTCACGCACTGGAACCTGAAGCAGGCCGGCTACCCGGTCGACGGTCTCTACGTGCGCTCCCTGCCCGACCTGTTCCACGAGGTCAGCGCGTACAAGACGGAGAAGCGCGCGGAGATCGAGGCCAAGGGCTACACGATCATCGCGAACATCGGCAACAACACCACCGACATCGTCGGCGGCCACGCCGAGCGCGCCTTCAAGCTGCCCGACTACGGCGGCAAGCTCTCCTGACCGGCCGCCACGAGGTCGACAACCCCCGGATAGTCTCGCGCGCATGAGACATCCGATACGGCCACGGACACGGGCCCTCGTCCCGGCGCTCGCCGCCCTCGCGGCCGCCGGGACGCTGACCGGCTGCCTGAGCACCGAGCCGAAGCCCGACCGCGTCCTGCCCGCCCCGAAGTCCCCCGCCGCGACCGCCACCAAGGCGGCCGCCGGGTCTCTCGGGGCCGCCGGGAGCGCCTGCGCGCTGCCGGTCTCCTTCGGCCTGGCGGCCGACTGGAAGCCGCAGGCCGTGAAGGCCACCGACGACGAGGTGTTCGCCGCTCTCGGCAAGCAGGGGCCCGCCACGATGGTCTGCGAGGTCGACGCGAAGCCGGCCGGGAACATCGGCTATCTGCGCGTGTGGACGGCGGGCGAGAGCCCGGCCCGTGCCGCCCTCGAAGGGTTCGTGAAGGCGGAGGAGGGCACCTCGAAGGTCACGTACAAGGAGACGAAGGCCGGCGCGCTGCCGGCCGTCGAGGTGACCTACACGGTCTACAACAAGCTGATGGAGGAGTCGAAGGAGGAGCGGGCCTTCGCCGTCGCCGCCCCGAAGGGGACGGTGATCGTCCATCTCGGCGGCCTGGACTCCCAGGAGCACCGCGAGATGCTCCCGGCGCTCGAACTGGCCCGCACCACGCTGAAGCCCCTCTAGGCACCCGGATCCAGGCACCCGGACCTGACCGTGGCCCCCGTCCCGCACCGGACGGGGGCCACGGGTTCATGGCGGGCGCGGGCCGCTAGGCGAACCGCTGGTTCGCCGAGCCGTCGCAGTTCTGCAGCCGCAGCGGCTGCTTCGCCGCCGCCTGCGTCAGGCAGAGCCCGGTCGCGGCCGTCGGCCGGATCGTGGCCCCGTCGCGGACGAACTTCTGGTTGGCGGCGCCCGAGCAGTTCCAGACGATGAGCGCCTCGCCCGCGCGGTAGCGGGCGCCCGGCACGTCCAGGCAGCGGTCCTGGGTCAGTTCGGTGTGCACGGTCTGCCGGGCGGAGTCGTACCACCAGCCCTGGTTGCGGCCGCCGTGGCAGTCCCAGCCGAGGACGGCGGTGCCGTTGGCGCTGGTGGAGGCGTTCACGTCCACACAGTTGCCGGTGGCCTCGTTCTTCAGCGGCCGGTAGACGTCGTCCCAGGCGTACGGGAAGAGGGTCGGCGTCCCACTGGAGTTGACGTCCGCGCAACTGGCCTCACGCAGGCCCGAGTTGTAGATCTGGGTGAGGCAGGACGCGAAGGCGCGGTGGCCGCTCGCGTTCGGGTGGAAGGACTGCCGGACCGAGTTCTCGTCCGGAGTGCCGGGCTTGGACAGGTCGATGTACAGGCCCCGGGCCCAGGTGTCCTCCATGCAGACCTCGTGGCCGTGGAAGAGCCGGGAGTTGTCCAGGTAGACCGCCCCGGTGTTGGCGGCGGCCCTGCGCATGCCGCGCTCGAAGGCGGGCACGGCGGTGTTGCGGCCCCACACGGTGTCGGAGTCGTAGCCGAGTCCGCCGCAGATGAGCTTGCCGGGGAAGTTCGGATTGTCCTTGAAGTCGGGGCCGATGGGGCTCGGGTAGCCCATGACGACGAGCTTGTAGTCGCCGTCGGCGTACCCGGCGTCGCGCATCACGGTCTTCAGGTCGCGGACGGTCTGCTCGACCTTGGGGACCAGGCCGTCGACGCGGGCCTGCCAGCCGGCGGCGTACTTCGGCTCGCAGGGGCCCTGCAGGGTCAGGTACCGGGTGACGCAGTCGGTCATGACGGGGCCGAACTGCAGGTCGTCGTTGGCCCCGGCGACGAGGAGGACCATCTTGATCCGCGTGTTGCGGGCCTTGATGGCCAGGTTGTCGCTCTGCACCAGCTCGTCGGCGTACTGCTTCGAGCCGCCGATCCGGATGTTGCCGGTGTAGCCGCCGGAACAGGACACGTTGAACGTGAGGTCGGCGGCGATCCCGGTGCGGTGGATGGCCGCGTCGGGCGAGCGGTGGCACCAGTTCGTGGGGCCGTTGGTGGGCGGCTCGTAGGTGCCGACGCCCTCGCCGGAGATCTCGCTGTCGCCGAGCGAGATCAGGCCGCTCCTGCGCTGCGCGAGCGGGCGCTCCTCGGGGCTGCCGTAGATCTTCGTGGCCTCCGCGGCCCGGATCGTTTCGAGCTCGGGCGGGAGCGGTACCGCCGCGACGGTACGGGGGGTGACCTCGGCCGCGCCGGCGGGGGCGACGGCCGTCATGGTCCCGAAGGCCGCGGCGGCCGCGGCCGTGGCCGCGATCGCCCAACGGAGTCTGTACCTGGTGCGCCTCATTGCGCCTCCTGGAAGTGGGGTTACCCACGGTTTTTACTGGCCGGTATCCGCAATGGGAATAGCCAGAACAAGACAAGTGCTCACCTTTGTATGGAGGTTGATGTCATGAGCGACGACACGAGCGAGTACCGGATCGAGCACGACTCGATGGGTGAGGTGCGGGTTCCGGCCCACGCCAAGTGGCGGGCCCAGACCCAGCGGGCCCTGGAGAACTTCCCCGTCTCGGGGCAGCGCCTGGAGAGCGCGCACATCACGGCCCTGGCCCGGATCAAGGCGGCCGCCGCCAAGGTCAACGCCTCGCTCGGGGTGATCGACCAGGACCTGGCGGACGCCATCGTGTCCGCCGCCGCCGAGGTCGCCGCAGGCGACTGGGACGCCCACTTCCCGGTCGACGTCTTCCAGACCGGCTCCGGCACCTCCTCGAACATGAACACCAACGAGGTCATCGCCACGCTCGCCGGCGAGCGGCTCCCCGCGGGCCGCGAGGTCCACCCCAACGACCATGTGAACGCCTCGCAGTCGTCCAACGACGTCTTCCCCTCCTCCATCCACATCGCCGCCACGGCCGCCGTCACCCACGACCTCATCCCGGCGCTCGACCATCTGGCCGCCTCCCTGGAGCGGAAATCGGCCGAATTCGCGGAGGTCGTGAAGTCGGGCCGTACGCACCTCATGGACGCCACGCCCGTCACCCTCGGCCAGGAGTTCGGTGGCTACGCGGCCCAGGTCAGGTACGGAATCGAACGGCTGCGGGCCAGCCTCCCCCGGCTCGCCGAACTCCCCCTCGGCGGAACCGCGGTGGGCACCGGCATCAACACGCCGCCGGGATTCTCCGCCGCCGTCATCGCCGAACTCGCCGCGGCAACCGGACTGCCGCTCACCGAGGCCCGAGACCACTTCGAGGCGCAGGGTGCCCGGGACGGCCTGGTCGAGACGTCCGGCCAGCTCAGGACCATCGCGGTCGGCCTCACGAAGATCTCCAACGACCTGCGCTGGATGGCCAGCGGCCCGCGCACGGGCCTCGCCGAGATCAACCTCCCCGACCTCCAGCCCGGCTCCTCGATCATGCCCGGGAAGGTGAATCCGGTCATTCCCGAGGCCGTCCTCATGGTCGCCGCGCAGGTGACCGGAAACGACACCACGGTCGCGGTGGCGGGCGCGGCCGGAAACTTCGAGCTCAACGTGATGCTCCCGGTCATGGCCAAGAACCTGCTGGAATCCGTACGACTCCTGGCCAACGCGGCGCGGCTGCTCGCCGACCGCACCGTCGACGGGATCACCGCGAACGCCGAACGGGCCCGCGAGTACGCCGAGTCCTCGCCGTCCGTCGTCACCCCGCTGAACAGGTACATCGGCTACGAGGAGGCCGCCAAGGTCGCCAAGCGCTCGCTGGCCGAACGCAAGACGATTCGGCAGGTCGTCCTGGAGAGCGGGTACGTCGAACAGGGCGCGCTGACGGTCGAGCAGTTGGACGAGGCGCTCGACGTGCTGCGCATGACTCATCCGTGACCTGGATCGCAGCGGCCGGTGAGGCGCCCCCCTAATATCTGCGCATGACAGGATCGGGTGGTTCACAGCACTGGGCGCCGGGGGATCACATCCTCTGGCGCTACCGCGACAACGGCTCCGGCGACGTGCACATCTGCCGGCCGGTGACCGTCGTGCGCGACACCCCCGAGCTGCTGGCCGTCTGGATGGCGCCGGGCACCGAGTGCGTCAAACCGGTGCTCGCCGACGGCAGGCCCGTGCACCAGGAGCCGCTCGCCACCCGCTACACCGCCCCGCGCACGACGGCCCGCGCCCACTGGGCGGGCGAGGGCGTCCTGAAGCTCGCCCGGCCCGGCGAGCCCTGGTCGGTCTGGCTGTTCTGGGAGCGCGGCTGGCAGTTCCGCAGCTGGTACGTCAACCTGGAGGAGCCGCGCACCCGGTGGTCCGGCGGCGTCGACTCCGAGGACCACTTCCTCGACATCTCCGTCAACCCCGACCGCAGTTGGCTGTGGCGGGACGAGGACGAGTTCGCGCAGGCCCAGCGCGACGGCCTGATGGACGCGGCGCAGGCCGCGCGGGTACGCGCGGCGGGCGACGCGGCCGTCGCGACCCTCCGGGCCTGGGGCGCCCCCTTCCGCGACGGCTGGGAGAACTGGCGGCCCGATCCGACGTGGACCGTGCCCGAGCTGCCCGCCGACTGGGATCGCACTCCGGCGCACACGGCTCCGTGAGACCCTTGATGCGCCCCCGGGGTGCAACCGTAGGATCGTCCTCCGCAAGGCGGTGATCCACCGGACGAGGCGTCAACCACAGAGCACAGCGCAGGACCTGACCGTAAGTCATTCTGAGGGGGAGAGCAGTGCCGGACGTCTGCCCGGGTGTGCCGACCCCTGTCGTAGCCGCTGCTCGCGGGGCATTCACATCCACCGCGCGCCAGGGGTTTATCCCCCGTGAAGGCGCGGCATCGGCGAGAAGAGCGAGTGCATCGCACCACCGGCCCGGACGGACGGAACCCCACGCGTGACGGAGCATCCCACCTCCCACGAAGGCCGGCAGCCGCTGGCTGCCCGGCCGCATGAGCGCACCCGCCCCCGGCAGCAGGCGGCCGAGGCACCGGTACCGGCCCAGCCCGGCGCGCCCGACGGCGGTGGCCGTCCCGCGCCCGGGCAGGCCGCCGCGCACCCGCCGGCCCCGGCAGGCGGCGGCGCGACCGGCCAGCCGGCCGCACAGCCCGGTGCTCCGGCGGCCGCCATGGCCGTCACCGCCTCCGCCGGCGCGGCGAGCACCCCGCTCGCGCCGGACGTCGCCGCCGCGCGCCGCGAGGGCGACCGGCTGCGGTTCGTCGGCGCCGCGACGCGGCGGATCGCGCGCGGCATCGACCTCGACGAGATCGTCCTCGGCCTGTGCCGGGCGACCGTGCCCACGTTCTCCGACGCGATCCTGGTCTACCTCCGCGACCCGCTCCCGGTCGGCGACGAGCGGCCCGTCGCCCCCTTCGTGCTGCGACTGCGCCGCACGGACCGGCTGCGGTTAACGGAGGTGGACGGCGAGGAGCTGGCGCTCGTCCCCGACCCGGACCCGACCCCCGCGGCCGAACTCTGCGAGGTGCGTTCCGGCGGGGCCCTCGCCGAGGTGCTGCGCGGTGTCCGGCCGGTCTTCGGCGACTCCGCCGCCGCCCGCGCCGCGCTGCCGGAGCTGCTCGGCCCCGAGCACGGACTGCCCCGCGGCCACCGGGCGATCCTGGCCCCGCTGCGGGGGCGGCGCCGGGTCATCGGCGCGGCCGTCTTCCTGCGCCGCCCCGAACGGCCCGCCTTCGAGCCGAACGACCTGCTCGTCGCGGCCCAGCTCGCCACGCACACGGCGCTCGGCATCGACAAGGCCGTCCTGTACGGCCGGGAGGCGTACATCGCCGACGAGCTGCAGCGCACGATGCTGCCGGACTCGCTGCCGCAGCCGACCGGCGTCCGGCTGGCCTCCCGCTACCTCCCGGCCGCCGAGACGGCCCGGGTCGGCGGCGACTGGTACGACGCGATCCCGCTGCCCGGCAGCCGCGTGGCGCTGGTCGTCGGCGACGTCATGGGCCACTCCATGACCTCCGCCGCGATCATGGGCCAGCTGCGGACCACGGCGCAGACCCTGGCGGGTCTCGACCTGCCGCCGCAGGAGGTCCTGCACCACCTGGACGAGCAGGCCCAGCGGCTCGGCCAGGACCGGATGGCGACCTGCATGTACGCGGTGTACGACCCGGTCTCGCACCGGATCACCATCGCCAACGCGGGCCACCCGCCGCCGATACTGCTCCACCTCGGCGGCCGGGCGGAGGTCCTGCGGGTCCCGCCCGGCGCGCCGATCGGCGTCGGCGGGGTCGACTTCGAGGCGGTCGAGCTGGACGCCCCGGCGGGCGCCACGCTGCTGCTCTACACGGACGGTCTGGTCGAGTCCCGGCTGCGGGACGTGTGGACCGGGATAGAGCAGCTGCGGGAGCGCCTGGCGGCCACCGCCCAGCTGACGGGCCCGGACCACTCGCCGCCCCTGGAGGCGCTCTGCGACGACGTCCTCGACATGCTCGGCCCGGGTGACCGGGACGACGACATCGCGCTGCTCGCGGCCCGTTTCGACGGGATCGCGCCCAGTGACGTGGCGTACTGGTTCCTGGAACCGGAGGACGCGGCGCCGGGCCGGGCCCGGCGGCTCGCCCGGCGGGCGCTGGCCCGCTGGGACCTGGAGGACCTCTCGGACTCCGTCGAGCTGCTGATCAGCGAGGTGGTCACGAACGCCGTGCGGTACGCGGAGCGGCCGGTGACCCTGCGGCTGCTCAAGACCGACGTGCTGCGCTGCGAGGTCGGCGACGACTCGCCGCAGCTGCCCCGGCAGCGGCGGGCGCGGGACACCGACGAGGGCGGTCGCGGTCTCTTCCTGGTGAACCGGCTCGCGCGGCGGTGGGGCGCGACACGGCTCTCGGGCGGCAAGGTCGTCTGGTTCGAGCTGGCGACTCGTACCTGACACGCCTGACACGCGTGTCGCCCGGCAGGCCCTAGTCGCGACCACGTCCAATTCCGGACAAATGTTGCTTCTCTCCCGTCGGCGGAGTTGACTTCGGTAGTGGACGAAGCGACCCCACCCAGCTCCTCACCGACGGGAGGACGCTCGTGACCCACACGACGAACAACGCCGGCATTCCGGTGGAGAGCGACGAGCACTCGCTCACCATCGGCCCCGACGGCCCGATCCTGCTCCAGGACCACTACCTCATCGAGAAGATGGCCCAGTTCAACCGGGAGCGGGTCCCCGAGCGCGTGGTGCACGCCAAGGGCGCCGGCGCGTACGGAATCTTCGAAGTCACCAACGACGTCAGCCAGTTCACAAGGGCGCTGCTCTTCCAGCCGGGCGCGCGCTGCGAGATGCTGGCCCGCTTCTCGACCGTCGCGGGCGAGCAGGGCTCCCCCGACAGCTGGCGCGACCCACGCGGCTTCGCCCTGAAGTTCTACACGGAGCACGGCAATTACGACCTGGTCGGCAACAACACCCCGATCTTCTTCGTCCGTGACCCGCAGAAGTTCCAGGACTTCATCCGCTCGCAGAAGCGCCGCTCGGACAACGGGCTGCGCGACCACGACATGCAGTGGGACTTCTGGACGCTGTCCCCCGAGTCCGCGCACATGGTGACCTGGCTGATGGGCGACCGGGGCATCCCCCGGGACTACCGCCACATGAACGGCTACAGCTCCCACACGTATCTCTGGGTCAACGGCGGCGGCGAACGCTTCTGGGTGAAGTACCACCTGAAGACGGACCAGGGCATCGAGTTCCTCACCCAGTCCGAGGCCGACGCGCTGGCGGGCCAGGACCCGGACGCCCACCGCCGCGACCTGTACGAGGCGATCGACTCCGGCGACGCCCCGAGCTGGACGATGAACGTCCAGATCATGCCGTTCGAGGACGCCCCCGGCTACCGCTTCAACCCGTTCGACCTGACCAAGGTGTGGCCGCACGGCGACTACCCGCTGATCGAGGTCGGCCGGATGACCTTGAACCAGAACCCGGAGGACTACTTCATCCACATCGAGCAGGCCGCCTTCGAGCCCTCCAACCTGGTGCCGGGCATCGGCCCGTCCCCGGACAAGATGCTCCTCGGCCGGCTCTTCTCCTACCCGGACACCCACCGGTACCGGATCGGCCCGAACTACGCGCAGCTGCCGCCGAACCGGCCGCGTTCACCGCTCGCCTCGTACGCGAAGGACGGCCCGATGCGCTACGAGCCGGCCGCGACCGCCCGGCCGTACGCGCCGAACTCCTACGGCGGCCCCGAGGCCGATGTGCGCTCCTTCGGCGACCCCGCGGGCTGGGCGGCGGCCGGCGAGATGGTCCGCGAGGCGTACGCCCCGCACAGCGAGGACGACGACTTCGGGCAGGCGGGCACGATGGTCCGCCGGGTCCTGGACGACGCGGCCCGTGAGCGCCTGGTGTCGAACGTCGCCGGGCATCTGCGGGACGGTGTCAGCGCGCCCGTCCTGGAGCGGGCCCTGGCGTACTGGCGGTCGGTCGACCAGGAGCTCGGCGACCGGATCGCCAAGCAGGTCGACGGCGGCTGAGACCCTCCGGCTGCCCGGGCGAACGGCGAAGGCCGGACCCTTCTCGGGTCCGGCCTTCGTCCGGTCATCGCGGCGGGCGTGTCATCGCGGCGGGCGTCCGTCGCTGTTGGCTTCGCCGCCGTCGGCGTCTCCGCCACCGGTCGGCGGCTCGGTCGTGGGCGGCACCGGGTCGGTGGTCGCGGTGGGCGGCGGCGGCACGGTGATCGTGTCCGTCGGCTGCGGCGGCGTGGTCGCAGTCGACGTGGGCGGGGCTGTCGGGTCCGTGGTGCCGCTGGTGGGCGGCGGGGTCGACGTCGGCGTCTCGCCCGTCGGCGTCGAGGTCGGGTCGGGCACCACGGAGTCCCCGGAGCTGCCGTCGGTCTCCAGGTCGAAGCGGGCGTCGGAGCCGCCGCCGAGCGCGGCGGTGGTGTAGTCGCCCCAGATCTGGGCCGGGGTCCGGCCACCGTTGGCGCGGCCCGGGTTGATCGTGTCGGTCAGGGTGACCTGGTTGCCCTTGACGTCCTCGCCGAACAGGCCGACGGCGGTGACCAGCTCGGGGGTGTAGCCGACGAACCAGGCGGAGCGGTTGTTCTCCGAGGTGCCGGTCTTGCCCGCCGCCTGGTAGTCGCCCGCGGCCCGCATGCCGGAGCCGTTGCGGACGACACCGGTCATCGCCTTGGTGACGGTGTCGGCGGCCTCGCGGCTGATGACCTGCTCACCCGTCGACTTCACCGGGTCGGCCTTGCGGTCCTTGTGCTCGGCGGACTTCACGATGGTCGGGGTGACCTTCACACCGTGGTTGGCGAGCGAGGCGTAGACGCCGGCCATGTCCCAGGTTGAGGCGCCCATGGTGCCGAGCGACATCGCGGGGGTCTCGCCGAAGTCGGCGCCGTCCTTCATGCCGAGATCGAGGGCGGTCTTCTTGGTGTTGCCCGCGCCGACGTCCACGATCATCTGCGCGTACACGGAGTTGATCGAGCTGTTGGTGGCCTTCTGGACGGTGACAGGGCCGTAGCTGCGGTTGTCCTCGTTCTCCGGGCTGAACGGGATGCTGCTGCCGACGACCTTGCGCTTGCTGGTGCCGTCGTAGATCGTGCCGAGGCCGATCCTGCGGCCGTCCTGCGTCTCGGCCTTGTTGTCCAGGGCAGAGGCGAGGACGAGCGGCTTGAAGGTGGAGGCGGGCTGGTAGTCGCGGCGGGTGGCGTTCGACGTCCAGTGCTCGGTGGCGCCGATGCCGCCGTACATCGCGACGACCTTGCCGGTCTTCGGGTCGACGGAGGTGGCGCCAGCCTGGACGGTGGCGTCCTTCTTGTCGCCCTTGCGGTCGAGCTTCTCCTCCAGCTGCCGCTCGACCGCCTTGACCAGGGCCTTCTGCTTCTGCTCGTCGATGTTGAGGGTGATCGTCCAGCCGCCGGCCTTGATGTCCTCCTCGGGGATGCCCTGCCGCACCAGCTCCTGGTTGGCGGCCTCCACGAGGTAGCCGCGCTGGCCCTCCATGCCGGGGGCGGGCTTGGCCTTCTGCGGGGCGGGGAACTTCAGCCCGGCCCGCTTCGTCGCGTCGAGCCAGCCCTCCTCGACCATGTTGTCGAGGGTGTAGTTCCAGCGGTCCTCGACGAGCTTCTTGCCGGTCGGGGTGGCGGCGGTCCAGTCGTACTGGTTGGGGGCCTGGAGCAGGGAGGCGAGGTACGCGCCCTGGGCGATGTTCAGCTTGCCCGCGTCGACGCCGTAGTACGACTGCGCGGCGGCCTGGATGCCGTACGCGCTGCGGCCGTAGTAGCTGGTGTTCATGTACCCGGCGAGGATCTCGGGCTTCTCCAGCTGCTGGTCGACCTTGAGCGCGATGACCATCTCGCGGAGCTTGCGGGTGACCGTCTGGTCCTGGTCCAGGTAGTAGTTCTTCACGTACTGCTGGGTGATGGTCGAACCACCCTGCTTGCCCTTGCCGGTCACCGTGTTCACGGCACCGCGCAGGGTGCCCTTGATGTCGATGCCGTTGTCCTTGTAGAAGGTCTTGTTCTCGGCGGCGACGAAGGCGTGCTGGACCTCGAGCGGGATCTTGTCCAGGCCGACGATCTCGCGGTTGATCTCACCGGTGCGGGCGAGGATCTTGCCGTCGGCGTACTTGTAGACGTTGCTCTGCATCGTCGCCTGGGCGTTGGCCTGCGGCACCGGGACCATCAGGTAGATCGCGTAGAAGGCGCCCATCAGGAGCAGGCAGCCGACGAAGAACGTGCCCAGGATCTTCTTCCAGGTGAACAGGCGGCGTATCCGCCCGCCCTTCTTCCCCTGGCTCTTGTCCGCTCGGCCCATGTCCTCCGTCGCTCCGCTCGTCGTGGTGTCGGGGCGTGTCCCGCATCCGAATCAGCTCAGCAAGCTAACACCGCCGATGCTGACAAAGGGCGATCGATCCGGTCTTTCCGGACGTGACAATCAGCACCTGTCCCGGTGGAACCGACGCGTATGGGGCCCGGATGGTTGTGCGGCGCCGGTCACATCCACTCCTTCGGGGCTGATACCGGCGGCGGAGCGACAGCTATACATCGTGCGTATACACCGCGTGTAGAGTGGCGCCATGTCCATAGGTCACACGCTCCTCGGACTCCTGGAGTCCGGCCCGCGCCACGGCTACGACCTCAAGCGCGCCTTCGACGAGAAGTTCGGCCACGACCGGCCCCTGCACTACGGGCAGGTCTACTCGACCATGTCCCGGCTGCTGAAGAACGGCCTGGTCGAGGTCGACGGCATCGAGGCCGGCGGCGGCCCCGAGCGGAAGCGGTACGCCATCACCGAGGCCGGCGTCACCGACGTCGAGCAGTGGATCGGCCGGCCCGAGAAGCCGGAACCGTACCTCCAGTCCACGCTCTACACCAAGGTCGTCCTCGCCCTCCTCACCGGCCGCGAGGCCGCCCAGGTGCTCGACGTGCAGCGCGCCGAACACCTGCGGCTGATGCGCGAGCTCACCCGGCGCAAGAAGGACGGCGACCTCGCCGACCAACTGATCTGCGACCACGCCCTGTTCCACCTCGAAGCCGACCTGCGCTGGCTGGAACTGACCGCCGCCAGGCTCGACCGGCTCGCCGAGGAGCTCCACCGATGACCACCACCCCCCTGCTCCGGGCGAGCGGCCTCACCAAGGCCTACGGCCCCACGCCCGCGCTCTCCGGCGCCGACTTCGCCATCCGGGCCGGCGAGGTCGTCGCCGTCATGGGCCCCTCGGGCTCGGGCAAGTCCACCCTCCTGCACTGCCTGGCCGGGATCGTCCGCCCCGACGCCGGCACCATCACCTACGACGGCCGGGAACTCACCGCCCTCACCGACGGCGCCCGCAGCGCGCTCCGCCGCACCGACTTCGGCTTCGTCTTCCAGTTCGGCCAGCTCGTGCCCGAACTGACCTGCGCCGAGAACGTCGCCCTGCCGCTCCGGCTCGGCGGCGAGCGCCGCAAGGCCGCCGAGGCCCGCGCCCGGGAGTGGCTGGACCGCCTGGAGGTCGGCGACATCGCCGGCAAGCGGCCCGGCGAGATATCCGGCGGCCAGGGCCAGCGCGTGGCCGTCGCCCGCTCCCTGGTCACCGCCCCCCGCGTGCTCTTCGCCGACGAACCGACCGGCGCCCTCGACTCCCTCAACGGCGAGCGTGTGATGGCCCTGCTCACGGACGCGGCCCGGGACACCGGCGCCGCCGTCGTCCTCGTCACCCACGAGGCCCGGGTCGCCGCCTACTCGGACCGCGAGATCGTCGTCCGCGACGGCTCCGTGCGCGACGCGGAGTGGGCGGTATGAGGCTCCGCACCTGGGCGCGCGACCTGGCCCTCGGCGCCCGGTTCGCCGTCACCGGCGGCCGCAGGGGCTGGATCCGGACGACCCTGACCGCCGTCGGCATCGGCCTCGGCGTGGCCCTGCTGCTCGTCGCCTCCGCCGTGCCCCACATGTCCTTCGCCCGCGAGGTCCGCGAGTCGCAGCGCAGCGTCGACGCGAGCCAGGAGAACCGCAACCCCACCGCGGACTCCTTCCTGTACGCGAAGCCCGAGACCGTCTTCCGGGGCGACGTCGTGACGGGCCTGGTCATGCGCCCCGAAGGCCCCGACGCGCCCGCACCGCCGGGACTGCGGAAGATCCCCGCCGCCGGCGAGATGTGGGTCTCCCCCGCGCTCGGCGCCCTCCTCGACTCCCCCTCCGGCGAACTGCTCCACAAGCGGCTGCCGTACAAGGTCGCGGGCACCATCGGCGAGGCGGGCCTCATCGGCCCCGGCGAGCTGCGGTACGTGGCCGGCAGCGCGACCCTCACCACCGACACCTACGACGGCCGGGGCCGCGCCTACGGCTGGTCGGTGCCGGAGGAACCGCTCAACGCCTTCCTGCTCCTGCTCGTCGTCATCGCCTGCGTCGTCCTCCTCCTGCCGGTCCTCGTCTTCGTCGCGACCGCCGTCCGCTTCGGCGGCGAGCAGCGCGACCGGCGGCTCGCCGCCCTGCGTCTGGTCGGCGCGGACACCGCCATGGTGCGCCGGATCGCCGCCGGCGAGTCCCTGGCGAGCGCGCTCCTCGGCCTCGCGCTCGGCGGTGTCTTCTTCGTCCTGGGCCGGCAGGCCGTGGGTCTGGTGACGGTCTGGGACGTCAACGCCTTCCCGTCCGACGTCGTACCGCTGCTGCCGCTCGCCGCCCTCGTCCTCACCGTCGTCCCGGTCGCGGCGGTCGTGGTGAGCCTCTTCGCGCTGCGCGGGGTCGCCATCGAACCGCTCGGGGTCGTACGGTCCTCCACGCCCCGCCCCCGCAGGCTGTGGTGGCGGCTGCTGCTCGTCGCCGCCGGGCTCGCGCTGCTCCTGCCGATGGCCGGCGGCATCGCGCTCTCGGACACCGCGATCGACACCAGCGCGGTCGCGAGCGGCGCCACCCTCGCCCTGGTCGGCCTCACCACGCTGCTGCCCTGGCTGGTGGAGGCCTGCGTCAAGCGGTTCCGTGGCGGCCCCGTCGCCTGGCAACTGGCGACCCGACGGCTGCAGTTGAGCAGCGGTACGGCCGCCAGGGCGGTCAGCGGCATCGTCGTCGCGGCGGCCGGGGCGATCGCGCTGCAGATGCTGTTCCACTCCATGCAGAACGACTTCATGACCGTCAACGGCATCGACACCACGCGGGCCCAGATCCAGTCGTCGATCGACGCCGAGGACGGCGGCGAGGCCCGCGAGATGATCGACAAGTTCTCGAAGACCGAGGGCGTCACCGCCGTCGTCGGCACCATAGAGTCGCACGCCTGGCGCCCCGGCCCCCTCCGGAAGGGCGAGGAGTTCGGCCCGATCACCCCGCTCGTCGTCGGCGACTGCGCCTCGCTCAGGGAGCTGGCCGACCTGCCCTCCTGCACCGACGGCGACGTCTTCGTCGCCCTCGCCCACGGGAAGCTGGGCGCGGCCGAGGACGCCTGGGTCAAGGAGACCGCCCGGGCCGGCGCCGACGTCGCCCTGAGGGACCCGGCGACGAGCCGCACCGCGCCGCCGACCTGGCGCGTCCCCGCCTCGGCCCGCACGGTCGAGGCGCGCGTCGACCCGGTCGGCAAGTACCAGTTCGGGATCTTCGCCACCCCGGCGGCGATCGACGCGACCCGGCTGGACGCGCCGGAGGCGACCGCGCTCGTACGGATCGACCCGGCGGTCCCGGACGCCACTGAGCACGTACGGAACACGGCGGCGGCGATCACCCCGCTGGCCTGGGTCCGCACGCTGCAGAACATCGAGCGGGACGAGCAGTACACCAGCGTCCGCACCGGCATCCTGGTCGGCGCCACCGCGACGATGCTGCTGGTCGCGGCCTCCCTCCTGGTCACGACCCTGGAGCAACTGCGCGACCGCAGAAGGCTGCTGTCCTCGCTGGTCGCCTTCGGCACCCGGCGCACGACCCTGAGCCTGTCGGTCCTCTGGCAGACGGCGATCCCGATCGGCCTCGGCATGGTGCTCGCCGTCGCGGGCGGACTCGGCCTCGGTGTGGTGCTCCTCAGGATGATCGACAAGCAGGTCGTGGACTGGTGGGTGTTCCTGCCGGTGGCGGGCGTCGGAGCGGCGATGGTCGCCCTCGTCACCCTGCTGTCCCTCCCGGCCCTGTGGCGCCTGATGCGCGCGGACGGCCTCAGGACGGAGTAGCGGGCGTACGGGTACGGGTACGGGTACGGGGGCCTCGGCGCCGGTCAGGCGCCGAGGCCGGGGCCGGCGCCCACCACCCGTACCGGCAGCCGCTTCATCGCGCCCCGCAGCGCACCGGCCAGCTCCTCGAACTCGGCCTGCCGCGCCGAACCCGTGCGCATCGCGAGAGCGACCTGCCGGGTCGGCGCCGGGTCGCTGAAGCACCCCGTGAACAGGGCCGCGTTCCGCGCGGTCTCCACCTTGACCGCCGTACGCGGCAGCAGGGTCACCCCGAGCCCGCCCGCGACCAGCTGCACGAGCGTGGCGAGCCCGGCGGCGGTCGTGGTGACCGGCGCCCCCTCCGTGCGCCCGGCCTCCCGGCAGATGTCGAGAGCCTGGTCGCGGAGGCAGTGCCCCTCGTCGAGCAGGAGCAGGTTGAGCTCCTTGAGGGCCTCGCGCGGAATGTCGTCCCGCCCGGCCAGCGGATGACCCTGCGGGGTGACGAGCACGAAGTCCTCGTCGAAGAGCGGGAGTTCGGTGACCCCCGGCACCCCGAGCGGCACGGCGAGCAGCAGCAGGTCGAGCCGCCCGGCCGCGAGCCCCTCAAGGAGCGAGGACGTCTGCTCCTCGTGGACCTGGAGGTCGAGCTCCGGGTAGCGCTCGTGGACCAGGCTGAGGACGCTCGGCAGCAGGTACGGGGCGACGGTCGGGATCACGCCGAGCCGCAGCACCCCGGTGAACGGGGCCTGCGCCGCCTCGGCCTCCTCCATCAGCTCCGACACCGTGTCCAGGACGGCCCGGGCCCGCGCCGCGAGCCGCTCCCCGGCGGGCGAGAGCAGCACCTTCCGCGTCGTACGCTCAAGGAGCTGGACACCCAGTGCCTCTTCGAGGGCGGAGACGGCGCCCGAGAGCGCCGGCTGACTCATCCCTATCGCCGCCGCCGCGTCCCGGAAGTGCAGATGCTCCGCGACCGCCGCGAACGCTCTGAGCTGGGACAAGCTGGGCTGCTTCACACGCCGCACCGACACCACTGATAACCACCTTCGATCAACCCGACCCAGTCTAGCTATTTCACTGATCAATGCACTCCGTGCCAGGATGACGACCGTCCAACCCCTCACGGAAGCCCCAAAAGGGATCTTCCAACCTGCAAGGAGAGCGCGTGCTCACTGTCGGTGACCAGTTCCCCACCTACGACCTGACCGCCTGCGTGTCGCTGGAGAGCGGCAAGGAGTTCGAGCAGATCGACCACAAGTCCTACGAGGGCAAGTGGCGTGTGGTGTTCTTCTGGCCCAAGGACTTCACCTTCGTCTGCCCGACCGAGATCGCCGCTTTCGGCAAGCTGAACGACGAGTTCGCGGACCGCGACGCCCAGATCCTCGGCGTCTCCGGCGACTCCGAGTTCGTCCACCACGCCTGGCGCAAGGACCACGCCGACCTGCGTGACCTGCCCTTCCCCATGCTCGCCGACTCCAAGCACGAGCTCATGCGCGACTGCGGTGTCGAGGGCGAGGACGGCTTCGCCCAGCGCGCCGTCTTCATCGTGGACCCGAACAACGAGATCCAGTTCACCATGGTGACCGCCGGCTCCGTGGGCCGTAACCCCAAGGAGGTCCTGCGGGTCCTCGACGCCCTGCAGACCGACGAGCTGTGCCCCTGCAACTGGAACAAGGGCGAGAACACCCTCGACGCGGCCGCGCTCCTGTCGGGCGAGTGATCTGACATGGCTCTCGACGAACTCAAGTCCGCCATACCGGACTTCGCCAAGGACCTGAAGCTGAACCTCGGTTCGGTCATCGGCAACAGCGAGCTCCCGCAGCAGCAGCTCTGGGGCACGGTCCTCGCCTGCGCGATCGCCTCGCGCTCGCCGAAGGTCCTCGCGGAGCTGGAGCCGGAGGCGAAGGCCAACCTCAAGCCCGAGGCGTACACGGCGGCCAAGTCCGCCGCCGCGATCATGGCGATGAACAACGTCTTCTACCGGACCCGGCACCTGCTGTCGGACCCCGAGTACGGGACGATGCGCGCCGGTCTGCGGATGAACGTCATCGGCAACCCGGGCGTCGAGAAGGTCGACTTCGAGCTGTGGTCGCTGGCCGTCTCCGCGATCAACGGCTGCGGCCAGTGCCTGGACTCGCACGAGCAGGTCCTGCGCAAGGCCGGTGTCGACCGCGAGACGATCCAGGAGGCCGTCAAGATCGCCTCGGTCATCCAGGCGGTCGGCGTCACCCTCGACGCGGAGGCGCTCCTCGCCGAGTAGGGCGAGCAGACCGTGCGAGCGGAACCGTGCGAGCGGAACCGTGCGAGCGGAACCGTGCGAGCGGAACCGTGCGCAGGAAGGGCCCCGGGGCAGCAGCCCCGGGGCCCTTCCGCCGTCACGTCACTTCTTCAGCGCCGCCATCAGAGCGGTCAGGTCCTGCGCGAGGACGGTGTCGATGCCCGTCAGGTCGACCGCCTCGGTGTCCGTGGTCTCCTCGCCGGCTTCGGCGTCCCACACGGTGTTCGTGCTGACCGAGATATCCAGCTCCACCTGGCCGTCCAGGACGGCCATCTCCGCGCCCTCGTCGCCCGGGTGCAGCAGGAAGAAGGCCCGCTCCCCCACCCCGTCGACCCGCTGGAAGTCCCCCCACGAGGACCCTTCGTAGCGGGCGAGGAACTCCGGCCCCGGGTCGGTCACCTTGTGCAGCCGGTAGGTGATCGAGACGCCGTGCCCGGTCGCCGGATTCCCCATCGTCGCCGAGCAGTTCGCCGTGTCCAGCGCCTCGTGGTTCTCCGAGGCCGCCCCGGCGTCCACGCCCTTCGGCCCCAGGACCTCGGCGAGCCCCTTCAGTTCGGCCCGCTCGCACAGGTCCGCCACGGTGACGTAGCCCGCGAGATCGGGCCCGTCGTCCTGGCTCCGCTCGTACGCGTAGAGCCCGCCGGCCCACACCGCCGAGGCGGCCACCGCGCCGCCGAGCGCCCACAGCCAGGGGCGGCCCGGGCCGTTCGGCCACTCGGGCGGTGCGACGGTCTCGGCGGTCGGCACCTCAGCCGCGGGGAACTCCTCCCCGCCCACCAGCTCCGGCTCGGATATCACTCCTCGTCCCTTCCCTTGGAGCCCGGCGCGGGCGTGGGCGCCACCCGCCACGCGGTCGCGCCGCGCGGCTCCGGAGTACTGAGCAGGGCCTGTTCGTGGCTGTACGCGCGGAGGTAGCCGACCACGGTGTTGGTCACGGCGACCAGCGGCACCGCGACCACCGCGCCGCCGATGCCGGCGGTCAGACCGCCGGCCGCGACCGCGAGGACGACGGCCAGCGGGTGCACCCGTACCGCGCGGCCCAGGATGAACGGCTGCAGCACGTGCCCCTCGATCTGCTGCACGGCCAGGACCACGACCAGGACCATCAGGGCGGTGAACACCCCGTTGGTGACCAGGGCGACCACGCACGCGAGGGCGCCCGAGATGACGGCGCCGACCAGCGGGATGAACGCGAACAGGAAGATGAAGACGGCGAGCGGGACGGCCATCGGCACGTCGAGGAAGTAGAGGCCGAGCCCGATGAAGACCGCGTCGATCAACGCCACGAGGACCGTGCCCCGCACATACGCGGTCAGCGTCCGCCAGGCCCGCGGCCCCGCGCCCGCCACGCCGGGGCGGGCCTGCGCGGGCACCAGCTTGAGCGACCAGTGCCAGACCTTCTTCCCGTCGTAGAGCAGGAAGAGGGTGCAGAACATCGCGAGCAGGATCCCGGTGATCGCCTCGATGACGACGGTGACGCCCTGCAGCCCCGCGGAGGTGATCTGCTCGGTGTTGGCGCCGATGGTGTCGCTGAGGTTCTTGGCGATGTCGTTGATCTGCTTCTCGGTCACGTGGAACGGGCTGTCGAGCAGCCAGCGCTTGAGCTCCTCGATACCGTCCCTGACCCGGTCCGACAGGTTGTCGAGGTTGTCCATGACCTGCCAGACCACGAACCAGCCGACCAGGCCCATGATCACGAAACCCGCGACGGCGGTGATCGCGGTGGCGACCCCGCGCGGCAGCCCCATCCCGCGCAGCCGGGCGACGGTGGGCTGGAGCAGGGCGGTGATGAGGAGCGCGGCGACGAACGCGAGGACGACCAGCTGCACCTCGCTGATCACCTTCATCAGCACCCAGACCGTGCCCGCGAGCACGAGCAGCCGCCAGCCGGCCTCGGCGGCGACCCGCATGCCCCACGGGATCGCGGCGACCGGGTCGGGGCGGGCGGCTATGGCCGGGGCGTAGTCCGGCGGCGCGGGTACGGAGGCGACGCCACCCCGAGGCGCGCGCCGCCCGGGCCACCGCTCGCCGGCCGGCGTCCCCGCGTCGGCGGCGGACGTACCGCCGGTCTCGCCGGGCGACTCCTGGCGTGACTCCCGCCCGTTGCCGGTGCCGTCACTGCCGTCACTGCTGTCGCTGCCGTCGCTGCCGTCGCCGGTTCGTCGGCCGTTGCCGCCAGTGCTGCCGTTGCTGCCGTTGCCGGTGGCAGGTTCGGCGCGGGTGGCGGCTTCGGCGCCCGTGACGGGCTCGACGCCCAGGTCGTCCGCGCGCTCCGCGCGGGCGCGACGGCGCTCGCCCATGCGGCTGAGCCCGTCGCCCAGCCGGCTCAGCCATCCTGGCAGTCTCGACATCCTCTTCCCTCTTCCCCCGCTCACTCCCCCGGGGAGCACGTGCGCCCGAACCTACACGCATGAAGCCCCCCACCGTAGGACGGTGAGGGGCTCAGCGAGGTTGAGGCGCCGGTACTAGTACCAGCGGTTGGCCTGCCAGAAGTTCCACGCGCCACAGGGGCTGTCGTAGCGGTTGTTCATGTAGTTCAGGCCCCACTTGATCTGGGTGGCCGGGTTCGTCTGCCAGTCGGCACCGGCCGACGACATCTTCGAACCGGGGAGGGCCTGGACGAGGCCGTACGCGCCCGAAGACGGGTTGGTCGCGCGGTAGTTCCAGCCGGACTCGTGGTCCACGATGTTGCTGAAGCACTGGAACTGCGAGGCCGGGATCATCTGCCGGGCGATCGCCTTGACCTCGGCGATGGAGTAGGAGCCCTGCGCGGAGAAGCTCGACGCGTCGCGGACCGAGGAACGCTCGGCGCGCTCGGCGGCCTCCTTGCGCTCCTTCTCCGCCTTGTCGGCGGCCTTCTTCTTCGCCTCGGCGTCCTTGGCGGCCTGAAGACGTGCCGATTCCTCGGCGGACTTCTTCGCGGCCGAGTCTGCCGCGGCTGCCTGGACGCTGGCCTGCTCCGACAGCGAGGAGACCTGTACCTGGGCCTGCTCGCCCGCGGGAATGTCCGCGAGCAGCGTGGTGTCGGCCGCAGTGGCCTCGAAGTTGTCGCCCGAGGGCTGGGTGTCGCCCGAGGCGACACCCACGACGGCGCCGACGGTGGTGACCGCAGTGGCCGAAGCCACCGCGAATCCCCGGACCGAGATCCGGCTCACACGGTTTCCTTCCAGCATCGCTCGCAGAGGTGACCAAGCGGGCGAAATCGTGCCCCTGGCGCTGGTCTCCGACGTACTGGGTCACAGAAGACACGGGCCCGTGGTGCTGTGGGCGGCATACGGCGAACGGCTGTTGAGTTGTGTGGTGCCGCACCCCTGAGGGTGCACGTGTGCCGTATGCGGGGGCCTGACGGAAGCAAGACTCTGCCGGACGCCGACACCGCAAGGCAATTCCGAGTTGCGTGTGAAAGCTCACACCTCGTAAGTCACTGAAGTTTTGACGGATTTCCCGGACAGCAGGACGCCGCCCGGCTAAGCTCCTGCGCTCTGCCGGGCGGCGCCAACTCCCGTACCTGTACGGGAAGCCCCTCATCGGGCTAACCGGATCAACTGGACCAACCGGTTGATCCACCTAATCCGCTTGAACTGACTCAGATCTGACCGTCCTCCAGCATTTCGGTCACCAGTGCGGCGATCTGCGAACGCTCCGAACGCGTCAGCGTGACGTGCGCGAAGAGCGGATGCCCCTTCAGCTTCTCGACGACGGCGACGACTCCGTCGTACCGGCCGACCCGCAGGTTGTCCCGCTGCGCCACGTCGTGGGTCAGCACGACACGGGAGTTCGCCCCGATCCGGGACAGAACGGTCAGCAGGACGTTCCGCTCCAGCGACTGCGCCTCGTCCACGATCACGAACGCGTCGTGCAGCGAGCGGCCCCGGATGTGCGTGAGCGGCAGGACCTCCAGCATCCCCCGGCCGAGCACCTCCTCGATGACCTCGCGGCCCGCCACGGCCGACAGCGTGTCGAAGACGGCCTGCGCCCACGGGCTCATCTTCTCGGCCTCGCTGCCCGGCAGATAGCCAAGCTCCTGGCCGCCGACCGCGTACAGCGGACGGAACACCATCACCTTCTGGTGCTGCCGGCGCTCCAGGACCGCTTCCAGGCCCGCGCAGAGGGCCAGCGCCGACTTGCCCGTACCGGCCCGGCCACCCATCGAGATGATGCCGACGTCCGGGTCGAGGAGCAGATCGAGCGCGATCCGCTGCTCGGCGCTGCGGCCACGGATGCCGAACGCCTCCCGGTCGCCGCGCACCAGCCGGACGTTGCCCTCGGCCGTGATCCGGCCGAGCGCCTTGCCCCGCTCGGACTGCAGGACCAGACCCGTGTGCACCGGCAGCTCGGCGGCCTCCGGCACGTACAGCGTCTCCTGGTCGTACAGCAGGTCCACCTGGTCGGCGGAGAGGGCCAGTTCGGACATTCCTGTCCAACCGGAGTCCGTGATGGCGAGTTCCGCGCGGTACTCCTCGGCGAGCAGGCCCACCGAGGACGCCTTGATGCGCAGCGGCAGATCCTTGGAGACGACCGTGACGTCGTACCCCTCGGCCTGCAGGTTGCGCGCGACGGCCAGGATCCGGGAGTCGTTGTCCCCCAGCCGGTAGCCGGCCGGAAGGACACCGGGGTCCGAATGGTTCAGCTCGACACGCAGGGTGCCGCCCAGGTCCCCGATGGGGAGCGGGGCGTCCAGACGCCCGTACCGGACCCGGAAGTCGTCCAGGAGGCGCAGGGCCGCCCTGGCGAAGTAGCCGAGCTCGGGGTGGTGTCGCTTGGCCTCCAACTCGGTGACCACGACGATCGGGAGCACGACCTCGTGCTCGTCGAACCGTGACACGGCGTTGGGGTCGGCCAGCAGGACGCTGGTGTCGAGAACATAGGTGCGCCTGTCGGACAAGCGGCGCTTAGTGCTGGTCACCACGGAAGGACAGACCCCCTTTGACGACCCCTGAGAGGTCGGGGCGCGACGGAAGCGGTGTCGCTGCGGGATGGGACCGGGCTCTGGCCACGATGCGCGGGCCGAGCTCCGGCCCTCCGCTCCGTCCGTACATGTCCTGCACGGTCGTCCTGGTGCAACGGGCCTCCCGGGTGGCGGTCTCCGTGCCGCTCACTCTGGAAGGGATATGCCCTCGATCACGCGCCGCCATGCCATGGCATATGACGACGTGTTCGTGAACAGAGTCGAACGTCCGGTGATCGCTCCCGCGGACGGACCAGGGTGAAGAGGGTGCCGGGGGTGACGAGGGTGGTTCAGGATCCGTAGCGGCGGTGCCGCGCCGCGTAGTCGCGCAGCGCCCGCAGGAAGTCGACCTTGCGGAAGGCCGGCCAGTGGACCTCACAGAAGTAGTACTCCGAGTGCGCGCTCTGCCACAGCATGAAACCGGACAGCCGCTGCTCGCCACTGGTCCTGATCACCAGATCCGGGTCGGGCTGGCCCCGCGTGTACAGGTGCTCCGAGATGTGCTCGACATCGACGATCTCGGCGAGCTCCTCGAAGCTCGTCCCCTTCTCCGCGTGCTCCAGAAGCAGCGAACGGACCGCGTCCGCGATCTCCTGGCGGCCGCCGTAGCCCACCGCGACGTTCACGAGTATCCCCGCGTTGTCGTGCGTGGCCTGCTCGGCCTCCTTCAGCACGGACTGCGTACGGGCCGGCAGCAGATCCAGGGTGCCCACGTGATGCACCCGCCAGCGGCCGTCCGCGGCCAGCGCGCGCACCGCGTCCTCGATGATGGCGAGCAGCGGGCGCAGCTGCGCCTCGGGCCGGTTCAGGTTGTCCGTGGAGAGCATCCAGAGCGTCACGACCTCGACGTCGGTCTCGGCACACCAGCCGAGCAGCTCCTGGATCTTGTCCGCGCCGGCCTTGTGGCCCTGCTCGGGGGTCCCACCGGAGGCCTTGGCCCAGCGCCGGTTGCCGTCCAGGATGACGCCGATGTGCTTGGGCACCTGGGCGTGGTCGAGGCGGCCTTCCACCCGGCGTGCGTAGAGCCCGTACACCAGGTCGCGCAGGTTCACTGTTCTTAACCCCTCCATGCCGCGGCGGTCCCCGAAGCCGACACCCTACTGCGGACGGGTCACAGGCTCCCAGCCCGGGACTGTCACAAGTCCGTGATAAGCAGAGATACGTGACTCATTCCCCGATCTACACCGCCTCCGCGGAGCGCTACGAACACATGGAGTACCGCCGCACCGGCCGCAGCGGACTCAAGCTCCCCGCCGTCTCCCTCGGCCTCTGGCACAACTTCGGCGACGACAAGGCGCTCGACACCCAGCGCGCGATCCTGCGCCGCGCCTTCGACCTCGGCGTCACCCACTTCGACCTGGCGAACAACTACGGGCCGCCGCCCGGCTCCGCCGAGCTGAACTTCGGCAAGATCTTCGCCCAGGACTTCGCGCCCTACCGGGACGAGCTGATCGTCTCGACCAAGGCCGGCTACGAGATGCACCCCGGCCCGTACGGCGAGTGGGGCTCCCGCAAGTACCTGATGTCCTCGCTCGACGCCTCCCTGAAGCGGATGGGCCTCGACTACGTCGACATCTTCTACTCGCACCGCTTCGACCCGCACACCCCGCTGGAAGAGACGATGGGGGCGCTCGCCTCCGCCGTCCAGCAGGGCAAGGCGCTGTACGTCGGCGTCTCCTCCTACACCAGCGAGCAGACCGCCGAGGCCGCGCGGATCCTCAAGGAGATGGGCGTCCCCGCGCTCATCCACCAGCCGTCGTACTCGATGATCAACCGCTGGACCGAGGAGGACGCCCTCCTCGACACGCTGGAGGCGGCCGGCATGGGCTGCATCGCCTTCGTGCCGCTGGCCCAGGGGCTGCTCACCAACAAGTACCTGAAGGGCATCCCGGAGGGTTCGCGGGCGACGCAGGGCAAGTCCCTCGACCCGAACCTGCTCTCCGACGAGGTCCTGCGCCGACTGCGCGGCCTGGCCGACATCGCCGAGAAGCGCGGCCAGTCGCTGGCGCAGCTGGCGCTGTCGTGGGTGCTGCGCGACGAGCGGATGACCTCCGCGCTGATCGGCGCGTCCAGCGTCGCCCAGCTGGAGGAGAACGTGGCCGCGCTGGCGGCGCCGCCGCTCACGGACGACGAGCTGAAGGAGATCGACTCCTTCGCCGTGGACACCGCGGGCACCAACATCTGGGCCGGCCGGGGCTGAGCCCTCTCCCCGGGCGGGGCCGGGGGTGCCGGCGTGAGCCGGGTGGGCCTGGGGCAGGGGGGTGCCGGCGTGAGCCGGGTGGGCCTGGGGCCGGGGGGGGCTGGGGCCGGGGGGAGCCGGGGTGGGCTCGGGGCCGGGGGGAGCCGTCGTGGCCCTGGGTGGGCCCGGGTGGGCCCGGGCAAAGAAAACGGGCCGGTCCGTGGGGGGGATACGGACCGGCCCGAGGGGGGGTTTCCACCATAACCCTTCATAAGCGCTGCTGCGTGCCACCCTGCACGGCCGGTCCCTCCCGGTTTTCTCGGAGGCCAGTCGGGACAAGGGTCCCGCGGCCACGTGGCGGGTTTGCGCCCCGGCGTGGCGGCGTGTTCCGTACCTCCCAAGAGGGACCCTCCCGGATGGTCCTCCGGTTGACGGACGACCACCGCCCGCCACAGGTCAGGCGGCCTCCTCGGCCGTGCCCCCGTCCGCGTCCGTGTCGGCATCCGCGTCCGTATCCCCGTTCGCGTCCCCGCCCGGATCACCGTTCGCGTCCGCGTCCGCGCGCTGGGCCTCCTTGATGGCGAGGATCTCCGCCATGAAGGTCTCACCCCAGTCACCCAGCGGCAGCAGCGCCGTGTTCAGTGCCTGACCGAGTGCGGTGAGGGAGTACTCCACCCGTGGCGGTACCTCCGGGTAGACCTCCCGGTGGACGACGCGGTCCGCCTCCAGCTCGCGCAACTGCTGGATCAGCACCTTCTCGCTGACCCCGACGATCCGCCGCCTGAGCTCTCCGAAACGGGTCGTGCCGTGCGCGTGCAGCGCCCACAGGATGAGCGGCTTCCACTTGCCGCCGACGACATCGACCGCCGCGTCGAGCCCGCAGCCGTACGCGATCTTCCCTCTGGCCAAAGCCAACTCCTCTTCCGTCCCCGCTCCTCGGCGTCGGCCGCCGCCCTGTAGGGCAAGGCGGACAGGCCCTGACCTATTCCGCGTCTACGGTCGGGGCATGACGACGTCCACCCCGCCACAGGTGACCTGGGCACGCGCCGACGCCCGCAGGATCCACCGTCAGTTCCTGGCCGAACCCACGGACGCCCCGCCCGCGACGGTCGCCGCCGCGATGCTCGGCGCCCACGCCCAGGTCCTCTCCGCCGCCGAGCTGTCCCTCGCGCTGCGCATGACGGAGGGCACCCGGGCGGACGTACGGGCGGCGCTCTGGGAGGACGGCACGCTGGTCAAGACGCACGGCCCGCGCGGCACGGTCCACCTGCTGCCCGCCGCCGACCTGCCGATGTGGACCGGGGCCCTGTCAGCCATCCCGACCGGGGCGAACCCGATGCCGCCGGACGTACGGATGACGGAGGAACAGACCGAGCAGGTCCTGGCGGCCATCGCCGACGCCCTCACGGACACCGAACTCACCGTGGACGAACTGACCGACGCGATCGTGGCCCGCACCGGCCCCTGGGCGGGCGACCGGGTCATGGAGGCCTTCCAGGACAAGTGGCCGCGCTGGCGGCAGATCACCCACCTGGCGGCCCACCGCGGAGTGCTGTGCTTCGGCCGGGACCGCGGCCGGAAGGTCACGTACACCAACCCGGGCGTGCGCCGGGCGGAAGGCACGGCGGCGCTCGGCGACCTCGTGGAGCGGTATCTGTACGCGTACGGCCCGGCGGTCCCCCGGCACTTCGCCAAGTGGCTCGCGGCTCCGGTCGGCTGGGCCACCGAGCTGTTCGCCTCGCTGGCCGGGGCCGGGCGGATCGAGGAGGTGGAGTTCGAGGGGGCGCCGGGGTGGGTCGTCGCCGGGGACACCGAGTTCCCGGACGAGCGGCCGGCCCGCGGGGTGCGGCTGCTGCCCTACTTCGACGCCTTCACGATCGCCTCCCAACCGCGCGAGGCGCTCTTCCCCGGGGAGGCGTACGGCCGCGCGCTGGCCGGCGGCCAGGCCGGCAACTATCCGGTGCTCCTGATCGACGGCACGGTGGCGGGCGTCTGGCACCAGCGCCGCTCGGGCAAGCGGATCACGGTGACCGTCGAGCCCCTGAAGAACCTGAAGACCCTGAACCCGCCGAGCGCGACCCGTCTGCGGGCCCTGGAGGCCCAGGCCACCCGCGTCGCGACGATCCTTGAGGGCCGGGCGGAACTGGTGGTGGGCCCGGTGACGGTGGGCCCGCACGCGTGACGGGTGGGCGGGTAGCGGCGCAAGCGGGGGCGGCTAGGAGGCGGTGCGGCGCAGGAGGGTCACGCCGTTCCGGGCGGCCACCACTTCGTACCCGTGCTTCTCCCGGGCCGCCCGCAGCTCGGCCTCCTGCTGCTCGGCGGGGTAGGGCCAGGGGCCGCTCTTCTGCGGCCAGGCCTCCGGAGGTACGGAGTCGTAGACGATCCACTCGGCCGTCGGCGCGGGCAGCGGGCCGGTCTCGCGCCGGTCGAGGCGGGTGTCCACCGGGAACGTGGGAAAGACGACGACCTCGCAGCGCGAGGTGAGCTGAGGGGCCAGCCGGTTGGAGGCGGCGACGGTCGCGCCGTCCGGGACGCGCGCGAGCAGCGCACGGGCGGCCTCGATGTGGGGCGTGGTCCGCCAGGTGGTGCGCTGGACGAGCTGGGCCAGCGGGAACGACGGCAGCAACACGACCGTCACCGCGAGAACCGTGGCCAGCGAGGCACGCACGTTCCGCGCGGACTTCTCGCGCGCGAGGACGTCGATCAGGCCGGCGAGGACGACGGGCATGAGGATCGCGCTGTAGTGGTACGCGGTGCCCCAGTGGAAGGGGTTCTCGGAGACCATCCGCCACGCGAGCGTGGGCACGGCGATCATCGCGAGCGGCGAGCGCAGCGCGAGCAGCGCGGACGGGGCGAAGACCAGGATCAGGGTCAGCGCCTTCACGTCGGGGCGCAGGACGTCGAGCGGTGCGTGGGCCAGGGTGGAGAGCAGCGAGCCGTGGCCGTCGGCCAGGTTGCCGCCGTGGGCGTAGTCGCCGCCGGGGTTGAAGGCGGGCAGCAGGAACTTGATCTCGACGAGCGCCCCGAGCAGCCCGACGGCGGCGGTGGCGATCCCGAGCCTCCGGGGCCCCTTGACCGCCACGTAGACCCCGACGGCGGCGAGCGTAAGACCTAGGTCCTCCTTCACGAGCAGGAGAGGCGCGGCCCAGACGACGGCGGCGCGCCAGCGACGGTGGGCGAGCGCTTCGAGGGAGAAGGCGAGGAGCGGTACGGCGAGGGCGACCTCGTGGAAGTCGAAGGCCGCGGCCGAGGCGATGCCCCAGCTGAGCCCGTACGCGGCGGCGACGGCGTGCGCGGCGCGCACACCGAGCACCCGCCGGGCCCAGCGCGCCAGGGGGACGACGGCGAGGGCGAGCAGGGCGGACTGGGCGAGGAGCAGGCAGAGAGGCGAGGGCCAGAGGCGGTAGAGGGGCGCGAGGGCGGCGAGAAGGGGGTGGAAGTGATCGCCGAGGAGGTTGAAGCCGGGGCCGCGCAAGGGGACGACGGGGGCGCGGAGTTCCGCGTAGGCGCGTACGGCCTGCTCGAAGATGCCCAGGTCGTAGCCGGTGGTCCGGAGGAGCTGGTGGCGGCGGACGGCGACGGTCGCGTAGAGCAGGCACAGGCCCGCGGCCCACGCCCAGGGGAGGACGGCGGGACGCCGGTACCAGGGGGTGGGGGCCTTGTCCTCCCTGGGCGGGTCCGACGCAGCGAGCTCAACGGGCATATTGTCACTGATTGTCCGCATGTGCCCGAATGCTAGGTCGCGAACCTCAAGGGGAGGCGGAGAGCGCGCCGAGGAGCAGCCCGAGCAGCGCCCCGCCGATCATGAAGGGCCCGAACGGAATCGCCGACTTCCGGCTCCCGCGGCGGACGAGGACGAGACCGAGCCCGTACAGCGAGCCGAGGAGGAAGCCCGCGAACGTCCCGGCGAAGAGAACACCCCAGCCGTACCAGCCGAGGGCCGCGCCGAGGGAGAGCGCGAGCTTGACGTCGCCGAAGCCCATCCCTCCCGGCCGGATCAGGTGCAGCACGAAGTAGCCACCCCCCAGGGCGATTCCGCCCAGCAGCGCATGGAGCCAGGAACCGGCGTCGTACGGGAGGAGTTCGGCGCCCAGGAGGAGGAGCGGGGTGGCGGCGGCGAGCGGGAGCGTGAGCAGGTCGGGCAGCCGGTGCACGCGCACGTCGACGGTCGCGAGCAGCACGGCGAACGGCGCGCAGAGCAGCCACACGACAAGCTCGGGCCGGGGCCCGGTGGCGGCGGCGAGCACGGCGCAGG
Organism: Streptomyces sp. NPDC014870; assembly: GCF_043081505.1. Taxonomy (NCBI): domain Bacteria; kingdom Bacillati; phylum Actinomycetota; class Actinomycetes; order Kitasatosporales; family Streptomycetaceae; genus Streptomyces; species Streptomyces sp. NPDC014870. The sequence continues at coordinate 305,074 of NZ_JBIBWQ010000008.1, forward strand.
AAAGGGCGGTGAGGAGGACGGGGGTGAGGGCGTAGGCGGGGGTGGAGGTAAGCGCGGGGACGGGGGAACGTGGCCGTCCGGGGCAGGCCGGGCAGCCCGGGGCGCCGATCCAGCCGCGCGCCGGGCCGGCCAGGACGTGACCGGCCTCGCAGGTGTCGCGCCACGGCTCCTCCGGCTCGACCGACAGCCGGTACGCGGCGCGCGGCACGAGCAGCCCGGTTGCGGCACCCCAGAGCGCGGCGACGGCGATCAGCGTGGCGAACACCCGCCGCACCCTACCCAGCCGCACCGCTACCGTCTCCCCCATGGGGAGACCGGGGAAGTGGCGCGACGGCACGGGGAGCCTGCTCGTAGGGGACGATCACAGTTCAGGGACCGAACCGGCCCGCCCGATCCCACCCATCCCGTTGGAGATCGCGGCCTCCTACCGGGCCCGGCGGCGCGGCCTGCTCGGCAGGGACGGCATCGACGGGGCGATGCTCATCACCCCGACCAACAGCATCCACACCTTCGGCATGCGCTTCGCCCTGGACGTGGCATACCTGGACCGCGACTTCACCGTCCTCGACGTGGTGACCATGAAGCCCGGACGGCTCGGCCTGGTGCGCCCGCGCGCCCGGCACGTGCTGGAGGCGGAGGCGGGGACCATGGCGGGCTGGGGACTGCGGAAGGGTGTACGCGTAGGAGTGCGCGTGTAGGAGAGTGCGCGTGTAGAAGTACGCGTGTCGGAGTACGCGTGTCGGAGTACGCGTGTCGGAGTGCGCGTACGTACAGGTCACGGAGGTCCCGAACCCAGCAGCGTGAAGGCGCCGTAGGCGCCGGACGCGAGCGCGAGGCCGGTGAGCACGAGGACCTGGTTGCGGGGCCGGAGCCGTACGAGCGCCACGGCCGGCGGCAGGAGGAGCCCGAACGCGGGCATCATCAGGCGCGGCCGGGAACCGAAGTACGCGGCGCCGATGAGCGAGATCACCACGACCGCGATCGTGTACACGAGGAGCGGCAAGGGCTGCTTCTGCCGTACACAGAGGACGACGAGCCAGCCGAGCAGGGCGAGCGCGGCGACCAGGCCGAGCCCGGCGAGCGGCGGCAGGCCCCAGATGAAGCGGGCGAGGGCGACCCCGCCGTCGATGGAGTTGCCCCAGGCGGCCTGGACGTCGAAGTAGGCGGTGGCGCTGCCCTCGCGGACGCCCACGTAGACGACGTACGCCAGCCAGCCCAGCGGCGCGAGGAGAACACCGGCCACCATGCGGGCGGGCAGCTTCCGTTCCCGTACGACGGTGACGACGGCCGTGATGCCCAGCGCGGCGATGAGCGCGGCGGCCGTCGGCCGGGTGAGCCCGGCGACCGCGCACAGCGCGCCGGCGAGGATCCAGCGCCCGCGCAGCACGGCCAGGATCGACCAGGCGGCGAGAGCGGTGAAGAGCGTCTCGGTGTACGCCATGGACTGGACGAACGCTGTCGGGTACACGCCCCAGAGGACGGCGAGCACGACCCCGGCCCGCCGTCCCGCGACATGCGCGCCGACGGCGTAGATACCCCAGGCGGCGGCGAGCGAGGCCGTCCAGGAGACGAGCAGCCCGGCGGTGGCCGCGTCGACGGGGAGGACGGCGGACAGGCCTCGCTCGAGCGCGGGGAGGAGGGGGAAGAAGGCGAGGTCGGAGTGGACGCTGCCGTCGGCGAGGGTGACCTGGTGGCCGTAGCCGTTCTCCGCGATGCGCACATACCAGACCGAGTCCCAGCGGCCGCTCAGCCGGTGCAGCCCGTCCTTGCCGGTCGCGACGGCGGCGAGAGCGAGGATCGCGAGGCCGATGGCGCGAGTGGCGGCGTAGCCGACGAGCGCGAGGGTGGGGGTGCGAACGGGGGTGGGGGTGCGAACGGGGGTGGAGGTGCGAACGGGGGTGGGGCTGGGGGTGGCGGCGGGCGTTTCGACGGATCGGCGCGCATCGGGCACGTCGCTTCCATCGGGCTCGCCGGGTGGACGGGGCCGGTCTGGGGACATGCGCTCGATTATGTCCGGCGCGCGGAGGGGGCCCGGGAGGGCGGTGTCGGGGGGAGGTCCGGGGAGGGAGGAGGTCCGGGGCCGGCTCGGGGGCGGGCTGTCAGCCGCCGGGGCGGATGCGGACGAACCTCGCCGCCATGACGGGGCCGAGCTCCTGGACGATGGCGTGGCCGGGCTCGTGCGGGTACGGCAGGTCGTTGAGGAACGAGGTCACGATGACCTCGTCGACACCGAGCTCCCCGCGCGCGCTCTGCTCCTCCAGGAAGTCGAGCGTGCGCCGCCAGTCGGCCGCGCCCGGATCCTCCCCGAGGAAGGAGCGCACGCAGTTCTGGACGACGTCCCAGAAGAAGACGTGCGGCAGCACACCGCCCTGGCTGAAGACATGGGACTCGTACGCTCCCCGGAACTCGGGGATGTGTGTCACCAGGTCGCTGACCAGCCGAACGCTGGGGGATGTGGTCGTCATCGGCAGTCCACTTCGGTGCGGGCCCTGCGCCCGTTCGCACCAGGATGCGGCATGACGGCAGGAGTTATCCACAGGGGATGCGAATAATCCCCCGTCCGTGGATCGTTGAGTCATGGCGGGAGAGACGGAGGAGTTGGTGAGGGTCGCCCGGGGCGGGGTGCTCCTCACGGTGCGGGCGTACGAAGCGGGGTGGCCGATGGGCGGCGGCCAGATCGGGAGACAGCTGCGCGCGGAGGGCTGGCAGCGCATCTGCCGCGGCGCGTGGGCGGTCCCCGGCAAGGACGTCGACTGGCGCGTCCGCGCCCGCGCCCACCAACTGCTCCGCCCGGAGCTGGTGTGCAGCCACGGCACGGCGGCAGCACTGCACCGGATCGAGGTACTCGGGGGTTGGGGGGAGGGGGTGGGGGTGGGGGACCCCCCGGGAGGAGGTGGCACGCCGGACCGGCCGAACGGCCGGGGCGGCGCGGGTGGGACAGGCAGCGCGGGCGGCGCGGGCGGCGCGGGTAGGTGGGGTGGCGCGGCTGGCCGGGGTGGCAGGGACGGTGCGGGTGGACCGGGCGGTGCAGGTGGGCCGGTCCGTGCGGCTGGCGCGGGCGGGCGCGGCAGCCCCGGGGCCAACGGCTGCCGAACCAGCGCCGGCAACGCGGACGGCATGGACGGAGCGCGCAGCACGGGCGGTACGGACGGCGCGAACGGCCCCGGCGGCTCCGGCGGCTCCGGCGGCTCCGGCGGCTCCGGCGATTCTGGCGGCTCGCGTAGTTCTGGCGGTTCTGGCGGTTTTGGCGGCTCTGGTAGTCCTGGCGGTTTTGGCGGAGTGGATGTCGTCGAGTTCACCGTGAGCCGTCCGCATTCGTCTAGGTCGGCCGAGGGCGTGCGCGTGTACTCCACGGATTACTTGGCCGACGCTGACTGCGTCATGCGCGCGGGTCTCCGGACGACGGGTCCGGCGCGGACGGTCGGCGACCTGATGCGGAGGTGCGTGACACGCGAGGCGGCGGTTGTGGTGGCGGACTCGGCGCTGTCCCGGCGCACGGTCCGGGGCGTCCGCCGCGAACCGCTCGTCCACCACGCCCAGCTCGTGGCCGAGCTGGCGGCGCCTCGCCCCGGTGCCGCCCCGGCCCGGAGGTGGCTGAAGCTCGCGGACCCGGCGTGCGGCTCGCCGGCGGAGACGGTCGCCCGCCTCCACATGCGCGACGCCGGTCTGCGCCCGGAGTCCCAGCCACTCCTCGGGTCCCGCTCAGGCCGCAGGCTGCGCCCGGACTTCCTGTTCCGGCGGGCGGGGCTGGCCGTCGAGATCGAGGGGTACGCCTATCACGGCACCCGCCAGGCCCACGATCGCGACGTCCGCCGCTACAACGACCTCGCCGACTGCCCGGAGGTCCGCCGGGTCCTGCGCTTCACGGCCCAGGACGTCTTCCGCCGCCCGGACGCCGTGGTCGCCACGATCCGCGCGACGCTGGGGTACTTGACGTGAGCGTCCCACGTGAGCCTCTGGCACCGGCCGCCCTCTCTCCGAGCGTGGCGTCCTCCGGCGGGCCCTCAAGGGCGCTCCTGCGTCGCGTCGCTACGCGATGGGCTGCGCCCACCCTTGACCGCCCACCTCCGCACGCCCTTTGACACTCGGAGGGCGGCCGGGGTGGGGGCCGGGCGCGGCAGCTCGGTCCGGGGCACGGCACCGTGGGCGGGTACGCGTCAATACGCTCTCAGTTCATGACGACTCCCGACTGCTACCCATGCAGCAAAGAAGCAGGGTTCGACGACCTTCCACCACGCGAGTGCGTGGCTCATGACCGGCACTGGCGGGTGGTCCACGCCTTCAACACCGCGCTGCCCGGCTGGCTGGTGCTGCTGCCTCGGCGTCACGTTGCCGCGGTTCATGACCTCACCGACGCCGAGGCGGCTGCCTTGGGGGTGTGGCAGGTCAAACTCTCCCGTGCTCTGCGGAGCGTGACGGGTTGCACCAAGACCTATGTCGTGCAATTCGCCGAAGCCGAAGGCTTCGCGCACGTGCACTTCCACATCGTTCCGCGCATGACGGATCTGCAGCGGGAGCATCGTGGGCCGGGCATCTTCGAGCTGCTTCGGCGGCCGGAGCAGGAGCGAGTGACGCCTGACCAGGCAGACCGGATCGCCCACTCACTCCGCGCTCAACTTCAGGGGCACCCGAAGGCTCATTGACCCGATCACCGGGTCCGAGTCAGAACCCGAACCCGTTCCCGATCTGCGCGGTCTGGCCGAACCCCGCGCATGGTTCCCTCTACGCGGACGAGCCCGGCCCGCGTCCAGGACGGCTAGCCGTTCGCATCTGCTCGACGCCCGGCACGCCGCATGCGATTCCGCAGGTGGACGACAAGCGGCGGCAGGGCGGACCCGATCAACGCCAGGACGGCGGCAGCGACCCAGTGCCGCGTCTGCTGGCCCATGAGAAGACACGAGACGGCGCCGAAGAAGGCACCTGCTGCCGGCAGCCACCGCGCCGAGAGCGACGCGCCACGCCGTATTCGTCATGCCGGGATCGTATGAGCGACGAGTGAGTGCGGCCACGGCGTATGGGCAGCTAGCGGTGCCGTAAGCGCAGCGAACTGACCGCGTGGCGGCGGGAATACGGTTCCCGGCGGCGTGCCGTGCCGCTCTCTCTTCTAGTACGTCGCAGTTACGGCCGAACTGGGGCGCGTACACGGTCGAGGGTGGGTGGCATGATCGCGGAATGGCCTCCGTGCTCGCTTTCCAGCAACTCGTCTCTCCGGACGACGCGACACCGCGGCTGCGGCGCGCGCTCGCCGCGTGTTGGGTGGAGGTGACGAATGCGGGTGGAGCGGCAGGGTTTCCCTTCGCGCCCGTCGACGCCGCGACGGTGGTTCCGGCTCTCGATCGCCTGGCCCAGTCGCTCTCACCCGATACGAGCCGGCTGCTCCTGGCCTCCCTGGACGGGGAACTCGCAGGGTGGCTCAATGTCCGTCGCGACCGGTTCGAGCTGATCGCGCATTGGGGCACCGTCCACCACGTTCAGACTCGTACGGACGTACGTGGACGGGGTGTCGGGCGTGCCCTCCTGGAAGAGGTGCGCAGGGTCGCCAAGGAGGAGATGGGGCTGGAGCAGTTGCGCCTCGCCGCTCGGGGCGGTGCCGGCCTGGAGGACTTCTATGGGCGGCTCGGGTGGAGGGAGGTCGGTCGGTGGCCCGGCGCTCTGTGGCTCGCCGCCGGCGACGACCGCGATGAGATCCTCATGCTCCTCGCGCCGCTCTGATCCGCCCGGGTCGCTCACCGCTTTACCGCTCGCCGCTTGGCGCTCGCCGCTCGCCGCTCGCCGCTCACCGGACCGTCACCAGCGGAGTACGAGCCTCTGCCACCAGCCCGGCGTTCCACGCTGAGCCGTGGCCGGGCCGCCCCATCGCGCTGCCGCGCCGTTCTGACCTGCAGCCGCTGCGCGGCCCCGGGCACCGGACGGGCTCCAGCGCGGCCCTCACCCCGGGCCGCCCTCCGAGTGTCCAAGGGCGCCCGGAGGTGGTGGGTCAAGGGTGGAGCGGAGCGGAATCGGCGGAGCCGACGCGACCGCAGGGAGCGCCCTTGACGCACCGCCGGAGGGTGCCACGCTCGGAACGAGGGCGGCCGGCGCCAGAGACTCACGTACCGGGCCCGCCCCGGGCCACCTCTCCGCGCCGAGGACGTGTCGCATGTCGGCGTGGACGGCGAGGCTCCCTCAATTGCTCGACGTTCGGGGGAACGAGATCTCGACCCGTCGGTTCTTGGTGCGGCCTTCTTCGGTGGCGTTGGAGGCGATCGGGTAGTCCTCGCTGTAGCCGCGGATGTCGAAGGTCTTGCCGGGGTCAAGCGTTTTGGCGAGCTCCTGCTGCACGGCGTCGGCACGTTGTTTGGAGAGCTTGAGCCCGTGTTCGTACGTCCCGAGGTCGTCGGTGAATCCGAAGACGCGGACGCGGCTGGAGTTCTGCTTGTTGATCTCGACGGCGATGGCTGCGATACGGGCGGTGGCGGCCGGGCCGAGTTTGGCACTGTCCTTGGCGAAGAGCACCTCGGCCTGCAGGGCGAAGGTCACGTCGACGTTGGTGTCCTCGCGCCGCTGTTCGCCGCCCTCCTCCTCGACGACCTGTTTGATGTCGAGGACCTTGGGCGCGGCGAGGGTGGCCCCGTCGGGCAGCATCAGCTCGGGCGAGTTCGCGTCGATCTCGGGGGGTGGGGAGGCGCTGGAGGTGGAGTTGGGGGGATCGTCGGCGAGGACGGGGCCGGCGGCGGTGGCGTAGAGGAGGAGGGTGAGGGCGGCGAGGGGGGCGAGGCGGCGGGGTGTCATGGCGGCGTCCGTCAGGAGAGTTTGATGGTGCCGGGTTCGAAGGTGGGGAGTTGGAAGGTGACTTCGGTGGTGCCGGCGGGGGGTGCGGGGAATTGCATGAAGACCTCGGACGAGGCCTGCGCCCGGAAGATGTCGAGGCCGGTGGTGGTCAGTGGCCTGCCGTCCGTGTCTCGGAGGACGTAGTAGCGCTTCTTCCCGATGGCGTCCACCAGAGTCGCACCTCCCAAGGAGCTTCCGTGCTCCAGCACTTCGGTCTCATTGCCCTTCACTCCCGCAGGAAGCGCCCTGGCCCTCTCCGAGGTATTCGTCAGCCTTCCCTTGACAGTCAGGAAGCCCCCGGCGTCGCGCTGGACCGACGTGATCGTCAACTCGAAGCCGTCCTGTCCATTGAGTACAGCCAAGGTTTCCTCAGGCGCCTGTGGCTCCTCCGACTGAGGCTCCTTGTCGCCTTCGCCTCTGGGCTTGGAGGAGCTCGCGGAAGCAGGGGTCGTCGGAGGATCGTCGTCACTCCCGCAGCCAGCTACGCCGAGGACCAGACCGGCCGCTGTGACCGCCACAACCCACCTTCTGAGGGCCGTCGTTGCGTACCGAGAACTCATGAACGGGATTCCTTCGTTTGTCAGCCGGCCAGTCGAACGGTGAAGAGATCTGCAGCGCCAGGAAGCTCCGGATCGTCGGGGTCGATCGTCCACGAGACACCGTCGCACGTGAGCCCGACGATCGGGGCGGGTTGGGTCGGCGTAGGCTCCGGGTCGGGCTCCGGGTCCGGGTCCGCTTGAGACGGCTCAGGTTCGGGGGTCGGTTCAGGAGCGTCAAACGTGCAGAGCGGCTTCAGCACTGCGGTCGCCGCGGCCACAGCATGCTGGCTCTCTGTTCCGGGAATGACTGAGCGGCCGACGGATTCCAGAGTGCGCACCTCCACCCTGAACCCGTCGTCCCCGGCGGGAAGAGCGACGCAGCCTTCTCCCCAGAGCTCTGTGCCGTTCTTCGCCGCAAAGGAGGCAGCACGATCGCATGCGGCCTCGACGTCGTACTCTCCGCCCGCCAGGAATTCACCCCATTGAGAAGGGTCAGCAATGACCGAAACCCAGCCATCCCTCAGCTGATCACGGGCGTCTTGAGCCGCAGCCAGCGCCGCCGCGTCCGCTGCAGTTTGCGCACCGTTCCGCGTCGCAGCTGCCTGCCCGACCACGAAGTAGGCGAATGCGAGGAAGAGCAGACCCGCCATGACTGTGATGTAGATAGGAAACGCCTGCCCTGCATCCGCACTTCTGCGAATGCGAACTAGTCGATCAGGTCGGCGATCTCGTTCGAGATGGCGGTCTTGATCGTGTTGCCGATGTCCGTCCCGCTGATCGCCACCACGATCGCCACGACCACCACGATGATCCCCAGGTACTCGACCGCCGTCTGGCCGCGGTCGTTGGTCGTCCTCGTGCGGGTCCAGGTGTCGAAGTGCAGTTTTGCCTTCGTCGCAGCCTTCAGCATGAGGTCGCTCATGGTCGTCGTCCCCTCCGGATTCGTACATCCCCGTGCCGCTGCCGAGTTCGGCACGGGCACGGTACGTCAACACCACCTCCTCCCCACAGGGCCCGTAGGCCCAAACACGGGCCCAGGGGTTCTTGACGGAGGTGTCGCCAACGTCGCCGGCGTCCGCGGTCATGAGGCTGCCCTTGTTCCCAGCCAGGCTGCTATGGCTTCGCTTCTCGACGTGGCGTGGAGTTTGGCGAAGATGCGGTTGATGTGGTTCTTGACCGTCTTCTCGCTGATGAAGCATGTGTCGGCGATCTGCCGGTTGTTGAGGCCCGATGCGATCAGGTCCATCACCTCCCCCTCCCTCACGCTCAGCCCAAAGCGTGCCACATTTGGTTGCAGCTGCGAAGAGGGTGTGGGAAATCTGCGGTGGGTCGAGACAATTGGCCGTACGCCGCCGTGTGCAGTCGCACCGCGAACCACGCCCACCAAGGCGTTCGCCGCCGTCGGTGTGAAGCGGGCTCGGCCTGCGCGGACGTCGCGGACGGCTGTCACCAGTTCCTCCGCCGTGAATTCGCCGTGGACGAGGTAGCCGCCTGCGCCCAGGCGGAGGGCTTCCTGGACGATCTCCGTCTCCACGCTGTGCGTGAGCATGAGGACGGGGGCCACGCGCACGAGGTGGGGCAGGGCGGTGAGGCCGTCGACGACGGGCATGCGGACGTCGAGGAGCACGACGTCGGGGCGGGTGCGGCGGGTCTCGTCCATCGCCGTGCGGCCGTCGCGCGCCTCCGCGACGACCCTGATGTCGGGGGTCGCGGCGTCCAGCAGGGCGCGCAGGCCCGCGCGGACGACCGGGTTGTCGTCGGCGACGAGCACTCTGAGCGTCATCGGGTCCTCACCTCACTCCCCCGTGATCGAGCCGAGGTTGGTGCCCGAGCCGAGGAACAGGCCCGCGCCGAGCAGGATCATCGTCGCCGGGACCATGAGCGTGGTGATCACCATCGTGGCCTTGGGGACCGCTTTCGCGGCCTTCCTGCGGGCGTTCTGCGCGTCGGTGCGGCGCATGTCGTTGGCGATCTGTATCAGCGTCTCGACGATCGGCGCGCCGAGTTCCTCGCCCTGCTGCAGGGCGGTGACGAACTGGGCGACCTGTTCGCTGTCGTTGCGGCGGCGCAGTTCGTCGAAGGCCTGGCGCCGGCTGACGCCCATGTCCATCTGGCGGAGGGTGATGCGCAGTTCGTCGGCCCAGGGGCCTTCGTACTTCTCGGCCACACGGTCGAGGGCCTGGCGGAAGCCGAGGCCGGCGGAGACGACGACCGCGAGGACATCGAGGAAGTCCGGGAGGGTCCGTTCGATCTGGTCCTTGCGGATGCGGATGGCCGACCAGATGCCGACCTCGGTCCAGAACGCGCCGAAGGCGAAGAGCAGCAGCGCGACGAGGACGTCGCCGTCCGAGAGCATGATCAGGCCGCCGAAGCCGCCGAGGAAGCCGTAGACGGCGCGCCGGGCTCCGTAGCGGTCGATGGTCAGGCCGCCGGGGTTTCCGGCCAGGTCGATGCGGCGGCGGACGGTGGCGACGCGCTTAGGGCCCATGGCGCGCAGGACGGCGGCCGAGTAGCGCATGCCGAGCCGGTCGACGACGGAGTAGACGGCGCCGGTGCGGGTGGAGCCGATCTCGAGGGCGAGTTGGAGGTCGTCGGGGAGTTTCGCGTCGGCCCGGTAGAGCCGGATGCCGTAGAGGATGCCGGTGACGGACAGGGCGGCGGCCAGTGCGAGGAGGAGGTCCATGGTCAGTTCCGGTTCCGGTCCCTTATACGTCGATCTTCGAGAAGCGGCGGATGATCACGAAGCCGACGACGTAGAGCGCGAACGCGGCGACGACGGCGACCTGGCCGAGGCCCGAGCCGGTCATCCGGTCCAGTGCGCCCGGCTGCATGTTGTCGATGAGGAGGAGGGAGCCGATGCCGATCACCGGGACCGCGTACGCCGTGAGGTTCACCTGGGACAGTTGCGTACGGACCTCCCTGCGCGTCTCCTTGCGCTCCTCCAGGGTCTCGGTGAGGTTGCGGAGGGAGGAGACGACCGTGCCGCCCGCCTTGTTGGCGAGGACGAGGGTGGTGACGAGGACGACGAGTTCGCGGGACGGGAGGCGTTCGGCGAGTTCGCCGAGCGCGTCGTCGATGGACGTGCCGACGGCGAGCTGCTGGGCGACCTTCTCCAGTTCGTCGCCGGCCGGTGCGTCGAGTTCGTCGGCGGCCATGCTGAGCGCCATCCGCAGGGCGAGTCCGGCCTGGGTGGCGTTGGCCAGGATCCGGGACAGTTCGGGCAGCTGGTTGATGAACTTCTCGATGCGCTTCTGGCGCTGCCAGTTGAGGAAGCCCAGGGCGACCCAGATGCCGACGAGGCCGCAGATGGGGCCGAAGAACGGGGAGAGGACGGCCTGGCCCGCGATCCACAGGGCGAGCACGAGCACCGTCATGGCGGCGACGAACTCTCCCGGTGTCACGTCGAGGCCGGTGGCGGAGATCCGCAGTTCCAGCTTCCGGCCGAACGCGGTGCGCCGCAGGCGCCGGTCGAGGGTACGGAAACGGCGCCTGCGGCGCCCGGTGTTCTCCGCCTCGCCGCTCTGGGCGAGCCGGGCGACCAGGGCGGCGCGGTCGGCGGTGCCGCGCGCGTACGTGTGGATGCCGAGCACCCCGAGGACGCAGGCGAGCAGCACGATGCCGGTCACCGGCCACGTCGACGAAAGCATGTGTGTGCCCTCCTCCTACTGCGCTTCTCGGGTGGTCAGCTGGTCGTCGGACGTGGCGACGCCGAAGGCCTGCGGGACGGGCTGGCCGGCCAGGTAGAGCCGGTCGGCGACGCGGCGCGGCAGCGGGTGGTAGGCGTACGCGCCGTACACCCGGCCGTCGGCGGCGAGCGGCTGGGCGCGGAAGGAGCAGACGGTCGCGAGGGTGAAGCGTTCGCGGCCGCGCGAGGCGAGGACGGCGATCTCGGTGACGCGGCGGGTGCCGTCGGGGTGCCGGGTGAGCTGTACGAGGACGTCGACGGCGCTGTTGATCTGGTCCCTGAGCGCCTCGAAGGGGACTTTGACCTCGGACATCGAGGCGAGGGTCTGGAGCCGCATGAGGGCGTCCTCGGCCGAGTTGGCGTGGACGGTGGCGAGGGAACCGTCGTGGCCGGTGGACATGGCCTGGAGCATGTCGAGGGTTTCGCCGCCGCGGACCTCGCCGACGATGATCCGGTCGGGGCGCATGCGCAGGGAGTTGCGTACGAGGTCGCGGATGGTGACCGCGCCGCGGCCCTCGATGTTCGGGGGGCGGCTCTCCAGGCGGATGACGTGGGCCTGACGGAGCTGGAGTTCGGCGGAGTCCTCGATGGTGATGACGCGTTCGCCGTCGGGGATCAGTTCGGAGAGGGCGTTGAGGAGGGTGGTCTTTCCGGTGCCGGTGGCGCCGGAGACGATCACGTTGAACTTGGCCTGGACGAGACCCGCGAGCAGCAGCACCATCTGTTCGTCGAGCGAGCCGAGGCCGACCATCTCGCGGAGCGTGTACGCGCGCGGGAAGCGGCGGATCGTCAGGGTCGCCCCGGTGAGGGAGAGCGGCGGGATGATGACGTTGACGCGTTCGCCGGAGGGGAGCCGGGCGTCGACCATCGGGTTGGACTCGTCGACGCGGCGGTTGACGGTGGAGACGATCCGCTCGATGGTCTGCATCAGTTGTTCGTGGGAGGCGAAGCGGAGCGGGAGGAGTTCGACCCGGCCGGCGCGTTCGATGTAGATCTGGTCGGGGCCGTTGACCATGATCTCGGTGATGGAGGCGTCTTCGAGGAGCGGTTCGAGGACGCCGAGGCCGAGGGCCTCGTCGACGACGCGGCGGATCAGCTGGGCGCGTTCGGCGGTGGAGAGGACCGGGCCTTCGCGGCTGATGATGTGGCCGAGGACGCGTTCGAGGCGGGCGCGCCGTTCGGTGGCGACGAGCGCGGACATCTCGGTGAGGTCGATCTCCTCCAGGAGCTTGGCGCGGAAGGTGGCGACGAGGTGGCCGTCCTCCCTGGCTCCGCCGACGCCGGTGTCGTCGGGGGTGCTGATCCGGGCTCGCAGACTCATGGCAGCTACTCGCCCTCCTCGGGTACGGGCATGGTGGCGCGCTTCGTGATGTTCCCGAAGTCCCAGAAGGGGACGACGGACGGGATGTCCACGGTGACGGTGGCGACGGCCTCGCCGCCGCCCTCGCTCACCCCGACGCGTGCGGTGAGCCAGTCGCTCATCGCCGACCGGCCGGCCGTCCGCGGGTCGAGCGTCGGATCGTCGTGGCCCGCTGCCCGGGCCGCGGCGCGCGCGCCCGTGCCGGCCTGCTGGGCGGCGTAGGCGGCGATGCCGAGCTGGATGCCGGCGAGGGCGACGAGGAGGAGGACGGGGAGGAACCCGAGGTACTCGACGGCGGCCTGACCGCGGTCGCGCACGCCGTCACGCACGCGACGGGCCTGACCGCCATCGCGGACGCCCTCGCGCACGCCGTCGCGCACGCGGCCCCCTCGTGTGCCGGTGTCCCGTCGTCCGGTCATCCCCCGGTCACCTCCTCCCGTACGGCTCCGGCCTCACCGGTCACCGAGAACGGGAACGAGACCGTGCCGGGGACGAGGACCGGGACCTTGAGCTTCACCGTCGCCCGGGCCAGGTCTCCCGACGCGGGGCAGCTGACCCGAGCCGACCACGCCTCGCCCACGTGCCGCTTCCCCGCCGCGTCCCAGTCGCCGCCCACCGCGCAGACGCGGGCGGCCTCGTCGGCCGCGTTGGCGGCGAGCGTGAAGGTGTAGCCGACCAGGACGCACTGCCAGAGCAGGACGAGCGTGATCAGGATGAGCGGGACCATGCCGAGGAACTCGACGGCCACCTGCCCCCTGTCGTCCCCGCGCGCCGCGCCCCGGTTCGTCGGCATGGCTCAGCGCCCGCCCTTGCCGCGGGTCAGCCGGGCGAGCTGCCTGCCGGTTCCGGCCTGCCTGCCGTTCCCGGCCTGCTTGCCCGGTCCGAGCGCGGGCCGCTGGTCGGCGGCCGCGCCGGGCGGCGGGCCGACGAGGCCCAGCTCGCCGGCGAGCGACCACAGGGCCTGCTTCACGGTCGACCGGGCGTCGAGTTCGTGCAGGCGGCCCGCGTCGACGACGCCGTGCAGCTCCTTGAAGTTGGCGGGGACGACGACGCCCGCCATCCGCGTTCCGGTGATCTTCTGGATGAGGGCGGGCTGGATCTCCGTGCCGCGCGTATGCCGGTTGACCAGGACGGTCGTCTCCTCCGCCTTGCGGATCTGGAGCCGGTCCCACATCCGTACGGTCCGCTTGGCGGCCCGCACCGCGACCACGTCCGGGGTGGTGACGAGGATCGCCGTGTCGGCGGTCTCGACGGCCGCCGCGTTGGCGCCGTTGAGGTAGGTGCCGCAGTCGACGACCACGACGTCGTGGCGGGCGCGCAGGGCGCCGATGATCTGTCGGGCGGAGCGGTCGGCGACGTCCTCGCCGCGTTCGCCCTCGCCGGGGGCGAGGAGGAGCGCGAGGCCCGTCTCGTGGACGTACACGGCTTCCTGGAGGACGCGGGGCGAGAGGTCGTCGACGGCGGCCAGGTCGGCGACCGAGCGGCGGAACTGGACGTCGAGGTAGGAGGCGATGTCGCCGCCCTGGAGGTCCATGTCGACGAGGGCCACGTCACGGCCGGAGGCGCGGGCGGCCAGGGCGAGTTGGACGGCGGTCACGGTGGTGCCGACGCCGCCCTTGGCGCCGCTGACGGTCACGACGGTTCCTCCGGGGCCGGCGAACACGTCCGTTCCGCCGCCGAGGTGGCGGCGGACGCCGACGGACCACTGGGCGGCCGCCTGGACCCGGCTGGCGAGCTCCTCGTAGCCGAGTGGGAGGGTGACAAGGCCGCGGGCGCCGGAGTCCATGGCGGCGGAGAAGAGGACGGGGCTCGCGTCGGCGGTGATGAGGACGACGCCGACGGCGGGGAAGCGGAGGGCGACCTCGCGGACGAGTTCGAGGGCCGGGACGGGGCCGATCCGCTCGTGGACGAGGACGACTTCGGGGAGTTCGTCGAGGGACTGGGCGGCCAGCCGGGCGAGGGTGTCGACGAGCTGGGTGGAGTCGGCGACGGGCTGGGCGGGTTCGGCGCCGGGGAGCTGGCTGAGGAGGCTGATGACGGCGCGGGCCGCGTCGGGGTCGGCGACGGCCGGCAGGATCCTGGTGGTCATACCGGCCTCACTTGTCCTTGTCGAGCGTGTAGGTGCGGTCGTCGGGGGTGAGGGTGGGCTCGCCACCGGGAGTGGCGCCGGGGGCGACGAGGGCGAGTCGTACGTGCTCGGCGAAGGATTCGGCGTAGGCCACGCGCTGGGTGTCGAGTGTGGAGAGGGCGAAGGTGATCGGTACGGCTTCGGTGGGGCCGTTGCTGCGGTCGTTGCGGTCGGAGATGGGGGTGAGCTTGCCGACGTCGATGACGCGGGCGTTGCTGACGATGACCTTGGACTGGGCGGCCTTGCCACCCTTCTCGCCGGCGAACGTGGCGTAGATGTTGACCGTCGAGCCGGCGGTGATCTTGCCCGCGACGCCCGTGGCCGCGTCGATCATGATGGCGATCTCCTGCTGGCCGGGCCGGAGCGCGGGCCGCTGGACGATCATGTCCGACTGGAGGAGGGAGCCGGCTTTGAGTGTGGTGACGGCGATCTTCCCCCTGATCTGGTCGAGGTTGGTCACGGCGGTCTTCGACAGCCAGCGCTCCGGCATCGAGGTCTTTTCGAACTGCCCGTCGCTGAGCGGGGTGTGGGGTGCCACGTCGGCCTTGACGCGGTACGCGGTCACCTCGGGCCCGACCTTGGAGTTGACGTCGTCGATGACGGAGAGGACGCCGGCGAACGCGGCGAGGGCGCACAGGACGGACAGCAGGAGCAGGATGACGCCACGACGCTGGCGGGAGTTCATTGCCGGACAACCTCGATCGGGGGTACGTGTGGCTCGGCGGACGGGTACGTATGGCTCAGCGGACGGGGTACGCGGCGGGCGGGATGTCTCCGGGCGGTGGCGGTGACGGCGTCGACGGCCAGGGGGCTTCCGCGGGTGCCGTCGGTGCGGCAGGTGCCGTCGGTGCGGCAGGTGCCGCGAGTGCAGTTGCTGCCGCGGGCGCCGTCGGTGCCGGGGAGGCCAGCGCGCGGCGTTGGCGTGCGGCGAGGGACCGGTCGGCTTCCGGCGCCGCCGGCGCGACGGACCGCGCACCCGCGGGCGCGGCCGTCCCGACCGCCGGGGCCGCCCGGGACGCCCGGGCCGGCGAAGGCGCTGTGGGCGCGAGCGCGGACCAGGGCGCGGAGCAGAAGCCGCAGCGGTCGCCGATGAGTTCCATCCGGCACCAGTTGCAGGTCTCGCGGCGTACGGAGGCGACCAGCCGGTGGAGTACGGCGATGTCGGGGAGGTACGCCGTGAACTCGACCAGTCGCCCGGTCCCCCACCAGCGGGGCGACTCGGCGGGCAGCGGCGCCTCGTGGACAGCCTGGACCTGCCAGGTGGGGGCGAGGGTGCCGGTGGCCCAGTCGGTCTGGAGCTGGCCGCGGGCGACGAGGAGCTGGGTGGCGAACTCGGGTCCCGCGGGCGGTGCGACGCCCGGGCCGATCCGGAGGAGCTGGGGGGTGGGGGCGGCGAGCACGGCGAACTGGGCGCCCGGGAGCCAGCCCTTGACGTGCGACTTCAGGGTGACCGGCACCCGGTCGAGCTTGGCGACGGAGCCGAGGACCGCGCCGGCGTAGATGTAGTGGGTGAGCAGCCGGGCCGCCGAGGCGATGACGCCGGGGCTGAAGTCGCAGGCGGAGAGCTGCCGCAGCTGCCGGGCCAGTACGGCGGTGCCCAGGGGCGGCAGGTCGGTCTTGACCAGGGCGATCCGGTCGCTCTCCAGGAGGGAGCGGATGGCGTGCAGCCGCTGCTCGGCGGTCTTGGGCAGGGAGGTCGGGCAGAGGACGATCACATGCCCGTAGCGGTCGAGGAGGAGCTGGAGGTCGGCCACGGCGGAGGCCAGCGGCTGGGTCTCGGGCGCGGGCAGGACGGCGGCGGTGGGCGTCTGCTGGTCGGTCGGTGGCAGCACCAGGTCGGCACTGGTGACCGCGATAGCTGTCGGCACGTCGGGCTCCCCGTCCCCAAGTCCCAAGTCCCCATGTCCCATGGCGCAGCACATCGCCATGACTCACTGCGTTCACCGCGTTACTGCACAGCGCGATGCTGTGCACTTTATCCACGACCTGTGGGCTGGTGAACACACAATCCGGCAAGCGCAACGTGAAATCTGGGCCCGGATGGGTCTTGTGGTGGGTCCGGGACTGGGCCCCGCGTTGGGCCTCGCTCTGGGTCCCGGCCTGGGCCCGGGAGTGGGCCCGCCATGGGCCCTGAGACCCACCGGCCCAACTCCCCTTCCGCGCCAGAGGTCTTGACAACTCGATTGGTCTGGACCAGCTTGTTGCCCCAACGGTGGCCACCGTGACCTACCTACCTCCCTTTCCCTTCCCTTCCCTCTCCTCCCCTCCCCTCCCCTCCCCCATCTCCCCCACCGGAGGCAGCAAGTGGACCGCACCACCACACGCTCGCGCAGATGGATCGGCGGCGCTCTCGCGCTCGCCGTCGGCTCCGGCCTCGGCCTCGTCGGCGGCACCGGCACGGCCCAGGCCGCGGACGTCAACGTCGCCAGGAACGCGGGCTTCGAGTCCGGCCTGTCCAACTGGAGCTGTACGGCGGGCAGCGGCGCCGCCGTCTCCTCGCCCGTACGGACCGGGGCGGGCGCCCTCAAGGCGACCCCGGCCGGCCAGGACAACGCCCGTTGCAGCCAGGTCGTCACCGTCAAGCCCAACTCGACGTACACGCTGAGCGCCTGGGTGCAGGGTGGGTACGCCTACCTCGGCGCGACCGGCACCGGAACCACCGACGTCTCCACCTGGACCCCCGACAGCCCGTCCTGGAAGCAGCTGACCACCTCCTTCACCACGGGCGCGAGCACCACCCAGGTGACCGTCTACACCCACGGCTGGTACGGCCAGGCCGCCTACCACGTGGACGACGTCTCCGTCTTCGGCCCCGACGGCGGCGGTCCGGTCGACCCCGACCCGGTCGTCCCGGCGACCCCGGCGGGCCTCGCCACCGGCTCGATCACGTCCTCCTCGGTCGGCCTGAGCTGGAACGCGGTCACCGGCGCCACCGGCTACAAGGTGTACCGGGACGGGTCCCTCGCGCAGACCGTCTCCGGCACCTCCGCCACCGTGGCGGGCCTCGCGGCCAACACGACGTACCAGTTCCAGGTCTCGGCGACCAACGCCGCCGGCGAGTCGGCCAAGTCGACGGCCGTCTCGGCCCGTACGACGAACCCGGGCCCCGGCCCGTCCGTCCCGAAGCACGCCCTGACCGGCTACTGGCAGAACTTCAACAACGGCGCCACCGTCCAGAAGCTGCGGGACGTCCAGGCGCAGTACGACATCATCGCCGTCTCCTTCGCCGACTCGACGACCACGCCCGGCCAGATCGTCTTCAACCTCGACCCGGCCGTCGGCTACGCCTCCGTCGCCGACTTCAAGGCCGACGTGGCCGCGAAGAAGGCCGCGGGCAAGTCGGTCATCATCTCGGTCGGCGGCGAGAAGGGGAACGTCACCATCAACAGTGACGCCTCGGCGACCGCCTTCGCCGACAGCGCGTACGCCCTGATGCAGGAGTACGGCTTCAGCGGGGTGGACATCGACCTGGAGCACGGCATCAACTCCACGTACCTGACGAAGGCGCTGCGCCAGCTCTCCGCGAAGGCCGGCTCCTCGATGGTCCTCACGATGGCCCCGCAGACCATCGACATGCAGAACACGGGCACCGAGTACTTCAAGACCGCGCTGGCCGTGAAGGACATCCTCACGGTCGTCAACATGCAGTACTACAACAGCGGTTCGATGCTCGGCTGCGACGGCAAGGTGTACAGCCAGGGCTCGGTGGACTTCCTCACCGCGCTCGCCTGCATCCAGCTCCAGGGCGGCCTCGACGCCTCGCAGGTCGGCCTCGGCGTGCCGGCCTCGACCCGGGGCGCGGGCAGCGGCTACGTCGACCCGTCGATCGTGAAGAACGCGCTCGACTGCCTGGCCCGCGGCACCAACTGCGGCTCCTTCAAGCCCTCGCAGACCTGGCCCAACCTGCGCGGCGCGATGACCTGGTCGACCAACTGGGACGCGACGGCCGGCAACGCCTGGTCCAACGCGGTCGGCCCGCACGTCCACAACCTGCCGTAACACCCGCACGACCCGCGACACCGATCGGACCGCGGCGCCGTCACCCTCCGGTGGCGGCGCCGCGCCATGTCCGTCAGGCGGGCAGATAGCGGCTCAGGACCAGGTCCAGATGACGCTCCCACGCAGCGGCGCGCTCGGCGCCGCGGCCGTCGACGTCGCAGGTGTAGGTGGAGCCGTCGTACAGCGTGAGGGTGACGGCGAGGCGCCGGCCGCGCCGGGTCCGCGCGTACGTGACGGACCCGATCTCCTCCCAGCCGAACTCCGCCTCGACGTCGGCGATCACGAAGACCACGCCCTCGGCGTCGACGGCGATCCCGGACGCCCCGTCGGCGGCCTCGAACGTCGGCGCGGGCCCGGGCGGAGCCGCGGGCGGCGGCGGTACGGCGACGGTGGGCCGCGCGTGTACGGGTACGTGTACGGGTACGGCGTCCTGGACACCGCCGCCCGCGGCGGACGTGGGCGCGGGCACGGCGTCCTGCACGGCGTCACCCGCAGCGGGTGCGGGCACCGACACGACGGTCGGCGTCGGCGCCGCACCCGCCTGCGCACCTGCAACCGCACTCGCCTGCGCACCCGCACCCGCACCCGCCAGCACGTCGAGCAGCTCCGCGGGGGTGGGCCGCTCGGTCGGGTTCTTGGCGAGGCAGCGCCCGACGAGCTCGCGCAGCTCCTCCGGTACGGCACCCAGGTCGGGGGCCTCGTGGACCGTGCGGTACATGAGGCCCATCGGGGTGCCGTCGCCGAACACCCGCCCGCCGGCGGCCGCGACGAGGACACCGCCGAGGGCGAACACGTCGGCGGCGCCGGTCACCTCCTCGCCGAGAGCCTGCTCGGGGGCGAGGTAGCCCGGGGTCCCGAAGGCCGATCCGGTGGCGGTGAGCCGGGTCGACTCCAGGGCGCGGGCGATCCCGAAGTCGAGGACGCGGGGGCCGTCGGCGGCCATGACGATGTTGCCGGGCTTGAGGTCGCGGTGGACGAGCCCGCAGCCGTGGATGGCCTCCAGGGCCTCGGCGAGCGCGGCGCCCAGCCCGCGCAGCCGCCGCTCGTCCATGGGGCCCTCGGCCGCCACGAGGCCGGCGAGGGTGGGGCCGGGAACATAGGCGGTCGCGAGCCAGGGCGCCTCGGCTTCGGGGTCCGCGTCGACGACCTGCGCCGTGTGGAAGCCGCCGACCCGCCGGGCGGCGACGATCTCGGCCCGGAATCGCTCACGGAAACCGGGGTCGGCGGCGAGTTCCGGCCGGGCCACCTTGACGGCGACGGCGCGGCCGCCGCGCGAACGGGCGAGCCAGACGGTCCCCATGCCGCCCTCGCCGAGTTTGCGTTCGATCTCGTACGTGCCGATCAGCATCCCCACGCGGCACAGTATCGCCGAAGGGCCGCCCTTTCGGCCTTTTCGCCGTCCGATGTGATCTCCTGTCAGCCCGTCACGGAGGCGACCGTGGCGATCGTGGCCGAACCACACTCTTGACCCGTCCATGTCATGGCCGCACCATGTGCCCGAACACCCGCGCAAGACACCCGAACAGAGCATCCGCACCGCAACACCCGCAGAACGAAAGCGCACGACGAAAGCGCACGACGAAAGCGCACGACGAAACCGCACAGCGAACCCGCACAGCCTGTCGCACCCCCCACCCTCCCCACCCAGGAGACAGCATGCGACTTCGAACCCGCGGCAGAAGGTCCGCCGCTCTCGCGGCCCTTCTGGCGCTCGCCCTCGCGGCGCCGCTCTCGCTCGGCGCCCAGCAGGCCGGCGCCGAATCCGAGCCGACCCCCGCCGCCGAGGAAGTGATCCGCCAGTACGAGATCCACGGCCCGTCCACCGTCGCCGAACGCACCGCGCTCGCCGCCACCGGCGTCTCCATCGACGAGGCCGACGACCACAGCGTCGTCGTCAGCGCCAACGCCGCCCAGCTGCGCAAGCTCCGTGCCCTCGGCCACCGCCCGGAGGCGCTGCCCGCGCCGCCGGACCGCTCGGTCAAGGGCCTGGCCGTCGAACCCTTCGACTTCCCCTCGGCCGACTCGAAGTACCACAACTTCGCCGAGATGAACGCGGAGATCGACCAGCGCATCGCCCAGTACCCGACCCTCATGAACAAGCGGGTCATCGGCAAGACCTACCAGGGCCGGGACATCGTCGCCATCAAGGTCAGCGACAACGTGGGCACGGACGAGGCCGAGCCCGAGGTCCTCTTCACGCACCACCAGCACGCGCGCGAGCACCTGACGGTCGAGATGGCGCTGTATCTGCTGCGCGAGCTCGGCGCGGGCTACGGCACCGACAGCCGGGTCACGAACATGGTGAACAACCGCGAGATCTGGATCGTGCCGGACCTCAACCCGGACGGCGGCGAGTACGACATCGCCTCCGGCTCGTACCGCAGCTGGCGCAAGAACCGGCAGCCCAACGCCGGCTCCTCCTACGTCGGTACGGACATGAACCGGAACTGGGACTACAAGTGGGGCTGCTGCGGCGGCTCCTCGGGCACCAAGAGCTCGGAGACCTACCGGGGCACGGCCCCCGAGTCGGCCCCCGAGGTGAAGGTCGTCGCCGACTTCGTCCGCTCGCGCGTGGTGGGCGGCAAGCAGCAGATCAAGGCGGGCATCGACTTCCACACGTACAGCGAGCTGGTGCTCTGGCCGTACGGCTGGACCACGGCGAACACCGCGCCGGGCCTGACGCAGGACGACCGGGACGCGTTCGCGGCGGTCGGCGGGAAGATGGCGGCGAGCAACGGCTACACGGCCGAGCAGTCCAGCGACCTCTACATCACGGACGGGTCGATCGACGACTGGCTGTGGGGCGCGCAGAAGATCTTCGGGTACACCTTCGAGATGTATCCGGCCTCGTCCTGGAACGGCGGCTTCTACCCGCCCGACGAGGTGATCGAGCGCGAGACGAGCCGTAACCGGGACGCCGTCCTCCAGCTTCTGGAGAACGCGGACTGCATGTACCGCTCGATCGGCAAGCAGGCGCAGTACTGCACGAGCTGACGCTCGGTACGCGTACGAGGAGGGCGCCCCCGGAACTCCGGGGGCGCCCTCGCCTGTCGTACCCGCTACACGGCCAGGCTGAGCGCGGCGGCGACGGCGAATCCGGCCAGGGAGAGGACCGACTCCAGGACGGTCCAGGACTTGAGGGTGTCCCGCTCGGAGATGCCGAAGTACTTCGACACGATCCAGAAGCCGCCGTCGTTGACGTGCGAGGCGAAGATCGAGCCGGCCGAGATGGCCATGATGACGAGGGCGAGGAAGGCCTGCGAGTGGTCGCCGCCCTCGACCAGCGGCAGGACGATACCGGCCGTGGTGACGATCGCGACCGTCGCCGAGCCCTGGGCGACGCGCAGCACGAGCGAGATCAGGTAGGCGAGCACGATGACGGGCAGACCGACGTCGTTGAAGGTGTCGGAGAGCGCCTGGGCGACACCGCTGGCCTTCAGTACGGCGCCGAAGACACCGCCGGCGCCGACGACGAGCAGGATGTTGCCGACCGGCTTCAGGGACGAGGTGGAGACCTGCTCCAGGGACTTGCGGGTCCAGCCGCGCCGGATGCCGAGCAGGTAGTAGGCGAGGACCAGGGCGATCGTCAGGGCGACGAACGGGTTGCCGAAGAACTCGATCACGGAGCGGGCGGTCGACTCGTCCAGGGCGATGGAGGAGAACGTGGCGGCGAGGATGAGGACCAGCGGCGTACCGATGATGAGGAGCACGGTGGTGAGGGAGACGGGCGCCTCGGAGGCGCCGTCCTTGCGCTCGGCGGCGACCTGGGCCTTGGCGTCCTCGGCGGCCTCCAGCATGTCCTGCGGGACCTCGACGAAGAGCCGCTTGCCGATCCAGGCGGCGTAGGCCCAGGCGGCGAGGACGGCGGGGACGCCGACGACGACGCCCATGAGGATGACCCAGCCGAGCGAGACGTGGAGCAGTCCCGCGGCGGCCACGGGGCCGGGGTGCGGCGGCAGGAAGGCGTGGGTCATCGACAGGCCGGCGAGCAGCGGCATGCAGTAGAGCAGAATCGATTTTCCGGACCGCTTGGCGGCGGCGTAGACGATCGGCGCGAGGACGAAGATGCCGACGTCGAAGAAGACGGGGATGCCGAAGATGAGGCCGGTCAGGCCCATCGCGAGCGGGGCGCGCTTCTCTCCGAACAGGCCGAGGAGGCGGGAGGACAGCACCTCGGCTCCGCCGGAGACCTCGAGTATCGCGCCGAGCATGGTGCCGAGGCCGATGATGATCGCGACATGGCCGAGGATGCCGCCCATGCCGTTCTCGATGACCGAGGTGGCGGCGGACTTCTGGACCGTGCCGAAGAGTTCGGTGACGGAGAGTCCGGCGGCGAGGCCGACGCTGATGGAGACGGCGAGCAGCGCGACGAAGGGCTGCAGCCTGACCTTGATGATCAGGAAGAGCAGGAGGGCGATGCCGAGGGCGGCGACGGTCAGCAGTCCGGCGGTGCCGGGTATGAGGAGGAGCAGTCCTCCGGTGTGGGGTGGCGCCTCGGCGGCGGGGGGTGCGGCGGCGAGCAGCATGGCGGGGGCCTCGTTTTTGGGTAGGGGGGAGCGCGGCACGGCGTCCCGGGGACGGACGCCGTGCCGTGAAGCGGCGGGCTCAGCGGAATCAGCTCAGGTGGTGGGGGGTGTGAGGGCGCGGGCTCTGGATCGGGGTCCGGCTCCGGCCCGGGCGGTGCGTCCGGCGTGGGCTCAGGAGAGGACGGCGAGGGCGTCGATCTCGATGAGGAGCCCCTTGGGCAGGCCGACGTAAACGGTCGTACGGGCCGAGGCGGGGGCCTTGAGTCCCTGCTCCTCGAAGTACGCGTTGTAGATCTCGTTCATCTCGGCGAAGTGGTCGACGTCCGTGAGGTAGACGCGCATCATCATCACGTCGTCCCAGCTCGCGCCGCCCTCCTCCAGGATCGCCTTGACGTTGGCGAAGGTCTGCAGGGTCTGCTCGCGCAGGGTCGGCCCGGCGGGCGTCGGCGGCTGGCCCTCGACGGCCGGCAGGAAGCCGACCTGGCCGGCGACCTGCAGGATGTTGCCCTTCTTGACGCCGTGCGAGAACTTCGCGGGCGGGGCGGTGTGGGTGGCGGGGGTGAGCGCGATCTTCTCGGTCATGTCCGGTCCTTGGTAGGGGTGTTGCCTGAGTAGTCCCGGCTGATGGCGTCGGCGGTGCGGCGCACCAGCGGGAGCAGGGTGAGGAGTTCCTCGGCGGTCACGACCACATTGGGCGCCGAGACCGACATGGCGGCGACGACCCGGCCGTCGGCGCCCCGGATGGGCGCCGCGACACAGTTGATGGACTCCTCGTGGCCGCCGAGGTCGGTGGCCCAGCCCTGTTCGCGTACGGTCGCCAGCTCCTTGAGGAAGGCGGCGGCGTTGGGGGTCGAACGGGGCGTGTACATGGGGTAGTCAAGCTTGCCGGCGACGGCACGCCGCTCGGGCTCGGGGAGGTCGGCGAGGAGCAGCTTGGCGACGGCGGCGACGGTGATCGCGACGGGCTTGCCGATGCGGGAGTACATCCGGACCGGGTAGCGGCTCTCGACCTTGTCGATGTAGAGGACCTCGCTCTCCTCGTAGACCGCGAGGTGGACGGTGTGTCCGATCTGCTCGTTGAGCGCGGTGAGGTGGGAGTGCGCGATCTCGCGGATGTCGAGGTTCTCGACGGCTTCCTGGGCGAGGGCGAAGAGGCGGGCGCCGAGGCGGTAGCGCTGGTCCTGCTGCCGGTAGACGAGACCGTGCTCGTGGAGGGTGCGGAGCAGGCGCAGGGCGGTGGACTTGTGCACCCCGAGCCGGTCGGCGACCTGACCGAGGTCGGCGGGTCCCTGGGCGAGCAGCGGCAGGATGCTCAGCGCGCGGTCGACAGTCTGACTCATGGTGTACGTACCTCCTGGTCCTCCCCCGTCCACCCGGGGCCGAGGTGCAGTGTCTCCCAGGCGGCGGCGTCGAGGGCGACGAGCCGGTCGGCGTGGTCGCGGGCGGGAGGGGAGGCGAGGTCTCCGGGCACGGTGAGCGCGGCGGCGGCCATCAGGTGCCCGTGCCGGATGCGCTCCCGCACGGGCAGTCCGCGCAGGGTCCCGGACAGAAACCCGGCGGCGAACGCGTCCCCGGCCCCGACGGCGGCGACGACGTCGACCCGGGGGGAGGGGACGGCGGTCACGGTGTCGGGGACAAATCCAGCCCCGCCGGCAAATCCAGCCCCGCCGGCGATTGAGGCGCGGGGGTCTGGGGGCAGAGCCCCCAGTTCGGGAAGGGGCGGGGTGGGGAATGGCCCAGCGCAGCTCTCAAACACGACCGCCCCCGCCGCCCCCCGCTTCACCACGAGCTCGGCCGGCTCAGGCAGCGCGTCCCGGATCGCGTCGAGCCCTTCGAGCCCCCACGCCTCCTCCGCCTCGTCCTCCCCCACGAAGACCAGGTCGGCCCCGCGCGCGAGCTCCAGCAGCACCCGCCCACCGACCATGGCGTCCCGCCACAGCCCGGCCCGGAAGTTCACGTCGAACGAGACGACCGGCCGCCCCGCCCGGGGCTCGGTCAGCGCGCGCATCAGTTCCAGGCTCTCCTCGGACAGCGCGGCGGTGATCCCCGACAGGTGCAGGATCCGCCCGTCCGCGACGGAGGAGTACGGGACGGTCGCCGGTGACATCGCGGAGGCGGCGGACCCGGCGCGGTAGTACGCGACCTCGTGCGCGGCCGTCGCCCGGTCGGTGGCGGTGCGGAAGTAGATCCCGGTCGGCCGTTCGGCGTCCCGCCCGACCGCCGACACGTCGACCCCGTACGCCCCGATCGCCTCGACGAGGTGGTCGCCGAAGCCGTCCGCGCCCACCCGGCTGACCCACTTGGCGCGGTGTCCGGCCGCGGCGAGCGCGCAGGCCACGTTGGACTCGGCGCCGCCGATGGCGCGGGTGAACGTGGGCACGTCGGCGAGGCGTCCCGGCCGCGAGGGCAGAAAGGTGACCATGGACTCGCCGAGGCAGACGACGTCCACGGGTGGCGCGTCCACGGTCGGTCGGTCTCCGTCCACGGTCACCTGCGGGCTCCTTGTCGATCATGAGGGTCCATTGACCCGGCGTTGGCCCGGATGTTAGACACCCTTAAGCGATATACGCAATGGCTGTTGCACATAATGCAACGCCCTGATGCGACGCGCTGATGCAACACACTGATGCGACGCCCGATGCGCCGCACCGACGCGCCGCACCGATGCGGCGCACCGACGCGGCGACGCCTGGAGGAGCCCCATGCAGGACAAGCAGCAGCCCACCCCCACCGCCACCCACCGGCTCGCGGACGAACGCGTCGACCACCGCTTCAAGGCCCTGCCGCCCGACGCCGAGGGGCTGACCGTCGGTGAGCTGGCCGCCCAGCGGCGCAATCTCTTCACCGGCGGCTTCACCACCCCCGTCCTCGCCCTCTCCGCCGAGTCGCTGGAGCACAACCTGCGCCTCCTGGAGGCCTACGCCGAGCACCACGGCCTCGCCTTCGCGCCGCACGGCAAGACCTCCATGGCCCCGCAGCTCTTCGACCGTCAGCTGGAGCACGGCGCCTGGGGCATCACCGCCGCCGTCCCGCACCAGGCCCGGGTCTACCGCGCCCACGGCATCGCCCGGATCTTCCTCGCCAACGAGCTCGTCGACGCCGCCGCGCTGCGCTGGCTGGCCGCCGAGCTCGACGCCGACCCCGGCTTCCGCTTCATCTGCTACGTCGACTCGGTCCGCGGGGTCGAGCTGATGGACGCGGCCCTCACCGAGGCCGGCGCGGCCCGCCCGGTGGACGTCGTCGTCGAACTGGGCGCAGGCGAGGGGGCCCGTACCGGAGCCCGTACCGAGGCCGACTGCGCCGCCGTCGCGGACGCGGTCGCCGGCACGCGCACCCTGCGCCTGGTCGGCGTGGCGGGCTACGAGGGCGAGGTACCGAAGGCGGACGCCGAGCGCGTCCACGCCTGGCTGCGCCGACTGACCTCGCTGGCCGTCGAGTTCGACAAGGCGGGCCGGTTCTCCGCCGGGATCGGGGAGATCGTGGTCAGCGCGGGCGGCAGCGCCTGGTTCGACGCGGTCGCCGACGTCTTCGCCGAGATCCCCGAACTTTCCCTTCCCGTACTGAAGTTGCTCCGCTCGGGCGCGTACGTCTCGCACGACTCCGGCCACTACCGCAAGCTCACCCCCTTCAACCGGGTCCCCGAGGAGGGCGCGCTGGAGCCCGCGTTCCGGCTCTGGGCGCAGGTCGTCTCCCGCCCGAGCGCCGAGCAGGCCTTCACCAACGGCGGCAAGCGCGACGCCGCGTACGACCTCGACCTCCCCGAGGCACAGGTCGTCCGCGACGCCCGCACCGGCGCGATCCGCCCCGCCGACGGCCTCACGGTCACCGGCCTCTCCGACCAGCACGGCTGGGTCCGTACGGAGGAGGGCGCCGAGCTGGAGGTCGGCGACTGGCTCGGCATGGGCCTGTCCCACCCGTGCACGTCCTTCGACAAGTGGCAGCTGATCCCGCTGGTCGAGGCGGACGGCACGGTCGTCGACTACATCCGTACGTTCTTCTAGAGGAGCCGGCCACCATGGACCTCGTCATCCGCGACGTGGACGTCATCGACGGCTCCGGCGGGGAGTCGTACCGCGCCGATGTCGCCGTCGACGGCGGCCGTATCGCCGCCATCGTCAAGGAGGGCGCGGCGGCGGGCTGCCAGCGCCCCACCGCCCGGCGCGTCCTGGACGCCGAGGGCCTCGCCCTGTCCCCCGGCTTCATCGACATGCACGCGCACTCCGACCTCGCGCTGCTGCGCGACCCGGAGCACACCGCGAAGGCCGCGCAGGGCGTGACCCTCGAAGTGCTCGGCCAGGACGGCCTGTCGTACGCCCCGGTCGACGACCGCACGCTCGCGGAGGTCCGCCGGACGATCACCGGCTGGAACGGCGACGGTTCCGACATCGACTTCGACTGGCGCACGGTCGGCGAGTACCTGGACCGCCTGGACCGCTCGCACGGCGGCCGGGGCATCGCGGTCAACGCGGCGTACCTGATCCCGCAGGGGACGGTGCGGATGTACGCGGTCGGCTGGGACGACCGCCCGGCGACCGACGCCGAGCTGGACCGGATGCGGCGTCTTGTGGCGGAGGGCCTGGAGCAGGGGGCGGTCGGCATGTCGTCCGGCCTCACCTACACCCCGGGGATGTACGCGAAGGACACCGAACTCGGCGAGCTCTGCAAGGTCGTGGCGGAGTACGGCGGCTACTACTGCCCGCACCACCGCTCGTACGGCGCCGGTGCGCTCCAGGCGTACGAGGAGATGGTCGCCCTCACCCGGGACGCGGGCTGCGCGCTGCACCTGGCGCACGCGACGATGAACTTCGGTGTGAACAAGGGCAGGGCGCCGGAGCTCCTGGCCCTGCTCGACGAGGCCCTCGCCGGCGGCTCCGACATCACCCTGGACACCTACCCCTACACCCCCGGGTGCACGACCCTGGTGGCGATGCTGCCGAGCTGGGCGGCGGAGGGCGGCCCGGAGGCGCTGCTGGCCCGTCTGAAGGACGACGAGACGGCGGAGCGGATCCGCCACCACCTGGAGGAGGTCGGCTCGGACGGCTGCCACGGGGTGCCGATCGAGTGGGACACGATCGAGATCTCGGGGGTCGGCGACCCGGGCCTGGCGTCGTGCGTGGGCAGGACGATCGCCCAGTCGGCCGACATACGCGGCGAGGCCCCGTGGGTCACGGCCCGCCGTCTCCTGATCGACGACCGGCTCGGCTCGACGATCCTCCAGCACGTCGGTCACGAGGAGAACGTCCGCACGATCATGCGCCACCGTGTGCACACGGGCGGTTCGGACGGCATCCTCCAGGGCTTCAAGCCCCACCCGAGGGCGTACGGAACGTTCCCGCAGTACCTGGGGAAGTACGCGCGCGAGGAGGGCGTCCTCACCCTGGAGGAGTGCGTGGCCCACCTGACCTCCCGCCCGGCGGCCCGCCTGCGCCTGCCCGACCGCGGCCTGGTCCGCGAGGGCTACGTCGCGGACCTGGTCCTCTTCGACCCGGCGACGGTCGCGGCGGGCTCGACGTACGACTCCCCGCGCACGCTCCCGGTGGGCATCCCGCACGTCCTGATCGACGGCCGGTTCGTGATGGAGGACGGCAGGCGCACGGACGCCCTGGCGGGCCGGGCGATACGCAGGACACCGACGACGGGCTGACGCCAGGGGGCGACGGGTCGGCCGGGGGGGCGGGTGGCGGGGCAGAGGCGTCCCACTCGTCCCGCCGGGGTCCCCGGATCCCCGGACACGGAGCGCGCCGCGCCCTACGGGCGCGTCCGCTCCAGGTCACCGCCCGCCACGGGCACCGCGCCGCCCTCCAGGGGACGCTCCCACGGCGACCGCCGCACCCACACGAGCCCCGCCGCCAGGACGACCCCGCCGGCCACGAAGCCGTACCAGGGCGTCGCCCCCGACGGCGCCGTCTCGTAGACGAGCGCGGCCGACAGCACGGCGAGCACCTGCCCGGCCCTGGCGTCCCAGGCCACGGCCGCCACCGCGCAGGTGCCCCACAGCAGGTACCAGGGCTGCACCATCGGCGAGAGGGCGACGAGCGCCACCAGCGAGAGCCCGAGGCCGAGGACCGGGTCGATCCGGCCCTTCCACGCCCGCCGGGCGAGCTCCAGGATGATCCCCACGGCCAGCACGAGCCCGAGCTTCTGCACCACGCCCTTCACGGGCTCCGGGCCGTCCCCGAGCAGCAGCCCGAGCCCGAGGCCCACGTCGCTCGTCAGCGACAGCGCGGTGTGGATGGCCCCGGCGACGCTCTGGGTACGCAGCCAGCCGAAGCCCGTCCCGGCCAGGAGCGTGGCACCGGCCGCGACCGCTCCGGCGACGAGCCCGGGCAACGTCAGACCCTTCACCACGCCCCGCACGCCGCCGTGCCGCCGCGCCACCATGACCCCGATGAAGAGCAGCGCCACCACCGCAGGCGACTTGATCATCATCGCGAGCCCGGCCAGCACGCTCCCGAGCACCCACCGCCCCCGGCCGGCCAGCAGCACGCCGCTCAGCATGAGGCCGATCATCAGCCCGTCGTTGTGCATCCCGCCGACGACGTGGATGAGCAGCAGCGGGTTGAGCACGGCCAGCCAGAGCGCTCCCCCGACCCTGCCGGAACCAGCGGCCGCTCCCGCCAGCCCCCGTACCGCCCACACGATCAGCGCCAGCGCGCCGAGCGCGAGCAGGCGCATCCCGAGCACGGCCGGGACGATCTCGCCGCCGGTCGCCTTCACCACGGCCTGTGCCAGGACCAGGAAGACCGGCCCGTACGGCGCGGGCGTGTCCGTCCAGTGCCCGCCGACGCTCGCCGCCGCGTCCGCCCCGAGGTCCCCGGGACCCAGGACCGACGGACCGGCCCCGTACACGTCGTACCCCTCCAGGACCATGGCGCCCTGGGCGATGTAGCTGTAGACGTCCGCGCTGTGGAGCGGCGGCGCGAGCGCCAGGGGCGTGGTCCACAGGACGAGGGTCGCGAGCACCCGGTCGCGGGCCTCCCGCTCCCCGCGCGCGAGCAGCGTCCCGTACCGCAGCCAGGCCGCGACCAGCACCGTGAGGCCCAGGTACGCCAGGACCGCCCCGGTCACCGTCGTCGCCGTGCCCCGGACGGCCCACAGGCCCCAGGGCTCCGGCTGCTTCGGCAGCGTCCCGGCGGCGTAGCCGCCCACGGCGACGGCGAGCGCGCCGAGCGCCCCCAGCCACCGACACCCGGCGGCGCTCCACAGACGGGTCCACGGACGGGCCCACGGACCGCTGCCCGCGCGGTTCCACCACGCCACGACCGCCGACCTCACCGCGGACGCTTCGTCTGCCCGGGAGCCACGCCCGACTTCCCGGGCCCGTCGCTCCCGGAACCCCCGGTCGCGTCGCCCGTCGGCGCACCGCCGGTCTGCGCCGACCGGAACGCCCCGGAGACGACCGCGACCAGCAGCCCGATGCCGACGACACCGGCGCCCGCCGGCAGTCGGCGCGGCCCCGGCGTCCGCCGCTTCGTGGCATGACGGCGTCTGCCCGGGGCGGCTGCGGCTCGGTCGTGCTGGTGGCTCATGGCCGCGCATTCTACGGAGCGCACCGCGAGCCGGGTCGCGCCAGGTCACCTCCCGGGCACCCGCCCGGACACAGCCGGGGGCACCCACCCGGACACCGCCGGGGGCACCCGCCCGGACACAGCCGGGGCACCCTTCCGGACACCATCAGGGCACCCACCCGGACACCATCGGGGGCACCGGCTCCGGAGCGCACGTCCCCCGCCACGGGGTGCTCCGTTCTGCCCGACGTGTCCCAAAACACGAGGCGCCTCGCGCGAGCCCGCCGTAAGCTCTCGACATGCAGGTGATCCAGTCCACGAAGCTCGCCAACGTCTGTTACGAAATCCGGGGCCCGGTGCTCGAAGAGGCGATGCGGCTTGAGGCTGCCGGTCATCGCATCCTCAAGCTGAACACCGGAAACCCGGCCGCCTTCGGCTTCGAGTGCCCGCCGGCGATCCTCGAGGACGTCCTGCGCAACCTGGCCGACGCGCACGGTTACGGCGACGCGAAGGGCCTGCTGTCCGCCCGCCGCGCGGTGATGAGCCACTACGAGACCAAGGGCATCCCGCTCTCCGTCGAGGACATCTACCTCGGCAACGGTGTCTCCGAGCTGATCCAGATGTCGATGCAGGCGCTGCTCGACGACGGTGACGAGGTGCTGGTCCCGGCCCCCGACTACCCGCTGTGGACGGCGTCGGTATCGCTGGCCGGCGGCACGGCCGTGCACTACCGCTGCGACGAGCAGTCGGACTGGATGCCGGACCTCGCGGACATCGAGCGGAAGATCACCGACCGCACCAAGGCGATCGTGATCATCAACCCGAACAACCCGACGGGCGCCGTCTACGACGACGAGATGCTCCGTTCCCTCACGGAGATCGCCCGCCGTCACAACCTGGTCGTCTGCTCGGACGAGATCTACGACAAGATCCTCTACGACGGCGCCACCCACACCCCGACCGCCGCCATCGCCCCCGACCTGCTCGTCCTCACCTTCAACGGGATGAGCAAGAACTACCGGGTGGCCGGCTTCCGCTCCGGCTGGCTCGCGGTCTGCGGCCCGAAGGCGCACGCCTCCTCGTACATCGAGGGCCTCACCATCCTCGCCAACATGCGGTTGTGCGCGAACATGCCGGCGCAGCACGCGGTGGCCGCCGCCCTGCAGGGCAGGCAGTCGATCGAGGATCTGGTGCTGCCGGGCGGGCGGCTGCTGGAGCAGCGGGACGTGGCGTACGACCTGCTGACGCAGATCCCCGGCGTGACCTGTGTGAAGCCGAAGGGCGCGCTGTATCTCTTCCCGCGGCTCGACCCGAGCGTCTACAAGGTCAAGGACGACCGTCAGATGGTCCTCGACCTGCTGCGGGCCGAGAAGATCATGGTGGTCCACGGCACCGGGTTCAACTGGCACGAGCCGGACCACTTCCGGATCGTCACGCTGCCGAACGCGATCGACCTGGCGGACGCGGTGACGCGCATCGGCACGTTCCTGGACGGTTACAGCCAGCCGTAGCGAACCGGGCCCCGGACACCTCCCCAGTAACCGGACCACACTCAACTTTAGATTGAATCTAAGCTAGGATGGATCCCGAGCTACTCAGGAGGCCATCCCCATGTACGAACCGATCCGCACGAAGTCGGTCCACCGGATGGCCGACGACGACCAGAACGCGTACCCGCACCGCTCCCGCGAGGAGGAGCTGGACATCCAGCTCGCCGGGCACCTCGCCGCCCTGCTCGCCGTCACCGACGAGCTCGGCGACACGGAGGCCGGCGACCTCATCGCCCGCCAGGTCGCCCGCCTGCGCGGCGCACCGCCGGCCCGGCACGCGGGGCTGAGCGGCTCGAACGCGCCGTCGCTGCACGAGCGCGCCCACGCCCTCGCGGGCCGCGCCCTGGTCGTGGCCGCCTCCCGGGCCGACACGGCCGCCGCGATCCTCGCCGCCGAGCGCATGGACGCGCACTCCGAGGCACTGTCCGCGCCCGCCGAGCCGCTGGTCACCACCCCCTGACGGCCCCGGTCCGCGCGCGCCAGGGCCGCGCGGACCGGGCGCCACCACGGCCCGCCCTCGCGCTACGGCGAGACGGTCTCCTCCGTCTCTGTCTCCCCGGGCTCAGCCTCCACGGACTCCGTCGCCTCGAACTGCGCGTCCATCACCTCGCACCGCGGCTCACCGTCATCGAACGGCCGCACACCCACGACGACGGCCCGTCCCGTCGCGCCCGGCGCCAGGTCCTCGACGACCGAGTGACCGGTCTCGACGAATCGGCCTTCCCGGCCCTGGAAGTCCACCATCACGGTGTACGTGCCCTTGACGGCCGCCTGACTGGTGACCGTCAGCTCCGCGACCGGGCGCCGCGACACGGGATCCACCGCGCAGCGGGCCACCGTCACGTCGTCCGACGGGAACCGCATGTTCTTGTGGTTCTCCCCGTACACGTAGACGAAGCCGACCATCACGGCGATCGGCACCAGCACCACCGTCGACCCCACGACCACCAGCAGAACGATCGCCCAACGCGGCACGGAGCCACCCCCTCCCCAGAGGCGCTCACCGTACATCGGGCGTTCCGGGCGCCCCGGCCCCGCAGCAGTTCCCCGTCCTCCGGTTCCGTACCGGGATCACCCCTTCACCCTCCGTACACCCAACTCCCCCTGGAATGTGGGCCTCCGCGAGCAACCTCCCCTCCGTGAGACGCATCCTGGGAATCGTCCTCGCCGTCCTGCTCCTGGGCGGTGTGGCCGCCGTCCTCGTAGTGGGCGGCGACAAGGACAAGGGCACGGCAACGAAGACCGTGCGAGGAGTGATCGGGTCGGAGAAGGCGGAGTTCTTCGCCGACCCCAAGGTCGTGAAGGCCCTGGCCGACGAGGGCTTCACCGTGCGGACGGAGACCTCCGGGTCCTGGGACATGGAGGAACTGCCGCTCAAGGGCTACGACTTCGCGTTCCCGTCCTCCAAGGCACCCGCCGACGAGCTGCGCGCCAGGAACGGGGTGAAGGCCGCCCCGCTGCGGCCCTTCTACTCGCCGCTGGTCGTCGTCGCCCACCGGGGCGCCGCCGAGGTCCTCGCCGACAACGGCCTGGTGTCCTTCAGCCCGGGGGGCCAGACCGGCACCCTGCGCATGGAGCCGTACCTGAAGGCCGCGAAGGCCGACCGGACCTGGCAGCAGCTCAAGGGATCGGCCGGGCGTCCGGAGCTGAGCGGCACGGTGTTCATCACCTCGACCGACCCCGTCGCCTCCAACTCCGGCGCGCTCTACCTCGCCGCCGCGAGCTTCGTCGCCGACGGCGGCAAGGTGGCCGGGGACAAGGCGGCCGTGCGCCGCACGGCGCCGCTGATGCGCAAGCTGATCGAGGTCCAGGGGGCGCAGCAGTCCAGCTCCGACGCCCCGTTCCGTGACTTCATCAGCGGCGTCGGCAACCAGCTGGTGCTCGTCTACGAGTCCCAGGTCGCCTCCCAGCTCCTCGCGAAGCGGCAGATGGGCGACCTGGTGGTGCTCTACCCGGACACCACGGTGATCAGCGACCACACGGTCGTACCGCTCTCCGACGCCGGCCGTGAGCTCGGCGAACTCCTCACCAAAGACAAGGAGTTGCGCGAGCTCGCGGTCCGCCACGGCTTCCGCCCGCAGGGCGCCGCCGCCGAGTTCACGGCCGCGACCGCGCAGCTCGCGGACCGCCTCAACCAGAATCTGACCGGGGTCCGCCAGGCGCCCGTGCCCACCAGCGAGGTGCTGCACGACATGGCGCGCCGGGCCCGCAACCAGGGGGACACCGCATGACCACGCCCGACCCTCGCATCAGCCCGCCCCACGACCCCGCCACCGCCCAGCTGGTCCTGACGCCGCCGGAGCCGGTGCCCCCGGTCCGCGCCGAGCAGGCCTCGGGTCTCGTGCCGCTGGAGGAGTCCGTCCGCACGGAGATGAGCCGGCGCGCGGTCGAGTACGTCGACTCGCTCGCCGGGCTCGACACCCGCTCGCCCGAGTTCGCGGGCCGTATCGGGGAGATCGCGGCCCTCGGCGCCGGCGAGATGCGCAGCGCGGCCGCCCAGTCGAACCGGATGCTGGAGCGCACGGTCCGCTCGCTGGGCGAGGGCGGCGGCGACGCGCAGTCCCGGGTCGGTTCCTCGCTCGTGGAGCTGCGCCGCACGGTCGAGGACCTCGACCCTCGTGACACGCCCGCCAAGGGCGCGAAGAAGTTCCTGTCCAGGCTGCCCGGCGGCAACAAGCTGCGCGACCATGTCGCCAAGTACGCCTCCTCGCAGGGCACGTTGACGAAGATCGTCGGTACGCTCCGCGGCGGCCAGGACGAACTGCGCCGCGACAACGCGGCGTTGCAGACGGAGCGGGCCCGGCTCTGGGAGACCATGGGCAAGCTCCAGGAGTACGCGGTGCTCACGGAGGCCCTCGACGCGGCCGTCGAGGAGCGGATCGCGCTGACCCCGGACCCGGTGGCGGCGGACGCGCTCCGCTCCGACGTGCTCTTCCCGGTCCGCCAGAAGCACCAGGACCTGCTGACCCAACTCGCCGTCTGCGCACAGGGATACCTGGCGATGGACGTGGTGCGGCGCAACAACGACGAGCTGATCAAGGGGGTCGAGCGGGCGGCGACCACCACGGTGTCGGCGCTGCGCATCGCGGTCATGCTCTCCTCCGCGTTGGAGAACCAGCGCAAGGTGGCCGAGCAGGTGAACGTGCTCCGCTCGACGACGGAGGACCTCATCCGGGGCAACGCGGAGATGCTGGCCACGCAGAGCGGTGAGATCCAGCGCATCGCGGCCGATCCGGCGGTGGGCGCGGAGACGCTGCGCACGGCGTTCCAGCAGATCTACCGGACGCTCGACGCGATCGACACGTACAAGGTCCAGGCGACCGAGTCGATGGCGGCGACGGTCGAGTCGCTGACCGCCGAACTCCGGACGGCGAGCGCCCATCTGGCCCGTACCCGCCGCGCGAGCGCGCTGGAAGGCGGCCTCGAATGAGATCACTCCGGCGCGGCGCGCGCCCGGCGCGGCGCCGCGCGGCCTCCGTGCTCGCCCTGCTCGCCGCCCTGACCCTCGCGGCCTGCGACAGCGTGGGCGGTTCCGGCGGGACGACCGGCGGGGAGAGCGGCGGCAAGGGGGACACCGGCGCCCCGTACACGCTCCGGGTGCTGGCCTCCTCCGAGCTCTCCGACATGGAGCCCATCCTCGAAGAGGCACGGAAGAAGACCGGGGTCACCGTCAGGCCGACCTACGTCGGCACGCTGGACGCCGTCGAGCAGATCGCGTCCGGTGCGGCAGAGCAGTCGTACGACGCGGTCTGGCTCTCGTCCAACGACTACCTGCGGCTGCGCCCCGGGGCCGGGAAGCGGATCACCGCCGAGACGCCGATCATGACCTCTCCGGTCGCGCTCGGCCTGCGCCCGGAGAAGGTGCGGGCGCTCGGCTGGGATCCGGCGAAGGTCACCTGGTCGCAGATCCACCAGGCCGTCGTCGAGCAGAAGCTCGGCTACGGCATGACGGACCCGGCCCGCTCCAACTCCGGTTTCTCCGCCCTGGTCTCGATCGCCTCCGGGCTGTCGGGCGCGCAGTCGGCGCTCACCCAGCAGAACGTCGCCGAGGCCACGCCGAAGCTGACGGAGTTCTTCGCCGGGCAGAAGCTGACGTCCGGCTCGTCCGGCTGGCTGGCGGCCGCCTGGTCGCGCCGTACGGACGTCGACGCGCTGATCAACTACGAGTCCGTGCTGCTCAGCACGGGCAAGGAGCTCACGGTCGTCCGCCCGGCCGACGGGGTCGTCACCGCCGACTACCCGTTCACGCTGTTCACGGCGGCGGGCCCGGAGGCCAAGCAGGCCGCGGCGCGCCTCACCGCGCATCTGCGCACGCCCGACGCCCAGCGGCTGATCACGAGCCGGACGCTGCGCCGCCCGGTCGTCCCGGGTGTGGAGCTCGCGAAGCCGCTCACCGCCGACCAGCGCCGCGAACTGCCCTTCCCCGGCAGCCGCGCCGTCGCCGACGGCCTCCTGGACGCGTACGAGAACAAGCTCCGCCGTCCCTCGCGGACGGTGTACGTCCTGGACACCTCGGGCTCCATGGAGGGCGAACGGCTCGCCCGGCTCAGGTCGGCGCTCGCCGAGCTGACCGAGGACTTCCGGGACCGTGAGACGGTCACGCTGATGCCCTTCGGCACGTCGGTGAAGCAGGGCGAGGTCCGTACGTACACGGTCGATCCGGCGGCTCCGAAGAAGGCCATCGGCGCGATGCGCGCCCAGGCGAACGGGCTGTCCGCCTCGGGCGGCACGGCGATCTACTCCAGCCTGCGGGAGGCGTACGAGCACCTCGGCGGCGGCCCGGCAGCGGGCGACGCGTTCACCTCGATCGTGCTGATGACGGACGGCGAGAACACCGACGGAGCCCCGGCGCCGGCGTTCGACGCCTTCTACCGGGACCTGCCGCCCGCGCAGAAGCGGACGCCGGTGTTCCCGATCGTCTTCGGGGACTCCGACCGCGCCGCCCTCGACCACATCGCGGACCTCACCGGCGGCCGGCTCTTCGACGCCACCACGGGTTCGCTGGACGGCGCCTTCGAGGAGATCCGTGGCTACCAGTAATCCGGTCGTGCGGTACCTGGAGTCCCGCAAGAACCTCACCGGCAGCGCGTGCGGCATCGCGGGCATCGCCCTCTCCTTCACGGGCGCGGCCGGATCGCTCTGGCCACTGGTCGTGGTGGCCCTGTACGCGGCGGGGGCGTTGATCGCCCCGCCCGAGCGCACTCCGCCCCCGCCGTTCCCGAACGCGGCGGAGCAACTCGACGCGCTGCGCGCGGACTTCACGACTCTGCGCGGCTATCTGGCCGAGATCGAGCTGCCCCAGGGCGCGGCCGGCCACCTCGCCGAGCTGGACACGCTCGTCGAGGCGCTCCTGGAACCGGGCTGGGTCAGCGACCCGGAGCACCTGCACGTGCTGGCGCGCGCGGTGCGCCAGGACATCCCGGAGGCGGTGGACACCTTCGTACGGACCCGGTGGTGGAGCCGGGTCGCCCCGGGGGCGGTGCCGCCCGAGCGCCATCTGGAGCGGCAGCTGGCGGCGCTCCAGGAGGAGGCGGGGCAGATCGCGGCCGCCCTGCAGGACGCGGAGGCGATCCGGCAGGAGGCGCACACCCGCTACCTGGAGGAACGCGGGAGGTCCTGACGGCGCCCCCAGGCCCGACCTGACGGGGCGGGGCGGTCGGTCAGGGAAAGATCCACATCGAACCATCATGATCGGTTACGTTCGAATCATGACCACGGATCACCCTTCCACCCCCCGCACCGCCTCCCGCCGCACGGTGCTCACCGCCTTCGCCGCCGCGGCCACGGCGGGCACGCCGCTCCTGGCCCAGCTGGGCTCCGCCACGCCCGCGCACGCGGCGACGGCAGCGGCGGCGGCCGATGTCGAGTACGCCTCGAACACCGTCCTGTACCGGGAGCTCGCCGGCCAGGAAGGCACCACCTTCAGCCGCCGCTTCCGCCGCCACGAGCAGTTCGACACCTCGATGACCGCCGTCGCCCCGTTCCGGCGGACCGCGATCCTCGCGCTGCACGGCGGCGGCATCGAGATCGGCACCAGCGAACTCTGCCTGGGCATCGCCGGGTACAGCCCGGGCGACGCCGCGGGCGCCCCGATCCTGCCGACCGTGCACGACTACTGGATGTTCGAGGGCCTGCTCTCCGCCGGCAACAAGGACCTGCACGTCACCTCGAAGAACTGCGACGACCACGTCGCGCTCGCGACGGCCGCGAGCCACCTCAACGTCCTCAGCCTGCACGGCTGTACGTTCGACCAGCTGCGGCTGCCCGCCGGCAGCTACCCGTCGGCGGGCGACCGCCGGGTGGCCGTCGTCGGCGGCCTCAACAAGGCCTTCCGTACCGCGCTCGTGACGGAGCTGAACGCGGCGGGCTTCCCGGCGATCGACTCCCTCGCCCCCGCCTGGGCCTCGCTCCTGTCGGAGTACAACGGCGACCACACCAACAACCCCTGCAACCGCACGATGCTCGGCATGGGCGCGCAGCTGGAGCTCACGACCGAGCTGCGCAAGAGCCTGTTCACCGACCCCGACAGCCGGGGCGGCCGGGCGGCCACCTGGGACAAGAACGGGGAGTTCGTGAAGTTCCGCGACGCCTGCCGCCGCGCCATCGAGACGGTCGAGGCGGGTCAGCCGCTGCTGTAGGGGCGAGACTGCACCGGCCCCCGGAGCCGTGAGGGGGCTCCGGGGGCCGGTGTGCATCGTGCCGAGCCGTTCGTGACCCCACTGGTCAGGGCGGCGTTTCGGGGCGACCCGGCACGAGTTCCGAGGCCGGCGCGGTGGCCGGCGCGGGGCGACTAGCCGAGGCGCTCGACCAGCGCGCGGTACTCGTCCCACAGCTCCTTGGGCGTGTGGTCACCGAAGGTGTTCAGGTGCTCGGGGACCAGGGCGGCCTCCTCGCGCCAGACCTCGCGGTCGACCTTGAGCAGGAAGTCCAGGTCCGCCGCGGGCAGGTCCAGGCCCTCGGTGTCGAGCGCGTCGGCGGTCGGCAGGATGCCGATCGGGGTCTCGACGCCCTCGGCCTTGCCCTCCAGGCGCTCCACGATCCACTTCAGGACGCGGCTGTTCTCGCCGAAGCCGGGCCAGACGAACTTCCCGGCCTCGTTCTTGCGGAACCAGTTGACGTAGTAGATCTTCGGGAGCTTGGACTGGTCCGCCTCCGCGCCGACCTTGATCCAGTGCGCCATGTAGTCGCCCATGTTGTAGCCGCAGAACGGCAGCATGGCGAACGGGTCGCGGCGCAGCTCGCCGACCTTGCCCTCGGCGGCGGCGGTCTTCTCGGAGGCGACGTTCGCACCGAGGAAGACACCGTGCTGCCAGCTGAAGGACTCGGTGACCAGCGGGACCGCGGAGGCGCGGCGGCCGCCGAACAGGATCGCCGAGATCGGCACGCCCTTCGGGTCCTCCCACTCCGGGGCGATGGTCGGGCACTGGCCGGCCGGGACGGTGAAACGGGCGTTCGGGTGGGCGGCCGGGGTCTCGGATCCCGGCGTCCAGTCGTTGCCCTTCCAGTCGGTGAGGTGGGCGGGCTCCTTCTCGGTCATGCCCTCCCACCACACGTCGCCGTCGTCGGTGAGCGCGACGTTGGTGAAGACGGAGTTGCCCCACAGGGTCTTCATGGCGTTGGCGTTGGTGTGCTCGCCGGTGCCGGGCGCGACGCCGAAGAAGCCGGCCTCGGGGTTGATCGCGTAGAGGCGGCCGTCCTCGCCGAAGCGCATCCAGGCGATGTCGTCGCCGATGGTCTCGACCGTCCAGCCGGAGATCGTGGGCTCCAGCATGGCGAGGTTGGTCTTGCCGCAGGCGGACGGGAAGGCGGCGGCGACGTACTTGGCCTCGCCCTGCGGCGGGGTCAGCTTGAGGACGAGCATGTGCTCGGCGAGCCAGCCCTCGTCACGCGCCATGACGGAGGCGATGCGCAGCGCGTAGCACTTCTTGCCGAGCAGGGCGTTGCCGCCGTAGCCGGAGCCGTAGGACCAGATCTCGCGGGTCTCGGGGAAGTGCGAGATGTACTTGGTGGAGTTGCAGGGCCACGGCACGTCCTCCTGGCCCTCTTCCAGGGGGGCGCCGAGCGTGTGGACGGCCTTGACGAAGAAGCCGTCGGTGCCGAGCTCGTCCAGGACGGCCTGTCCCATGCGGGTCATGGTGCGCATGGAGACGGCGACGTACGCGGAGTCGGTGATCTCGACGCCGATCGCGGAGAGCGGCGAGCCGACGGGGCCCATGCAGAAGGGCACGACGTACATCGTGCGGCCCTTCATGGAGCCGCGGAAGATGCCCTTCTCGCCCGCGAAGATGGCCTTCATCTCCGCCGGGGCCTTCCAGTGGTTGGTCGGGCCCGCGTCCTCCTCCTTCTCGGAGCAGATGAAGGTCCGGTCCTCGACGCGCGCGACGTCGGACGGGTCGGAGGCGGCGTAGTACGAGTTCGGGCGGAGCGTCGGGTCGAGCTTCTTGAAGGTGCCCTTGGCGACGAGCTCCTCGCACAGGCGCTCGTACTCGGCCTCGGATCCGTCGCACCAGACGATGCTGTCCGGCTGGGTGATCCCGGCGATCTCGTTCACCCAGGCGACCAGTTCCTGGTGCCGGGTGGGGACTGCGGTGGTGGGAGCCGCGTTGTCGCGCGCCACGATTGCTCCTTGATGAGGGGTTTAAGTTGTCTGCCCCGTGGGGGCTGCGACCCGGATGCGTCGTAGCTGCTCATCCGGTGCCGACCACACTCATTTGATCATCCGACGCATGCGCCCATATGTCCAGAGGGCCGCACACGTGAGCATCGCCACTCATATCGGAGACCTACGGAGGCGTAGGTAGCATCGACCCATGACTTCAGCCGCGCCGGACGCGACCCGGACAGAGCCCACCACGTCCCCTTCGCCGCACGGCCTGAAGCCGCGGCTGAGGGGCTGGCTGCACGCCGGCATGTTCCCCGCGGTGATCATCGCGGGCCTGACCCTCGTCGCCCTCTCCGACTCGCCCCGCGCGCGGATCGCCTGCGGGGTCTACGTCCTCACCGCCTGCCTGCTCTTCGGCATCAGCGCGCTCTACCACCGGGGCAACTGGGGCCCGCGCGGCGAGGCCGTCCTGCGGCGCCTGGACCACGCCAACATCTTCCTGATCATCGCGGGCACCTACACCCCGCTGACCCTGCTGCTCCTGCCCGACTCGACCGGCCGCCCGCTCATGTGGGCGGTCTGGGTGGCCGCGGCGGCGGGCATCGCCTTCCGGGTCTTCTGGGTCGGCGCCCCTCGCTGGCTGTACACGCCCTGCTACATCGCGATGGGCTGGGCCGCCGTCTTCTTCCTGCCCGACTTCATGCGGGCCGGCGGCATCGCCGTCCTCGTCCTCGTCATCGTCGGCGGGCTGCTCTACAGCGCGGGCGGGGTCATCTACGGCATCAAGCGCCCGAACCCGTCCCCGCGCTGGTTCGGCTTCCACGAGGTCTTCCACTCCTTCACCCTCGCCGCCTTCATCGTCCACTACGTCGGCATCTCGCTGGTCGCCTACAACGCCTAGGGCGTCGGCCCCAGCACACCTCTGACGACCTCCCCCGACTCCGGATTGTCCGCGCACCCCCACACCCCGTGGGGGCAGTAGTCCGTGAACGTCTGGTAGACCGGCCGGTACCGCGCGAACCAGTCGAGCATCCCGCGCACGTACGCAGGGTTGTCCCCGTTGCGGAAGAGCCCCCACTCCGGATAAGAGACGGGCTTGCCGTGCGCCGCCGCGAACCGCACATGGTGCGCGAGCCCGAACTCCTCCGTCACCTGCTCCTCGAAGCCGAGCCCCTCGGGCTGGTCGTAGGCGTCGAGCCCGATGATGTCGACGTACGCGTCGCCGGGATAGCAGCGCGGCCACTCCACCGCGTCCCGCCCCCGGCTCGCCGTGAAGTCGAACCGGAACCGCTGCCCCGGCACCGCCCGCAGCACCCCCACGACCCGCTTCCAGTACGCCTTCCACGCCTCGGGGTCGGGGCCGCAGCGATGGCTGTAGGTGGTGCCGTTCATCTCCCAGCCGAGGACCAGGACCGCGTCCGCAAGCCGGTGCGCGACGAGCCGCTCCCCCAGCGTGCGGAAGTGGGCGTCGAACGCGCCCGCCGCCCCGCTCCGCAGCCCCGCCCTCACCTCGGCGTCCGGCAGCCCGGCCTCGCTGCGGTCGAGCAGCGGCACGTTCAGGACGAAGAGCCGCCCCGGCCCCTCCTCCTTCCACCGCGCCCACGGCTCGAAGAGCTCCGCGTGGCCCTCGATGTTGGACCACCGGTCGCCCGGGAGGTAGGTGTGCCCGACGGTCAGCGACGCGTCGCCGCCGAGCCAGCGCTGCACCTCGGCGATCCGCGCCACCCCGGCCGCGTCGGAACCGGTGAAGAACCCGGAGGGAACGTTCCACCGCTCCGGTACGGCCCCGGGCTCGGCCCCCGACCCGGCGTCCGGCGCGGGACCGGGCGGCGCGATCCGCCCGGCGGGCAGGACGACGAGCGCGAGAACGGCCGCGAGCAGCACGGTCAGTGCGGCCCGCGGCCAGGAGAAGAAGGTCACGTCAGCTGGTCCAGAAGTCCCACCAGCGCGTCAGGATCAGCATGCCGATGATCCCGACGTGCAGCACCGGCAGGGCGAAGGTGAACTCCTCGAAGAACCCCTTCACCGCCGCGGGCGCCGGCAGCACGCCCGTACGGACGTTGTGCGAGGTCACGTACCAGAACATGACGAGAGTGGCGACCCAGGCCAGGCAGCACCAGAGACAGAGGGCGTTGATCTCGTACAGCGACTGGTACATCAGCCAGGTACAGAACCCGACGCCGAACAGCATCCCGGCGTTGAGCCCGAGCCAGAACCAGCCGCGGTAGCGCGCCCCCGCGAGCACCCCGGCCCCGATCGCGACGACCAT
Organism: Streptomyces sp. NPDC014870; assembly: GCF_043081505.1. Taxonomy (NCBI): domain Bacteria; kingdom Bacillati; phylum Actinomycetota; class Actinomycetes; order Kitasatosporales; family Streptomycetaceae; genus Streptomyces; species Streptomyces sp. NPDC014870. The sequence continues at coordinate 348,050 of NZ_JBIBWQ010000008.1, forward strand.
CGCGTACGTCACGAGGCCGAGCATCGGGTTGGGGAAGCCGAAGACCGCCGCCTGCTCGCTCTTCATGATGTTGCCGCAGGACACGACCGGGTTCAGACTGCAGCCCGGCTGGAAGTTCGGGTCCTCCAGGAGCTTGAACTTGTCGAGCGTGATCACCCAGCCGGCCAGCACCCCGGCCGCCCCGGTGATCATCAGGAGCACACCGAGCGCCCGGCTCGCGCCGACCGTCCCCGGCGTCTCCCGCGACTCCTCCTGGCGCTGCCCGGGCACCGAGCCCCGTACGTTCACCGTCGCCATGCCGCCACCCCCTTCTCCTTCGCTCCGGGCTCAGCCCTGCAGGCTCCGCACCGGCAGCAGGACGTGCGCGGCGGCCGCCACGACCTGGTCGTCGGTGACGAAGGACTTCAGCTTCTGCTCGGTGAGCACCTCACCGGGCACGGCCTCCGGCCAGGGGCGCACGGAGACGATCAGGTAGGCGTGCCCGTTCTCCTTGACGGCCGCCTCCCACTCCGCGGGCACCGGGCACTGGGCCTTCATGAACGGCAGCGTGAGCACCGCCCGCTGCGCCTCGACGAGCAGATGGGCACCGGTCCCGCGCTCCTGCGAGGCGTCGACGACCCGGCCCCCGACCGGCAGGCCCATGCCCTCCAGGGCGGCCCGCATCCCCTCCTCGCCGGCCTCGGGGCCGTCACGGCCGTCCCCGAGCGAATACACCATCAGAAACGGGGTGACGGGGGTGTCGGCGGTGGGACCGATGGTCCACGGAACGACGGTGAGCGTTCCCAGCGGATTGTCGCTGCGCGCCGCGGAAACGACGTTTGGAGTGGTCATGCATCCGGATGCTAGGGGCGAACGGCCGCCCGCCCGAGCCGAATTCACTCGATCGGCCGACATTCCCTCCCACGGCTTTTCGCTCGAAACAAAGTCGGGATTCCATCGTTGTGCCCTGAGGGCATTCTCCGACCGTTTGGAGACCATTCATGATCGTCCCGCGCCGTGTCGCACTGCGGTCCCTCTTCACCGTGGCCGTGGCCGCCTTCACCGGCGGCGCCCTGGCCCGCATCGCCACCACCCCGGGCGACCGCCCCACCCGAGCAGCGTCGCCCGACGGCTTCGACGGCTTCGACGAGACGTATCGGGGGCGGCACATCCGGGGACTGGCCGGGCCATCGGGCGAGCCGCTCGTCCTCGTCGACGGTCGGCCGCTCCATGTGATGCGCCGCGCCGACGGCAGTTTCCTGACCCCCATCGACCACTACGAGTCCCATACGACACCGCTGGCGGCCACCCGCGCGGCCGTGGACGAGCTGGGGTCCGCCCCGCTGACCCGCTACGCCGCCGCCCACGGCGTCCATCCGGGAGGGAGCCCGCGTGGCCTACACACGTAAGAACCAGCGCGATCTGACGAGCGCCGAGCGGAAGCGGTTCGTCTCCGCCGTCCTGGAGCTCAAGCGCACCGGGGTGTACGACGAGTTCGTCCGGACGCACATCGACTACTACGTCGCCGACGGCGACAACAAGCTCCGCGTCGCCCACATGACGCCCAGCTTCCTGCCCTGGCACCGCAAGTTCCTGCTGGAGTTCGAGCGCGCGCTGCGCCGGATCGACCCGAGCGTCACCGTCCCGTACTGGGACTGGACCGAGGACAACACCCCGGCCGCCTCCCTGTGGGGCGAGGACTTCATGGGCGGCAACGGCCGCCGTTCCGACCTCCAGGTGACCACCGGCCCCTTCGCCTACGCGGGCGGGCGCTGGACGATCAAGCACGCGATGACCGAAGGCGCCTTTCTGACCAGGGACTTCGGCCGACCCCAGGATCCGATCACGCTGCCGACGCGCGCGCAGCTCGACGCGGTGATGCGGGAGACGGTGTACGACGTTGAGCCGTGGAACTCCACGAGCCGCTCGGGGTTCCGCAACACGCTGGAGGGCTGGGCCCCGGGCCGTGGCAACGAACGGTTCCGGATCCACAACCGGGTGCACCGCTGGGTCGGCGGTCTGATGCTCGGCGGCGCCTCCGTCAACGATCCGGTCTTCTGGCTCCACCACTCCTTCGTCGACCTGGTCTGGTCGCGCTGGCAGGCACGCAACCCGCGGGCCGGCTATCTGCCGACGGAGCCGCCGCAGTTGGGCGAGTCGCAGTACCGCCGGATCGCGGCCCGCGACGAGAAGATGGGCCCCTGGGGTGTCACGCCCGCCTCGATGCTCGAGCACAGCGCGATCTACCGGTACGCATGACGCGGACGTCCCCCCGGCCGAGCGGCCGGGGGGACGTCAGGTCCTGGTACGGAAACCTCAGCCGCCGTAGCCGCCGTCACCGTGGCCGTCGACGTTGGCGCAGGAGTTGCCGAACGCCGGGTTGATCAGGCCGATGACCGTGACGGTGTTGCCGCACAGGTTGACCGGAACGTGGACCGGGACCTGGACGGCGTTGCCCGAGGCGACGCCGGGCGAGTGGGCGGCGACGCCCTGGGCGCCCGAGTCGGCGACGGCCAGCCCGGCTCCGCTGAGGGCAACGGCACCCGTGCCGGCGAGAACAGCGGCAGCCTTCGCGATGCGAGACATCAAGAACTCCTTGGACGTGGAAAGACAGCCGCGAGAATCACGGCCGACATTCCCGTTCAACGCCGAAATGGCGCACGGGTCACGGCCTGTAGGCCGTACGGGACGAAAGAACGGCGGAAGGGGTGGGGGAAGGCCCGCAGAACCGGTGGACCGCCCGCCGTCGGATACGACGGAACGAGCCCGGGGAACTGCGGGCCACGGCCATGCGACCAGCCTTCAGTTGTAACGAACAACGACCCCTCGGGTGGCGGGGAAGAATCGTGTCTTCACCCGCCGGGTCATTGGTCGTACAAACGAACGCGGTCAGGCCGTCGGCTGCGCCAGACCCAACTGCGAGCCCAGCGCTCCGCGCAGTGCCGGCGCGACGACCCCGACCTCCGGCACGGCGAGGTCCGGCAGCCCGAGCCGGTCACCGCGCGGCGCGACGACCGGGTTGCCGACGGTGGCACCGGGGGTCGCGGCCGCCATCTCCGAGCGCGGGGTGGTGAACAGGGCCTTGCCCGGCTCGCTGCCCTCGACGACCTCGGGCAGCTGCGCGGCGAGGACGGTCTCCGGGAGCGTGCTGGTGAACGGCACCCGCGGCAGGCTGACGTCCGGCAGCAGCCCGGCCTGCCCCTCCTGGAAGCCGGTCGGTCCGCCCGGAACCGGCAGCGGAACCCCGGTGGCCACCGTGGGGGCGTCCATCGGGATCACCGGCTCCAGTCCCTGGAGCGGGACGACGACCGGCGCGTCGGCGGCGACGGCCGGGGAGGCCATGGCTGCGGAGGCGAGAGCGGTCACGAGGATTCCCAAGCCGGCGTGAGAGCGCAGATTCATGGCTGCGTAGGCCCTTCAGAGCAGGTGTCGACGGTACAGAGGTACTGCGCCCTGAGAACGAGCCCGACGGAGCGAACGTCGCGAAATTCCCCTGTGTGCAGCAACGCGAAGGTCCCCACCGGTGAGGGTGGGGACCTTGGTTGACGCCCACACGACAGTCGATCCGAATGTCATTCAATCGGATGATCGCTATGGATAGGGGTGTGCGCTCGGCGCGAACAGCCACCCGGGCCGGGGGACGAGGGGTCCGCCGCGCTAGGGAAGTGCGCGGTGCGGCACTGCCGCTGAGGAGGCGTCAGCCACCGATGGGGAGTCCGCCGAGCAGGGGCGCGCTCTGGGTCGTCTTGTTCAGCTGGTCCGCGGTGTCCCCCACGGTCTTGACCACAGAGCCGTCCGTCGTGCTGCTCAGCGCGTCCGACTTCAGGCCCTCGCTGGCGAGGGTCGAGAGGCCACCGTTCAGGTTGGTGGGGGTCATCGCCTCGGCGGCCATGGCGGGCGCGGCGGCACCCAGGGCCATCACAGAACCGGCTACGACCGCGGCGACCTTGGTGGGCTTCATGAATGCGAGTCCTTCCTCTGGGGCGTCATGGCGCAAGCAAGTCGCTTGCCGTACAGGCCTCTTGGCCGATTCCTGCACGTGGTTGTGTCTTCTGTAACGAGAGGTGCGCGCCCCGGAAACTCCGGGAGGAGGGATTTCTGCTCACTGCACTCGAATGACTGGGCGCGGTCCTATTTGCGGACCGGGCGGGGCCGAACAGCCGAACGCCGTGCCGTCCGGCGGGAGGCCGGGCGGCACGGCGTGGGTGGTACGGCCGGGGGCCGCGCCTACCTGACGGGCAGCGAGGGCGGCGTGACCGGCAGTTCGACGGGCGGGTCGACCGGGAGCTCGGGCACCTCGACCGGGAGGGTCGGCAGCGTCGGCAGGCCGGCCAGGTCCGGGGCGGGCAGCCCGCTGCCGAGGACCGTGGCGACGACGACGTTGACCAGCGCGGTCAGGGTCGCGGTGACCTGCGGGACGACACCGGCGGCGTCGCCGGAGGTGACCGCGGCGAGCAGCGCGGCGACGGCCTTCTCCACGGTGGCGAGGGCGTCGGCGACGATGTCGGCCGGAGCGGCCTTCACGTACCTCGCGCCGGCGGCGCCGACCGGGAGGGTCGGGGTCTGGACGGCGGGTGCCGGCACGGCCGGGGCCTGCACGGCCGGGGCCTCGACCGCCGGGGTCTCGGGCAGCGGGGCCGGGACGGTGCCCTTCGCTTCGGCGACGGCCGCCGCGATCTTGGTCTTGAGGGCCTCCGCGTCGGCGGCCGGGAGCTGGCCGTTGTCGGCCTTGAGGACGGCCTCGAGGAGCTCCGTGACCGGGGCGGTCACCGAGCTCATGGAGCCCAGGGCCTCGGCCTGGGCGAGGAGCGCGGCAGCGTTCGGCAGGGGCGCCTGCACGGCCGGGGCGGTGACGCGGGAGGGGCGGTGGTCGTCGGCGAGGGCGGGTCCCGCCGTGCCGAGGGCGATGGCGGCGGATATCGCCAGGGCGGTGATGCGGCTGAGAGCCAGGGGACGCATATTTGTTCCTTTTCCGTATGCGTCGGACAACAACGCCACCACCGTGTCCTGCCGACATAGCGCTCAGCAACCGGAGGACTACGGAGCGCCACCCCCTCCGTTCGGGTGAATCCACTGCGCTGACCTGCTCCTCCGAGGGGCGTACGCCGTTGCACCGGACGGCGCACGAGGGTGCGTCCGAACGAGCAGAAGGCCGGCGCGCCGCCCGGGAATGGGGCGGCGCGCCGGCCTCGGAAGGACCACGATCCGGCGTGCGAGATCAGGCGTTGACGCAGGTGTTGCCGAAGGCCGGGTTCAGGGCGCCGATGACGCTGACGGTGTTGCCGCACAGGTTGACCGGCACGTGCACCGGGACCTGGACGAGGTTGCCGGACAGCACGCCCGGGGACTTCACGGCCGCGCCCTCGGCGCCGGCGTCGGCAAGGGCGACACCGGAGGCACCCGCGACGGACGCGGCGACACCCACGGACAGGACTACAGCCTTCGCGATACGGGACATGGAGAAGCGCTCCTCGATTGTTGACAGACCAGTGAGACGGCACGGACGGAATCGCCCGGCTCCTTCAACAACGCTCCGGCAATTCATCGGTTGCTCTCCCGAACGGGTGACGTTCAACCGATCTTTGGGCCATAGGAGGGTCGTTCGAGCGTGTGGCCGAGAAACGGCGCAACACGCTCAACGAGGAAACTGCCGACTGGGTGCGGGAGTTAGCGTTTCCGAGCATCTAATGCTTACTATCACCCGGCGTCGGGGTTATAACGTTCCCGAACGTTGCTTCCGGTCCAGCCGCGCGTTGACGCTTTACACGCGGTCGACATCTCCCTCTCCCCCGGTCTTCACGGGTGTTCCCTTGCTTCTCTCATCAAAGCGGAGAACCTCTATGCGGAATTCAGCGGTTCATGCTGTGCGCCGCGGCCTGTTGTGCGCGCTGTCGTGTGCGGCCCTGTCCGCCGCGCTGCCGGCGGTCGCCACGCCCCAGCCCAAGGAAGCCCCCCGCGTCCCCTTCGCCCAGCGCTACCAGGCGGTCCAGCACGGCGGGATCGTCCGCGCCGCCAACACCTCGGCCACGGCCAAGGACGCCACGAGCGCGGGCACGCGCAACGACGGCTTCGCCATCGGCTACGTCGACGTGGACAGCGACCCCAACACGTACAACTCCAGCAGGGCCGAGCTCCGGGTCCCGGCGGGCTCACGGGTCAGCTACGCGCGGCTCTACTGGGGCGGCAACCTTCGGGTCGGCGAGCAGAAGCCGCACAAGGACAACGGCCGGGTCCTGATCGCCGAGCCCGGGGGCCAGTACAAGGCGGTCCTCGCCGACACCACGATCGGCCACCGCACGGCGGACGGCGCCGACGCCTTCCAGGCCTCGGCGGACGTCACCGAACTCGTCCGCTCGGCGGAGCCGGGGATGTGGACGGTGGCCCAGGTGAACGTCGCCATGGGGCGGTCGGCGGTCGGCGGATGGGGTGGCTGGACGCTGGTCGTCGCGTACGAGAACGCGGCGGAACCGCTCCGCCGGCTGGCCCTCTGGGACGGTTTCGAAACGATCGGCCCGCAGACCGGCGCACTGCGCGTCGGACTTGCGGAAACGGCTGTTCCGAAGGGTGCTTCGGGACAACTCGGAGTGGTCGCCTATGACGGCGACAGGGGCACTTCCGGGGATTATCTCGCGGTGGAAACGAGCGGGACGCGGAGTGTCCTGATCTCGGATTACGCCAATTCCGCCGACGACGTGATGAACTCCAGCATCACCGATTTCGGCGCCGGTCGGACGGACCGGCTTCCGGCTCATCAGAACACCCTGGGGTACGACTCCGACGTCTTCGATCTGGGGGGAGCGCTGCGCCATGGGGCCGACCGATTCCACGTCCGCTTCGGCGCCCGCAAGGACACCGTCTGGCTCGGCGCGCTCTTCCTCCAGGCGGACGTCCGGCGCTGACGTGCCGCCGGTCTCCGTGCTGCACGCGGTCCAGCCCGGCGAGGGCGGGGTCGCGCGGGTCGTCGTCGACCTGGTGCGCGCCCAGCTCGGCGCGGGTCTTCGGGTGGCCGTCGCCTGCCCGCCGGGCAGCGCGCTCGCCGAGGCCGTACGGGCCGAGGGAGCCGCGCTGTTCGACTGGCGGGCCGGGCGCGACCCCGGGCCCCGTCTGGTCCGGGAGACCCGGGACCTCGCGGCGGTGATCCGTACGGTCCGCCCCGAGCTGGTCCACGCGCACAGCGCGAAGGCCGGCCTGTGCGCCCGGCTCGCCCTGCGCGGGCGGGTCCCGACGGTGTACCAGCCGCACGCCTGGTCGTTCGAGGCGGTCGACGGCACGGTCGGCGCGCTGGCCCGCCGCTGGGAGGTGTGGGCGGCGCGCTGGACGCACCGGATCGTGTGCGTCAGCGAGGCAGAACGCCGTACCGGCGAGACGGCCGGTGTCCGGGCGCCGTGGTCGGTCATCCACAACGGGGTCGACGTGGCGCGGTTCGCGCCGGACGGTCCCGCGGAGACAGGGAACGACGGCGGGCCCACCGTCGTCTGTGTCGGGCGGCTGTGCCGGCAGAAGGGGCAGGACGTCCTGCTCTCCGCCTGGCCGGCGGTCCTGGAACAGGTGCCCACCGCATGTCTCGTCCTTGTCGGCGACGGGCCCGACGGGGAGCGGCTGCGGGCCTCCGCTCCGCCGTCCGTGCGGTTCACCGGGAACGTCGACGACACCGCGCCCTGGTACCGGGCGGCCGATCTCGTCGTCCTGCCGTCCCGCTGGGAGGGCATGGCGCTCGCACCGCTCGAAGCGATGGCGAGCGGACGGCCCGTCGTGGTCACCGATGTGGACGGGGCCCGGGAGAGCCTCCCGCCCGGCCATGAACCCCTGTGCCTGGTCCCGCCCGAGGACCCGGCCGCCCTCGCCACCGCCGTCGGCCGCCTGCTGGGCGGTCCCGAGCGGCGGCGGGCCATGGGCCGCGAGGCCCACGAACACGTACTCAGCAGATTCGATGTGCGGCGCACCGGCGCGGCCGTCGCGGACGTGTACCGCGAGCTGGCCGGAGTGCGGTGCACCGAGCACAGAGAGCCGATTTCGTCGTGACAACGGAAAGCACCAGCGTTCCTCCTTCGCCGGGCCCCTGGCCCTCGGCGGGCCGGGGCAAGCTCCCCGGTCTCGCCTCCCTCGCGCCGCAGCGCGCCGGTTCCGACCGGCTCGCGCTGCCGCCGCGCCGTCCCGCGCCACTGCGGTTCGCCGCCGTGCCGCTGATCACGGCGGATGTCCTGGCCGTGCTCCTCGCGGTCGGGCTGCTGCCCGAACCGCAGCGCGGACTCTGGCTGTTCCTGCTGGTCGGCGGGTGCGTCCTGGTCCTGGACGCGGCCGCGGGGCTGCACCGGCCGGGCGGTGCCCGGGCGGCCGTCCTGGACGAACTGCCCGCGCTCGCCGCGCGGGCCGGGGTCGCCTGGTCCGTGACGGCCGCGGCCGTCGCCGCGTTCACGCCCGAGCGCGTCATCGGCCCGGGCGCGCTCTGCACGGCGTACGCGACGCAGCTCGTGGCGGTCTGCGCGGCGCGCGCCGCGGTGCACGCCCTACGGCGGCGCGCGGCCCGGGCGCATCCGCGCTCCGCGCTGGTCGTCGGCGATCCGGCCGCCGCCCGCGGGTTCGCGTCGGCGCTGGCGCAGCACCCGGAGTACGGCATCCGGCCGGTCGGGATCGTCGGTGCGCGGCCGGACGGCGAGCCCGGGTTCCCGGTCCTGTCCTCGGCCGAGGAGATCCACCGGGCGGTCATCCAGAACACGGTGCGCGACGCGGTCTTCCTGACCGACGACCCGAGCATGGTGACGTTGTTCCAGCACTACGGCTGTGCCACCTGGCGGGTGGGCGGCGAGGGCCAGGACGGGGCCATGGGCGACCACCTCTGGGGGTACGCCTGCCGTCGTGTGGTCCCGCTGGGCGAGCGGCCCGGGCTGACCGCGAAGCGCGCGCTCGACGTGGTCCTGGCCGGTCCCGCGCTGGCGCTGGCCCTGCCGGTGTTGCTGCTGTGCGCACTGGCGGTCCGGCTCTCCGACGGGCCCGGGGTGCTCTTCCGGCAGGAGCGGGTGGGGCAGAACGGGCGGCTGTTCACGCTGCTGAAGTTCCGTACGCTGCGCCCGGCCGACGAGACCGAGTCGGCGACCCGGTGGAGCGTGGCCAACGACGGGCGGATGAGCCCGGTCGGCGGCTTCCTGCGGAAGTCCTCGCTCGACGAGCTGCCGCAGCTGTGGAACGTGCTGCGCGGCGACATGAGCCTGGTCGGGCCGCGGCCCGAACGGCCGTACTTCGTGGCCCAGTTCAGCCGCATCCACGCCGGATACGCGGACCGGCACCGGATGCCGGTCGGGCTGACCGGTCTGGCGCAGGTGCACGGGCTGCGCGGCGACACGTCCATCGAGGACCGCTGCCGCTTCGACAACCACTACATCGACCACTGGTCGCTCTGGCAGGACGTCAGGATTCTGCTGCGTACCGCGGCGGGTCTGGTCCGGCCGACGGGGAGCTGATGATGACGACGGCGGCGATGCCCGGGGTGCTGCCGGCGGCGGCCGGGACCACCGAGGTACGGGACTGGGCGCGCCGGGTCTGGGCGCTCTCTCCGGTGCTCGCCGTGATCGCGCTGCTGCTCGTCCCCGGCGGGGGCGGCGCGGAGGGCGGCACGGGCGGGACGGGGACGATCGCGGACGCGGCGTCCGGGCTGCTCGTGCTGGTCTGCCTGGTGCGCGTGCTGCGGTCCGGGGCGCGGCCGTTGAGCCGTGCGGCGGCGGTGGTGCTCGGGCTGCCGGTGTGCGGGATCTGCCTGGCGGCGATCACGTCGGGCGACCCGGCGGCGAGCCTGCCGGGCGTGGCCCGGTACGTGCAGATCTTCGTGCTCGTGCCGGCGGCCGTGCTCCTGATGATCCGCGACCGCCGGGACTTCGCGGTGGTCGCGTGGGCGCTGGTCGGTCTGGCGCTGCTGCAGGGCGCGGTCGGGGTCACCCAGTACCTGACCGGGACGGGCGCGTCGTACCAGGGCGAGGACATCCGGGCGGTCGGGACGTTCGGGCCGACGGACGTGATGGGCATGGCGACCGTCGTCTCGTACGGCCTGGTCGTCGTCGTCGGGATCGCGCTGGGGAGCGGGCGGGGGCGGGCCAGGACCGTGGCCCTGGTCTGCGCCGGTCTGCTCTTCCTGCCGCTGGTCCTGTCGTTCAGCCGGGGCGCGTGGATCGCGACGGTGCTGGCACTGGCGATCCAGCTGGCGGTGTCGGGGCTGCGACGGGCCGGGCGGGTGGCGCTCGTCGTGGGCGCGCTCGGGGTGGTCCTGGTCGGCGGACTCGGGGTGGGCTCGGCGATGGTGAAGGAGCGGGTCGCCAGCATCACGCAGGTGGCGGGCGCGCCGGACCAGTCGGTGACCGACCGGTACACGATGTGGGCGGCGGCGGGGCGGATGTGGGCGTCGGATCCGCTGACGGGGGTGGGGCTGAAGGGCTTCCCCGCGTACCGCGACTCGCACGCCTCGCTCGCGCTGTCCTCGGGCAGTGACACGGCGGGGGCCGGTGCGGCGTTCCGCAAGCAGCCGCTGCTCTCCCCGCACAACATGTACCTGCTCGTGCTGAGCGAGCAGGGCCTCATCGGGCTCCTTGCGCTCGCGGGGAGCTGGCTGGCGCTGCTCGTGGGCGCGGTGCGGCGGATGGGCCTGATCGCGATCGGGCTGCTGTCGTGGCAGCTCATCGACTTCTTCTACGCGGACATCGGTGGGCCTTCGACGGTCCTGATGTCGGTGGTGCTCGGGCTCGCGGCCTGGTGGTCGCCGGCGGAGGTGAAACGTGCGTGATCCGTGGGGCGGTGAGCCCGAGTCCACGGACCGGGTGCCGCCTCCGGAGACGCCCGGGGAGCCCGGTACGCCCGTCTGGGCGGACCCGTGGTCCCCGGGCGTCCGGCGCTGGGCGGGCACGACGGCCCAGGTCCCGCACGGCGGTGCGGGGCTCGCCCCGGTCGCCGGGACCGCCGGGCCGCTGCCGCCCGCCGTGACGTACCCGGAGGACTGGCGGCCGCGCGGCCTGCGCGGCGACGGCCCCTCGCGCGTGGCCGCCGCCCCCGCCTCGACGACCGCTGCCGCGGTGTCGACCACCGCTCCCCCCGCGCCGTCGCGCCCGCCCGAGCGGGCCCGGCACGCCGCGCCGAAGGCCGCCGGGGGCGGCGGGTTCCTGCGGCGGGCCGCGGCCGTGACCGCGGGGCTGACGGCCGCCGGGGCCCTGCTCGGACTCGTACGGGACCAGAGCCTCGCGCACTACTTCGGCGCCGGGGCCGAGACCGACGCGTTCCTGGTCGCCTGGACCGTGCCCGAGTTCGCGTCGACGCTGCTCATCGAGGACGCGATGGCGCTCATCCTCGTGCCCGCGTTCAGCCGCGCCCTGACCCGCAGGGGCGGCGCCGTCCGTGCGCTCGTACGGTCCACGCTGCCCCGGCTCGTGCTCGCCATGTCCGCGCTCGCCGGGGTCCTGGTCCTCGCCGCGCCGCTGCTCGTGGCCGCGCTCGCGCCGGGCCTGCCCGACCCGCAGCTCGCGGTCGACTGCACCCGGCTGACCGCGACCTGTGTGCTGACCTTCGCGCTCGCCGGGTACTGCTCCGCCGCCCTGCGCGCCCACGGCTCGTTCCTGCCGCCGGCCGCCATCTACGTCGCGTACAACGTCGGCATCATCGGCACGATCGTGGTGCTCCGCGAACCCTTCGGCGTACGGGCGGCGGCGGCCGGCGTCGCCGTCGGCGGGGCGCTGATGGTGGCGGTCCAGGCGCCGTACCTGATCCGGGAGTTGCGCGGCCGGCAGGCGCTGCCGCGGGGCGAGCGCGCGGGCGGCGACGGACGGCTCCTGATGCTCGGGCTCATCGCCCCCGTCATCGCCTTCACGGTCTCCCGCCAGTCGCAGATCCTCATCGAGCGCTTCCTCGCCTCGCCGCTCCCCTCCGGGGCCATCTCGCATCTGAACTACGCGCAGAAGGTCGCGCAGATGCCGATGATCCTCTCGCTGATGCTGTGCACGGTCAGCTTCCCCGTCGTCGCCCGCGCCATGGCGGCGGGCGACACGGACGGCGCCCGGCGCCGCGTCGAGCGCGACCTGCTGCTCGCCGCCGTCGTCGTCCTCATCGGCACCTCGATCGTGATCGCCGCCGCCCCGCAGATCGTCGAAGTCCTCTTCCAGCGCGGCGCCTTCGACCGAGGCGACACCGACGCGACCGCCGCCGTGATGCGCGTGTACGCCCTCGGGCTGCTCGGCCAGACCACCGTCGGCACGCTGGTGCGCTGCTACTTCTCCGCGGCCCGCCCGCTCTGGTACCCGGCCGCCGCCATGGCCGCCGGGCTCGCCCTGACCGCCGTCGCCGGGGTCGTCTGCGCCGGGTGGTGGGGCGCCGTCGGCATCGCCGCCGCCAACGCCCTCGGGATCACCCTGACCGCGGTGCTCATGCTGCGCGGCGCGCACCGCCAGGCCATCCCGGTCCGGGTCCGCTACCTCGGCGAGGGCCTGCTGCGGCTCGCGACCGCCGCCGCCTGGGCCACCGCCGCGGGCTGGCTCGCCTCGGCCCTGATCGCCCACGCGGTGCTCTCCGTGACCGTAGCGAGCGGGGTCTGCGTCGCCGTCTTCCTGCTCTTCCTCGCCTGCGCCGCCCGTGCGCCGGACATCCCACCCCTCACCCGCACCGCATCACGAAGGCTCGCCCATGCCCGCTGCCACGGCGCCCCCCACCGCCGCGATCCGTCGACTGCTGCCCAGGACACCACCGTGGGTGGTGATGTACCACTCGATCGCCGACAACGCGGATGACCCGTACCGGGTGACCGTCTCGCCCGTGCGGTTCGCCCGGCAGCTGCACTGGCTGCGCGACCGGGGGCTGCGCGGGGTCTCCGTGCGCGAGCTGCTCGCCGCGCGCGCCGAGGGGCGCGCGAAGGGGCTCGTCGGGCTCACCTTCGACGACGGGTACGCCGACTTCGTCGACTCGGCGCTGCCGCTGCTGCGCCGGCACGGCTTCACCGCCACCGTGTACGTCCTGCCCGGCCGGATCGGCGGCGAGAACGCCTGGGACGGCGACGGGCCGCGCAAGCCGCTGCTGTCGGAGGACGGGATCCTGCGGGTGGCCCAGGCGGGCATGGAGATCGGTTCGCACGGCCTGCGGCACGTCTCGCTGCCCACCCTGGACGCGGCGGCCCTCACCCGGGAGACCGCGCGCAGCCGGGAGCTCCTGCGGGAGATCACGGGAACGCCGGTGGACGGCTTCTGCTACCCGTACGGAGACGTCGACGAGCGTGCGGTCAGGGCTGTACGGGAGGCCGGCTACCGGTACGGGTGCGCCATCGACCCCGGCCCGCTGACCTGCGCGCACGCGCTGCCCCGCGTCCACATCGGCGAACAGGACACCCCGTGGCGGCTCACCGCCAAGCGGCTGCTCCACCCGCTGCGCCGCCGCCACCCGGCCGATCTCGGGCGCGCCGCCCTCCAGGAGACGTCATGAAGGTCCTGCACATCATCACCGGTCTCGGCATCGGCGGCGCCGAGCAGCAGCTGCGGCTGATGCTGCGACACCTGCCGGTGGACAGCGAGGTCGTCACCCTCACCAACCCGGGCCCGGTGGCCCGCGGCATCGAGTCCGACGGGGTGCCGGTCACCCACCTCGGCATGGCCGGCAACCGGGACCTGGGCGCGCTGCCCCGGCTGGCGGGGATCGTCCGGCGGGGCGGGTACGACCTCGTCCACACGCACCTGTACCGGGCGTGCGTCTACGGCAGGCTCGCCGCACGGCTCGGCGGGGTCCGTACGGTCCTGGCGACCGAGCACTCCCTCGGCGACACGCAGATCGAGGGCCGCCCGCTCTCCGCCGGCACCCGCGCGCTCTACCTGGCGACCGAACGGCTCGGCACGACCACGGTCGCCGTCTCGCCGAGCGTCGCCCGCCGGCTGGCCGCCTGGGGGGTGCCGAGCGCCCGGATCGAGGTCGTGCCGAACGGCATCGACCGGGCGCGCTTCGGCTTCGACGCGGACGCGCGCCGCATGACACGGAAGCTGCTCGACCTGCCGGAGGACGCGTTCGTCGTCGGCGGGGTCGGCCGGCTCGCGCCCGGCAAGCGCTTCGACCGGCTCGTACGGGCGGTGGCCGAGCTGCCGGAGGCGCGGCTGCTGCTCGTCGGCGAGGGCCCCGAGCGCGCGCGGCTCACGGCGCTCGCCCGTGAGCTCGGGGCCGCCGACCGGGTGCTGCTCACGGGCGCCTGCGAGGACCCGCCGCCGGCGGACTCGGCCGGACCCGACCTGCCGTCGCTGCTCGCGGCGATGGACGTCGCCGTCTCCACATCCCCCGACGAGACCTTCGGCCTCGCGGTCGTCGAGGCGCTTGCCGCCGGTCTCCCGGCGCTGTACGTGGCCTGCCCGGCCGTCGACGACCTGGCGCCGGACGAGGCCCCGGGGGCCCGGCGCGTCGGCCGGTCCGTACCCGAACTCGTCTCCGCGCTGCGCGGCATCCGCGACGCGCGGCTCGCCCGGCTGCCGCAGCCCGCCGCCGCGCGCCGCTACGACATCGCGCACAGCGCACAGCAGTTGCTGTCCCTCTACGAACAGGCCGTCCACGGCACCCCTCCCCTCCCGAAGTGAGTCCACCGATGTCACCGAAGTCCCCGATGAGTCCCCCGAGTCCCCGCCGCGCCCGGTTCACCGCCGCCGCCCTGCGCACCCCCCGCCGCCTCCTGGTGCTGCCCGCGTCCGTACTGCTCGGCGCGGCCCTCGGCGCGGGCTACGGCGTCGTGAAGGCCCCGCAGTACGCGGCCACCAGCTATGTGATCGTGGTTCCGGGCGAGAAGTCCGACCCGGCCGCCGCGCTCGGCTTCGCCCAGGCGTACGGGCGGGTCGCCACCGACATCGCGGTGACCGGCGACGCGCAGGTGTGGGCGGGCGTCTCCGCGGCGACCCTGCGCGCGAGCGTGCAGGCGGCGACCTCCCCCGACGCGCCGATGATCTCCATCACCGCGCGCTCCGCCACCCCCGCCAAGGCCGTCTCCATGGCGGACGGCGTGGCCCGCGCCCTGGTCACCAACAGCACGCACGTGTCGGGCAGCACGGGCGTGAAGGTCGTGCAGTTCTCCCGCGCCACCAAGCCCGTGGCGCCCGTCTCACCGTCCGCCCCGCTCTCCGCGCTGGTCGGCGGCTGCGCGGGCGGCCTCCTCGGCGGCCTCGCCCTGCTCGTACGGCCGCAGCGCGCGGCGCGCACGGACGCCCGGCACTCCCGGCAGGCCACGGCCACGGCCGCCGTGCCCGGCCCGACGGCGGCCCAGCAGCAGCCGCAGCCGGAACGGGAGGCGGTGTGACGGGGGCCGGCGTCCCGGGCAGAGGGCTGCGGGCGGAGGTCTGTCGGGACGGCGCGGAGTTCGGGCGGCTCGCCGAGCGGTGGGCGTCGCTGTACGCCCGCTGCTCCACGGCCACCCCGTTCCAGTCGCACTCCTGGCTGCACTCCTGGTGGGTGTCGTACGGCACCCCGGGCGCGCTGCGGGTGGTGCTCGTACGCCGTGCGGACGGCGAACTGGTCGCGGCGGCGCCCCTGATGCGCGCCCGGGGTCCGCTCCCCGTCCTCACCCAGCTCGGCGGTGCGATCACCGACTTCACGGACGTGCTGCTCGACGACGCGTGCCCCGAGGCGGCGCCCGCGCTGGCCGGGGCGCTGGCCAGGGCGGCGCGGGGCGCGGTGATCGATCTGCGCGAGGTCCGGCCGGGGGCGGCGGCCGAGCAGGTCTTCGCCCGCTGGCGGGGGCCGAGGCGGCGACTGCCCGACTCGCTCTGCCTGGAGCTGCCCGCCGTGCCCATGGACGCCCTCCTGGAACGGATCCCGTCGAGCAGGGCCCAGCGGGTGCGGGCGAAGCTGCGGAAACTGGACGCGCTCGGCATCGACGAGCGGATCGTGCCCGAGGAGGAGGTGCCGGACGCGCTGGAGCGCCTGCTGAAGCTGCATCAGCTCCAGTGGCGGGGCCGGGGCGTGACCGTCGAGCACACCAGCGACCGGTTCGCCCAGCACCTGGCCCGGGCCGTGCGGCCGATGGTCGGGCACGGGGACGCGCGGGTGACGGAGTTCCGGCTCGACGGAGACGTCGTGGCGGCCGACCTCACGCTGATGTCGCCGCGCCTCGCGGGCGGCTATCTGTACGGCGTCGATCCCCTGCTGCGCGAGCGGAAGGTGGACGTGGCGACGATGCTGCTGCGGCACGGGGCCCGCGAGACCAGCGCGAGCGGGCGGGCGACGCTGAGCATGCTGCGCGGCACGGAGCCGTACAAGCAGCACTGGCGGCCGGAGACCGTGCGCAACCAGCGGCTGATGCTGGCCGGCGGCGGTACGGCCCCGCTGCTGTGGCTGCGCGCGGGCGCGGCGGACGGCAGGCGCTGGGCGGCCCGGCAGGCGCGGGAGCGGGCCTGGGTCGGGCAGGCGCTCGGGCGGCTGCGGGAGCGGCTGCCGGGACGGCTGTCGACACTGCTGCCGGGACGCGCCGACGGCGGCGGAGGATGATCTCCTCCGCCGCCGTGCGGGTGGGGGTGGACGTCAGAAGGGCCAGCTGTCGCTGTCCAGGACGTCCTCCCAGGCGTCGTTGACCTCCGCCTCGACCTCGTCCTTCCAGTTCATGTCGACCTTGGGGACGCAGACCTTGCCGCCGGTCCAGCTCTCCACCCACGAACCGAGGTTCAGGGTCCAGCAGGCCTCCTCGGGCGCGGGCTGAGGCTTGGGTTCCGGCTTGGGCTCGGGCTTGGGCTCAGGCTTCGGCTCGGGCTTGGGTTCCGGCTTCGGCTCGGGCTTGGGCTCGGGCTTGGGTTCCGGCTTCGGCTCGGGCTTGGGCTCGGGCTTGGGTTCCGGCTTGGGCTCGGGCTTGGGTTCCGGCTTCGGTTCCGGCTTCGGCTCGGGCTTCGGTTCCGGCTGCTCGGGCTTCGGTTCCGGCTGCTCGGGCTTCGGTTCCGGCTGCTCGGGCTTGGGCTCAGGCTGCTCGGGCTTCGGTTCCGGCTTGGGTACAGGGATCGTCGGAACCTCGGGCTCCGCGGGCACCTCGGGGACTTCCGGCACCTCGGGAACCTCAGGCACCTCCGGTACTTCGGGTGCCTCCGGGAACTCAGGCACCTCCGGGACCTCAGGCACCTCAGGCACCTCGGGCACCTCAGGCACCTCAGGTACCTCCGGCTCCTCTGGAACCTCAGGCACCTCCGGAACCTCGGGGACCTCCGGCTCCGCACCCGACAGCATCTGCCGGAAGACCTGCGACGAACGCGGGTTGTCGTCGCACTGCCAGACGCCGTGCGGGCAGTAGTCCGTGATCGTGTGGTACAGCGGCTGGTGTTCGGCCATCCATTCGAGCATGCGCCGCATGTACTCGGGATTGTCGCCGTTCCGGAAGAGACCCCATTCCGGGTACGAGATCTCCTTGCCGTGCTCGGCCGCGAAATCCACCTGCTTCTGCAGCCCGTACGGCTCGCTCACGTGCTGGTCGAAACTCGACCCCGGCGGCTGGTCGTACGAGTCCATTCCGATGATGTCGACCACGTCGTCACCCGGATAGCACTGCGTCCACGGAATGGCGTCCGTGCCCCGGCTCGGATTGAAGTCGAACCGGAACTGCTGCCCCGGTACGGAGCGCATCGCCGTGACGATCCGCGTCCAGTACTTCTTCCACGCCGTGGGATCCGGCGCGCACCGGTGGGTGTACGTCGTCCCGTTCATCTCCCAGCCGAGGACGATGACGGTGTCCGTGGCCTTCAGTGCGACGAGCCGCTCGGCCAGTTTCTTGAAGTGGTGGTCGTAGTACCCCGACGCGCCGAGCTGGAGCTGCCGGCGCACCTCGTAGTCGGAGACCCCGGCTTCGTTCCGCTCCAACATCGGTACGTTCAGGACGAACAGCCGGTCTGCCTGCTCGTTGCGCCACTTGGCCCAGGCGTCCAGGAAGCCCGGGGGGCTCTCGATGTTCGACCAGAGGTCGCCGGGGAGGTAGGTGTGGCCGACCCGGAGTTCCCGGCCGCCGAGCCAGCGCTCCAGCTGGCCGATCCGGTTGACGCCGTGCGGCCCCGATTCGAGGAACGCGCCCAGTGCGGTGGAGAGAGTCGGTTCGGGGTCTCGTGTCGTTACGGATTCGGCGGCGTGGGCGGGCGAGGACAGCACGACGGAACCTGAGGCGAGGAGACCTGCGGTGAACACCCCCAACCACACACTCGACACCTTCCGCTTCCGATTTGTCATGGCCGCTCCTTCGCACATCACGCCGCTTGATGGTCCGTCAGTCGGATTCTCAGAAAGTATTCCTAATAAGCCGACCGTGAACTCCGCGCCGATCTGATCAGTAGTCCATTGGTGTATTTCATCGCCCAGTTGGGGCACCCGAGACGAAGGAAAGCCGTGCCGAGTTTTGACACCCGTGTCCCCGCAGTCCTCGTGCGACTCGACCGGAATCCCTTCCACCACGGCACGCTCGGCGCCGCGCGCTCCCTGGGCAGAGCCGGTGTCCCGGTCCACGCGGTCCTGGAGTCCCGGACCAGCCCCGCCGCCCGCTCCCGCTACGTCCGGTCCGTCCACACCCGTCCCGCGCCCCGCTCCCCGTCCGCCCTCCCCGCCGCCCTGGCCGACCTCCTGCTCCGCCTCTCCGCCGACCTGGCGACCCCCGCGCTCCTGGTCCCCCTCGACGATCTGGGCGCCCTCGCCCTGGCCGAGCACCGCGCCGAGCTGGCGGACCGCTACCTGCTGCCCGACCAGTCGGCGGACCGGCTTGCCCGGGTGGCCGACAAGGCCGAGCTCGCCGAGACCTGCCGCGCCCTGTCGCTGCCCCACCCGCCGACCGAACTCCCGGAGAGCGCCGACGAGGCCGCGGCCATGGCGTGGACGCTCGGACTGCCCGTGGTCGCCAAGTGGAGCCGCCCCTGGCTGCTCCCGCCGGGCAGCGGGCTGCGCAGCACCTCGATCGTGCGGTCGCTCCCCGAGGTCCGGTCGCTGTACACCCGGACGCCCGAGGCGGGCAGCCGGCTGCTGCTCCAGCGCCTGCTGCCGCCGGGCCGCGAACTTGACTGGTTCTTCCACGGATACGCCGACGCCACCGGGCGCGTCGCGGCCGGGGCCGCCGGGCGCAAGGAGCGTTCGTGGCCGGAGGGGGCGGGGCTCACCGCGGTCGGGCGCTGGACGGCCAACCCGGCGGTCGAGCGGACGGCGCGCGAACTGCTCGCCGCGCTCGGCTACCGGGGCGTCTTCGACCTGGACTTCCGGCTCGACCGGGCGACGGGCGCGTACCACCTGCTCGACTTCAATCCGCGGCCCGGCGCGCAGTTCCGGCTCTTCGCCGACCCCGACGGGCTCGACGTCGTCCGCGCGATGCACCTGGACCTGACGGGCCGTACGGTCCCGGCGCACTCCCCCGCGTACGGCCGCCGGTTCGTGGTCGAGAACTACGCGGCGCTGTCCGTGCTCACCTCGCCCGGCCGTCGGCGCGCGGACGGCCCGCGCGGGCGGACGGAGACCGCCTGGTTCGCCGCCGACGACCTGGCGCCTGCGCTCGCGATGGCCGGGACCTGGCTCGTCCACGTCCTGCGCAAGGGCCTGGTGGCGCTGCGCCGGATTCTCGCGCCGGGCCCGCAACGGAAGGCGCCGGACGTGCCGTCGCAGCCGACGGCCCGCTCCGCCTCCGACCGCATGATCCGACGATGACAACGGAAGGCACCATGTACGACCTGGTGATTGTGGGAGCCGGACCCTACGGGCTCTCGGTGGCCGCCCACGCGGCGGCCCACGGCCTGAACTGCCGGACCTTCGGGCGCCCGATGGAGTCGTGGCACGCCATGCCCTCGGGGATGTTCCTGAAGTCCGAGCCCTGGGCCTCCCATCTCTCCGACCCGCGCGGCGCGTACGGGCTCGACGCCTACGCGACGACCCGGGGGGTCCGCGCCGAGCACGGCGTCCCGCTGCCGGTCGGCTTCTTCGCCGACTACGGCGACTGGTTCGCCCGCCAAGCGGTCCCGGCGCTCGACGAACGCCTGATCGCGTCGGTCGCCCCGCGCTCGGCCGGCTTCGAGGTGGTCGCGGAGGACGGCGAGACGCTCCGTACGCGGACGGTGGCGCTGGCCGTCGGTGTCCTGCCGTTCATGGAGATCCCCGGCCCGCTGCGCGGACTTCCGCGCGCGTACGTCACCCACAGCAGCCACCACGGCGAGCTCGACGGCTTCGCCGGGCGGGACGTCACCGTCGTCGGCGCCGGCCAGGCGGCCCTGGAGACGGCGGCGATCCTCACCGAACAGGGCGCCCGCGCCCGGATCCTGGCCCGCTCGGACCGACTGCACTGGAACACCCTCCCGCCGGCCCTCGACCGCGGCCTCTGGCCGTCGCTGCGCGCCCCGCACACGGGCCTCGGCTGCGGCTGGCACAACCGGCTGTACGCGGACACCCCCGGGCTCTTCCGGCGCCTGCCCGCGCCCACCCGTGAGCGGATCTTCGACTCGGCCCTCGGCCCCGCGGGCGCCTGGTGGCTGCGCGAACGGTTCGCCGCCGTGACCGACGTACGCCTCGGGACGCATGTCGTGGCGGCGGAGCCGACAGGCGACGAGCGGCTGCGGCTGGAGGTGTCGGGGCCCTCGGGTCGCGAGGTCCTGACCACCGACCACGTCGTCGCCGCGACCGGGTTCACCCCGAGCCTGGACCGGGCCGGGGTGCTCTCGCCCGCGCTCCGGGGTGCGCTGCGCACGGTGGGCGCCGGCGGGGCGCCCGAGGTGGGGGCGCGCTTCGAGTCGTCCTGGCCGGGCCTGTTCCTCGCGGGACTCCTCACGGCTCCTTCGTACGGTCCGTCGATGCGGTTCGTGTTCGGCGCGGGCTACACGGCCGGCCGGCTCGTGCGCGGGGTGCGGCAGCGGCTGCGGGCCACGGCCCGCGGCACGGTGACCCGTCCCCGTACCGGCGAGGAGCGGAAGCCGGCCGCGCGGGCATGACGAAGGGCCGGCCTCCGGAGCGTCGAAGGAAGCTCCGGAGGCCGGCCCTGGGGGTACGTCAGGCGTTGACGCAGGTGTTGAAGGCAGCCGGGTTCAGGGCGCCGATGACGTTCACGGAGTTGCCGCAGACGTTGATCGGCACGTGGACCGGGACCTGGACGAGGTTGCCCGAGAGGACACCCGGCGAGCCGATGGCCGCGCCGTACGCGTCGGCGTCCGCCATCGCGGGGGTGGCCGCACCCAGGGCCATGAACAGTCCGGCGACGACGACCGCGGCCTTCTTGCACTTCATTTTCTTAGGTCCTTTCCGCGGCGGACGGAATTTCGCGGATTTCGCGAATCGCCGGTGCAATGCAGCCCCCGGCC
This sequence comes from Streptomyces sp. NPDC014870, assembly GCF_043081505.1. Lineage (NCBI taxonomy): Bacteria > Bacillati > Actinomycetota > Actinomycetes > Kitasatosporales > Streptomycetaceae > Streptomyces > Streptomyces sp. NPDC014870. The sequence goes on from NZ_JBIBWQ010000008.1 coordinate 369,295, forward strand.
TCCGCCGCACACATCACAACGACCATGCCCGGAAAAGGAAACCGGCTTATCGCAGGCAGCGCCGCATTCACTCCATTGAGCCCCACCGGGGCGCGGACGGCGGAGGCTTCGGCGGGGGTCAGCGCGGCCAGACGGGCATCGCGACCAGCCGCTCCCACTCGCGGTCCGGCATGCCGGGGACGGTCCGCCCGGCCAGCGCCCACTGCTGGACCAGCGAGGAATAGACGGGGAAGGGCCCCCGGTCGACAGGTGGCGGGTCGGCCACATAACGGCTCTTCGGAATGAAGGCCATCCGCTCCCATTTCCCGGGATCGGCTGCCATCTTCCCTCCCCTCCACGGCGGTTCCCGCATCATTACACAGTGCCCGCAGGAGAGTGATTCGACCGGACCATGTCGCGTCGCGAACCTGTGTGCGACGACGTGCGACTTACGGTGCGGGGCAATCCGTCCCCGCACCTCGGTGGTGAGCCCGTGAAGACCGTCAGCTCCTCCCGTCCACGCCGGATCGCGCTCGTCTCGGCGCTCTTCGTCGTCCTCGGCTCCGGTGCGCTCGCCGGGGCCGCACCCGCCCTGCCGTCCCCGCCGGACGGTCTCAACATCCTGCTGGTCGGGGTGGACAGCCGGGCGGGGCTGACCGCCGACGAGCTGAAGCGGTTCAAGGCCGGCGGCAAGGGCTGCGACTGCACCGACGCGATGATGCTGGTGCACGTCTCCGCCGCGCGCGACCGGGTCAGCGTGGTCAGCATGCCCAGGGACTCGCTCACGAAGTTCCCCGATCCGCACGTCGACCAGCGGTCGGGCAGGAAGCACGGACCGCACCTGGCGAAGATCAACGCGGCCCACTCGGAAGGCGGACCCTCGTTCACGATCGAGGCCGTCGAGCGGATGACGGGAACACCCGTCCACCGGTACCTGGAGATCGACTTCCGGCACTTCGTCGACGGCGTCGACCGGGTCGACGGCGGGGTGCCGATCTGCACCAAGGACCCGCTCAAGGACCCGGTCACCGGGATCGACCTGGCCCCGGGGACGAAGCGGGTCCGGGGCGGCGAGGCGCTGCAGTACGTACGGTCACGGCGCGACGGGAAGATGGACTTCGGGCGCGTCCTGAAGCAGCAGAAGTTCGTGCTCAACACCTGGCGGACGGTCAGGAACAGCCTGCGCCACGACCCGGTCCGGCTGTGGCACATCGCCACCACCCTGCGGGCCGCAGCGCCGTCGGCGGAACGTTCCTTCTCCGTACCGGAGATGGTCCGGCTCGCCGCCCGCCTCGGCCACCTCCGTACGTCCGACATGGAGTTCGCGACCGTACCGATCAGCCACTTCAACCCCACCATCGAGGGCGTCGGATCCTCCCTCGCCGTGGACGAGGAGCACGCGGCAGAGGTGTTCGAGGCGCTGCGCTCCGACCGGCCGCTGCCGGCGGCCCGCCCCACCTCGACGAGCACCATCCCCCTGGGCCTGGGCGACTACCGGCCGACCGGAGGCACCTCTCTCGTCTGCCTCTAGCCGCAGGGTCTAGCGGGCGAGCGAGCGGGCCAGATCGGCCGGGTCCGTCGTCGGCGCGTCGCAGGTGAAGTGCCGGCAGACGTACGCGGCCGCGCCCCCGCCCACCAGCGGGCGGTCCTTGAGCAGCGGGAACTCCTCGCTGTCCGGGGCGCCGAAGGCGACCACGGCGCCGGGCGCCGGGCCGAGCAGCGCGGTGCGGTGCAGCGACCGGGCCAGGTCCTCGTCGCCGGGACCGCCGACCACCGCGATCTCGCGCGGCCCGTCGAGCAGGGCCTCCGCCGTGGCGAGCCCCCAGCCGATGAACCGGGGCGCGCGCGGACCGAGCGCCTTGACCACGCCGAGCGCGCCCTCGGCGGCGGTGCGGTGGGCCGCGGAACCGGTGTGCGCGGCGTACGACAGGAGGGCGCCCGCGGCGGCCGTCCAGCCGGACGGGGCCGCGTTGTCGGTGGGGTCCTGGGGGCGGCGGATCAGGGCCTCGGCGTCATGGGCGGTGTCGTAGAGCGCGCCGCCCTCGGCGACGAACTGGTCGAGCACGATGTCGAGGAGGAAGCCCGCGAACTCCAGCCAGACGCCCTCGCCGGTCACCCCCGCAAGAGCGAGGAAGCCCTCGGCGACATCGGCGTAGTCCTCCAGGACACCCGCGTTCGTCCCGGCGCGGCCGTCCTTGGAGGTGCGGGAGAGCCGGGCGCCCTCACCCATGTGGAGCCGTACGAGCAGGTCGGCGGCCTCGGTGGCGCGCTCGACGAGATCGGGCCGGTCGAAGAAGGCGCCGGTCTCGGCGAGCGCCGCGATCGCGAGGCCGTTCCAGGCGGCGACGATCTTGTCGTCGCGCCCCGGGCGCTCCCGCCCGTCGCGGGCGGCGAGCAGCCGCTCCTTGATCGAGAGGATCCTCTCCGCGTCGGCGACCCCCGCGTCCTGCGGGAGCTGGAGCACGGAGGCGCCCTCCTCGAAGGTGCCCTCGATCGTCACCCCGTAGTACCGCGCGGCGTACTCGCCGTCCTCCTCGCCGAGCACTGCGGTCAGCTGCGCCGGCGTCCAGACGTAGTACGCCCCTTCGACGTGCTTCCCGCTCCCGTCGTCACTGTCGGCGTCGAGCGCGGAGGCGAAACCGCCCTCGGGGGTGCGCAGTTCCCTGACCATGAAGTCGGCCGTCTCCAGCGCGACCCGCCGGGCCAGGTCGCTGCCGGTGGTCCGCCACAGATGGGCGTACACCCGGCAGAGCAGGGCGTTGTCGTAGAGCATCTTCTCGAAGTGCGGAACCACCCAGTCCCGATCCACGGAGTAGCGGGCGAAGCCGCCGGCGAGCTGGTCGTAGATCCCGCCCCTGGCCATCGCCTCGCACGTGTCGGCGGCCATCTGCAGCGCGCCCTCCGCTCCCGTACGGGCGTGGTGGCGGAGCAGGAACTCCAGCGCCATCGACGGCGGGAACTTGGGCGCACCGCCGAACCCGCCGCTGCGGCTGTCGTACTCGCGGACCAGGCCGAGCAGGGCCTGGGCCAGCTCCTCCTCGCCGGGCACACCGTCGCCGCCGTAGGCGAGCGAGCGGGACGACAGGTCCTTGACGATCTTCCCGGCGACCTCGCCGACCTCGTCGCGCCGCTCGGTCCAGGCCCGGGACACCCCGTCGAGGACGTCGCCGAAGGAGGGCATGCCGTGCCGGGCCTCGGGCGGGAAGTACGTACCGAAGTAGAAGGGCTCCGCGTCCGGGGTGAGGAAGACGGTCATCGGCCAGCCACCCTGGCCGGTCGCCGCCTGCACGGCCTCCATATAGACGGCGTCGACGTCGGGCCGCTCCTCGCGGTCGACCTTGACGGCGACGAAGTGCGCGTTGACCTGGGCCGCGGTCACCTCGTCCTCGAAGGACTCGTGGGCCATCACATGGCACCAGTGAATTCGTAGAAGCATAAGTGGCAGGACGCATAGCCCACACTCAAGAGGATGGGCACGTCCCGCCGCTTAGCTTCATTCATCGCCTCCTCTCCCCATGGCCACCAATCCACCGGATTGGAAGCGTGCTGGAGTAGGTAGGGCGACTGCTCGTTAGCCAGTCGGTTCATACCGGCATCGTCCCATGATCCGGACCGCCCGGCGCAGATTTCGGGCAGCCGGGCCGTCGCGGGGAAGAGTTCGCTGAGCGGCAGCCCAAGCACCCGCGCGGGGCCCGGCAGCTTCTCCTGTACTCCTGGTCAGAACCCGAGCTGCCCAGCTCCCATCGCACCACCGTCGAGTACCCGACCCCGACGCCTTGGGCCACGTCGGACTGCGGGATCTCGGCAGCTCGCCGCACCTAGCGCAACCGGAGTCGATCGAAGCGGCGGGTTGACACGAGGCCCTTTTGGGCTGAACCGAAGAAACCTCGGCGCGTTGACCTTTTTGCGGACCTGGGATAGCTTCAGTTTAGCGAAAAACGAGGGGATTCGCGCCCCTCACCTTCGCCACCGCGCCGATCCCGTCCGGGGTCCCCGGCGCGGCGGAAGGCAGGGGTCCGCCCGCCGTCGGCGTGCGCGCCCTCCCCTCAAAACGCCATCGGGGCCCGTGAGTTCGCACCTCCCCGACGCCAGACAGCCTGCAATCTGCTCCCTTTCGCGAGGGCGCGTGGTCACGCACAGCCACTCCGCGCTCCCGGCACGGCATCAACGGAGTGGCATAGGAGTAACCCCTTGAGCGCAACCAGTCACCAACACGCCATGTCCACCGTTCCACCCGACGAGACCGGGCCGGACGATCTTGAGCTGCGCGGCAGGCCCGCCGGGCTCGCTCCGCCGGAGGAGCTTGCCCGGCTGCACCCCGATACGCCGTTCTTGATCGCGTACTCCCGGATCTCGGACGACTGGCGCAAGCACAACAAGAAGAAGGCCGCCACATCCGCGTGGTCGGCGGGTAAGGGTGTGGCCAACCAGCACCGTCGCAACGACAGGAACGCGGCTCGCCACAATGCCGTGATCGTTCACCGGTACACCGACAACGACCTGTCGGCCTCGAAGCGCGACGTGGTCCGGCCAGACTTCCAGGCGATGCTCCGGGACCTCCGCCGGGGGCAGACCTCGGAGGGCTACCCGGTCCACGGGGTCATCTGCGTGGACCAGGACCGCGTGCAGCGCACGGACCGGGACTGGGAGGACTTTGTCGAGGCGATCACGCTCGACCCGAGCCGGCGGTTCTACACCCCGTCGGGCCCGATGGATCTCACCGAGGAAAGCGAGATCATCAAGACCGGCATCATGGCGGTGGTCAACAAGGCCGAGGCCATGAAGAAGAAGCGTCGAATCCGCGATTGGCACCAGGACCGAATACTCGACGGCTTGCCTCACAGCGGCCCGAGGCCGTTCGGCTGGGAGGAAGACCGGACGACGCTTCGGCGGGTCGAGTCAGACTTTCTCGCGTGGGCGATTGACGAGCGCATCAAGGGAAAAGCCATGAGTACCCTTTGCGCCGAATCGCGGCGGCGAGGATTGAAGGGCAGTCGCGGAGGCGATATCGTTCCGCAGACCCTCACACAGATGATGACCGCGCCGCGCGTGTGCGGATATCGCGCGAACCGCGGCGAACTCGTGCTGGATGACGACGACTCCCCGATCGTGGGAGTTTGGGAAACCGTGACCACGCCGGAGAAATGGCGTGCGGTGTGCGCCACCTTCGGACCGGGCAGCACTTACCTTGCCCGTGGCTCCGGCACGCCCAGGATCACCGGCATCCCGAAGACCATCAAGTACCTGGGTTCCACGCTCCTTCGCTGCCAGTACCGCATCCAGGAAGAGACCAACGGGACGGTCACGACGCGCGTCTGCAACGAGGCCATGGGCGGCTCGAAGACCACGAGCAAGCGGAGCCCGTACGTTTACACGTGCTCGACGTGCTCGCACAACTCGATCTCTGGCCCCATGGTCGACAAGCAGCTCCAGCGCCTGGTACTGGCGAAACTTAAGAAGGCCCAGGCAACTTTCGTTCCGGTCAAGATCGCATGGCCCCACGAACAGAAACTTCAGCAGAAGGCGGACAAGCTCGCCGAACTGGAAAAGAGGTGGCAGGAGGACGAAGTCCCCGCCGACATGTTCTATCGCTTGGCTATTCCGCTGGAGAAGGAAGTCAAGAACCTGCGTCGCGAGCGGGCCCAATTTGAACTGGCCGCAGACGTGCAGAACGAGGCACCTAACGACGTTGCCAAGAAGTGGCTTGCTGGCGAGTACGACCTTTCACAGAAGCGTCACGTGCTCTTCGAAATCTTCTCCGCCGTCCAGGTTCTTCCAGGGCAGAAGGGGAACAAGACGCCGAACCCTAAGCGGCTCATCCCTGTGTGGAAGTAGCAGTCCGGCGCTCGACAGCGGTCGAGCAGCATGGAGGAGGGGCGGGGCCGACACCCAGGGGCGGCCCCGCCCCTCATCCCATTGGGCGGCGAACAGCGGGCTGGTCCGCACCGCTGGACGCTCGGCTGATCGCTCAAGCTGCGGACGGCCGCCGGGCGGGCGGTGCCGTGTGGCCCATCGCCCGCGCGATCGAGATCCGGATGACCACCCGCTCCGGATCGGGGGCCGGCGTGCGGTTGTACCGCTGCCCGTAGCGCTCGACGGCGTCTTCGACGGCTGCGGCGTCCGTGCAGACCTCCGCGGTGCCTTCGAGGGTCGCCCACCGGCCACCCTCGACCTGGCAGATCGCGACTCGGGCGGGCCCATCGGCCGCGAGGATGTTGGCCACCTTCTTGCTGGACTTGCGTGTGATAACTCGGGCCACACCGGCGGCGGCGTCGAGGGTCACGCCGACGGGCACGACGTGGGGCCGGCCGTCCGGGCGGAGCGTGGTCAGGGTGCACAGGTGGTACTCGGACCAGAACTCGGCATAGCTGTCGGGTTGGCTTGATATCGCGTTTGGCATGACTTGAGCGTATAGCGGCTTTTACCGGGACTGCACCGAAGTGAGTATGGCCACAACCCGCCTGAACTGCGGTTTCTACGACCCGGAGTCGTAGACAAGCCCCCGGCCGGAAGGTTACGGATCAGCAACAGGATGGCTCCATGATCGCGCACCTTGGCGCGCCCGGACCGTCCACCAAACGCGCAGCTCAACGCCTTGAGCGAATGAGTCATGGGGTGATTTAACACGGTTTGCCACTCCATGATCACCCGTGAGGCATTCAAGTCGATCATGGTTTTCAGCCATGGCTTGGCTGGGACGTCACGTAATGTCCATGGAGGTCCCCGGAAGCTCCATTGAGCCTCGTCACCTGCTGCGATGCGCTCTGGAGGGTCAGGCTGTGCGCCTGACCAGTAGCCGCGGGACGTACGGGTGGGCGGCGCTGCCGCCGCCGGCCTCGGGGGACCTGAACAGCGTCTTCACGAGGTGCGGTGTCGCCCGGCTCGGGGGGAGCCATCACTCGCATGTCGGAAGGTATTACTCACATGTGGTCAGGGAAGGGCCGCCTTCGAGCGACGGGCCTTGGCGAGGTGCCAGCGAAGGGCAGAGCGGGCCGGGGCTGGGGTCTCGGCCGCTGGCTTCCGGCGGCGAGCCGGACGGTGGAGAGGGATCTGCACCGGCTGATCCGGCGCGAGCTCCAGGACCTCGGGATCACGCCTCCGCTCGACGTGGACAAGCTCTGCGAGGCGCTCAGCAAGCGGCGGGGACGGCCGCTTTACATGCTGGAGGCTCCCCTGGAGAAGCCGGGGCCGTCGGGGCTCTGGGTCGAGTACGACGACCACGACGTGATCCTCTACCAGTCGGAGACGACCCGCCTGCACCAAGACCACATCCGCCTGCACGAGATCGGGCACATCCTCGTCGCGGAGCACGAGGAGGCCGCAGCGAAAGCCGCGGCTGGGGAACCGACCGAGGACGCACCTGTCGCAGAGGCGGCTGAGGAGACGGCCGAGGAGATGGCCGTCTACGTCGAGGGCTGGGCCAGCATGCTGCCGTGGTTCACCCCTGAGGCGATCAAGCGCGTCGCGCGCCGCCGGTGCTCGTACGACGATGGCGAGGAGTGCTCTGTCGAGCTGGTGGCCACGATCATCCTGGAGTGGTCGTCCGTACTGGACGGCACCACTCCGCTGTCGGACGACCCCGAGGTGCGCCGCGTGGAAGCGGCGCTCGCTGACCGGCGGGGGTGGCTGTAACCGTGGAACCGCTACTCCTGGTGCTGCTGGCTGCTCTCCTGTGGAAGCTCTACCAGCTCAAGCGCTCCCCCGGCGACCGACCGCTGCGAGCGGTGACGCTCTGCCTGGCCTGCGCCGCACTGTCGTACCCGGTGACAATGCCCGGCGGGAGTTCCGGCGTCGACATGGTCGCCGGCCACGGGACGGCAAAGCTGATCCAGAACGTGCTGCTGCTCCTGGCGGTCTACTACCTCATGTGCTTCTACCTCCACTCGGCCTCCGACGGCGAAGCGAGCCGCGTCCGGGCCCGGAACGAAGGAGTGCTCGTCTCGGTCGTCATCGTCGCGATCACGGTGGCGGCCCTGTCGGTGCCCCACGAGGTCTTCGCCGGTTCGTTCAGCACGGCCGACATGACGATTCCGCAGATCGCCTTCTTCTACAGCGGTGCCGGTCTGTACCTGATGTACGCCCTCGCGATGGCGGCCCGGTGGACGCGCCGCTATGCCCGGATGTCTCGGCGCCCGCACTCCACCGGCCTGTGGATGGCGGCGGTGGGTCTGGGCGCGATGGCCGCAGCCTGCGCGATTCGTGCCGTCATCGTCGCGGTCCGCTGGACCGGCGTCGGCATCCCCAAGCCGGTGATGGCACCCGTGGCCTTCCTCCTGGTGGCCTCGATCCTGCTGTTCGCGACCGGGATCACGTACTCGGCAGCGCGGGCCCGGATCTCCTCCCTTCGCCTCTGGCTCCGGCACCGGCGCGACCACAGGCGGCTCGCCCCGCTGTGGGAGTTGCTGAGCGAGGCGTACCCCGAAAACGTACTGCGGCCGGCCTCGCCCGCGGCGCTGGACCGCTGGCGGGCTCGCGGCACCCACCGGCGCTACCACCGCCGCATCGTGGAGTGCCGAGACGGCCTGGTGGACATCAGCCCGCACCTGCTCGATGAGGGGGAGGACGGCAGTCTTCTGGACATCGACGCGAAGGAGCTGGCCGCGCGCCTTCGCCGGGCCTCGGCCCGGATCGGGAAGGGTACCCCCGAAAAGCGGCCGCCCGTGCCCCTGGCCATGGCGCTGGGCAGCGACCGGCAGTCGGATGTGAAACAGCTGATTGCGGTGTCCGACGCACTGCGAGATGCGGCGTGACCCGCAAGGATCAAGGAGACGGAATGCTGATCACCAGCAAGCGGGTGCTGATCGCTTCGGGGCGGTACCTGGAGGACGGCGCGGTGCTCATCGAGGGCGACTCGATCACCGCGGTCGGCCCACGCGAGGAGATCGAGCAGCAGGCCGGCGCCGACGTAGCCCGCTTCGCCTTCGACGGGACGGTGCTGCCGGGGCTGATCGACGCCCACGTTCACCTCGCGTTCGACGGCAGCCCGGACCCGGTGTCGACGCTGGAGAGCTCGACGGACGAGATCCTTTTCGAGGACATGTGCCGCCGGGCCGAGCAGCTTCTGCACAGCGGCGTCACGACCGCCCGTGACCTCGGCGACCGCAACGGCCTCGCGCTGCGACTGGCTGCGGCGATCAGCGAGGGCCACGTTCCCGGGCCGCGGATCGTGTCTGCGGGCACCCCGCTGACGACGGTGGGCGGTCACTGCCACTTCCTCGGCGGCGAGGTCTCTGGCGAGTCTGAGGTGCGCGACTTGGTCCGCCGCAACGTCGCGGCCGGCGCCGGGGTCATCAAGGCCATGGTCACCGGCGGGGGCCTGACCAAGGGCGGCCCGGCCAGCCACGAAAGCCAGTTCACAGCTGACGAACTCGCCGCCCTGGTGGACGAAGCTCACCAGGCGGGCGTGCCGGTGGCCGCGCATGCCCATGGGTCGGATGGCATCGCCGCGGCCGTCACGGCGGGTGTGGACACGATCGAGCACTGCACGTGGATGACGGACCGCGGCCTCGACCTCCGACAGGATGTGCTGGCGGAGATCATCGACCGGCGGATTGCCGTCTGCCCGGCGGTCAGCCCGCACTGGCAGATGCTCCCCCGGATCTTCGGTGAGGAACGGGCCGCCGCGATGTTCGACCTGGTTCGGCAGATGGCCGACGCGGGCGTGCGCCTGGTGGCCGGAACTGACGCCGGCGTGCAGCGCGCCGGGTTCGACGGCTTGGTCCCGGCCCTGGCGTTCTACTCCCACCTGGGCCTGACGAACAGCTCGATCATCGACATGGCGACGAGCGAGGCAGCAGCAGCCCTCGGCCTGGGATCGGTGACCGGGCGCATCGCCCCCGGGTTCCGCGCGGACCTCCTGCTGGTCGAGGGCGATCCGCTCGCTGATCTCGCCGCGCTGAGGAGCATCAAGGCCGTGCTCGCGGCCGGGCAGCGCTACCAGCCGGACGCGGCTGAGTAGGAAGCACACCGTTGTTAGTGCCTGTCCCCCGGCCCTGGCGGCTGCGGGGCAGGCACTACTTCGTGCCGGTGTCCGGGTCGGCCTTCTCCAACTCGGTGGCGAGGTTGTTCAGGATCGACAGGACCCCAGCCGGCAGTCCCTCTGCGCCGATACCTCGGGCCCGGACCCGGCCCACTTTCCCTTGCTTGGCGGCGCCCATCAGCCGGAGTCCTTCGTAGACCTGGCGGGCGACCTCCTCGTCCGGCTCGAAGTACATGCGCGTGACGCCGAAGAACCCGGCCAGTCCCTCAAGGACCACTGGTGCCGCGTCCTCGCTCCGGCCGGTCCGCAGCTTCTCGATCTCAGCGACCGACGTGACCTCGGCCCCCGCGTGGGCGTTCACCGCCGCCGCGATCTCCGCGTCCCCCGGTGCAGTCCCCGCCGGGTAGGAGCGCTCCAGCATCAGCGTGATCTTCTCGGCCAGCGTGCGAGGCGCCTCCTCGGGAGCGGCCTCGACGCTGGCCTCTTCGCCGCCCGAACGCTTCGCAAACGAACGTTCCTGTGCCCGCAGCAACTCATCGGCGGTCACGCCGTAGGCGTCCGCCAGCGGGGGGACGTAGCGGTCCTTGAGACGCCGAACGCCCCCCTCCGCCCCGGCCACAGGGCCGTCACTCTTCATGCCGATGACCGCCGCCGTCTCCTTCCGGTAGAGGCCGGCGTCGCACCGCAGGTCCGTGAGGTCCGGCGGACCACTGCGAGGGAAGAGTTCGTCGAGCGGCTGCCCGAGCACCCGCGCGAGGGCCGGCAGCTTCTCCTGGTCGGGAACCGAGCTGCCCAGCTCCCATCCCGCCACCGTCGAGTCCCCGACCCCGACACCCTGGGCCACGTCGGACTGCGGGATCTCGGCAGCTCGACGCACCGAGCGCACCCGGAGTCGATCGAAGTGACGGGCTGGCATCTGACCTCATTTTTTGCCTGAGCCGAAGAAACCTCGGCACGTTGACTTTTTCAGGGAACTGCGATAGCTTCAGTTTAGCGAAAAACGAGGGGATTCGCACCCCCTCGTCGTCGCCAACACGCCGATCCCGTCCGGGTCCGGCGTGTTTGAGGGGAGGAACCCGCACGCCGCTGGCGTGCGCGCCCTCCCCTCAAAACGCCATCGGCGCCCGTGAGTTCGCACCTCCCGGACGCCAGACAGCCTGTGACCTGCTCCCTTCGCGAGGGCGCGTGGTCACGCACAGCCACTCCGTGCTCCTAGCACGGCATCAACGGAGTGGCGTACCACATAGAGGAGTGTCGCATGACCCCCACTACGGAGCGCAACCCGGAGCAGGACATCGCTTCGGGGCCGGCTGAGCGGCTCGCCGTCCGGCTCGCCGCCATACTGCCCGGCGCCGTCGTCGTCCACGTCCGGCTCCAGGGTCCTCGGACCCTGTGGCCCCACCTGCGACTGACCGCCGTGGACGACCGCGGCCGAACCCTCCGAGTCCCCCGCGCCCGGGCCCTGACGCTCGCGCGGTGGATCATCAGGTCCTTCCCCCACGCGCCGTGGGCGGCGACGGGCCATGCGTTCGACCTCCGGACGGCCACCCTTCGCGGGCTGGAAGCGTGAGGGCGGCCGTGGCTGACGCGGACGACCTCGACGCCTCCATTGACGCCTGGGTGAGCGCACAACTCGACGCCTCTCCGGACTGGGACCACGAGAAGTGGGAGACGCTGGGGAAAATCCTCGACGTCGAATTCTCGATCCCCGGTGAATCGCGCGTCTACAACTTCGCTAAGCCTGTTACCGACATCTCGGTCGACCGCGAAGCCGCGTAACTTGCGCCTCCCCGTTAACGAGAGTTCCAACAGCTCTCGATTCCTTTTCTCGCACCGGGCCGAATACGGCGCTGCGTGCCGCTAGCACCATGAGGCGAAATGAGAACCACAATATCCGACCTCTCTGAGGCGGCTTTGCGGGGCGATTGGAGCCCCCTCATCAGGGAATCCGAGAAGGCCCGGGGGAAGCATTGGGCGGAGAATGCCCGCTGTTCCGGGCGGGATACCGACATGTTCTTTCCCCTCGGGGACGGCCCGCAGTCCGAACCGATGGAAACGGTGGAACGACTGGGCCTCTCCCTGGTCAGGCCACTGAACCTGTGCGCGGCCTGCCCGCTGACGACCGCCGCCCGCTGCCTGGTCGAGTCCTTGCGCAACGACGAGGAATTCGGGATTCGCGGGGGCCTGATCGCCTCGGAACGCTCCGCCCTGCGTGCCAGTTGGCAAAAGCGCATGGACGCGAACGCTGTGGGGCGGGCTCTGCGCGGCTCAACCGCAGCGTTGAGCAAGGCCGAGCGCAACGAGGTGATCGCCCGGTTCTCGGCGGACCGCGCGATGGACGCCGCCGCTGTGGCTCGGGGACTCGGAATCACCCACGAGTACCTGTTGAAACTGGCACGGGCCCACCGGCAGAAGCGCAGGACCGAAATGGCGCCGCCGCCGGCTCGAAGCGCTGACGCCGCCTGACGGCCGCGAGGAAACGATTCTTCCCGCAAGGAATTCCTTGCGACCTGGAGCTTAACCATGTCTCAGAACAATCTCACTGCCGCGACGCGGAGAAGTCTCGGGGATGAAATCAAGATGGTTGCACCCAATGCGGTGCTTGTCCGCATCTTTCCGGTGCGGCGGGGCTTCACCTACCTGTTCGAGCCTGATTTCTACCGCACATTTCTCGACCACAAGACCGAAGAGGGTGTGGCGCGGCTGGTCCGACGGACTTTCGGCAACCTCGCGGACTGGCGGGTCGCCCATGACTTCTACCTTCCGACCGGGGATCTCTACCTCACCCCGGAGCCGCATCAGAAGGGGTACATCCCGGAGGACGACCAGTCCTTCGGCCTCGTACCGGCACGGCGAATAGAGATATCAGACGGGAATTTCGGATGAGCCAGATAGCCACGGAGCTGGTGTGGTCGGAGTCCAAGGCATGCAGGGGCTCGCGGCTCGTCCTGCTCGCTCTCGCCCGGGAGGCGGACGATCAGGGGCAAGCGACCCTGACCCTGGAGGAGATATCGCGGCTGACCGGGCTGACGGTCCGCTCGATCACGACGTGCCTCGGTGACCTGACGTCGCTCGGGGAGCTGAGCCGCGAACGCGGAGGAGGGGCGTCCAACCCCAGCAGGTACTCGATCCTCCTCGTCGGCCAGGCCGGCGGTACGGCGGCGCACGAGGGGACGGAACTTCCTTCTTCGGGCTCAGGTGTACCTCAATCCGGAAGGGACTTCCAAGAGGATTATTCCCCGAAATCCCCTGTGGACCCTTCAAGCTGGAAGTCTCTTCACGGCGATCCGGAAGTTACTTCCTCGCGCGCACGTGGTGGTAATACTCCCTACGGGAGTATTACCACCAACAAGCAAGCTAGCTTTTCTGATTCAAATCTCCGGGAAGTTCCGGCTGGACAAGATTCGGTCGAGGTCCCGGAAGGCGCCCGGGAGCTGGTGGCGGCGATGACCGGGGCCGGGATGATCGTCGGCTGGCGGCTGACCCGAGCGGAATGGGACCGGGTAACAGCCCTCGCGGCCCGATGGGGCCACGACCAGCTGGTCGAGATGGTCGCCCGCCGCTGGAACTCCGAGCGCCCGCCGCTGTCCGCCCGCTACCTGCTCCGCATCTGGGCGGATCTCCCCAACCAGGCCCCGGAACCGGCGGCCCGGACCAACGTCGTCCCGCTGCGGCGGCAGCCCGGAACGTGGGTCCCCTTCCAGAACACCGCCCAGCCCAGCGCCTACCAGAACGGATTTTGATCATGGCCCCCAACCTAGAGCGCGCGGGCAGCGCCGCATCCCTGCGGGCCATGGAACGGATACTCGCAGCGAGAGGGCTACAGGCCGTGCCGCAAGCGATTGACGACGACTCGGCGGAGGAGAACCCGGGACACCGGCAGTGGCACCACCGGGCCCGCGCGGATTACGCCTTGGGCCGCTGGAGCGCCGCGACGCCGCCCCGGTACCGCGACGCCGACGCGAGCCTCCCGGAGGTACAGGCTTGGGCCGATCGGGCTCTGGCCGACAACGCCTCCGCCGGGGCCCTGCTCCTGACCGGCCAGACCGGCACGGGCAAGACGCACGAGGCGTACGGCGCGCTGAGGAGGATCGCGGCCGGCGGCCCGGACCGGTTCGAAGTGATCACCGTGAACAGCGCCGACATGTACGGCAGGCTGCGGCCCTCGCAGGTTATGGGTGCGGCCGAGCGGGAGCTTCGGCGGCTCAGCGAGGTGCAGTACCTGCTGCTGGACGACCTCGGCACGGCGAAGGCGTCGGAATGGGTGGAGGAGGTGACGTACCGCCTCATCAATTACCGGTACAACCACTGCCTCCCGACCGTCATCACGTCCAACCTGCCCGCGCGGGACGAGAGCGGGCCGGACGTGACCGACTTCGTCGGGGCCCGTGTGGCGAGCCGACTGGCCGAGATGGTGACCAGCCTGGTCCCGATGGTCGGTGCGGACCGTCGGCGCGGCGGGAGGGCGGCCTGATGCCCGTTCGTCTGCAAGGAGCGGCACCGGACGCCGCCCTGTCCACAGCCTGTGCATACGTCGGGCCCCTCAGCCCGTACGCGAACCCGTTCACGGCAGGGGACCGAAGCCCGTCATCGGCCGGGCCCCCGATGGGCGCGGAGGAAGCGGTGGACCTGTTCGCCGCGACGCTCCGGGGGCCGGTCGGCCGCTGCTACGCGGACGAGTTCGCCCGCGCGCTCCGCGGCCTGGACCTCATGTGCACCTGCCCCCTCGACGTGCCGTGCCACGCGGACGTCCTGCTCCGTCTCGCCGACGCCCCCGGCGACGGCGACACGATCTCCACCAGCAACTCCATGGAAGGCCCCGCGATGCCCCACCCGATCATGGTCTCTGCGGCCGAACACCTCACGGCCGGCGAGAAGCGGCGCACCGCTGCTCGGGAAGACGCCTTCCGCAACTGGGGTCCCCGGTCCACCAAGGCGGCGGCCCACTTCGCCCACCAGCTCCTCGGCGCGGAGGCGGTCACGCTGGAGTGGCAGACGCTGGGTCTCTTGTCCTTCGAAGAGCACCTCCAGGCGTTCGCCCCGCTCGACACCACCGGCGGCCAGCACCTGGAGCTGTACTACTCCGACCAGGGCGGCACGGAGTCCATCACGCTACGGGTGTCCTGCATGAGCTGCCCCAGCCAGCACGTGCACCAGGTGACCTCCCTGGAGCAGCTCGGGCAGTTGCTCTCGCAGACCCCGGCATGGCAGGACATCAGCCCGCGTGACGGTGGCACCCTCTGATGTCATACGCGCACATAGACACGGCAGCGGGAACCGACCGGCAGGAGAGCTACAGCCTGCACGAAATGACGGCCTGGGACCGCAGTGCGATCATCCTGCTCGGCGCGGCCGGCTTCGCCTTCTCGTACGACGCACTGCGTCAGATCGCCCTCGCGATCCACGCCAGGGAGACCTTGTCCTACCTGTTCCCGGTGTTCATCGACGGGTTCATTGCCTACGGCGTGCGGGCGATCGTGCTCCTTCGGCACCAGCGGTTCGCCGCGCGGCTCTACGCCTGGTTCCTGTTCCTCGCGGCGACCGGGGCGAGCCTCGGCGCGAACGCTCTGCACGCCATCACGTTGAACGATTCTCCGCAGGCCGGACGGTCCGCGCTGCACCTCACGGACAGCGTCGTCGGGGTGTTGTCGATGCTCGCGCCGCTCGCGCTGGCGGGATCGGTCCACCTCTACATCCTGATGGCGCGGACGGCTGAGCGATCGGTCCCGGACCGGGCTGAAACCCGTCCCGGACCAGTCCGCGAGACGTCTCCGACGCTCGAACGCGTCCCAGTCCAGCCCGGTCCTCGTCCGGTGGAAGCACCGGCGTCAATGCCTCCACGGCCGCTGACGGGCGGTCCGTCCGCTCAGCAGGACGCCGCCGCAGCACCCGTTGACCTGCGGAAAGCCGAGCCCCGACCCAAGCAAGAACCGCGTGCCGATGACGCTGCCGCCCACCCGTCCGCGGAAGCGGACGGAGCGGTGAGCGAGGGCAAGAGCGCGGGCGGACCGGACGGCGGCCCTGCGGACGGCGCGCCGTCCACGGCAGCTCCGGAGAGCAAGGAATCCGCTGCGCCCACGGCGGTCCGCACCCCCGCGGACGGGGAAAAGCCGTCCGTCCCGGACGATGCGGATTGCCCCCAGGATCGGGAGGCGGACGACGACTGGTTGGCAGAGCTGCTGCCGATTGCGCGGGCCGCCACCGAGCGGGCCGGACGGACCAGTCGTGAGGTTGTCGGGGACGCCGTCCGCAAGCACCAGGCGATCAGCAACGACCGTCTTGGCGTGCTGCTGGCCCGGCTGAAGGAAGAGGATGAAGAGGCGGCGAAGGCACCCGCTGCCGCCTCCAGCGCCCTGTGGTGATCTCATCTCATGACGGGCCCGGGGCCTCTGCGGCTCACGCCGTACAGACCCCGGCCGGTCAGCTTGATCAGGAAGGAAAGACGATGTGGTCTCGCCCACGCGACCGGGCGGAGGACGCCGCCCGCGCCGATGCCGTGCAGGCAGCGTCCGCCCTCGCGGCTCACCTCCAGGGCGGGGGCGGTCTTGTGCCGATCCAGGCGGACGGCCTTGTCCTGGCGGCTGGTGAGGTCGCCTTCGCGGACGTGGCGTGCTCCGCCGCCCGCTTCTACGGGGCAGAGGTCGACTACCCGACCTCGGCCACCGGCTATTTCGAGAACCACCCGACCTTCGGCCGGCGGTGGGTAAGCAACGGTCGCCTCGACGCCCGTCGACGGCAGGAAGCGGAGGACGCCGCCCTTCCCCAGTGGCGCGATCACACCGGCGCCCGGGTGGTCCTCACCTCGGCCGGGGTACGGCTCCTGCCGCTGGGAGCTCACGAGTGGATGCCCTTCGACCACGCCCTCCTGACCGGAGTCACCGCTGAACCGCCCACCGTCGTGCTCTCGTACAGCACGTGCGCGCCCCTGCTCCTGGCCGGCCCGGCCGCGCCGTGGCTCGGCGTGGCGATCGAGCACCTGCGCCACGGGGCCGCATAGGGCCCACAAGCCTCCCGCCAAGCGAAAGCCGGAACTTAATTCCAGGAATTGAGTTCCGGCTTTTTTCGTGATTCGAGTTGTCCGCGAACCCCTGCAAGGATTCAGGCACGGCCAACGCCACGAGGCATTTTTCGGCCGTGGAGGTCTGTTCACGATCTCGTCCGAATCGCGGAAGGGGCTGATGGCCTTGATATGAGTAACGCGCCCGGCAGCTCAACCGTTTCGCAGACGCGAAACACGATCGACCTCTTCCGCAGATGAGACAGGCAGATAGAGCTATACGCTCCGGCCTGCTTTGCGATTTCCCCGGCATTCGCCGGTAAAGCCCGCAGGAGGAATCCCCTTCTTCCTGCGAAGGAGCGGCGCGACCCCCAGCCCCCGCGGGGCCGCGCCGCTCGCACTTCCGAAATCTCTTGCACCAAGGTTGTGGATCCCGCATGCCTCGATACACCCGTTTCATACCTATTTCAGCCACAATAGGCTTGGCTGGCTCCCTGGTTCTCCTGTCGGCCGGCTGCTCCAGCTCGAACAGCGGCACGTCCGCGGCCTCGACCGCGTCCCCGCAGCCGCGCTCCGTTTCGGCGGGCATCCCCGATACGGCTCCGCCGCACAGCGGCACCACCGCCTCCCCGTCAACAACCCGTCTGCCGACAGAGGTTGAGCGGACGGCTCGGGCCTTCGCTACGGCCTACGCGGAACACGACGCCCGCGACGGAGGCGACCATTCGTACGCGGATGCCGGCGCTCGGGCTGCCCGGCTCGCCTCGGGAGAACTCGCTGGCGTGCTTGCCCAGAAGCGGCCGAGCCAGGACACCGCCTGGGCCGCCCTGCGGGCCGAGAAGGCACATCAGACAGCAAGGATCACGTCAGCCGCCGTCCCCGACGGTGCACCTGCGGCCACGGCCTCCTCCGCTCTCGTCCGGGTGAGCTACACCCTCACGACGACCCCGAAGTCCGGGCGCGCACGCAGCAGTAGCGAACAGCTCGCGCTCCGCCTGGAGCACACCTCCGAGGGCTGGCGCGTCACCGCCTTGCCCTGGGCGTGACGGGGCCGCGATGAACAAGGGCACGCAAGCTGGCCTGGGACTCGTCTCGGCCGGACTCATCACTGGTGTCGCCATGCTGACCACGTTCGGAGGGGCCGACAGCGCCTCGGCGCAGGAAGCCGGTCCGGGCGGGGGCATCAAGACGAACGCGCCCGTACCGGGCTGGGTACGCGAGTTGATCAACAAGCACGCGGGAGAGTGCCCACAAGTCACAGCTTCGCTCCTGGCGGCTCAGCTCTACATCGAAAGCAAATTCAACTCCGGTGCGACGTCACCCGTCGGCGCCCTCGGCATCGCGCAATTCATGCCAGGGACCTGGGCTCAGCACGGCAGGGACGGCGACGGCGACGGGGTCAAGGACGTCCGGAACCCTGCCGACGCCGTCGCCGCGCAGGCCGCGTACGACTGCACCTTGGCCAAAGAGGTCAAGAAGGTGCCGGGCGACTCGACTGACAACATGCTGGCCGCTTACAACGCGGGCGGCGGCGCGGTGATCAAGTACGGCGGCATCCCGCCGTATTCCGAGACCCGTAAGTACGTGCGCAACATCCGCGCGCTGGCCTCGGAATGGGCCGACGCCGTCAGCCCGGACGCACCTACCGGCAAGGGTGCCGCCCGCGCGATCTCGGCCGCGAAGACGGCCCTGGGCACCTGGTACCGCTGGGGCGGCAGCTGTGTCATGCCGTACGAGGGCGCGGGCGGCTGCGACTGCTCCTCGCTCACCAAGATGGCCTGGTCAGCGGCAGGAGTAAACCTGCCGCGCACCACGTACGACCAGGTCCACGCAGGGACCGCCCTCAAGGCCATCTCCCAACTCGTTCCGGGCGACTTGCTGTTCACCGTTCCCGGCAGCGCCGGGCCTGAGCACGTCGGCATGTACATCGGCGGCGGCCAGGTCATCGACGCCCCGCGCACCGGGGCTCAGGTGCGGATCAAGCCGCTCAGCTATTGGAAGCCGCAGATCATCGCGATGCGGCACGTCGGCTAATCACGCCAAAACATCCCAAACAAACACCTACAGCACCAAGGGGCCGAAAATGCACAACCTCCTGTCTGCCGCTGCCGATCCTTCCCTGCACGCGACCCTCGCCGCCGGTGCCGATGTCGTGTCCGGTGTGAAGCCGGACTGGGGCCCCTTCGGGAAGCTCGGCGGCACGGCGAAGGTGATCCTCGGCGTCATCGCGGCCGTCGTCCTCGTCGTCGGCGCCGGCGCCTTCCTGGCCGGTGTCGGCAAGTCGAAGGGCTGGTTCGGCGAGGGCCACTCCACGATGGACAGCTCGCGCGGCAAGGGGATGATGGTCGGCGGTCTGACCTGCGTCTTCCTCGTGGCTAGCTTCGGCACCATCTTCGCCATCACGTACGGCATGGGTGTGTGATCCATGCCTATCCGATCTCGGAGGAACGTTTCCTCCTCGAAAGCCAGCGGAGTGCGCCGCTCGTCGGCCAAGCTCTGGGGCATCGCGGCCGGCGGCGCGGCAGTCGTCACGGCTGCCGGGGTGGTCGTCAGCATGACGACAGGCACCCCTCCGGCCACGGCACCCTCCGCGTCAGCACCCTCTCACTCAGCTCCGCAGGCGAGCGGCGAAGGCGTGCGCGAGCTGCACGGCGTCCCTGTCGGCTACCCGCACACTCGATCCGGTGCCAAGGCGGCGGCGGCCAACTACACGACCATCGCGGGCAGCTCCCGGTTTCTCACGGACAAGGACGCTCGGCACCGTGCGGTGGCCGTCATGGCGGCCAAGGACACGGCCGGAACCGTGGTGAAGAAGGCCGACCACGCGGCGGAGAACGCGGTCGGCTCACTGCGAGGCGACACCTCCAAGGTCTCCGCCGAGAAGGCCATCACCCGTACCGGGGTCCTGTCGGCTCACGTCCTGGGCTTCGACGCCCACGGCTCGATGGTGCGGCTGTGGACCACGACGGTTCGCGGCAGCGCGGCCGGGCACGCGACACCGAAGACGGGTTTCCAGTCGGTGACGGTGACGCTCACCTGGGAGGACAACGACTGGAAGCTGAAGGACAGCTCGGCCTCAACGGGGCTGGTCGCTCCGATCGACGTGCGGCAGGCGTCCAACGTGCCGGCCGACTTCTCGGACTACGCCCCGGGCGCTGCAGAAGACCCCGTGCTGAGCGGCTCCGAAGACCGAAGCGGATTCCCGGCCCCGTACGGACACAACGAGCGCGGCGCGCGTGCCGCCGCCGTCAGCGCCACCATGCTCTACGGCGACCCCCGGTTCTTCACCGATGAGGACTGGCGGCACCGGATGCTGGCGGCCACCGCCGCTTCGAGCGTGCTGCACTCGGTCACCTCGGACACAGACTCGACGGCTCGTCTGGTCATGGAGAACCGCGGGGTCGGCGCGGACGGGACGACCGCCGACGGCAGCGAACTGATCACGCGGACTGCGGCGCTCGCCACCCGCTCGATCTCCTACTCCGACCAGGCCGCGAGCATCGAGCTTTGGACGGCGTCGGTGGGCGGCGTCGCGGGGAAGGACGAGACGCAGCGCCCGCAGGTCGCCTTCCTGCGGATGACCGTGGATCTGGTCTGGGAAGACGGCACCTGGAAGACGACGGCCGTCACGCCGTCCGAACCGCTCGTACCGTCGCCGCCGGCCATGCAGGAGGCTGACCCGGCGAACAGCTTCGCGGACGTGGGGGGTGCCAGCAATGCGCCTGCGACTGCGTGACGACGCCCCTGGCCTGCTGACCGTCGAGCGGGGAACGCCGGGCCGCTGGCGCCGCCGCCTCCAGGCGGTGGCCATGGTCAACGTGATCATCGGGTTCGTGTTCGTGCCCTCGGCGGTGGCCAACCCCTTCTGCTACATCCCGATGGTGTGCGAGGCGAAGGCGGCCATCGACTTCGTCAAAGACCCGCTGGGGTTCCTGCTCCAGAAGCTCACTGAGGCCAACATCTGGTTCCTGCGCAAGATGCTGGAACTGATCCAGAACACGACGAAGATCGACCTGACGAGTCCCGGCTTCCTGAAGCAGTACGCGATCATTTTCGCGGCCTCCAGCCTGCTCACCGTCGCCTTGTGGCTGATCGCCGTGGCCAAGCGGGCGGTCCGCGGAGTCGCCGTGACCACCGCCGTGTCCGAGGCGATCGGCTTCCTGCTCCTCCAGTTCGTGGTCAACGCCATGACGCCGGGCGCAATCGCACTTCTGATGAAAGCCATTGACGAAGTCACGGCCATCTTCGAGCCGTACGCGACGAGCAACTTCAAGCCGTTCCTGGAGAACATCCTCAAGGTCATGGCATCCAACCCCACGGAGGGCGTGGGACAGCTGCTGGTCGTCAACCTCATCATGATGTGCGGCGCCCTACTGATGTGGATCGAGCTGCTAATCCGCAGCGCGGCCATCTACGTGGCCGTCGCGCTCGGGCCGATCGTCAACGCCGGGCTGGTCGACCGCGACCTGTGGGGCAAGTCGAAGAAGTGGTTCGGCGCCATCTTCGCCATCGGCCTGAGTAAACCGATCTTGTTCGCCCTGCTGGGCCTCGGCGGCGCGATCCTCAGCGACACCTCGGGGAGCATGTCCGACGCGGTCTCCAAGACCCTGGTCGGCGCGTTGATCCTTCTGCTCGCCGTCTTCGCGTCCGCCACGCTCTACAAGTGGGTGCCCGCCTTCGGCGACGAGATGGCCAGCCTCCACCACGACCGCAAGAGCGCACAGTCCTCCGGCCCGGCCGCAGCGGTCGACGGCCCCGCCCAGCACGCCAACAGGGCCATGGGCGCTCGTGTCCAGGACTCATTGGTCGGCGGCTCCAAGACCGCTGGCGCCAAGACTGCCGGTGTCAAGATGGGCGGCGGAACTGCTGTGGCCGGACCGGTCGCGGCAGGGGCCGCCGTTGCCAAGGCCGGCGTCGACATGGCGAAGAACAAGGCCACCAGTTCCCCGGGTGCGCAGGGCACCGCCGCCGCGGGCGGCGGCAAGCCCGAACAACCCGAAGGCCAACAGGGCGGCGACGAGACCACCGGTACGTCCGGTGCACCGGCCGCCGCTCGTCCACAGGGAGCGACCTCCGACCCGGTCGTCAGCTCTTCTCCGGACTGGTCCTCGGCCGGTGGCCACGCCTCGGCCGGACGCCCACCGGGAGCCAACGGGCCACCGAGCACGGCACAGCCGCCCTCCCCGCCGTCAACCGGCTCGGGGACCTCGGCCCCGATGCCGCCCGTATCTCCCTCGTCTCCCTCCTCCGCATCAGGAACCGCCTCGGGCTCCGGGCCTTCCGTCACGCCCCCGCCGCCGTCGCGGCCCCCGGGCGGCCAGGCCGGACGACCGAACCCCAGCAAGGATCAGTGACCCTTCATGTCGACTCGTACGTATCAGTTCGGAAAGCACCGCCCCACAGGGCTGGTAGGCCGCCGCGACCTCGGCGAACAGGTCGTCCTCGGCGGCGGCGCCGTCACCGGCATCCTGCTCGGATACCTCTTCAACGGCGTGACGGCCATCGCCGCGACATGCCTGTTCCTGCCGATCCTGCTGGCCCTGGTCATCGTGTACGCCCCGTACCGGCCCAAGGGCACCGCCCAGCGGCGCACGCTCTACCGCTGGTGGCGGATCAACCGCTACCACCGCAAGGCACTCCGCCGCACCGGCGGCGTGTGGGTGTCCCCGGCCGTCGAGGCCGGCGTACGCCGAAACGGCACCCCGCCGGACGAGGCCCTGGTGGAGCCGGAAGGCATCGTCGGCATGACGTGGGTGCCGGTCACGGTCCGCGGGCAGCAGGCCGTCGTGGTCCTCCAGCCGGAGGCCGGGTGCGTCACGGCCACGCTGGAGATCGCCTCGCCTGGCCTCGGCGGCAAGGAAGTCGGGGAGCAGGTTGTGGCCTTGGAACGCTGGGGTGAACTCCTCGACGCCTTCGGCAACGTGGAAGAGCACCCCGTGAAGCGGATTCAGGTCCTCGCTCGGCAGATGAAGTCGGACCCCTACGCCCACCAGCGGTTCATCGCGCATCGCGACGAGTCGGCCGCGACGTCGAACGCGCCGCAGTGGCTGAAGGACTCGTACAGCGTGCTGGCCGACGCCGTGTCCACCAGCGCGGAGGAACACCGCTACTACATCACCATCCACGCTCGGTTCACCCGCGACCTAGCGGCCGAGGGCGCCGCCCGCGGCACCGGTGACGAAGGGATCGCCGCCGCGATGGCCGCGTACCTGGATGAGCTGTGGTCCCGCGCGGAGGACGCCGACCTGTCCGTGATCGCGCCCCTGGACGAAGGCCGGATGACCGCATTCATCCGCAATTCCTACGACCCTGACCACGCCATCTGGGACACCGGCCTCCGACGGGCAAACGCCTTCCCTCGCAACGTCGACGTCCGCGACGGCGCCCACGTCGCCACCCGCGCGGCAGGCTCCACCGAAAGCTGGTACCACGCCACGGCCGCCGTCGTGGGATGGCCTACCACCCCCGTCGGCCCCGATTTCCTCTCGCCCCTGCTCATCGGAATGCCTGACGTCATCCGCACCATCTCGATCACGCAGCAGCTCGAACCCAACGACAAGGCCGTGGAACGGATGCTCGCGGAGGACACGAACAACCAGGCCGAGATGGACCGCGACCGTAAGCGCGGCAAGAACATCGACCCGCGCGACCAGATCGCCGCCACCGCGACCGGATCACGCGGCATGACCCTGGCCTCCTCGGGCGCGGCCGGCTCGGCCGTCGTCGGCTACGTCACCATCTCCTCGCGCAGCGCCGAAGAGCTGGAGCGCACCAAGCGCACCACCGCCTCCCGCGCCCGCAACGCGCACCTGCGGATCGAATGGCTCGACCTCGAACACGCCCGCGCCTTCGCCACGACCCTGCCCCTCGCCGGAGGCATCAAGTGACAGACCTCCTCGACCTCGCCCCGCTGTCGCCGATGCACGAGACCGTGCGCCGTCCCCTCTACACCGAGACGACCACCAGCCAGGCCCTGTATCTGCCCATCGCACCGCCCACCCTCGGCACCGCGGGCGCCATCATCGGCCGGGAGCTCTACAGCGGGAAAGCCTTCATCTACTGCCCTTTCAGCGCCTTCGGCGATGGGTTGCCTGGCGGCAACATGATCGTCATGGGCGACACGGGACGAGGAAAGTCGGCCTTGACCAAGACCTACGCGGCCCGACAGATCCGCCTCGGCCGTCAGGTCGTCGTCCTCGACACCAAGGAACAGAAGGAGCGCGAAGAAGGAGAGTGGGCCGCGCTCGGCCGCTCGCTCACCGGCAAGGCCCCGGTGAAGTTCGCCCCCGGCGGGGGCCGCGGTGCCTCGTGCATCAACCCGATGGACCCCGCCATCGCGGGCAAGCGGCAAGTCGAGCTGGTGCGCACGATCGTGGAACTCGGCCTCGGCAAGAACCTGGACGAGTTCGCCGGCTCCGCGCTCCGCATCGCGATCCGCCGGGCCCACCAGCGGGCGGGAGACCACGGCCGCACCCCGGTCCTGGCCGACGTCGCCGCCGCCCTTCGGGCCCCGGAGGAGTCCGACGCGACGGCCAAGCAGCGGACGCGGGACGAACTCCTCGGGGACGGCCTGGAGGCGTCTTACGTCCTGGACCGGCTCTGCGGCAGTGAGCAGGACGCGACCGGCGACCTCACGGGCATGCTCGACGGCCCGACCACCCTGGGCGTGGACCTGGACGCCGACATGATCGTCTTTGACCTGACCAAGGTTCCGTCCGGCGGCGTCGCCATGACCATCCTCGTCGCCGTGATCTCGGTCTTCCTCGAAGAGGTGTGGCTTCGCCCGCTGTGCGAGTGCGGGACGGAACCGGGGCAGCACGACCGCGTCGTGGTCGACGCGAACTCCGGAGCCTGGGAGCTGGGGCCGAACTCCGGCTCTGGCTGCCGCCGCTACACGCAGCGCAAGCGCATCCTCGTCTGCGAGGAGGCGTGGCACATCCTCGGAACACCCCAACTCGCTTCACTGCTGGAGAAGTTCCTCAAGTTCGCGCGTGGGTACGGCCTCTCCTGCATCTTCATCGTCCATCACCTCTCGGACATCGACGACAGCCCGGAGACCCAAGCGGCTCTGAAGATGGCCGACACCATCGTGATCTACAGCCAGAAGAAGGCCGAGGCGGAAGCGACGGTGGCCCGGCTGGGCCTGCCGTCCTGGACGGCCGAGCACATCATGCGCCTGCGCCGCGGGATCGCGCTGTGGAAGGTCGGCGAGGTGATCTACCCCGGCGTTCAGCACCTCTTGGTGGAGGCCGAGCAGCACCTGTGCTTCTCCTCCGGCTCGATGTCCGATCTGACCACCACTGCGGCGGACGCCGCATGAGCGGGTACCGCCACATCTCCGCCGCCGATCCCTTCCGCGCAGATTCGGAACGAGCCTCCTCCATGACCGTCGCCACCCACACCACACTGCCCGCCGCCGAACGCGCGGTGCGACAGGACATCGACCAGCTGCACGCCGATGCGCTCGACCTCGCCCGCCGCACGAAGGAACTGGCCGTCGTCCTGGACCACGGCGACTACTCCGCCGCCGGAGGACGCGTACGGACGGCCGTCTCCCACATCTGGCGGGCCGCCGAGGACCTGCACAGCGCCTTCCACACCGCGCCCCCGCGCTGTGCTGGGCCCGACGCGTCGATGTCGCGGCTGTGCGGCCGGCGGATGCGCTACCTGGCGGCCCGCGTCGCGCGGAAGGCCGGGTAATGGACATCCTTCCCGGCGGAATCTCTCTGGCCCTGTACGCCGTGACGGCCGTGTGCGCGGTCACCCTGGTGGCGCTCTGGTTCCTGCTGAACCGCGGACGGCGCAACGCCGGATTCGCGAGCAAGGGACAGCTCAAGCGTCAGATGTCGGCCAAGGCGGTCCTGAGGGCCACGGAGATTCGGCCTTCCCTCACCAGCGACGACGGCCGCCCCAGCCGCGCGTCATCAGTGAGCTTCGCAAAGGACCGTTCCTCCGCTCGCTGACCTTCCCTCTCCTCGTCGCCCACTTCGTTCCGGAGTACGTCATGCACCACCCTCTCGATCCTCACGATTTCGGTTACTCGCTGGGCACCTCGCAACGTCCGAAGGGCGTCGAGCTGTGGTCGCGTGCCGACAAGGCATGCCGGGTCATCGGTCCGATGGGCAGCGGAAAGACTCTGCGGTTCTTCGCCCCGCTCGTCCGCGGCTGGGCCGGGCCGGTCCTGGCCACCTCGACCAAGCCCGATCTGGTCGAACTGACCCTCGACGCGCGGCGGCGGGAGGGCCGCCCTGTGGCGGTCTTCGACCCGCAGAACATCGCTCCGAGCCTCCCGCGCTTCCGGTGGACGCCGATCAACGGCGCAGCCGACACGGAGGTGGCGATGATGCGCGGGAAGGCGTTCGTCGCGGGCTCGCGCACCTCCAACGGTGCGGCGCAGTCCAGCGAGGGCGCCGCCTTCTACAAGGGGCAGGCTTCCAAGATCCTCGCTGCCTTCTTCCATGCCGCCGCCCTGGACGGCGCCTCCCTCGACTGGGTGCTGCGGTGGGCCCGCAAGCTGACCGACCCCACTCCGCTCGGAATCCTCAACGCTCACCCGGGCGCCGGCCCCGGCTGGGCGGACATGCTCCGCACGGCCACCACGGGCGATAGCCGCACCGTCGGCAACACCGCATCGACCCTTGATGCGGCTCTCGAACCCTTCATGCACCAGTCTGTGATCAACGCCCTTCAGGGAGACGGCGAGGACGCCACGGACTTCGGCGCGTTCCTCGACGCCGGCGGCACCCTCTACCTTCTCGGTAAGGACTCGGAGGTGAACAGCGTTGCGCCGCTGACCACCGCGATAGCCGAAGACCTTCTGGACCTCGCGGAGGCGCACGCTCTCGCCTCCCCGGCCGGGCGGCTCGACCCCGCTCTCCTCGCGGCCCTGGACGAGGCGCCGAACATCGCGCCCATCCCCTCCCTTCGCCAACGGGTCGCCGACGGCCGGGGCCGTGGCATCACGGTCGTCTACGGCCTCCAGGCGTGGGCGTCAGCTCGTGCCCGCTTCGGCGAGGACACCGCCAAGGAGCTGGCGGCCTTCACCAACAACGTCATCGTCCTGCCCGGGGACAAGGACCCCGACTTCCTGAAGGACATGTCCGACCTGTGCGGTCAGGTCGAGCGAGAGCGCACAACGAAGACCACGTCCGGCGGGGACCGCGGCGGCTACTCCACGGCCACGCACATGGCGCTCGAACCCGTCCTTCGAGGAGACGAGATCAGGAGCCTGGCCGAGGGGCACGCCCTGGTCCTCGCGGACAATCTCCCGCCGATCGTCACCCGGCTCGACGGCATGTGGACCTGGGACTCCTGGTCCGAGATCGAGGGTCACGTCCGGGACCTGCGGGCCGCCAACGAAGCCGAGAGGACACGACGAGCCACCGAGAAGAAGAACCAGGCCAAGGCCCACGCGGCGGCGTGGGCCGGCCGTGAAGGATCGGCAGCCGCATGACCGAGACCCTGACCCGCTTCGATCCCTTCCCCGAGCCGCCTGCCCTGATCCTGGAGTACATCGCGGAGCGGAGCACGGGGGAGTCCGTGGCCGCTGACGGTCCCTCCCCGTGGGACCTCGGCGCCCTGTCCGCCGAGTTGATCGAGCCGATGCCGGCGTGGCTCGACTCCGTGTGCCGCTGGCTGAACGGGCGGTACGCCTGGCAGCCGCAGGATGTGATCCCGCCCTGCTGGGCGAAGCACGAGGGTCTGGCATACGAGATCGCGGCCCTGGCCTTCGCCAGGGGAGACGCGTATACGGAGGCGGGCTCGTCCGTGATCTGGCACGAGCAGTACGACCGCTTCCTCGCCCGGATGAACAAGTCGTTGGGAAAGGCAGGCGACGAATGCCGTGTCGGCAAGCACGACGACCGTCCGGCGCGTTTCCAGCTCGCGGCCTGGCCCACGGCCAAGGGCGAGGAGACGGGGCCTGCGGAACGAGTCGAGGAGATGGCCGGATGATGACGGACCCGAACGTGGTCTTCTCGACCGACCCTCGTCACGGACTGGTGGCGCGAAGCGGCTGGGAGCAGGAAGAGGCGCGGACCGTGCTCCGTGATCTCGGTTGGGAGTGGGCGGAGGAACTGCACGCCCTCATCCCACCGGACGACGTGCCGGAGGCCGACGCCGGCCTTCAGGCAGTGGAGGAACTGCACCTACACGGGCACCGGACCGGGTACGCCGTGGGTCCTTACGGCACGATGCGGTTGACCCTGGATCGCGCGGAGCAGGTGTTCACGAAGGTTGCCGCACGGGAGCCTGGTGAGGTCACCCCCGAGGCGGGCGCGAACACTGAATCCCCTGCAAGAGCGGAGACCAGGCGGTCTACGTACGGGGGCGTATCCGCTTCAGAAGGACCGGGTGAACCCGACCGGCCCGAGTCCCCAGCAATCTAGAACGCCCGCCAAGAAGAGCCCTTACCTGTCCAGCAGCGTTCGAGGAACCCTACGGGTTCCTCGAACGCTGCTGCCGTTCGTTGGCCTGGCTCTGTACACGAGAACGAACGGGAGCCGTTTGTCGACGGCTTCTGTCCTTGGACAGCGAAGTTAGTCGGGTGCAGGGTGCTGATCTGGGACGACTAGGTTGAATGTCAACGAGAGGGTCGTTCAGTCGAAGGCGTGGACGATGCTCTCGATGATGGCGTGTACGCCGCTCCAGTCGGCGGTGGCGCTGTGCCGCTCGCGTCGGGCAGTCCTGATCTTCTCCTCAAACGCTTTGTGTACGAGACCCTTGTGCGCCTTTGACAGTGCACCCTGATGTCGCTGCACGGCGGGGATGAAGGTCCCCAGTTGGACTGGTGCCAGGGCGCCGTTGATGGTCAGGACGTCTTCGCCGAGGTACATCTCCAGGGAACCGGCGACGCCGTTCACATTGGTCATGGACACGGTGGGGGACGCCGACTCGATGGTGGGGTAACTGGCCAGCAGGGGCAAGTCCGGGTAGTGCAGCACCTGGCAGCCCATCGGAAGTCTCTGCCGCTTCAGTTTGGCGAGCGCCTCATGCCCGCCAGCGTCGTTGTCGGCGATGGCCACGAAGCGGTTGGCGACGCCAGCCGCAATGAACGCGTTCACCATGGTCGAGAGCATGCCTACACTGCCGCGGGCGTTCGTTCCGGTGTAGTCGATGAATCGGACGAAGCCCGCGAGATGCGGGTGGGTGGTGTACATGGCCTCGGTGAGGAGGCGGGAGTCGGTACTGCCTTCGGTGAGCACAATCAGCGGGGCGTTATCGGGCAGGGCTGCGAGCTGACGCTCGCGTGTTGGGCCTGCGATGGGTTGGGTCGTGTCGAGATGTACGCAACAGCCAGTCAGCTCTCCGAGGTTCAGCCCGACCCGTGTGCCGTCAGGGGCCTGGTCGATGATCAGCCGTATGAGGTTGCGTTCCTCAACGAACCAGCGGAGTTCCTCGACGTCGCTGGCGGTCTCGGTGAACCGACTCTTGTACTGGAAGTACTCCTGCTCTGTGGCGAACGATTCATACGGCCGATGCGGTCGGATCGCCTCACCAATGGCGGCGAGTAGTTCGTCGGGCTCGCGCGGGGGCCGGACGACGGTCTCCCAACTCGACTCGCTCTGCGCTCGCCGTTCCCGCCGCTGGCTCTGCTCCTCGCTTTCATAGTGCCTACGCCACTCGTCGATGCCCTCTCCCAGGCCGGCAACGGCACGACGCGAGGTGAATCCCTGCACGTTGAGACGCTGCCGCAGCGCCCTGGCGGTGGTGTAGTACCCGAGCGCGTACTCGCTCTCGGGCCACTCGTCGCCAGGGACAACCTCGCTGTCGTCAGCGCCGATGAACTTGCGGTCGGTTTCGGTGAAGAGCGCTGCCAGTTCCTCGTCGTAGTGACCGCGGGTGTAGAGGAACTGGCAGTCGCCAGCGACCAGATACGAGTGATGCCCCATCCCGGCAGGGTGCCATCCCCTAGGGAATGTCGCGCCCCATTTCCGAGTGCGGTCAGTCCG
This sequence comes from Streptomyces sp. NPDC014870, assembly GCF_043081505.1. Lineage (NCBI taxonomy): Bacteria > Bacillati > Actinomycetota > Actinomycetes > Kitasatosporales > Streptomycetaceae > Streptomyces > Streptomyces sp. NPDC014870. The sequence continues at coordinate 399,200 of NZ_JBIBWQ010000008.1, forward strand.
CTCACCCCGCACGACTAGGTTCTGTCAAGCGTGTCCCGTCTCAAATGATCTGGTTCCAAGTCGGAGTCCTGGCCTGCAACGACCAGTTCAGCTGAGACGTGGAGGTGCCGGGAATCTCAGGTGATGTGGTTCCGGGCGGGTAAATGCCGGATGCTGTCCCAGCTGGTCTGGTCCGGCTCCGCTGTTTCGAACTGAAGGAAGCTCTCAAGGACTCCCAGGCTGCCGAGGTCGAGTCCCGCATCGAGCGGAGCAGATGGCCCTCGCGGCAGCGGTCCTCATCCTCCGGCGACCCGACAGCCAGGGACCAGCCTGCCCCCGGAAACGTCATCCCGCTCCGCCCGTCCGGCGATAAGAGGTCGCGGAGATAGGCGCAGTGGTGGTACCCCGGCACGACGGTACTGACCAGGATTTTGAATCAGCCCTGGTCCATGGGAGGACCCAGCCGGATGATCTGCAACCCGTCCCCCTGTTTCACCTCCCGCACGGAGAAGACACCGTCGATCCGCGCCTGCTTCGCGTTCACGTCCAGCGGTGCTAGCTCCCGGGGGAAGTCGAGTACGGTGGTGTGGCAGGTTACGCCGCCGCAGATGTTCTCGATCCAGATGTCGTTGCCTGGTGGGGCAGACGCTGCAGGCGGGTTGATCCGTAGATTCTCATTGGCCACGAGATCCAGGTCTAGGTGGACGTTGCTGGGGCCGCGCGTCCCAAGCCGACCGTTTGACGACGCGTATAGGTGCGCGGCGAGACGTTCTAGCATCTTGGGGTCCTTCGACTGCTCCCGGTTCAGGGTCAGGCGGGGGTGCGTGGGCCTCGTCTCCCTTTTTGGGAGGGTTTTGAGCAGATCCAGCTCCCAGCCGAAGAGCTTCAGTTCCGGGGGGTCCAACTTCCCCACATCGAGCCCTCCGCGCAAGAACATCTTCCCCTTCACGGGAGCTTTCGTCTCGCCGGGCCCGACCTCCAGACCGTGGGCGAGCTCCACCCCCAGTCCGGCCTTCCCGGTTTCTGCGAGCGCCTGCAAGCCGATCACCACCTCGATGGCGAGCTCTACCGACACCTTGAACTTCGGACCGGAGAACTCCGTCTGTACATCGGGTGTGAACGATTTCTCCTTGATCTGAGGCCCGGTCTTGCGACCGTCCGGGCCAATTCCATCGAAGACGGTTCTGCCCGACACCTTCCCTTTGATCTCGCCAGACTCTGCGACAAGCGAACCCTTGAACATCCCTCGCGCCTCGCAGTACGGGCCGAAGAACACGACACCCAGTCGTGCGATCTTCACCACAGTGTGGGCGCAGATGTTTCCCTCGGGAGCGAAGCTTTCGCTTTCGAACCGCTCCTCGCACTTGACGTCGACCCGCCCGGAGACCTCCAGCGACGCGTCGGCCACATACCGCACTCCGTACTGGGGACGAGGCCGCAACGCTTCCTTCGTCCAGCTGTAGCCACCACGAGGAGCCAGCTGGAACTCGTTGACCATGTACTTCACGCTCGGGATCTCGGCGCCGCAGCCCTGCGTGTTCGCCGGGTTGTTCGGGTTCTCCCCGGTCTTCATGCCGACCTGGAAGCCGCCGAACTCGACGTGGAATGCTGGATCCTCCTTCGGCTTCTCCTGCCGGACGTTCATGGTGCGTGGGCCGGCCTCTGCGCTGTCCGTCGCCCCTTCGGCGTCTTCGAAGACGATCGTTCCCTCGGGCAGTGCCTCGCGCAGCGTCACCGGCTCGGTCCGGGCTACCAGCATCTGGCCCCGCTGCTCGACTTCCGTGACCCTCTGAGGAGGCACCTGCGGGGAGTCCGGCTTGCGGCCCGCCATGATGATCTTCCCCGACTCCACCCGGTCGACCCCGCGACCACCGGAGGAGAAGACGACCTCGCCATCACGGACGTCTTGAATCTTCGCATTTTCCGGATCCAGCACCACCGTGCTGTCCGGCAGCTCCACCTCATATCGCGTCGGGACGGCAGTGCTCCCGCCTGCGGCTACTCGCACCTTCTGGTGCTCGCGAATCGTGTAGTGCTGGGCCTTCCCAGCGCGGACAGCAGGAAAGGACAGGCGGTAGACGCCTGGAGCGACGTCGCGCCCCTGTTCGCCACGCAATGTGAACGCCTCGCCGCCGGGGCCGCGCACTCTCGCCTCACCCTGCGCCCCTCCAGGCAACCCGGAGACATCGAGAACTAACCGCCCCCGCTTGTCACCGCCCGACCCCCCGCATGCGGACGCTCCCAGCGCCAGTGCAACACCACAACACACAGCAAACCTTGGCCAGTTCATCTCCGGCCCCTCTCCTTCCAAGGTCGCGCCCCGGTTCACGGTGGGGAGGGGCGATGTGGGCCTGTTCGCGCTCAGAAGCACCCTTGTCTAGTTGCCCGTGCCCGGCACGCCCACTCGATCCCCGGCCGGACGACCAGGAGGGCTATTCACAAGCCTCTTGCCGTTGGGCCCAGGCAACACCCCCGGCTCTGTAGTCTGACGAGCTGTCACGTAACATCGGACGGCACAGGCGGGGTCGTTGAGCTGGCAGATTACAACCGGGCTGGATGCAGAGCAATTGACTGCGCTCGTGGCCCGGGTTCACGCGGCGCTGGGCATGGGTGGGCTGGTCTCGCGGAGACAGCCGTTTGCGCTGGGGCTGTACCGGTCGGTGGTGCTGGTGCTGTTCTTGCTGCGGCAGAACCTGGTCCAGCCGGTCGTGCCAAGCTGCTCATCGACCAGACGCTGGGGACGGACATCGACCACCACACCGGCCCCGTCGGCGAGCCGTGCGAAGTAGTCCGGGGTGTGCTCGCGATCCCTGTCGCCATGTGGCCAGACCAGACGGAAGGGCTGGGAGGCCAGAGCTACGACGGCAGGCTCGAAGTCCAAGGCCATCGCCGCATCCCGCTCCACCCACGACTCGTAGCCCACCAGAGACCGCGAGGTCACCGCCCAGTAGTCGCCCGTAAAGTTCTTCTGCCCCTTGAAGGCGCCGAACTTCCGGGCCAGTGAGGCGCGTTCGAAGGGCTCACCCCAGTAGCGGGCCAACGGACCCATCCGACGGGCGCCATCGGGACCCACGAACCCCACATGGACGTCCGACGGATACTGCTAGGCCGGTACCGCCACTGCAGGCTTGCCCACGAGCACCCTCCCCAGGCCCTCACCCCGTACCGTGAGGGTGTAACACCCCACGAAGCGCGATGGCCTATACGCGGATCACGTCACCCCAACGAGCGACAGCCCGCTTCAAACACACCGGCGAACCAGATCACCTGAGACCACGAGCGAATCGGACCAGATCACCTGAGACGTGGACCAGATCGCAGGAGACGGGACAAAGCGACTCGGTTGTATGACAAGGGACAGCTTCTGTCTCGTCTCAGTGAAGGTAGTCGCTGTGGGTGCCGCTGACCTGGGTGGACTGAATTGAGTGAGACAACCGTTACGGTCCGGGATGACCCGGACTGACGCTGAGCTGGCGTGCTGTTGGTTGAGGTTATGTCGGTGATGAGTCAGGTGACGAAGTGGTCTGGGTGCCGGTGTCTGGTTGCGGGTGTGGGACTTGGTGTGTCTCCTGATGCTCTCGGACGATTCGGACGAGCTGTGCCCTTTCGTCGTTGTTGCCTGGCCAGGGGGTGCGCACGGGGGGCTTGTTGGTGATCAGGTGTTTGCCCGCGCGGGCGAAGGTCTCTAGCACGAGCAGGGCGATGGCTCCTGCGGTGTTGATGAAGATGAGGTGAGCCAGATTTGGAGCGGGGCCGGGGTCGGCGCCCCCTGCCCAGATGAGGATGCGGACCTGCGCGACGGCCAGGCTTCCGGCGACGATTCCCCAGAGGCCAGCGGACCACCTGGTGAGTCCTCCATCTAACCCCTCGTGGGTCAGGTGGGAGCCGTGCGCCTGTTCTAGATCGCTGAGGCTTGGTTTCGTGCCGTTTCGCAGGTCGTTCAGTGCCCGTGCCCTGGCGTCAGAGACGGTTTGGATCCTCTTGTTTCGTAAGTCGTTGATGCGTTTGACCATCGCGTAGTGCTGGGCGGTGCCGATCACCAGGACGCCGAAGATCACGGTGGTCGCGATCGCCGCGTAGTCGTTGCTCATGGCCCAGCCCTCGCTGGACATCAGCCGGGACACCCAGTTCATAGCGTGCTCCTCGCGTTCGGGGAGGGGCAGGCTAGCCGACGTGGATAGTGCGAGCGCCGGCGTTTCGGTGATCCTCGCCCCGCCCCAGCCGGACCAACCTGACAGCCACCGGTCTTTGCAGCGCGGCACACCCGGACGCATGGGGAGACTGGATTGAATGAGACAGCGACTGGATTCGATGGGAACGGACAGCTTCGGGAGTCACTGCGTGACCCCGTCGCTTGATCAATGTCGATGACTTCGGGAGTCACGGCCGGGGCGGCGGTTCGAGGGTCCCCTCGGCAAAGAGCGGCGCCGGGCTCACGCAGCGGCGTGCGGAGCGCGCCTCACTCGTCGGCTGGCGGGCGACCGGTGAGGCGCCCGGCATCGTGCTGCGCGCGCTTCATGGCGGCAGTGTCAAGTGCCTGTTGCCGAAGGGCGAGTTCCCGATCGAGCGTCTCGACAGCATCCTTGGCGAGCCCCCCATCGGTCATCTGCCAGAGGTGCGGCTCGTAAGGCTGGCGGACGCGAGTCGGCTGGGAGAAGAACTCCCTCATCACCGCTTCGGTGTCCGCGCTTTCGGCCGCAGTTTCCGTCTCGGGCGGCTCGGCGTGGCGGATGAGGCCGAATTCGAGGAGGCGCCGGCAGCCGTCCTCCCAGGCATCGTCACGCAGGCCGAAGCGCTGCATGCGGGGCCGGGTGGTGAGGAAGACGCCCGACGTGTGGTGCTTCCTGGGCGCCCACTGGCTCATCATTCTCAGGATGAGCCAGGTAGCGACTTCGGAGGGATTGAGCACCTGGATCCAGCCCTTGAGGAAGAAGTCCTTGGGGATCGTGATCGTCTTGGCTGCCGCCCAGTGCGGGGCGGGGACGGTGTAGAAATCCGGGGTCGGCCTATCGCCCCGCCCGCCCTCCTCCATAAGCGAGAACTTCCCGTACAACCGCTGTCCGCGCACCCCGCGCTCCATGGTGACCAGGGCGTTTTCCTGGCCGAGCTCTTCCAGAGTTCTCAGGGCTCCCTTGACTTGCTGGAGCCGCAGGGCCTCCTGCTTCCTTTGGTGCCACAGCTCCTCCGTTCTCGCGCTACCGCGGAGCTCTGGGGGCATTTGCTCCAGCCAGGTGTCGTACGTACCCAACTCGGCGTCAAACGCACCGTCGATGGCAACGAGGGCGGACCACGATCCGGCCCCCTTCAGCGGGCGAACGTTCTCCCATAGGTCTCCTGTGTCCAGTCGGCACTGCGCTTCGTAGACCGCCAGCAGGTAGAAGCGCAGTGCTATCCCCCGTGGAAGGACCAGTTTGGTGAGCCTCGACCGTTCCCCCTCGGCCCGCAGCAGGGTGCTGCGCAGGACGATCGAGTCCGGCCTCTTCCCGGCCTGCCAGATTCCATCCAGGGCCTCAGAGGCATTCGTGACTGAGCCGGTCTTCCGCATCTGCCGCAGCCGGCGCAGTCTGCGCTCGTTCGTCTCCTGTGCGTCAGCCATGATCGCTCCAAAAAAACTGGGTTAGCGCTTTGATCCCGCTGTTTTGATCCGGGTCAAGGATGTCGCTGACGCTCTTTACCCGGATCAAAACGTTGATCATGCCCTGTCGAAGGCTCTTCCGGACCCCTGACGATTGATTTCAGGCCCGCTCAACGCGGGCTCGGCGGCACCGCCGTTCGCACAGACGCGAACGGCCCCGGGTACCAGCCGGGGCCGCCTGCTCGAAGAACTCTTCAAGGAGAACAGTACGTGGCAGATTCTCACACCCCCGAGCCCCTGCCGCAGCGCTGGGCGATCATCCTGCTCGCCGGTGTCGTGGCGGGCGCGCTCGTCCTGGGCCTTGCAGGTGTGCTGCCGGGGCTCGGTGCCGCTGGCGCGACTGTGCTCGCACTGCACAAGGTCATGGCGTAGCGAAACGGTGGAGGGCGCCGCCAGCGCCCTCCACCGGCGCTGCCAGATGCCCCGGGCCGCACTGTACCCAGCAGGGCAGCGGCCGGGTGCCTCCCGAACTCGTTCTCGTGGACAAAGCCACGGAGTGCGAGCCGCCGGAGGAGACGTGAGCACGGAGGTCGAGGTCGTACGCGCGGAGCTGGTCCGGGACGGCGAGTCCTGACCGGCCGCGGCCGAGCAGGCCCCCGCTACCTGATCAACCAACACACCATGCTCGGCCCCGGCGAGCTGCCGCCGCGGCGGAGGATCTGAGCAGCCGGGTCAGAGAATTCCCTCCCACGACCACGGCCGCGGACCGGATCGACCGCGCAGGCAGTCGATCCGGTGCTGGGCCTGGCTGATCCATTCCTCGTTGCTGGCCGCGTGCTGGGCCGCGTACGTCGTCATCCGCAGCTCTCGGGCGCCCGCGAGGACGCGATAGCCCTCCCACTCCGTCACGTCGTACCCGTACGTCGCACAGAACTGGGCGTACTCGTGCTCGCTCACCGCGCCTGTGGTCTTCGCGCGTACCGCGGTGGACACGAGATCCCACTCCGGAGGCCCGACGGAGAAGCGCTCCAGGTCCATCATCAGGACCCCTTCGACCGTGCGGACGATGTTGCCCGGCCAGGCGTCACCGTGCACAGCCCGGTCGGGCAGACCGGCCGGCCGCTCGGCCCAGGCCGCTTCGAGATCGCGGTGCAGGCCGTGAAGCCACTCCCGGTCATCGTCGCGGATCGTGGTGGCCGCTTCCAGTCGTTCCCTGACCCGGACGAAGGGATCGAGATACCCCAGGTCGATGTCCGGCGTCGGCAGGGCATGGAGCAGCCCGAGGAGTTGGGCGACCTCCTGGACGGAGCCGTGCTCCTGCGGAGGGAGCTCCACCCAGAAGGTCACCGGCCGGCCGCCCGCCTCGACCGGCTGCTCCACGTCGACCAGGCGGACAGCCGGGACGTTCTCCTGGGCGAGCCAACGCGCGACGCGCACCTCACGGGCCGCCGCAGCGCTCTGTCCTTCCCGGGCGACCCGTACGATCACCCGGTGATGAGGCAGCCGCCATATCTGGTTCTCGGCCAGGCGCAGCGGTTCCGCTCCGGCGGAGTCGAATCCGGCCGCGGAGCATGCCTGCTCCAGGACGTGACGCGCAGGTGCGGCTGCCGAAGAAGTCATGCGGAAACCGTAGCGGCGATCCGATCTCGTAGGGCCGTAGCCTCTTGGACAGCTCCGTACTTCGATGCGAAACGGCCGAGCTGCCGCAGGTCGTCGGCAGCTCGCCGGGAGGTGAGCCGGCCTACCTCGTTCAGGGCGTCGTGGCCGAGCGCCGCCGCCTGGCGGGGGTCGCCCCTGGCCATGAGCAGGGAGGCCAGCTTGGTCCGCGAGATCGCCCGGGACCGTTTGTAGGCGTCTGTGTGTCCCTTCACCGCTGTGTCGAATCGGCGCGCCGCCCGGCCCGGGTCCTGCCCGGCCAGGATCGCGAGATCGAACAGGGCGTGAGCCGTGTCCCCGTTGTGCTGCGCCTCGTCGTAGTAGGCCATCCACGGCGAGTCTTCGGCGGGCCGGGCCCGGGTGAACGCTTCGTCCGCGGCGCCGACGGCCGCCATGGTGTCGCGGACGTTGCCCATCTTCCCGAAGGCCCTGGCCCTCGCCGTGTGAAGCATCGCCTGCTCGGTTGCCGTCAGGCGGTCGGAGCGCACCAGCCCCTTCTCGGCGTAGGTGAGGCCGTCATCGGGGGCTCCGATCCATACGGCTTGCCGTGCGAGGAACGAGTACGTTTTCGCCCGCAGATGCCAGTCTCCGGCCTCCTCGGCGCAGTCCGCTGCGAACCGGAACGTCTGGGTGGCTTCGTCGTGGTGGTAGGCGTCGAAGGCAGAGGCGCCGACCACGATGCCGAGGCGCGATACGGCGGCGAACAGGTCGGTTCGTAGGTGCTCGGGGAACTGGGCTTGCAGCAGGCCGGCCGACCATTGCATCGCTCGGGCGGCTACGTCACGCACCACGCCTCCGCCTCCCAGCTCGTTGTCCATGCCACTGATGGCGGTGGCCACGGCCAGGACCTGGTCGACGTGGCTCGGGTTGACGTGGGTTGGGAGAGACAGCTCGGCGGGCGCGAAGAGGTCGGTGAAGTTGAGAGGGGCTATGGCGGCGAGGCCGCTGAGATGGAGGAACGAGCGTCGAATCACGGGCTCATGGCTCCCGGGGCGAAGAGTCGGTTCGTCTCTGCCCAGGATGCGGCCTCCCGGAGCTTGAACGGGTCCCTCCCCCCGGCGCGTGGAAGCCTTATCGGCATCAGACCGCTTTTTATCGGCATCACGCTTGCCGAAGACCATCGCCCACGCCCGGTCAAGGAGCCCTCCCGTGCTGAGGACGTCATCGAGCCGCTGAACCACGTCGCGACGACAGCTCGGGTACTTGCCCTTCTCGATCGCCAAGATCATGTCGTCGCTGACCTGTACTAACCGACCCAACTCCTTGGCCGACAGCCCTTGCTCCAAGCGCAGTCTTCGCAGCTCGTTCCCGAACCACTCTTGGGGCGACGCCCCCGGATCGAGCTGCTTCATTGGCTGCGGCATGTTCTGCCCCCGAAGTCGTTGATGCCGAACTCTTCACCTCTCGGCATCAGGCTCTGCACGTTCTCGGTGCGCTCTGCCTAAATGGTTGCTGATCGGTTCTAGTCCAGTACACACCGCAACCCACCCCTGCTGAAGGGGTTCTGGCAGAACGGAGGACAGCGATGGAACTACTCGTCGACACCCGCGAACGGGATGCTTCTGTTCGAGCCACGTCCAGGAGCGTGGACGGCCAACTCGACATGAGTTTCAACGTCCAGGCTGAAGACCTCGGAACCGTGCGGGATATCGTCGCAGCGCACCTTTGCTGGTGGCGCGTCGACAACGGCACCGCGTTCCGCATGCTGACCGTGGTCAACGAACTGCTCACCAACGTCTTGCAGCACACCTCTGCGGACGCCGACGGGTGCCGGATGGCCAGCCTGCTCCTCCAGAAGGTGCCGGACGGCGTCACCGCCATCGTCCGCGACCAGGACCCCTGCCCGCCGGTGTACTCGTCGCCGGGCCCCCTGGCCGAAGAGGGGCGCGGGCTGATGCTGCTGCGTGCCCTGGCTGACGACACGTCCGTCTCCATGACCTCAGCGGGCAAGGACGTGTGGGTCTTCATAGGGACCCCGGGAACGACCGAGCACTTCTAGCCCCCACGGCCGGCACTTGGCCCTCTCCAGGAGTTCCCGATGTCCCTCACCGCTCTGGTTCCGGAGAATGACGTGGTTCCTCCGTCAGCCGACGGGCCCAGCACACCGCAGTGGACCCCTCCACTCGACGCAGAGGGCTTGAGGTCCGTCCTGGGCCGGATCAGGAACTGGAAGCCGCTCGACGTGGAGGAGGTCTTTGACGACCTCGACACGGCGATCGGCAACCAGCCGCCGCCCGTCGCGACGACCGGCGCCCTGGTTGACCGGCTCCGCGGCCACCTGAAGCAGCTCAGCGACATCGCCGTCGCGGACGAGCGATACCCGCCCACCGCGGAGATGGTCCAGCTCGTTGAGCGAGGTCGCCCCCTCCGAGATGAGCGCACGCCGGCCGACTACCGGCAGGCCGTCGGTCTCGCACGCCGCCTGGCCTTCGTGACCTCCGACCTGGTCGAAGGGCTGATCGAAGCTCGCTACATCAAGGGGCAGGTTGAATGCTGACCACCGCCACAACGCTGCCGCGCCACCCCGCCGTCTCCCTTCGCCCGGCTGCGGAAGCGTACGACTACGAGCACTTCCGCAGCCGTCTCGCCGAACCTGCTCTCCTGGCGGACGCCGTAGCAGTCCGTGTTTTTCGGGCGCCGCTCCTCGCGGTTCCCGTCGGCGGGCCGCGCCGCGGCGGATACATGTCCTTCGACCTGCTGACGCACGCGAGGGCGACGCACGTCCTTCTGACGGAGCAGACCGGCTTCCCGGACCTGCGCGTTCGCTGGTCGCCGTACCGCGACACCTGCCACACCGTCGAGTGGGGCGATTCCGCCCCCGAGTGGTGGGAGAACGACGCGGTCTTCGGACGCTTCTACGGCTACAGCGAAGCAGCCATCGCCGCCTTCATGCAGCGGCACCACAAGACTCCCTCTTCGGCCGTGCCCGAACCGTGTTCCCCCACGGCACCGTAGCTCGCCGAAGAGGGCCCAACTTCTCATCCGAGAGGACGAGTACCATGTGTGCGCACAATCCGCCGTGCCCCACGGCTGAGGCTCCCGACAGGGAGGCCGCGCGGCCCCTCGCGCACCGGCCTGAGCAGGGCTGGAGCCTGCTGTGCAACGGAGTGCTTCTCTTCGAGGACACCGGCGAACTCCTCCCCGACGGTCGGATCGTCGCCCCGCACCGGCCCCTCAACCTGGCGAGGGCAGCCGCGTGAAGCGGACCAGCGCGGCGCCCCGGCTCGTCCCGTACATCACGTCGCGAGAGGGCGAGTACGGCGGGCTGGAGTCGGAGCTCACGCTGAGCATGAACGCCTTCGGCTCCGTGCGTCTCGCCTACCAGGAGGAGACCCCCGCTGACCGCGGGCCGCGAGGTGAGCTGTGGGCGCGCTGCTCCCAGTCGCTGAATGCTGCCGGGAAGCCGACGGGCAAGCCGCAGTGGCGCTTGGTCAACCCCGCCCGGCAGCGCGAGACGATGAAGCAGCTTCGGTGTCAGGTCGGCTTCTGCCCGGCCGAGACCGACCGGGGGTACATATTCCTCGCCGGGGCCGAGGGCGCCGCGTCCCACCGTGCTGGTGAGCCGGTGAGGACGGCACAGCCGCCGGTGTGCCTGAAGCACCTGCGGCCGGCTTTGGAGCTGTGCCCGCACCTGGGGAAGGGGCACGTTGCCTTCCGCGCGCGGGCGACATCGCCCTGGGGCGTCATCGGCACCCGGTACCGCCTCACCGCCACCGGCCTGGAGCCGCTTCCTGCCGACGACGACGACGCGCCCGTGGCGTACGGGCACCCCCAGTTGGGCTGGTTCCTGGCGAGCCAACTCATACGCGAACTGCGGGACTACGAGGTAGTCAATCTGGACGATCTTGTGCCTGCCGCCTAGACGGCCGCCCGGCGGTCCTGAGTGGTACAGACAGGACCGCCGGGCGGCTCACCACCGGTGCTGAGCCTCGCGCGCCGTCCAACACGAATCCGCCAACCTTCGGCGGTCCGACGAGAACGGAGAGCGTTCGCCGATAGCCTCCCGGCCCCCGGCACGCGGTGCTGGCCTATCCACCCCCCGAACACGAACGACCGAAGGAAGTCCATGACGAACACGACCGTCGAGCCCGACGAGGCGAGCCGCCTGCGGAACAAGGTGGTGGACGAGCTGTGCGCGGACGGCAACATCTCCTCCCCGGAGATCGAAGCGGTGATGCGTAAGGTGCCCCGGCACGAGTTCACCCCCGCCGACACGCCGCTGGACAAGGCGTACGACACGTACGCCGCCGTGATCACCAAGACGGACGAGCACGGTGTGCAGCTCAGCTCCGTCTCCGCGCCGCAGATCCAGGCGATGATGCTGGAGCAGGCCGAGGTAAAGCCCGGGATGCGGGTCCTGGAGATCGGCTCGGGCGGGCTGAACGCGGCCTACCTCGCCGAGCTCGTCGGTGATGACGGTGAAGTCGTCACCGTGGACATCGACCCCGTCGTCACCGACCGCGCGCGCCGGCTCCTGGACGAGCACGGCTACGGCCGGGTGCACGTCGTCACCGCCGACGCCGCCGAGCCCATTCCGGACCTCGGCGAGGTCGACATCGTGATGGTGACCGCCGGGGCCTGGGACATCTCCCCGGCCTGGACCGCGCAGCTCAAGCGGGGCGGCCGGCTCGTGGTGCCGCTCCGGATGCGCGGCCTGACCCGGTCGGTCGCCTTCACCCAGGTCGAGGGCGAGCACGGCCCCTACCTGGAGAGCGAGTCGGCGCGGATCTGCGGGTTCGTCCCGATGCAGGGCTCGAACGCCCACCGGGAAGAACTCCTCCTCGTCAACGGCACCCCGGAGATCGGGCTCAAGTTCGATGACGGCCTGCCGGCCGACCCGCACCGGCTCGACAACGCCGTCACGTTCCCGCGCCACGAACTGTGGACCGGCGTCAGCGTCCGCATCCAGGAACTCATCGACACCCTTCAGATGGCGATGGCGATCAGCCTGCCGGGCTTCTGCACGATGGCCGTCGATGAGAACTCGGACACGAGCCTGGTCGCCCCCGTGAACAAGCGGTTCGCCCTCGCGGCCGTCGAGGACGACACCTTCGCCTACCTCGTCACCCGCCGCACCGAGGACAACAAGCACCTGGAGTACGGCGTGCACGCCCTCGGCCCGCACGCGGAGCAGTTCGCCGACGAGATCGCCGGCGTGCTCCGCGACTGGGAGGCCAACCGGCGCGGCGGCCCCAGCCCGGTCATCCGGGTCTATCCGGCCAGCACGCCCGATAACCAGATCCCGGCCGACCGCGTCATCGACAAGGTGCACAGCCGGATCTCGCTCTCCTGGCCCTCGGCGTAACACCGGGAGCCAGGTAATCCCGCACCACCCCAACGAGTAGAAGGGCACATCATGACGAGCGCCACTCTCGCCCCGCCCCCGGTCACGCCGTCGGCGGACCTGGACGACGACTTCGCGCCCCTGGACGTGAAGGTCGTCATCGCCGAGCACGGCTACGGCCACCTCATGTGCTCCACGGGCGACGGCTGCGGCACCACCTGCGCGACCGGTGCCTCCGCCTGCGGTTCCTTCACCGAGGACCCGGCCTGATCCAGGTCGACCCCGCACCTGTGGGCCGGGCGAAGCGCTTCGCCCGGCCCACAGGCCCTCTCCCCTCCCGCGCCGCCTCATGGAAGGGCCTCATGGCTTCCCGAGCAGCCGCCGGATACCTGTGGCAGGGCGTTGCGATGCTGCGCGCCACCACCAGCCCCGGGCCGGCAGACGTCCCCCGTACCCTCGACCTGGACAGCGTGGCCGTCACCCGCGGATGGCTGAACCGCATCTGGCAGCGCGACGACTTCCGCACCGCGCTGGAGCTGGCCACCCCCGTCCTGTCCGACGCCATCGAGGCAGTCGCCCGGGGCCGGCAGACCGAGCCCCGTCACGTCCGCCGCACCGCGCTGTCGACCGTCGCATACCTCCTGCGGTGGCAGCACCGGCCGACCCCGCTCGGCCTGTTCGCCGGCACCGCCCCGGTGTCCGTCGGGCCCCAGGCAAGCGCACGGTGGCGCGACAAGCACCGCGCGATGATCCGGCCGGACGCCGAATGGGTCACCGAGATGGTGCTCCGGCTCCAGCGCACCCCCGCGTTGCTGAAGCAGTTACCGCTCGTCGCCAACAACGCCGCCCGCGCCCGGGGTGACCGGCTCGTGGCGCCGGGCCCGCCCTCCGACGGCCACGCCGTCCTCCTGGCGCCGGTCGAAATATCCGTCCGCAACGCCCGGCCGGTGGCCGCAGCCATGGACGCGGCCCGCACCCCCATCCCCTACGGCGACCTCCACACCCACCTGCGCGACCGCTTCCCGCAGGCCACGCCGGAGAAGATCGACGCCCTTCTCACCAGCCTGGTCGAGCAGCAGTTCCTCATCACCAGCCTGTGGGCGCCCATGACCACCGTGGACGCCTTCCAGCACCTGTGCCGCGAACTGGAGGCGCACCAAGCGGACAACGTCTCCGAGGTTCGGGACCTGGTCCACACGCTGTACGCCCTGCGCGACGAGGTATCCGCCCACCAGCCGACGCTCTCCGACACCAGCGTGAGCGCCGTCGCCGCGCGGATGCGCGACCTCACCACCGTCACCCCGACACCGCTGCTCATTGACACCGCCCTCGACTGCGAGACCCAGCTCCCGCAGGCCGTGATCGCGGAAGCGCAAGCAGCCGTGTCAGCCCTCTACCGGACCACCCCGCAGCCCTACGGCTACCAGCACTGGCGTGACTACCACCGCCGCTTCCGGGCCCGGTACGGCGTCGGCGCCCTGGTACCCGTGATGGATCTGGTCGCCGACAGCGGCCTCGGCCTGCCCGCCGGATACGTCGGCTCCGAACGCGGCGCCGCCCTGAAGGTGCGCACCGACCGCGACGAACTGCTACTCGCCCTGGTACAGCAAGTCCTCCTGGACGGCGGCCGTGAGCTGCGGCTGACGGACGACATGGTCGACGCCTTGGAGAAGGCCGCTGGAGAGGACCAGCGGCTGTTCGTGCCCCGGGTGGAGACCGCCTTCGAGGTCCACTCACCCAGCACCCGGGCACTGTCCAGCGGCACCTTCGACCTCCTGCTCACCGCGGTCCCCCGCCCCGGCAGCAGCATGGCGGGCCGGTTCGCTCACGTCCTGCCGCCTGAGCATCAGGACGCGCTCGCCGCGACGTACGACGGTGCGCCGGACGGCCTCACGGCGCAGCTCGTGTTCCCGCCGCGCCGCCACCGCAACGAGAACGTCACCCGCACGCCGCGGCTGCTGCCACACGTCATCGAGCTGTCCGGCCACCAGGAGACGGACGAGGCGACGATCCCGCTCGCCGACATCGCCGTCACCGCGGACCCGCGCACCTTCCGCCTCGTGCAGCTCTCCACCGGACGGCGCATCGACGTGCGGGTCCTGCACGCCCTGGAGGGCGGGACGCAGACCCCGCCACTGGCCCGGTTCCTCGCCGAAGTGGCCAACGGGCGGTTCGCCGCATACAAGCCGTTCGACTTCGGCGCCGGCTCCCGGCTCCCGTTCCTCCCCCGGGTGCGCTACCGCCGCACCATCCTCACGCAGGCCCGATGGCTGCTGTTGGCCGACGACCTGCCCGGCCGCAAAGTCGCGACCGAGGAGTGGGAGGACGCCTTCACCGCCTGGCGCGACCGGCTACGGGTCCCGATGCAGGTCGCCGTCATCGAGTACGACCAGCGCCTCCCTCTCGACCTGTCCCACCCGGTTCACCGCCGGGTCCTGCGCGCGCACCTCGACAACGCCCGGCGCCTGGAGCTGCGCGAGGTCCCGGACGTAGACGCCCACGGCTGGATCGGGCGGGCACACGAGATATGGCTCTCCCTGGGCCGGTTGGAGCCGAGCGCCGCCGACGTGCCCCGCCCCCACGCCGCCACGGTGCAGGCCCCAGAGCGGCACCTTCCGGGCGCCAGCGACATCCTGCTCGCGCAGCTCCACGCCCACCCGCGCCGCTACGACGAGATCCTGAGCCGCCACCTGCCCAGCCTCCTCGCCGCGTTCGGAGATACCCCGCCGCTCTGGTGGTTCACCCGGCACCGGGAGATGGCCCGCCCGGACGCTGACCAGCACCTCGACCTCACGCTGCACCTGCCGCCGAACGCATACGGAGCCGCCGCCCAGCACGCCAGCAGGTGGGCGGACAGCCTGCACGCGGCTGGCCTGGCGGCCGGGCTCGTCCTGGCTCCCTACCAGCCGCAGACGGGGCGCTTCGGCGGCGCGGCGGCCATGGACGCCGCGCACCAGGTGTTCGCCGCGGATTCCGCCGCTGCCCTCGCGCAGATCCAGCTCACCGAGCGCACCGACGCGCTCGCCCCGCAGGCCCTCGCCGCAGCCAGCGCCCTGCGCCTCGTCACCCCCCTGGCGCCGGGCACCGCGGCGGCCGAGGAGTGGTTGGTGCGCACCCTCCCCCAGAGCACCGGGCGACTGAACCGGGCCCTGCGTACCCAAGTGCTCGAACTCGCCGCGCCGAACGGCGCCTCCGTGCTCGCGGGCCTTCCCGGCGGCCCTGCGGTCGCCGAAGCCTGGCGGGCCCGCGCGGTCGCCGTGGACTCCTACCGGACGGCCTTGGCCGGTCAGCGTGATCCGCTCGACGTCGCCCGGTCGCTGCTGCACCAGCACCACGTCCGGGCCCTGGGCGTCGACCCGCGCGCCGAGGAGACCACGATCCGGCTCGTACGGACCGCGGCCCTTCAGCACCGGATGGCGGCCCGATGACCGCGCCGGCCGTCACCACTGCGGCGATTCTGGAGCAGTACACCGCTCGGCTCGCACAACCCGCTCCGCCGCCCCCGGACGAGCCTTGGGCTGTGCAGTCCCTCGCCGACGGCGCCGCTGGGATCAGCCTGCTCCACGTCGAGATGGCCAGCCGTCACGGCGGCTCCTGGCGTCCCGCCCACCGGTGGATCACCGCCGCAGCGGCCGGACACATCAGCGCGGCCGACACGACCGGACTGTTTCTCGGCGCCCCGGCCCTCGGCTTCGTCCTCACCACCATCCCGCCGTCCTTCCGGCACCTGTACGAACCGGCGCGCCGGACCCTGCACCAGCACATCATCGCGCTGACCCACCGCCGCGTGGACGCCGCGCTCACCCGCATCCGCAAGGGCGACCTGCCCACGTTCGCCGAGTACGACCTCTTCTACGGCCTCACCGGCATCGGGGCGTACCTCCTGCGGACCGACCCCGAAGGGCTGCCCCTGGAACGAGTCCTGAAGTACCTCGTCGCCCTGACCCGGCCCCTCGTCCCCGACGGCCGCGGTCTGCCGGGCTGGTGGGTCCGCCACGACCCGGCCCGGGGTGAATCCCCCCACTTCCCGGGCGGCCACGGCAACTTCGGCGCCGCCCACGGCATCACCGGCCCGCTCCTCCTACTGGCACAGGCCATGCGCCGCGGCATCACCGTCAGCGGCCACCGCGAAGCCATGTGGAGTATCTGCGAACACCTCGACGCCTGGTGCCAGCTCAGCCCCTCCGGTCCCTGGTGGCCCGAGCACATCTCGCGCCCCGACCTCGACCTCGGCCGCCCGCACCACGACGCTCCAACCCGGCCGAGCTGGTGCTACGGAACCACGGGCATCGCACGAGCCGGGCAACTCGCCGGGCTCGCCCTGCGCGCCCCCGACATCCAGGCGTTCTACGAGGATGCCCTGTACTGCGCCCTGACCGACCCCGAACAGCTCGCGCACGTCACCGACTCCGGCCTGTGCCACGGCTGGGCAGGCATCTACCAGACCGCCACCCGCGCCGCCGCCGATGCCCTCGACCCTCGCCTTCAGACCCTCCCGAAGGGCCTCGGCGACTCCCTCGCGGCGAACGCCCAGCTCGGCCTTCCCGGGCCCGGCCTGATCAACGGTGACGCCGGCACCGCGCTCGCCCTGACCACGCACGCCTCACAGCAGGCCCCGATCACCGGATGGGACGCATGTCTCTTGATCAACTGATCTTGACGGAGCCGAGCCCGATCCAGCGCGCGGTCGCGGCTGCCCTCACCGGCCTGCCGATCACCGAGGTCGCGGCCCAGTACGGGATGGAACCGACGATCCTCTCCGACGCCGTGGCGGTCTACAACCAAGGCGGCAGGGAGGCCCTGGCCCGGCACGCCTCCGCAGTCGACTGGTGGCAGGTGTACCTCCACTTCACCGACTGGACGAAAGCCGACGAGACCTTCACCGCGCACGTCCTGCCCCTACTACGGGAGGCGGAGGCCGCCGGTCTCACCGGCGGCTGGTGGTACACCAGAAAGCACCCCTGCTGGCGTCTGCGCCTCCGCGTCCAGCCCGCGGGCGGCGCCAAGCTGGGTATCGGGGACCACTTCGACCGCCTCGTCTCCGACGGGCACCTTCAGCGTTGGTGGCCCGGCATCTACGAACCGGAGACTCCGGCGTTCGGCGGGGAGTCCAGCATGACGGCCGCGCACTCCCTGTTCGTCACCGACAGCCACGAGATCCAGAAGTTGCGACAGCACGGCGGTCTCACCGTTGGGCCCAGGGAGCTGTCCGTCCTCCTGTGCACGATCATGATGCGTGCGGCGCGGCTGGAGTGGTACGAGCAAGGCGATGTTTGGGACCGGGTCATCACGACGGAACACCGCTCAGCCATCGGCGATGTTCCGGCGGAACGGCTCAACGCCCGAGCGCAGGAGATCCGTCCCCTGCTTCTCGCCGACAGCGACACCCTGCTGCGCTCCGGCGGCCCGCTGGAACCCATCGCCGAGTGGGCTGCCGCCTTCCGCAGCACCGGCCAAGCACTCGCCCATGGCGTACAGGACGGGACGCTCGATCGCGGGCTGCGTCAGGTGCTCAGCTACCACGTGATCTTCCACTGGAACCGGCTCGGCCTGTCCATGCGCGGACAAAGCATCCTGGCCTGGGCAGCCAGGGCAGCCATCCTGCACTGGGAGAGTTCAGGGTCATGACGACGCTCATTTTCGGCGGCAGCGGCTCTCCGGGAACGGAATTGATCAGGAAGGCGGGAAGCGGCCGGGCACCACTCGACCACCCCCGCGTCCCCATCCGGACCCGTGTGCCGACCGGGCCTACTGCGACGACGCTAACGCCCTTGGCCATCGGACCATGACGCACGAGAGAGGGCACGCCATGGCCACCCCTTCACAGCCGAGGCGGTGGGTAAGTCTCGGGTTGGTGTTCGGCGGCCATTCCCCGGTCTACTCGATCCCACAGCCCGATTCCGGCCCCCCGTGTGCCTCCGTTTCACCCGTCGGTGAACCCGCTGAAGAGGAATCGCCGCGCTGGCCCCGGCGGATCGGATCAGCCCTCCGGGGTCTCGTCCTCCTCGTCGGCCTCGGCAAGGTCGTGCAAGGGCCAAGCGCCCCGCCTGCCGGGGTGGAACCGCGGAAGCTGTAGCGGCCCAGCGTGTTCAGGTTGGTGTACTTGAGCGGCGACCGGCGGGCCATGTCCGCGTCCAAAACCTGGTGCTCGCGCGATTCGGCAGGCAGCGCCCGGAAGGTCCGTGCTGAGCCCCGGGCTGGATGCCGCTGTCGGTCCGAGGACGGCTCGTCAAAGGGCTGGTCCAGGTTCGTGCATACCAGCGGGCCCTGCAGCGGACGGCTACCGCAGGGGCGGTCCATCTCTACCAAGGTCACGGGTGCGTTGACCCAGCCGTTGCACATCGACCTGTCGCCCACCAGCCTCAAGCATCACGGCGGAGACGCCCCGCGACGCCATGGAACGGCCAGGCACCGCCGGCCACGGATTGCGCGCATCGCTGCATGCATCAGGGCAGCGACGACGGCCTTGCTCCTCTGGGACTTGTCCGGCCGATCGCCGTATCTCCGTGTGAGCTGGGGTCGTTGCTGTGTCATCAGGGGTCTGATCAACCGATCGGCGGCGCCAGAATCGCCGCAGCCGGCGACCCGACTCAGACCTACCCATTGTCTCCTGACGGGAAAGTAGACCGATGCTTCGCAAGGTGATTGGAACCGTGGCCGTCGCTGCCGTCCTCCTGGCGGCAAGCGCCACCACCGCCATGGCAGACAACGGCCTCACGCTGGGCGACCTGAGCCAGACCCTAGGGCCCAACCAGACGCTCGTTGGGCAGTCCGTCGGCAACGGCGGCCTGATCTCGATCGGTACCCCTAGGGGCAGCACCACTCCCGCGAATGAGGTATTTGCCGGGGATGTGTATGCGTGCTCACACGATGACGTCAACCAGAAAGGGTTGATCAACATGGATGTCAATGCGGAGTGCCAACTGGTGGCGGTGCTGTAGCCGGGTTGCCCGGGTCATCACGTACGACTGCATATGTCAGGTCACCCCGCCCGATGTCCACATCAACGACACGAAGGCGCAGTAGTCACATGATCGGCCGGGCAAGTCCTAGCCGGGACGGCAAGCGGTGCGGGACTGCTCAGCCGGTCGGCGCCAGGCGGCACGGGCACGGCAGCGAACACGGCGTCCTGCTGGGCCTGGAGCTCTTCCTTCCGGGCCGGGCTGGTGGAGGGCAGGCGCTGCTCCTCGTACAGGAGGTGGGTCACCTCCTGGGCGTGCTTGCTGGCGGGGGTGTGGAACTGCACCTCGAAGAGCTGCCCGGAGCGGGGTGCTCGCCAGCCGGTGTTGAGGCCCTTGTAGCCGTTGGCCCGGCTCCAGGTGTTGGACCACTTGGTGCTGTCGTTGCCCCAGGCGGACAGGAGGTTGGACGCCGTCGCCGCGCCGCCGGTGTAGGTGCCGTCCGGCCACTGGAGGGTGTAGCGGACGGCGTCTCCCAGGCCCTGGAGGACCGTGTCCACGTTCTGCTCGGGGCGTTCCTTGAGGGAGGTGGCGACCTTCCGCTTGAGGGAGTCGGGCGACTTGAGGCGGTTCTCGAAGCCGACCAGCTCCGCGCCTGACGCGAGCGCGGCGGTGCGCACGTCCAAGCTGATCGACCCCTCGGCCTCCTTCGCCCGGTCGGCGTAGGCATCGACCTTGGCGTTGTCGGCGGCGCTCAGCGTGAGCCCGCCCTCCCCCTTCCAGCCCACGTCGCCGGCCGCAGCGGTCGCTGATGGCCCGGCGCTGAGGACCAGTGCGGTGGCGAACGCCGCCGTGAGAAGGTTTCGGCCGATGGTGGGGGTGGTGGTCGTGCTCACAGGTCCGCCTTCACGCTGATGGATGATCTTGCGAAAGGCACAACCTGGCCTGCGTTCACCCGGTTACGGTGCAGCACTGGTTGGATCAATGGGCTCGATCAGCTGAGGCACCCCGTGGGTTGTCTGGCTGTTCCGGTGAGGCAGTCGGCGGGGCTGCCCGCGGCGGGGCCGAAGAGCGCGTCGAGCCCGTCGATGCCGGGCGCTCCAGTGGCGGTGGGGGTGTCGGAGAAGGTCACGGCGATCTGTGACTGGTCCACGTCGGGCTGGTAGTAGCGGGTGCGCATGAAGGTGTCGCAGAAGTCGAGGCCGGCTGCCGCGTAGGTGAGGCCCACGCTCGCGTAGTCGAGCAGGTCCTGGTCGGCGCCCTCGGCGCGCAGGTGGTCGATCTGGCGCAGTGCCTCCGACACGCAGCGGTCGGCGAGTTCTCCCACGTAGTCCGCCGCGTCCTGCACGGACAGTCCGAACTCGCGCGCGGCCGTCTGGACCAGGTTCTCCGCTGTGTCCTTGGGGCCATAGCCGGAGTACAGCTCGTTGTGCAGGCGTACGACGGTGGCGGAGAGCATCCAGATCCGCTCCAGCTGCGGGCTGTAGGTCAGACGGTGGCTCAGCCGGGGGTAGGCGATGGCCATGTAGGCGCCGGCGACCATCATGCCGCTGGAGAGCGTCGCGGCACGCAGGGCCTGCGCGAAGCCCGGTCGCTGGGCCGTGTCCTTGCGCAGGTGCGCGGCGATTTCGCCGCGGATGTATTCGGCGAGCCTGTCCACGGTCCGCTCGTACTTCTCCGTTTCGGTGCCTGCCTGGATCTCGCGGAGGCTGTGAAGGAACGCCCGTGTCAGCGCGGCGGTGGCACGGTGCTCGGTGGCGGGGTCGCTGATCCGCTGGATGATTTGCCCGGTAGCGAGCCCTTCGACGGCGCCGGGCAGACCGGCGAGCAGGTCCGGCAGGTACCGGTCGCCGGTGGCCGGGTTGTCGGCGAGCATCAGGAGGATCCACAGCGGGGCGATCAGCACCAGCTTGTCGGCGCCGCCGGTCTGGTGGCACAGGGTGTAGAGCCGGTCGTACTCGAACCGGCGGTGGATCGCGAGGTGGTCCTCGGCCTGGGCGAGGCCGGTGCGCTCGAACCAGTTGGCGATGCCCGCGTGGATCGTCTCGGCCTGCGGGTGCGGGACCGCGGGCACGGGCAAGTACAGCGGCGGCATGCGGTAGGGGAGTTGCTGCTGACCGGGCAAGGGGTTCTCCTGGCTGTGGATGGGCGAAGGGCCGATGTGCCGCGACAGCACGGCACTTCAGGTGCTGCGCCGGGCCGCCTGGTGGGCGAGGGCGGCGAGCGCCCGCCTGTCGGGGCCGTCCGGGCAGGCGTGGTCGAGGATCGTCAGCGCCTGCTCCAGGTGGCGGGCGGCCAGTTGACCGGCGGCGGCGCGGCCTCCCGCTTCCTCGACCAGCTCCGCGCACCGCTCCAGCATCGCGGTGCGGGACGCCTGGCCGGGGACGAGCATGGAGCGCAGCGATGCGGATGCGTCGCTGCCTGCGCCGAGGGCGGCCAGGACCGGGTAGCTGTTGCGCCCGTTGGCCAGGTCCCCGCGGTGCGGTTTGCCGGTCTGCTCGGGATCTCCCCACAGGTTCAGCAGGTCGTCGGTGACCTGGAACGCCGCTCCGACGTGAAGACCGAACGCGCGGACCTGTCCGATCCGGTGCTCGGTGGCACCGGCGGTCAGAGCACCCAGGGCGCAGGCGGCCCCGATCAGCGCGCCGGTCTTCCCCTCGCACGCCGACAGGTACGCGTCGGCGTCCTGCGGGACGCGGGTGTCGGCCCATTCCCCGTCGATCATGTGCTGCACCGCCGAGGCGAGTTCCGCCACCCCCGAAGTGCTCAACGGATCGCCGGCCGTGTTCAGCTGCTGCACCGCCAGGAAGAACAGGGCGTTCCCGGCCAGGATCCCCGCCGCGGGCCCCCGTAGCGCCCACACCGTCTGCCTGCCCCTGCGCAGGCGGTCCCCGTCGATCACGTCGTCGTGCAGCAGCGAGGCGTTGTGCACGAGTTCCACGGCGACGGCCGCGTGCAGGGCCTGCCCCTGGTCGCCGCCCAGCGCCCGGTTCCAGGCCAGGGTCAGGGCTGCGCGGTACAGCTTCCCCACGTCCAACGGTGCGTCAGGCCGACTGCAGGAGTCGAAGTGCAGAAAGGCCAGCTCTCGCACGGAGGCGGGCAGGCCGCTCAACGCCTCGCGCAGACGTGGGGAGACCAGATCGTGGACGGCGCCCAGGGGTAACAGGCTCACAGACACCTTCTTCTCCGAGGCGGACCAACGGCCCGCCCTCATGGACGCGGGCACACCCGTGCTTACTCATCCGTCTCAACGAGACACCGACCGGCAGGGAACGCACGCGCACGCCCGTGCCGCCGAAGACGGGCGCGGCACCGCTTCGCGGAGCACGGGCTCCTTCCCCGCACCGCAAGGGGAACCGCCGATCCCTGATCGGTACGTCAGCTGGAGATCTCCGCGCTGCAGGTGCCGAACCGCGTCCCGGCCTCGATCGTGCCGGCGCCGAGATTGTCGTTCACGACCTTGGCGAACTCGGCGGTGACACTCATCTGGACATCACCGACCTTGAACGCGAGCGAGGGCGGAACCATCGACGCACGCTCAGCAGTGATGGTCGGCGTCTTGGCGTAGTCGAACACCGACATACGGGTACCGGAGGGGTTGCTGCCCGTCTTGACCAGGAGGTTGCCCGGCCCGGCCGGGAGGGTCGCCTGGCCGTCGGAGAGCTCCACGTAGCCACCGCTGCTGTTGTAGAGGACGAAGTGCGCCTTGAAGGTACCCACGAAGGTGACGGTCTTGGCGAGCGCGCCGGGATTGGCGAACTGGGATAGGTCAGCGCTGATCGTGCCGACCCCGTCGCTCACGCCGATGGACCTCGCACTGCTCCCCGCAGGCAGCGCCACGAACCCGATCCCGTCCTTCTGCCACGACACGGCGCACTCTCCGCTGGCGTGGCCGACCGTGAGGGTGACCGGGGTATCGGCGAGCGCGGCACCGGCGGCAAGGCCGCCGCAGGCAAGGGCGGCGACCGCGAGGATCACCAAGGGCTTGCGGAACTTCGACATGACGTACTCCTGACGCATGATCGGACACCCCCACGCGATCACTCTTGCCAAGTCGGTGCGCGAACCGCAATCAAGATCACCCGGAAGGCTCATTGCGCCGTGTCGGCACCCCCGCCCGATCCGGGACAGCCCCGTGGCACGGAGCATCCGGTTCGGCGCAGCCGAGACGGTGACGGCGCGCGGCCAGCAAGGAGCGTGGCCGCGCTCTGGACACCACACCAGTCCCGCTACCGAAGGCCGGTCACACTCACAGGTCACGGTCTCACCGGACCTCTGACGCCGTAACGGCTGGTTTTGCCCGCTAAGTGATGGCGAGGCGGGCTGCACACTGATCTGGACCAGTTGACGGGAAGGAACCCCTGCCATGACTGCTGCCGCAACTGCTGAGCGCATCGCCGCCGAGAACCTGCGGGTGGCTGTGGAGCACGTGGACGGCGAGAAAGACCTCGACCTCGACGGCCTGATGAAGCTGTACACCGACGACGTGGTGTGGGAGGAACCCGCCCGGGGTCAGGTCCTACGCACGCACGAGGACATCCGCTCGGCCTACCTGCAGCTGGCCGCCTCGTTCCAGGTGCACTCACGCACGGTCCTGAGGCGGCTCGCCACCGACACGTGGGCGCTGGACGAGGCCATATGGCAGGCAACCCTCCTCGACGACAAGCTCCCCGGCCTCAACCTGCCCGCAGGAACGAAGCTCTCGATCCGCAAACTGACGCTGTTCGAGATGCGCGACGGCAGGATCTGCCGGGAGATCAACCACATCGCTTACCGGCCGGCGGGCGATCCGGTCCTCGACCACGATGACATTCCGCCTTCGGCCTTCCTGGCATAGGCGATCCGCGTCAAGTCGATTCCCCGCTCCGCGCGGGCGATCCGGACGGAGGCCATGGCCGGGTCTACGCCGTACGCTCGGCCAGCGGAGCACTCAGCAATGAGGCACCATACCCTTGATCGTCCGGATTCCGCCCTTCCGTCCTCCCCAGAGGGCATGCACGAGCCCCATGACAATCGTCACCGACCGTCACATCCACAACTGGGCGTACGCGGGGGAAGTCCTCGTGGCCGCTGTCAACCTGTAGAGCCGCGCCAGGATCAATCTCTCGCCGGTGCCGAAACACCATGCCTGCCCTCCCAACGCCGGGTCACGTCCGCTGAACTGGCACAAGGACGATCACCGCTGACCTCCGCAAGCAACACCATTCCGGCTGCGCCCACCGCCCACCCGTGCGATTGCCGGCTCCGCCACGGCAGGGCCGGTCGAGGGCCTGACACGCTGACCGCGAGGCCGGCATCACGTACTCAGGCAGGGAGTCGTCATCGGACCGGCTGGGGGCCCTCGAAGGTCCCGGCGCCGGCGTAGGAGTACCTCCAATAGGTCGGCGTGTCTCTGTCGTAGGGTCCGACAAGCTCCCAGTACTTGACGGTCAGGGTGACCGACTGCCCGGGTTCCAGGTCATCGAGATGGCAGACGAAGGTGAGCACCTCGTCCGGGTCATCGTCACTGGCCCGGCAGTGCGGGTCATCAGTCTGGGGCTCCGCATAGGCCCCCCCAGGGTCACCAGTGACCTTCAGTTCGAGGCCACGGGCAGTGGACTTCCCGGCGTTGGTCAACGTGAGCTTCGCCGGAAGATTTGGCGTCCTACCCTCCGGATCGGCGGCGTCCCCCGGATCGTAGTCCCCGAACTCTGCGGACGCCGTCACCACGGCCGCGTCGGGGTATGCGGCCGTCGCCTGGCTGGGGACCGGCCAGGCGAGTGCGGATACCAACGCGGCCAGAATGGCCGGCTTGCGGATACTCAGTAGCTTGGTCATGCCATGGCAACGAGGAGCCCGGACCGAAGTAGCGGCCAATGCAGAACGCGCCGCTGGCCGCGCAGGCAATCGAGCCGTTGACACACAATGCTGGCTCCTCCACCCCCTCCGCTCAGCCGCCCGTCGCGACCAGCCCGATGGACACTTCGCTGAGGCCCCCATCCCCGATTGCCTCGGCCGCTACCTGATCGAGATCGACGGTGAAGTGCCAGTCCTCCCGGGAGAACGCGGTGCGGCCGTTGGAGAAGCTCGGCTCCGTGGTCGCGGACGAGGCCCGCGCCGATGCCAAGACCAGCGGCTGGGCTCAGGTCGCTTCCGTCGTGGACTTATCCCTGCCGTTCGGCTACGTGATCACGGCGGACATCCCGCGGGTCGGCTGAGCCGGGGATCGCGGATCATCTTCACGGTTACCGAGAGTGCCGTTGCGAGGGGACCGCTCGGCCCCCTCGCAACGGCCTGTCGTGTGGGGCGCAGTCCGCGGCTCCGTGCCCCTACCCCTCGGCGGCGACAACGGCTGCGCTGTCCTCCAAGCGCTGGCGGATGCTCGCGTACTCCTCGGGCCCCCACTCGGGCGAAGCGGCAAGTTCGGCCTCCACCCAGGCGTCGATGCTCCTGCCCAGCACCGGTGACAAGCAGCGCACACCAAACCGGGAAGGACGGGGCCCCGTGCCAGTCGGCCTCGCCCCTCCCTCCCCCGAGATCATGTACTCAGGTGACAAGTAGCCCCAGCAACGGAGGGCATCCCGAACGATCCAGGCTGGCACCTGACCAGGTCGGGAGACTCCGGCGGTGACAAGTACCTCTGGCAGTCACAACAACGCGGCCTCGCTCCGCCGACCTAGGCAGTCTCGGGCGCCTTCTACACGGGCGGCGCGTCCTGAGCGCTGTCCGGCGGCGGGCCGGGCTGTGTGTGTTCCATCGCGGTTCGGCTGGCGTACGAGGAATCGGGCCTCGGATGCAGATGTCCTACGGACTCATCGGCGTCGACGTGCTGACCCCCGCGCCGGTGTCGCAAACTCGTCTCCTTCTGAAGACCGGACACGCGGTGGTCCGCGCCACGAGCAGTGCTGCGAGCCTTGATGGCCTCGGCCCGAAGCTGCTTGGCGGCCCCGTTGTCCTTGTCCTTGGCCCGCCGAAGCAGTGCGGCCTTCTCCTGCGGCGACATGTCCGCTTCCGTCAGCACAGCTTCGTGTTCACCGACGGGTCCGGCCTGCCCAGCAACATCCTGGAGCCGCGTACGCATCTGCTCCAGCTCCTGCCCCGTCTCCTCACGGGTACGAAGCAGTGCCTCCCGGTCCGCCTCGACCGCAGCACGCTCGTCACCGCGGAGCGCAGAGCGCCCGAAACGGCCCGTCACGGCCAGCTGCTGTTCGAGACCTTCGATCCGGGCCTGCGTGCCGTTCAGTCGGGCGGTGCGTTCAGCGATCGTGCCGTCCAGCGCTCGGACTTCGCAGATGGCCACGGCCCGTTCGGCAACGTCCTGATGGCGGCGTTGGAGTGCGAGCGAGTTGGGGCCTGATCCGGCAGCAGCCTCCCGCTCGGCACGATCGGCGGCGGCCTCCGCCTTTCCGGCCGCCGTGTTGGTGGCGCGCGCTGCCGACGCCGCCTTTCGCACAGCGTCGCGCAAGGCTGAATTACTGAGGTGGGCATACGGACGGTCAGCCGTCGGCGCGGCTTGAGGAGGAGCGGTCAATTCCTCGTGGCCCCCGGCCGTGGCCGGGGTAGATCGGACCTCGGGCTCCGCGGCCTCTTCGGGGGCGTTCGCGTCGTGCGGTTCACCGGCACCGGGGGCGCGGGGGATCGGCAGATCCGCTACGGCCTGGCGGACGTGGGCGGGGACCGCGCTCTTCGGGAGTTCGGTGAGGATCATGCGTTCCTCTGTGCCGTTCTCGATCTCGCGGATGAGGCCGGCGACGGCGCGGTCAAGCTGTTCCTGCTCGGTGAGCTCGTCGCCGCCGTGGCGAGCGCGGTCGGCGTCGGTCTCGTAGACGGAGAGCGGCAGGAAGAGGTGGGACTCATTCTTGTCCCGCGACATCATCGTGTAGAGCGCATTCGCCTGGGCGCCGGGTCCGTAGACCAGAGCCTCTTGGACGCTGAGCCCCTGCGACTTGTGGCCGGTGATCGCGTATCCGAGGCTGAGTCCGCCCTGTGCGATGTAGTCGGCATCGACCCATTCGGCGACGTCACGGTGGCCGTCCGCGGTCTTCTCTCGCCACTCGACCAGCACCCGGCGTTCCTCGTCCACGGCCCGCACGATTCCGCGGAGGCCGTTCAACACGTCCTCGTTGTTGCCTCGGGACTTCTTGCCCCGGTAGTCGTTGATCCGAAGGAGGACCTGGTCACCGACGGACAGGGTCAGTTCGCCGCCACCGGGCAGCGCGTAGGCGTGCTCGGGACCGGTGAGGTCGCCGTTCTCCTTCCGCAGGGCGCGGGCCCCGACGTTCAGTTCCTCCACGATCTCGTTGGTCGCGGCGAGCATGAGGAGCTGATGCACGGCGGTGTGGTCGTCGGTGTGCGCGGCCCGCTTGTCGGCCCAGATTGTGAGCATCGCGGCGAGGGCGGCGTCGTTGTCCGCGAGGGCGTGCACGCGGCCGGTTCCGGCGAAGGTACGGAGTGCTTCCACGCGGTTGTCGTCGCGCCACAGTTCCAGGGCACGACGCTCGACCATGTCCTTCTGCCGGAAGTTCTCGTTGAGGCTGAGTCCGCTGACGATGTGGTGCACGGCGGCGAAGCTGCCGCCGATGCCGGGCGAGTGGAGCTGCTTGGGGTCGCCGATGCCGACGACCTTCGTACCGGTGATCGCGGCGTGGGTAAGGAGTTCAGCAATGTCGCGGTCATCGCACATGGCGGCTTCGTCCACGACCAACACGTCCACGCCGGTGAGGCCAGGGCCACCAGCACGGATGCCGGTGAGCCACGACGCAAGGGTGCGGGACTCGATGCCCGCCTCAGCCTTCAGGTTCGCGGCGGCGACGGCGGCCGTACTCGCGCCGGCGATGACGAGACCGTGGGCCTCCCACGCCTGCCTGGCGGTGTCCATGATCGTGGTCTTGCCCGAACCCGCGATGCCCACCACGGCGTCGATTCCGTGCCCGGCGGTAAGCAGCCGTTCGAGAACGGCACGCTGTTCGTCGGAGAACGCGAAGGTCCCACCGTGCTGGGCCTCGACGGTGGACAAGGTCATGTCGACGGTGTCGCTGGTGACGACGGCGGCCTGCGTGCCGAGCCGGTTCGTTGCCTCGGAAACGATCAGAGCTTCCGCCGCGACGACATCCGCCGTGGTGTAACGGTCGGCGTGGGTGAAGTGCTGGGCACCCTTCGGGTTCAGCTGCACCGCGTACCCGGCGTGCCGGAGGACAGAGTTAGTGAGCTGTTCGGCTTCAGTGGCGTCCGCGACGCCGTACGGGAGGGCGTCCAACACCGCGGAGATGGCGGCGGCGTGGGTGAACTCCTTGGAGTGGCTGGTCAGGCCGGTCTTCGGGTCGAAGACCTGGGCGCACAGCTCGTCCAGAGACGGGTTCTGGTCCGCTCGGTCCTGCTCCATCGCGCTGGCTGCGATGGCGTCGGGGTCGTCACCGGCAGCGCGGCCTTCGGCCTGCCAGTAGGCGCGCAGCACGTCGTCCTCGACTCCGGCGGCTTCGCCGTTCTTCGCGGCCTTGGAGGCGGTGGAGGCGGCGGTGCGCTCGCGGGTCGTGGCGCTGTCGTAGTCAATGCCGAGTTTCGTCAGCAGGTCCCGGACCTGGCTGTCGCGCTTGCTGAAGAGCTTGATGGTGGACTCGGGGATCGCTGCGATCTCCCACGCGCCGGTCCGCTCCTCGCGGCGGAAGCTGATGCCGAATGTGTCGGTCAGCTCCCTGCGGATGCGCGCGTTCATAAGGGACTGGGTCGCGCGGGTGTGCCGGTGGAGGTCTCGGCCCCCGCTGGCCATCGTGGACCACTTGCCGTCGGAACCCTTGACCATGTTGGCCAGGGTGAAGTGCAGGTGGAAGTGCGGGTCTCCATACGGTGCGCCGTCCACCGGGCGGGCGGCACGGTGGACCATCATCCAGCCGGAGAACCCACTCGTCTTCACGGTCTCGGCTTCGTCGCCGTCGCCGTGGTGGCCACGCATGGCGTACGCGGTCCACCGTTCCAGGGCACCGATGGACTCGCGGCCGGCGGCTGTGTAGATGCCCTCGACCTGGGCGGCGATCTCCTCGGGCGCGTAGGCGAGGAACGCGGACTTCGACTTCGCCAGGTCCAAGGTGACGTCGGCGCCGAAGTTGCCGACCTGCACGCGGCCTACGAGGAGAGCGGCCTTGATCTCCTCGGCGTCCCACACGTCCTCGGGCGCGAGTCCTGCCGCCTTGGCCATCGCGACGGCTTCGCGGACGTCCATCGGCAGGTCCCGAAGGCGCCGTGCACCTTGGCCTTCAGCCTGGGCGTAACGGCGCTTCATGGACGCGGCGTCGAACAGGTCGGCGGGCTGCTGTCCGGTCTCGGTGGCGCGGGTCTCGACCGCGCGCAGGAGCGCGCGGGCGTCGAGGTGGCCGCCCGCCTCGGCGGCGACGGCCTTCTCCACCACGTCTTCGCCGTAGAGGTCGACGGCGTCGATGCCGACGGCGTCGGCGAGCTTCAGCACCGTGGCGACGGGCACGCGGTGCGACTCCCCGAACCGCTGGATCTGGTTCTCCATCCGGCGGTAAGCGTCCTGCTTGCGCTTGGAGTCCAGCAGGGAGGCGGGGGTCACGCTGCGTTCGGCGGCAGCGCGGCGGATGGCGCGGGCCAGCGGGGCGGCCGGGAGCTTGGCGGCCGGCGCGATGGCCAGCTTGGGTTCCACGAGGGTCTGCCCGGTCCGGGGGTCCTCCCCGTGCATGAGGCGCCGTGCCGCCTGGAACTGCTCGGGGGCGAGGACGCTGCCGGGCGTGATGTCGAACTCGGTGAGCCCTCCGCCGATCCAGACCAGGGGTCGTTCACTGGCGTCGAGGTGGTAGTCCACCTGTCCGTCGGCGGGCCGTGGGGGAAGGGCCTGTTCGCCGTAGAGGTCGCGGGCGTCGAGTCCGGCTGCGGCGGCGACTTCGACGGCGTCGAACCCGGTGAACCGCGCGGTGCCCTTGCTGCGGATGAGCCCGCGGGCGCGGAAGAAGGCGCGCTTGGCCTCGCGGTTGGCGAACAGAGAGGCGACGGGGGTACCGGCCGCTTCGGCCTTGGCCTCGATGGCGGCGACGAGGGTGGCGGCGTCGACCGTCGTGGACTTCCCGCATCCGTGGCCGCCGGTAAGGCGGTATTCAACCTGCTCGTCGGAGGGGCCGATCATGGTCACCCATCCCATCGGCCCGCTCACCCCCCGCTCTCATCCGGCCAGTTTCGGTCGTCTTGGCTGATTGTATCGTCACGAAGTGACGATACCTTGGTCCTCCAAATTCAAGATCATGATCAACGACGGGGAACCTCGGTCACTCGGAGTGGCCTGTCGCTCCGAGGGATCGGGCTCCTGGACTCCGATCTCCGGTTGGGCTGTTACCTCTGTACGGGGTGCGCGGGCTGGGGTGCCGTACGGGCTGAGGCGGTACGACGATCCGATGTCGGCGCGGTACCTGCGCAGGGGCCGAGTCGTTGGACCGCGTATGGAGCACACCCCGTATCCGGCGGACTCTCCCCGGTTCGCCGAGTTGTCGGGCCCGTACTGGATGCTGACGGACTCCCCGGCATACGGGGGCGACGCCGCGGGCCGGTTCGGATCGGGACGTCAGACTCCGCCCCCGCACTCGGGCGACCGGCCGGAGGACGGGGCGGGTCCTGGTCGGCGAAGGGCTCGTAGCCGCTGAGGTGTCGCCCGGCTGTCGGGTCGAGCGGTCTTGGTCGGGCCCTTCCCGACACGCCAGCACCTGGTGACATGACGAAGGTCCCCGCTCCGACCTGGAGTGGGGACCTTCGCATGTTCGCCGTGTGGTCTCTGGGCGGACGGCTACGTGATCAGGGGCCATTCGCCGAACGGCACCGGTGCCTGACCTTGTGCTTCGCGCAGGGCTTCCTCCGTACCGCACAAGGTGCAGATGAAGACCTCGCGGTCGACGGTCAGCCGGGAACGTGCGGGCCGTTCACCGAGCGGGCCGCCGCAGCGCGGACAGTGAGTGTCGGGCACGGGTCACTCCTCGGGGTGCTCGCGGGCGGACTTGATGATGTTGTTCCAGGTCGGGCGGGAGTAGGTCTTCTCCGTCTGCTCCTGGAGCTGGGGGATCAGCTCGGCGTTCGTGGCTTCGGGGTTCGCCGCGATGGCTTGCCGGGCGAGGTTCAGCCGCTCGTCTCCTTGGTAGGGGTAGGCCAGTCCGCGGCGGCCGGTGGGCCGTCCGCCGGCGTGCCCGCGGCCCTTGCGGTCCGCGAGGTACTGCCACAGCCTCCAGCGCTTCCACTTCGGACGCCGCCGGGTCGGGAGCTCGTCCCAGTCGTCCGGTGCCGGCCACCCTTCGGGCGGGTTCTTGACGTAGTGGGAGACGGTGGTGGAGTCGGCGAACCCGCAGACCTTCGCGGCTTCGGCGGGGCCGACCATCTCCTCCGGGTCGCCATCGAGCTTCGGTGGGTTGGTGGTGCTGGCGGCAGCGCGCCGCCGTTGAAGCTCGTGGTGCCACGTCGCCCATACGTCGCCGTCCCAGTGCATGACGCCGTCGATGGTGTCCGCGACGGGCGGGTGCCCGTTGTTCTCCCGGTCGGTCCAGAGGTTCTGAAGCGTCGGCTCGCTGATGCCGTGGACCCTGCGCAGGTCCGCGCGTGAGTAGAGCGTGCGTCCGGTCTTGGGGGACACGGTCGTCTCCTGTTCTTGGTCGGGGTCGTGCCCGCTCGGCGCGGTCACTCGATGTCGTCCGGGTCCGGGGCCGGCGTCCACGTACGGCTGCCCGCCGGTTCGAGCCGGGTGAGGGTGGCTATGTCGGCCAGGGGGACGGCGGCGGCCCAGTCGGCGCGGCCGGGGTGGTCGACGGGGAGGTTGAGTACGAGGTGCCGGCCGGTCGGGGGGAAGTCCTCGACGATGACGAAGGAGTCGTTGGCGTCGGCGCCGATGCTGTTACCCCTGGTGAGCTGGGCGATGTCGCCGGGCTGGGGACAGTCGGGGTGTCGGTCACATAGCATGGTGTGGTCTTTCTGGTGAGAGACACCGACGGCCAGCGCCTTGTTGCCCTTGTGCGCTGGCCGTCATCTGTTGTCTGGGTGCGCGGCGTCCTGTGGGACGCGCGGCCGGTCGGAGGTTGCCCGCTCCGCTGACGGCGGAGTAATTAAACCACCTTTGCGTCGAGCGGGGCGGGGCCCTGATCCGGAGGACGGCGGACATCAGAAGAGGGCTCCCTGATCTGTGGGGCGTCGGCCCGGCCGGTGGGTGGCCGGGCGACGAGGAGTCCGTAGCGGGGGCGTCCGGCGTGCGGCGGCAGGTGGGCTTCGCGGCGGTACCGACGCCAGGCCACGACGGGGGCGCCCTGGTCCACCCATCCCACCGGGTACTGGGAGGTGAGCTGAGCCCAGCGGCTCCGGCTCTGCAGAGCGGCCCATCGATCCTCGACCGTGGTGATCGGCGGCAGCGTCCTCCAGCCGGGGAACGCATGGTCGTGCGCGTCCTCCACCGCTTCGTTGTCGCCGTCCCCGAACCCGTCGCCACAGTGAACGGGGCCTTCCCATTCACACGCGAGACAGCCGCCCCGGAACTCCTGCTCGTCCCTCCGGCGGCCGGTCGGCCGGCTGCGGGAGAGCAGGGTCGGGGTGTGGTGTGCGGGCGGGTCCAGTTCGTGGCCGAGGTCGCAGTAGGCGCCGCCGGGGTGTCCGGGCTGGATGTGCCACGCCCGCCAGGCATTCTCGGGGAGGTGGCGTGTCCGCGCGTTGCGCACTCGCCAGTAGTACGTCTGCCGTGCCCGTGCTCCGGTCGACTCGGCGACGGTGGCGGTCACGACGTCCTGCTTCCGGCGGCGAGCACTTCGCGGAGCGGGTCCGCGAGCACGGCCTGTTCGTCGGGGGCGTCGAGGAACCGGGCCCCGTACGCGCGGCGCACGGCCCGGCGGGCGTCCTGGTGGCGGTCGAGCTCCGGGTAGTACGGCGATCGGTCGAGCACGCCGTAGCCGTGCTGCGTGAGCACGTCGGCGATGAGCGACCGGACCTGTACGGGGTCGAGGGTGGAGAGGTCGGTTTCCCCGGGGGCCGCGAGGAGTACGCGGATCAGCTCGGTCGCGCTGAGCCGGGGGTGGAGGGGAACGCTGAGTCGGTGGACGCCGTCCCGGCTGGGGGTGGCGGCTCCTCGGCGGCTCGGCGTCCTGGTGGTGCTGCGGTCTTGTGTCGTCTCGTCCATCGTGCTGGCCTTTGATGACTCGGGATGCTGGCGGGCGTCGGGGTCAGAACAGGGCGTGTTCGGCGCGGGGGGCGGCGGTGCGGGATGCGTGGGCGGCGTCGGCGGCGGTGCGGCCGGGCTCGGCGCTCCACCGGTCGATGGCCTCGCGGTGCAGGGCCTTGGTGGCGGCGGGGTCCTCGGCGCTGACGGGGTGACCGGTGAGGGTTTCCGCGAGGAGGGCGAACGCCTGGTCGCGGGCGCGGTCGATGCGGTCCCAGTCGTACGTCCGGCCGGCGGCTCCCCGCCCGTGGCCGGCGGCGACTTGGAGGGCGCCGCGCGGCCAGCACGGCAACGTGGCGGTGCGGCCGGGACCGTCGAAGAGGCGCGGGCCCTGGTGGATGCCGACGTGTTCGATGTGGCGGGCGGCCCATTCCAGGATCGTGGCGGGGGTGTCCGCGATGACGATGCCTTCGGGGGTGTGGCGGTTCGGCACGGTGCTGTCCTTCGGGCAGGGCAGGGGCGGTGGCGCGCTGCCGCCGCCCCCGGTCGGGCTGCTAGTGGTAGGCGGGGATCAGTCGGCGGACCTTGTCCTCCCCGATGCACCCGCCCTTGTGGCGGCGCGCGCTCGGCGGCTCTCCGTTGCGCCCGCGCAAGTGGCTCCAGAACTTCGGCCCCTGCCAGTCGCACAATTCACAGCTGAGGAACCAGTGGTTATCGCTGCCAGGGAACCCGGTGAGGACTGCCCGCCAGTGGTGGGCCGCGAGTCCCGCGAACGCGATCTCGGCGCCCTCGGTGTTGCGGTCGTTGACCGGCATCCGCGGGTGCAGGAGGGGCACCGGCCCGACCAGCGGTGTGGGGGCCTCGGCGAGGACCTGTTCCAGGGGGACCGCGTCGATCCGACCGGCGGCGTACTCCTCGGCAAGATGAGCGGCGGCCATGTCGGTGCCGGGGGTTCCCTTGGGCGGGCGGCGGAGGTTGCGTTCGCCTGCGGTGGTGAGGACGAGCCAATCCCGGTGCCACCGGTAGGCGCGGCCGATGACCTGGTCTTCGCCGACGATCACGGGGTATCGGCACTGGATGTCGGGGGTGCCGACGCGGTACGTCGGGACGGTGGTGCTGCCCCCGGTCGCGGGGACCGTGACCCTGCCCGCTTCGGTGTCGGGGACGGTGATGGTCGAGGGTCGTTCGAGGAGTTGCGTGGTCATGGTGGTGCCCTGTTCTGGTGAGAGGTGAGAGAGGGGCCCGCCCCGGCGCGCTCGGCCGCCGGGGCGGGGGCGTGGTTACGCGGCCTCGGCGTCCGGGGCCTGCGGCGCGGTGGTCCACTCACGGCGCGGGGTGATGCCCAGCTCGTCCAGGACGGGGGCGTGGCTGCCGTTGTCCGCCACCCATTCCCAGTCGGTGCCCTCGGTGCCGGGGTGCTCGGTCCAGGTGAGGATGTAGGAGCGGCCGGAGGTCCGGGGGTCGCCGCACACTGCCTGTGCTTCGCGGCGGGTCATCGCCCACAGGGCACGCTTGCGACGGCGCGGGGAGTTCTTCGAGGCGATCAGCACCAGCGCCATGCCGTCGAGCCAGCTCGCGCCCGCGGCGGGGGCCGGTGCGGCGGTCGGCTTCCCGACCGGTACCGGCTCCTCGACCGCCGGGGACTGATCGGCAATCTCCTGCGGTTCGGCGGCCGGGGCCTGGGGCGGCTGCTCCATCTCGTCGGCGCTCTTGCGTCCGGATACGCCGTCGTAGGGGGCGGTCCATGTCCAGTCGTCGTGCTGGTTGCCGGTGGCGCGGACGATGCGCTTGCCGGTGCTGTTGTGGATGTGCGGGATGGTCACGGACTTCGGGTTGACCCGCAGGACCTCGTACCAGGTACCGCGGTAAAGAACGAAGTCCCCGCGCTTGAAGTCGGCCCGCGACCAGACCTTGAAGCCTTCGGCTTCGGCGTCCTCGATGACCTTCTCCCAGTGGGCGATCTCCTCGGTCAGCTCCTGGTGCTCGATCTTCAGCTCCGGGTCCGCCGGGTTCCGGGAGAACCCCTTGGCCGACTGGCCGCGCTGCCACTTCTCGACCGCGCGGAGGTCGGCCCGCAGCTTGTCGAGACGGCGGAGCGTGCGGCCGGGGTCCTTCTTGAACTGCTGGTAGTTCGCGGCGGCCTGCGCCCGGCCGGTCCAGTGGTCGGCGCGGTCGCTCTCGCTGATGCTCTTGCGCATCGCGTCGTCCATCCGCGCGTGATCGCGGCGGGCCCGGCCCTCGGAGTGGTGACCGACGAGGATCGGCTGACCGAAGGCGAACCGCTCGGATATGTCGTGGCTCTTCTTCCACGCGGCCTCGGAGGACTGGGCGGCGTTGGCGGCGTACTCCCCGAACCGATCGGCGCGGCCTTCGGCCTTCTCCTCCCGCTCCTGTTCGGCCTCGCTGAAGCTCCGGCGGTCGGCGTTGTCGACGGTCAACGTGACCTCGAAGCCTGCGTCTCGGAGTCGCTGGGCGAGGCGTTCGAGCGAGGGGGTGTAGGTGGCGTGGTCGCGGCTGTGGGGGAGGTACCAGCAGTCAAGGTTCCTGCTCCAGCGGAAGGGCTGGCGCTGGGTGCGACCGTACTCACGGAGTCGCAGGATCTCGGCCGATCCGTCGCCTCGGCTGGTCCCCTCGATCAGGGTTCCTTCTCGGCGGGTGTGGGTGATCTCGATAGTCATTGAACTGGTCTTTTCTGGTGAGAGTTTGGTCCGGCCGCAGGGCGGACCGTGCGTTGGCAGCGGCGCTGCACCACCGGCGCGGGCCGTGAGGGACGATCGGCTCGCGGGTCGTCGCGCCTGCGCGGCGACAGGGGCAGTCGCGCCCCCGCGGGGCGCGTCCGCTGCGGTCCGGTGCCCGTCGTCGGTCGGCGGAGCCGCCTGCGGCGGAGTCGGCCGGCGGCGGTGAACGCACCGGACCTGTCCTGCCGCCCCGAAGGGGTGTCCGCTGGTGTGCTGGGGGTCTGCCGGTCCGGAGGTGTTGCCCTCCCCCGGACCGGCGGGGCCTGGTGTCAGCGGCGGTGGAGCGTGTGCCGGGCTGCCGGGTCGGCGTCGGCCAGTCCGGTCCGCTCGCGCCATGTCTGGCGAACGGCGGCGCGGAGCGCGTTTCCGTCGTCGTAGGCGAACCGACCCCGGCGCAGGTTGCTGGCGATGTCGCGGAAGGTGTCGCCGTGCATCGTGGTCAGCGTGTCGTCCAGCGGGGTCAGCTCGTGCGGGAACATCGCCTGGACGCTGTCGCCCGGCTGCGGGGCACCGAGGGTGAAGAACCAGACGACCGCCATCGTGGCCTCGTCGGCGAACTCCGGCCCGCCGAACGGGCCGACGACGATGGCGGGGCGGGTGTCGAGCTGGTGGCCCCGGAACCAGGGGCCGCCGATCACGAGCGTCGCGGTGGGGAAGTCCTGGACGGTCGGCTTCGGTGCGGTGGTGAGCATGTGGTGTCCCTGTCTGGTGAGAGGTTCCGCCGGGGCCGGTCGGCCCCGGCGGGGGTGCCGGTCGGGGGGTTGCCCTCCCCCTTCCGACATCACTAATTAAACCATGTTCTAGGGGTTGGGTCAACCCGGATCTGGGCCCTGACCTGGCCTCTTCTCACCACGCCCGACCCGCACCCGCCCGGCCGGGCCCGGCCACAACGGGCCTGGGCGGGGTTCCCTCCTCGGTCGGACAGCTCCGCCGTACCAGGGTTCCGGGCGCGGTGTCCTGGCTCGCGAAGCGACCGCGCAGCGGCTCGGCCTGGACGCCGTGTCCGGGTTCCTGGTACGCCCCCCGGGTGTCCGGCCGAGGAGGGAACCCCGCCTTCACCCGCACCACAACGCACCCGCACCAACCAACCAGCCCCCACCCCCTCCGAGGAGGACCCGCCGGAGGCATCGATCTCTGAGGCCGGCGCCGTTCACCACAAGGTGGACTGCACGGCGGACTTCCAACCCGCCCACAACCTCGTCGGGCTGAGGTAGGAGCCCCTTCCGGGTCGGGGCCCTTCCTGCCTCAGCCCTAAGACGAGCCATATGGAGTATGCAGCGGAGCGCTTCCGCTGACCGGCTGCGACGATGGCGGCGTCGTCACGTCCGAGGAGTTGCGATGGCCAGAAAGCGCTCAAGTAAGGCACGGAACGAAATCGCCGGTCTTGGTCTAGCGAAGAAGGCGCGTGGTAAGCAGGGGGTGCGCCGGGCGAAGATCGCAGGCGTCCTTCGCGAAAGTAGTGCCAGCGGCCGGTTGGACGAGAGGTACTTGGTTGCGGCGATCTCGGTAGCTCTGGATTCCAGCGGGCAGTGCACGAAGGCAGAACCATGGAAGCCCATGGGCCCAATCCTTGATGACAAAGGGCTTAAGTTTTGCTGTGAACACAGGCCCCGGCATTGCTCCGGCTACATCAGCGTCTCCGAATCTCGGGAGGCATTGCGGAAATGAATGCCGCCCTCGCCCTAGCTGTGGGCCTCATCGGAGCAGTGCTCGCATGGGTGGCGCTCTACGTGCATTGGGTGGCTACAGCGGCAGTCCTAGTGGTCCTCGTAATCCTGGGGATTGCTCTGTTCATGCACGGTAAGTCGACTATCCGCAGCGCCCCCCACGAGTCGGTCGGCTGGTTGGAAGCAGGGCTCGCTCTCTCTTACGGCGCCGTCGCGTCAGCTGGCGCTTGCGTCGTGGTTATCCTCGGTATCCTCCTGGCCGAACGAACTGGCTGGAGCGCACAGGCCAACGCCATTATTGGTGCTTTCAGCGGAGCGTTGACGACATTCATTGGAGCGCTCGTTGTCGACAAGGCTAAGACTGCCGACGCCGATTGGATGAGCGCACCGATCCGGAAGGCGTTTCAGGAGACCTTCGGCGAGGGCACCTTCGAGAAGGGGAGCGAGGGAGAGTATGCACTGAATAACATCTCCGGCGATTGGGGTCGAGACGACCGGCGCCAGCGGGCTCAAGAGATCGCCGCCGCACTGAAGGACCAGGCCGACTCGCCCTAGCTGGTGCGGGCGGCGGCGTGCCCGTGCCTCCATCACGCGGGTGCCGCCCTTGGTCGCGCGGAGCGCGACGGACAGTGCCGTCGTGCCCGCAGGGCACGCCCGATTTGGCCCGGCGTCCGGACGGGGCGGGAGGGCCGCCCGCGGCCCGGACGTTCCGGCCGGGCTGAGCCGTCCCAGAGGGACGCCCTTTCTACGGGGGCCGGTGACCGGCGCCAGCCGCCGACGAGGGCGGGTCCGGACGGTGGTGGGCGGAGCGTGGGGTGGGCGGCTCGACGCCGTCCACCCCACGGCCCGGCGGCCGGGGTCCGGCCGGGTGGCGGCTCCGCCCGGCCGGGGCTGCTGCTACGCGGCGACCGGTTCGCGCGCGGCGACGCGGCACCGAGTGAGCACGGTCTGTGCGGTCTCGCCGTAGATGCTGTGGTCCTTGACCGTGCCGGTCAGCTCGACCTCGTCGCCCTGGTCGGGCACGTCGGCGGCGGAGCTGAACCAGACGAACACGTTCCCGCTCGGGTCCTGGAACTTCACCAGTCGGCGGCGCTGGGTGTGGTAGCCGTACGTCCGGCCCTCCAGCTCGATCACGGTGGTGACGGTGGCGGTGGTGGTGATGCGCTCGCCCACACTGCCCTGCGGCTTGCTGTTCTGCGCGGCCCGCTCGCTGGTCTCCTTGTCCTGGTCGCGGTACCAACCCGCGATGGCGGACACGAGCGTCGGCAGATGGCGCGGGTCGACGGTCTCACCCTTCGCCAACTGGCCGACCTTGTGGCGGTAGTCGGAGAGGCTGCCGTATCCCTGGACGGCCCATGCCCGGACGGCGGCGGCGGTGGTCGGCGCGTCGGGGTCGGCGTCGATGGCGGCCCGCCAGTCCATCGGGGCCTTGCGGTCGAAGAAGTACGCTTCGACGCCGTCGGCGGTCGGCGGGGTGTTCTTCCACTGCTCGGACCGGCTATAGAACCGGCCCTCCGTCTTCACGATGGCGGCGGTCACCCGCAGGACCTCGATCACCGGGACACGGAGATCGGCCGGGATGCCACCCCCCTCGCCGTCCCAGTCGGAGTCCTTCAGCGTGCCGAACCGCCACAGGGCCTCAAGACCCTTGATCGGCAGACCGGTGTACGGCTCGACGCACGTCGTGCCCAACTGCCGCATCTCGCCGTTCTCGTGGCGGGCAAGGTAGGTGGCGGTGCGGTGGCGGGCGACGGCGCACCCGTGGCAGAAGTTCTCGATGGCGCGGTACTGGCGCGCGGCCTCGGCGTCCTGCTCGGGCAGCCCGGGGAACAGGCTGGTGATCGTCTCGCCCTCTTCGTCGTGGTCCAGGCGGGCGATGACGGTCCAGCCGTGGTGACGGGGGATGTCACCGGAGATCGTCACGGTGACGGTGGGGCGCTTGCCGATCAGGCGGCCGTCGATGTCGTAGTAGTCGGCAAGGAACGGCTTGGAGATGTCGAGCGTGTACGCGGTGAGGTGGTGAACGGCGGCGCGGGCGTTGGTGGCCTCGACAAGCTGACGGACGCGGGACTGGGCGGTCGCGGGGATGGAAAAACGCATGGCTGCGCTGGTCATCGAGGGTGCTCCTGCTGGTGAGAGAGAAATCGCGGGCCCGGCCGGGCGGGTTGCCCTCCGCGTACGGCCGGGGCCGGGCCGGCTGGCGGCCCGTGGCGTCGGAGAGGGGTTGCCCTCCCCCTCCGACACCATTAATTAAACCATGTTTTGGGGTGTGGGGCAAGCATCCCGACCGGGGATGTCGAGTGCGGCGCGGTCGCGCAGGAACGCGGCGAACAGGGCGGCGGTGTAGCTGTCGGCGGTGCCGTACGTGCGGCGGCAATCAAGGGCCCCGATGCGCTCGCCCCGGTGGCGGACGGGGAACGGCTCGCTGGGGGCCGGGATGGCGAGCGCGTACAGTCCGCGCGGGGTGTCCACGCGCAGGACGACGGCGGCGGCCTGGTGGTCGTAGGCGGCGGACCAACGGGCGGGCCCGATGCCGAACTCCGCGAGTCCGGACGCGATGGCGCGGGCCTGCATGATGTCGGCGGTGGTGCCCGGGTCGGGCTCGGCAAGGGCGGGGACGCATCCGCAACCATGGTCGTCGGCGTGGGTCTCGAACAGAGCTGTACGGGTCACTGCGGGGCTCCTGGGGCGGCCGGGGGCGGGAAGTTTCCCGCCCCCGGCGTCGGGTGGCTGAGGGGGTTAGGCGGTGGCTTCTTCGTCGTCCGACGAGTGCTCGTCGGCTTCCGCCTCCGGCGTCGGCGCCTCCTCGGCTTCGCTGTCGGCGGCGGCCTGCGTCGCCTCTCCGGTAGTGATCGCGGCGGGAGTCTTCTTCGAAGGGTCGTACGGCTCGCCGTCCGCCACGGACTGCTCGATGGGGGTGAGCTGGTAGCCGAGCGAGTTGAGGACCTTGAACCAAGCTCGGGTGGGAGTCCGCACCCAGTCCGACTGCTGGCCATCCGTCCGCCACGCTGCCCGGGTCGCGGACTTCTCGCGTACGGCCGCGATGGCCGCGAACTGGTACTGCGCCGCCCTGCGGGGGTCCTTCGACAGGATTTCGGCGAAGCGATTACGCACCTTGCCCTGGTGGCCCGTGAGACCGACGAGTTCGGCCAGGATCTCCGTCGTGGCGTCCTTGTTCAGGTCGTCGGAGACACCCCACGTACCGGCGAGGAGCGCCTCACTGACGTGCGCGACGAGGGCGTTCGCGGTCGCCTTGGAGAGGTTCCGGCGCTTGATCAAATCGGTGAGCCACTTCCGTCGTACGGCCTCGGCGGCGTCCCAGTCCAGGTTGCCCTTCTTGACGGCGGCCCGCGCGGCACGCTCGGCTTCCTGCTCGTCATGGCTCTTGGTCTGCCCGCCGCCCGTGGACCCGCCGGGCGTGACGTGTCCGTACAGTCCGGGGGCGGTGCAGTAGGGCTCGTACCGGTCCCCCATGGTGTCGTCGAAGACCCAGACGTTCCCCTTGCACTGCGCGTGTTCCTCGGCGTTGATCCCCCGCAGCCGCCAGACGGCTACGGCTCGCTCAGGGAGCTCCTCGGCGTCCCTGATGCGTTCGCCGGCCTCCTCCAGCGCCGCCCGGTGCTTCTCGGCCTTCTCGCGCTTGTCGCGCTTGGTGCGCTGGACGGCTATGGCCCAGTCGATGTCCCGCTCGTCTGCGTCCGGCTTCGCGGCGGCCTCGGTGATCGCGGCGAGCGCTTCGACGTCGTCGACAAATTCGCTGAGCGCGGCCATGTGGTCGAACGTCCACGCGTAGCTCGTGCCGACGACGGCGTTGAGCGCTTCATGGCTCTTGACCTTTACGACGGCCCGAACATCCTTCTGCCGGACACCCGCCGCCTTCGCGATCCTGCCGACCTGAGCGCCCGCCTCGGCGGCGCTGAACATGGCCGCGTTCATCTCAACCGGGGTCAGCTCCTTGCGGTGCTGCGCGGTCGTGATCATGTCGAGGAACTGCCCGGCCTCGTCACGCTCGTCGTCCCACTCGTACGGAAGGTGAGTCAGGCCCGCCTCCTTCGCCCCGTGGTAGCGACGGTGACCGTCGATGACCTGGATGGTCCCGCCGTCGAGCCGCTGCACCTTGACCGGGATACGGCACCCCTCGGACCGGAGTGACTCCACGAACGCCGCTTCGATGCCCAGTTCTTCGCGGGCGTTCTTCGGGTGCGGAGTGAGCGCGTCGATTCGGATCACGGGGCGCTGCGTGACCGGAACGCTCTCCTGGCCTGCCGCGAGCGCGGCGGCCAGCCGCAGGAATCCGTCAACGATCTGCGGCACGTCGCCGTGAGTGCGTACGACGTACAGCGGCTCCTGGACGCCGTTGGCCTTCACGTCGGCCAGCAGATCGGCCGGGGCCTCGACGGAGCGGACGTTGCCGGGGTGCGCGAGGAGCTCTGCCGTGGTGATGGTCGGCCACGGGGCGGGAGCGGTCTGGACGCCGGCCTGGGTCTTGGTGGTCATCGTCATACTGCCTTCTGGTGAGAGGTACTGCCGGGGCCGGTCGGCCCCGGCAGGGGGTGTCGGTCGAGGGTGTTGCCCTCCCCCTTCCGGGACCATTAATTAAACCACGTTCTGGAGGGTGGGGCAACCGGGGGCAATGCGATCGGCATCACCCCCGTAGAGGGCTACGGCGGAGCGGATCAGGGCGGCGGCCTCGGCGGTGGTCCGGCCGGGGGCGTCGGTCCAGCACCACAGGAGTGTGCGGCGGTAGGCGTCTTCGGTCAGCCCCAATTTCCGCCACCGGACGGGCGACACGGGGCGGCCGCTGGCCTGGTTACTGAGCACCACCAGGGAATCGAACAGCGCCCGCTGGAAGAACTCCCACGCCTCGCCGCGCGTGGACCAGTGGGGGCGAGCGGCGCGCACGCCGCGCCCCCATGCGTGCAGCAGGTTGCACGGGGCGGTGCTGCCCATCCGGCCGGGCTGCCAGAGGTGGTCACCCTGATACAGGCCGACGCGCTCGATATGGTCGGCGGCGGCGGTGAGGATGCGGGCGGGGGTGGCGCGGTGCCGGGACGGCATGACGGTCTCCTGGGCGGTCAAGGTGCTGTGCTTCCAACGGACTTGGCGGCAATGGCGCAGTCAGTGCAGTAGCAGGGGGTGCGCCACTGACGCCCGGCCGGGCTGGTGCTGGCG
This sequence comes from Streptomyces sp. NPDC014870, assembly GCF_043081505.1. Lineage (NCBI taxonomy): Bacteria > Bacillati > Actinomycetota > Actinomycetes > Kitasatosporales > Streptomycetaceae > Streptomyces > Streptomyces sp. NPDC014870. Next base: position 442,271 of record NZ_JBIBWQ010000008.1, read on the forward strand.
AAGGTGCGGGCGGCGGCTTCACTGATCCGACCGGTGCCGGGGACCTTCAGGGCGGCGACGTTCCACGCCTGGGGGACGCTGTAGACCTGGAAGTAGTGGTGGCCGTTCTCGTCGGTCTTATGGAACCTGATCCAGTCCATGAACACGCGGGGCTCCTCGGGGCGCGCGGGGTGGGCCGGAGCGGCGGGCCGCCGCCCCGGCAGGGTGCTCGGATCAGGCGGCGAGCGATCCGGCGGTCCTGGCTCCGATGCGGCGGCTTCCGCCGATGTCGGCGCGGTTGCCTGCGGCGATTCCGTCGCCGTACCCGCTGCCGCTGAAAGAGCTGCTCTGCTTCCGGACCCTGGGGTGGGCTTCCTGGAACGCGGCCCGGACCATGCCGCCTCGGGCGGCCAGCACGAGTTCGCCGCTGCGGCCGGTGGCGGACGTCTCCCCGCTGGCGGCGGCTCGGGCGGCCTCCTCGATGGCCGCGAGTCGCTCGGTGACGCGCGTAATGAAACCGAGCTGCCAGGAGTTGCGCCACGCCTTCGGGCTGCGCACGCCGTACGGCACGACCTGCTTGTTAAGGCCGTTGAGCATCTGGAGCAGAAGGGAGGTATAGAGGATCTCCGCGCGCTGGACATCAGACTCGTAGCCGACCACGTGGACGCGGCGGGTGCCGTTGCCCTGCTGGCCCATGAGGATTGACTTGCAGCCGACAGCTTCCGCGATGTGGTACATGAGGCGGACGCGGGACATCGACCAGGGGTTGGGGAGGTCGAAGTTCTTGTCCGTGATCCCGTCGCGCGACGGCTGCCCGTCGCTCAGGAGCGCCTCGTCCACGCCGTACTTGGCCACCATCTCCATGGCCCGGGTGCGGGCAAGCTCGGCCTCGGCCTCCGGCGTCGCCGGGTCCTCGGCCTTGGCCAGCAGCGCCCGGATCGTCGCCAGCTTGGGGTTCGCGTCCGCCTGGGTGGTCACAGTTCTTCTCCTGGTGAGAGTGGGTGCCGGGGCCGGTCGGCCTCCGGTGGCCGGCTGAGGTGTTGCCCTCCCCTTCCGACATCACTAATTAAACCATGTTCTTGGGGGTGGGTCAAGCCCAATAACCCCTCTGACCTGCCCTTTTCCCACCACGTTCACCCGCACCCGCCCGGCCGGGCCCGGCCACAACGCGCCCCGGCGGGGTTCCCTCCTCGGTCGGACAGCGCCAGCCGAACCAGGGTTCCGGGTGGGGTGTCCAGGCTCGCGCAGCGACCGCGAAGCGGCCCGGCCTGGACACCCCGCCCGGGGCCCTGGTACGCCCCCCGGGTGTCCGGCCGAGGAGGGAACCCCGCCCCCACAACCCCAACCACCAACAACGCCGCACCGACCCACCCGCCCCCCACCCCCTCCGAGAGAGGACCCGCCGGAGGCAAAAAGTCCGGCGTAGGAGCAGGTGCTGGCGGCCGTCGTCAGCCGGTGCCGCTGTTGGTTTTGTCCGGGGTGGATGCGTCCTCCGCGCCGAGCAGCGATGCGGGTTCGTAGCCGAAGCCGTTGGGCGTCTTGACCACGTTGTACAGGCCGGGCGCCGGCGGGGGGACATTGGTGATGCCGCGGGCGAAGTAGAACTCGTCTGGATTCCCGCCATAGTCGCCCTGCCGAATCAGCCCGCTGACCGGGTCCGCGGTGGACTGGAAGTAGCGGTCGGCCTTGCGGAAGGGCGCCACCGTGATCGGGTCACCGTGGCCGTGGAGGGTCGCGAGCTCGAAGTGGGCGCGCTCGATGTCCGTGCGGAACGGCTGCATCGCGTCGGGCTGGTTGCCTCGGTAGGCCAGGGAGCGCCTGATGAAGAGACGAAGCGCCTCGTAGCCGGTCGGAGTCCGCAGCACCTCGGTACGAGCCCGCTCGACCAGGACACGCGGGATGAGGCCGTGGTTATCGAAGGTCGTGTGACAGGACTGACACAGCAGGAGGATGTTGGTCCAGTCGTTGAACACCCGCTCGGCCTCGGCCTTGCTGTCTTGGCCGCTCCGCTTGGCCGGCCACGGGCTGATGTGAGCTTGTTCGAGAAGTCCGCGGGCCATGGCCTTCGGCGCCCGGCTCAGGACCTGGTGGTGCTCGTGCAGCCAGGCCAGCGTTTCGATGACTTCCGGAGTCGCCAAGTCGCCCAGATCGGCCATCAGTTCGCCGCTCGTCAGGTCAAGGTGGCTGAGCGCGCACCCCTCGGCCTTGAGAAGGTCCAGGGCCGCCGCAAGAGGCCCCGGGAGGTCCGTCGGCCTCGGCCAGACCCGGCCGTCCGAGTTCGCCGATTCACGCTCTGCGTCCATGGCTCCATTCTGCCCACCCCCACTGACATCTCTCCGCAAACCACCCTGCGACCGCAGTTTGAGGTGTCCGCGGACCCGTGCTTACGGTGCGCGCGATGAGCACGGATTCGGCTGGGATGAGGAACAGGTGAGCACTTCGACGGGATCGGTGAGCGCGGCGGAACTGCGGCGGCGGGTTCGCGCTGTCGAGGAGACGCAGGCGCGGACACGAGAGCTCGCGGCGGCCAACGCCCTGGCCACACGGGAGGCGGCGGTAACAGCGTCGAAGGCGAAGGATGACGCCGAGGTCGCGGCGCGGGAGGCTGCCGCAGCCGTCCTTCGGCTGTTCAACAACGACGCCGAATTGGTCGCGCAGCTGCTCGGCGTCACGGCGGAAGAGTTGGAGCGCGAGGCGAAGCCTGTTACCGCCGCTCGCGCGAAGGAGGTGATCGAGGGGCTGCGCGCCCGTGCCGAGCGTCCGCGCCCGGTGCGCCGCGCCAGGAAGGCCAGCGCCTCCCCCGCACCGCCTTCCGCCGCCGCCCCGAACTCCGCGACGGAGGGCGGCCTGGCCGATGCCGTCTGAGACGAGCGGCCCTGGGCCCGGACTCTTCCCGCTCGCTGCGGTGAAGGGGTCCGGGCCCGCTCCCGTTGACGAGCAACTCTCTCTCCTTGGAGATCCAACGCCCGTGCGGATACCGGCGGTTGAGTGGACTGCATGGCTGGCCGACGAGTCTGTTCGGGCCCGGTACTGGGCGAAGGTCTACCGGGCCTCGGCCACGGGGTGCTGGTTCTTCACCGGCGGAATCTCCAGCACCGGGCACGCCACCTTCCGGGCCTCCTCGCGGCCGGGCCGGACGCGGCGGGGGACGGTGCCGGGCCACCTGTACGGGTATCAGCTCGCACACGGCGTCATCCCGCGGCTCGGATGGGGCACCGGCCTAACGGTCTGCCACACCTGCGACAACTGTGAGGATCGTGATGTGCCGCAAGGGGCCGGAGCCTGACCCGTGCGACAACTGGCCGCAGCTGCCTTGGAGTGGAACTGTCGGCC
>NZ_JBIBWQ010000009.1:0-238814 GCF_043081505.1 Streptomyces sp. NPDC014870
AAGGACTTCGGGCTGTCGCGGAAGGAGGCCGAGCGGAGCAAGAACATGTTCGCGCTCGGGCTGCTGTCCTGGATGTACCACCGGCCCACCGAGGGAACGGAGACGTTCCTGCGGCAGAAGTTCGCGAAGAAGCCCCAGATCGCCGAGGCGAACGTGGCCGCGTTCCGCGCCGGCTGGAACTTCGGCGAGACGACCGAGGACTTCGCCGTCTCCTACGAGGTCGCACCCGCGACCAGCGCCTTCCCGACCGGCACCTACCGGAACATCTCCGGGAACCTGGCCCTGTCGTACGGGCTGATCGCCGCCTCCCGCCAGGCCGACCTGCCGCTCTACCTGGGGTCGTATCCGATCACTCCGGCGTCGGACATCCTGCACGAGCTGTCCCGTCACAAGAACTTCGGTGTGCGGACGTTCCAGGCGGAGGACGAGATCGCCGGCATCGGCGCGGCGCTGGGTGCGGCGTTCGGCGGTTCCCTCGCGGTGACCACCACCTCGGGTCCGGGTGTGGCGCTGAAGTCGGAGACGATCGGCCTCGCGGTGTCGCTGGAGTTGCCGCTGCTGATCGTGGACATCCAGCGCGGCGGCCCGTCGACGGGTCTGCCGACCAAGACCGAGCAGGCGGACCTGCTGCAGGCGATGTACGGCCGCAACGGTGAGGCCCCGGTCCCGGTCGTCGCACCGAAGACGCCCGCGGACTGCTTCGACGCGGCGATCGAGGCGGCCCGGATCGCCCTCACCTACCGCACCCCGGTCTTCCTCCTCTCCGACGGCTACCTCGCCAACGGCTCCGAACCCTGGCGCATCCCGGACGTGGCGGAACTCCCGGACCTGACCACGGCGTTCGCCACCGGGCCGAACCACACCCTGGACGACGGCACCGAGGTCTTCTGGCCCTACAAGCGCGACCCGCGGACGCTGGCCCGTCCCTGGGCCGTGCCCGGCACCCCCGGTCTCGAACACCGCATCGGCGGCATCGAGAAGCAGGACGGCACCGGCAACATCTCCTACGACCCGGCCAACCACGACCTGATGGTCCGCACCCGCCAGGCCAAGATCGACGGCATCGAGGTCCCCGACCTCACGGTCGACGACCCGGACGGCGCGAAGACCCTGGTCCTGGGCTGGGGCTCCACCTACGGGCCCATCACCGCCGCCGTCCGCCGACTGCGCCGCGCCGGACACCCCATCGCCCAGGCCCACCTACGCCACCTCAACCCCTTCCCGAGGAATCTCGGAGAGGTCCTCAAGCGTTACGACAAGGTAGTGGTGCCCGAGATGAACCTCGGCCAGCTCGCTCTGCTCGTGCGGGCGAAGTACCTGGTCGACGCCCACTCGCACACCCAGGTCAACGGCATGCCGTTCAAGGCCGAGCAGCTCGCTGCGGCCCTCGAGGAGGCCATCGATGAGTGAGACGCTCCTGAACCTCGTGCCGAAGGCCGAAGCGGCGCAGTCGATGAAGGACTTCAAGTCCGACCAGGAGGTGCGCTGGTGCCCGGGCTGTGGTGACTACGCCGTCCTCGCGGCCGTGCAGGGGTTCATGCCGGAACTGGGCCTGGCGAAGGAGAACATCGTCTTCGTCTCCGGCATCGGCTGCTCCTCCCGCTTCCCGTACTACATGAACACCTACGGGATGCACTCCATCCACGGCCGCGCCCCCGCCATCGCCACCGGCCTGGCCACCTCCCGCCGCGACCTGTCCATCTGGGTCGTCACCGGCGACGGCGACGCCCTGTCCATCGGCGGCAACCACCTCATCCACGCCCTGCGCCGCAACGTCAACCTCAAGATCCTGCTCTTCAACAACCGGATCTACGGCCTCACCAAGGGCCAGTACTCCCCCACCAGCGAGGTCGGCAAAATCACCAAGTCGACCCCCATGGGCTCCCTCGACGCCCCCTTCAACCCCGTCTCCCTCGCCCTCGGCGCCGAAGCCTCCTTCGTGGCCCGCACCGTCGACTCCGACCGCAAACACCTCACCGAGGTCCTGCGCCAGGCCGCCGACCACCCCGGCACCGCACTCGTGGAGATCTACCAGAACTGCAACATCTTCAACGACGGCGCCTTCGAAGTCCTCAAGGACAAGGACCAGGCCCAGGAAGCCGTCATCCGCCTCGAACACGGACAGCCCATCCGCTTCGGCACCGACCTCGACAAGGGCGTCGTCCGCGACCCGGCCACCGGCGACCTCAAAGTCGTCACCATCACCCCCGGCAACGAGACCGACATCCTCGTCCACGACGCCCACGCCACCAGCCCCACCACCGCCTTCGCCCTCTCCCGCCTCGCCGACCCCGACACCCTCCACCAGACCCCCATCGGCGTCTTCCGCTCCGTACGACGACCCGTCTACGACACCCTCATGGCCGACCAACTCGACACCGCCATCGAACAACACGGCAAGGGCGACCTCACCCAACTCCTCACCGGCAACGACACCTGGACGGTCGTCGGCTGAGACAGCACCAGCAGTACGGACGAGGGGCGCGGCCGGAACACCGGCACCGCGCCCCTCAGCCGATTCAGTCGATCTTCCGCCGGTTCTTCTCGCCCTGCGCCGCCGCCTCGAAAGCGCCGAGGAAGCGCGGGGTGCCGCCCTCGATCCGGTAGAGGAACATCTCCTTGATGTACTTGAACGCGGACACGTTCCGCTCGTCGAAGCCGTACTTCTTCGCGATCCCCTCGTAGGGGAACAGCCGCATCGCCCCGCGTACGGCGGTCCGCGCCATGTCCAGCTGCCGGCCCGACACCATCTCGCTCATGCTCGTGGCGATGCCCGTCACCGCGTCGTACGCCTCGACGGCGAACGGCTCGATCCGCGCCGTGGCCGACAGGCCCCAGCGCTTGCGGTAGGCGGCCGTGAAGGCCTTCGCGGCCGGTAGGAGCGCCGGATCGACGTACGTCGTGCCGAAGTACCACTCCTCGGCGGCAGGGCCCGCGACGGACAGGAACTCGGGCCCGAGCGCGTACTCGACACCGCCCCGCAGCCCCTTGTACCCCTGCTCGCTCAGCGCCTTCGCGCAGAGCCCGGCGCGGCGCTGGGAGACCCCGGCGTAGAGCACCGCGTGCGGGCGGGCGGCGAGCACCTCGCGCACGACGGTCCCGAAGTCCTCGCTGTCGGCGGCGATCCGATGGACCGTCACGGCATCGGAGACCGGAGTCATGGTGCTCTTCGCGGAGTTGGCCGTCCGCCAGCTGAAGTCGCCGGCCGCGCGGTCGTCGACCACGGCCGTCCGCCTGGCCTTGGTGATGATGGCGACGCTGGTGAACGGGAGTTGCAGCATGTCGTGTGGGGCGCGCAGCTCGCGGTGGATGGGGTTGACGGTCTGGGTCGCCAGGTCGCCCGCGTCGATACCGACGGCGACGGTCGCGAAGACCAGCTGGTTCCTGTCGTAGGCGGCGGAGCCCGCGACGACGGTCTCCCTGGCCGTGGGGCCGACCACGGCCATGACGGACGCGTCCTTCCCGAACTCCTCGGCCGCGGCGGCGGCCCGGCGCGGGTCGCCGCCGTCGTCCCGTACCTTCACCGCCAGGTCGAAGGGCCGGTCGGAGCGGGCGTTGAAAGTCTCGACGGCCAGGCGCGCACCGCGTTCCTGGGCGCGCCCGGCCGCCTTGCCGGGGCCGCTCAGATCGGTCTGGACGCCGATCGTGTACGCGGGACGGGTTCCGGACGGCCCGCCCCCGGCGCCCCCGCCCGTACCCCCGCCCGCGCCGCCGGACGCGCCGGCTCCGGGCTCTCGGTTCACCAGCCAGGCCGTCAGGCCGCCCGCCCCTGCGACGGCGGCGGCCGAGCCGAGGGCGAGGAAGCGCCGCCGGGACGGCGAGGTGTGGGCCCGGTCGCCGTCGGTGGAGGGGACGACGACGGTCGGCTCGGCGACGGGCAGGTCGAGGACGCGCGTGGAGCGTTCGGCGATGAGTGCCGGGAGGCCGGGCGGCAGCCAGTCCCCGGCCGGGCCCTCGGCCCGGCCGAGGCGCGCCCGCACCTCCGCCGCCGTGGGCCGATCAGCCGGGTCCTTGGCCAGGCACACGGTCACCAGCGGCAGCAGCGCCTCCGGTACGCCGTCGAGGTCGGGCTCCTCGTGGACGGTGCGATAGACGATCGCGGCCACCGTGCCCGTACCGAACGGGCGGCGGCCGGTCGTCGCGTACGCGAGCACACAGCCGAGCGAGAAGACGTCGCTCGGCGGGCCGACCTCGCCCGCGCCGCCCGTGCGGGCCTGCTCGGGGGCGAGGTAGCCGGGGGTGCCGATCATCGCGTCGGTGGCGGTCAGGGCGGTGGCCCCGGCGGAGCGGGCGATGCCGAAGTCGATGAGGCGCGGCCCGTCGAGGGCGAGCAGGACGTTGGCGGGCTTCACGTCCCGGTGGACGAGCCCGGCCGCGTGCATGCCGGTGAGCGCGTCGGCGAGCCGTGCGCCCAGGGCCCGTACGGTCGCCTCGGGCAGCGCGCCGTGCAGGCCGACGGCCTCGGCGAGCGAGGGTCCCGGGACGAACTCGGTGGCGAGCCAGGGCTCCCGGGCCTCCGGGTCCGCGCCGAGGACCCGGACCACCCAACGGCCGGTGATCCGCTCGGCGACCAGGGCCTCGCGCCGGAACCGCTCCCGGAAGCCGGGGTCGGCGGCGTGCTCGGCCCTGATCAGCTTGAGCGCGGCGAGCGCGCCGCCGGCGGAGCGGGCGAGGTAGACCACGCCCATGCCGCCGGCGCCGAGCCGGCCGAGGAGGCGGTAGCCGGCGATCGCCGAGGGGTCGGCGGGACGGAGGGGCCGCACGCGTCAGGTCCGTCTGGTCTTGGGCGGGCCGGCGGGCGCGAACTCCAGCGGCTTGTAACGGCCGTTCTGGACGGCGTACATGAAGGTGCCGATGCCGCTGAGGTTTCCGCTCTCGGCGTCGAAGGTGTAGCCGCCCATGACGCCGGTGTACCGGGCCTTGCGAAGCGCGGGCGTGAGCGCGGTGCGGTCCGGGCGCCGCCCGCCCTCGGCGGCCTTGACCACTTCCTGGATCAGCAGGTTGACGACGTCGAAGGACTCGCCCGTGTAGGGGGCGGGGGGCGTGCCGTACCGGGTGCGGTGGGCGGCGACGAAGTCGGCCGCCTCCTTGCGGGCGGTCGGGTCGGTGACGGGCGCGCCGAGGATCCAGCCCTCGGCCGCCCGGCCCGCCTCGGTGAGGAAGCGGGGCTCGAAGACGTGCTGGCCGGTGATCTTCATGCCGGTGAAGCCGAGTGCGTCGAGGGCGCGGGCGGCGAGGACGGCGCTCGGGGTGAGGCCGCAGTGGACGTACGCGTCCATCCCCTCGGCGATCATCGAGCCGAGGATCCGCTCGTAGTCGGTGGCGCGGCCGGGGACGACCCGCGGGACGGGCACCACATCGGCCTGCCGGAAGCCGAAGTTGGCGCCGCCGATGTACTGCCAGGCGTAGGGGTCGTCGGTGCGTTCCTGGAGGATGCCCGGGCGGATGCTCCGGGTCTTGTGCAGCACGTAGTAGGCGAGGCAGCTGCCGGCAATGGCGTGCTGGGGACAGGCGCGCAGCATGGAGAGGCCCTGGGCGCTCGTCGCGTTGGTCAGCAGGTTGAGCCCGGCGGAGACCGTCATGAGCGGCAGCCGTGACTCGTCGTACGCGGGCAGCGCGTTCAGGCCGGTGTAGTCGGAGGTCGGGCCGAGGACCCCGAGGACGTCGGGGTCGCCGGTGAGGACGCGGGCAGCGGCGAGGGCCTTGTCCTTGTCGCCGCCGTCGTCGGAGACCTTGACTTCGAGGGTGAAGGGCTTGTCCTTGCGGGCGTTGAACAGCTCGACGGCGAGCCGTGCGCCGCGTTCCTGGGCGCGGCCGACGTCCTTGGCGGGGCCGGTCAGGTCCGCCTGGACGCCGACGATCCAGCGCCGCTGCTTGGGCGGCGGGGCGGCGGTCCTGCCGCCCTTGCCCTGGTCGTCGTCGTTCAGGGCGGCGTAGGCGGCGACGCCTCCGCCGGCGGCGAGGACGGCGGCGGCGCCGGAGGCCAGGAGCAGGAACCTGCGCCTGCTGGGCGCCGGTCGGCCCGGAGCCGTCGGCGCCCCGTGCTCGGTGGGGTCGATCGAGGGGAGGGCGAGCATCGCGGCGGAGCGTTCGGCGATGGTCCGGACGACGGGGGCGGGCAGCCAGTCCGCGGGCGCGCCGGGAGTGTCCTCGGTGAGGCGGGCGGCGATCTCCTCGGCGGTGGGCCGGGCGGCCGGGTCCTTGGCGAGACAGGCCCGTACGAGGTCCAGAAGCGTCCCGTCGGGTACGCCGGCGAGATCGGGCTCGTCGTGGACGGTGCGGTAGAGGAGGGCGTCGACCGTGCCCGTGCCGAAGGGCGGGTGGCCGGTCGCCGCGTGGGCGAGGAGGCAGCCGAGGGCGAAGACGTCGCTGGGCGGGCCGATCTCGCCGGCGCGGGCCTCGGCCTGTTCGGGCGCGAGGAAGCCGGGGGTGCCGACGACCATGTCGGTGGAGGTCAGCGCGGTCTCCCCGGTCGCCCGGGCGATGCCGAAGTCGATGAGCCGGGGGCCGTCGACGGCGAGCAGGACGTTGCCGGGCTTGACGTCCCGGTGGACGAGCCCGGCCGCGTGGACGGCGGCGAGCGCGCGGGCGACGGCGCCGCCGAGGATCCGTACGCTCCGCTCGGGCAGCGGCCCGTGCGCGGCGACGGCCTCGCCGAGGGAGGGTCCCGGGACGAAGGCGGTCGCCATCCACGGCTCGGGGGCGTCCGGGTCGGCGCCGGTCACGGACACGGCCCAGGGGCTGACGACCCGGCGCGCGGCCTCGACCTCGCGCCGGAACCGCTCCCGGAAGTCGGCCTGTTCGGCCTGGTCGGCGTGGGTCACCTTCACGGCGGCGAGCTCACCGTGCTCCGTACGCCCGAGGTAGACGACCCCCATACCGCCCGCACCGAGCCGCCCGAGGAGCCGGTAGCCGGCGATCACGGAGGGGTCGGAGGGGAGGAGGGCCTGGGGGGCGCCGGGCTGGGGGGCGCGCGCCTCGTCGGACTGCTGAGCCCCCGACTCGGGCCGGGGCTCGGGCTGCTGAGTGCCCGGCTCGGGCCGGGGCTCGGGCTGCTGAGTGCCCGGCTCAGGCTTCGGCTCGGGCTGCGGGACCTGGCTCACTTCTGGACCTCCAGGGCGTCCTCGGCGCGTCCGACCATGGCGACGAGGGCCTGGATCTGGGCCCTGTCGACTTCCTGGCCGGTGTGACCGGGCGCGCCCTTGACCACGGCCGCGACGGTGACCTGGCCGACCCGGGACTGGTACCAGGAGTACGTCTGCTCGCCCTTCACGGCGTCGTTGACGTACGTCCCGGCCTCGCGGAGCGAGTCCGCCGCGGTGAAGTTGCCGCCGACTCCGAAGGGGCTGCCGAGGGACATGAGGCCGGTGATGCGCTCGCCGTCCCGCAGCTGCTGGGAGGGGCAGCGGAGCGCCTCCTCCAGGGTCTGGGCCATCTCCCAGTCGGCGTCCGTCTCCGTACGGTGGACGGTCACGGTCGCGGACACCTGCAGGAGCCCCTTCCCCGTCGACGCGGGGACCTCGCTGTAGGCGGTCACGCTGTGGAACACGGTCGGGGGCCGGGTGCCTGCCTCCCAGGTGCAGCCGGCGTCGAGGACGGGCCAGTAGGTGTCGGCGCTGAGGTGCGGGGTGCGCTCGACGTAGTCGGGGCCCCAGGACTCGGGCCCGGCGACGATCGCGCGGGCGAGGCGTTTGGCGTCGGCCTCGTTCTTCGGGGCCCGGCTCGGGTCCGCGGTGAACTCGAGACCGGTGGGTGCGGGCGCGGCCGACGCGGGCGGCGCGGTCGAGGTGCCGGACGGCCCGCGGGACGTGGGCGGACCGCCCTTCCCGTCCCCCTTCCCGTCGCCCTCACCGGGGTCCGAACAGCCGGTCAGGATCAGGCCGCAGGCCAGTAAACCCCCGCAGGCGCGCAGCACTCTTCCGTACGCGTACGTCACGAATCCCCCACACACGCTCACACTTGCCCCCAGTGGTGAGCAGATCGTACGACGCACGGGCACAACTGGCCCTTGTTACCGCCTCATTGAGACGATCTCGTGGCCACCGCCGTACTCTTCGCCACGTCGTACCTGGTGCGGGCCTCCTCGACCGCCGAGAGGCGGGCATCGGTCCACCGGGCCAGCTCCCTGACGCGCTCGGCGGCCTCCTCGCCGAGGGGGGTGAGGCTGTAGTCGACGCGGGGCGGGATGACGGGCTTGGCGTCGCGGTGGACGAAGCCGTCGCGCTCCAGGGTCTGAAGGGTCTGCGTCAGCATCTTCTCGCTGACGCCACCGACGCGGCGGCGCAGCTCGCTGAAGCGGTACGAACGCTCGCTCAGCGCGATGAAGACCAGGACGCCCCACCGGCTGGTGACGTGCTCCAGGACGAGGCGGGACGGGCACATGCCGCCGCCGACGTCGGCCAGCAGGCTCTGCGGCTCGCGCGAGCTGTTCGGGCTCTGCGGACTCTGCGCGTCTTGCGGGTCGCGCGGGCCGCGCACCTGATCACTTACTCCCATGCCAGTACCTTACTTCAAAGTGGGTACCTTCGGAAGGAAAGTGCCAGCCGTACGGTGAGTGCATCGTCCACCGCACGCCCTGAAGAAGGAACCACCATGAGCATCGTCGTCACCGGCGCCACCGGACAGCTCGGCCGTCTCGTCATCGACGAGCTCCTGACCCGGGTCCCCGCCGAGTCCGTCGTCGCCGTCGTCCGCGACAAGGCGAAGGCCGCCGCCCTCGCCGAGCGCGGTGTCGAGCTGCGGATCGCGGACTACAGCCGCCCCGAGACCCTCGCGGGCGCCTTCGGCGCGGGCGACCGGGTCCTGCTGATCTCCGGCAGCGAGGTCGGGCAGCGCGTGGCCCAGCACACCGCCGTCATCGAAGCGGCCAAGGCGGCGGGCGTCGCACAGCTCGCGTACACCGGCATCCTCGGCGGCCCGGAGGCCGACTTCGACCTGGCGGACGAGCACCGGGCGACGGAGACGCTGATCCTCGACTCGGGGCTGCCGTATACGTTCCTGCGCAACGGCTGGTACACCGAGAACTACACCGCCAACCTCGCCCCCGTCCTCGCCCACGGCGCCGTCGTCGCCAACGCGGGCGAGGGCCGTGTCGCCTCCGCCGCCCGCGCCGACTACGCCGCCGCGGCCGCCGCCGTCCTGGCGGGCCCGGTCGAGGAGCACGTGAACGCGGCGTACGAGCTGAGCGGCGACGTCGCCTGGTCGATGGCCGAGTACGCCGCCGAGGTCGCCCGTCAGACCGGCAAGGAGATCGCGTACAGCAACGTCCCCGCCGAGACGCACGAGGAGATCCTGACCGGCGCGGGCGTCCCGCCGTTCTTCGCCGCGATCCTCGTGGACGTCGAGAAGGCCATCGAGCGCGGGGCGCTGGCGCGGCGGACCGGCGACCTGTCGCGCCTCATCGGCCGGCCCACGACCCCGCTGGCCGAGACGGTCGGGCACGCGCTCGCGTGACCGCACTCCGCACGAGTCATGACCGTATCGCGGTACGGACATGACAGCCTGCCCTGTGCGGCGCTACCTTCATCAGGACGGCGCGGCGCGGGGCAGGAGGTTCGGTGAAGACGGACAACGAGGGACGAGCAGGTCTCCTCTACGGGATCGGTGCCTACGGGATGTGGGGACTGGTCCCGCTCTTCTGGCCGCTCCTGAAGCCGGCCGGGGCGGTCGAGATCCTCGCCCACCGGATGGTCTGGTCCCTGGCCTTCGTCGTCGTCGCGCTCCTCGCGGTCCGCCGCTGGGGCTGGATACGGGAGCTGGCGCGCAGCCCGCGCAAGCTGGGGCTGATCACGCTCGCCGCGTCGGTGATCACGGTCAACTGGGGCGTCTACATCTGGTCGGTCAACACCGGCCATGTAGTCGAGGCGTCCCTCGGCTACTTCATCAACCCGCTCGTCACCATCGCGCTCGGCGTCCTGCTCCTGAAGGAGCGGCTGCGGCCCGCGCAGTGGATCGCGGTCGGCGTCGCCGCCACGGCCGTACTCGTCCTCTCGATCGGCTACGGCCAGCCGCCCTGGATCTCGCTGATCCTGGCCTTCTCCTTCGGCGTCTACGGCCTGGTGAAGAAGAAGGTCAACATCGGCGGCCTGGAGTCGCTGGCGGCCGAGACGGCGGTCCAGTTCCTGCCCGCCCTCGCGTACCTGATCTGGCTCGGCTCGCAGGGCTCGGCCACGTTCGGCGCGGAGGGCGCCGGGCACGCGGCCCTGCTCGCCGCGACGGGCGTGGTCACGGCGGTGCCGCTGATCTGCTTCGGCGCGGCGGCGATCCGCGTACCGCTGTCGACGCTCGGGCTGCTCCAGTACCTGGCGCCGATGTTCCAGTTCGTGCTGGGCATCGCGTACTTCCACGAGGCCATGCCGCCGGAGCGGTGGGCGGGCTTCTCCCTGGTGTGGCTGGCCCTGACGATCCTCACCTGGGACGCCCTGCGCACGGCCCGCCGCAGCCGCGCGGAACTGGCAGCGGCCGAGCGCGCGGCGACGGACGCGGGCGTGGACGCGAGTGCGGGAGCGGGGGCGTGGGCCGAGGCCGGGGCCGGTGTCGTGACCGGCCCGTCCGCCCCCGCGGACCCGGCGGCGCAGCCGGTCCGGCCCGCCTAGACGGCGGCCTTGGGGGTCTCCGCCAGGGCCTCCGCGCCCTCGGACGCCCCCGTTCCCGGCGCCGTCCCCGTCACCGTCCCCGTCACCGGCCGCGTCCGGCCGCGGGTGCCGGTCGCGGCGACGACCGTGCCGAGGGCGACCATCGCCACGGGTACGACCAGGGCCGCGCGGAAGCCGTCGAGGCCGCCGCCGACGATGCCGTAGACGGCGGTGACCAGGGAGATGCCGACCGCCGAGCCGAACTGCACGGCCGTCGTCAGCAGTCCGCTCGCGAGCCCCTGCTCCTCCTCCGCGATGCCGTCGGTCGCGGCGATCGTCAGCGGGCCGTACGCGAGCGAGAAGGCGAGCCCGCTCAGCAGCAGGGTCGGGAACATCGCGGCGTACGACCAGTCGGGGCCGACCGGCAGGAAGAGCGCGTACGCGACGACCGCGAGCACGAACCCGCCGAGGATCACCCGGCCGTTGCCGAACCGCGCCACCAGCCTGGGCGTCAGCGTCGGGGCGAGGATCGCGTCGACGCCCATCACCGTCAGGGCGAACGCCGTCTCCAGCGAGGACCAGCCGCGCAGCTCCTGCAGGTAGAGCGTGGCGACGAACTGGAAGCCGAAGAAGGACCCCACGAAGAGCAGCGCGCCCAGATCGGCCCGGACGGTGGAGGCCTTGCGCAGCAGCCCGAGGCGTACGAGCGGAGCGGCGGCCCGCCGCTCGACGGCGACGAACACCCCGGCGAGGGCCAGCCCGGCGGCGGCCACGAGCGCGGTCAGCGGCCAGCCGGCCAGGCCGTGTTCGAGCCGGACGATCGCGAAGGCGAGCAGCAGCATGGACCCGGACGCCGTCAGCGCGCCCGCCAGGTCGAACCCGCCGGCGACCCGCTCCGGGCGGGGCTCCTTCGGGACCAGGCGCAGGGCGGCGAGCAGGACCGCGGCCGCGAGGAGGACGGGGGCGAAGAAGACCCAGCGCCAGCCGAACTGGGTGAGCAGCCCGCCGATGACCAGGCCGAGGGAGAAGCCCCCGGCGGCGGTGCCGGCGAAGACGAGGAGCGCCTGGTTGCGCTGCGGCCCCTCCGCGTACGAGGTGGTGATGATCGACAGCGCGGCGGGGGTCATGAAGGCGGCGGCGACACCCGTCATGAAGCGGGCGGTGATCAGCATCCAGCCGTCCTGGGCGAAGCCGCCGAGTCCGGAGAAGAGCATGAAGACCACGAGCCAGCCGAGGAACATCCGGCGGCGGCCGAGCAGGTCGGCGGCGCGTCCGCCGAGGAGGGTGAAGCCGGCGTAGCCGAGAACGTACGCCGACATCACCCAGGCCGCTGTCCCGGTGGACAGGTCGAGATCGGATCTGATGCTCGGCACGGCCACGGCGAGCATCGCGACGTCGATGCCTTCGAGGAAGATCGTCCCGCAGAGTACGAGGAGCAGGGCCCAGGCCCGCGCGGGAAGGGACGTGGAGCCGGGGGTGGAGGTGGAAGTGGGCACAGGTGTCTCCAGGCAGGAGGGGGTAGGGGTGGTTACCGGCCAGAGGGTCGGTTCCCTCTTGTAACCACCCCGATCCTGCGGCAGGATCCGATGCCATGGAAGAAGGCACTTTGAAGTCACCGAGTCACTGCGAAGTGACCTATGCCGACGGCCAGTCCGGGGACACGGACCCCTTCCAGTGGGACACCCGGGAGGACTGCGAGGTACGGCAGATCCTCGACCGGGTCGCCGACAAGTGGTCCCTGCTCGTCATCGCCCTGCTCGACCGCCGCAAGCTGCGCTTCTCGGAGCTGAAGCGGGAGATCGACGGGGTCAGCCAGCGGATGCTGACCGTGACGCTGCGGCAGCTGGAGCGGGACGGCCTCGTCAGGCGCACGGTCCACCCGGTGGTCCCGCCGCGCGTGGACTACGAACTCACCGCGCTGGGCGGGACCTTGCACACGACGATCCGCTCGCTCGTGACGTGGACCGAGCTGCACCAGAACGAGATCGCGGCGGCCCGGGAGGCGTACGACGCCAAGGAGGCGGAGGCAGCGGCGGGCGCGGAGGCGGTCGGGGCGGCGGTCTGAGTCCGGCGTACGCGCGCCGGTTCGCCGCCCGCGTGGCGGTCGCGCCGAGACTGGGGGCATGACCCCACTGCACTGGAAGCTCGTGATCGACGCCGCCGACCCGCACGCCCAGGCCGCCTTCTGGGCCGCCGCGCTCGGCTACGTGGACGAGGACCACAGCGCCCTCATCGACGGGCTGCTCGCCGCCGGCGCCGCACCGCCCGAGCTCTCGACGACGCTCGCGGACGGCCGCCGCGCCTGGCGCAAGCTGGCCGCCGTCCGGCACCCGGACGACCCGTTCGACGAGAAGTCGGGCACGGGACACGGTCGACGGATCCTCTTCCAGCAGGTCCCGGAGGAGAAGACCGTCAAGAACCGGGTCCACCTCGACCTCCACCCCGGTCAGGAGAAGCGCGACGCGGAGGTCGAACGTCTGGAGTCCCTGGGCGCCTCGGTCCTGCGCCGGGTGTCGGAGTACGGGATGACCTGGGTCGTCATGGCGGACCCGGAGGGCAACGAGTTCTGCGTGGAGTGACGTTCACTCCCCTGGCGTCGCGCGCCGGACCTCGAACTGGAAGCAGCCGTACTCCACCGCCCTGACGTGCACCAACTCGACCCGGGAGTCGGCGAAGGCCTCCGCCAGGGCCCGGTCGAAGCCCTCGTTCGCCTCGGCCGGGATCTCCAGGAGGCGGCCGCCGACGATCCGCCCCTCGGAGTCGTACCGCCGCAGGGTGCGCAGCGCGCCGGTCCGGTCGAAGGGGTACGACTCCGCTCCCGGCACCGGCCCTTCGCACGCGCCGGCGTGGATGAAGACCGGCCCCTGCTCGTCGTACGCCCCCGGCCTGGCGCCGGTCGCGGCGGCCCAGCGCCGCAGGGGCGCGTAGGAGACGAGGGCGACCCGCTCCCCCGCCCGGACGGGCCGGAGGCAGCAGCGCAGCGGGTCCCCGCCCTCCGCGGCGGTGAACGGGACACAAGGGCGCCCGGCGTCGTCCACGTCGCGGAGCTCGGCGAGGGCGGCGGGGTCGATGGGGCGTGCGGTGTAGGTCGTCATGCCCCCAGCGTCACGCGCCCCCACCCCGTCCCGCTAGCGGAATTCGGACGCCGCGCTCGTCGGCTACAGGTCAGTCCCACTGCTCGTCGGCGAGCGAGGTGACCGGCTGCGGCTTGCCGATGACGGCCAGGGCGATGAAGAAGTTGATCTGCCCGATGGCGATCGTGAGGGTGGCCAGCGCCTTCTCGTCGTAGTGCTCGGCCACCCACGCGTACAGCTCGTCGGAGACGCGCTCCTCGCCGGGCGGGGCGGGCTGCAGGGTGGCCTCCACCAGGGCGAGGGCGGCGCGCTCGGCGTCGGTGAAGTACGGCGCGTCCTGCCAGGAGGAGACGGCGGTGATCCGCTCCTCGGAGACTCCGGCCTTCCGCAGGAAGGCGGTGTTGAGAACGGTCAGGTACGTGTTGCCGACGATCTGCCCGGCGCGCAGGTGGACGAGGCTCATCGTGGCGCGCGGCACCGAGCGGTTGCCCGTGGCCCGGAACAGTGCGGCGCTGACGTCCGCCAGCTCGGGGACGAACTCACCGGGGTTGGGCATCCGGGAGATCGTCGGGTTCGGGTTCGGGTTCGGGGTCCCGCTCGGGTTCGCGGTCCGGCCCGGGGTGGAGTGGGTGTTCGTCATGGCCGTACTCCTTCGCTTCGGTCTGCCATCCGGCGTCTTCACCCCACTGACGGAGGGGCGCACGGTGATGTGACCGGACGGGAGGAGAATTCTTAACTTGCCGAATAGGCAATATTGCCGATCCGGCAAGAATTTCCTAGGCTGCTCGTATGACACCCACAGGGCTACGTGAGCGCAAGAAACGGGAGACCCGGCTCGCGCTGAGCCAGGCGGCGATCCGGCTCTGCGTCCTGCACGGCTGGGCCGAGGTGACGATCGACCGGATCGCCGCCGAGGCCGAGGTCTCCGTCCGCACGTTCCGCAACTACTTCGGCAGCAAGGCCGAGGCGATCGCCGCGAGCCACGTGGAGCGGATGCTCCGGATCGGCGACGACCTGCTGGCCCGCCCGGGAGACGAACCGCTCTGGGACGCGCTGCTCCAGGCGACCCTGAGCCAGTTCGCCCCGCCGCACGGCGCCGCGCCGCCGCAGAACGAGCGGTGGCGCGAGGGCGTGCGCCTGATGCTGGCCGAGCCCGCGCTGGCGGGCGAGATGGTCAAGGCGAACGCCGCCGCCCAGGAGCAGCTGGCCGAGGCCGTCGCGCGGCGCACCGGCACCGACCCTCGGCGCGACGTCTACCCGACGCTGGTCGCCGCTGTGGTCGCCGCCGGAAGTGCGGTGGCCGTGGAGCACAGCCTGCGCGCCGACGGACCCGCACCGCTCGGCGCGCTCCTGGCCCAGGTCTTCGAGCAGCTCGCCGCCGGTCTGCCCGCCCCGATCGCCGCACCCGAGGAGGCGTGACCGTGACGACAGACGCGAACGCGACAGCCGACGTCATCATCGTCGGAGGCGGGCCGAACGGGCTGATGCTGGCCTGCGAACTGGGCCTCGCGGGCATCCGCCCGGTCGTCCTGGAACAGCTTCCGCGCCCCAGCACCGAGCCGAAGGCCAACGGCCTGCTCGGCCAGGTCGTGCGGCTGGCCAACCACCGCGGCCTGCACGAGCCGCTCAGCGGCAGCCCCGAGCCCCCGCGGCCGAACTCCGCGTACTTCATGTTCGCCGCGATGGGCCTGAACCTCGGCCTCCTGGACTCCAGCCCGGTCCACGGCCTGGCCGCCCCGCAGCAGCGCATCACCGAGGTCCTGGAGGAGCGTGCCCACACGCTCGGTGTCGACCTGAGGCGCGGACACCGGGTCGACGGCATGGCCCAGGACACGGACGCCGTCACCCTCGACGTCACCGGCCCCGACGGCGAGGAGACCCGGCTGCGGGCCCGCTACGTGGTCGGTGCGGACGGCGCGCACAGCGTGATCCGCAAGCTCTCCGGCATCGGCTTCCCGGGCGTCAGCCACGACCGCCGTACCAACCGCACCGCCCACGCCACCGTGCCGGCCGACTGGGTGGACCCGGTCAGCACCACCGAATGGGACCAGCCCGCGACGGACCGGCCGATGACCCTGTCCGAGCTCGCGGCGAGCGTCCGCCGGGTGCTCGGTGTCGACCTGCCGCTCGACCCGCCGGAGGGCGAGGGCCCGCACGTGCTGCGGCGGCTGTCCGGCGGCAACACGCGCGTCGCCGACCGGTTCCGCGACCGCCGCGTCCTCCTGATCGGCGACGCGGCGCACGTGTACGCGGCCGGCGGTGGCCCCGGCCTCAACCTCGGCCTCCAGGACGCCGCCAACCTCGGCTGGAAGCTGGCCGCCACGCTCCACGAGACCGCCCCGCCGGGCCTGCTCGACACCTACGACACCGAGCGCCGCCAGGCCGCCCGCCGCATGGTGCTCCACGCTGAGGCCCAGTCCGCGCTGACGGCGCCGGGCAGTGACACCACGGCGCTGCGTGAACTCTTCACGGAGCTGCTCACCCACAAGGAAGTCGTCCAGCACGTGGCGGACCTCACGGCGGGCACGGACGTACGCCACGACATGGGCATCGCCGACCCCCACCCCGCGGTCGGCTACTTCGCGCCCGATCTGGAGCTGACGGTCGCGGATCCGTCGGCGGAGCGAGGACGGACGAGGTTCCGCCTCGCCGAACTCGCCCGAAGCGCCCGCCCGTTGCTGATCGACCTGACGGAGGACGGCTCCCCGGCGACGACCCTGGGGCCGGACCAGAAGGCGATCGACATCGTCGTCGCCACCCAGGACTCCCCCACCACCCCCACAGACACGGCCGCCTTCACCGACCCGACCGGCCGAACCGACCCGACCGGCCGAACCGACCCGACCGGCCCCACCGACCCGACCGGCCGAACCGCCCCCACCGCCCTCCTCGTCCGCCCCGACGGCTACGTGGCCTGGGCCTCCGCGAGTCCCTGCCCCGCCCCCGCCGAACTGTCCACGCTCCGGGCGGCGCTGGACCGCTGGTTCACGGCCTCCTGAGCCACAAAGCGGTTGCCGCGCCCCGCCCGCGCGGTGGACGGTGTTCCGCATGGCGACCTTCGTGCACCTGACACCCGCGGCCAACGCCCCGCGCATCCGCCGCGGTGGCATACGGGCCCTCAGCCGTGGCCGTGGCAGTGGGCTCGGGGCATCCGGTCCCGGGGCGTATCTGTTCCCCGTGCTCCCCTCGTACCCGCTCACCCACCAGTGGCTGCGCGAGCTGGCCCGCCGCCCCGGGACCCGCGATGTCGTCGCGGTGCACGTCAGACTCGCGGACGCGGAGGCCGTCACCGTCGGGCGGTACGGGGACCGGGAGCCGGTGGAGACGACGGCCGCCGATGCCGTGCGCGTGGTGCGCGGGCTCGACGATCCGCGCGGGTGGGAGGTGTTCCTGCCCCGGGCCGTCGAGCGGCGCGAGGTCCGGGCCGTCCGGCGGGTGCGGCAGGTCAACGGGTGGCGGTACTTCCCCGACGCGCACGGCCGGACGCCCTGCACCTGCCAGGGGTGTCTGGCGCGCGGCGAGTACGGCGCGCGGCGGCTGCGCGAGCGGCACCCGCATCCCCTGGACGGGCCGCACCCGCCGCCCCGCGTCCTGCTCGGGCGCGTCGAGGCGGCCGAGGCCGCGGGGGACACCGCCGCGCTGGGCGAGGCGCTGCGCCGGTTCGCGTACCGGCGTCGTGGCCCCCTGGAGCGCCTGGCCCACCTGGCCCGGCACCCCGACCCCGGCGTGCGGATCGCGCTCGTCGAAGCCGTCGGATACTGGTCGACTCCCGGAGTCACCGCTCTCGTAAGGGAGTTGGCGCGCGACCCGCACCCGGACGTCAGCGAAGCCGCTCGTTCGGTGAGCGAACAACCCTGACCGGTTTCCGCTCTTGACGGAGAGTCAACTCCTCCCCGAACATTCAGCCCACGAACCACCCGCACAGCTCCAGCGCCTCGTGGCACCCACGCCCCGGGGCGTCTCGCACGTTTCCGTCCCATCCCCGTTCGGAATCCGGAGCCCCCACATGAAGTTCTCCGTTCCCAGACGTGCCGCCGCGCTCTCCGCCGTAGCCGCACTGGCCCTCGCCGGCTTCACCGGCGCCTCCGCGACCGCGGCACCCGCCGCGCCCGCGGCGCCCACCGCCGCGCCCGACATCCCGCTCGCCAACGTCAAGCAGCACCTCACCGACCTCCAGGCGATAGCCAACGCCAACGGCGGCAACCGCGCCCACGGGCGTACCGGCTACAAGGCCTCCATCGACTTCGTGAAGGCCAAGCTGGACGCGGCCGGATTCACCACCACCGTCCAGCAGTTCACCTCCAGCGGCGCGACCGGCTACAACCTGATAGCCGACTGGCCCGGCGGTGACCCCAACCAGGTCCTGATGGCCGGAGCGCACCTCGACTCCGTCTCCTCCGGCGCCGGGATCAACGACAACGGCTCCGGTTCGGCGGCCGTCCTGGAGACCGCGCTCGCCGTCTCCCGCGCGAACCTCCAGCCCACGAAGCACCTGCGCTTCGGCTGGTGGGGCGCCGAGGAGCTCGGACTCGTCGGGTCGAAGTACTACGTCAACCAGCTCCCGTCCACGGAGCGCGCGAAGTTCTCCGGGTACCTGAACTTCGACATGATCGGCTCGCCCAACCCGGGCTACTTCGTCTACGACGACGACCCCACCATCGAGCAGACCTTCAAGAGCTACTTCGCCGGCATCGGCGTCCCCACCGAGATCGAGACCGAGGGCGACGGCCGCTCCGACCACGCCTCGTTCAAGAACGTCGGCATCCCCGTCGGCGGTCTGTTCACCGGCGCCAGCCGGGTGAAGACCAGCGCGCAGGTCCAGAAGTGGGGCGGTACGGCCACGGCCTTCGACCGCTGCTACCACTCCTCCTGCGACACGACCTCGAACATCAACGACACGGCTCTCGACCGCAACAGCGACGCCGTCGCCCACGCGATCTGGACCCTGTCGGCCGGTACGACCACGCCGCCCGGCACGGTCTTCGAGAACACCACCGACGTGTCCATCCCGGACAACGGCGCCGCGGTGACCTCCACGGTCAACGTCACGGGCATCACCGGCAACGCGCCGGCGGCCCTCAAGGTGGACGTGAACATCGTCCACACCTACCGCGGTGACCTCGTCGTCGACCTGCTCGCCCCCGACGGCTCGGTCTACAACCTGCACAACCAGTCCGGTGGCAGCGCCGACAACCTCGTGGCCACCTACACCGTGAACGCCTCGTCCGAGGTCGCCAACGGCGCCTGGAAGCTCCGCGTCCAGGACCGGGCCGCGCAGGACACCGGGTACATCAACAGCGTCAAGCTGACGTTCCCGTAAGGCGTTCCCGTAAGGCGTTGCCGTAAGGCGTTGCCGTAAGGCACGAGCTGTTCCGCACGAAAAGCGCCCGGGTGGGTCGGTGACCATCGCCCCCGACCCACCCGGGGTCCCATACTCCGCGTACGACTACGCGCCTACTTCGCCGCGTTCGCCGCGTCGACGAGCGCCTGCTTCGTCACCGCGCCGACGTACACCTTGCCGTCGTCCGTCATCAGGGCGTTGACGATCTTCGTCTTGAAGACCGTGCCGGAGCCGAACTTCCCGCTCACCTCGTCCCCGAGCGAGTCCAGGAAGCCCTGGACCTCCTTCGGGGCCTCGTCCGTCTTCGGGGCCTTCGCGCCGGTGTCGAAGGACGCGATCGTCGTCCAGCCCTCGCCGATGACGTTCATGCCCTCGCCCTTGCCGTCGGCACCGGGAACGGCGCCGCCGAACAGGCCGCCGAGGCCGCCGCCGAACTCCTTCTCCAGGTCCTTCTCGACGTCCTCCGGCGACTTCCCGTGCTCCGCCGGGCCCTCGCCCGTGCCCTCGGTCACCTTCGCGCCCTTGGGGGCCTTGAAGTCGAACGTGGACGCGGCCGGCTTGCCGAAGTCGACCTTCGTGAAGCCCGCGTCGAGGACCGGCTTGCCGCCCTCGACCGACGCCAGCGTGAACTTCAGCGGCGTACCGGTCTTCGCGTCCACCGCGATCTTGATCGACTCGACCGTCGAGCCGCTCTGCTTGGGCTTGATCACGAGCTGGTAGGCGTCCCGGCCGGCCACCGTGGCCGTCCCGCCGACCGTGATCGACGTCGTGTCGCCGGCCTCCTTCAGGACCTCGTCGGCGAACTCCTTGGGCGTGCCCGGCAGCCCCTCGTCCGAGGCGTCCTTCCCGGGGTGGTCCGAGGCGGCGCCCTTCTCGTGGAAGACCTGGTTCGACTTGCTGTCGTACGCCCAGACGTCGTCGCCGTTGTGGATCAGGCTGTACTCGTCGGAGCCGTCCAGGATCGTGAGCTTCTGCCGGTCCGGGCCGTCGGCCGCCACCTTGAGCGTGTGCGTGCCCGAGACCAGGCGCGTCAGCAGCTCCTGCGGGTCCGCGGAAGGCGCGCCGTCGGCGGACCCGCCGCCCGCTCCCGCGAAGCTGTCGGCGAGGCCGGCCACCGACGGCAGGCCCAGGTCCGTGCTCACCTTGAACGTGCCGGACAGCGTCTGCGTGTCCGACGCGGCGATCTTCTCGATCAGCTGCTGTGCCGTGATCTCCGGCAGGTCGGGGTCGCCGGACGCCGCCAGCGCCGGTACGAGCCCGATCGTCGCGGCGGCCACTCCGGCCACCGCGAACGGGACGACGTAGCGGCTCGCCTTACGGGTCTGTGCCATGGTCTGTCCTAACCTCCGTGGTCGATGACTCCATCTGACCAAAGCGGCGGCTCGGAATCGTCAGACTGCGGACTCAACCTCGCGTACTGCTATGGGATGACACACCCCTAGGGCGTCTTAGCCCGCGCGGTGGACCACCGCGTCGCAGAGCTCCTCCAGGGCGGACTTCGCGTAGCCCTCGGGCAGCGGCGCCAGCATGGCGCGCGCCTCCTCCGCGAACCGCACGGTGTCCCGGCGGGCCTGCTCCAGGGCCGGGTGGACGCGGAGCCGGCGCAGCACCTCGGCGTGCCGGGCGTCGTCGCTGAGGTCGCCGTCGATCAGCTCGACGAGCTCCACGTCCTCGGGGCGCCCGTGGGCCGCCGCGGCGGCGCGCAGGTGAAGGACCGGGAGGGTCGGGATGCCCTCGCGGAGGTCCGTGCCCGGGGTCTTGCCGGACTCGTGGGAGTCGGAGGCGATGTCGAGGACGTCGTCGGCGAGCTGGAAGGCGACACCGAGCCGCTCCCCGTACTGGGTGAGGATGTCGACGACGCTGTCGTCCGCGCCGGACATCATGGCGCCGAAGCGGCAGGAGACGGCGACGAGCGAGCCGGTCTTGCCGCCGAGGACGTCGAGGTAGTGGTCGACCGGGTCGCGGTCGCCCTGCGGTCCCGCCGTCTCCAGGATCTGGCCGGTCACCAGCCGCTCGAACGCCTCCGACTGGATCCGTACGGCCTCGGGGCCGAGGTCCGCCAGCGTGTGCGAGGCGCGGGCGAAGAGGAAGTCACCCGTCAGGACGGCGATGGAGTTGCCCCATCGGGTGTTCGCGCTGTCGACCCCGCGCCGCACGTCCGCCTCGTCCATGACGTCGTCGTGGTAGAGGGTCGCCAGGTGGGTGAGCTCGACGACGACGGCCGAGGGCACGACACCCGGCGCGTACGGGTCGCCGAACTGCGCGGCGAGCATCACGAGCAGCGGCCGGAATCGCTTGCCACCTGCCAGGACGAGGTGCTGCGCGGCCTCCGTGATGAACGGGATCTCGCTCTTGGTGGCGTCGAGGAGCCCTGCCTCCACAGCCGCCAACCCGGTCTGGACATCGGCCTCAAGAGCCTGGTCCCGCACGCTAAGACCGAACGGCCCGACGACGGTCACGAGGGGATCTCCTGTCTGCTGACGCCTGCTCCAACGCCTGCCTAAACGCCTGTCTAACGCCTGCTCTAACGCTGCTGTACGCCTGCTGTGCGTCTGCTCCGTCGCCTGCTGCGACGCCTGCTTCCGCTGCCGGTGACCACACGGATTGTCGATGTGTCGCCGGATTCGCTCAAGTCAGCGTATCCGGTCGCCTTTCGATCACCATGGGCGCCTTCCCGCCACCCCCGGTATGTTCGTGATCAGCTCATACGACCAGGAGTGGCCCTTTTGTCCCGAACAGCGATCGATACCGAAGCGAACGGCGAGCAGCCGCCACCCGAAGACGATCATGCCTTCTTCGGGCACCCGAGGGGCCTTCTCACGCTCTCGGGGCTCGAGGTCTGGGAGCGGTTCTCCTTCCTCGGCATGCAGGCGATCCTCGTCCTCTACTTCGCCGACAGCGTCGCGAACGAGGGCCTCGGGATGGCCCCGGGCACGGCCGCCTCCGTCGCGGCGGCCTACGGCACCCTCGTCTACCTGGTCTCGGTGGCCGGCGGCTGGCTCGCCGACCGCATCCTGGGCTCGTACCGGGCCGTCCTGTGGGGCGGCATCCTGATCGCGCTCGGCCACTACTCCATGGCGGTGCCGACGGCCGCCATGACCTGGGTGGGCCTCGGCCTGATCAGCGCCGGCACCGGCCTGCTCAAGCCGAACGTCGCCACCATGGTCGGCAAGCTCTACGCCACCGACGACGACCGCCGCGACGCGGGCTTCGCCCTCTACTACATGGCGATCAACATCGGCGCCTTCGCCGGGCCGCTCATCACCGGCTGGCTCGCCGACCACCGCGGCTACCACTGGGGCTTCTCGGCCGCCGCCATCGGCATGACCCTGGGCCTGGCCCAGTACGTCCTCGGCCGCCGTCACCTGGCCGGGCGCAAGCACTCCGCCGAGTTCGCCCTCGCCCCCGACGCGATGCGCCGGGCGGTGCGGACGATCGTCGTCGGCGTGGTCGTCGTGGCGGTCCTGGGCGGCGTCCTGGCCGCCGCCGGCTGGCTCACCATGGACCGCTTCGTCGACCTGCTGACGCTGATCTCGGTCCTCGCCCCGGTCGTCTACTTCTGGGTGATGTTCAAGAGCCCGCGGGTCACGGCGGAGGAGCGCGGGCGGCTGAAACCGTACATCGTGCTCTTCCTGGCCTCGGTGGTCTTCAACTTCATCCTCTTCCAGGCGTACTCGACGATGATCCTGCTGGCCTCCACCAACGCCCGCACCACCATCCTCGGCTTCGACTTCCCCGCCAGCTGGTACGCCTCCGCCCTCGGCGCCTTCGAGGTGGCGCTCGCGCCCGTCGTGGCCGCCGTCTGGGCCCGGATGGGCCACAGCCAGCCGCACGCCTCCAACAAGATCGCCTTCGGCGTGATCCTCGGCGGTCTGTCGTTCCTGCTGATGGTGGTGCCGACGTCCGGGCACGCGGACGACACGTACCAGATGGCGGCCTGGTGGATCGTCGGCTCGTACCTGCTGCTCGGCCTCGGCGACGTGCTCCTGGAGACCTCCGGGATGTCGGCGACCAGCAAACTCGCGCCGAAGGCCTTCTCCAGCCAGACGATGTCGCTCTGGTTCCTCTCCCTCGCGCTCGCCAACGGCATCCAGGCCCAGACCGTGAAGCTGTACGACGACGTCTCCAAACCCGCGTACTTCGGCGTGAACGGCGCCATCGCGGTCGTCGCGGGCCTCGTCGTGATCGC
This sequence comes from Streptomyces sp. NPDC014870, assembly GCF_043081505.1. NCBI lineage: Bacteria > Bacillati > Actinomycetota > Actinomycetes > Kitasatosporales > Streptomycetaceae > Streptomyces > Streptomyces sp. NPDC014870. Next base: position 23,179 of record NZ_JBIBWQ010000009.1, read on the forward strand.
CCTGGCGCCCTGGCTGCGCCGCACGATGCACCCCGTCCACTGAGCTCCACGGAGATCCGTCATGCGCATCCGTACCGAGTTCCCCTACGAGACGACCCACGAGGACGTCCGGATCCCGCTCCCGGACGGCACGCGGCTCTACGCCCGGATCTGGCGCCCGGTCACCGAGGAGCCCGTCCCGGCGCTCCTGGAGTACCTCCCGTACCGGCTCACCGACTGGACGGCGCCCCGGGACCGGCAGCGCCACCCCTGGTACGCCGGGCACGGCTACGCCTCCGTGCGGGTCGACGTGCGGGGGCACGGCAACAGCGAGGGGCTGCCGGGCGACGAGTACGACGCCGTCGAGCTGGCGGACGGCGTGGCGGTGGTGCACTGGCTCGCCGAACAGCCCTGGTGCACGGGGAAGGTCGGCATGTTCGGGATCTCCTGGGGCGGCTTCAACGCGCTCCAGATCGCCGCCCTGGCCCCCGAGCCCCTGAAGGCGATCGTCACGGTCTGCTCGACCGACGACCGCTACGACAACGACGTGCACTACATGGGCGGGTCGGTCCTCGCGGTCGACATGCACGCCTGGGCGGCCACCATGCTGGCCTTCGTCTGCCGGCCGCCGGACCCGCTGCACGTGGGCGAGGAGTGGCGGGAGATGTGGCTGCGGCGCCTGCAGGCCGTGGACCCGTTCATCCACACCTGGCTCGCCCACCAGACCCGGGACGACTACTGGAAGCACGGCAGCGTCTGCGAGGACTACGGCGCGATCCGGGCGGCCGTCCTGGCGGTGGGCGGCTGGCACGACCCGTACCGGGACACCGTGCTGCGGCTCGTCGAGCACCTCCCGCAGGACCGGGTACGCGGGATCATCGGCCCGTGGTCGCACCAGTACCCGGACAGGGGCCTGCCACCGGGCCCGGCGATCGGCTTCCTCCAGGAGACGCTCAGGTGGTGGGACCACCACCTGAAGGACGCGGACAACGACGTGATGGCGGAACCCCTGCTGCGCTCCTGGCTCAGCGCCTCGCACCCGCCGGCCACGGTGTACGAGGAGCTGCCGGGCCGCTGGGTCACGGACCCGTCCTGGCCGTCCCCGAACGTCACCCCGGTCACGTACGCCTTCCAGGGCGAGCCGGTCGCGGTGCACTCGCCGCAGCAGACAGGTCTGGACGCGGGCCGCTTCTTCCCCTTCGGCAACGACGGCGACCTGCCGCCGGACCAGCGGGAGGAGGACGCGCTCGGGGCCTGCTTCGACTTCGTGGTCCCGGAGGACGGCGAGCCGATCGAGGTCCTGGGCCGCCCGAGGGTGAGCCTCACCCTGACGACCCCGGCTCCTACGGGCCAGGTGATCGCCCGCCTGTGCGACGTGGCCCCGGACGGCTCGTCCACGCTGGTGACCCGGGGCGCGATGAACTTCTCGTCCCGCTACGGCCGGGACCGCGCGGTGGAGGCGCAGGTGAACGAGACGGAGGACTTCGTCCTCGACCTGAACGGCATCGGCCACACCTTCCCGCCGGGCCACCGGGTCCGCCTCGCGGTCTCCTCCGCGTACTGGCCCTGGATCTGGCCCCAGCCGGACGCGGCGGGCTTCACCCTCTCCCCGGCCACGTCGTCCCTGACCCTCCCGGTCCGCCGCCGCACGACGACGGACGCGGTCGAATGGCAGCCCCCGGAGCAGTCGGAACCCCTGGGCGTCGTCACCCCCGCCACTCTGGAGGAACCCCGCCCGGAACGCCTGGTCGTCCGCGACGTGGCCAAGGGCGAATGGCGCCTGGAGGTCGACCCCCGCTACGGCGGCACCCGGGTCTACCCGGACGGCCTGGAGTTCACCGAGGACGCCCTGGAGACCTACACGATCACCGAGAACGACCCCCTCTCGGCCCACACCCACTCCACCTGGACGATCCGCCTCCACCGCCCGGACCTGTCCTGGGACGTGACGATCGACTCCCGCTCGGAGATCACCTGCGACGCGGACGCGTTCCTGACGTCGAACGAGGTGGTGTGCAAGGAGGGCGGCGAGGTCCTCTTCCACCGGACATGGGAGAAAAGCATTCCGCGCACGGCGGGTTGAGCGTCGGACACGGCGAAGGGCCCGCGTTCCCAGGTGGGAGCGCGGGCCCTTCTCTTACTGCTTTCAGGCGTCCGCGCCGGCCTTGCGGCGGCGGACCATGAACATCGCGCCGGCGCCGAGCGCGACGGCCGTGGCGCCCGCGAGGGCGATCTGCGGCATGGCGTCGTTCGAACCCGTCTTGGCGAGCTGGCCGGTGGTCACCGCGGTGGTGGAGGTGCCGCCCTGGGTGGTGGTGTTCTTGCCGCCCGGGGTGCCCGTGGCGTCCTCGACCTTGCCCGGGTCGGTGCCCTTGGCGAGGATGTCGAACTCGTACTCGGTCATGTCGATGGGCGTGCCACCACAGGTGCCGTCCTCGTTCCAGAAGTCACCCGCGGTGAAGGTGAGGCCCTGGCCGGCCGGAGTGTCCGCGTCCACCTTCAGGCGGAGCTTGATGTCGGCGAAGGCCTTCGGCTTCAGGGTGCCGACGGGAAGCTCTTCGGCGGTGGGAACGTCGTTCCAGGTGCCCTTGCCCTTGACGACCTCGTACCACTCCAGGTCGAGGTACTTGTCGAGCGGCTTCAGGCCCTTCTCGTCGAAGGCGTGCAGCGCGATGAAGGCGTAGGCCTCGTCCATCGTGCGGTCGGTGCCGTTCGTCAGACGCAGCTTGAAATCGACGGTGGTGCCGGCGACGACCTTCGAGGGCAGGCCCTGGAGGACGGAGGTGAACTTCTCGTCCGGGAAGCAGTCCTCGTGCGGCGGCTCCTCCTCGCCCTCTTCCTCCTGGGCCTTCCTCAGCGCCTCCTTGGCGGCGTCCAGCTTCTTGAGGGCCTCGTCCTTGGCGTCACTCGCGGCCTGCTCCGCGGCGGACAGGGCGACGCTCTTGTCGCCGACGGCCGTGACGGCGGCCGTGAGCGTGGCGTCCGCAGCGGTCTTCGTCGTCGCGGCCGTGTCGGCGACCAGCTTGGCCGCGTCGAACTTCTCCTTGGCCGCGGTCTTGGCGGCCTCGTCCGTGCCCGCGTTGGCGGCGTCCAGCTCGGCCTGCGCCGTGGCGAGCTTGGCGTCCGCCTCGGTCTTGGCCGTGGCGGCGGCGTCGGCGGCCTTCTTGGCGTCGTCCCTGGCGACCTTGAGCGGGTGGGTCGTCGACTCGTCGAACTCCTTGAACGCCTTCTTGGCGTCGTTGTGGGCCACGACGGCAGCGTCGTACACCTTCTGCGCCGCCGCGACGTCCTTCTTGAGCTGGTCGATGTCCGGCGCCTGGTCCTGCTTGTCGTTCTGCGTCTGCGCGGGCGCGGACGGCTTCGTGTCGGCGAAGGCCGGGGCGGCCGACAGGAAGACGACGGGGGTGGTCACGGCGGCCGCCACGGCCGTCGCGAGCATGCGGCGAATCTTCAAGATGGACCTTTTCTGGTCAAGAGCGGTCGGGTGAAGACAAAGCAAGGAGGGGGTCGCGCCTGCGGGAACCTCACGCGGCGCGACGATGCCGTGATCGTATGACCGGGATCAGTCCCCGGAAAAGCAGGAATTGAACGCGCTCAGTCACCTCTTGCGCGCACAGCTCGCGCACAGGATGCATAAACCGCGCATACATGGACAGTTGTGCACGGAGGCGGCGCTTTCTCTGTGATCCATATCATCCGCGTCCGGCCGCCCGCCCATTAACGTGTCCCCCACACCCTGGAAAGCGAGGCAGCACCGATGCCCGAGCAGTCCCCGCTCGATCTGGCCGAGGGCGACCCCTTCGGCCCGCACAACCTTCCGTACGGCGTCTTCTCCCCCGCCGACGAGCCCGACCGGCGGAGGGTCGGCGTCCGCATCGGCGGTCATGTCCTCGACGCGGGGGCCGCGGCGCACGCCCTCGGTTCGCCGTACGCGGCGCTGCTCGCGCAGCCCAGCCTCAACCCGCTGCTCGCCGCCGGCCGCACCGCCTGGCGCGACGTGCGCAGGGCCCTGACGGCCTGGGTGACCGTACCCGCGCACCGGCCGGTCATAGAGCCGCTGCTGTATCCGCTCGACTCCGTCAGCATGCACCTGCCGTACGAGGTCGCGGACTACGTCGACTTCTACGCCAGCGAGCACCACGCCACCAACGTGGGCCGGATCTTCCGCCCCGACGGCGACGCGCTCACCCCCAACTGGAAGCACCTGCCCATCGGTTACCACGGCCGGGCCGGCACGGTCGTGGTCTCCGGTACCGATGTCGTGCGCCCCGCCGGGCAGCGCAAGGCGCCCACCGACCCCGCGCCGGTCTTCGGTCCCTCGGTGAAGCTGGACATCGAGGCGGAGGTCGGCTTCGTCGTCGGCACCCCCTCCACCCTCGGCACGCCGGTCCCGCTGGCCGACTTCCGCGAGCACGTCTTCGGCCTGACGCTGCTCAACGACTGGTCCGCACGCGACCTCCAGGCCTGGGAGTACGTGCCGCTGGGCCCGTTCCTCGGCAAGTCGTTCACGACCTCCGTGTCGGCCTGGGTGACCCCCCTGGAGGCCCTGGACGCGGCCAGGACCGCCCCGCCCGCCCGGGACTTCGACCTCCTCCCCTACCTCGACGACGCCACCGAGGAGGAGCCCGGCGGCTTCGACCTGCGGATCACCGTCGAGATCAACGGGCAGGTCGTCTCCGAGCCGCCGTTCGCCACCATGTACTGGACCGCCGCCCAGCAGCTGGCCCACATGACGGTCAACGGCGCCTCGCTGCGCACCGGTGACCTGTACGGCTCCGGCACGGTCTCGGGCCCCGAGGTCCACCAGCGCGGCTCGCTCCTCGAACTGACCTGGAACGGCCGCGACGCGCTCGAACTGCCCACCGGGAAGCGGACGTTCCTGGAGGACGGCGACGTGGTCACGCTCACCGCGTGGGCCCCGGGCCCGGACGGGACGCAGGTCGCGCTCGGCGAGGTGACCGGGAGGATCGTTCCGGCGTCCTAGCGCCCGCCCGCGTACGACAGAAGGGCCCGGCCCCCGCGCCAGCGGAGACCGGGCCCTCTCGCGGACCTGCTAGCGGACGAACACGCTCGCCTGGCCCGCCAGGTCCAGGAAGTACTGCGGCGCGAGGCCCAGCACCACCGTGACCGCGACACCCACCGTGATCGTGGCCGCCGTGAAGACCGACGGCACGGCGACCGTCGGGCCGTCCGCCTTCGGCTCGCTGAAGAACATCAGCACGATCACCCGGATGTAGAAGAACGCGGCGATCGCCGAGGAGATCACACCGACCACGACAAGCGCGCCCGCGCCGCCCTCCGCCGCCGCCGAGAAGACCGCGAACTTGCCGGAGAACCCGGAGGTCAGCGGAATGCCCGCGAAGGCGAGCAGGAACACCGCGAACACCGCGGCGACCAGCGGCGAACGGCGGCCGAGCCCCGCCCACTTGGACAGGTGCGTCGCCTCGCCGCCCGCGTCCCGCACCAGGGTGACGACCGCGAACGCGCCGATCGTCACGAAGGAGTACGCACCCAGGTAGAAGAGCACCGACGAGATGCCGGAGGGCGTGGCGGCGATGACACCGGCGAGCAGGAAGCCCGCGTGCGCGATCGAGGAGTACGCGAGGAGCCGCTTGATGTCGGTCTGGGTGATCGCGACGATCGCGCCGCCCAGCATGGTGACGATGGCGACGCCCCACATGACCGGCCGCCAGTCCCAGGTGAGGCCCGGCAGCACCACGTACAGCAGGCGCAGCAGCGCGCCGAACGCGGCGACCTTCGTCGCGGCCGCCATGAAGCCGGTGACGGGGGTCGGGGCGCCCTGGTAGACGTCCGGGGTCCACATGTGGAACGGCACGGCGCCGACCTTGAAGAGCAGCCCCATGAGGACCAGCGCGAAGCCGATGAGCAGCAGGACGTCGTTGCCCATGGTCTGGGCGAGGGCCGGGTCGACCGAGGCGACCGAGCCGTCGACGACGTTCGCGATGGTGGCGTACGAGACGGAGCCCGCGTAGCCGTAGAGCAGGGCGATGCCGAAGAGCAGGAACGCCGAGGAGAAGGCGCCGAGGAGGAAGTACTTGACCGCGGCCTCCTGCGACATGAGCCGCCTGCGGCGGGCGACGGCGCAGAGCAGGTAGAGCGGGAGGGAGAAGACCTCGAGCGCGATGAAGAGCGTCAGGAGGTCGTTGGCGGCCGGGAAGACCAGCATGCCCGCGATGGCGAACAGCACCAGCGGGAACACCTCGGTGGTGGTGAACCCAGCCTTGACGGCCGCCTTCTCCTGGTCGCTGCCGGGTACGGCGGCGGCCTCGGCGGCGAAGGAGTCGACCTTGTGGCCGTGGTCGGCCGGGTCGAGCCTGCGCTCGGCGAAGGTGAAGACGGCGACGAGCGAGGCCAGCAGGATCGTGCCCTGCAGGAAGAGCGCCGGGCCGTCGACGGCGATGGCGCCCATGGCCGCGATGTGCGCCTTGGTGGAGCCGTAGCCGCCGGCGGCGAGGCCGACGATCGCGGCGAAGGCCGCAACCAGGGCGAGCACGGTCAGGAACACCTGGGCCTGGTAGCGGGCCTTGCGGGGCACGAAGGCCTCGGCGAGGACGCTGAGGACCGCGGCGCCGACCACGATGAGTACGGGCGAGAGCTGGACGTACTCGATGTGGGGTGCCGGGATCTTGGTCAACGGCTCGGCAGCCGTCGTCCACAGGCTGTGGACAGCAATGTCGCTCACTTGGCCGCCTCCGCGTTCTGAACAGGCACAGTGGGCTTCGGGTCCTCTTGCTGGACGTCGGACATGGTGTACGAGACGGCCGGGTTCACGATGTCCGTCAGCGGCTTCGGGAACACCCCGAGGAGGATCAGCAGCGCGATCAGCGGCGCGACCACGACGAGCTCGCGCACCCGCAGGTCCGGCATCGTCCGGACCTCCTCCGTCTTCACCGGCCCCGTCATCGTCCGCTGGTAGAGGACGAGGGTGTAGAGCGCGGCGAGGACGATGCCGGTGGTGGCGATGATGCCGGCCACCGGGTAGCGGGCGAACGTGCCGACCAGGACCAGGAACTCACTGACGAAGGGCGCGAGGCCCGGCAGCGAGAGGGTGGCGAGGCCACCGATCAGGAAGGTGCCGGCGAGCACCGGGGCGACCTTCTGCACACCGCCGTAGTCGGCGATGAGCCGCGAGCCGCGCCGGGTGATCAGGAAGCCGGCCACCAGCATCAGGGCGGCCGTCGAGATGCCGTGGTTGACCATGTACAGCGTCGCGCCGCTCTGGCCCTGGGTGGTCATCGCGAAGATGCCCATGATGATGAAACCGAAGTGGGAGATCGAGGCGTACGCGACCAGCCGCTTGATGTCACGCTGGCCGACCGCGAGCAGCGCGCCGTAGACGATGCTGACGAGGGCGAGCGCGATGATCACCGGGGTCGCCCACTTCGAGGCCTCGGGGAAGAGCTGGAGGCAGAAGCGGAGCATCGCGAACGTGCCGACCTTGTCGACGACCGCGGTGATGAGCACGGCGACCGGGGCGGTCGCCTCCCCCATCGCGTTCGGCAGCCAGGTGTGCAGCGGCCAGAGCGGCGCCTTCACCGCGAAGGCGAAGAAGAAGCCGAGGAACAGCAGCCGTTCGGTGTTGGTCGCCATCTCCAGCTGACCGGACGCCCGCGCCTCCGCGATCTCCGTGAGGGAGAAGTTCCCGGCGACCACGTACAGACCGATGACGGCGGCCAGCATGATCAGTCCGCCGACCAGGTTGTACAGCAGGAACTTCACCGCCGCGTACGAGCGCTGGGCAGCCGCGTTCTCGTCGGAGCCCGCGTGGGCGCGGTCGCCGAAGCCGCCGATGAGGAAGTACATCGGGATGAGCATGGCTTCGAACAGGATGTAGAAGAGGAAGACGTCGGTGGCCTCGAAGGAGAGGATCACCATCGCCTCGACCATCAGGATCAGGGCGAAGAAGCCCTGCGTCGGCCGCCAGCGGCTGGACTTCGTCTCCAGGGGGTCGGCGTCGTGCCAGCCGGCCAGGATGACGAAGGGGATCAGCAACGCGGTGAGCGCGATCAGCGCCACCCCGATGCCGTCCACACCCAGTTCGTAGCGGACGCCGAAGTCCTTGATCCAGGAGTGGGACTCCACCAGCTGGTACCGGTCGCCGCCGGGCTCGAAGCGGATCATGACGATCGCCGCGAGCACCAGCGTGACCAGGGAGACCAGCAGGGCCAGCCACTTGGCCGCGGTACGGCGGGCGGCGGGGACGGCGGCGGTGAGGATCGCACCGACCGCCGGCACCGCTGCCGTCACCGTAAGGAGCGGGAAGGACATGACAGTTACACCGCCCTCATCAGCAGGGTCGCGGCGATCAGCACCGCCGTACCTCCGAACATGGAGACCGCATACGTGCGGGCGTAGCCGTTCTGCAGCTTGCGCAGCCGGCCGGACAGACCGCCGACCGAGGCCGCGGTTCCGTTGACGACCCCGTCGACCAGAGTGTGGTCGACGTAGACGAGCGAGCGGGTGAGGTGCGTGCCGCCCGTCACGAAGACGGCGTGGTTGAAGTCGTCCTGGAGCAGGTCGCGGCGGGCCGCCCGGGTGAGCAGCGAGCCGCGCGGGGCGGTGACCGGGACGGGCCTGCGTCCGTACTGGAGCCAGGCGATCCCGACGCCGATCACCATGACCGCGACCGTGGCGGAGGTGATGGCCCCGGCGCTGATCGGCGGGTGGCCGTGCTCGAACTCGGTCACCGGCTTGAGCCAGTTGATGAACCGGTCGCCGATGGCGAAGAAGCCACCCGCGGCGACGGAGCCGACGGCCAGCAGGATCATCGGGACCGTCATGGACTTCGGCGACTCGTGCGGGTGCGGCAGCTCGCCCTTGTCGTCGGGCTGCCAGCGCTTCTCGCCGAAGAAGGTCATCAGCATCACGCGGGTCATGTAGTACGCGGTGATGGCCGCGCCGAGCAGGGTGACCGCGCCGAGGATCCAGCCCTCGGTGCCGCCCTTGGCGAAGGCCGCCTCGATGATCTTGTCCTTGGAGAAGAAGCCGGACAGGCCGGGGAAGCCGATGATCGCGAGATAGCCGAGGCCGAAGGTGACGAAGGTGACCGGCATGTACTTCCGCAGGCCGCCGTAACGCCTCATGTCCACCTCGTCGTTCATGCCGTGCATGACCGAACCGGCGCCGAGGAAGAGCCCGGCCTTGAAGAAGCCGTGCGTGACCAGGTGCATGATCGCGAAGACGTAGCCGATCGGGCCGAGGCCCGCCGCCAGGATCATGTAGCCGATCTGCGACATCGTCGAGCCGGCCAGCGCCTTCTTGATGTCGTCCTTCGCGCAACCGACGATCGCACCGAAGAGGAGCGTGACCGCGCCGACCACGACGACCACGAGCTGGGCGTCGGGGGAGGCGTTGAAGATGTTCGCGGAGCGGACGATCAGATAGACACCGGCGGTGACCATGGTGGCCGCGTGGATGAGGGCGGAGACCGGGGTCGGGCCCTCCATCGCGTCCCCGAGCCAGGACTGCAGCGGCACCTGGGCCGACTTGCCGCAGGCGGCGAGCAGCAGCATCAGGGCGATCGCCGTCAGCGTGCCCTCGCTCGTCTCGCCGGTGGCCTCCAGGACCGGCCCGAAGGCGAAGGTCCCGAAGGTGGTGAACATGATCATGATGGCGATCGAAAGGCCCATGTCGCCGACCCGGTTGACCAGGAAGGCCTTCTTCGCGGCGGTGGCCGCGCTGGGCTTGTGCTGCCAGAAGCCGATCAGGAGGTACGAGGCGAGGCCGACGCCCTCCCAGCCGAAGTACAGGAGCAGGTAGTTGTCGGCGAGGACCAGGAGCAGCATCGCCGCGAGGAACAGGTTCAGATAGCCGAAGAAGCGGCGCTTGCGCTCGTCGTGCTCCATGTACCCGATGGAGTACACGTGGATCAGCGAGCCGACGCCGGTGATCAGCAGCACGAACGTCATCGACAGCTGGTCGAGCTGGAAGGCGATGTCCGCCTGGAAGCCCTCGACCGGGATCCACGTCCACAGGTTCTGGTACAGGGCCCGGTCGTCGGCGCTCTTGCCGAGCATGTCGGCGAAGAGGACGACGCCGATGACGAAGGAGGCGGCGGCGAGCGCCGTGCCGAGCAGCGGCCCGGCCTTGTCAAGACGGCGCCCGCCACACAGCAGCACGGCCGCGCCGAGCAGGGGCGCCGCGACGAGCAGAGCGATCAGGTTGTCCACGGTTCAGCCCCTCACAGCTTCATCAGGCTGGCGTCGTCGACCGAGGCCGAGTGGCGGGAACGGAAGAGCGTCACGATGATCGCGAGCCCGACCACGACCTCCGCGGCGGCGACGACCATCGTGAAGAAGGCGATGATCTGGCCGTCGAGGTTGCCGTGCATCCGGGAGAAGGCGACGAACGCGAGGTTGCAGGCGTTGAGCATCAGCTCCACGCACATGAAGACCACGATCGCGTTGCGCCTGATCAGCACACCTGCCGCGCCGATGGTGAACAACAGGGCGGCGAGGTACAGATAGTTGACGGGATTCATCGCGAGGCCTCCTCTTCGTCCCGGTCGCCGGCGGAGTCCCGGTCGCGCTCGTCCCGGGTGCGGCCGAGCCGCTCCTCCGAGCGCTGCTCCAGCGCCTTCAGGTCGGCCATCGCCTCACCGGACACGTCCCGGATCTGGCCCCGCTTGCGCAGCGTCTGCATCACGGTCAGCTCGGCGGGGGTGCCGTCGGGCAGGAGACCGGCGATGTCCACCGCGTTGTGCCGGGCGTAGACGCCGGGGGCGGGCAGCGGCGGTACGTGCTTGCCTTCCCGTACGCGCTGCTCCGCCAGCTCCCGCTGGGTGCGGGCCCGTTCGGTCCGCTCGCGGTGGGTGAGGACCATCGCGCCGACGGCCGCGGTGATGAGCAGCGCGCCGGTGATCTCGAAGGCGAAGACGTACTTGGTGAAGATGAGGGCGGCGAGCCCCTCCACGTTTCCGCCGTACGCGCCGTTGGCCGCGCCCAGACCGTTGAACTCGGTCAGGGAGGCCTGGCCGATGCCGGCGATCAGCAGGATGCCGAAGCCGAGCCCGCAGGCGGCGGCCCACCAGCGCTGGCCCTTGATGGTCTCCTTCAGCGAGTCCGCGGCCGTGACGCCGACGAGCATGACGATGAAGAGGAAGAGCATCATGATCGCGCCGGTGTAGACGACGATCTGGACGATGCCGAGGAAGTACGCGCCGTTGGCGAGGTAGAAGACCGCCAGGATGATCATCGTGCCGGCCAGCGACAGCGCGCTGTGCATGGCCTTCTTCATCAGGATCGTGGCGAGGGCGCCGATCACGGCGACCGTGCCGAGGACCCAGAACTGGAAGGCCTCACCGGTCGACGTGGTGTACGCGGCGAGGGTGGCGGCGCTCATGCGTCCACCTCTTCCGGCTCGCCCTTCTCCCCCTTGGACGTGGCGACCTGCTGGACGGTCCCGGGGGCGGCCTGCGTGACCAGGCCCCGGTAGTAGTCCTGCTCGTCCATGCCCGGGAAGATCGCGTGCGGGGAGTCGACCATGCCCTCCTCGAGGCCCGCGAGGAGCTGCTCCTTGGTGAAGATCAGGTTCTCGCGGGAGGAGTCGGCCAGTTCGAACTCGTTCGTCATCGTCAGCGCCCGCGTGGGGCAGGCCTCGATGCACAGACCGCACAGGATGCAGCGGGCGTAGTTGATCTGGTAGACGCGGCCGTAGCGCTCGCCCGGGGAGTAGCGCTCCTCGTCGGTGTTGTCCGCGCCCTCCACGTAGATGGCGTCGGCGGGGCAGGCCCAGGCGCACAGCTCGCAGCCCACGCACTTCTCAAGACCGTCCGGATGACGGTTGAGCTGGTGCCGGCCGTGGAAGCGCGGCGCCGTCGTCTTGCGCTCCTCCGGGTACTGCTCGGTGAGCCGCTTCTTGAACATGGCCTTGAAGGTCACGCCGAAGCCGGCCACCGGGTTCTGGAAATCAGACACCGTCCGTCTCCTTTCCATCACTCGCAGTAGCAGTATCGGGGGCGCCACTGACAACCAGGTCGCGGTCCTGCCGCGACCTGCGCCGCGGCACGGGCGGCAGGGACTGTCCGGGCTTGGGCGGTACGGGGAACCCGCCGGCCATCGGGTCGAACGGCGGCTCGTCCTCGGCCTCGGCGCCCGCCCTGTCCCTGCGGTCGCGGAACATGTCGGCGACGAAGGAGATCAACAGGACGGCGATCACGGCTCCCGCGACGTACAGCACGATGTTCTGGAAGCCGACGTTCTCGTTGCGCAGGGCCCGGACGGTGGCGACCAGCATCAGCCAGAGCACGGAGACCGGGATGAGGACCTTCCAGCCGAGCTTCATCAGCTGGTCGTAGCGGACACGGGGCAGCGTGCCGCGCAGCCAGATGAAGAAGAAGAGCAGCAGCTGCACCTTGAGGATGAACCAGAGCATCGGCCACCAGCCGTGGTTCGCGCCCTCCCAGAAGGTGGAGATCGGGTACGGGGCGCGCCAGCCGCCGAGGAAGAGCGTCACGGAGACGGCGGAGACCGTCACCATGTTCACGTACTCGGCGAGCATGAACATCGCGAACTTGATGGAGGAGTACTCGGTGTTGAAGCCGCCGACGAGGTCGCCCTCGGACTCCGGCATGTCGAAGGGCGCGCGGTTGGTCTCGCCGACCATCGTGACGATGTAGATGATGAACGAGACCGGCAGCAGGATGACGAACCAGCGGTCCGCCTGCGCCTCGACGATCGCCGAGGTCGACATCGACCCGGAGTAGAGGAAGACGGAGGCGAACGCGGCGCCCATGGCGATCTCGTAGGAGATCATCTGGGCGCAGGAGCGCAGACCGCCGAGGAGCGGGTACGTGGAGCCGGAGGACCAGCCGGCGAGCACGATGCCGTAGATGCCGACGGAGGCGATCGCGAGGACGTACAGCATCGCGATCGGCAGGTCGGTGAGCTGCATCGTGGTGCGGTGGCCGAAGATCGAGACCTCGTTGCCGGCCGGGCCGAACGGGATCACGGCGATGGCCATGAACGCGGGGGCGGCGGCGATGATCGGCGCGAGGATGTAGACGACCTTGTCGGCGCGCTTGACGACGACGTCCTCCTTCAGCATCAGCTTGATGCCGTCCGCGAGGGACTGGAGGAGACCCCAGGGGCCGTGCCGGTTGGGCCCGATGCGCAGCTGCATCCAGGCGACGACCTTGCGCTCCCACACGATGGAGAAGAGCACGGTGACCATGAGGAAGGCGAAGCAGAAGACCGCCTTGATCGCGACGAGCCACCAGGGGTCCGTCCCGAACATGGACAGGTCTTCCGCGGCGAGCAGCGTGGTCATGCCTGCACCTCCGTCGTCGCTGCGCCGATGCGGACCAGGTCGCCCGGGTGGGCGCCCGTGTCGGAGAGGACGCCGCCCGTCGCGGAGTTGAGCGGGAGCCAGACCACGCGGTCGGGCATCTCGGTCACCTGGAGCGGGAAGCTCGTCGAGCCCGCCGGTCCTGTGACGGCGAGGAGGTCGCCGTCCTTGACGCCCGTCTCGGCGGCCGTGGTGGCCGAGAGCCGGGCGACCGCCGCGTGGCGGGTGCCCGCGAGGGCGGTGTCGCCCTCCTGGAGGCGGCCGAGGTCGAGCAGCAGCCGGTGTCCGGCGAGGACCGCCTCGCCCTCGCCCGGGCGGGGCGCGGCCTGTGCGGGCTCGGTCGGCTCGGAGGCCCGCTCGCCGTCCCAGCCGCCGAGCCGGTCCAGCTCGCGGCGGACCGAGCGCAGGTCGGGCAGGGCCAGGTGGGCGTCGAGCGCGTCGGCGAGCATGTGGAGCACGCGCGCGTCCGCCGGCGGGAGCGTCCGGGTCATCTGCTCGGGCTTGAGCGCGGCCTCGAAGAGCCGTGCCCTGCCCTCCCAGTTGAGGAAGGTGCCGGGCTTCTCGGCGACCGCCGCGACCGGCAGGACCACGTCGGCCCGCTCGGTGACCTCGCTCGGCCGCAGCTCCAGGGAGACCACGAACGCCGCGTCGAGCGCCTCACGCGCGCGTGCCGGGTCCGGCAGGTCGCGGACCTCGACGCCGCCGACGAGCAGCGCGCCGAGTTCGCCGGTGGCCGCGGCCTCGACGATCTGGCCGGTGTCGCGGCCGTAGCCGTGCGGCAGGTCCCGTACGCCCCAGGCGGCGGCGACCTCCTCGCGCGCGCGGGGGTCGGTCGCGGGGCGGCCGCCGGGCAGCAGCGTGGGGATCGCGCCGGCTTCGAGCGCGCCGCGCTCGCCCGCCCGGCGCGGGATCCACACCAGCTTCGCGCCGGTCGCGGTCGCCGTCCGGACGGCTGCGGTGAGCCCGCCCGGTACGGCGGCGAGCCGCTCGCCGACGACGAGGACCGCGCCGTCCTGGCGCAGCGCCTCCGCCGCGCGCGTACCGGCCTCGTCGAGGCCGACCCGCGAGGTGAGCGCGTCCAGCCACTCGGTCTCGGTGCCGGGCGCGGCCGGAAGCAGCGTGCCGCCCGCCTTCTCGAGTCCCCGGCTCGCGAACGCGGCCAGCGCGTACGTCTGCTGGCCGTGCTTGCGCCAGGCCTTGCGCAGCCGCAGGAAGACGCCGGGCGCCTCCTCCTCGGACTCGAAGCCGACCAGCAGCACGGCGGGAGCGGCTTCCAGGGAGGTGTACGTGACACCCGAGCCGTCCAGGTCCCGGCCGCGACCCGCCACCGTCGAGGCCAGGAAGTCGGCCTCCTCGCCGGAGTGGACCCGGGCCCGGAAGTCGACGTCGTTGGTGTCGAGGGCGACCCGGGCGAACTTGGCGTACGCGTAGGCGTCCTCGACGGTCAGCCGGCCGCCGGCCAGGACGCCGGTACGGCCCCGGACCAGGCCGCGCGCCGCCGCCTCCAGCGCCTCGGGCCAGGAGGCCGGTTCGAGGGCGCCGGTCTCCGGGTTCCGCACCAGCGGAGTGGTGAGCCGGTCACGCTGCTGGGCGTACCGGAACGCGAAGCGCCCCTTGTCGCACACCCACTCCTCGTTGACCTCCGGGTCGTCCGCCGCGAGCCGCCGCATGACCTTGCCGCGCCGGTGGTCGGTGCGGGTGGCACAGCCGCCCGCGCAGTGCTCGCAGACGGACGGCGAGGACACCAGGTCGAAGGGGCGGGAGCGGAACCGGTACGCGGCCGAGGTCAGCGCGCCGACCGGGCAGATCTGGATGGTGTTCCCGGAGAAGTACGACTCGAACGGGTCGCCCTCGCCGGTGCCGACCTGCTGGAGCGCGCCGCGCTCGACCAGCTCGATCATCGGGTCGCCCGCGACCTGGTTGGAGAACCGGGTGCAGCGCGCGCACAGCACGCAGCGCTCGCGGTCGAGCAGCACCTGCGTGGAGATCGGTACCGGCTTCTCGTAGGTCCGCTTGTGGCCCTCGAAGCGGGACTCGGCCTGTCCGTGGGACATGGCCTGGTTCTGCAGCGGGCACTCGCCGCCCTTGTCGCAGACGGGGCAGTCCAGCGGGTGGTTGATGAGCAGCAGCTCCATCACACCGTGCTGGGCCTTCTCGGCGACCGGGGAGGTCAGCTGGGACTTCACCACCATGCCGTCGGTGCAGGTGATGGTGCAGGACGCCATCGGCTTGCGCTGGCCCTCGACCTCGACGATGCACTGCCGGCAGGCGCCGGCCGGGTCGAGGAGCGGGTGGTCGCAGAACCGCGGGATCTCGATGCCGAGCTGCTCGGCGGCGCGGATGACCAGGGTCCCCTTGGGGACGGAGATCTCGGCGCCGTCGATGGTCAGCGTGACGAGGTCCTCCGGCGGTACCGCCGGGGAAGCCCCGCCGGCCGGGCCGGACGTGGTGACCGTCATGCCGTCACCTCCTTGTGGTTGTCCGCCCAGGCGGTCGACTTGGCCGGGTCGAAAGGGCAGCCCCGGCCGGTGATGTGCTGCTCGTACTCCTCGCGGAAGTACTTCAGCGAGGAGAAGATCGGCGAGGCGGCGCCGTCGCCGAGCGCGCAGAACGACTTGCCGTTGATGTTGTCGGCGATGTCGTTGAGCTTGTCGAGGTCGGACATGACGCCCTTGCCGGCCTCGATGTCGCGGAGCAACTGCACCAGCCAGTACGTGCCTTCGCGGCAGGGCGTGCACTTGCCGCACGACTCGTGGGCGTAGAACTCCGTCCAGCGGGTCACCGCCCGGACCACGCAGGTGGTCTCGTCGAAGCACTGGAGCGCCTTGGTGCCGAGCATCGAGCCGGCCGCGCCCACGCCCTCGTAGTCCAGCGGGACGTCGAGGTGCTCGTCGGTGAACATCGGGGTGGAGGAGCCGCCGGGGGTCCAGAACTTCAGCCGGTGGCCCGCCCGCATCCCGCCGCTCATGTCGAGGAGCTGGCGCAGGGTGATCCCGAGCGGGGCCTCGTACTGGCCGGGCGTGGTGACGTGCCCGCTGAGCGAGTAGAGCGTGAAGCCGGGGGACTTCTCGCTGCCCATCGACTTGAACCAGTCCTTGCCCCGGTTGAGGATCGCGGGAACGGACGCGATGGACTCGACGTTGTTCACCACGGTGGGGCAGGCGTACAGACCGGCGACCGCGGGGAAGGGGGGACGCAGCCGGGGCTGGCCGCGCCGTCCTTCGAGCGAGTCGAGCAGCGCGGTCTCCTCACCGCAGATGTACGCGCCGGCGCCGGCGTGCACGGTGATGTCGAGGTTCAGGCCGCTGCCGAGGATGTCCCGGCCGAGGAGACCGGCGTCGTACGCCTCGCGCACCGCCTCGTGCAGTCGGCGCAGGACGGGCACGACCTCGCCGCGCAGATAGATGAACGCGTGCTCGGACCGGATCGCGTAGCAGGCGATGATCATTCCCTCGATGAGGGAGTGCGGGTTGGCGAAGAGGAGCGGGATGTCCTTGCAGGTGCCCGGCTCGGACTCGTCGGCGTTGACGACGAGGTAGTGCGGCTTGCCGTCGCCCTGCGGGATGAACTGCCACTTCATCCCGGTGGGGAAGCCGGCGCCGCCTCGGCCGCGCAGTCCCGAGTCCTTGACGTAGGCGATGACCTCGTCGGGCGACATCGCGAGGGCCTTGCGGAGCCCTTCGTAGCCCTCGTGGCGCCGGTAGGTGTCCAGGGTCCAGGAGTCCGGCTGGTCCCAGAACGCCGAGAGCACCGGCGCGAGAAGCTTCTCGGGGCTGCTGTTGTTGAGTTCGGCTGCCAAGGTCATCACTCCCCCTCCCCACTGGCCGATTCGCCGCGCGGGTGGACGATCTTGTGGTGCGGGGTCTCGCCCTTGGCCAGCCGCAGCCCGACGAGCGAGGCCGGGCCGGCCCCACCGGTGGCCTCGACGGCCCCCTCGCGCTCGTCGGGGAAGCCGGCCAGGATGCGCGCGGTCTCCTTGTACGTGCACAGGGGCGCGCCGCGGGTCGGTTCGACGGGGCGGCCGGCCCGCAGGTCGTCGACGATCTTCTTCGCGGACGCGGGGGTCTGGTTGTCGAAGAACTCCCAGTTGACCATCATCACGGGCGCGAAGTCGCAGGCCGCGTTGCACTCGATGTGCTCCAGCGTGACCTTGCCGTCCTCGGTGGTCTCGTTGTTGCCGACGCCGAGGTGCTCCTTCAGCTCCTCGAAGATGGCGTCCCCGCCCATGACCGCGCAGAGCGTGTTGGTGCAGACGCCGACCTGGTAGTCGCCGGAGGGCTTGCGCCGGTACATGGTGTAGAAGGTGGCGACCGCGGTGACCTCGGCGGTGGTCAGGCCGAGGATCTCGGCGCAGAACTTCATGCCGGTGCGGGTCACATGGCCCTCCTCCGCCTGCACGAGGTGCAGCAGCGGCAGGAGCGCGGAGCGGGACCCCGGGTAGCGGGCGATGATCTCCTTGGCGTCCGCCTCCAGCCGGGCGCGTACCTCGGCCGGGTAGTCGGGGGCGGGGAGCTGGGGCATCCCGAGACTGGTCTGTCCGTCCGTCATCGGTCGACGCCTCCCATCACGGGGTCGATGGACGCGACGGCGACGATGACGTCGGCGACCTGGCCGCCTTCGCACATGGCCGCCATGGCCTGCAGGTTGGTGAAGGACGGGTCGCGGAAGTGGACCCGGTAGGGGCGGGTGCCGCCGTCGGAGACGACGTGTACGCCCAGTTCGCCCTTGGGCGACTCGACGGCCGCGTAGGCCTGTCCGGCCGGGACCCGGAAGCCCTCGGTGACCAGCTTGAAGTGGTGGATCAGGGCCTCCATGGAGGTGCCCATGATCTTCTTGATGTGGTCGAGGGAGTTGCCGAGTCCGTCCGGGCCGAGCGCGAGCTGCGCGGGCCAGGCGATCTTCTTGTCGCCGACCATGACCGGATCGTCGCCCGCGGGCGACAGGCGGTCGAGGCACTGCTCGACGATCCGCAGCGACTGCCGCATCTCCTCCAGGCGGACGAGGAAGCGTCCGTAGGAGTCGCAGGTGTCGGCGGTCGGTACGTCGAACTCGTAGGTCTCGTAGCCGCAGTACGGGTCGGTCTTGCGCAGGTCGTGCGGGAGGCCCGCGGAGCGCAGGATCGGTCCGGTGGCGCCGAGCGCCATGCAGCCGGTGAGGTCGAGGTAGCCGACGTCCTGCATGCGGGCCTTGAAGATGGGGTTGCCGGTGGCGAGCTTGTCGTACTCCGGCAGGTTCTTCTTCATGGTCTTCACGAACTCGCGCACGGCGTCGACGGCGCCGGGCGGGAGGTCCTGGGCGAGGCCGCCGGGGCGGATGAACGCGTGGTTCATGCGCAGTCCGGTGATCAGCTCGTACAGGTCCAGGATCATCTCGCGGTCCCGGAAGCCGTAGATCATGATCGTCGTGGCGCCCAGCTCCATGCCGCCGGTGGCGATGCACACCAGGTGGGAGGAGAGCCGGTTGAGCTCCATGAGGAGGACGCGGATGACGCTGGCGCGGTCCGGGATCTGGTCGGTGATGCCGAGCAGCTTCTCGACGCCCAGGCAGTACGCCGTCTCGTTGTAGAACGAGGTGAGGTAGTCCATGCGCGTGACGAAGGTGGTGCCCTGCGTCCAGTTCCGGAACTCGAGGTTCTTCTCGATGCCGGTGTGGAGGTAGCCGATGCCGCAGCGGGCCTCGGTGACGGTCTCGCCGTCGATCTCCAGGATCAGCCGCAGCACACCGTGCGTGGACGGGTGCTGGGGACCCATGTTGACGATGATGCGCTCGTCGTCGGCCTTGGCGGCGGACTCGACGACCTCTTCCCAGTCGCCACCGGTGACGGTGTAGACGGTGCCTTCGGTCGTCTCGCGGGCGGAGGCATGTTCGGTGCTCATCAGCTGTACGACCTCCGCTGGTCAGGAGCCGGGATCTGGGCGCCCTTGTACTCGACGGCGATGCCGCCGAGGGGGTAGTCCTTGCGCTGCGGGAAGCCCTGCCAGTCGTCCGGCATCATGATCCGGGTGAGGGCGGGGTGGCCTTCGAAGACGATCCCGAAGAAGTCGTACGTCTCGCGCTCGTGCCAGTCGTTGGTCGGGTAGACGGCGGTGAGCGACGGGATGCGCGGCTCGGTGTCCGGGGCGGACACCTCCAGGCGGATCAGCCGGCCGTGGGTGAGCGAGCGCAGGTGGTAGACGGCGTGCAGCTCGCGGCCCTTGTCACCGGGGTAGTGGACGCCGGAGACGCCCGTACAGAGCTCGAAGCGCAGGGCCGGGTCGTCGCGCAGGGTGCGGGCGACGCGGACGAGGTGCTCGCGGGCGATGTGGAAGGTGAGTTCGTCGCGGTCGACGACCGTCTTCTCGATGGCGTTCTCGGGCAGCAGCCCCTGCTCGTCGAGCGCGCCCTCCAGTTCGTCGGCGACCTCGTCGAACCAGCCGCCGTAGGGGCGGGTGGCCGCGCCGGGCAGACGGACGGAGCGGACGAGGCCGCCGTAGCCCGAGGTGTCGCCGCCGTTGTTGGCGCCGAACATGCCGCGCTGGACGCGGACCTCCTCGCCGTGCTCCCCGCGCTGGCCCGGAAGGTTCTGCTCGGAGAGCTCCTTCTCGGGGTTGGGAGTCTCGTCGCTCAACGGAGGAGCCCCTTCATCTCGATGGTGGGCAGCGCCTTGAGCGCCGCCTCCTCCGCCTCGCGGGCCGCCTCCTCGGCGTTCACGCCGAGCTTGGAGGTCTGGATCTTCTGGTGGAGCTTGAGGATCGCGTCCATCAGCATCTCCGGGCGCGGCGGGCAACCCGGCAAATAGATGTCAACCGGAATAATGTGGTCAACGCCCTGCACAATCGCGTAATTATTGAACATTCCGCCTGAAGACGCGCAAACCCCCATGGAGATGACCCACTTGGGGTTGGGCATCTGGTCGTAGACCTGCCGCAGGACCGGCGCCATCTTCTGGCTGACCCGGCCGGCCACGATCATCAGATCGGCCTGGCGCGGTGAGCCACGGAAGACCTCCATGCCGAAGCGCGCCAGGTCGTAGCGGCCGGCGCCGGTCGTCATCATCTCGATGGCGCAGCAGGCCAGGCCGAAGGTGGCGGGGAAGACGGATGACTTGCGCACCCAGCCCGCGGCCTGTTCGACCGTCGTCAGCAGAAAGCCGCTCGGCAGCTTCTCTTCGAGTCCCATAGGTGCCCCTCAGCCCCTCAGTCCCATTCCAGGCCGCCGCGCCGCCACACATAGGCGTAGGCGACGAAGACGGTGAGCACGAAGAGCAGCATCTCCACGAGCCCGAAAAGCCCCAGGGCGTCGAAGGTGACGGCCCAGGGGTAGAGGAAGACGATCTCGATGTCGAAGACGATGAAGAGCATCGCCGTCAGGTAGTACTTGATGGGAAAGCGGCCGCCTCCGGCCGGAGTGGGCGTCGGCTCGATACCGCACTCGTACGCCTCAAGTTTTGCCCTGTTGTACCGCTTTGGGCCGATTAGCGTGGCCATGACCACGGAGAAGATCGCAAACCCCGCTCCCAGGGCACCGAGCACGAGGATGGGCGCGTACGCATTCACGCTCCTCGCTCCTTCCAGTCGTCCTTGACCGTTGGACCGCACTGCCGGGCCGCGGAAGATCGCCCCCATGTGAGGCAGTTCACAAGCCTGGCTGCCCCGCATCTTATGCCCGCCCCTCTGTGATCTGCGACACGGGGTACAGCAAGGACTTTGTGATCTCCACCACCTGACGAAGGATCATGAAGTCGGATGAGCGGTGATCTTGGCACTCGAAGCGCCCAGGTGATCACCAGATGTGACATCCGGACCGGAAACCCCTGGTCGGGGCGGTGTCGCACTATCAAGAGGTGGCATCTACAAGCAAATTGGCGATGGACTCCGACCGGGTGATAAAGGGGCGGGCCGTCGCCCGGTCGGGGGGTCGACGGGAGCGAAGTGGACGTGTGCACCGATTCACGAGCCACCCGCCCGCCTGATGGACCCGAGATGTGACCTGCGCCACACGAAAAAGCCCCGAGGGAAACGGGGCTTGGCCAACGGTGTGAAGAGGTGGTAAGCGGCGGTCAATTCGGACGTTTCGCGGAAAACCCGTGATCAAGGCCCGGATGGCGCATGCCCGGATTGTCCGTTACGGCGTCAATAAAGCCGCCAGATAAGCGGATTAGGTGGTTCCGAACGTAACTGTGGCGCAACCCACGTTTCTTGAAGGGAACCGTGAAGCCCTGATAGCGGTTGTACTCATGTCCCAGACCGCTCACATACCCAGCCACCGGAAGCCCCGCCGCAGCGCCTCGAAGCTCGCGCTCCGTGCCGGAGTTGCCGGTGGCGTCCTCAGCACCATCGCGGTGGCCGGCGCCGCCGGGCCGGCGAACGCCGACCCGGTGACCGAGACCATCGAGATGCCCACGCTGGGCTCGCTCGACACGGACCTGGCGAGCGCCGTCTCCGCCTCGGCCGAGGCGTCCCAGCAGGAGGCCCTGGACCTCAGCCTGCAGGCCCAGGAGACGGCTGCCCTGGAGAAGGCCGCCAAGGACGCCAAGAGGGCCAAGGCCGACGCCGACCGCAAGGCGGCCGCCGAGAAGGCGGAGAAGGCCGAGAAGGCCCGTCAGGCGGAGCGTGAGCGCGCCTCCCGCACCCAGACGCGCACCACGCTCTCGTCCTCCTCCGGCTCGTCGTCCTCCGACAGTGGTTCCTCGTACGAGAGCAACACCGAGGCCCCCACCGGCTCCGCCGCCGCGATCGTGGCCTTCGCCCGCGCGCAGGTCGGCGACGCATACGTCCGTGGCGGCACGGGACCCAACTCCTGGGACTGCTCCGGTCTCGTGCAGGCCGCCTACCGCCAGGCCGGCATCGACCTCCCCCGGATCTCCGGCGACCAGTCCTCCAGGGGCACGTCCGTCTCGCTGAGCAACCTCCAGCCGGGCGACATCCTGTACTGGGGCAGCCGCAGCGGCTCGTACCACGTCGCCATCTACGTCGGCGGCGGCAAGTACGTCGGCGCGCAGAACCCGTCGACCGGTGTCGTCGAGCGCTCCCTGGACTGGGACACCCCGTCGGGCGCGGTCCGCATCCTCTGATCACCCGCACCACGGCGGAAGCCGTCACTCCTCGGGGGAGTGACGGCTTCCGCGGTTTCGGTGACGGTTCGCCCTACTTCCGGAAGGCCTCGATGATCCGGGCGTAGCTGTCCCCGCCGTGACCGGCGTCGACGGCGGCGCGCATCAACTCCAGGTGCAGCCGCGGCAGCCGGTCGTCGATGCCCCGTTCCTCCCCCGCGTGCAGCAGGTGCCCGATCGCCGCCACCTGTACGTCGATGGTGGCGTCCGCACCCGGGTACTCCCCCGCGTCGATCTGGTCGGCGTACCCGCTCATGAACCAGGAGACGGTCTTCAGCCAGCGGTTGGCGACCGCCGTGAACTCCTTGGCCGCCACTCCGTCGGCGCCCGCGAGGGCCGTCGCGTGCAGCCAGCCGCCGAAGACCGACCACATGAGCCCGAGGAGCCCCGCGTCGTACAGCGAGGCGAGTCCGGCGTCCTCGCCGAGGTCCACCGGGTCGCCGAGCACCTCCAGGGTCGCCCGGTGCGCGGCGAGCAGGGCGGGCGAGCCCGCGTACAGGATCATGTTGGCGCTGTCGCCGACGCCCGGCGGGGTCGTCATGATGCCGCCGTCCAGGTACCCGACGCCGTGTGCCGCCGCCCACTCCGCCTCCGCGCGGGCCTGCTCCGGGGAACCGCTGGTGAGGTTGACGAGGACCTTGCCGCGGAGCGACGCGGCCTCGGGGGCGAGGAGTTCACGGACGGCCGGGTAATCGAGGACGCAGACGACGACCAGCTCGCTCGCGGCGGCGGCCTCGGCGACGCCGGCGGCGCGGCCGGCGCCCCGGGCGACGAGGGCGTCGGCCTTCGCGGGGGTGCGGTTCCAGACGGTGGTGGGGTGGCCCGCGGTGAGGAGGGCGTCGGCGAGGGCGGCGCCCATCTGTCCGAGACCGATGACGGTGACGTTCGGCTTGTTCATGACGTCCACGCTCGCAGCGGCGGAATCCGGCCGACAGTGGCAGGGCTGACCATGTCCGCACCATTCCTGCCACGGTCGACGTAGGCTCGACGCCATGAGCACAGGGGTCGTCGCCATCGCCGTCGTACCGGACCAGCGGGTCGGCACCTCGCTCTGGGAGCTGTACGAACTCTCCATCGCCGCCGCCGTCTTCGGCGTCCCCCACCCCGATCTCGCCGACCCCTGGTACACGCTCCGGTTGTGCGGGGACGCGGGCGGCGCGGGCGTCTTCTCCGTCCGTACGGACCACGGCCTCGACGGGCTCGTCGGCGCGGACACCGTGATCGTGCCGTCCGTGCCGGACGCGGTCGTGGACCACGGCGAGGAGGTGCCGGGCGAACTCGTCGAGGCGCTGCGCGCGGCCGCCGCGTCCGGCGCGCGGATGGTCTCGCTGTGCACGGGCGCCTTCGCGCTCGCCGCCGCCGGGCTGCTCGACGGCCGCCGGGCCACGGCCCACTGGCAGCACACCGGGCAACTCGCCGCCCGGCACCCCGAGGTGATCGTGGACGACTCGGTGCTCTACACCGACGAGGGAACGGTCCTCACGAGCGCCGGGGCCACCGCCGCGCTCGACCTCTGTCTGCACCTGGTCCGCAAGGACCTCGGCGCCACCGCGGCCGGCCAGCTCGCCCGCAGGCTCGTCGTCCCGGCCCACCGCACCGGCGGCCAGGCCCAGTTCATCGAGGCGCCCGTGCCGCCCGCCGACGGCGACAGCCTGGGGCCCGTCCTGCAGTGGGCGACCGAGCACCTGGCCGAGCCGCTGACCGTGGAGGAGCTCGCGCTGCGCGCCCGGATGTCGCCGCGCACCTTCCACCGCAGGGTGCGGGAGGCGTACGGCACCACACCGCTGCAGTGGCTGCTCCAGCAACGGGTGGCGCGCGCCCAGACGCTCCTGGAGTCGACCGATCTGCCGGTGGAGCAGATCGGCGACCACAGCGGGCTCGGTACGGCGGCGAACCTGCGCCGCCACTTCACCCGTACCGTCGGGGTCTCCCCCTCGGACTACCGACGGGCCTTCAGGCCCACCGGCCTCACGCCTTCGGGGCCACCTTCGAGAGACCGTTGATGATGCGGTCCATCGCGTCGCCGCCGGTCGGGTCGGTGAGGTTCGCCAGCATCTTGAGCGTGAACTTCATCAGGACCGGGTGGGTCAGACCGCGCTGGGTCGCGATCTTCATGACCTTCGGGTTGCCGATGATCTTCACGAAGGCGCGGCCGAGCGTGTAGTACCCGCCGTAGGTGTCCTTGAGGATCTTCGGGTAGTTGTGCAGGGCCAGTTCGCGCTGGGCCGGGGTCTGGCGGGCGTGCGCCTGGACGATGACGTCGGCCGCGAGCTGGCCGGACTCCATGGCGTACGCGATGCCCTCGCCGTTGAACGGGTTGACCAGGCCGCCCGCGTCGCCGACGAGCAGCAGGCCCTTGGTGTAGTGCGGCTGGCGGTTGAAGGCCATCGGCAGGGCGGCGCCGCGGATCGGGATCGTCATGTTCTCCGGCGTGAAGCCCCAGTCCTCCGGCATCGAGGCGCACCACGCCTTGAGGACCTCGCGCCAGTCCAGCTCGCGGAAGGCGGAGGAGGAGTTGAGGATGCCGAGGCCGACGTTGGACGTGCCGTCGCCCATGCCGAAGATCCAGCCGTAGCCGGGAAGCAGCCGGTCCTGCGGGCCGCGCCGGTCCCACAGCTCCAGCCAGGACTCCAGGTAGTCGTCGTCGTGGCGGGGGCTGGTGAAGTACGTCCGGACGGCCACGCCCATCGGGCGGTCCTCGCGCCGGTGCAGGCCCATGGCGAGGGAGAGCCGGGTCGAGTTGCCGTCGGCGGCGACGACGAGCGGCGCGTGGAAGGAGACCTCGCGCTTCTCCTCGCCGAGCTTGGCCGTGACGCCGGTGATCCGGCCGGTGCGGTCGTCGATGATCGGCGCGCCGACGTTGCAGCGCTCGTACAGCCGTGCGCCCGCCTTCTGCGCCTGGCGGGCGAGCTGCTCGTCGAAGTCGTCGCGCTTGCGGACGAGTCCGTAGTCCGGGTACGAGGCGAGGTCGGGCCAGTCGAGCTGGAGGCGGACGCCGCCGCCGATGATGCGCAGGCCCTTGTTGCGCAGCCAGCCGGCCTCCTCGGAGATGTCGATCCCCATGGAGACGAGCTGCTTGGTGGCGCGGGGCGTGAGCCCGTCGCCGCAGACCTTCTCGCGCGGGAACGCGGTCTTCTCCAGGAGCAGGACGTCGAGTCCGGCCTTGGCGAGGTAGTACGCGGTCGTCGAACCGGCCGGGCCCGCCCCGACGACGATCACATCAGCGCTGTGCTCGGAGAGGGGCTGCTGCTCGGTCACGGCGGGGTCTCCCGAAGGTCGAGGACGAGGGCGAGGTGGTGCGGTTTCAGTCTAGGGCGGCCGGTTCGGGCCGTCGGGGCCCGGGCGCGCCCGCGGCGGGGGCGGGGCTGGGGCGGGGGCCTTAGGGCTTGAAGCCCCGGTGGAGGGCGACGATGCCGCCCGAGAGGTTCCGCCAGGCGACCTTCGACCAGCCCGCCTTCTGGAGCAGGCCGGCCAGGGTCGGCTGGTCGGGCCAGGAGCGGATCGACTCGGCGAGGTAGACGTACGCGTCCGGGTTGGACGAGATCGCGCGGGCCACCGGCGGCAGGGCGCGCATCAGGTACTCCTCGTACACCGTGCGGAACGGCGCCCAGGTGGCGTGCGAGAACTCGCAGATCACGACCCGGCCGCCGGGCTTGGTGACCCGGTACAGCTCGCGCAGCGCGGCCTCGGTGTCCTGGATGTTGCGCAGCCCGAAGGAGATGGTGACCGCGTCGAACACGTCGTCGCGGAAGGGGAGGTTCATGCCGTCGCCGGCGGTGAACGGCATCCACGGGTGCTTCTGCTTGCCGACCCGGAGCATGCCGAGCGAGAAGTCGCAGGGCACGACGTAGGCGCCCGCGCGGGCGAAGGGCTGCGAGGAGGTGGCGGTGCCGGCCGCCAGGTCGAGGACGCGCTGCGCGGGGCGGGCGTCGACCGCCTTGGCGACCTCCTTGCGCCAGCGCCGGTCCTGGCCGAGCGAGAGCACGTCGTTGGTGAGGTCGTAGTTCTTGGCGACGTCGTCGAACATCGAGGCGACTTCGTGCGGCTGCTTGTCCAGGGATGCGCGGGTCACTGGCGTTCGGCCTCGCAGACTCGGGTACGGCTCGGGTGTGGACGGACCCGCCCATTCTGGCAGGCGCCCCACCAGGACCACGGCGGGGCCCGCCCTCTTGTGCACCGAAGGCGTGGAGGTCAGGGACGGGCTCTAGGGCCTTTCGTTTGGATCAGGCCGGATCAGGGAGCGGGCTCCGGTGCCGTGCATCGCAAGGCGGAGGAGGGAGTCAACGCGGAGCGTTGGGGACTGACGACAACGCGGCGAGGCGCGGCACCGGAGCCCGCGAGCCCGGCATGATCCGAACGAAAGGCCCTAGCGGCGGCGGTGGACCAGGCGGCCGTCGATGACGGTCGCCACGCACGTCGAGGCGCCCAGGCGGACGAGCGCGGCGCTGTCGGGGACGTCGAAGACGGCGAACCGGGCGGGGCCGCCCGGTGCGAGGCGCGGCAGCAGCACGAGCGGCACCGGCGAGAAGGACGGCGGGCCCGGCAGCACCTCGGGCCGCCTGCCGACGGCGAGCCCGGCCCGGCGCACGGCGTCCACGGCGACCCGGCCGCGCAGTTCACCGGCGACGGCGACCGTCCCGTGGGCCAGCATCCGCTGCACGCCGCGGCGCGCGGAGGCGCCCCGGCGGGAGGGGTCGGCGCGGAAGATCTCCAGCGCGCGGGCGCCGGTGATCGGCGCGGTGCCGAACTCCTCGGCCTCGCGCGGATCCGGGTGGTACGTGGCTTCGAGCAGCTCGGGGGCGTACGGGTTGAGCAGCCCGGGGGTGAGGATGCCGGGCCACCGCCGCACGCGTGCCTCGGGGCGCACGGCGGCCAGCTCCTCGAACGGGCCGACGGCGCCGAGGCGCGCGCCGTCGACCAGGACGGCGGTCTCGGGCGACGCCTCGGCGACGTGGATCGTCAGCACGGCGGCGTCAGTTGGCGTCCAGGAGCTTCAGCTCCGGATGGGCCGTCCCGCCCGCGATCGCGGTGGACGAGATGTGCGAGGCGACCCGCTCGTCGACCGGGTCGTTCGCCGGGTCGTCGTGGACGACGAGGTGCTCGTACGTCGTGGAGCGCTGCGCCGGGACGCGGTCCGCCGTGCGGATCATTTCGATCATCTCGCGCAGGTTGGAGCGGTGCTTGGCGCCCGCCGAGGAGACGACGTTCTCCTCCAGCATGATCGAGCCGAGGTCGTCCGCGCCGTAGTGCAGGGTCAGCTGGCCGATCTCCTTGCCGGTGGTCAGCCACGAGCCCTGGATGTGGGCCACGTTGTCGAGGAAGAGCCGGGCGATCGCGATCATCCGCAGGTACTCGAAGAGCGTGGCCTGCGTCTGGCCGCGCAGCTTGTTGTTCTGCGGTTGGTACGTGTAGGGGATGAAGGCCCGGAAGCCGCCCGTCCGGTCCTGCACGTCACGGATCATTCGCAGGTGCTCGATCCGCTCGGCGTTGGTCTCGCCGGTGCCCATCAGCATCGTGGACGTCGACTCGACGCCCAGCTTGTGCGCGATCTCCATGATCTCCAGCCACCGCTCGCCGCTCTCCTTGAGCGGGGCGATCGCCTTGCGCGGCCGCTCCGGCAGCAGCTCGGCGCCGGCGCCTGCGAAGGAGTCGAGACCGGCGGCGTGGATCCGGGTGATCGCCTCCTCGACGGAGACTCCGGAGATCCGGGCCATGTGCTCGACCTCGGAGGCGCCGAGGGAGTGGATGACCAGCTGCGGGAAGTCCTTCTTGATGGCCGCGAAGTGCTTCTCGTAGTACTCGACGCCGTAGTCCGGGTGGTGCCCGCCCTGGAACATGATCTGCGTGCCGCCGAGCTCCACGGTCTCCGCGCAGCGGCGCAGGATGTCGTCGAGGTCGCGGGTCCAGCCCTTGGCGGTGTCCTTGGGCGGCGCGTAGAAGGCGCAGAACTTGCACGCCGTCACGCAGACGTTCGTGTAGTTGATGTTCCGCTCGATGATGTACGTGGCGATGTGCTCGGTCCCCGCGTACCGGCGGCGGCGCACCGCGTCGGCCGCCGCGCCCAGCGCGTGCAGCGGCGCGGAGCGGTAGAGGTCGAGCGCCTCCTCGGGGGTGATCCGGCCACCCTCGGCGGCACGGTCGAGCACGGACTGGAGGTCGGCCTTCTCGGTCACCGGGTGCGTCCTTTTCGGAGGAGTTCTGGGGCCTTCAAGAGGGGTCTTGACGGGTCGAACCAGCCTACGCCAGCGCTTCTCAGGACTTCCGCAGGGTGCCGGTCGGGCGGCCCGCGGCCTCTTCGTCGGAGCGGTAGGCCAGCGTCCCGTCGGCGTTGAGGGTGAGCGTGAAGGAGGAGGTGCCGGTGGTGCAGAGTCCCGCGGTGCTCGGGCGGTCGGGGTCGGTGCGGTCGGCGATCGTGAGGTCGGTGGCGGTGGCGGAGCTGAGCCTGCCGATGCCGTGACAGCTCACGGTGGTGCCGAGGAGGCTGATGGTGTGGGTGGTGCGGACGACGTCCTCGCCCGTGCGGCCCTTGGTCACGACGGCGGTGAAGTCGCCGTGCGGGGAGCCGTTGCGCTCGGTCGTGGGCCCGGTCCAGGTGCCGAGGAAGGCGGCCGGGACGGCGGCGACGGGGGCCGTGTCCGTCGGGGTGGGTCGGGGGGTGCGGCTCTGCGTCGGGGTGGTGGAGGGCGTGGCGGCCTCGGTGCTCGGTTCCGTGGCGGCCGGCGGCTTCGAGGTGTTCCCGGTCCCGCCGTTCCTGCCCGCGTCGTCGCCCCGGGTGCCGCCGGGCAGCAGGTCGTAGAGGAACCCGGCGCTCAGCGTCACGGCCGCGAGCGCTCCCGCGACGGCCAGCGCGAGGGTGCAGCTCACCCGTCGTCCGGCCACGGCGAAGGTCGCCCGCCGCTCGCCGGGGGCGGTGGGCGCGGAGGCGTTCTCCGCGGTGGGAGTCACCGACGGGGTGGGTGTGGCGGGTGTGGCCGGTGGGGGGCCGTACACGCCGTGGTGCGGGGGCGGGGTCGTCGGAGGGCCGAAGACCCCCGACGGCGGACCGGCCGCACCCCCCTCGATGGACGGGGCCGTGAAGGGCACGGGGCCCGAGGGGTGGTCGGGGCCGCCGAGCGGCGCGTCGGAGGCCGCGTCGATGTCGAGGAGGCGTACGGCGGTCCGGCTGATCTCCTCCAGGACGCGGGGCGGCAGCCAGCCGGACGCGACGAGGGCGGCCGCTCCGGCCGGGGCGAGCGCGGCGGCGAGGGCCGCCGGGGTCGGGCGGTCGGCCGGGGCCTTCGCGAGACAGGCCGTCACCAGCTCGCGCAGCTCCCCCGCGAGCGCGCCGAGGTCGGGCTCCTCGTGGACCACCTTGTAGAGCAGGGCCGCCGAGGTGTCGCCGGGGAAGGGCGGGGCCCCGTTCGCCGCGAACGCCAGGACGGCGCCGAGCGAGAAGACGTCGGACGCGCCGGTCGCGCCGTGCCCGAGGATCTGCTCGGGTGCCATGTAGCCGGGTGAGCCGACCGAGACCCCGCTCGCCGTGAGCGAGGCCGTGCCGTCCGTGGCCCGCGCGATGCCGAAGTCGATCAGGCGGGGCCCCTCCACGGTGGCCAGCACGTTGGACGGCTTCACGTCCCGGTGGACCAGGCCGAGCCCGTGCACGCCCGCCAGCGCCTCGGCGAGACCGGCGCCCAGGGCCCGCACCGTGTGCTCGGGGAGCGGCCCGGCCGCCTCCACCGCACGGGTGAGCGTCGGCCCGGCGACGTACCCGGTCGCGACCCACGGGACGGGCGCGTCGGGGTCCGCGTCCAGGACGGGCGCCGTCCACCGGCCGCCGACCCGGCGGGCGGCGGCCACCTCGCGCCGGAACCGCTCCCGGAACTGCTCGTCCAGGGCGAAGTGCGGATGCACGATCTTGACGGCGACGGTCCGACCGCCTGCCGTACGGGCCAGATAGACGCGCCCCATCCCGCCGGCACCGAGCCGGCCGAGGATCCGGTACGCGCCGATGGTCCTGGGCTCCCCCGCGTCGAGCGGCTGCATGTCTCCCCCTTGATGGCCCCGGTCACGGGCCGGTTCTGAGCCGGTTTCCGAGCCGGTTTCCGAGCCGGTCCGGAGCCGGCCCTGAGTCGGTTCCGAGCCGATCGTCGTCCGTCACGGCCCGGTCGTGGCGCGCACCGCGCGAACCGTGGGCCGGATCACCACGATTCGGAACCGTACCCAGCCAACCGATCGCCCACCACGCCACTCCTCCCTTCCGTAGCCCCATCCGTAATCGACCTTCGTGTCCGAAACATCCGGAGTCGCCCCATGAACCGCCTCCCCAGGTTCCTCGCCACCGCCCTCGCTCTCGGTACCGCGGCCGCACTGGTGACCGGCTGCTCGGACGAGGGCGCACCACTCACGTTCGACACCCCGACGGGTGAGTCGAGCACGACCCGGCAGGCGACGGATCCAGGACAGGGCGCGGGCCGGGGCGCGGGCCCGGGGAAGGGGACGGGAGGGCCCGAAACGGTTCTTCCCACCGGCCCCAAGGCGAGTTTCACGACGGCCAACACCCTGGACGACGGCACCAAGATCGGCGTCACCACGCTCGCGGGCGCGAAGTCCGGTTTCACGGGCAAGGTGTGGGTGTGGGCGCCGAAGCAGTATTTCGACCCCGCGTACGCGAAGAGCGGCTTCCCGGTCCTCGTGGCGCTGCCGGGCGGAAACGGCTACCCGATGAATTACTGGATGGGCACGGACCTCAAACTCCAGTCGAGCATCAGCACGTGGTCGCAGGAGGGAAAGAGCCTGCCGTTCATTGTGGTGATGCCTGTCCTCAACCCGGACGACAAGTACTACTACGACGGAAGTGATATTCCGGGGCAGCCGAAAATGGGCACCTGGCTCACCGAGGACGTCCCCGATTTCGTCCGGGCCAATTTCCGTACCTTCGCGTCCAGGGACGGCTGGGCTTTCATGGGCTCGTCCTCGGGCGGCTTCGCCGGGCTCAAGGCCGTGCTCCAGCGCCCGGACCGGTTCAAGGCCGTGATCGCCTCCGGTCCCGACACCGTGCCCGACTCGCCGCTGTGGGCGGGGCACGAGGCGGCGCGCCAGGCGAACAACCCGGAGAAGCTGGCGAAGGCGCTCGGCACGAAGCCGGACACCGAGGAGAACCGGGTCTACCTCGCGTTCCAGATCGGGACCAGGGAGTCCGGCCTCGGCAGCCTGAAGAAGTTCGTGAAGGACTACACGAAGGGCCCGGTGAAGACCCGCCTCCAGGTCATCCAGGACGGCGAGCACAACGCGAAGACCTACGTCCGGGGCATGGGGGACGGTTCGATCGCCTGGATCAGCGAGCAGATGCAGGGCCCGGTCCCGTCCCCCTGACGCGTCAGCCGCGGTGGGCGGCGAGCAGCTCCACCCGTACGTCCGCGGGGAAGCCGGTCGTCGGACCGGTCCTGCGGGCGAACTCGCGCACCCCCGCCAGCTGCTCGGGGCCGAACCGGAAGTCCAGGGTCCGGAAGTACCGTTCCAGCAGCTCGGCGTCGAAGGACTCCCAGCGCGCCGCCTGCTCCGCGACCTTGGTGACCTCCACGAGCGACAGGTCCCGCGAGGCGAGGAACGCCTCGTGGACCTCGCGCACGGTCTCCGGCTCGCGGGCCAGGAAGTCCTTGCGCGCCGCCCACACCGCGAAGACGAACGGCAGACCCGTCCAGTCCTTCCACATCAGACCCAGGTCATGGACCTGGAGCCCGAGGCGCGGCGCGTCGTGCAGCGAGGCCCGCAGGGCGGCGTCGCCGATGAGCACGGCCGCGTCGGCCTCCTGCATCATCAGCCCGAGGTCGGGCGGGCACGTGTAGTAGTCGGGCCGCACGCCGTACTGCTCGGCGAGCAGCAGCTGGGCGAGCCGTACGGAGGTACGGGACGTGGAGCCGAGGGCCACCCGCGCACCGTCGAGCCGGTCCAGCGGACGCTGGGAGACGATCACGCAGGACATCACGGGACCGTCGCAGCCCACGGCGATGTCGGGCAGGGCGACGAGGTCGTCGGCGTGTCGGAGGTACTCGACGAGGGTGATGGGCCCGATGTCGAGGTCACCGGCCACGAGCCGCTCGCTGAGCTTCTCGGGGGTGTCCTTGGTCAGCTCCAGATCGAGGAGCGTTCCCGTCCGGGCCAGGCCCCAGTAGAGGGGCAGGCAGTTCAGGAACTGGATGTGTCCGACGCGGGGCCGGCTGCGCTGGTGGTCGTCGGTTGCATTGTCCACATCGCGAGGCTAGACCCGTCCCGGACGCCGGACATCGCCGGGGCGCGCGTGGCGCCGAACGTCAGCACGTCAGGGCTCCGAACGTCAGCACGTCAGAAGGTCGTCAAACGTGTGGGTGACGTGATCTTTCCCTCTAGTGCGTCCCAGACCCTGCGTGCTACGCTCATCGCAAGTTGCAGTTTGGTTTCCCTTGCAGTACAGAGCCTGCGGAGCATGTGACCCGCAGGCTTTTGTAGTTTTCAGACTTGTTTGCAGGTTCTGGAGCAGGGCAACCCTTTGGCCCAAGGAGGGCTTATGGCTACCGGAACCGTCAAGTGGTTCAACGCTGAAAAGGGCTTCGGCTTCATCGCCCAGGACGGCGGCGGCCCGGATGTCTTCGTCCACTACTCCGCGATCAACGCGTCCGGGTTCCGCTCCCTCGAGGAGAACCAGGTCGTGAACTTCGACGTCACCCAGGGCCCGAAGGGCCCGCAGGCGGAGAACGTCACCCCGGCCTAAGTTGCCCGGGTCGGCGATCGCGCACGGCTAGAGAAGTACCCAAGGAGCCCCGCTCCGTGCCTTCGGGCACGAGCGGGGCTCCTGCCTTTGGTGCCTGCCTTTGGTGCCTGCCTTTGGTGCCTGCTTTTGGTGCCTGCCTTTGGCTCCCGCGCTCCGGCTCCTGCCTCGACTCCTGCTTTCGACTCCTGACTTTCGTTGTGGACGCCACCTACTGTGGACGTATGACCGAACGCAAGCCGCCCGGTGTCAGCTTCGAGTCGTTCGTGGACAAACAGATCCGCGAGGCCGCGGAACGCGGCGAGTTCCGGAAGCTGGCAGGCTTCGGCAGACCCCTGGCCGACGACACCGCGCCGTACGACGAGCTGTGGTGGATCAAGCAGAAGATGCACCGCGAGGGCGCGTCGGTCCTCCCGGCCGCGCTGGCGCTCCGCAAGGATGCCGAGGACGCGCGGGAGGCGGTCGACCAGGCCGTCTCGGAGACGCAGGTGCGACGGATCCTGGGCGAGATCAACACCCTGATCGCGGAGGCGCTCCTGCGCCCGCCCCCGGGCCCGCCGCTGAACCTGAAGCCGTTCGACGTGGAGGCGGTCGTGGCGGAGTGGCGAGCCGGACGAGGAGTTGGGTGACATGAGGAGTGCCGACCTGCTCATGGACGCGTTCGGCCGCGTCCAGGAAGCCGTGCACGGGGCCGTCGAGGGGCTGTCCGAGGACGAACTGACCGCCAGGATCGACGAGGACGCGAACTCGATCGCCTGGCTGGTCTGGCACCTCACCCGGATCCAGGACGACCATGTCGCGGGCGTCTTCGACACCGAGCAGATCTGGACGGCCGACGGCTGGAAGGACCGGTTCGGGCTGCCCTTCTCCGCGCGCGCCACCGGCTACGGCCACTCCAGCAGCCAGGTCGCCGCCGTCCGCGCCCCGGCGGAGCTGCTGCTCGGCTACTACGACGCCGTGCACGCGCGAAGCCTGGAACACCTCGGCACCCTGACCAACGCGGACCTCGACCGCGTCGTGGACGAGGCCTGGGACCCGCCCGTCACGCTGGGCGTTCGCCTCGTGAGCGTGATCGCGGAGGACAACCAGCACGCGGGACAGGCGGCGTACGTGCGGGGTGTGGTGGAGCGACGCTAAAGATCGTGACGTCGTCGCACGGGCTTGCTATTCTCCGGCGATCACTTCACGTGGGGCGATGATCCGGATGGGGGGGACCCTTCGGCCGCCTCCGTGTCCTTCCGACCGTCCGCGAGTCCGTTCCGGCGCGTGCGCGGTCGCCCCAGGGGAGGCCCGCCCGTGCACCACGTCCTTGTCCCGCGCCGTCGGCGGCTCACTCTGTCGGTGGGGGTCGTCCTGGCCCTGACCGTGGGCGGTGCCCTCGCCGTGCCGTCCCCCGCGCTCGCTCTCACGGCCGTCGACGCCGACGCGACGCAGCGGGACGAGACCGCTGACGTCGCGTACCCGCGCGACGCCCGGATCGTCGGCGTGGGCAGCACCGGCTTCCTGACCTGGGGAGTATCGGGCGGCGCGGTGGAAGAGCGGTGGACACGTTTCGCGGACGGTTCGTCGACGGTCCTGGCCGGCGGCCCCTCCTGGGTCACGGCGTCCGCCGCCTCCGACGTCGTGACCCTGAACCAGGGCTCGCACGTCACCCTGCGGGACATGGCCGCCGGGAAGGACGTCCTGAGCGTCGACCTGCGGAACGTGGGCACCCACGGCGGACAGTACGCGGGAACCGTCGAATCGATGCTCCTCGTCCGGACCCCCGGAAGCCCGGGCGGCGAGACCGTCCACATCCTGAGCCAGGACGGCGACAAACTGTCCGACCGGGTCGTGACCGGCCTGCCCGCCGACGCGACATCGGTGTACGCCACCGGTTCGAGGACATCCGGCCACGTTCTGCTCACGTACATGACCAGGTCCGGCGCGGCGGAGAAGCGGTACTGGGCACTCATGGACCGAGCCACCGCCACTGTCACCGAGACGCGCGAGATCGTCAGCCCCGGCCAGTGGACCGGCAGGGTCGCGCTGTCGGCGACGCACGTCGCGTGGGTGGAGTACGACGCGACCCAGAAGGCATCGGTCGTCGCCCTGGAGCGGGGTACGGGGACGACGCAGCGCGTTCCCCTGGTCGGCGCGAGCCGTGTCGAAGTCGGCCTGGTGGGCGACTGGGTGACGTACGCGGACCGCGACGCCCTCGGCGACTACCACCCGAACCCGTGGGGCGCCCTGCGGGCGCGCAACCTGACGACGGGCGCGACCCGGACGCTGACGGACCACGTGAAGTGGGCGGGACCCGGGCCCGACGGGGCGCAGTTCGTCCAGGGCGGCACGGTCGCCCGGGGCGAGGGCCTCTACCGGATCGCCCCCGGTGCGGACGGTGTCCCGGTCGCCGAACCGGTCGCCTCCACCGGCGAGTCGACCAAGGTCACGCTGCTGGGTCACGACATCCCCGCGCAGGTCTCCCCCGCGCCCGGCGACGGCGTGATCCGGCTGGACTGGCGGCTGTCACGGGTCAACGTGGTGGCGAAGGTGACACTGCGCCACGTCCAGAGCGGGAAGACGAGGACCGAGGACCTGTACCCCTCGGGGGACCTCCTCGACGACCCGCACGCCATGCGCTTCGACTGGCAGGGCGACGTCCCCTGGAAGAACGAACCGGACATGCCGACCGGGGCGCCGAACGGGACGTACACGTGGACGATCGACGCGAGGCCGCTCGACGGCATCGGTCCGAACCTGGTGGCCTCCGGCAGCTTCGACCTCACCCACGCGCCCGCGCCGCACGACTACGACGACGACGGCTCCCCCGACGTCCTCGCGCGTGACACGTCGGGACGGCTGTGGCGGGGCGACGCCTTCTACCGTTCCGAGAGCGGCCAGCTCGATCAGCTTCCCGTCGAACTCATCGGCGCCGGCTGGCAGGTCTACGACCGGATCGAGGCGGCGGGCAACCTCGGCGGGCTGCCCGTCGGGGACCTCGTCGCCCGCGACAAGGCAGGCGTGCTCTGGCTCTACCTCGGCAAGGGCGACGGCACCTTCGCCACCCGTACGAGGATCGGCGCGGGCTGGAACGCGTACACCCAACTCACCGCCGGCAGCGACCTGAACGGCGACGGCCGCCCCGACCTGCTCGCCACCGACACGGCCGGCGACCTGTACCTGTACAAGGCCACCGGGAACCCCACGGCCCCCTTCTCCGCCCGGACGAAGATCGGGCACGGCTGGGGCATCTACAACCAGCTCACCGCCACCGGCAACATCGCCGGAGCCGCCCCCGGAGACCTCGTCGCCCGCGACAAGGCGGGAGTCCTATGGCTCTACACCGGCAGGGGCGACGGCACTTTCACCCCGCGTACGAGGATCGGCAGCGGCTGGGGCGGCTACGGCCACCTCCTGGGCGTCGGCGACGCCGACCGGGACGGCCGCCCCGACCTGTACGCAAGCGGTGCCGACGGGACCTACCTCCACAAGGGCACCGGCGACTGGCGCGCGCCCTTCCGCCCGCGCGAGGTGGTCGGCGTGTACTCCGACGGCACCGACCGCCGGTACAACCATTTCGCCTGATCGTCAGTCACACCCGTCGTCGCACGACACATACGCCTCGTCGCACCTCCGAGGAGAACGCACACCTTGATGCACGCACGCCCCGCCCGTCGCCCACTCGTCGCGGCCGTCACCACCGTTCTCGCCGTGACCCTCGGCGCGACCGCCCTCACGGTCCCGGCTACGGCCGCCCCCGCCACCGAGGGCTCGACGGCGGGCAGGACGGACGCACAGAACGTCATCGCGTTCCCGCGCGGCGACAAGATCTTCGGGGCCACCTCGTCGGGCTTCCTGACCTCCAACTACCCCGGCGGGGGCACCCTCGTCGAGCGGCGCTGGGTACCGGTGGACGGATCCGCTCCGAAGCAGCTGTCGTCGAGCAACCCCCTCCAGAGCACCGGCTCGGGGAACCTCGTGGGCACGCGGGTGGGCTCCGACGCGATCCTCCTGGACGTCTCCACCGGCCGGGAGGTCACGCGCGCGTTCCTCGGCCCGCGCGAGACGCTCCGCACGTACGTCGGTGCGGCCGGCCAGGCCCTCTTCACCACCTCGGAGAACGGGACCGGGAGCCGCGACCTCCACCTGCACCGGTCCGTCGGAGAGACGCAGGTGACGGGCCTCCCTGCCGGCGTGGAGTCCATCGCCGTCCGGGCGGGAACACCCGACCACGGCCTGGTGACCTACTCCACCGGCACGGGCGCGGAAACCAAGTACTTCCTGAGCCTCGTCGATGTGTCCACGGGCGCGGTGACCGAGACGTACGCCCGTCCCGCAGCCGCCGTGAACGAGGACATCGCCGTCTCCGCGACGCACGTGGCCTGGGTCGAGGCCCCCGCCGCGTACCGGACGGCGGTGGTCGTCGTCGACCGCTCCACCGGCCGGGACCAGCGCGTCACGCTCGACGACGTGTGGGCGAGCAACATCGAGGTCGGCCTGGTCGGCGACTGGGTGACGTACGGAGCGCGGGGCGCGCTCGCGAACGGCAGCCCGCGCCCCACGAACGCGCTGACCGCCCGGAACCTCACCGACGGGAAGACCACCGTCAAGCTCCTCGACCATTTGACGTCCGCCGCCACCGCGCCCGACGGCACGCAGGCCGTGCGCGGCGGAACGGTTGCCCAGGGCGAGGGCGTGTACCGGATCGCGCCCGGCTCCGACGGCGTCCCGGCCGCCACCCTCGTGGCCGGCACCGGAGAACCGACCAAGCTCACGCTCGTCGACCACAATGTCCCGAGCACGATCGACCTCGACGCCAACGGCGGCCGGGTTCCGTTCGTATGGACCCTCTCCCGCGGCCAGGCGGAGGTGACCGTCACCCTGCGCCACACCCGGACCGGGAAGGCGAGCGTCGCGTACCTCTACGACCAGCCGGACTCGCCGTCGTACACGTTCGACTGGGAAGGCGACCTCGACTGGGCCCGCAGCGCCTACAACGGCGACTACACCTGGCAGCTCACCGCCAGGCCGCTGAACGGCATCGGGCCGAACGCCACCGCCTCCGGCGCCTTCAAGGTCGTCCGGAAGCCCGCACCGCACGACTACGACGACAACGGCTCGCCGGACGTCCTCCTGCGGGACGCGTCGGGCCGGCTGATCCGCGTCGACAGCTACTACCACCCGGGTGTCAACATCACCGGTCAGCTGCTGGAGGCGGAGCAGAAGGTCATCGGCTCGGGCTGGAACATCTACGACCAGATCGAGGCCGTGGGCAACGTCGCCGGCGCCCCCGCCGGGGACCTCGTCGCCCGCGACAGGAACGGCGTCCTCTGGCTCTACCTCGGCAAGGGCGACGGGACCTTCGCCACCCGTCTGAAGGTCGGCGCCGGCTGGGGCGCCTACAACAAGATCACCGGCGGCAGCGACCTCGACAGCGACGGGAAGGCCGACCTCCTCGCCACCGACGCAGCCGGCGGGCTCTACCTCTACAAGGGCACCGGTGACTGGCGTGCGCCGTACGCCGGCCGGGTGAAGATCGGCCACGGCTGGGGCATCTACAACCAGCTCACCGCCGTCGGCAACATCGCCGGCGCCTCCGCAGGGGACCTCGTCGCCCGCGACAGGAACGGCGTCCTCTGGAGCTATCTCGGCAAGGGCGACGGCACCTTGGCCGCGCGCACGAAGATCGGCGGCGGCTGGAACACGTACAGCCACCTCGTCGGCATCGGCGACGCGAACCGCGACGGCCGCAACGACCTGTACGCGTACACCCCGGGCACCGAGTACAGCATGGGTAGCGGATCCTTCTACCAGGGCTCCGGCAGCTGGCGCGCCCCCTTCAAGGGGCGGGAACTGACCACTGTGGACGGCAGGTTGACGCTGAACCCCACCGTCGCCTGACCGCCCTCCGGGCGCTCTCCCCCTCTCTCTCCCCCTCTCCCTCTCTCCTCCTGAGGAACCGAACGTGATCAGAACCCGCATACCGCGGCACCGTCTCGCCGCAGCCGTGACCGCCGTCCTCGCCGTGACCGCCGGTACGGCTCTCGCGACGGCGCCGGCGACCGCCGCGACGCCCACGGCCGTCGGGAACGCCGTGCCCGCCGGTGTCAGCGACACCATCAAGCTCCCCGCCCCGTCGCAGATCCTCAGCGCCGGACCGACCGGTTTCCTCAGCTCCGTGCAGCGGACCGGCTGGCCCCAGGGCAACGACTACTTCTGGACCAGCACGGTCGACGGCACCACCACCGAGCTCCCGGAGTGGTCCAGTGGCTGGCGCGGCGGCGCGTCCGACGTCGTCGTGGCCAAGGAGGACGGCACCACCAACTACCTGCTGCAGGACATGACGCAGCCCGGCAGCGCGCCCGTCGTCATCGTGCAGCCCGACACCCGTCTCTCCTGGCAGGGCGTCGTCGGCCGGACGCTGGTCTTCGCCCACTACGACGGCACGACCCAGAAGTCTCAGCTCCGCCTGATCGGCGAGGGCAACCAGCCGGGCAGCGACCGTGAGGTCACCGGCCTCCCGGCGGACTTCCGGTTCCAGGATGTCGAGGTGCTCTCCGACTCGAAGCTGCTCGTCCGCTACAGCTCGTCCGGCGGGGGCCCGGAGGACCGCTACTACCTCACCGTCGTGGACGTCGCGACCGGCGCCGCCGGCGAGCGGTACGAGATCGGCGCCGCCCCGTACGGCCTCGACGCGGCGGTCTCCGGCGACCGCTGGGTCTGGGTCGAGGCGGCGTCGACCGCCGACGCCAAGCTGAAGTACGCGGCCCGCGACGGGTCGGAGACCTCGCCCGCCACGGAGGCGGTCGCCCTCGGCAACGCCATCCGCACCCACGTCGGCATCCTGGGCGACTGGGTGACGTACGCCGCGCCCGGTGGCGACACCGCCACCGGTGTCTCCCCGCACCACGCGCTCACCGCGGTCAACGCCACCGACGGCTCCACGGTCAAGCTCCTCGACCACGCCTCGTCCTCCGTCCCCACGACGGACGGCGCGCTCCTGGTCCGCGGCGGTACCGTCGCCCACGGCGAGGGCATCTACCGCGTCGCGCTCGGGGCGGACGGGAAGCCCGCCGCGACCCTGGTCGCGGGGAACGGCCAGCCGACCGCGCTCACGCTGTACACCGCGGCCACTCCCCCGGTGATCGACCTCGACAAGAACAACGGTGAGACCCGGCTGCGCTGGGTGCTCTCCCGGACCAACGCCAAGGGCTCGGTGACGGTGCGCCATGTCGCCACCGGCCGCAGCATGACGCACGTCTTCTCGCAGGCGGTGCCCTACGAGGGCAAGGCCTCCGTCGAGTTCCTCTGGGACGGGCGGCTCTTCAACGCCGAAGGCGTGAAGGAGTTCGCGTCCAGCGGCGACTACGCCTGGGACTTCACCGCGTCCCCGCTCAACGGCATCGGTCCGGACGTCAAGCAGTCGGGCACCTTCAAGGTCACCCGCACCGCGGGCGCCCACGACTACACCGACAACGGCAGCCCGGACCTGCTCTCCCGCGACGCCGCGGGTGTGCTGTGGCGCGAGGACTCCGTCACGTCGTCCGAATGGCCGGACGGCATGACGACCGGCCAGGTGCGGGTCGGCCCCGGCTGGCAGATCTACAACCAGCTGGAGGCCGTCGGCAGCGTCGCGGGCTCCACCGCCGGAGACCTCGTCGCCCGCGACAAGGACGGTGTCCTCTGGCTGTACGTCGCCAAGGGCGACGGCACCTTCGCCACCCGTTCGAAGATCGGCGCCGGCTGGAACGTGTACACGTCGCTCGCCGGTGGCAGCGACCTGAACGGCGACGGGCGCGCCGACCTCGTCGCCACCGACACGGCCGGGGACCTGTACCTGTACAAGGGCACCGGCGACACCGCCGCGCCCTTCGCGCCCCGCACCAAGATCGGCTGGGGCTGGGACATCTACAACCAGCTCACCGCCACCGGCGACATCGCCGGCACCGCCGCCGGCGACCTCGTCGCCCGCGACAAGACCGGTGTCCTCTGGCTGTACGAGGGCAAGGGCGACGGCACCTTCGCCGCCCGTACGAAGATCGGCGCGGGCTGGGGCGCGTTCACCCACCTCGTCGGCATCGGCGACGCCAACCGCGACGGGCGGGCCGACCTCTACGCGATCGGCGCGTCGGGCGCCAAGTTCTACGCGGGCACCGGCACCACGGCGGCCCCGTTCAAGCCGGCCGCCGACAGCAGCCTGCACACCACGCAGGCACCCACGGTGTTCTGACCGGGCTCCGCGCCCGGTCCGGTCCCGCCGCTCTCCGCTCCTCCCTCCAGGGAGGAGCGGAGAGCGGCGGGTCGTCACCCGCCTCCCCCCGGCTTCCTCACACCACCAGGAAGGGCCCCCTTGTTCCACGTTCCTCCGCCCCGGCGACGGATCGCCGCGGCCGCCATGGTCGTCCTCGCCGTCACGGCGGCGGGTCTGACGACACCCGCCGGAGCCATGACTCCCTCGTCCGACGGCTCGACGGCCGCCCCCGCCGCAGCCACGGCCACGCAACAGGACGTCCCCGCGCTGCCGGCCGGCTCGCGCCTGGCGAGCGCCGGTGCTTCGGGGTTCCTGACGAGTCTGTCGACGCCGGGCGGGATCGTCGAGTACCGCTGGACGCGGTACGCGGACGGCGTCACGACCCTGCTGCCGCCCGGCCCGTACCGGGGCGGCAACCAGACGGACTTCGCCGTGCGGTCGGCCGGCAGCGTGCACACGCTGTACGACCTCGGCTCCGGCGCCGATCCCGTGACGATCGACACCGCGAGTCTCGGCCCGGACGCGCAGTTCCGGCAGCTGATGGGCGCCACCCTCGTCATGACGAAGCCCGACGGCGCCGGGGGCACCGAGGTCCACCTGGTCAGCAAGCCCGCGGACACCGTCCTCGACCGCAAGGTCACCGGGCTGCCCGCGAACGCCTCGATCCCCTTGACCGCCACGTCCTCCGTCGACACCCTGATCCTCAGGTTCGTCATTGCGGGCACGACCGAGCAGCACCTCGCCCTGGTGGACATGGCCACCGGCTCGGTCGTCGAGGACCGGGTCCTGCCCACCGCCCGTGTCGAGGGCGCGAGCAGCACGTCCGCCACGCATGTGGCCTGGGCCGAGGTCGCCGATCCCCAGCAGGTGACCTTGGCGGTGGCCCGTCGGGGCGACACCTCGACAGCGCCCGAGCGGGTCCTCCTGGGCTCGGGCAGTGTCCAGGTCAAGCTGCTGGGCGAGGACTGGGTCACGTACGGGGTGGACGAGATCGGGCAGTACCACCCCAATTCCCTCTACGGCCTGACGGCCCGTTCTCTGACGACCGGGAAGACCGTCAAGCTCCTGGACAGCGTGCGGACCATCGTCCCCGACATTGACGGCAGGCTGCTCGTGCGGGGCGGCACGGTCGAGCACGGCAGGGGCTTCTACCGGATCTCGCTCGGGGCGGACGGCACCCCTGTCGCCACCCTCGTGGCGAGCATGGACGAGCCCATCGTGATCGAGGCGAGGGTGCACAAGCCGCTTCCCGAGGTCGTCGACCTCGGCAGCGGTGACGCGGAGTTCTGGTGGGGGCTCAACCGGGGCAACACCGAACTGACGCTCCAGCTGACCCACACCGCGTCCGGCAAGCGATGGACCTCCGCGTCCCAGAAGCGCTCCTCGCCCGGCGTCAGCGGAGTGCGCTGGAGCGGCCTGTTCGACGACAGCACCGCCGCCTACAACGGCGACTACACCTGGCGCATGACGGTCCGTCCCTCCGACGGCATCGGCCCGGTGGTGGAGCAGACCGGCACGCTCAAGGTCGCGAACAAGCCCGCACCGCACGACTTCTCCGACAGCGGCTCCCCGGACCTGCTCGTCAAGGACAGCTCCGGTCGGCTGATCGGCTACGACGCCCGCCAGACCCTGTACCACACCGGGAAGTGGGGCGACCCGGCGAAGCGCGAGCAGGTCGACCACGGCCTGGGCTGGAACACCTACGACCGTCTCTCGGCCCCGGGGAACATCGGCGGCTCCGTGCACGCCGATGTGCTCGGACGTGACCGGTCGGGCGTCCTGTGGCTCCACACGGGCGACGGCAAGAGCTTCGCGCCGCGTACGAAGATCGGCGCCGGCTGGCAGGTCTACGACCGGCTCACCGGTGGCAGCGACCTGAACGGGGACGGCCGGCCCGACCTTGTCGCCGCCGACAAGGCCGGGGACCTGTACCTGTACAAGGGCACCGGGAACGCCGCCGCGCCCTTCGCCCCGCGGCAGAAGATCGGCTTCGGCTGGGGCATCTACAACCAGCTCACCGCCACCGGCAACATCGCCGGCGCCCCCGCGGGAGACCTCGTCGCCCGCGACAGGGCCGGCGTCCTCTGGCTCTACCTCGGCAAGGGCGACGGCACCTTCGCGCCCCGTATCAAGGTCGGCGCCGGCTGGGACCGGTACACGGACATCGTGGGAGTCGGCGACACCAACAGGGACGGCCGCCCCGACCTCGTCGTGCAGGGCGTCATGGGCGGCACGCACGAGACCCTCGCGCACTACGAGGGCACGGGCGACTGGCGCGCGCCCTTCGGCTCCCGCCAGGGTGTCTACAACCCCGAGGAGCTCGGCACGGGGGTCGTCACCCTCTTCTGAGCCGGCTGACGGCCGGCCGCCCGGGGAGTCGGGCGGCCGGCCGTCAGAACGCGAAGACCTTCCCCGTCTCCACGTTCAGGAGGCACGCGTTGGCGTACGTCTTCTTCCACGTGACCGGCTCGTGGTCGTACGTGCCCTCGGCCCTGGCCGTGACCGGGTCGTAGACCATCGGGCAGATGGCGTCGGGGGTGACCGGGAGTTGTTCGAAGTCGCCGCCCGCGGTGCGGAGTTCTTCGCAGGCCGTCTCGGCCTCGGGGTGGTTGCCGCCGGTCGGGCGGCAGCCGAGCAGGGCCGCCTCGATGTCGCCGGTCGCGTCGGAGGTGACCGTGAGGAGGAGTTGGGTGGCCGGGGCGGGAGCGGCGGCGCCGGCGGTCCCGGCGAGGGCGACGCCGGTGAGGGCGGCGCC
The DNA here is from genome assembly GCF_043081505.1 of Streptomyces sp. NPDC014870. Taxonomy (NCBI): domain Bacteria; kingdom Bacillati; phylum Actinomycetota; class Actinomycetes; order Kitasatosporales; family Streptomycetaceae; genus Streptomyces; species Streptomyces sp. NPDC014870. The sequence goes on from NZ_JBIBWQ010000009.1 coordinate 67,265, forward strand.
GGCGACGGCGGCCGTGGCCAGCGTGAACGCGAGGGTGCTCTTCATGCCCCGCGCAACGAAGGGTGCCGTCGCGGGTCACCGGGCGCCACCCGGTTGCCCGCGAGGTTCATCCGCTCCGCCGCGCCTGGCACTCTGATGGGCCAACTATCCGTACGATTCTGTGACTTGAAGAGCGATGCGGATCGCAGGATAGTCTCGCTATCCTGTTGATCATGCAGGGGGATGCGGACATCGACAGCGCGCGCCTGGACGGCAGCGGAGCCCTACCGCTCGAACCGGGGGACCCACGGCGGATCGGCGCCTTCAAGCTACTCGGCGTGCTCGGCTCCGGCGGCATGGGGCGGGTCTATCTCGGCGCCGTGCCGGGGAAGTTCGCGGCGGTCAAGCGGGTGCTGCCCGTGCTGGCCGAGGACGCGGACTTCCTCAGCCACTTCGGGCACGAGCTGGACAACCTGGCCCGGCTGCCCGCCGGGGCCAGTGTGCGGCTGCTCGCGAGCGACCGGACGGCGAAGCCGCCGTGGTTCGCGACCGAGTACATCCCGGGGGTCACCCTCAACGAGGCCGTCAGGCTCCACGGCGGCCCGCTGCCCACCGAGGCACTGTGGCGGCTGCTGCGTGAGGCGGCGACCGCCCTGCGGGCGGTGCACGCCGCCGACATGGTGCACCGGGATCTCAAGCCGTCCAACGTGATGCTCACCTCCGGCGGTCTGTCGCTCATCGACTTCGGCGTCGCGCGCGCCGCCGACCAGAGCAGGCTGACCCGGACCGGCATGGTCATCGGCACGCCCGCGTACATGGCGCCGGAGCAGGCGGTCGCCGACCCGCGGCTGACCGGACAGGCGGACGTCTTCGCCCTCGGCAGCCTGCTGCTGTACGCGGCGACCGGTCGCCCTCCGTTCGGCGACGGCTCCGGACCCGGTCTGCTCTACCGCGTCGTCCACGGCGAGCCCGACTTCGGGCGGCTCACGGAGACCGCTCCCGCCCTGGCCCACCTCGTGAAGTCCTGCCTCGCCAAGGACCCGGCCGCCCGGCCCACCGCCGCCGAGGTCGTCGAGCTGACGGAGGACTACGCCGACGACACCCCGTGGCCGGCCGCCGTCATGGCGCCGGTCGCGGCACGGGACGCCTTCGCCGCGACCGCGCCCACGGCCGAGGAGCTCGCGGACCTCGCGGACCTCGCGGGCGACGGGCCCGAAGCGGCGACGGACGACACAGGTCAGGACATCGGGACCGTGGCGCTCGTGCAGCGGCCGTCGACGGAGCCCGCCACCACGGGGGCCGACGTGGCGGCGCCCACCGGCAGGCGGGAAGGACGCCGCAACCGCTTCGTCATGCTCGCCGTGCCCGTCGTCGTGGCCACCGGCACCACCCTGACCGTCGCTCTCGGGCCGTACCAGATCGGCCGCCAGGGCGGGCCCGACGCCTCGGCCGCGCGGCCGCCGTCCGCCTCCGCGTCGCAGTCGGCCTCGCCGGGCACCTCCGCGCCGCCGACGGGCACCGCGACCCCGTCCGCCTCGGCGTCGCCCTCGTCAGGGGCCCCCTCCTCCCCGTCCGGAACGCCTTCCGGGACCGGGCCGGGCGGTTCCGGCGCGGCGGGCGGCGGCGCCGCGGCCGGTGGGGGCGCGGGCGGCGCGGCTGCCGGCGGCGGCACCGGAACCGCACCCGGCACCGGAAGCGGGAGTGGCAGCGGAGGCGGGGGCGCGTCCGGGGGCGGCTCCCAGCCGACCACCCCGAAGACCACGCGCCCGGCGCCCCCGCCCTCCGGGGGCGGCTCGTCGACCTCGGGGACGTACTCCCTGGAGAACGCCGGAAACGGCCAGTGCCTCGTCGAGTACAACCCCGGGTACGGCATCTTCGCCAACACCCACGAGTGCGGTGTCCTGCCCAACAACAGCGGCAGCGCCTCGTACTCCTGGACCTACTCGGCGGGCGCGAACGGGGCCTTCCGGCTGGTCAGCAAGAACACCGGCAACTGCCTCCAGTCGGGCGGGAACCCCGGCGGTGTCGGCGTCGCCGCCTGCAACGGCTCCAGCGGCCAGCTGTGGAAGATCCACCACACGACGTCGTCCGGCCGGACGATCAAGAACGTCGCCAACGGGGAGTGCATGGTCGTCGGACCGCCGTTCCTGACCACGGCCGCCTGCGACTCCGGCAACCGCGGCCAGCTCTGGCGGAACATCTCACCCGTGTGACGGCTCCTGCCGGTGCGACGGCTCCTGCCGGCGCGAGGCCGGGCCGAAGACGGGGACGGCGACCTCGCCCTCCACGCGGAAGGTGACCTCCAGGTCCATCCCGATCCGGAGGTCGGCCTCCGCCACGCCCACCACCTCGGTCATCATCCGGGGGCCCTCGGCGAGGTCGACCACCGCCGCCACGTACGGCACGCGGTCGCCGAAGGGCGGGAGGTCGTTCCTGTGGACGACGGACCAGGTGTAGAGCGTGGCCCGGCCGCTCGCGGGTTCCCAGGTCACGTCCTCGCTCCAGCAGTGCGGGCAGAACTCGCGCGGGTAGTGGTGCGCGCGGGCGCAGCAGGCGCAGCGCCGGAGCAGCAGCCGGCCCTCGCCCGCGGCCTGCCAGTAGGGACGGGTGAAGGAGTCGATGTCGGGGTCGGCGGCCGTCACAGGAAGAGTCCGATCGCGTGGTCGAGGGACCAGGTCTGCCAGGACAGCGCGAAGAGGGCGACGAGCGAGATGAGCGCCATCATCGCGTTCTGCCCCTGCTCGGCCCAGTCGTGGATCATCAGCACCAGGTAGAGGAGGTTGAGGAGCAGGCCGCCGATCAGGGCGACCGGGGTGAGGAAGCCGAGGATCAGGCCGAGGCCCAGGGCGAGTTCGGCGTAGACGACGACGTACGCCATCAGCTGGGGGCGCGGCGCGACGACCGCGTCGAAGCCGCGCTTCACGAACGGCCACCGGTGCTTCCCCGCGACGTCCGCGGCCCACGCGATGCCCGTGCCGCGCTCGAACCAGCCCTTCTTGTCCTTGTGGCGCCAGCTCTCCAGCCACCACAGGCCGAGGCCGATGCGGAGGACGGCGAGCCATTCGGCGCCGGTGAGCCAGACGGTCTGCATCGGCGATACCTGCCCCTCCCGAGATTCCGATCTGACGATACGTCAGTTAAGGACGTCAGTTCAGCGGATGGGGGCTCGGCCGCGCAAGACCCCCGCACGCCTCCACGCACCCCCACGCGCCTCCACGCATCCCACCCACGCGTGACCGTTTCGCAACCGAACCCCCTCTTGACCGAGACCCAACAAGTGAGCAGCTCGTTACGCTGAGCACTCATGGTCAACACCCCCCAATCCAGACCCGATCACCCCGTTTACGTCATCGGGGGCGGGCCCGGCGGCCTCGCCGTCGCCGCCTCGCTGCGCGCGCAGGGCGTCCGGGCCGTCGTCCTGGAGAAGTCCGACGCCGTCGGCGCCTCCTGGCGCGCGCACTACGACCGGCTGCGGCTGCACACCACCCGCCGGCTCTCCGCGCTCCCCGGCCTCGCGATGCCCCGCTCCTTCGGCCGCTGGGTCGCCCGCGCGGACGTGGTGCGGTACCTGGAGAAGTACGCCGAGGTGCACGAGCTGGAGATCGTGACCGGCGTCGAGGTCAGCCGCGTCGAGCGGGCCGGCGAGGACTGGCTGCTGCACGCGACCGGCGGGCGCCGGCTGACCGGGCGGGCCGTGGTCGTCGCCACGGGGTACAACCACACGCCGCACCTGCCCGAGTGGCCGGGACTCGATGCGTACGGCGGCGAGCTCGCGCACGCGAGCGCGTACCGCAACCCGGCCCCCTACGCCGGGCGAGACGTCCTGGTCGTCGGCGCCGGGAACACGGGCGCCGAGATCGCGGCCGACCTCGTCGAGGGCGGGGCGGGGCGGGTACGGCTCGCGGTGCGCACGGTCCCGCACATCGTGCGCCGCTCGACGGCCGGGTGGCCCGCCCAGCGCACGGGCATCCTGGTGCGACGCCTTCCGGTGCGGCTGGTCGACAAGGCGGGCGAGCTGATGGCCCGCGTCGCGGTGCCGGACCTCTCCGAACACGGGCTCCCCCGCCCCGACACGGGGCTGTACTCGCGCGTACGGGAGGGCGCGATCCCGGTGCAGGACGTCGGCCTGATCGACGCGGTACGGCGGGGCGCCGTGGAGGTCGTGGGGGCCGTCGCCTCCTTCGACGGCGACAAGGTCGTCCTCGCGGACGGCTCGGCGATCACCCCGGACGCGGTGATCGCGGCGACGGGCTACCGCCGGGGCCTCGAACCCCTGGTCGGCCATCTGGGCGTCCTGGACGAACGGGGGCGGCCGGTGACCCACGGGGCACGGACGCCGCGCGAGGCGCCGGGTCTCTACTTCACCGGGTTCACCAACCCGATCAGCGGGATGATCCGGGAGATGGCGAGAGACGCCGAGCGGATCGCGCGGGCGATCGGGAAGGCGCGGTAGTCGACGCGGGCGACCCCGGGGGCAGGCACGCCTGCCCGAGATCCTCACGTCTCGACCATTCCTGACTTGCCGTCAGTTCTGTAATCTGACTAGGCGTCAGGTATCTGGTCATGGGCGGAAGGGTGGAGCAGAACGATGCTCGGATCGACTCACGGCACCTTCACCACCGATCTCCGCGCCCGCGTGGTCGCCTGCGGCGAGCATCCCGGGCCGAGTGGTCACGTCGTGCACGGCGTGACCGCCGTCGAGGGCGATGTGGACTGCAGCGGGCGGGCGTTGCACGCGGCCGTGCCGGACCTCGACCGGTTCTTCCGGCCCGGGTCCGTCGCCGTCGTCGGGGCCTCGGACGCCGAGGGGCGGCCCAACACCGGGATCACGCGCCAGCTGATCGCCTGGGCCGAGCGGGTCGGCGCCCGGCTCGTGCCGGTGCACCCGACCCGTACGACCGTGTTCGGGATCGACTGCGTGCCGTCCGTCGGCGCGCTCCCCGAGCCCGTCGACCTCGCCGTCCTGCTCGTCGCCGACCCGCTGCCCGTGATCGAGGAACTCGCCGAGGCCAAGGTCAGGTTCGCCGTCGCCTTCGCCTCCGGGTTCGCCGAGACCGGCGGCGAGGGCGCCGCCGCGCAGGAACGCCTCGCCGACGCCGTACGGCGCTCGGGGATCCGGCTGCTCGGCCCGAACACCAACCTCAACGCCTTCGAGCGGTTCCGCGACGACCTCGAAGGCCCGGCGATCGCGCTCATCACGCAGTCGGGCCACCAGGGGCGGCCCGTCCACACCCTCCAGGAGCTGGGGGTACGGCTCTCCCACTGGGCGCCGACGGGCAACGAGGCCGACCTGGAGACCGCCGACTTCATCTCGTACTTCGCGACCCGGCCCGAGGTCGGGGCCATCGCCTGTTACGTCGAGGGCCTCAAGGACGGCCGCTCCTTCCTGCTCGCCGCCGACCGCGCGGCCCGCGAGGGCGTGCCCGTCGTCGCCGTGAAGGTCGGGCGGACCGAGACCGGCGCGCGGATGGCGGCCTCGCACACCGGCAAGCTCACCGGCGCGGACCAGGTCGTGGACGCGGCGATGCGCCAGTACGGGGTGATCCGGGTCGACGGGCTCGACCAGCTCCAGGACACCTCGGCCCTGTTGGCCCGGGCGCGCAAGCCGGTCGCGGACGGGGTCGTCGTGTACTCGATCTCCGGCGGGACCGGCGCGCACTTCTCCGACCTCGCCACGGCGGCCGGACTGCGTCTGCCGACGCTCCCGCAGGCCAAGCAGGACGAGCTGCACCAGTGGATCCCCGACTATCTGAACGTCGCGAACCCGGTCGACAACGGCGGCCACCCGGTGGGCGACTGGCGCGGCCGGAAGATCATCGACGCGATCCTGGCCGACCCGTCCGTCGGGGTGCTGATCTGCCCGATCACGGGCCCGTTCCCGCCCATGAGCGACAAGCTCGCCCAGGACCTGGTGGACGCCGCCGAGGCCACCGACAAGCTGGTGTGCGTGGTGTGGGGGTCGCCGGTCGGGACGGAGGCGGCCTACCGCGAGACCCTGCTCGGCTCCTCGCGCGTCGCCACCTTCCGTACGTTCGCCAACTGCATCGGGGCCGTCAAGGCGTACCTCGACCACCACCGCTTCACCACCGCCTACCGCTCCCCCTTCGACGAGGCCCCGCGCACCCCGTCGCCGTCCTTCCGCAAGGCACAGGCCCTGATGCGGCCGGGCCGGCAGCTCAGCGAGCACGCGGCGAAGCAGCTGCTGCGGGCGTACGGGATCCGGGTGCCGCGCGAGCAGCTGGTCACGAGCGCGGCGGCGGCGGTCCGGGCGGCCGGGCTCGTCGGCTACCCGGTGGTGATGAAGGCCTCCGGCGCGCAGATCGCCCACAAGACCGAACTGGGCCTGGTGAAGGTCGGGTTGACCTCCGCGAGTCAGGTGCGGGACGCCTACCGCGAGCTCACCGACATCGCGCGCTACGAGGGGGTGGACCTGGACGGGATCCTGGTCTGCCAGATGGTGGGGCGCGGGGTCGAGATGGTGGTGGGCGTGACCCGCGACCCGCTCTTCGGCCCGACGGTCACGGTGGGGCTCGGGGGCGTCCTGGTGGAGGTCCTGAACGACGCGGCCGTCCGCGTGCCGCCGTTCGGCGAGGACCAGGCCAGGGACATGCTCGGGGAGCTGCGCGGGCGGGCTCTGCTGAAGGGCGTACGAGGGGCTCCGCCGGCGGACGTGGACGCGCTGGTCGAGGTCGTGCTGCGGGTGCAGCGGATGGCCCTTGAGCTGGACGGCGACCTCGCCGAACTGGACATCAACCCACTGATGGTGCTGCCCCGGGGGCAGGGCGCGGTGGCGCTCGACGCGCTCGCGGTGTGCCGATAGGAGCGGCTCTGTCGTGACGGACGATCTGCTGCACGGCGTCGAGAACGGCGTCTCCTGGATCACGCTCAACCGGCCGGAGGCGATGAACGCGGTCACCTGGGACCAGCGGGAGCGGATCATCGCGCTGCTGACCGAGGCCACCGCCGACCCCGACGTACGGGCCGTCGTCCTGACGGCCACCGGGCGGGGCTTCTGCGCGGGCGCGGACCTGCGCGGGGCGCCGGCCTCGGCCGGTGAACGCGTCCCCGGGGACGTGGCGCGGACCATCCGGCTCGGGGCGCAGCGCTTCATCGGCGCGGTCATGGACTGCGAGAAGCCGGTGATCGCGGCGGTCAACGGCACGGCGGCCGGGATCGGGGCGCACCTGGCGTTCGCCTGCGACCTGGTCCTCGCGGCGGAACCGGCGAAGTTCATCGAGGTGTTCGTGCGCCGGGGCCTCGTACCGGACGGCGGCGGGGCGTATCTGCTCCCCCGACTGATCGGGCCGCAGCGGGCGAAGGAGCTGATGTTCTTCGGCGACGCGGTGACGGCCCAGGAGGCGAGGGAGCTGGGCCTGGTGAACCGGGTGGTGCCGGCCGAGGAGCTGGAGAAGACCGCCCGCGCGTGGGCCGACCGCCTGGCCCAGGGCCCGACGCGCGCCCTCGCCCTGACGAAGCAGCTGGTCAACGCCTCCCTCGACAGCGATCGCACGACCGCCTTCGCGGCGGAGGCAGCGGCACAGGAGATCAACATGACGACCCGGGACGCGAACGAGGGCGTCGCGAGCTTCGTGGAGCGCAGAACGGCGCGGTACGAGGGCCGTTGAGGCTCGTTGCCCGTCGTACGAGGCTTCTCATCTGACGATCCGTCAGCTTCAATGGGAGATGTGATGGGACACGCTGGGATGGCGGCCACCGCCGTCCGATACCTCAGATCGGCCGGATCGCCGACGGCCGTGGAACCGCTGCTCCCCCGCCCCCGGCTGCGCGCGGTCGGGGAGGACGAGCGACTGCCCGTCGATCCGGCCGAGTTCCGGCGGGTCCTCGGGCACTTCGCGAGCGGCGTCACCGTCGTGACCGCCCTCGATCCCGACGGGCCGACCGGCTTCGCCTGCCAGTCCTTCGCCTCGCTCTCCCTCGACCCGCCGCTGGTGGCCTTCATGGTCGCCCGTACGTCGACGACCTGGCCCCGGCTCGCCCGGGCGGGCGTCTTCTGCGTCAACGTCCTGGGCGCGGACCAGCGGGAGTTGTGCCTGGGCTTCGCGAAGAGCGGCACGGACAAGTTCGCGGGGGTGCCCTACGACGCCGCCCCGGCGACCGGCTCCCCCCGGCTGACCGGCGCCCCGGCCTGGATCGACTGCACGATCTCCACCGTCCACACGGGCGGCGACCACCTGATCGTGGTGGGCCGCGTGGAGGCCCTGGGCACCCCCGCCGAGGACGGGGGCGCGGCGGCGGGCGAGCCGCTGCTGTTCCACCGGGGGCGGTTCGGGCGGTTCAGCGGGTAGACGGCTCCTGAGGTTCAGCGGGTAGACGGCCCCTGAGGGGTGCCGGTCTGGGCGGTGCGGCGGGCACGGAGCAGCAGGACGCCCTTCACGGTGTAGGCGGCGGCGATGAGCGCGGCGCCGACGAGGGTGAGCCAGAACCAGTGGTCCGCCACCAGCAGGGTCAGCATCACACCGGCGAAGAGCGCGAGGCCGCCGACGGTGTCCAGCAGGTCGAGCCGCGCCCTGGTGCGCGCCTCGGGGTCGGCTCGGCGCAGTCGGCGGACGACGGTGGCGACGGAGAGGCCCTGCAGCACGGAGAGGCCGAGGGCGGCCCATACAGCCCAGTCGGGTATGTCCATGGCGCGCACTGTAGCCCGGCCCGTCCCCCGGTCCGGGCGTCGGAACCATGAACTCCTGGGTTCCGCACGGTGATCGAGCGCCTTGGCTAGAGTCGGCACCCATGACCGAACCCACGATCGAACCCTGGCCCGAACCCCCGCTCGCGGGAAGTGAGGCGGCCGCTGTCGTCGGCGCGCTCGAACGGCAGCGGGCCACGCTGGCCTGGAAGTGCTCGGGCCTGGACGCGGACGGGTTGCGGGCCACGCTCGGCGCGTCCACCGTCACGCTCGGCGGGCTGCTCAAGCACCTGGCCCACGTCGAGGACAGCCACTTCGCCCGGCTCTGGCTCGACACCCCCGTCCGCGCGCCCTGGGACTCCGTCGACTGGGAGGCCACCCCGGACTGGGACTACCGTTCCGCCGCCGAGGACACCCCCGAGGAACTGCACGCCCTCTGGCGGGAGTCGGTCGCCCGCTCCCGCGCCGTCGTCGACGAGGCGCTCCGCGCGGGCGGCCTCGACCAGCTCGGCGCCTTCACGACCCGCAGCGGCGAGCGCCCCAACCTCCGCCGCATCCTCCTGGACCTGGTCGAGGAGTACGCCCGCCACGCCGGGCACGCCGACCTGATCCGCGAGTCGGTCGACGGGCTCACGGGCGAGGACCCGCAGGGCTAGGACGGCGCCGGATGACCAGGGCCATCAGGGCCGCCGCCGCGCACAGGGCTCCGGAGGCGTACCAGACGACGTCGTAGGAGCCGAAGACGTCGCGTGCCACGCCCCCGGCGAAGGCGACGGCCGCGGCGCCGACCTGGTGGGAGGCGAGGACCCAGCCGAAGACGATCGCGCTGTCCTCGCCGTAGTGCTCGCGGCACAGGGCGATCGTCGGCGGGACCGTGGCCACCCAGTCCAGGCCGTAGAAGACGATGAAGAAGAGCATCGGCGGGTGGACCGTGGGCGCGAGCAGCATGGGCAGGAACAGGAGGGACACGCCTCTCAGCGCGTAGTACACCGCCAGCAGGCGGCGCGCGTCGAAGCGGTCCGTGAACCAGCCGGAGGCGATCGTGCCGACGACGTCGAAGACCCCGATCACGGCGAGCAGTCCGGCCGCCGCCGTGATCGGCATGCCGTGGTCGTGGGCGGCCGGTACGAAGTGGGTCTTCACCAGGCCGTTCGTCGAGGCGCCGCAGATCGCGAAGGTGCCCGCCAGGAGCCAGAAGGGGCCGGTCCTGGCCGCCTTGAGGAGGACGGTCACGGCCCGCCGCGCCGCGCCCGTGACCGGGGCGGGCTTGGGGACGTACTCCCCGCCGTAGGGAGCGAGACCCACGTCGGCCGGGTGGTCGCGAAGGAGCAGCCAGACGAAGGGGACGACCGCGAGCGCGGCGAGCGCGACGGTCACGGCAGCCGGGCGCCAGCCCTCGTTCTCGACCAGCCAGGACAGCAGGGGCAGGAAGACGAGCTGGCCCGACGCGCCGGCCGCGGTGAGGATGCCGGTCACCAGGCCACGACGGGCCACGAACCACCGGTTCGTCACCGTCGCCGCGAACGCCAGCGCCATGGAGCCGCTGCCGAGCCCGACGAGGACGCCCCAGTACAGGACGAGTTGCCAGGGCGCCGTCATCCACACCGTCAGGACCGAGCCGACCGCGATCACACTCAGCGCGACCGCGACGACCTTGCGGATACCGAAGCGGTCCATCAGCGCGGCGGCGAACGGCGCCGTCAGGCCGTAGAGCGCGAGGTTCACCGACACCGCGAACCCGATCGTGCCGCGCGACCAGTCGAACTCGGCGTGCAGCGGCTCGATCAGCAGCCCCGGCAGCGAGGCGAACGCCGCCGCGCCGATGATCGTCACGAAGGTGACGACCGCGACGAACCACGCGCGGTGGATCCGCGGCGTACGGGCGGGGGCGGGGCTCGGAGCGGAGGCCGCGTTGGCGGTGTCGGTTGTCTGGGTCACGTCACACAGCTTCGTGACGCGGCCCCTCCCCCACCATTGGCCCGAATGACAGCTTTCGCAAGGATCGGGACAAGAGTCGGGGATAGGATCGGGACATCAGCCCTCGCGCTCCCACCCCGCCGCTCATGCCCGCGCGGCCTCCGCCCCCGAAGCGTCCCCCGCTCCCGACGCCGCATCCGCATCGGCCTCTACCTCTGCCGGCGTCCGCTCCCGTCGCGCGAGCGCCTCGCGGCCGTGCATCACCCGCAGGCTCACCACCGCGGTCGCCGCGAAGGCCATGACGCCGCAGCCGATGGCCGCGCCCGCGACGAGGGACGTCCACGGGTCGAGGCGGACGAGCCGTTCCAGGACGAGCGCCGCGCCCGTGGAGAAGGCCGGGGCCACGCAGAGCGCGGCGAGGTGCAGCCGCCACTCCTCCCGCGCCCACCCGTCTCCCCGCCGCCCCGCGCGCACGTGGGCGACGGCCATGACCGCGTAGGTCGCCGCGTACGGGACCAGGTAGCCGAGGAGCAGCCGCGACCCCTCACCGCCCGGGCCGCCGTCCAGCAGGGCCACGGTGAGCCAGGCGAGCCCGCCCGCGCCGGCGACGTGCGCGGCGACGAGGACAGGCGTCGGGCACCAGGTGCCCCGGACGCCGGGGGCCTCGGTCCGCCGGTCGAGGCCGCGCGAGGCGAGCAGCGCGCCGAACACGACCACGGAGCCGAGGTGCATGACGGCGATCCGGTTGATCTCGGCCATGGAGAGGCCGGGGAACAGCCAGGGCAGGCCGCCCCATTCGAGCCGGAGCAGCGGCGCGGTCATCAGGTAGCCGTAGCAGAGCAGCATCCACCGCTGGTGCAGATCGGGGAAGCGGCCCAGGGCGGCGAGGACGCCGAGGGTCACACTGCCCACGGTGCCGACGAGGATCGTGGCGAGGACGACCCAGAACGCGGCACCGCTGAAGGCGTCCTCGGGCGCCGTACGCGCCAGGTAGAGCGCGGCGCCCGCCATCGAGGCGTACACGGTGACCGCGAACACGGTTCCGGCGACCCGGTGCAGCCGGCGCCTGCGGCGGACCGCCGTGAGGTACTGGAGCGGGCCGAGCAGCATGAGCAGCCCGCCCAGGACCGAGTGGACGATCAGCGGGAGCAGGCTGCGGCCGTACGGTCCGATCCGGTCCCGCACGACCTCGGCGACGTACTCGGGCGACACCATCCGGCCCATGATCCACTCGCCGAAGGCGGGCGCCCCCGGCGAGGCGTAGGGCAACAACTGGGTCATGGCGACGGGTGCGTACGCCACGCAGCTCACGGCCACCGCGACGGCGGCCACCCTCCCCCACCGGACGTCCATCAGCCACTCCCTCGCACCTTGCCCATAGTCCTTTCTGGACTATTGAGGGGCTAGGGAGGAAGGTAGGGGCGGGTGTTACCGGCGGTCAACGGGTCTGCGCGAAGGGGCCGTGTCCGCCCGAAGCTCAGGGCTCGCGCTCTTCGACCCACTGCCAGAAGTCGACCATCATCCGCTCGTACCGGATGCCGAACTCCAGCGCCTCGCGCTGCCCTCGGGTCAGCAGCTCCCCCACGCTCCCCGCGAGCGCCTCGTACTCGTCCAGGGTCCGCCGGTGCTCCTCGACCTGGACCGGCGCGTGCACGCGCGGGCTCGCCCCGAACCAGAGCTTGAGGATGCCCCGTTCACGCGCCTCGACCGGCACGAAGGCGGGGTCGTCGAGCCAGCCGGCCAGGGCTTCCGCGCCCGCCTCCGTGAGCCGCATCAGACGCCGGTTCCGCCCACCGGGCTGGCGCGCCTCGGACAGCAGCCCGGCCTCCACGAGGCGGTCGCACTGGGCGTAGACCTGCGCGTGCGGCATCGACCAGAAGGGCGCCACCGTGCGCGCCGCCTCCACCTTCACGTCGTACGGGCTTGCCTCGCCGAGCTTGTCGACGATGCCGAGCACGAGGTACGAGGGCGTGGTCAACCGGACTTCAGACATGCCCGGACCGTACCGGCTGCCACCCGCCCTCACGCCCGCTACGCCCGGGGCAGCGTCCTGATCGGCCGGACGACGAGCAGCGCCACGACCACCAGGACCGCGATCACGGCCCCCGCCAGCAGGACCTCCTCCGTGCCGACCGCCTCGGCGACCGGGCCCGCGAGCGCACGGCCCGCCGCCATCATCAGGAGCGAGCCCGCCACTTCGTAGGCGTGCATCCGGTTCAGCGCGTCCTGCGGCACGTGTGTCTGGACCGAGGTCGACCACATCACCAGCCAGAACGCGAAGGCCGCGCCGCCCAGGAACTGCCCGAGGGCCAGCACGGTGACGGGCGCGCCGAAGCCGAGCAGGGCGAGGTTGACCGGCAGGCCGAGCAGGGCGACCGCGCCCGCCGCGAGCGGTCGGCGGGGCCGCAGCCTCAGGGCGAGCAGCCCGCCGGCCGCGTTGCCCGCGCCCGCCACGGCCATCAGCCAGCCGTAGGTGGCCGAGCCGTGGTCGCCGGTGACCAGGGTCGCGGTCAGCGGCACCATCGGCCCGGCGACCGTGAAGCCGTACACCGTCCAGATCGCGATCACTCCCCACAGCCAGCTGCGCGCGGTGAACTCCCGCCAGCCGACGGCCATCTCCGCGCGCAGCGAGCCGCGCCGGGCCGTGTCGGCGGGCAGGGCGGGGAGCCGCATCAGGGTGAGGCAGACCGCGCTGACGGCGAAGGTCGCGCCGTTGACGCCGAAGGCGGCGCCCGCGCCGCCGGTGAGCGCGACGAGGACACCCGCGACGGCCGGACCGGCCATCGTCATCAGCGACTCCACGACCCGCAGCACCGCGTTGGCGCGCTGCACGTCGGGGGCGATGCGCGGGATCGTGGAGGCCACCCCGGGCTGGAAGAGCGCGGCGCCGATGCCGCTGAGGGCGCTGAGCGCGTACACCGCCCACAGGGGCGGGCTGCCGAGGGCGAAGGCGACGGCGAGGACGGCCGCGCCCGGCAGCCGCAGCAGATCGGCGAGGACCATCATGCGGCGCGCGGTGAACCGGTCCGCGAGGACCCCGCCGACGATGACGAACAGCGCGAAGGGCCCGATCCAGGCGCCGAGCGCGTAGCCGACGGAGGAGCCTGGGTACCCGGCGCCGAGGAGTCCGGCGGCGAGGGCGACGGGCACCATGCCCTCGCCGAAGACGGCGGCGGCCCGGGCCACGAAGAAGAGCCGGAAGTCGCGGTTCCAGAGCGCGGGGGCCTCGACCGGAACGGCGCCCGGAAGGGAGTCCGGGACGGCGCCCCGAAGGGCGTCCGGGGGGGTTCCGGGAATCGGGTCCCGGCCCGCAGACTTGTAGGACTCGTAGGGCTGATAGGACTCGTAGGAGGGGTCGCGGCTGTCCGTCGGCTTGTCCGTCACGGCTCCGACTTCTAGCAGAAGTGGTCTAAACCACCAAGGGATTTTCTCGTGCCGCACCGTATCGCCGTCCTGGCCCTGCCCGGTCTCCTCCCCTTCGAGCTGGGCATCCCCCACCGGATCTTCGGCCGCGCCAAGGACGCCGAGGGGCGGCCGCTGTACGAGATCGTCACCTGCGCCCCGGTCGCGGGACCTGTCCCGACGGACGCGGACTTCGCGATCCAGGTGGAGCACGGCCCGGAGGCGCTCGCCACGGCGGACACGGTCGTCGTGCCCGCCTCGTACGAGCTGGGCCCGGTGTACGACGAGGGCCGGCTGACCGACGAGCTGGCGGCCGCGCTCGCCCGCATCCGGCCCGGGACCCGGCTCGTCTCCATCTGCACGGGCGGCTACGTGCTCGCCGCGGCCGGGTACCTCGACGGGCGTCCCGCCACGACCCACTGGGCCTCGGCCGCGCACTTCCAGCGGCTCTTCCCGAAGGTGCGGGTCGACGCGGACGTCCTCTTCGTCGACGACGGGGACGTGCTGACCTCGGCGGGCGTCGCGGCCGGGATCGACCTGTGCCTGCACATCGTGCGCCGGGACCACGGGAGCGCCGTCGCCAACGAGGTGGCCCGCAGGACCGTCGTACCCCCGCACCGGGACGGCGGGCAGGCCCAGTACATCGAGCGCCCGCTCCCCGAGGCGGGCGCGTCGACGACGACCTCGGCGCGGGCCTGGGCCCTCGCGCATCTGCACGAGCCGATCCAGCTGCGGGACCTGGCGGTGCGGGAGTCGACGAGCGTACGGACGTTCACCCGCCGCTTCCGCGAGGAGGTCGGCATCAGCCCCGGTCAGTGGCTGACCCAGCAGCGGGTCGAGCGGGCCCGCCACCTCCTGGAGTCCACGGACCTCCCGGTCGACCAGGTGGCCAGGGACGCCGGCTTCGGCACCCCCCAGTCGCTCCGCTCCCACCTCCAGACGGCGATCGGCGTCACCCCGACGACGTACCGCCGGACGTTCCGGACGGGTGCGGCGGCGAGCTAGCCGACCGTTCCCGGGAGGAGCCGGAGCCGTCACCGTCACCGGCACCGGCACCGGCACCGGCGGGAGCACCCTCCTCCGTCGCCCGCCAGGCGCCCCGGCGCACCCGCCGCCACTCGCCCGCCACGCCGATCGCGGTCAGGAGCAGCGTCAGGGCGACGCCCCAGAGGATCGCCGTGGACGGCGCCACGACCTTCAGGAGGCCGCCGGCCAGGGTGCCGCTCGCGGCGTAACCGGCGCCGACGGCCGCGTACATCACGGAGTACCCGGCGGCCAGGGCGTTCGGCGGCAGGATCTGGCGGAGGGCCAGGTTGCGGGTGAGCATCGCCGGGGCCTGGAGCAGTCCGGCGAGGACGAGGGCGGTGGCGACGGCGCCCGTCCAGGGCAGGACGGCGACCAGCGCGACGCCCGCCGAGACGCCCAGGATCAGGAGCGCGCTCTGCACGGGCAGCGGGCCGGGCCAGCCGCCGCGGAGCCCGTAGACGAACGCGCCGACCGCGGAGCCGATCGAGAACCCGGCGAGCAGGGGACCCGCCCAGCCGATCCCGATCGCCCGCTGTTCGAGGAGGGCCGGGAGGATCAGCTCGGCGAGGGCGAGCAGGGTCAGGCTCGCCGCGCCCGTGACGTAGACGGGCCAGGCCCGGACGAGGACGCGGCGCATCGGCTCGCCGCCGGAGCCCTTCGCCTCGACCCGCCAGCCGGCGGGCAGCGCCCAGAGCCCGGCGACGGAGGCCGCCATCAACCCGCCCTGGAGCAGGAGGGGTACGCCGGGGCCGACGCCGAGGGCGAGGCCGGTCGCGAGGGCGGGGGCGGCGGCCCAGATGCCGAAGGTGAGGACGGACTCCATGGAGAGGGCCTGCGTGACGGCCTTCTCCGGGACCATGCCGGTCAGCAGCGCGCGCAGCCCACCGGGCGCGGCGGCCGGGCCCGCGCCCGCGAGGAAGGCGAGGGCGCCCAGGGCGACCGGGTGGCCGGTCCCGGCCAGCCCGAGGCCGAGGCCGGTGAAGGCGAGCGCGCCGACCGCGAGCCCGACGGCCAGGTGCGGCCTGGCCCGTTCGGCGTCGAGGCGGATGCCGAGGACGGGGGCGGCGACGATCTCGCCGAGCACGTACGCGGCGGCCAGGACGGCTCCCAGGGTGTAGCCGCCGGGCCGCTCGCGGACCAGGAACACGAGCGCGAGCGGCGCCATGGCGACCGGCAGCCTGGCGCCGACGGCGACGGCCGACCAGGCGAGGACGGGGCGGGTGACGAGGTCGCGGTATGCCATGACCATGACCGTAGTCGCGGCCCCACCGTCCCAGGGAGTACGCCGCTCCCCGGGAGCACCACTCCCCTGGAACGCCTCTTCCCTGAAAGGCCTCGCCCCGCCCCCACCCCCCTAGAAGGTCAGCACCCCGCGGGCGACCTTGCCCTGTTCGGCGTCCTCCGTCGCCCGGGCGAACTCCTCCACGGGGTACGTGGCGGTGACCAGTTCGTCGAGGAGGAGGCGGCCCTCGCGGTAGAGCTCGGCGTAGAGCGCGATGTCCTTCTGCGGGCGGGAGGAGCCGTAGCGGCAGCCCAGGATGGACTTGTCGAGGAACATCGCGGCGGGCGGGAAGCTCGCCTCCGCGGTGGGCGCGGTCATGCCGAGGAGGATCGCCTGGCCGTGCCGGTCGAGGAGGTCGATCGCCTGCCGGACCAGGCCGACGTGGCCGACACACTCGAAGACGTGGTCGGCGCCGGTGGGGAGGATGTCGCGGACGGCCTCGGCGGAGTCCAGGAAGTGCGTGGCGCCGAAGCGGCGGGCGGTCTCCTCCTTGGCCGGGTTGGTGTCGACGGCCACGATCGTGAGCGCGCCGGCGATCCGGGCACCCTGGAGGACGTTGAGCCCGATGCCGCCGGTACCGATGACGACGACGCTCTCGCCCCGGTCGACCTTGGCCCGGTTGAGGACCGCGCCGACGCCGGTGAGGACGCCGCAGCCCATGAGCGCGGCGGAGGTGAGCGGGATGTCCGAGGGGATCTTCACGGCCTGGACGGCCTTGACGACGGTCCGTTCGGCGAAGGAGGAGTTGGAGGCGAACTGGTAGACCGGCTGGCCGGAGCCGCTCCGGGAGAACGGCTGCTTGGGCATCCCGATGGCCTTGCGGCACATGGTGGGCCGGCCGCGGTCGCAGTCGGCGCAGGCGCCGCAGTTGGCGAGCGTGGAGAGCGCGACATGGTCGCCGGGGACGACGTGGGTGACGCCGGGGCCGACGGCCTCGACGACTCCGGCGCCCTCGTGGCCGAGGACGACGGGGGCGGGGAAGGGGATCGTGCCGTCGATGACGGCGAGATCGCTGTGGCAGAGCCCGGCGGCGGCGACGCGCACGAGCACCTCGCCCGGGCCTGGGTCGCGGACTTCCAGGTCGTGCACGACCTGGACCTGCTTGCCGTCGTAGACGACACCTCTCATGTGCGTGCTCCTTCTGTCTGTCGCGCGAGTCGGTGGGCAGAGGGCGGAACTCACACCCGGGGCGAGACGGCCACCCCGGGTCGCCGTGTCACCCGTTGGGCCTCGCACCCTCCGCCGCGGCCTTCGCCATCTCCTCCAGGCGGGCCAGCATCGGCATCGGGTCGGTGCCGACCGTTCCGGGCAGGAAGTCCGCGATGCGTTCCGGGGTCCAGGCGCCGGACTCCGCGTAGCCCGCGCGCAGTTCCCGCGGCTGGGCCCAGACCGCGATCTTGGGCCCCGCGATCGTGTAGACCTGGCCGGTGATCCGTTCCTCGCGCGCCCGGTCCGAGAGCAGGTAGACGACGAGCGCCGCCACGTCCTCCGGCTCGCCGATCTCCTTCAGTTCCATGGGCACGTTCGCCGACATGCGCGTCCGCGCCACCGGCGCCACCGCGTTCGCCGTGACCCCGTACTTGTGCAGGCCCAGCGCGGCCGACCGCACCAGCGAGATGATCCCGCCCTTGGCCGCCGAGTAGTTCGCCTGTGCCACCGACCCCTGGTGGTTGCCGCTGGTGAAGCCGATGAGCGTGCCGCCGCCCTGCTTGCGCATGACCGCGGAGGCCGCCCGGAAGACCGTGAACGTGCCCTTCAGGTGCGTCGCGACGACCGGGTCCCACTCCTCCTCGGACATGTTGAAGAGCATCCGCTCGCGCAGGATGCCGGCCACGCACACGACCCCGTCGATCCGGCCGTACTCGGCCAGCGCGACGTCGACGATCCGCTGCCCGCCCGCCATCGTCGAGATGTCGTCGGCGACCGCGACCGCCGAACCCCCGGCGGCCTCGATCTCCTTCACCACCGCGAGCGCGATCTCCGACGTGGGCTCGCCGCCCTCGATGGAGACCCCGTAGTCGTTGACGACGACCTTCGCGCCCTCCGCCGCGCAGGCGAGGGCGACCGCGCGGCCGATCCCGCGCCCCGCGCCCGTCACCGCCACGACCTTGCCTGCCAAGAAGTTCCCCACGCCCGGCCCCTTCCCGCACTTTCTGACGGTCCGTTAGATTCGTTCGTCAGCTGGATTCTACGACCCGTCAGATACCGGAGAACAAGACCCGCGGAGGCCCCGATGTCAGATCCCGTGCCCCACCCCTCCTCACTCCCGGCCGAATTCCACGACATCGCCAAGCGCGTCAACAACTGGGGCCGCTGGGGCCGGGACGACGAGATCGGGACGCTCAACCTGATCACCGACGAGGTGGTGCGGGACGCCGTGGCGACCGTCCGCTCCGGCCACCGCGTCCCCCTCGCCCTGGACCTGAAGCAGGACGGCGTGCAGACCGGCATGATCCCCGGCCGGGTCAACCCGCTCCATGTCATGGTCCAGATCAACCAGGAGCTCTTCGGTCCCGGCACCGTCGCCACCAGCGACGACGCCGTGACCCTCGGCCTGCAGGCCGGCACCCACTGGGACGCCCTCACCCACGTCTCGCACTCGGGGAAGATCTACAACGGCCGCCCCGCCGCCACCATCACCCCGCACGGCCGCTCCGCGTACAGCGGCATCCACACCGCCCGCCACATCGTCAGCCGCGGCGTCCTGCTCGACGCGGCCGCCGCCAAGGGCCTCGACCGGCTGCCGGGCGATCACGCCGTCACCCCCGAAGACCTCGACGAGGCCGCCGCGTTCGGCCGGGTCACGGTCCGGGCGGGCGACATCGTGCTCGTACGGACCGGGCAGATCCAGCTGTACCTCGCCGGTGACAAGCACGGTTACGCGTTCCCGTCCCCGGGCCTCTCCGTCCGTACGCCCGAGTGGTTCCACGCCCGCGATGTGGCCGCGGTCGCCAACGACACGCTGACCTTCGAGATCTTCCCGCCGGAGATCGAGAACCTCTGGCTGCCCGTGCACGCCCTCGACCTGGTCGAGATGGGGATGCTCCAGGGGCAGAACTGGAATCTGGAGAGTCTGTCCACAGCCTGTGCACAGCGCGAGCAGTACGCGTTCCTGCTCTCCGCGATGCCCGAGCCCTTCGTGGGCGGTACGGGCACACCGGTCGCACCGGTCGCCGTCCTCTGAGTTTCCGGCCGAACCAACGGCGGCCTACGTACGGGTGGCGGCGCACTCGCGCGCGCCCCGAGCACGACACGAGCCGCCGCCACCCGGACACGACCCGTACTCGTCGAGGGCCGCGGAACCTCCACGCCCGCCCTCGTCGTCCCCTCGCAACGAATCGCTCACCCCAGAGTGAACAAACCGCCACGAACCGTCAACAGTGCACCGAGGCCGCGGGGCCGGACGCCGCCGTCGCGGGCTTCGTCGGCACCCCCCGGTCCACCTCGCACCAGATGCTCTTGCCGGCGCCCTCGCGCTGCCAGCCCCACCGGTCGGCCAGGCCGTCCACCAGCTCCAGACCACGCCCGTTGGTGTCCTCGCCCTGGGCGTGCCGGGGCTGCGGCGGCCGGTCGCTCGAGTCGGCGACCTCCACCCGTACCGTGCCCGCCTCGGGGCAGCCCGCGCCGAACAGCATCCGCAGCACGGCCGGACAGCCCGTGTGCACCACGGCGTTGGTCACGAGCTCGGAGATGAGCAGCACCAGCGTCTCGGCCAGCGGCTCGTCATCCTCTATGCCCGACCCGGCGAGCCTCGAACGCGCCCATCGCCGGGCTCGCCCCACCTCCGCCGGGTCGGGCCCGACCTCCAACTGAACCTGAAGCACCTGCACCGCTCACACCATCCGAACCGGCGGACACATCGCCTCGCGCCTCACAGCCATCGACGCCCTCACGGAACGTGATTCCCTTGTGAGACAGCATGGTTGACGTACAGTCACCGCAACAAGCGCTTCGGGCATATTCCAGCGCGAAGGAGTACGCATGGTCCATACTGTGCGACGCGCGTTGCGGGGAGTCGAACAGGAGGGCGTCCAGCGCCTCCACGGGGTACGAGCGGCGGGCATCGCCCGATCCGGGGTCACCGCTTCGGCGACACCGGGACGATCCGGGCTCACAACCACTCGCATCCCACGGAGAGTACCGGAGCGGGACCCCGACTCCGGGCCGTGACGGCCCGCCCGAAGGACACAACCCGATATCGACGCTCCGTGAGCGCCCGCGCACCGGGTGCCGCCGCGCGCGTCTACAGGGCGGCCGCCTCCGCCTCCTCCGCCCGCGCCCTGGTCGGGCCGCGCTCGGCCCGCACCCAGGCCCGCTTGAGGTGCAGATGCACGTCCGCCTCCCAGGTGAACCCCATGCCGCCGTGCACCTGGAGGCAGTCACGCGCGCACGCCACCGCCGCCTCGTCCGCGAGCAGCTTCGCCCCGGCGATCTCGACGGGGTCGCCGGTGACGGCGGCTCCGTAGACGGCCGCCCTGGCCACCTCGGTCCGTACGAGCATCTCCGCGCAGAGGTGCTTCACGGCCTGGAACGCCCCGATGGCCTGCCCGAACTGCTCGCGCTCACGGGCGTACGCGACGGCGGTCTCGGTGGTGCGCCCGGCGCTGCCGAGCTGTTCGGCGGCGCTGAGGAGGGCCGCCGTCGACGCCCTGCCCGTACCCCCGCCCGTGCCCCCGCCCGCACGCCCGTCTCCCGCCACCCGGTGCAGCGGCGTCAGCGGGTCCACCGACCGCACGGGTACGGCCCCTTCGGTGTCGCCGATGACCACGTCCGCCGCGTCCAGCCACTCCACGAGACCGCCGTCGACGGCGGTCACCACGGCCTCGCCCTCGGCGGCGCCCTCGACCGTGCCCGCCGCGAGGTGGGTCGCGATCAAAGGACCCGGCAGCAGCACCCGCCCCGCCTCCTCGAAGACGAGGACCGCCTCCGGCAGCCCGAGCCCCACACCGCCCGCCGCCTCCGGGAGCCGCAGCGCGAAGAACCCCGCGGCGCCCAGCTCCCGCCAGAGCGCCGGGTCGAGCGCCCGGGTGTCGACGGCCGCTCGCAGCGCGTCCCGGTCGAAGCGGCGTGCCAGCAGCTCCCGTACGCCCGCCCGCAGCGCCTTCTGGTCGTCCGTCAGCCGGAAGTCCACGAGACCACCACCCCTCATCGCCCCTTCGGCAGGCCGAGTATCCGCTCGGCGACGATGTTCCGCTGGATCTGACTGGTGCCGGCCGCGATCGTGTACGAGAGCGAGGACAGCCGGTCGAGGTTCCACTCCCGCCCGAGGTCGAGCGCGTCCGGGCCGAGGACCTCTGCCGCCGCGTCGTACAGCTCCTGCCGGGCGTGGGAGTACCGCAGTTTGAAGACCGAGCCGCCGATGCCGGGCACCCCGCCCACCGCCTGCGCCTCGCTGACGTTCCACTGGGTCAGCCGCCACAGCGCCCGGAACTCGGCGCTCAGCCGCCCGAGGCGGCGCCGGACGACGGGGTCGTCCCAGGTGCCGTTCTTCCGCGCGGCCCCCGCGAGTTCGGCGAGGACGCGCCGGCAGGCGACGACCTCGCCGACGAAGGCCGTGCCTCGCTCGAAGGACAGGGTCACCATCGTGACGCGCCAGCCGTCGTTCTCCCGCCCGACGCGGTTCGCGACCGGCACCCGGACGTCGTCGAGGAACATCTCCGCGAACTCCGTCGACCCGGCGAGCGTCCGCAGCGGACGGACCGTGATCCCGGGCGTGTCCATGGGCATCGCGAGCCAGGTGATGCCCCGGTGCTTCGGACCGGAGGATTCGGTCCTGACGAGCAGCTCGCACCAGTCGGCGACCTCCGCGTGCGAGGTCCAGATCTTCGAGCCCGAGACGACGTAGTCGTCACCGTCCCGTACCGCCCGGGTCCGCAGGCTCGCCAGGTCCGATCCGGCGTCCGGCTCGCTGAAGCCCTGGCACCACACCTCGTCGCCGCGCAGCACCGGCGGCAGCCAGCGCTCCCGCTGCTCGGCCGTGCCCTCGGCGGCGACGGTCGGCCCGGCGTGCAGCAGCCCGACGAAGTTCGCGCCCACGTACGGGGCGCCCGCCCGCTCGGTCTCCTCCAGGAAGATCAGCCGCTGGGTCGGCGGGGCGTCCCAGTGCACGTCCGCGTAGCCCGCGTCGTACAGCCGCCGTTGCCAGCCGCAGTCGTACGCCCGGCGGCCCGGCCAGTCCAGCGGGTCGGGCCGGGGCGGCAGCGTCGGCAGGACGGTCCCGAGCCACTCCCGCAACCGCGCCCGGAACTCCTCCTCGCCCGCACCGTCCGCGAGGTCCATCAGACGATGCCCAGGTCCAGCATGCGGATGGCGTTGCCGCGCATCAGCTTGTAGACCGTCTCGTCGTCGAGGCCCTGGACGTGGTCGAGGGCGACCTCCTTGGTGTGCGGGAAGGTCGAGTCGACGTGCGGGTAGTCGGTCTCGAAGGTGGCGTTGTCGCGGCCGACGACGTCGAGCGAGGCGATGCCGTGCTTGTCGCGGAAGAAGCAGCAGAACATCTGCCGGTAGTAGTACGTGGACGGCGGTTCGGGGATCAGGTCCCGCACCCCGCCCCAGGCCCGGTGCTCCTCCCACACGTCGTCGGCGCGCTCCAGGGCGTACGGGATCCAGCCCATCTGGCCCTCGCTGTAGGCGAGCTTGAGCCGGGGGAACTTCACCAGGACGCCGCTGAACAGGAAGTCCATCATCGAGGCCATCGCGTTGTTGAAGCTGAGCGAGGCCTGGACGGCGGGCGGGGCGTCGGGCGAGGCGGCCGGCATCTGACTGCTGGAGCCGATGTGCATGTTGACGACCGTGCCGGTCTCCTGGCAGACCGCGAAGAACGGGTCCCAGTAGCCGGAGTGGATCGAGGGCAGGCCGAGGTAGGTCGGGATCTCGGAGAAGGTGACGGCCTTGACGCCCCGGGCCGCGTTCCGCCGGATCTCCGCCACCGCCAGGTCGATGTCCCAGAGCGGGATGATGCAGAGCGGGATGAGCCGGCCGCCGCTGTCGCCGCACCATTCCTCGACCATCCAGTCGTTGTAGGCCCGGACGCAGGCGAGGGCGACCTCCTTGTCCTTGGCCTCGGCGAAGGTCTGGCCGCAGAAGCGGGGGAAGGTCGGGAAGCAGAGGCTCGCCTCGACGTGGTTGAGGTCCATGTCCTTGAGCCGCGCCGCCGGGTCCCAGCAGCCCCGCCGCATCTCCTCGCGGGTGATGCCCTCCAGGGTCATGTCGTCCCGGTCGAAGCCGACGGCGGCGATGTTGCGCTTGTACGGGAACTTGAGGTCCTCGTAGATCCACCAGTCGGTGGGCGGGCCGTCGGGGTCCATCGTGATCTGGTACTTCCCGCCGACGTAGGCCAGCTCGCCGATACCGGCGGTCAGCGGCTGGGGTCCCCGGTCGCGGTACCTGGCCGGCAACCAGGTCTTGAAGAGGTGGGCCGGTTCGATCACGTGGTCGTCGACGCTGATGATCCGTGGAAGTTCCGCCATGAGAGTCTCCCGTCGCCGCTGCACTTCCCTGATTTCTGATGACCCGTCAGATAGCGGTCGGGCTCAGGTTAGCCCCAGCCCCCTGGACCGACAAGCGGCGGACCTCTACGCTCCCCCTCGGATCTGACTGGCCGTCAGCTAGGGCGGGCACCGGACGCGGAGGGGACCGTCATGACCGACACCGCACACACCCTGGGCACCTCCCGCACCCTCTGGGAGCTGGCCGAACGCCGTGCCGCGCACACCCCCGACCGGCCCGTCCTGCTCCAGGAGGACCGGACCCTCACCTTCGGCGAACTCCGCGACCGCGCCGAGCGCTGCGCCGCAGGCCTGTACGGCATGGGGGTGCGGCCCGGCACGGTCGTGGCCTGGCAGCTGCCGACCCGGATCGAGACCGCGGTGCTCTCCTTCGCGCTCGCCCGCCTCGGCGCCGTGCAGACCCCGGTCATCCCGTTCTACCGGGACCGCGAGGTGGGCTTCGCGCTGCGCGAGTCGAAGGCCGAGTTCTTCGCCGTGCCGGGCGTGTGGCGCGGATTCGACCACACCGGGATGGCCCACCGGCTCGGCGCGCGCGGGGTCTTCGAGGCGTACGGACCCGAGTCGCTGCCCGACGGCGACCCGGCCGTCCTCCCGCCGCCCCCCGCGAACGGCACGGACGTCCGGTGGATCTACTGGACCTCGGGCACCACCTCGGACCCCAAGGGCGTCCTGCACACCGACCGCTCCCTGATCGCGGGCGGCTCGTGCCTCGCGCACGCGCTGCACCTGACCGAGGACGACATCGGCTCGATGGCCTTCCCCTACGCCCACATCGCCGGGCCCGACTACACGGTGATGCTCCTGCTGTACGGCTTCCCCGCGGTGATGTTCGAGCAGTTCGCGCTGCCCGGCGCGCTCGCCGAGTACCGCAGGCACGGGGTGACCGTGGCCGGCGGATCCACCGCCTTCTACTCGATGTTCCTCGCCGAGCAGCGCAAGCTGCCGCCGGGCGAGAAGCTGATACCGAGCCTGCGGCTGCTCGCGGGCGGCGGGGCACCCAAGCCACCGGAGATCTACCACGCGGTCGTCCGCGAGATGGGCTGCCAGCTCACCCACGGCTACGGCATGACCGAGGTCCCGATGATCACGATGGGGTCGCCGGACGACACGGTGGAGAACCTGGCGACCACGGAGGGGCGGCCGCCCGAGGGCATGGAGATCCGGATCGCCGACGACGGCTCGGGCAACGGGGAGGTCAGGCTGCGCGGCGAGGCCGTCTGTCAGGGCTATCTGGACCCGGCGCAGACCGCCGCCGCCTTCGACGAGGACGGCTTCCTGGTCACCGGCGACGTCGGACACGTCACCGCGAGCGGCCATCTCGTGCTGACCGGGCGGATCAAGGACATCATCATCCGCAAGGGCGAGAACATCTCCGCGAAGGAGATCGAGGACCTCCTCCACGAGCACCCGGGCGTCGGCGACGCGGCCGTGATCGGGCTCCCCGACGCCGAGCGCGGTGAGCGGGTCTGCGCGGTGGTCGAGCAGCCGCCGGGCGCGGAACCGCTGACGCTCGCGGCCGTCACGGAGTTCCTGCGCGCGCAGGGCCTCTCCGTCCACAAGCTGCCGGAACAGCTGGAGGTCGTCGAGGCCCTGCCCCGCAACGAGACGCTGCGGAAGGTGCTGAAGTACCGGCTCAGGGAGCGTTACTCGGTCATGAAGTAGTGCGCGAAGGCGTTCACCGCCGCCTGCTCGTCGACCGACCCGGAGGCACCGACCGGGAGCGTGCGGGCGCTGAGCGCGGCCTGGACCGGCGGGATGCCGAGGACGAGCAGGGCCCGCTCCACCTCGGCCGGGGTGGTGGCGATGGCGAGGACGGCGTGCAGGAAGGGCCGGGCGATCTCGGCGAACCGCTCGGGGTGGTCGTGCAGCCGCTTCACGCCGCCGCCGAGGAACTCCGCGCGGCTGACCTTCTGGTCCCCGTCGATGTCGGCGATCCCCGCCATGCCCTGCCAGAACGCCTCGGCGCCGTCGCACAGCGCCTGGCCCCGGTCGGAGCGGAAGGAGACGTCGAACTCCGTCAGGAGGCGCTTGGCCGCCGTGCTGAAGTCCTCGCGCGAGATCGTCCCGTCGCCGTCCTGGTCGAAGGCGGCGAAGCGGCGGGCGATCCGCTGCTCGAAGAGCTGTCCGGGGGTCTGCTCGGGTTCCATGGGCTGCATTCCTGGGAGGGTACGACGATCCGGGCCGCCGTGCCGAGTGGGTGGCCGGCCGGTCATGCCGAGAGCGGCTGCCTCTCCTCGTCGACGGCCTCCGCCGCGTCCCCGTAGACGTCGAAGAGGCGGCGCACCCCGAGGGCGGCGAGGACCCGGTTGACGTGCGACGCGTCCTCCGACCCCCGTTCCGGCAGGACCACCCGGAGGCGGCCCTGGCAGGAACGCATCAGGCGGCGCGCGGCGATCAGCACACCGACCCCGCTGGAATCGCAGAACAGCACCCCCGAGAGGTCGAGGACGACGTCGTGCCGGCCGCCCGCGACGGCGTCGTGGACGCGTCTCCTGACCAGGGGCGAGGTCAGCAGGTCCAGCTCCCCGCGGATCCGCAGCACGGTCCAGCGGCCCAGCTCTTCGACGTCGACATGGAGGTTCACACTGCGCACCCTTCGGGAGGAAGCGGTGATATCAAGCGGAGGCGGTCGTTCCCGTCCTCTGCCGCTGCCCCGGGAGCGCGGCCCGAAACCCCCCGGATGACGAACGGCGGTTTCCTTACCATCCGGTAGGGCCCGTGGGGGCGTACTTGTCACAAAGGGGCGTGCACCCATCGACGGCGCATTACTTTGGAGGGTGAACTCGGGTCGGGAGGTCGACGCATGGCGAAGGACACACCACCGCGCTGGGACCGCAGGATGCAGCAGCGGCTGGCGCGCGGTGAAGCCGCCGCGCTCGGCGAGCTCTACGACCGGTTCGCCTCCCTGGTGCACAGCCTCGCCCACCGGGTCCTCGACGACGACAGCGCGGCCGACCAGGTCACCCGCGAGGTCTTCGGCTACATCTGGGAGAACCCCGACGCCTACGACCCCAAGCAGGGCAACATGCGCTCCTGGGTCGCCAAGCTGACCCAGCGTCAGGCCGTGCACCGGCTGCGGCAGACGGAGGCGACGGCGTACGCGGAGACCGGCGAGGGCTCGGCGGAGGAGCTGGAGCAGAAGGTGCGCCGCGCCTCGGTCGCGGCCCGCGCCGACTACATCGTGACGTCGATGCCGGCGCCGTTGCGCGCGGCCCTGGAACTGGCGTACTTCCAGCGCCGCGACTACCGCCAGACCGCCGCCGACCTCGGGGTCACGGAGGACGAGGCGCGGCGCAGGCTGCGGCTCGGGCTGCAGCTGCTCTCGACGGCGAACACCCGCCCGCTGGAGGGCTCCTCGCCGCCCGGGTACGGACGCTCCCTGTGAACGGCCCCGACGACACGCCCGACGACGTGGCGCGCGCTCCCCGGATACCGGGACCCCGCGTGTCCGCGGACGACCACGCGGACCTGACCGCCGACCTGACGGCCCACCTGGCGGCGGAACCGGCCACGGAACCGGCGGCCGACCCTACCGCCGGACCGACCGCCGACGCGGCGGAGCCGCCCGAGGAGCCGGTGCTCGCCGTGGCTCCTCCGCCGCCTGCCGCGCCGCCGCACGGTGTCCTGAAATCGCTCCTCGGCGCGTGGGCGCTCTCGGCCTGTTCGTCCGAGGAGACCCAGGCCGTCGAGGACCACCTGACCGAGTGCGCACCCTGCGCCGACGAGGCGCTGCGGCTGCGCGACGCCGTCGGGCTGCTGCACTCCGAGCGGGACCTGGACCTCGATCCGCTGCTGCGCTCCCGGGTCCTGGAGAACTGCCTGGGCCGCCGCCCCGCCCGCATCCCGGTGCCGGCCTGGGCGACTCCGTACGACGCGGAGACCGCCCGGCTCGACGCGCTGCTGCGGGACATCGGCGAGTCCGAGTGGCACGCGCCGGTCCGGCTGAAGTGGTTCGAGGGCGAGCGCCCGGTCAGCCGCAAGACGACGGTGGCCGGCGTGATCGGCCATCTCCTGACGGTGGACGGGCTGGTGTCCAGCGCGCTCGGCCTGGACGATCCGCTGGGCGCGAAGGCGACGGCGGTCACGCCCGTGGAGCGCACGGAGGAGTACTGGCGGGGCTCGTTCCACCCGCCGACGCGCGGGGTGCGCGAGCCGTGGCGGGAGCAGAGCCACACCCTGATCCGCACGGTCTCGTTCGCCGGGCGCGGGGTCGCCGACCTGACGGTGACGTACGGGGACTTCGCGCTGCCGATGCGGGACTCGCTCCTGGAGCGGGCCTTCGAGTGCTGGGTGCACGCCGACGACATCGCGAACGCGGTGGCGTACCCGTACGAGCCGCCGAGCGGCGCGCATCTGCACGGCATGATCGACCTGGCGGCCCGGCTGCTCCCGGCAGCCCTCGCCGGCCGGCGCCGTTCGGGTCTGGCCTCACCGCCGCGCGAGCTGGTCGCGGCGGGCGCCCCCGGCCGCTCGCTCCATCTGGAGGTCGAGGGCTCGGGCGGCGGCCACTGGTACATCGCCCTGGACTCCCCCGCCGCCGTCGGCTCCCCGGACCACGCGGTGGCCCAGGTGGCGATGGACGGCGTCGAGTTCTGCCAGCTCGTGGCCGGCCACATCCCGCCCGAGGAGGCGGCGGCCGGTCAGGACGGCGACCGCGAGGCCATCCGCGACGTCCTCTTCGCGGCGGCCTCGCTCAGCAGGCTGTGAGGGCGGCGGGGATCCCGGTCAGGCGAAGACGACCGTGCGGCGGCCGTTGAGCAGGATGCGGCGCTCGGCGTGCCACTTCACCGCGCGGGCGAGCGCCTGGCACTCGACGTCGCGGCCGACGGCCACCAGCTGGTCGGGGGTGACCTCGTGGCCGACGCGCTCGACCTCCTGCTCGATGATCGGGCCCTCGTCGAGGTCGGCCGTCACGTAGTGGGCCGTCGCGCCGATCAGCTTCACACCGCGCGCGTGCGCCTGGTGGTAGGGCTTGGCGCCCTTGAAGCTCGGCAGGAAGGAGTGGTGGATGTTGATGATCCGGCCCGACAGCTGCTTGCACAGGTCGTCGGAGAGCACCTGCATGTAACGGGCGAGCACGACCAGCTCGACGTTCTCCTCACGGACGAGGGCGAGCAGTTCGGCCTCGGCCTCCGGCTTGTTCTCCTTCGTCACCGGAATGTGCCGGAACGGGATGCCGTACGAGCTCACCAGCTCGGAGAAGTCCGTGTGGTTGGAGACGACCGCGACGATCTCGACCGGCAGCGCGCCGATCCGCGAGCGGAAGAGCAGGTCGTTCAGGCAGTGGCCGAACTTCGACACCATCAGCACGACGCGCATCCGCTCGTCGGCCCGGTTGATGTGCCAGTCCATCGTGAACGAGTCGCCGACCGCCGCGAAGCTCGCCCGGAGCTTCTCCACGGTCACCGGCTCCTCCGCGGAGAAGTGGACGCGCATGAAGAAGAGGCCGGTGTCCCGGTCCTTGAACTGCTGACTGTCCTCGATGTTGCAGCCAGTGATGAAGAGGTAGCTCGACACGGCGTGCACGATGCCCTGTTTGTCGGGGCAGGAGAGCGTGAGGACGTACTGGTCGGTCATCCCCGTAGCCTTTCACATCCGGCCACCTGGCCGACCTGGCGTCCGTCAGACGGACCCGGTCATGATGCGCAGCACGTCGAGGGAGCGCGGGGGTGTGTCCGGGTCCTCGCCGTCCGCCGACGCCATCCGTATGTGCGCCTCGCGGGCGGCGCGCACGGCCTCCGGCCACCCGTGGTGCTCCATGTACGCGGAGAACGGCGCGTCGGGCCCGACCTGGTGCATGATCCGCAGCACCCGCAGCACGGCCACGTCCACCAGGGCGGCCTCGCCGGAGTCGCGGAAGATCGTTCCGACGTACTTCTCGGCGGACCAGTTGTCCAGCCACGTGTCCTCGACCAGGCGGTAGACGGCGTCGGTGACGTCGCCGTACCCCTCCTGGCCGGTCAGCCAGGTGGTCTCGTGGAACGCGGGGTCGGAGAGCATGTGCAGCGCCGAGCGCACGTTGCTGCGCCAGCGCCACCACGGCAAGTCGTTGAGCGGCATGCCGCCCATGGTGGAGGAGCGACGGCCACGACGGGAAGAGTTCACCGAACCCGAGACTGGAGTGGACACCGTTCGATCATACGTTCCCCCTCAAGATCGCCCGACCAGCACCCTTCGCTCCCTCTTCCCGCACGCCCCCCACCAGGCATCGACCCCGGTAATTCACCCTCGCGTCACCCGCCGTTGAACCATGCACACTTCTGCGTTACCCGTGAGGCGGAATTGTGCGTGCTCATGACCGGTAGGCGACTGACCTCACTTCTCGCGTACGTCACGGCGACAGCGGCGGGTGCGTCGTTGCTCACCGGCTGTGGCGTGATCCCTGGGACCTCGGGGGGGTCCAGGGAACCCGTCACCGTCATGACCTGGGCACCCGACGGGACCCGCGCCACCAACCAGCCCGGCATGCCCGCCATGGCCCAGGCGTTCGCCCGCTGGGTGAACGAAGCCGGCGGGATCGACGGCCACGAGCTCAGAATCCTCACCTGCAACGAACAGAACACCTCCGCCGGCGCCGCCGCCTGCGCCCGCCGGGCCGTCAGCGAGAAGGTCGTCGCCGTCGTCGGCTCCTACAGCCAGAACGGCCGGGCCTTCATGGCGCCCCTGGAGGCCGCCGAGATCCCGTACATCGGCGGGTACGGCGTCTCCGAGGACGAGTTCACCAGCCCGCTCTCCTACCCCGTGAACGGCGGCCTCGCCTCGCTCATGGCCGGTCACGGCATGCAGCTCGCCGAGTCCTGCCGCAAGGTCTCCCTGGTCCGGCCCGACACGCTCGCCGGCGACAAGCTGCCCGACCTGCTCAACTCCGGGCTCCGCAAGAGCAGCCACGACGGCGCCACCGACATCCCGGCCGTCGAGGACGCCGCCGAGTACACCGCCCAGGCCAGGCGGGCCCGCTCCAAGGCGGGCACGGAGGACGGCTGTGTCGCGGCCGTCCTCGGCGAGCGCACCCAGACCTTCTTCGACTCCTTCCGCCGCCTCCCCGAGCAGGAGGACGAGAACGGCGGGGGCAGCGACGACGGCCAGGACGACAAGGGCGAGGAGACCGTACGGATCTCCTCCGTGCTCGGCAGCGTCAGCCAGCCCGTCGTCGACCGCACCGGCGGCGCGCACAGCCCCTTCGAGGGCGCGTACGTCACCGGCTGGTACCCGGAGGCGAACGACCAGCGCTGGGCGCCGATGCGCAAGGTGATCAAGGAGCACGCGTTCGTCGACAACCGGGTCGACCCGACCGACGCGGGCGTCCAGACGACCTGGATCGCGTACACCGTCCTGAAGAAGGTGATCGAGTCGCTCGACACCGACTCGATCTCGGCGGCCGCCGTCGCGCACGCCCTGGACCGCGGGGTGCAGATCGACACCGGCGGCCTCACGCCGACGCTGCGCTGGCGCTACGAGGACATGCTCGGCGCCCCCCGCTTCCCCCGGATCGTCAACCACGAGGTGACGTTCCAGGTGGTCCGCAAGGGGCAGCTCGTGGCGCAGAAGCCCGGCTTCGTCGACGTCGGCGACACCGTCCTCAGCGCTCCGTAACGGCGCTGACCCCAGCCCGGGCGGTGGACCCCGCCCGGGCTGCGCCCCGCGCTACAGCTGGGTGGCGGTCCGCTTCGACAGGCCGTACTTCTCCGCGGTGGGGTTCCACAGATTGGCCGCCTGACGCTTGGCGACCGTCGCGTCGGAGCTCTGCTTGCCGGCCTCGACCGTGTGCGAGGTGCCCCGGGCCTTGCCGCCCTTGCAGAGCTTCTTGTTGCCCTTCACCTGGTCCGCCCAGGCGGCGTAGTGGTCGTCGGCGGACGCCGAGGCCTGCCAGGCCTTGGTGAGCGCGGTGTTCAGGGCCGCGTTGTCCGGGAGCTTGTCGACGGTCAGGCCCTGCAGCCGGGTCACCAGGCCGCGCCGCTGCCCGGCGGCGTCCCGCAGGTCGGTGGCGGCCTGGTCGAGGTTCTTGCACTGCTTGATGGCCTCGACCGAGCGGATCACCGCGTCACGGCTGTTGTTGCTGTCGGCGAGCAGCTTGTCGAGGGCCTCCGCCTGCGCCGCGACGGGGTCGGTGCCCTTCGAGGTCGGCCCGGTCGACGGCGTGCCGGAGCTGGCGGCCACGTTCTGTGCCGGGCCCTTGTCCTTCTCGTCGTCCCCGCCGCTGAGCAGCGCCCCGGCGCCGAGGCCGACGACGGCGCAGCCGACGACGACGGCGGCGATCAGGGCGAGGGGGGACCTGCGGCGCGGCTCGGGCTCGTCGTCGTAGTCGTCCTGGTACGCGCCCTGGAAGGCCGGCGGCACGGGCGGCTGCTGGTGGAACTGCTGCTGTTGCTGGAACTGCTGCTGCGGGGGCTGCGGGGCCGGCCGGCCGTACGGCGCCTGCGCGGCGGGGGGCTGCGGCAGGTGCTGCGTGGCGTCGCTGCGGAAGAGGTTGTCGAACTCGGCGGGCGGCTGCCGCTCGCCGGGCCCCTGCGTGGGCACGGGGGCGATGTACTGGGTGGCGTCGGACGCCCCGGCGGGCTGCTGCGGCGCCCCCAGCGGGCCGGTGCCGAGGAACTGGGTGTCCTGGCCGCCGCCCTGGGCGGCGATCGGCGGGATGTGCTGGGTGGCCTGCATGTCGGCGACGGGCGGCGTGGGCGCGGCCTGCGGGTAGCCGTAGCCGGGCCCCCCGGCGGGCTGGGCGGGCGCCGGGTAGCCGTAGCCGCCGGGCGGCGGGGTGTCGGCGGGTATCTGCCCGTGCGCCCCGGGCATCGCGCCCGGCATCGCGCCCGGCATCGGTCCGGGCCCGGCGGGCGGCGCGCCCTGCGGCGGGATCGGCGCGATGTACTGCGTCGCCTGCATGTCGGAGGCCCCGCCCGGCACCGCCTCCGGCGGGAGCGGCTGGGCCGGGGGCAGCGGCTGCGCGGACGACTGGTACTGCGGGGGCTGCTGCCCCTGCGGCGCCCCACCGGGGCCCCAGGCGCCGCCCCACGGCGTGCCGCCGGCCGGGCCTGTGCCCTGGCCGGTCTCCACGCCGCCCTCCGCGGGCAGCACGACACCTTCGTGCGTCGGCCGTACCGCCGGATACTGCGGCTCCGGCCCCTGTCCGCTCTGCGTCACCGGGACTCCTACTGATGGACCTACGGAATCGTCGGCTCACGCTACCGGGTGCGTCCAGGGCCGCGCACACACGTGTGAGACCGGTAACAGACCCACAACGGGCCCGCACCGGTCTCACCGTCAACTCCCGTGCCGCTGTGGCCCGATCGCCCCCGTTCGTACCGTTCAGAGGCTGCGGGCGGTGATGTCGCCCTGGATGGTGGTCGCCTTGATGTTCAGTTCGGCGGCGGCACCGACGGCGTTGGCGAGGGAGTTGTGGACGCGGCCCAGGGTGGTGCCGGCGTCGAGGGTGGCGGAGACCCCGCGCCCCGCGTCGACCGACAGGTCGCCGGACTGGGTGGACAGGACGACCGCGCCCCGGGTGGCCTCGGCGATCCGGATGTCGCCCTTCAGGGTGCTGATGTCGGCCGGGCCGCTCAGCCGGCCGACGGTGACGTCACCGCCCAGCGCGGTGAGCCGGATGCTCGCGGCCTCGTCGATCTTGACCGCGCCGTGCGCGCCGTCGAAGGCGATGTCACCGAGCCGCCCGACGCCCCGGAACTCCGCGGCGGCCGCCTTGCCCTCGACGCGGGAGCCGGCGGGCACCTGGACGGTGACCTCGACGGAGCCGACGTTGCCGAGGAGACCGTTCCTGGCGGGCGGGGTGGTGACCCGCAGCACGCCGTCCTCGTAGCTGACGGCGGTCTGCTCGGCGGTCTTCACGTCGCGGCTCTTCGCGGGGTTGGCCGGCCGGACCTCGACCGTGGCGTCGGCCCGGTCGGCGGCGATGACCTGGACGCGCCCGGCGGCGATGTCGACGACGGCGGCGATCGGGGCGGTGGTGGCGAACTTGTTCATGGTCTCTCTCCTGGCTTCCGTGTGCCGTGCTCCGTGTTTCTGACAAGAGAAACGCTACGTTGTGTTCACGGATCACGCAACAAGGTCGTTGCACTCAATGAGCATTAGTGCAGGCCAGAGCCCATATTTCATTGCAACGACCTAGGCGATAACGCAACGGACCAATCCTCGCGCGTTGCATTGGATGGGAAGTGAACGCTATGCTGGCCGCCACGGAGAACAGATCGAAGGGAGATCGCGGTGCCGGGAGGCAGACTCACCCAGCAGGAACGCCAGCAGATCGCGCTGGGCCTTGCCGACGACCTCGCCTACGCGGAGATCGCCAGGCGCCTGGACCGCCCGACCTCGACGATCACCCGCGAGGTGATGCGCAACGGCGGCCCCAGCGGCTACCGCGCCGACCTGGCCCACCGCGCCACCGAGCACCGCGCGCACCGGCGCAGGCCGGCCACCCCCAAGGGCACGGAGACGCCGCCGCAGCCCTACGGCCGCGACGCCGAGGCGGTACGCGCGTACGAGGAGCAGTTCACCACCCTCCTCATGAGCCAGGGCCTGCCCAAGATGACCGCGTCGATTCTGACCTGCATCTTCACCACCGACACGGGCAGCCTCACGGCGGCCGAGCTCGTCCAGCGCCTTCAGGTGAGCCCGGCGTCCGTCTCCAAGGCCATCTCGTTCCTGGAGAGCCAGGGCCTGGTCCGCCGGGAGCGGGACGAGCGCCGCCGCGACCGCTACTTCGCCGACGCCGACGTCTGGTACCAGTCGATGGTGGCCGCCGCCAAGGCCAACGTCGAGTTCGCCGCGACCGCGCGCGAGGGCGTCCGCGTCCTCGGCGCCGACACCCCGGCCGCCGAACGCCTGGAGAACATCGCCCGCTTCATGGACTTCGTCGCCGAGAGCATCACGCGCGCCGCAGAACAGGCCCGCGAGGTCCTCCACACGAAGTCCACACCCTGAGGCGCACCGCCCGCGCCGTCACGCCGCGTGCAGCGCAAGCCGCGCCCCGAACTCCCGCACCACCGGCTCCCCCGCGAACGGGTCGAGACGCTCCTTCAGGTCGTCGAGATACTCCGCCCCGCGCGAGGACCGCAGCGTCGCGAGGAGTTCGAGGGCGCGCGTGCCCGTGTGGCAGGCCTGCTCCACCTCGCGCCGCTGCACCTGCGCCGAGGCGAGCAGCACCAGACCGATCGCCCGCCGCCTGGCCCGCGTCTCCGGGTGGCCTTCCAGGGACTCCTCGGCCGCCCGCGCCGCCGCCTCCGCCTGCCCCAGGTCCCGGTGGCAGTGGGCCAGTTCGTCGGCGAGGTAGGCGTGGTCGAAGTGCGCGATCCACGCCGGGTCGTCGCCCGACTCCGGCTCCGCCCGCTCCAGGGCCCGTACGGCCCGCCCCGCGACCGCCTCGAAGGAGTGGGCGTCCCCGAGGAGCGCGTGCCCCCGGGCCTCCGCCGCGAAGAACATCGCCTCCGCCCTCGGTGTCACCCGTCCCCGCGCGCCCTCCTGCGCCGCCCGCGCCAACTGCGCGATCTCCCGCGGGTTGCCGAGCTCGGCCGCCAGGTGGCTCATCGAGGCGGCCAGCACATAGCCGCCGTACGCCCGGTCCCCCGCGGCCTGCGCGAGCCGCAGCGCCTGGATGTAGTACCGCTGGGCGAGCCCCGGCTGCCCGGTGTCCACCGCCATGTACCCGGCCAGCTCCGTGAGCCGCGCGACCGCCGCGAACAGCTGCCGGCCGACCACTTCCCGGTACGAACCCGAAAGCAGCCCCGCCACCACGCTGTTCAGGTAGTGCACCACCACCGGCCGCACGTGCCCGCTGCCGAACCGCCGGTCCAGGTCGACCAGCGCACTTGTCATCGCCCGGACCGCCTCCACGTCCGAGACCCCGACCCGCGCCCCGGCCGACCGCGCCACATGCGTGTCCGCGCCCGTGATCAGCCAGTCCCGGCTCGGCTCCACCAGCGCCGAGGCCGCGACCGTGGAACCGGACAGGAAGTCCCGCCGCCCCACGTCGGACCGCCACAACTCGCAGACCTGCTCGATCGCGCCCAGTACGGTCGGCGCGAACTGCAGCCCCACGCCCGCCGCCAGGTTCCTGCCGTTCGCCATCCCGATCTCGTCGATCGTGACCGTCCGGCCCAGCTTGCGGCCCAGCGCCTCCGCGATGATGCCCGGCGCCCGCCCGCGCGGCTGCTGCCCGCGCAACCAGCGCGCCACCGACGTCTTGTCGTACCGCAGGTCGAGACCGCGCTCGGACCCGACCATGTTCACCCTGCGGGCGAGGCCCGCGTTGGAACACGCGGCCTCCTGAATGAGCGCCTGCAGCCGTTCGTTCGGCTGGCGGGCGACAAGTGGCCTGGCTGCTGACATGACTACCCCCTGAGGCCGTGAGTGATCGAAGAGAACTGATCACTGCCCGGCGGATATCCGGTCAATGCCGATGTGAACACGCGAAACCGGACGCATCGGCCACGGGTCACCCCCTCGCGCGGGGCACGGCCGACACCCCCCACCTCTGGCTACCCCGGCACCGCTCCCCGGCCCCACGCGCGCCCCCGTCCGTGCACCCATGCGCCCCGTCGTGCAGGATCGATGCTCCACACGACGCGGCACGCCGCCCGTAACCCCAGGTGACGGCGGCAGTTGAGTTCACCGTGGAAGAGACCATCGGAGTCACGGAAGCCGCACAGATCCCCAAGCAGCGAGGCGAGCAGCTGCTGGACAGCGCCGTGCGGTATGCGGAAGAGCGGCACTGGGACGTGTTCCCGGGGACCTGGCTTGAGGCCGTCGAAGGCCGGGAGCGGTGCTCCTGCGGCGCCGAGGGGTGCGCGTCGCCCGGTGCGCACCCGGCCAGGCCCGACTGGTCGACCCAGGCGACCGGCAGCGCCGTCGGGGCACGGCGCATGTGGTCGAAGCAGCCCAAGGCGTCGATCCTGCTGCCGACGGGCCGTACCTTCGACGCGATCGAGGTGCCCGAGTCGGCGGGCTTCCTGGCGCTGGCCCGGATGGAGCGCATGGAGCTCACGCTCGGCCCGGTGACCTGTACGCCGGACCGCCGGATGTTCTTCTTCGTCCTGCCGGGCGCCGCGGCCAAGGTCCCCGACCTGGTACGGAAGCTGGGCTGGGCCCCCGCGTCGATCGACCTGACCACGCGCGGCGAGGGCTTCTACGTGGCGGCGCCGCCCACCCGGGTCGGCGGGCACGGCGCCGTGCAGTGGGCGCGCAGGCCCACCCCGGCCAACCGCTGGCTGCCGGACGCCGAGGAACTCATCAGCCCGCTCGCGTACGCCTGCGGAAGGGAAGCGGCGGCCGCACGGGCCCGACGCCCCTGAGAGACGGCCCTTAGGGTGACCCTCGTACGTGTTTACGGGGACCATCGAAGGGCTGACGGACCATGCCTGACCAGGCATCTGACGGAATGTACGAAGAGGCGGGCAGCGCCCCCGGGGAGCCGGGAGCGGTGCCCGCCGTTCGCGTCGAGGGGCTGTGGAAGCGCTTCGGGCAGCAGATCGCCGTGCACGGCGTCGATCTCGTGCTGCCCGCGGGCAAGTTCATCGGGCTCGTCGGGCCCAACGGGGCCGGCAAGACCACCACCCTCTCCATGATCACCGGTCTGCTCCGGCCGGACGCGGGCCGCGTCCTGGTCGCCGGGCACGACGTGTGGCGCGACCCGGAATCGGTCGCCGAGGTCAAGGCCCGGATCGGCGTCCTGCCCGAGGGGCTCCGGCTCTTCGAGCGGCTCTCCGGCCGCGAACTCCTCGCGTACACCGGGCGGCTGCGGGGGCTGCCCGGCGCCGAGGTCGACAAGCGGGCCGCGCAGCTGCTCGACGTACTCGACCTGGCGGGCGCGCAGAACAAGCTGGTCGTGGACTACTCGACCGGTATGCGCAAGAAGATCGGCCTGGCCGCCGCGCTCCTGCACAACCCGGAAGTCCTCTTCCTGGACGAGCCGTTCGAGGGCGTCGACCCGGTGTCCGCGCAGACCATCCGGGGCGTCCTTGAGCGGTACACCGGCTCGGGCGCGACCGTCGTCTTCTCCAGCCACGTCATGGAACTGGTGGAGTCGCTCTGCGACTGGGTCGCCGTGATGGCCGCCGGCCGGATCCGCGCCCAGGGCCCGCTCGCGGACGTCCGGGGCGACGCGCCGTCGCTGCAGGCCGCGTTCCTGGAGCTGGTCGGCGCGAACGGGCGGGAGTCGGCCGGTCAGTCCCTGGACTGGCTCGGCGGAGGTGCGGCCCGATGACCACGGCGCCCGCCCCCGACTCTCTGACGTCGGTCTTCGTCCGGCTCAAGCTGTCGCTGCTGCGCAACGGGCTGCGGCAGTCCGCCGCCCGGACCGCCGTCTACGTGACCTCGCTCGTCGTCACCGCCCTCTTCGGCGCGCTGCTGCTGCTCGGCTTCGTCCTGCTGCGCGGGTACGCGGACGCCGCCTCGCTCGCGATCCTGCTGACCGGCGTGACGGCGCTGGCGTGGACTGTGATGCCGCTCTTCGTCCCGAGCGGCGACGAGACCCTCGACCCGTCGCGGCTCGTGATGCTGCCGCTGCACCCCCGGCCGCTGGTCCGCGCGCTGCTCGTGGCCTCGCTCGTGGGCACGGGCCCCGCGTTCACCGTGCTCGTCGGCCTGGGCGCGGCCCTCGCGCTCGCGCGCGGCACGGGCGGCGTCGTGACGGCGGTCCTGGCCGTGCCGCTGGTGGTCCTGGTGTGCGTGGCGCTCTCGCGGGCCGTCGCCGCCGCCAACGTACGGCTGCTGACCTCGCGCAAGGGCCGTGACCTCGCGGTGCTGAGCGGTCTGGTGATCGCGCTCGGGATCCAGGCGGTCAACTTCGGCGCGCAGCGGCTCAGCCAGGCCGGCGGCCTGTCGTCGCTCGAACCGGCGACGGCGGTGGTGAGCTGGCTGCCGCCCGCGTCGGCCGTCGCGGCGGTGGACTCGGCGAGCCAGGGCGACTACGCGGTCGCGGCGGCCCAGTTGCTGCTCACGGCCGTCGCGCTGGGGGTGCTCCTCTACTGGTGGCAGCGGAGCCTGGTGCGGCTGATGACCGAGCCGGACGGCTCGACCATCGGCGCGGCCCCGGACACGGCCGGCGGCGGCCGGGAGTCCACGGGCCGGCTCGCGCGGCTGCTGCCCGGCGGGCGTACGGGACCGGTGATGGAGCGCAGCCTGCGCTACATCTGGCGCGACCCGAAGACGAAGATGGCCTGGATCACCTCGCTCGCGATGGGCGCGATCGTGCCCATGTTCAACGCGCTCCAGGGCGCGGGCTCGGTCTACTGGGCCTGCTTCGCCTCGGGGATGCTCGGCATGCTGATGTACAACCAGTTCGGGCAGGACACCTCGGCGTTCTGGATGGTCGCGCAGACCATCTCCACGCCCGCGGACGCGTACGCCGAACTGCGGGCGCGGGCGCTGACGCTGCTGGTGATCACCATGCCGTTCACGGTCCTGGTGACGGTGGGCACGGCGGCCGTGTCCGGCGCCTGGTCGTCGCTGCCGGACGCGCTGGGCGTGGCCTTCGCGCTGCTCGGCACGATGCTGGGGGTCGGGGCGCTGGCCTCGGCGATGTTCCCGTACTCGATCCCGCAGGACAGCGCGTACAAGAACGTGGCGCCGGGCCAGGGCGGTCTCGCGTGGATCTCGATCATCGGCGGCATGTTCGCGGCGGCGCTGCTGTGCGCCCCGGTCATCGGCGCAGCGATCTACCTGAACGTCACGGACGAGACGTCCCTGCTGTGGCTCCTGCTGCCGCTGGGCACGCTGTACGGCGCGCTGTTCCTGTGGATCGGCCTCAAACTGGCGGCCCCGCGCACGGCCCGCCGGCTGCCGGAGATCCTGGCGGCGGTGAGCAAGGGGTAGCGACTCGGCTGACGCGGCCGGAAGCCCGTGCTCGTGCAGGTGCACGGGCGCGGGCTTCCGGCCGAACAGACGCCTCCGAATGTCGTGCGAATTCGAACCAATTCTTTATCTTCGCAGGCCAGTTGGTCGTTCCACCTTGGACCAGCTGCGCCAGGAGCGCTCTCAGCGAGGGGCGCACCCGTCCCCAACAGGCCGAACGTTCGGTCGTGACCGGAAAGCGGCGACGGATGTGCGATCACCCTCCGCATCGGCAAGACTCCGGGGCGCAATCAGGCAGCACCCGCCCCGAAAGGAATCTCCCATGCGTCCCCTGCTCCGTGACACCGCCTTCACCACCGCGCTCGCCACCGGCCTCGCGCTGATCGGTGTCGCCGCGACCCCGGCCTCCGCGCAGGCCGAGCCCACGCGCCTGTACCCGCCGTCGGCGCTCGTGCTCTCCGTGGCGAAGGGCGAGTCCGCGGCGACGGCGACGGTCGAGCGCGCGGTGACCCTGAGCTGCGCCCCCACGGCCGAGGGCACGCACCCGTCGCCGGCGGCGGCCTGCAAGGAGCTGAGCGCCGTGGACGGGGACTTCGCCCGCCTGACCCGCCTGAACGCCGCCGCCCCGTGCACCCGCATCTGGGACCCGGTCACGGTCACCGGCGAGGGCATCTGGAAGGGCAAGCGGGTGACGTGGTCGGCGACGTACGGGAACACCTGCGAGATGAGCGTCGGGATGTGGAAGAGCACGGTCTTCGAGTTCTGACCGTTCCAAGAGTTCTGAGCGTGCTCCGTTCCGGTGAGGTCCGAGGACCGTCCTCACCGGAACGGCGTCGCCGGCTCCTCCGGCGCGATCAGGTCCTAGAAGACGGCATTCATGTCGTCCCAGTTGTAGTCGGAGTCGTCGCCGTACCCCTTCTCCAGGCCCCCTGTGCCCTTGCCCGCGTAGACCATCATGCAGCCGGCCGCGGAGCAGGAGTTGCCGGTGAGGGACGTGCTGGCGCTGCTGTTGGTGATGGTGATCAGGTCGTTGCGGCCGTCCCCCCGAGCGGTGTCCCCGACGCCGACGAGCGTGGCCATGGTGTTCCAGCCGCCGCCGATGAGCACGCGCGAGCCGACGCCACCCGTCTTGCCGGGGTAGCGCCACAGCTTGCCGGTGGACGCCTCCCGGGTGAGCAGGTCGGGCGTCCCGTCACCGTTCAGATCGCCGGGCGCGGCCAGGGCGTTCATGGTGTTCCAGCCGCCGGAGCCGACGAGCTTGCGGGCGCCGAGGGCGCCGGAGGCGGTACCCGGGTAGAGCCACAGCTTCCCCGTGGACTTCTCGATGGCGAGCAGGTCCGAGCGACCGTCCCCGGACAGGTCCCCGAAGGCGGTGATCTGGGTCATGGAGTTCCAGCCGCCGGAGCCGATCAGCTTGCGGCTCCCGAGGGCGCCGGTGCCGGTGCCGGGGTACAGCCACAGCTTGCCCGTCGACGCCTCGCGGGCGATCACGTCCTCCTTGCCGTCGCCCGAGAAGTCGCCGTGCCGGGTAAGCGCGTTCATCGCGTTCCAGCCGCCGGAGCCGATCAGCTTCCCCGTCCCGTCACCCGGGAGGAACCAGAGGCGGCCCACCTTGTCGCGCACCACGAGATCCGCCCGGAGGTCGCCGTCCAGGTTGGCGAAGGAGGAACGGTTCGGGGACTCGAAGGACGTGGACCACGAAGGGTAGGCGGGTCCGCTGCACTCCCGGTAGGTGGGGACGAACTTCAGCGAGCTCATCGAAGGAACCGCGTAGCCCCACTCGGTGCCGCCCGGATCGGGCTCCGTGACGGACATGCTCCAGTACGAGGACCGGTAGTGGGGCTCGTCGTACTGGCACACGTACTTGTTGGTGCGGTTCGACTGCGCCCTGATCTTGTTGTCCCAGGACCCGAGGGTGGGCATGTCCTTCGTCAGCTTGAGCATCTCGCCGGTGGCGTGATCGGTCTTCCAGACGCAGTAGTAGCCCTTCGGGCAGTCCTCGGGCGCGGCCTGGGCGGGCGTGGCCGCCGGGCCGAGTGTGGTGAGGACGGCGGCCGCGGCAAGGCCGAGGGCGGCGGGTCTGGTGGCCTTCGCGCCTCGGCGGCGCCGGGACAGCTTGAACATGTACGGGTACCCCTCCGAAGTGCGGCGTCGAGCCGAGCCCCAAGGGCTCCCCCAACCCGAACGCCGTGGCAGGGACCGTACAGGGCAGGACTGTCACTCCACCGCGCGGGTCACCATCAGGTGCAGCAGCCCCGGCTCCACGAACGGGTCCTCCTCCGTGGGCCGGGACCGCCAGTCCAGGGGCCAGGTCGCCCCGTCGAGCGCCGGCACCCCGACGAACGCCTCGCTCCGCCCGCTCCGACTCAGCGCCCGCGCGGGCGCCGGCCAGGCGTGCGCGGCGGCGGTCTGCGGGGGCAGCAGGAAGTACAGGTTCCGCTCCCCGGTGGCCTCCCGCACGATCGGCCCGGCGCGGAAGTCGGTGAACTCCATGAGCCGGTACGCGACGTCCTCCCCGAGGAACCCGCCAATGCGGACCGCGTCGAAGTGCACGCCGGCGTGACGGAGGGCGTGACCGGTGGCTGGAACCCAAGAGGGCACCCTGTCAAGTGACTTGCGCGAATTCATGACACCAGCTTTGCGGCGTCGCTCTACTGTGACCAGGGCCACAGCCTGTTTGTGCAGGGCTGTGCGATCGGGAGGACGGTTGTGAACAACGAGAAGAAGAAGAGCATGGGAGCCGCACAGGTCTTCGGCGCTCTCCTCCGCTTCTACCGTGAACGGGCGGGGGTCTCACAAGAGGGTCTGGGGCGGCAGACCGGATACTCCAAGTCCCAGGTGGCGATGATCGAGCGCGGGGAACGACGGGCCAAGGGGGAGTTCGTCGAGATCGCGGATGCCTACCTGGGTGCACAAGGTGCACTTCTGGCGGTCGCCCCACAGGTGACGGCGAGCGCTGTCGCCGCCTGGTTCGAGGACTACTTGGCCGAGGAGGCGAAAGCGGCGGGTATCCACTCGTACGAGAACCACTTGATTCCCGGCCTCTTGCAGACACCGGACTACGCCCGAGCCGTCTTCCGTTGCGCAAGTCCACCATGGGAGGACGACGTGTTGGAGGACATGGTCGCCGCCCGGATGAGCAGGCACGACGTGTTCCACCGCAAGCCGGCTCCCCTGATTAGGTTCGTCCTGGAAAAGGTGGCGCTCACCCGGCCCATCGGGGGCCGAAAGGTCCTGCGGGAGAACCTGCTGCACATCCTCGAAGTCGGTCGACTCCGCAATGTCGAGATTCAAGTGATGCCTGAGGACCGCGAGGTTCATGCCGGCCTCAGCGGACCGTTCATCCTGCTGGAGACGGCTGAACGGCGGAGCCAACTCGTCTACGTCGAAGGCCTGAGCGGCCGGTACTTTCTGAGCGAGCAACCCGACGTGGGTGACGCGTTCGCACGGTATGGCACCCTGCGGGCACAAGCCCTCACCCCGGAAGATTCCGCAGCACTGATCGAACAGGTGGCACGAGAGCTATGAGCAACGACCTCAGTTGGTTCAAGAGCAGCTACAGCAGCGAGCAGGGTGGCAACTGCGTCGAGGTCGCCACCTGCCCCCACACCGTCCACGTCCGGGACTCCAAGGACACCGCCATCCCCGCCCTCACCGTCTCCCCCGACGCCTGGAGCCGGTTCCTTTCGGGCAGTGAGTGGCTGTAACTCGTCCTCCCCTAGAGCGAGTTGGGGCCTACCTTGGGCCGACACTTCGATTCGAGGGGGGAACCATGTCCGCATTCCGCAAGTCACTCACGGTCCTGGCCATGACCGCGGTGATCTCGTTGGGCTTCGCCGGTACCAGTCACGCCGACATCAACTGCGGCGACTGGGTGTGGGACGGCGCGGTCTGGTACTGCCAGCAGGCCTAGGGCACGCCCTGTGGACCTTGGTCGCTCGCCCGGAGATCGAGGCGACCAAGGTCCATCCGGCATCGCCTGCAAGGCCTCATCGGCAAAACGGAGCAGTCCGAGCGCGGCAGCGGCCGTGAACATCCGTCCCGCCTGATGCGCTCGCCCGGCCCACTCGGCGCGCTTTCGCCTGTGCGGCATCCGCCACCGCGGGCGGCCGGGCTGCGGCAGTGCGCTTCCGTACTCCTCGAACGTCATCATCGTGGCGAGCAGCGCTCAGCCTCCCCGGTCCTCCTCGCACGGCTCGCCGAGGATGGTGAACTGGTCCCGCATCGCCGTCACGGTTCCTCCGGCCACCGCCTCGGCGCCGCCTTCCGCCCGTACCGAGTCGAAGTAGTGGTCGACGACGGGTTCTACCTCCGCCAGGAAGGAGGTGAGTTC
Source organism: Streptomyces sp. NPDC014870 (assembly GCF_043081505.1). Taxonomy (NCBI): domain Bacteria; kingdom Bacillati; phylum Actinomycetota; class Actinomycetes; order Kitasatosporales; family Streptomycetaceae; genus Streptomyces; species Streptomyces sp. NPDC014870. Next base: position 111,148 of record NZ_JBIBWQ010000009.1, read on the forward strand.
GAGTGAGGGTGAGCAGGGGACGGTAGCCGGCGTCAGCAGCACCCTGAAGGGCGCCGACGGCGACTGACTGCGGCGGGCGCGCAGTCCGGTCGCCACCGCTGTGAGCAGGTCCCCGGTGAGACCCGCGGCATGAGCGTGCTGTTCGGGCACGTCGAGCACGTCGGAACGCGCGGTGAACTCCATGGCCCGCACGGCCGGCACATGGGCCGCGACCCAGAGCCATTCCGCTGCCCGACCGTTCTCGACTCCTGGCACGAGAGCGCATATTCGCTCCAGCACGTCTCCTTGCAGGAGAGCGACCAGGTTCCGGCTGTATCCCGGAGGCCAGCCGCGGTTGATGAAGTCCTGGAGCGGATCGCCGTACGGGCCACCGATGGTCCGATCCGGTGCGATGGCGCACCACCTCCAAGTCGTCGAGGGCGGGATCGGAGATCGTGTCCACGGAGCGGAGTTCCGAGACGGTCCCCACCTGGGGAACCACCCCGGGGATACCCGCCGTTGCGCCGACATGAACTCCACACGGGAAACCCCCGACGTCCTGCGTTACACCGCCTTCTCCGACGACCCCGAGGGAGGCAATCCCGCCGGAATCGTTCTCGACGCCACGGGCCTCAGCGACGACGACATGCTGGCGATCGCCGCCGAAGTCGGTTACAGCGAGAGCGCGTTCCTGACAGCGCCGTCCGAGGGAGCGGGCTCCGGCGCGTCGGACGCCGGGCGCGCGTACACCATCCGCTACTTCAGCCCCAAGGCGGAAGTGCCCTTCTGCGGTCACGCCACCGTCGCGACGGCCGTGGCCCTCGGCGAGCGGATCGGCCCCGGCGCCCTGGTGTTCACCACGCGGGCCGGACTTGTGCCGGTCACCGTGACCCGCGAGGGCGGGGTACTGCGGGCCACACTCACGAGCGTCGAACCGCACGTCGAGGAGATCGCGGCCGATGACCTGGCAGAGGCACTCGCCGCGCTCGACTGGCCGGCCGGCGACCTCGACCCCGCCCTGCCTCCGCGCATCGCCTTCGCGGGCGCCCGCCATCTGGTCCTTGCCGCCGCGAGCCGCGAGCGCCTGGCCCACCTGGCGTACGACTTCGCCCGCCTGGAGGCCCTCATGCACCGGCTCGACCTGGTGACGCTGGAGTTGGTCTGGCGCGCCTCCGCGGACGTCTTCCACGTCCGGGCCCCGTTCCCCGTGGGCGGTGTGGTCGAGGACCCGGCGACCGGGGCGGCGGCCGCCGCCTTCGGCGCGTATGCCCGTGAGCTCGGACTCGTGCCCGAGGCCACGGTCCTCACCCTCCACCAAGGGGAGGACATGGGACGCCCCGGCGTCCTCACGGTGGAACTGCGGGCGGGCGACCGGCGGATCCGGGTCAGCGGCGCGGGGACCCGCATCCCGGCCTGATCCGAACGACGGGCGGCCCTGGTGGGAGCGGGAGCGAGCTGTCAGGGCCGCTCCCGCCGACGGCCGTCCTAGTCCTGCCAGTAGAAGAGCAGCGCCCCCACCGTGAGGGGCCCGCGGGAGCCGAAGAAGTAGACGCAGAGGTCGGTGACGACGGTCGCGCCGGTGTCCCAGTCGATCCAGTGGAAGCCCGCCGCTTCGAGGGCCTCGCGGGCGCCGGAGGTCTGGGAGCCCTCGTAACCCTCCTCCTCGTCCGTGGCGAAGGGGCCCAGCGTGCTGATGTGGAGGCGGCGCCCGGCGGCCTCGATGACGTGGTACGTCCCGTCGCCCTGCTGGTTGTCCTCGCCGCAGGAGACCGGGGGCTTCGGATCGAGGCCCGCGGCCGTGAGGGCGGCCGTGGCGCGGCGGAGTCGGTCGTCGACGTCGGGGCGGGCGGGCGGTTCGGTGCACAGGGCCTCGATCCGCCACCGCGGGTCGCTCGTGGGCTCGCAGCCGGGGACGTACTCGTGGACGATCGCGGCGCGGATGTCCTCGTCCAGGTCCTCGACCTCGACGCGGGGGCGGCCCAGGCGCTCGTACAGCGACCGGGTTTCCGCCATGTCCTCCGTGAGGCCGTGGAGCGCGTACGCCGCCCACAGCTTCGCCTCGGTGGTCGGTGCCTCGGCGAGGTAGGCGCGCAGGCGGTCCGGGTCGTCCGCGCACCACTGGGCGCGGTGCGCGACCTGCCGGTCCGGGTCGGCGAGGGCGTCGGTCACGTCCTCGTCGGCGCGGTAGCGCATCCGGAGGCGGAAGAGGCGGTCCTCGGGGCGGTCCGTGCCCAGGTCCGCGAGGACCGTGGCCACGCCGTGGCGGTCGACGAGGCCGTCCAGACCGGCCTCGCCCGCGGCACGGGGCCCCTGCCACAGCGAGGCGGCGAGGGTCGTCAGGTCGTGCAGCGCCGTGCGGTCGCCGAGCAGGCCACGCACCCTCAGGAACGCCTCCCGCATGCCGTACGAGGTGTCGCTGCCGCGGTCCTCGTGCCGCAGCCAGGGCAGTAGCTCCTCCCGGTCGGCGAGCAGGTCGAGCAGGTCGCGGCGCACCTCGGGCGCGTCGTCCGGGTCGCTGACGCGGGCGATCAGCCCGGGTACGGACTCCTCCGGGACCCTGCCCGTCAGCGCGTTCACGCACGGCCTCCTGCGCCACCACGGGTGGCCGGGGTCGGCCACGTACCGGGCGAGCGTCGGGGCATCGACCTCCAGGAGACCTGCCGTGTCGACGTGTCCGGCCTGCGGTATCAGCGTCTCGATGCTTCCCATGCGGGGAGGCTACTGTCCCCGCACCGTCCTGAGCAGGCGATTCCGTCCCGCTGCCCGTGGGTCGGCCGTCTGCGCCACCATGGACGTATGGCAGCCGTCGAGGTGGCGATCGTCGAGGCACCCTCCCCGCTCGGGCTGTGGCCGTCCGGGGTGCAGGAACTGCCGCAGGCGCTGATGGACGCCGGTCTTCGCCGGATCGCCGGGAGCCTGCGGGCGGAGCGGGTGAGGGCGCCCGTGTACGACCCCCGGCGGGACGCGGCGACCGGGGTGCTGAACCCGGACGGGATCGCGCGGTACTCCGTGCTGCTGGCCGATGCCGTGGGCGGGGTCCTCGACCGGGGGCGGTTTCCGCTGGTGCTCGGCGGGGACTGCAGCATCCTGCTGGGCAATCTGCTGGCCCTCCGGCGCCAGGGGCGGTACGGGCTGCTCTTCCTGGACGGGCACACCGACTTCTACCAGCCCGAGGCCGAGCCGAGCGGCGAGGTGGCCTCGATGGAGCTGGCCATCGCCACCGGGCGTGGTCCCCGGCTGCTGACCGACCTGGAGGGCCGGGTGCCGTTGGTGCGGGACGAGGACGTCGTCGTGTTCGGCTACCGGGACGCCGCCGAGTCCGCCGCCGACGGGATGCAGCCGCTGCCGGCGGAGCTGTACGCCCTGGACCTGGACGACGTCCGCGCGGCGAGCGCCGCCGACGCGGCGCGGGGCGCGCTCCGGCGACTCACCGGGGCCGAGGTGGACGGGTTCTGGGTCCACCTCGACGTGGACGTGCTCGACGACTCGATCATGCCGGCCGTGGACTACCGCCAGCCCGGCGGTCTGACCTGGTCGGAGCTGGAGGACGTGCTCACCGCCGCGCTCTCCGACGGACACGCCGTCGGACTCGACGTCACGATCTTCAACCCCCGGCTCGACCCGACCGGCGCCCTCGCCGCCCGCCTCGCCGAGTGCCTGCGGCGGGTCCTGGCGGAGTGAGTCCCGTATGCGGTGTGGGTCCCGTACATCGCGTATCGCGGGGTGTATGCGGGCGTATCGCGGGCGTATCGAAAAGCGCAGACGGCGTCGCAACCGGCCTCCGTTTCTCATGGGGGCATGAATCATGGCTCCTCCCCGTCCCGTCCAGGCCGCCGCACGCTCAGGACCGTGCTCGTCGGCCTCGGCGTCCTCGGTCTCGCGAGTGGGCTGTTCGTCGTGCGCGGGCCGCTCATGATGGCCGCCCCGGCGTGCCGGGCCGGGCGGTGGCACGGCTGCTACGACACGTTCAACGGCCTGGTGCTCATGACCCTGGTCGCCGTGCCCTTGTCCCTGGCCCTGGTGTGGGCGCTGGCTCGCCTGCGGCGGGCCCGCGGCGTCGACCGGCGCTCGGCGTGGCGGTGGTCGCTGGCCGAGGTGGGCATGGCGCACGGGACGCTGCCGTTCCTGGGGATGACCCTGATGCCGGGCGGCGGGGCCGGTGTCGTTCCCGCCCGGGTGAGCCTGGTGCCGCTGCGGGACCTCGTCACGATGGGGTCGCTCGGGATCGTCGGCAACCTGCTGGTCTTCGCGTCGCTGGCGTTCTTCGCCCCGATGCGGTTCGCCGCCCTGGCGTCCGTACCGCGGATCCTGGCGCTCGGGGCGGGCTGCTCGGTCCTGGTCGAGACCGCGCAGTACGTCTTCCAGCTCGACCGTGTGTCCTCCGTCGACGACGTCCTGGTCAACGCCACCGGGGCCGTCCTGGCCGGGCTCGCGTCGCGGCGCTGGTGGCGCACCCGGGCGCCGTCGGAGCCGCCGGAGCCGCCGGAGCCGCCGGAGCCGCCGGTGCCGCCGGAGCCGCCGCGACGGCCCGTACCGGCGGCGGCGGGGTGAGTAGGGGCGGGTCGCGGCGCATACGGCGGCGATATGTACCGCTGCTTAGGCTGCGGGCATGCGCGTACTGATCGTCGAGGACGAGCCCTACCTGGCGGAAGCCGTCCGTGACGGTCTGCGCCTCGAGGCGATCGCCGCCGACATCGCCGGTGACGGCGAGACCGCCCTGGCGCTGCTCGGCGTCCACTCCTACGACCTCGCCGTCCTCGACCGCGACATCCCCGGCCCCTCGGGCGACGAGGTCGCCCGGCACATCGTCGCCTCCGGCAGCGGCATCCCCATCCTCATGCTGACCGCCGCCGACCGGATCGACGACAAGGCCTCCGGGTTCGAGCTGGGCGCCGACGACTACCTGACCAAACCGTTCGACCTGCGGGAGCTCGTCCTGCGGCTCAGGGCGCTCGACCGCAGGCGCGCACACGCCCGGCCCCCGGTCCGCGAGATCGCGGGGCTGCGGCTCGACCCGTTCCGCCGGGAGGTCTTCCGCGACGGCCGGTACGTGGCCCTCACCCGTAAGCAGTTCGCCGTGCTCGAAGTCCTCGTCGCCGCCGAGGGCGGGGTCGTCAGCGCGGAGGAGCTGCTGGAACGGGCCTGGGACGAGAACGCCGACCCGCTCACCAACGCCGTACGCATCACCGTCTCCGCGCTGCGCAAACGACTCGGAGAGCCGTGGATCATCGCCACCGTGGCGGGGGTCGGCTACCGCATCGACACCGGCGGCGGGAGCGGGGGCGGCTCGCGGTCCGGCGGCGGGGGCGGCTTCCGGTCCGGGGGCGGGTCCGGGTCCCGGGGTGATCGTGCGCATGGTTAGGCGGCCCGGGCTCAGCGTCCGGCTGAAGCTCACCCTCTCCTACGCCGGGTTCCTCGCCGTCGCGGGCGCCCTGCTCCTGGCCGTGGTGTGGGTGTTCATCCTGCGCTACGTACCCGACAAGGACCAGGGCCTCCTGGGGATCTCGCCCAACCGCTACCTCCTCGTGCGCACCTTCGCGCCCGCCGCCGCCGCGGCGATGGCGTTCCTGCTCGTGTTCGGCCTCGTCGGGGGCTGGCTCCTCGCCGGCCGGATGCTCGCGCCGCTCACGCGGATCACGGCCGCGGCGCGCCTGGCCGGGAGCGGGTCGCTGTCCCACCGGATCCACATGGAGGGCCGCCGGGACGAGTTCCGTGAACTCTCCGACGCGTTCGACTCGATGCTCGGCCAACTGGAGTCGCACGTGGCCGAGCAGCGCCGGTTCGCCGCGAACGCCTCCCACGAGCTGCGCACCCCGCTGGCGATCTCGCGGACCCTGCTCGACGTCGCCCGCGAGGACCCGACGCGGGACCGGGACGAACTCCTGCGGCGCCTGCAGACCGTCAACTCGCGGGCGATCGACCTCACCGAGGCGCTCCTGCTGCTCAGCCGCAGCGACCGCAGGACCTTCACCCGCGAGGACGTCGATCTCTCCCTCGTCGCCGAGGAAGCCGCCGAGACCCTGCTTCCGCTCGCCGAACGGCGCGGGATCACGCTCGACGTCACGGGCGGAGCGACCTTGACCAGTGGCTCCGCGGAGCTCCTGCTGCGGATGGTCACGAACCTCGTCCAGAACGCCGTCGTCCACAACCTGCCCGCCGGCAGGGCCGGTACCGTCACGGTCCATACCGAACCGGACGGCGACGCGAGCGTGCTGCGCGTGGAGAACACGGGTCCCGTGCTCCCGGCGGAATTGGTACCGACCCTCGTCGAGCCGTTCCAGCGCGGGGCGGAACGCGCCCGCGACCCGCGGGCGGCCGAGGAGCACGCCGGTGTCGGCCTCGGTCTGGCCATCGTGCAGAGCGTCGTCCGCGCCCACGACGGCACCCTCGACCTCGCCCCGCGCCCCACCGGCGGCCTCGTCGTCACCGTCCGGCTCCCCGGAACGGCGTAGGCGGGCCGACCGGAGTACGGCGGACGGCCGCCGCTACTTGATGACCTCGACCTTCTTGTCGCCCGCCGCCTTTCCGAGCTTGACCGTGCCGGTCTCCCGGTTGCTCGCCCGGTCGGCGCCGTCGGATCCCTGGCCGGCGAGGCCGACGACGGCCGCGGCGGCCAGTGCGGCGAGCGCGAGGGCGGCGGTCGTGGCGAGGGTCTTCTTCATGGGGGTGTCCTCCCGTGGGTGGTGCGGTGTGAAGGTGCCGTGAACGTATCGCGCGAACACCCGTTCAGGGAATGGGGTGTTGGGGCGCATCCGTCCTTGCCGGGCGGCCGGAGCACGCGGGCTCCCCCTTCCCCGGCCGGGACCGAACGAGTGGACTCACCGGGGCGGCGGGGCGAGGAAGGCGTGTGGGTGGGGGCGCGCGGGTCACGTTGGCGTTCCGGATCCCGACCCCCCGGAATCCGGACCCCTGAATCCCGAGCCTCGGATGCCGACTCTCGGATCCCGAGCCTCGGATGCCGACTCTCGGATCCCGAACTGGAAGAGACGCCCGCCATGCGCCGTACCCCCGCCCGTCGACGCCGACTGTTCGCCGCAGCGCTGCTCGTGGCGTCCGTCCTCGCCCCGGTGGCCACCGCCCCGGCCACGGCCGTACCGGCCGACCACGCGGCCCCCGCTTCCGACGCGGGCCCTGGCCCCTCCGGTGGCTTCGGGCCCGAGCTGACCGCCCGACTGGACAGGACCATCGAGGACGTCCGCGTACAGGCCGGGATCCCCGGCCTCGTCGTCGGGCTGTGGATGCCCGGCAAGGGGCGCTATGTCCGGGCGACCGGCGTCGCCGACAAGGTCACCGGCGAGCCGATGTCCACCGACGTCTTCGTACGGATCGGCAGCGAGACCAAGACCTTCACGGTCACCGCGCTCCTCAAGCTCGTCGACGACGGCAGGATCAAGCTCGACGACCCGATCGCCAAGTACATCGCGGGAGTCCCCAACGGCTGGAAGATCACGCTGCGCCACCTCGCCGAGATGCGCAGCGGACTCTTCCCTTACACCGACGACGCGGACTTCCAGCACGACCTGCTGTCCGACCCGAGCCGCACCTTCACCCCGTACGAGGTGCTCTCGTACGGCTACACGCACAAGAACACCTTCGCGCCGGGCGCCCAGTTCCAGTACTCCAACAGCAACCTGATCCTGCTCGGCCTGGTGGTGGAGAAGGTCAGCGGGCACCGGCTCGTCGACTTCCTGGAGAAGCGCGTGCTCCGCCCGGCCAAGCTGCGGCACACGCTGCTGCCGGAGGGCCCCGAGTTCCCCGAGCCGCACCCGCGCGGCTACACCAACCAGACGCTGAGCGGCCAGGTCACCGACTCCACCGACTGGAACCCCAGCTGGGCCTGGGCGGCCGGGGCGATGATCTCCAACCTGGAGGATCTGCGCCGCTGGGCGAGGATCCTCGCCACCGGCGAGCTGCTCAGCCCGCAGACCCAGGCGCAGCGGCTGAAGTTCCTGCCCACCGGCTTCCCCGGCACCGCCTACGGCCTCGGCATCATGAACAGCGGCGGCTGGATCGGGCACAACGGCTCCATCCCGGGGTACGAGACCGTGACCGTCTACCTGCCGAAACTGAAGGCCACCCTGGTGCTGATGCTCAACACCGACATCACCAGCCAGGGCCAGGAGCCCAGTTCGCTGGTCGCCCGCGCGATCACCGAGGTCGTGACGCCGGACAACGTCTACGACCGGCCCGTACCCCCGCGCGTGGCGGCACCCGCCCTGCTCCCCACGCGCTGAACCGGAGGCGTGAATCCGGAGACTAGGAGGTGAGGACGCCTTCGAGGAACGGCTCGATCGCCGTGCGCCAGGCGTCCGGGTGGTCGTAGTGCAGGAGGTGGCCGGCGTCCGGGATCTCGGCGTACGCCCCGCGCGGGAGGACCCGGACCATCTCCTGGGCCTCGGCCCGGCCCAGCTCGCCGTCCAGGCCGCGGACCACGAGCGTGGGGCAGCGGACCTGGGCGAGCGAGTCCCAGTGGGCGTCGTGGACCCAGGTCTCGCGGGAGGTCAGCATCTGGGCCGGGTCGAAGACCGGGTACCAGCCGTCGGGGCGCTCGGTCATCACCTCGGCGAAGAACTCGCCGCGTGCCGGGTTCGGCCGCTCGACCCACGGGTCGGCCTCGCCGAACCACTGCCGTACGGCGTCGAGCGAGGCGAAGGGCACCGGCCAGCGACGGAACCAGTCCGTCCACTCGCGCTGGGAGGCGGCCCCGAGGGCCGAGGCGCGCATGTCGCAGATGACCAGCGCGCGGACCAGGTCGGGATGCTCGGCGGCGAGCTGCCAGGCGGTCAGCGCTCCCATGGAGTGCCCGACGAGGGTGACGGGGCCGAGGCCCAGCTGCTCGACGGCGGCCGCCGCGTCCGCGACGTACGCCTCGCGCGTGAAGGGTCCGGTGGCGGGCTTCTCGCTCCGGCCGTGACCGCGCTGGTCGAGGGCGACGACCCGATGGCGCCCGGCCAGCCAGCGGGCGGTGGGGGCCCAGTGCGAGGCGCTCCCCATCAGGCCGTGCAGCAGTAACACCCCGGAGCCGGCCGTCCCGGCGGGCGGTGAATGCTCTTCCGTGAACTCCCAGGCAGCCAGGCGTACGCCGTCGGCCCCGGTGACGTCGAGACGTCGCACCATGTTCCCTGGCACCCCCTCTTTCCATCGAGCGTGTCGAGCCCCGCCAGACTATCGAACCCGTATTCGAAAATGAGGATCTGCCACGTAACACCCCTCGTTCGAGTGACCACGCTCAAGGATTGACGCGCGTCGCCGAGGGGAGATCTTCAGCGGGAGGCGGACCGCTCGGGGAAAACGGTCCGAGGGGAATGACCCTGGGAGCTCGGGGCTCCGGGTCAGCACAGGGGAGGACAGGCCCCGGCGCCCATGGGCGCCGGGGCTCCTTGTCTGCTGAGGCACCGCCCCCGACGACTCCATCGCACCCACCCCTCCCGGTCCTGTGTGAACCGAACCCAGCGTGGCACGCCGAGGGGCGTGGGCGTGGCGATTCCGCCGTAAAACGGGCCGGGGCATGTGACGGGGGCCCGCCGAGGGCGCGCGAGCCCCCTCCACGGGCGCCTTCGGGGGCCTGCCCGCGGAGCCTACGGAGGCCTGCCGCAGGCGCCTTCGGGGCCTTCCGGGGGCCTGCGGGGCCCGCCGGACCCCGCTAGCGCTTCGCCACGAAGACGTGCGCCGCGACCTCCGCGTCCAGCTCGGCCGCCTCACCGCTGCTGCCGACCAGGACACCGCCCGCCGACTCCGTCACGCTCACGACCGAGCCGGGCTGCACGCCCGCCCGCCGCAGCGTGTACATCAGCTGGGCGTCCGTCTGGATCGGCTCGCCGATCCGGCGCACGATCACCGTCTTGCCGTCCGCGCCCGCGTCCAGGTCGGCGAGCGACACCATGGAGTCGTCCAGGAAGGACTCCGCCTCGGCCTTCTCGCCCAGCTCCTCGAGGCCCGGGATCGGGTTGCCGTACGGCGACTCCGTCGGGTGCCGGAGCAGCTCCAGAACGCGCCGCTCGACGGCCTCGCTCATGACGTGCTCCCAGCGGCAGGCCTCCGCGTGGACCTGCTCCCACTCCAGGCCGATCACGTCGACGAGGAGACACTCGGCCAGGCGGTGCTTGCGCATCACGCGCGTCGCCAGGCGGCGGCCCTCGTCGGTCAGCTCCAGGTGCCGGTCGGTGGCGACGGCCACCAGACCGTCCCGCTCCATCCGGGCCACCGTCTGGCTGACCGTGGGGCCGCTCTGGTCGAGCCGCTCCGCGATCCGGGCGCGCATGGGGACCACGCCTTCCTCTTCGAGCTCGAGGATGGTGCGGAGATACATCTCCGTGGTGTCGATCAGTCCGGACATACGTGCCCCTCGATGAGTCGTGCGCTGGCCCTGCACCAATTCTGACGCATCCCACCGACAACCGTGCCGCGCGGGGGAAACGCCGGGCAAAGACGGTATTGACAGAGCAATGGTCCAGACCGCACGGTGATCCGCGACACGACGACAAGGAGCTTCCGCAATGGGCGACAGCGCGCGCGAGTCCAAGCTGGCAGGGCAGTTCTTCGATGCCGCGATCGGCCTGCTGCAGCAGGTCCGCGACCAGGACTCCGAGGAGATCGCCGCCGCGGGGACCGCGATCGCAGAGACCGTGGCGGCCGGCGGCCGGCTCTTCGCCTTCGGCGCCGGCCACTCCTCCCTGGCCGCCCAGGACGTCGTCTACCGGGCCGGCGGCCTCGCCCTCATGAACCTGCTGGCCGTCCCCGGGGTCGTCGGCGTCGACGTCATGCCCGCCACTCTCGGCTCCGCCCTGGAGCGCGTGGACGGCCTCGCGGGCGCGGTGCTCGACTCCTCGCCCGCCAAGGCCGGCGACGTCCTGATCATCATCTCCCTCTCCGGCCGCAACGCACTGCCCGTCGAGATGGCGATGAACGCCCGCGCCCTGGGCCTGACGGTGATCGGGGTCACCTCGGTGGCGTACGCGACGGAGACGAAGTCCCGGCACGTCTCGGGGACGTACCTGAAGGACCACTGCGACATCGTCCTCGACTCGCGGATCGCGGTCGGCGACGCCGAGCTGACCCACGAGGGCATCGAGGCACCCTTCGCCCCGGCCTCGACGGTCGTCACCAGCGCCCTGATGCAGGCCACCATGGCCGCGGCGGCGGAGGAACTGGTCCGCCTGGGCATCGAACCGCCCCTGCTCCGCTCGGGCAACGTCGACGGCGGCCACGAGTGGAACGGCCGCGTGATGACGGAGTACCGCGACCGGATCTTCTTCCGGCACTGACCGACACGTCCGGGCCTGACCGACGCGTCCTGGCCGTACCGACCCTCAGTGGTCGAACCGCACCCCGACCGTCAGGCCGCCGCCCTCCGGGTTGGCGGTCGCGGTCGGGGTGGCGCCGTGGGCGCGGGCGATGGAGTCGACGATCGACAGGCCGAGGCCCACGCCCTCGCCCGGGGCCTGGGTGCGGGCGGAGAGGCGGCGGAAGGGCTCGAAGAGGAGGGGGACGGTCTCGGGCGGGACGACCGGGCCGGTGTTCGTGACCCGGATGCCGTCGGGGCCCGTACGGACCTCGACGCGCCCGCCCTGGACGTTGTGCCGGACGGCGTTCGCCACCAGGTTGTGCGCGAGACGCTCCAGGAGCGCCGCGTCGCCCCACACCGTCAGGGGCCGGGCGTCGACCACGACGTCGATCCCGCGCTCCGCCGCCTCCGCGGCCAGCTCCTGCGTCGCCCGCTCCGCCACCTCGTTCACCGCGACCGGGCGCCGCTCCTTCAGCCCCTGGTCGCAGGAGGCGAGCAGCAGCAGTCCCTCGATGGTCCGCTCGCTGGTGCCGGCGACCTCGATCAGCTTCTCCCGGATCCGGGCCACCCGCTCCGGTCCCGGGTCGCCCGCGAGGCCGATCTCGGCGGCCGCCCGCTGCACGGCGACCGGGGTCCGCAGCTCGTGCGCCGCGTTCGCCGCGAACCGCTGCTGGGCCGAGACGAGCCGCTCCATGCGCCCGAGCATCTCGTCGAAGGTGTCCGCGAGGCACTTCAGCTCGCCCGGCGGCCCGTCGAGGGCGATCCTCTCGTGCAGGTTCTCCCCGGAGAGGCGGCGGGCCGTGTCCGTGATCACGGCGACCGGGCGCAGCACCCGGCCCGCCATCCACCAGGCGAGCGCCACGGAGAGGATCGCGTACGCGGCGAGGACGAGCAGGGAGATCGTCAGGAGGCGTTCGAGCGCGGCGCTCTCGGCCGCGTCGCTCAGCGTCCTCGTGATGGCCAGGCCCCGGGTCGGCACCGTGGGCGTGGCCTCCCCCCAGGCGGGGCTCGGCGAGGCGGCGGCCGGCAGGTCCTGGAGGCGCTGCGCGGGCACCGCGGTCGTCATGGCCGTGCTGATCGAGGAGTACAGGCCCTCCTTCACCAGGAAGTACACGACCCCCGTGAGCAGCGCGCCCGCGAGCAGGAGCAGCCCGCCGTAGAGGGCCGTGAGGCGGGCCCGTTCGCCGCCCATGACCTTCGTGGCCGCTGCCCTGAGACCCGCCCTCATGACGCGATCCGGTAGCCCGCGCCGGGCACCGTCTCCACCACGGGCGGCTCGCCGAGCTTCGCGCGGAGCTTGCTCAGGGTCACCCGTACCGCGTTGGTGCGGTAGCTCGTGTGCTCCTCCCAGACCTGCTCGATCAGGTCCTCACCGCTCACCACGGCCCCCTCGGCGCGCAGCAGCGCCTCCAGGACCGCGAACTCCTTGCGCGACAGGTGCAGGTGCCGCCCGTCGCGGCTCGCCTGGCGGCGGGCGGTGTCGAGGACGATCCCGGCCCGTTCCAGGACGGGCGGCAGCGCGGGCCGGGCGCGCCGGCCGAGGGCCAGGACGCGGGCGAGCAGTTCGTCGTAAGCGAAGGGCTTGGTGAGGTAGTCGTCGGCGCCGAGGCCGAGCCCCTCGACCCGGTCCCGTACCGTTCCGGCGGCCGTGAGCATCAGGACCCGGGTCATCAGGCGCTGGTCGACCACGCGGCGGCAGACGTCGTCGCCGTGCATGCCGGGCAGGTCACGGTCGAGGACCATCACGTCGTACTCCCCGAACTGAAGCTTCCGCAGGGCTTCGAGGCCGTCGCCCGCGACGTCCACGGCGAGCGCGTCGCGGCGCAGCCCCTCGGCGATCATCTCGGCGAGAAACGCCTCGTCCTCCACCACCAGTACACGCATGGCCCCTGTCTATCCGACCGGGGCTTTCGTCTCCGTAAACCGATCCGCTAAGAGAAACGAAACCCCTCCCGCGCGCAGGCTGCCGCCCATGACGATCACCGGACGTACTCGAGAGACCTTCCAGCTGGCCGCCGTCGCCTCCCTCGCCGCGCTCTGCCTGCTGACCACCGCCGCCTGCACCGGCGGCGGGGACGGTGCGAAGGCCGGCGGCGGCGCGGAGAGCGTGAGCGACGAGGGGAAGAAGGCCGACCAGGCCCTGGAGCACCGCAAGTGCCTGCGCGAGCAGGGCCTCGACGTGCCCGAGCCCAAGCCTGGCGAGGAGGGTGTCGGGCTGACCATCGGCGGCGACGGCATGTCGAAGGAGAAGATGGAGAAGGCGTTCAAGGCCTGTCAGGGCAAGGGCGGCGCCGGCATGGGCAAGGAGCTGACCCAGGCCGACAAGGACAAGATGATCAAGTACGCCCAGTGCATGCGGAAGAACGGCTTCGACATGCCGGACCCGACGTTCGGCGAGGGCGGGATGACGGCGGCGCGGCCGATACCGCAGGGCGAGCAGGCGAAGAAGTTCGAGAAGGCCAACAAGGCCTGCGAGAGCGTGTCGCGATGAGCCGGCGCAAGCTCGTCGCCGCCCTGGCGACGATCGTCGTCGTCGCGGGCGCCGGGGTCGCGGTGACCGCGCTCGCCGCCCCCGAGGAGCGCGGGCCCGCGACCGAGTCGAGGAAGCCGCCCGCGACGGCCCCGATCACCCGGGGCGACCTGAGCGACAGCTCCCAGCAGGACGGCACGCTCGGCTACCTCGGCGAGCGGAAGATCAACGCCGGGCCCTCCGGGATCCTCACCCGGATCGCCCCGACCGGCTCGACCGTCGCCCGCGACGGGCGGCTGTACGAGGTCGACGGCAGGCCCGTCCGGCTGATGTACGGCGCCGAGCCCATGTACCGGACCCTGAAGACCGGCGACAAGGGCAAGGACGTCCGGCAGCTGGAGGAGAACCTGGCCGCCCTCGGGTACGCCGGGTTCACCGTCGACGAGGAGTACACGGAGAAGACCGCCGCCGCCGTGAAACGCTGGCAGAAGTCGCACGACCAGAAGCAGACCGGGACCATCGGCCCCGACGCGATCGCCTTCGCCGGGAGCGCCGTACGCGTCAAGGAGGCGGGCGCCGCGACCGGCGACCAGGTGGGGCCCGGCCGTCCGGTGCTCACCGTGACCGGCTCCGAGCGGGTCGTACGGTTCAAGATCCCGGTCTCGGAGGCCGGTTCGGCGAAGACCGGGACGCGGGTGACGGTGCAGCTCCCGGACGGGACGAGCGCGCCCGGCAAGGTGTCCTCGGTGGGGAAGACCGCCTCGTCGGGCGACGACCCGCAGGACCGCACCCCGAAGATCGACATCACCGTCTCCTTCGACGCGCCGGGCAAGGTCACGGGCGTGGACCAGTCCCCGGTCACCGTCGACCTCACCGGGGAGACCCGGAGGAGCGTGCTGTCCGTGCCCGTCAACGCGCTGCTCGCGCTGCCCGGCGGCGGCTTCGGCGTCCAGCTCGTCGAGAGCGGCGGGCGGACCCGGGACGTCCGGGTCGAGCTCGGGATGTTCGGCCAGGGCCGGGTGGAGATCAGCGGGGACGGGCTGCGCGAGGGCATGAAGGTCGGGGTGCCGTCCGTATGAGCATGAGTACGGGCAGGAGTACGGGCACGGGCACGGGCGCCGGGGCCGGTACGGGCGCCGGGGCCGGTGCAGGCACGGGTGCCGGGGCGGTGGCGGCTGCCGTCGTCAGGCTCTCCGGGGTCACCAAGGAGTACGCGGGCGGCGTCCGGGCGCTCGACGGCGTGGATCTCACCGTCCACGCCGGCGAACTGCTCGGCATCGTCGGCCCTTCCGGGTCCGGCAAGTCCACGCTGCTGCACATCGTCGGCACCCTGGACCGGCCCAGCGCCGGGACCGTGGAGATCGCCGGCCACGACGTGGCCGCGCTGACGGACCGCCGGCTGTCCGCCCTGCGCGCGCGCCACATCGGCTTCGTGTTCCAGGCCTTCCACCTGGTGCCCGGGGTCGGAGCCCTGGAGAACGTCGCCGAGGGGCTGCTGTACTCGGGGCTCCCCCGGGCGCGGCGGCGCGCGATGGCCGCGGAGGCGCTCGCCCGCGTCGGGCTCGCCGACCGGACGAAACACCGCCCGCACGAGCTGTCGGGCGGCCAGAAGCAGCGCGTGGCCATCGCCCGCGCGGTGGTCGGCGAACCCGACCTGCTGCTGGCCGACGAGCCGACGGGCGCGCTCGACTCGGCGTCGGGGCAGGCGGTGATGGAGCTGCTGCACGAACTCAACGGGCAGGGCTCGACGATCGCCGTCATCACCCACGACACGGAGATCGCCGGCCGGCTGCCACGCCAGGTCCGGATCCGCGACGGACGGGTCGTCGCCGACACGGCACACGGAAAGGTCGCGGCGTGAGGGCGCGGCGGGGCCTGAAGGCCGCGCGGCTCGGGCCGCGGGACGTGCTGCACGTCGGTTCCGCCGGGCTGCGCAGCCGGCCCGTGCGGGTGGTGCTCTCGGCGCTCGGCATCGCCATCGGGATCGCCACCATGATCGCGGTGGTGGGTATCTCGGCCTCCAGCCAGGCCCAGTTGATGCGGCAGCTCGACGCGCTCGGGACGAACATGCTGGTGGCCAAGCCGGGCGAGGGGATGTTCAGCGGGCAGGAGGTCAAACTGCCCAAGGACGCGGTCGGGATGGTCGGCCGCATCGAGGGCGTCGAGGAGGTCGGCGCCACCGCCGACCTCGACCGCACGGTACGGCGCTCCGAGAAGATCCCCGAGGGCGAGACGGGCGGGATCGCCGTCAAGGCCGCCACGGAACGGCTGCTCGCCGCCCTGCGCGGCGGCATCGCGTCCGGCACCTGGCTGAACGCCGCCAACGGCCGTTATCCGTCCGTGGTGTTGGGCCATGTCGCGGCCGAACGACTCGGCATCACCGAGCCCGGCCGGCAGGTCTGGATCGACGACCGGTACTTCACGGTCGTCGGCATCCTCGACCCGCTGCCGCTCGCGCCCGAGATCGAGCGCGCCGCGCTGGTCGGCTGGGAGGGCGCGCAGAAGCTGCTGGGCTTCGACGGGCACCCGACGGCGGTGTACGAGCGGTCCACCGACGCGTCCGTACGGGACGTGCAGCGGCTGCTCGCCCCGACGATCGACCCGGAGAACCCGCAGAACGTGTCGGTCGGCGACCCGTCGGCGGCGCTCCAGGCGAAGGCGGCGACCGAGGGGGCCTTCTCCACGCTGCTGCTCGGCCTCGGCGGGATCGCGCTGCTCGTGGGCGGGGTGGGCGTGGCGAACACCATGATCATCTCGGTTCTTGAGCGCCGCCACGAGATCGGCCTGCGCCGCTCGTTGGGCGCGACCAGGGGCCAGATCAGGATCCAGTTCGTCACGGAGTCCCTGATGCTGTCGGGCCTCGGCGGCGTGGCGGGCGTGGCGCTCGGCGGCGCGGCGACGGGCGTGTACGCGTACACGGGCGGCCTGCCGTGGGTGGTGCCGCCGTGGGCGGTGGGCGGCGGGTTCGGCGCGACGCTGGTGATCGGCACGGTGGCGGGCCTCTACCCGGCGGTACGGGCGTCCAGGCTCTCCCCGACGCTGGCGCTGCACGCCGCCTAGGGAGGCAAGGGCGGCGGCCCTCAGCGGGAAGGGGCGCCGCCCCCCTTGCCCCCCGCCAGCGCCGCCGCGAGGTCGAGCGAGGCCGCGACCCGTACGGCCACGGCCTCCGCGAAGATCGCGTCCGGGCGCTCGAAGGGGGTACGGGACGCGGAGCGCAGGAACGTCACGGCGCCCACCGTCCTGCCCCGGCTGCGCAGGGGCAGGCACAGGGCGTGGCGGGCGTCGCACGGCCAGAGCCGCTCGGTCGCCCAGTCCTCGGCGGCCTGGGACCCGGCGGCCGCGGTCGCGGACGCCCGCACCGGTCCCGTACGGGAGAGGGCCTGGAAGACCGGGTGGCCCGACGGGTAGCGCAGCGGGATGCCCCCGCCCGCGACCGGCACCACCGGCCCCGGCTCGCCCGCCGGGGTCGTCGCCATCCGCACGAGCCGCCGCTCCCCGGCCGCGACGTCGACCAGGGCGTGGTCGGCGAAGCCCGCGAGGGCGAAGTCGAGGAGGACCGTCGCCGCCTCCCTCGGGTCCTCGCACTCGGCGGCGACCACGCCCGCGCGGTGCAGCTGGCTGTACCGGAACCGCAGCCGGTCCGCCTCCTGCTCGGCGAGCCTTTCCTCGGTGACGTCCTGGAACAGCCAGCCCACGCCCAGCGGCACCGGCTCCTCCGCGAGCGGCGACGCGAGGCGTACGAACCCGCTGCGCCAGCACCGGCGGCGCGTGCCGTCGGCCGTCCGCAGGGTCACCCACACCTCGGCGGGCGCCTTCGGCGCGCCCTCCGCGAGCACGTGCTCCAGGGCCGACTCCAGCTCCTCCAGGCCCTGCTCGACGACCTCCCCGAGCGGCCGGCCGAGCAGACTCGTCCGCCCCGCGCGCATCGCCCGGGCCGCGTACCCGTTGACGACGGCCGGGCGCAGGTCCACGTCGACGAGGACGACGCCCCAGGACGCCTCCTCGAAGAGCGCCTCGCTCAGCGCGATCGAGCGCTCCAGGTCGATCTGCGTGTGCACCTCGCTGAACGCGCAGTACACCCCGGCGGGCTTGCCGTCCGCGCCGCGCACCCCGGCCGACTGCGTCCGCACGAGGACCCGCCCGCCGTCCTTGCGCACCAGCGCGATCTCGTGGACAAGACGGCCCGGCGCGTCCATCGCGGCCATCAGCCGCCCGAGCGCCTCGGCCGCGTCGGCGGGCCGCGCCGCCCACCCGTCGAACCCGCGCCGCCCGACGGCCTCTCCGGCCGACCAGCCGAGGATCCGCTCGGCCTCCTTGTTCCAGTGCGTGACGGTCCCCAGCGCGTCGAAGGCACAGAGCGCCGCGTCCATCCCGTCGAGGAGCGCGGCGAGCAGATCCTCCCCCGGCACGGACGTGGTCCCACCCCTGGCTGCACTCATCCCGGCACCCCCTGCAGGACGGTGTACGCGCGTGCACCCGCACGCCTCCGATCATTCAACTGGAACGTGACGCAGAACACACCCGGTTCCATGAAAACGTTGCGTCCCGGAAACGAACGGGCGGGGCGAGATAAATCGCTTGAGCCTCCGCGGCGGGGTTCCTAGTGTGGAGGCACACGCGAAAGGAGGTGATCCGAAAAAATGGTTTCTTTTCGGACTCGTGAGGTGACTGCGGGCTAAGGCCTGCCGTCGCACTCTGTGCGCACCGGCAGGTCTTCTGCCGATTTCCAAGCAGTCACCCGACCCGTGGGCCGCCGGTAAGTCCGGCCGGCTCTCGTCCGAACTCGAGCGGACGGGACCAAGGCCCACGGGTCGCCTGCGTTCTCCCCGCGCGTCAGCCCTCGCCCGGCTCCAGGGCCCGGGTGCGCAGCGCGAGCAGCGCCTCGAAGCGGAAGCGGGGGTCGTTCAGCCGGTCGCCGAAGAGGGCGTCGAGCCGGCGCAGCCGCTGGCGTGCCGTCTGGGGATGGATACCGAGGGACTGCGCCACCTCCGGCGCGGTGCGCCCCCACGACGTGGGCAGGGCGTCGAGGGTCTCGGCCAGCCGGGCCGCCCGGCCGACCGGCAGTCCCTCGAAGGCGTCGAGGACGCGGCGCCTCAGGAGACGGCCGATCGGCGCGCCGCGCAGCAGGTGGAGCCGCGCGAGGTCGTCGTCGGCGCGTACCAGGGGATCACCCGGAGCCGGCGCGCGATCGTCCAGGACGAGGCGTGCGCCCAGCAGCGAGAGCCACGCCTCCGGCAGGTCGATGGTGGGGCCCGCGACGGCGGCCCGGCCCCGGGCCGCGTCCCCGATCCGGTCGAGCAGCCCGCTGGTCTCCGGTTCGGGCACGAGCAGTACGGCGTCGTTGCCTCGAACGACGGTGAGCAGCCGGTCCTCCGCACCGGGCACCGTGAGCCGGCCCGCCGAGCGGACGACGACGCAGGCGACCGTGGCCGGCAGCGGCCAGTGGGCCCGTTCGGCGAGCGGGCCGAGCGCGGCGCGGTCGTGGCCGGCCGGCGTCTCGCCCCGGGGTTGGTCCAGGAGGCGCTCGGCGAGGACGCGGCGGGCGCGCCGCGTCTCGCCCTCGGAGCGGAGCTGGGCGGCGATGAAGCCCTTGACGGCCTCGTTGGAGAGGGCGTTGATGTGGACGAGGACCGCCTCGTGGAGCGGCACGACGAGCTGTGGGGGCAGTGCCGCCTCCTGAAGGATCTCGGCGTAGCGACGGCTGCCGACGCGCGCGCCGACCCGGAAGGCGGCCTGGATGGAGTCGGTGGTGCGACCGTTGAGGTACTCGATCCTGCCAAGGTGGCGGAAGTGGCCGCTGTGGTGGTCCTGGCGGCTGTCGGGGTTCTCGATCAGCTCGGCGAAGTGCCACAGGGCCCGGCGGATCGCCTCGGTGAGGTCGCGGCCGACGGCGGAGTCGAGGGGGCGGCGGTATGCGGGCACCTCGGAGCGGATCGCCTGGCCCATCTCCGCGACGATCGCATCGATCCGGGGGCGGATCAGTTCGGCGAGCACGGCGGGGAGTTCGTGCCAGGGCCGGCGGGAGAAGGTGTCGGCGGGTGACGCCATCGCGGGTTCTCCGTCTCGGGGGGGGGCGGTGGGGGTCTGGGCAGGGCACTCGGGCGCTGGGCGGCGGGGGCGGGCAGGGCACTCGGGCGCTGGGCGGCAGGGGCGGGCGGGGCACTCGGGCATGGTCTGCGGTGGCTGGTGGCGCGGAGGGCTGAGCGGTCGGTCGCGACGGCGCGGGTCTCGGGCGGCCGGGCCTGCCTCGTCGGGGCCGGGGGCTGGGTGGCAGACCGGCGCGCTGTGAAGCGTGGGCGCTGACGGCTGTGAGACCGAGCACCGGAAAGCTGTCACGGCCGTGACATCTTCCGGAACCGGCTCCGGCTCCCGCTGGTACGGCTCGCTCGCCCGGCGCCACTGTGGACCAGACGTTACGCGCCGGTAGCTTCCGTGTCCCGTCCTTGTGACGAAGTGTTACGGGCCTCTCCGGCGCTCCCCCACCGAGCACGACAGAGGAGATTCACCATGCGCATCTTCCGGACGGGACGCCCGCCGCGCCGCCCGCGTGTTCTGACCGCCGCCCTCACCGGTCTCGCCACCGCGGCCTGCCTCGGCCTGACCGGGGCCGGGGCCGCGCACGCGACCCCCGCGAAGGCCGCCGCGGAAACGGTGCCCGCGCAGGCGGCCACCGACCCGGTCGGGCCGCCCCAGGACGGCTTCCTCGCCGCCCTCGGATACTCGCTGCTCCACCCGGACGCCGTCCCCACCGGCGCGAACGACTGGAGCTGCCGCCCGAGCGCCGCTCATCCGCGTCCGGTCGTCCTGGTGCACGGCACCTTCGAGAACCGGTACGCCAACTGGGCGGGCCTGGCCCCGAAGCTGAAGGGCCAGGGGTACTGCGTCTTCGCCCTCAACTACGGCGGAGGCCCGGGTCCCCTGATGGGTACCGGGGACATCCCCACGTCGGCCGCGCGGCTGGCGGAGTTCGTCGACGAGGTGCGGGCCGCGACCGGGGCCGCCGAGGTCGACCTCGTGGGCCACTCCCAGGGGGGAGTGATGCCGCGGTACTACATCAAGCACCTTGACGGAGCGGGGAAGGTCGGGCGCCTGGTGGCCCTGTCCCCCACCAACCACGGCACCTCGCTGTGGGGTCTGGGCCTGCTCGCCCGCGCCTTCCCCGGCGGCGAGTCGCTCCTCGGCCTCGCCTGCACCGCGTGCGCCCAACAAGTCACCGGCTCCGACTTCCTCAGGGAGCTCAACGCCGGCGGCGAGACCCACCCCGGCGTCTCCTACACGGTGATCGCCACCTGGTACGACGAGGTCGTCACGCCGTACACCTCGTCCTTCCTCGCCCCCGGGCCCAACGTCGTCAACCAGCGGGTCCAGGACTTCTGTCCGTTGGCCTTCACCGAGCACCTCGACATCAACTACCACGACGTCTCCGGCCGGCTGGTCCTCAACGCCCTCGACCCGGCCCACGCCCAGCGCCCCGCCTGCTGAGCACGGAGGCCAGGTCCTACGCCAGCGACAGCTTGCCGGTGCGCTGGGACCTGGCCTCGCCCACGCGGAGGATCACCGCCGACACGGCGAGCAGGAACGCGCTCAGCGCGCCCAGGCCCAGGAGCGGCGGGGTCAGCTCCGTCAGGGTGCGGTGCTCCAGGAGCGCGCCGCGCACCGCGATCAGGCTGCCGGTGAGCGGGAAGACCGCTCCCACCACCTGGATCGCCACCGGCAGGGCGAAGTTCGGCAGGCGGACGCCCGACACGAACCAGAGCGGCTCGTCGAGGATCGTGTACAGGAAGGCCGAGTCCCGCGAGAAGACCAGCAGGCTGTTGAGGAACGTGCCCCACGCGACCGCCGGGACCAGCAGCGCCAGGAAGACGATCCCGTACATCCACCACGCCGACACCGACAGCGCCCCGAAGCCGGTGAGCGCGGCGACGGTGAAGCAGGTGAGCAGCCAGGCGTTCTGGAGCAGGGCCCCGGCGCCGTTGGCGACCATGAGGGTCAGGCGGCCCGCCGGGGAGAGGAAGAGGAGCTCCAGGGTGCCGGTGGAGCGCTCGAAGGAGAAGTGCCAGGCGCTCTGGACGAGTGAGAAGAAGAAGGCGTACGCGAGCGTCCCGGTGGCCAGGAACGCGAGGAGCCGCTCCGGGTCGGCCGCCACCGGCCAGTTCGCGGCGGCCGGAGAGGCCGTGGCGAGCGGGCGCAGGGTGTAGTAGGTGGTGGCCAGTTGCAGGACCGGCCAGACCAGCATCGAGAAGACGACGAGCGGCTGACCGAAGAGCCGGCGGTGCTGCTTCAGGGTCTCCGCGGCGAGGACGCGGACGGCGTGGGCCACCGCGCGGGACGGCGTGCCGGTCCGCGCATCGGCCGGATCGCCGGTCCGGGCGTTCGGCGGCGCATCGGTCCCTGCGGTGGTCGGCGTGTGGTGTCGCGTGGTCATACGAGCGCCCCCTCCCCCGCCTCCGCCAGCGCCAGGATCGCGTCCTCCAGGCTCGCCTCCGCGATCTCCAGACCGCCGATCGAGCCGCCCGCCCCGACGATCGCGGCCGCCAACGGGCCCGCCATGTCGTCCGGGTGGCGGAGCGTCAGCAGCTCGCCGCCCCCGGGCAGGGGTTCCCGGGTCGCGCCGAACCGCGTCGCCACCGCCGCCGTCGCCTCCCCCGGGTTCGTCACCGTCAGGCGGATCGTGCGGTGGCTGCCGGTCGCCGCCTTCAGCTCCGCCGGGCTGCCGGCCGCGAGGTGGCGGCCTGCCGAGATCACGTACACATGGCCGCACAGCTCCTCGACCTCGGCGAGGTAGTGCGAGGTGAGGAGGACGCCCGTGCCCTCCGCCGCCAGCCGGGCCACGACTCGGCGCAGGTCGCGGGCGATCGGGGCGTCCAGGCCGAGGGTGGGCTCGTCGAGGAGCAGGTACGCGGGCCGGTTGATCAGGCCGCGGGCGATGGCGAGGCGCTGGGTCATGCCGCGCGAGTACCGCTCGACGACGGTGTCGGCCGCGTCCGTCAGTCCGACCGTACTCAGCAACTCGTCGATGCGGGAGGACAGTTCGCGCTTGGGGACGTCGTAGAGCTGGCCGAAGTACCAGAGGTTCTCCCGGCCGGTCATCCGGGTGTAGACCATGCGCTCGCCGCCCGCGATGAGGTTGATCCGGCGGCGTACGGCCCGGGCGTCGGCGACCGTGTCGAGGCCGTCGACCGTGACCGTGCCGGAGGTCGGGCGCAGCAGGGTGGCGAGGATCTTGATGGTGGTGGTCTTGCCCGCGCCGTTGAGGCCGAGGAGGCCGGTGATCCGGCCGGGCGGGATGTCGAGGTCGAGGCCGGCGACCGCCCGCTTGACGTCCCGGGCGCCGAAGACGCCCTTGGTGCGCACGGGGAAGTCCTTGTGCAGGGAGCGGACCTGGATGCCCGTCGTACCCGTCATGTCAGTAGTTCCTCTCGATCGCGCGGGCCTCGGCCCGCGGCAGGTACATCAGGCCCAGGAGCAGGTAGGCACCGCTCAGCAGCGCGCACACCGCGAGCCGCGGCAGCAGCTCGGGCAGCGCGCCCGCCCCGGTGGTCGCCGCGTGCAGAACGTCCGTCGCCGCGGTCGTCGGCAGCAGTTCGGCGAACCACTGGACCGGTTCCGGCAGGTAGGCGCGCGGGAAGGTGAAGCCGCCGACCAGGCCGAGCACGATGAAGACGGTGTTCTGCGAGATGTGCGCCTCCCCGGCGGCGATCATCAGTCCGCCGAGCCCGACCGAGAGGGCGAAGACCGCGCCGATCAGTGCGAGGGCGCCGGCCAGCACTCCGGCCGCCGAGGCCACCGGCACGGAGATGCCGAGCAGGGCGACGACGACGCCCAGCGCGAGGAACTCCACCAGGCTGCTGAGGACCGCGAAGGCGGTGAAGCCGGCGAGGTACGGGAAGCGGCGCGCGGGGGCGACGAGGAGGGCTCCGAGGGTGCCCTGGCGCTGCTCGGTGATGAGCGCCTTCGCGGACCAGAGGATGAGCCGGACGGTGAACTGGAAGGCGGTCGCGCCGACGACGATGTAGGCGAGATAGGCGGTGGTCCCGCTGCCCTCGGTGAAGTCGGCGGCGACGGCTCCGCCGCCGATGGCGTGGTAGCCGAGGTACGCGACCCCGATGGCGAGCGCGGCCGGCAGGACCGTACCGACGGCGTACGTCCACGGATAGGCGCGACGGGTCGTCTGCCAGGTGCGCCATGCGGTCGCCCAGGCTGTGGACATGCGGGTTCCCCCCTCCCCGAGACCCCCGCACACCCTGGTACGGAGTGGGTCTCTTTTGGAAACTTACAATGAGTTTCTATCGGGAACTCACCCGGTGCCGCAAGATGGACCGGGTCCCCGTCCGAAAGATCCCAAGGAGGAGCGCATGGTCCGAGCCGTGCCCGAGCGGGATGCCGCCTGCGCGATCGCCCAGGCCGCCGCCGTCGTCGGCGACTGGTGGAGCCTGCTGCTCGTCCGGGAGACCGCGCGCGGCCGGCACCGCTTCGACGAGCTCCAGGCCGAGCTGGGCATCTCCCGCAAGGTCCTCACCGAGCGCCTCGGCCAGCTCGTCGACAGCGGCGTGCTCGACCGCGTCCCGTACCAGGAGGGGCCGGTGCGGTACGAGTACCGGCTCAGCGCCTCGGGGCGCGCCCTGCTCCCCGTCCTGGTCGCCCTCCAGGACTGGTCCGACCGCTGGCTGCTCGGCGACGGGAGCCTCACCGCCTCCGCCGACGGCCACAGCGCCGAGGCCCTGCGCGTCCACGAGCTGCCCGGCACCCGGCTGCCGCGGCTGACCCTGCCGGCGCACACCGGCACCGAACGCGATCCGGTGGACCCGGACGCCACCGCCACCGTGCTCTTCTGCTACCCCGCGACCGGGCGGCCGAGCCCGCTGCCCGAGGGCTGGAACGACATCCCCGGCACGGTCGGCTGCACCCTGGAGAACCGGCTGTTCAGAGACGCGTACGACGCGTTCACGGCCGCCGGGATCGCCGTCCACGGCGTCTCGACCCAGCGCCCCGACGAACAGCGGGCCTTCGCCGCCGCCGAGGAGATCCCGTTCCCGCTGCTCTCCGACATGGACGCCCGGCTCGCGGCGGCGCTCCGGCTGCCGACCTTCCGCGCGGGCCAGGCGCTCCGGCTCAAGCGCGCGGTGCTCGTCCTGGACCGGGAGCGGACCGTGCGGCACGTCCAGTTCCCCGTCACGGACATCGCGCACGCCGTCGAGACGGCCCTGGGCGAGGCGACGAAGCTGTCAGGGTGAGAGGCGCTCCACCCGCCACACGCCCTCGTCGCCGGAGCCGTCGTCCTCTTCCCGCACGTACCGCAGCCGGTCGTGCAGCCGGTTCTCGTGCCCCTGCCAGAACTCCACCGTGTCGGGGACGACCCGGAAGCCGCCCCACTCCGGCGGCACCGGCACCTGCTCGTCCGCCGGGTAGCGGGCGGCCAGCTCCTCGTAGCGGGCCAGCAGCTCCTCGCGGGAGGCGATCACCGAGGACTGGTGGCTCGCCCAGGCGCCCAGCTGGGAGCCGTGCGGGCGGGTGCGGAAGTACGCGACGGTCTCGTCGCGACCGGTGCGGACCGCCCGGCCCGTGACGATGACCTGGCGGGCCAGCGGGTGCCAGGGGAAGAGCAGCGAGACGTACGGATTGGCCGCCAACTCGCCGCCCTTGCGGGAGTTGTAGTTCGTGTAGAAGACGAAGCCCGCCTCGTCGTAGTGCTTCAGGAGCACCGTGCGGGAGGACGGCCGGCCGTCGGGCGTCGCGGTCGAGACGATCATGGCGTTCGGCTCGTGGATCGCCGGGCTCGTCGCGACGGCCTTGAACCAGCGCGTGAACTGTTCGATCGGTTCGGGGGCGAGGTCGGCCACAGTCAGCTCCGTGGTGCGGTACTGCTCGCGCATGTCGGCGGGATCGAGAGCGTCGGTCACAGGGTTCATCCTGCCGCAGAGGCGCAGTCTGCCCGGCATCGCGGGCCGTTAACCCTGCGTCGCCGGATCGGCGCAGTGTGCCGGATGTCACGCTTCCCCGCATCATCGGAACCGTACAGACTCTTCGGCTGGATGACTGTTGCTTCCCGACCAAAGGTCCCCCGACGGTCCCCGAAGGTCCCGACCGACAGGTCCCCGCCCACCGCTGGATGATTGATCATCGATAGAGGAGCCGCCTGATGTCCGACTTCGTACCCGGGCTCGAGGGAGTCGTCGCGTTCGAGACGGAGATCGCCGAACCCGACAAGGAGGGCGGCGCTCTTCGGTACCGCGGCGTCGACATCGAGGATCTCGTCGGTCACGTCTCGTTCGGCAACGTCTGGGGCCTGCTCGTCGACGGCGCGTTCGACCCCGGTCTGCCGCCGGCCGAGCCCTTCCCGATCCCGGTCCACTCCGGCGACATCCGCGTCGACGTGCAGTCCGCGCTCGCCATGCTCGCCCCGGTCTGGGGCCTCAAGCCGCTCCTCGACATCGACGCCGAGCAGGCCCGCGACGACCTCGCGCGCGCCGCCGTCATGGCGCTGTCGTACGTCGCCCAGTCGGCGCGCGGCCAGGGCCTGCCGATGGTGCCGCAGAGCGAGATCGACAAGGCGCAGTCGGTCGTCGAGCGGTTCATGATCCGCTGGCGCGGCGAGCCCGACCCGAAGCACGTCAAGGCCGTCGACGCGTACTGGACCTCGGCCGCCGAGCACGGCATGAACGCCTCCACGTTCACCGCCCGCGTCATCGCCTCCACCGGCGCCGACGTGGCCGCCGCGCTCTCCGGGGCCGTGGGCGCCATGTCCGGGCCGCTGCACGGCGGCGCCCCGTCCCGCGTCCTCGGCATGATCGAGGAGATCGAGCGGACCGGCGACGCCACCGCGTACGTGAAGAAGGCCCTGGACCAGGGCGAGCGGCTGATGGGCTTCGGCCACCGCGTCTACCGCGCCGAGGACCCGCGCGCCCGCGTGCTCCGCCGTACGGCGAAGGAGCTGGCCGCGCCCCGGTTCGAGGTCGCCGAGGCGCTGGAGAAGGCGGCTCTGGAGGAGCTGCACAACCGCCGTCCCGACCGCGTCCTCGCGACGAACGTCGAGTTCTGGGCGGCGATCGTGCTCGACTTCGCCGAGGTCCCGGCGCACATGTTCACGTCGATGTTCAGCTGCGCCCGTACGGCCGGCTGGTCGGCGCACATCCTGGAGCAGAAGCGCACGGGCCGCCTGGTCCGCCCGAGCGCCCGGTACACCGGCCCGGGCCAGCGCGACCCGCGCGAGATCGCGGGCTACGCCGACCTGGCGTCGTTCGCGGGCTGACGCGGCAGGTCCGGACACCAGAAGAAGCACGGAGGACCCGGGGCGGCCCGCACAGCGGCCCCGGGTCCTCCGGCGCCCCGAACGGGTCCTCCGCCGTCCCGAAGGCCTTACGCGGCCGTGAGCGGGCGCGCGTCCGTGAGCAGCAGGTCCGCGTGGTGGCGGGCCGCGGCCAGCGGGTGGGCGCGCAGCTTGCCCTTCAGCTCGTTGCGGCCGTACTCGGCGAACAGCGGGTTCGCCGGGTCGGTCGTCACGCCGGGCGCCGTCGAGGCGTACGGGAACGTCAGCGGGGCGATCCGGGCGTCGAGCCGCGGGTTGTAGAAGAACGGCACGGAGAAGCGCTCCGTCGCCGCGGGCGGCGAGACCACCCGGTGGTTGGTGGCGAGCAGATAGCCGTTCGTGGCCACTTCGAGCAGCTCCCCGAGGTTCACGACGAACGCGCCCGGCAGCGGCGGGACGTCGTGGAACAGACCGTCCTCGCGCTCCACCTGCAGGCCGCCGACGTGGTCCTGGAGGAGCAGCGTCAGGAAGCCGTAGTCCTTGTGCGCGCCGACGCCCTGGTCGGCCCCGTCGCCCGCGCTGCCGGGGTAGCGCACCAGCTTCAGGTGCGGGTGGGCCCGGTCGCCGAACACGTCGTCGTAGAAGCCGGCGGGCGCCCCGATGGAGGCGAGCAGCTCGTGCAGCAGCCGCTCGGCGACCCCGCTGAGCCGCTCGACCCAGTTCAGCGCGGCCAGGCGCAGCTCCGGGAGGGCCGCGGGCCACTGGTTGGGGCCCTGCAGCCACCAGTAGGGGGCCTCGCCCGGGCCGGGCACGCGCGCGGGGCGCTCGGCGCCGATGTCGAGCTGGTCCCGCCAGTCGCGGGAGCCGCCGGTGCGTTCGTCGCCGATGCGGGTGTAGCCGCGGAAGTGCGGCGAGTTGGTGGTGTCCAGCGCGAGCCGGTCGGCCTCCGGGAGGGCGAAGAACGCCTTCATCGCGGAGGTCAGCGCCTGGGTCTCGGCCTCGGTGACGCCGTGCCCGACGAGCTGGAAGAAGCCCACGTCGTGGGCGGCGGAGTGCAGCTGGGCGTGGAGGAGCCGCCGGGCCTGGGGGCCGCGGTCGGCGGCGGCGAGGTCGACGATCGGGAGCTGCGAGGAGTACGTGCTGTGGGTCATGGTGTGCGTCCGCGGGGTGTACGGGCCCGGGCGCGCCGCCAGGGGTGGGGCGGGGGCGCGGGTGCCTGAAGTGAGAGAGGGCTTCGAGGTCAGGCGGAGCGCCGACAGCCCATGCTCGTGACGCGGACGAAGTCCACGTGGCGGCGGCGTACGAGCGAAAGCATGCGACCAGCGTACTGCGGGACGCGCCGGACGTATGTGGCGCGCGTCACGGCGCCGGGCGACCATGGGACTCGGGACCGGTCCGGGGGCCGTTCGCGTCCACGAGGAGGCACCCGTGGCTGACACCCGTACGACCGACGTACCGACCGATGTGCTGATCGTGGGCGCCGGGCCCGTGGGCCTGAGTGCGGCCGCCGAACTGCGCGGGCGGGGCGTGGGCTGCCGGCTGATCGACCGGTTGCCGGCCCGGCTGCCGTACGCGAAGGCGGTCGGCGTCCAGCCACGAACCCTGGAGATCTGGGACCGGATGGGCCTGGCCCGGGCCGTGCTGGAGGCCGCGGTCCCGCTGCGCGGGCAGCTGATGTACGTCAACGGCCGGGAGCGGGGGCGGATCGACCTCGAACTGCCGCCCGAAGTGCCGTACTGCTTCGCCGCGCTGCCGCAGTACGAGACCGAACGCCTCCTGGAGGAGTACGTCGCCGGCCTGGGCACGGTCATCGAGCGCGGTACGGAACTGTCGTCGTTCGCGCAGGACGCGGACAGCGTGACCGCGCGGCTGCGGACCGCGTCCGGCGCGGAGGAGGAGCTGCGGGTCCGGTATCTGATCGGCTGCGACGGCGCGCACAGCACCGTCCGCAAGGGCCTCGGGCTGACCTTCGAGGGCGGGGCGTTCCCCGAGGAGTACATGCTCGGCGACGTCGAGACCGACTGGGACCTGCCGTACGGGTACGGCGTGCGGTCCCTGCACGTCACGGAGGACGGCTCGACCGACGACGTCCTGGTCTGCATCCCGCTCCCCGGGAACAACCGCTACCGCATGTCGATGACGGTCCCGCCGGAACTGTCCACGGCGAACGCGGGGAACGGGGCGAACGCGGCGAACGGGGGCGGCGACGGGGTGGCTCACGGCCTGGAGGGCGGCCGGGTGCCCGAGCTGTCGCACATCCAGGCCGTGGTCGACCGGCTCGCCCCCGTGCCCGCCCGCGTCTCCGAGCTGCGCTGGTCGTCCGTGTTCCGGATCAGCCACCGGATCGTCGACCGGTACGGCGAGGGCCGGGTGTTCGTCGCGGGCGACGCCGCGCACATCCACCCGCCGACCGGCGCCCAGGGCATGAACACCGGCATCCAGGACGCCTGCAACCTGGCCTGGAAGATCGCCCTCGTCGTGCGCGGGGAGGCCGGTCCCGAGCTGCTCGGCAGCTACGACGCCGAGCGCCGCCCGGTGGGCGAGGAGGTCGTGGGCCGGACCGTCCGGCACGCCACCCAGGGCATGGCGGCCGACCCCGACGACCCGGCGACCCTGATGGCGCGGGAGGCCCAGCTCCTCGTCTCCTACCGGGACGGGCCGCTCGCCGGCCATCCGTACGGCCCCGAGGACGCGCCCCAGGCGGGCGACCGGGCCCCGGACTGCGCCGGTCTGACCACCGCCCTGGCCACCTACCCGCTGCGGCTGCTCGACGTCCTGCGCGGCCGCACCGGGCACGTCCTGCTGCTGTACGCGGACAAGGCCGCCGAGCTGGCCCGGGCGGCGGAGGCGGGCGCGGTCGTCGCCGCGGCGGTGGGCGGGGACCGGCCTTCGATCGTGGCGCTGCTCGCGCGCGAGGCCGAGGAGCCGGGAGGGCACGGGGTGGTGCCCGAGTACCGGGACGCCGACGGCGAGTTCGCCCGGCTCTACCGTCCCGAAGGACCGACCGGCTTCCTCGTCCGTCCCGACGGGCAGCTCGGCGCCCGCTTCCCGCTCGCGGGCACGGCGGCCGCGCTCACCGGCTACCTGGCGGCGCTCTCCGTGCCGACGGCGCCGCTCTGAGGCCCCAGTGCCTCGTCCAGGAGGACCGACCACTGCGCCACCACCCGCGCGCGGCGGGCCGCGTCGTCCGTCAGGAGCGTCGCGAGGCCCAGACCCCGGGCCATGTCCAGGAAGCCCTGCACGGTCTCCCGTACCCCGGGGACGGACTCGTCCGCCGCGAGCAGGGTCACCGCCATGCGGTGGGACTCGCGGCCGACCCGGGCCTCCAGCTCGGTGACGCGGGCGTGCAGCGGGGGCTCGTGGGCGGCCGCGACCCAGAGGTGGAGGGCGGCGCGGAACAGCGGCCCGGTGAACAGGTCGACGAGCGCGCCGACGGCCTCGCGGCGGTCGCGGGCCGGGAGCCCGCGCAGCGCCTGGGAGCGCTCCTCTGCGACGTACTCGACGGCCGCCGTGAAGAGGTCCTCGCGGGTCGGGAAGTGGTGCTGGGCCGCGCCGCGCGAGACGCCGGCGCGCTCGGCGACCACGGCGACGGTGGAGCCCGCCCAGCCGTGTTCGGCCAGGCAGGACACCGCCGCCTCCAGGAGCCGCTGCCGGGTGGCACGGCTCCTGTCCTGCTGCGGCCCCTGCTTGGAGCCTTGCTTGGGGCCTTGCCTGGAGCCCGGCCCGGGACCTTGCTCGGGGCCTTGCCTGGAGCCCGGCCCGGGACCTTGCTCGGGGCCGGGCCTGGGACCTTGCTCGGGGACCTGCTCAGGACCTTGCTCGGGGCCCTGCCTTGGGCCGGTCACAACCGCCATTCGGGGTCCCGTCGTTCGAGGAAGGCCGTCATCCCTTCGCGTGCCTCGGCCGAGGCGAAGAGCGAGGCCGACCTCTGCACGAGGTCCTCCGCGTCCCGCTCGAAGGTCTCCAGGACTCTAGCCGTGACCAGCCGCTTCGACTCGGCCAGCCCCTGCGGGGAGCCCTGCCGCAACCCTTCCAGGATCGCGTCGAGCTCCTCGGCTGAGGCGGTCACGAGCCCCATCGCGAGCGCCTCCGCCGTGCCGAACCGCTCCCCCGTCACGTAGTACCGCGCCGCCGCCCTGGGCTCCAGCTTGGGCAGCAGCGTCAGCGAGACGACGGCGGGCGCGACGCCGATCCGCGCCTCGGTCAGCGCGAAGTCGGAGGAGTCCGAGGCGACCACGATGTCGCAGGCCCCGAGCAGTCCGAGCCCGCCGGCCCGGACGTGCCCGTCGACGGAGGCGACCACCGGCTTCGGCAGCTCCACGATCTGCCGGAGGAGGTCCACGAAGGCGTACGGGCTCGGCGGCGCCTTCAGGTCCGCGCCGGCGCTGAACGTCGAGCCGGTGTGGGTGAGCACCACGGCCCGCACCGCCGGGTCCTGCCCGCACTCGGTGAGCGCCGCGGCCAACTCGGCGACCAGGGCGGCCGAGAGGGCGTTGCGGTTCTCCGGGTTGTCGAGCGTCAGCGTGGCGATGCCTCGGTCCAGCTTCAAGAGTCCACCTTCCTCAACGGTCCACTTCAGGGCCGGTCGCGCAGCTCACGGCGGAGGATCTTCCCCGACGCGGCGCGCGGCACCCCGTCGATGAACTCCACGCTCCTGACCTTCTTGTACGGGGAGACCTTCCCCGCCACGTACGCCATCACGTCCTCGGCGGTGAGCCCTTCCGCGCCCGGCTGCCGGACGACGTACGCCTTGGGGATCTCGACGCCGTCCGCGTCGGTCACACCGATGACGGCCGCGTCGGCGACCGACTCGTGGGTGAGCAGCAGGGCTTCGAGCTCGGCGGGGGCGACCTGGAAACCCTTGTACTTGATGAGTTCCTTGACCCGGTCGACGACGAACAGCCAGCCGTCCTCGTCGACCCGGCCGATGTCGCCGGTGTGCACCCAGCCGTCCCCGTCGATCATCGCGGCGGTCGCGTCGGGACGGCCGAGGTACCCCTTCATGACCTGCGGCCCGCGGATGGCGACCTCGCCCTCGGCGCCCGGTTCGGCGTCCTTCGACGGGTCGTCGAGGGACAGGATCCGCATCTCGGTCGAGGGCAGGAGCTTCCCGACGGCGCCGGGCGGCGGACTCTGCGCGTCCAGGGGGACGACGTGGGTACCCGGGGACAGCTCGGTCATCCCGTACGCCTGCCGGACCGGCGGCAGCTTCAACCGCGCCGAACACGCCTCGGCGAGCGAGGCGTCGAGCGGGGCGGCGGCGCTGACGATGTACTCCAGGGAGGACAGGTCGTACTGCGCGACCGCCGGGTGCTTGGCGAGCGCGAGGACGATGGGCGGGGCGACGTACAGGCCGTTGATGCGGTGGTTCTGGATGGCGGCCAGGAAGGTGTCGAGGTCGAAGCGGGGCAGTACGACGACGGTGGCGCCGTGCCGCAGGGGTGCGTTCATCAGCGCGGTGAGCCCGTAGATGTGGAAGAACGGCAGCACCGCGAGGATGCGGTCGCCCGGCTTCATCGGGATCAGCGGGCCGAGCTGCGCGAGGTTGGTCGCGATGGACGTGTGGGTGAGCATCACGCCCTTGGGGACGCCGGTGGTGCCGGAGGAGTACGGGAGCGCGGCGACGTCCTCGTCCGGGTCGATGGCGATGTCCGGCTCGGGCGCGGAGCCGCCGAGCATCGACTGCAGGGACCGGATCCCCTCGTCCTCGGGCGCCTGGTCGCAGACGAAGATCTCCGCGATGCCGCCCGCGAGTTCGGCCGCCCGGCGGGCCGCCGGGAGGAGCGGGGAGACGGTGACGATCCAGCGCGCGGAGGAGTCGGCGAGCTGCTTGGCGAACTCCTCCGGCGTCGCCAGCGGGTGGACGGTGGTGACGGACGCGCCGGCGCGGGTGGCCGCGTAGAACGCGACGGGGTACAGCACGGTGTTGGGGCTGTGCAGGGCGACGACGTCCCCCTTCCGGACCCCCGCCTCCGCGAGCCCGGCGGCGACCCGCCGGTGGAACGCGTCGACCTGGGCGTACGTGAGACTCAGCTCCCCGGCCCCGTCGACCAGCGCCGGGGTGTCCCCGAACTCGGCGGCCCGGCCGAGGACGGCGTCGTGGATGGGGAGGGAGAGGGCCGGAACATCCGCGTACTCGCTGTGAAACACCATGTGTGCCCCTTCGGTGTCGGACGGTGGCGCCAGGATGGACCGGATCAGTACGACTTGGGGAGACCCAGGGACTGGTGGGACACGTAGTTCAGGATCATCTCCCGGCTGACCGGGGCGATACGGGCGACGCGGGAGGCGGCGATCAGGCGGGCCAGGCCGAACTCGCGGGTCAGGCCGTTGCCGCCGAGGGTGTGGACGGACTGGTCGACGGCCTTCACACAGGCCTCGCCCGCCGCGTACTTCGCCATGTTGGCGGCCTCGCCCGCGCCGATGTCGTCGCCGGCGTCGTAGAGCTGGGCGGCCTTCTGCATCATCAGGCGGGCCAGCTCCAGTTCGATGTGGGCCTGGGCGAGTGGGTGGGCGATGGCCTGGTGGGCGCCGATGGGGGTCTTCCAGACCGTGCGCTCCTTCGCGTACTTCACGGCCTGGGCGAGGGCGTAGCGGCCCATGCCGATCGCGAACGCGGCCGTCATGATGCGCTCCGGGTTGAGCCCGGCGAAGAGCTGGAGGAGCCCCGCGTCCTCGTCGCCGACGAGCGCGTCGGCGGGGAGGTGGACGTCGTCCAGGGTCAGCTCGAACTGCTTCTCGTTCGCGTCGAGTTCCATGTCGATCTGGCGGCGCTCGAAGCCGGGGGCGTCGCGGGGGACGACGAACAGGCAGGGCTTGAGGCTGCCCGTGCGGGCGTCCGAGGTCCGGCCGACGATCAGGGTCGCGTCGGCGATGTCGACGCCCGAGACGAAGACCTTGCGGCCGCTCAGGACCCAGCCGTCCTCGGTCCTCGTGGCCGTCGTCGTGATCCGGTGGGAGTTGGAGCCGGCGTCGGGCTCGGTGATGCCGAAGGCCATCGTGCGCGAGCCGTCCGCCAGGCCCGGCAGCCAGGCCCGCTTCTGCTCCTCCGTACCGAAGCGGGCGATGACCGTGCCGCAGATCGCGGGCGAGACGACCATCATCAGGAGCGGTGCGCCGGCGGCCCCCGCCTCCTCCAGGACGATGGACAACTCGGCCATGCCGCCGCCCCCGCCGCCGTACTCCTCGGGCAGGTTCACGCCCAGGTAGCCGAGCTTGCCCGCCTCCGCCCAGAGCGCGGCGCGGTCGAAGCCGGGGCCGTGGCGGTGACCGAGCGCCGAGACGGCGGCGCGGAGCGCGGTCAGCTCTTCGCTTTCGATCATGGTGCTGCTCATACGGACTTGTCCTCCTGCGCTTCGGACTGCACGGACTGAGCGGGCTGCACGGACTGCTGTACGACGGCGAGCAGGGCGCCGACCTCGACCTGGCGGCCTGGGGCGGCGTGGAGCGCGGTGAGCGTGCCGGAGGCGGGGGCGATGACGCGGTGCTCCATCTTCATGGCCTCCAGCCAGAGGAGCGGCTGCCCTGCGGTGACCGGGTCCCCGACCGCGAGCCCGTCCGCGACCCGGACGACCGTGCCGGGCATCGGCGCAAGGAGGGAGCCGGGCTCCCGCTGGTCGGCCGGGTCCGGGAAGCGGGGCACGGGGTCCAGCCGGTGCGCGCCCACGTGCACGACGTCGTCGCCGCCGTAGCGGGTGACCTCGAAGCGCCGTACGACACCGTCCACTTCGAGGCGGACTGCGTCCGGCGCGGCGGCCACCACCCGGATGCCCTCCGGCGCGGTGACCGTGTAGCCGCCGTCCCGTGTGGGCCGGTAGCGGACCTCGTGCTCGCCGTACGCCTTGGCCTGGTCCTGGGAGGCGAGGTTCCGCCAGCCGCCCCCGAACCGGCCCCGCGGCCCGTACGCCCCCCGCCGCTCCTCCGCGTCCGCGAGGGCGGCGGCGACGGCGGCGTGCGCCGCGCCGGGCGGCGCCTGGGTGAGCGCGTCGAGGTTGCGGTCGTAGAAGCCGGTGTCGAGCCGTTCCGGGTCACCGAACTCGGGGTGCCGGAGAGAGCCGACGAGCAGCTCCCGGTTGGTCACGGGGCCGTGCACCCGGGCCGTCTCCAGGGCGCGCGCGAGCGTGCGGACGGCCTCGGGCCGGGTGGCCGCGTGGACGACGACCTTGGCGAGCATGGCGTCGTAGTGGACGCCGATGGTGTCGCCCGAGACGTATCCGGTGTCGACGCGGACGTGCGAGGGGAAGGCGAGGGCGTGCAGCGTGCCCGCCTGGGGCGTCCACGCCGACGCCGGGTCCTCGGCGTAGAGGCGGGCCTCGATGGCGTGGCCGGACGCCTCCGGGGGCTCCGGCGGGAGCGGGGCGCCCTCCGCGACGGCGATCTGGAGCGCGACCAGGTCGACCCCGTACACCGCCTCCGTCACCGGATGCTCCACCTGCAGCCGGGTGTTCATCTCCAGGAAGTGCGCCCGCCCGCCCGCGACGAGGAACTCCACCGTCCCCGCGCCCACGTACCCGACCGCCTTCGCGGCGGCGACGGACCGCTCGTACAGGGAGTCGACCAGCTCGGGCGCGAGCCCCGGCGCCGGGGACTCCTCGATGACCTTCTGGTGGCGGCGCTGGAGCGAGCAGTCGCGGGTGCCGAGCGCCCAGACCGTGCCCGCGCCGTCCGCCAGGATCTGGACCTCGACATGGCGCCCGTTCTCCACGTACGGCTCGACGAAGACCTCACCGTCCCCGAACGCGCTCGCCGCCTCCGCCGAAGCCGCCTTCAACTCCTCTTCGAGAGAGTCGAGTTCGCGGACGATCCGCATACCGCGCCCACCGCCGCCCGCCGCCGCCTTCACCAGGACCGGCAGGTCCGCCTCGGTGACGTCCACCAGGGCTTCGACGCCGAGGAGCTCCTTCGCCCGGGTCTTCGAGGCCATCGCCTCGATCGCCTCCGGCGGCGGCCCGATCCACACCAGGCCCGCGTCGAGCACGGCCCGCGCGAACTCCGCGTTCTCGGAGAGGAATCCGTACCCGGGGTGGACGGCGTCCGCGCCCGCCGCGAGCGCCGCCTTCACGACGAGGTCACCGCGGAGGTACGTCTCCGCGGGCGCCGCCCCCGGCAGCCGTACCGCCGCGTCCGCCTCCCGTACGTGCAGCGCGCCCGCGTCCGCGTCCGAGTACACCGCGACCGTCGCGATGCCCAGCTCGCGGCAGGTGCGGAAGACCCGGCAGGCGATCTCGCCCCGGTTGGCGACGAGCAGGGTTCCGATCATGGGTGCCTCACATCCGGAAGACGCCGAAGCCGCCGCGCGCGCCCTCGACCGGTGCCGTGTGGATCGCGGACAGGCACAGCCCGAGGACCGTGCGGGTGTCGCGGGGGTCGATGACGCCGTCGTCGTACAGCCGCCCGGACAGGAACATCGGCAGCGACTCCGACTCGATCTGCGCCTCGACCATCGCGCGCAGACCGGCGTCCGCCTCGTCGTCGTACGGCTGCCCCTTCGCGGCGGCGCTTGCCCGCGCCACGATCGACAGCACCCCGGCCAGCTGCTGCGGGCCCATGACGGCGGACTTGGCGCTCGGCCAGGCGAAGAGGAAGCGCGGGTCGTAGGCCCGGCCGCACATGCCGTAGTGCCCGGCGCCGTACGACGCGCCCATGAGCACGCTCAGATGCGGCACCCGGCTGTTCGACACCGCGTTGATCATCATGGCGCCGTGCTTGATGATGCCGCCCTGCTCGTACTCCTTGCCGACCATGTAGCCGGTGGTGTTGTGCAGGAAGACCAGCGGGATGTCGCGCTGGTTGGCCAACTGGATGAACTGGGCCGCCTTCTGCGACTCGGCGCTGAACAGGACGCCCTGGGCGTTGGCGAGGATGCCGACCGGATAGCCGTGCAGCTCGGCCCAGCCGGTCACCAGACTCGGCCCGTACAGCGGCTTGAACTCGTCGAAGTCCGAGCCGTCGACGGTCCGGGCGATCACCTCGCGCGGGTCGAAGGGGGTCTTCAGGTCCCCCGGCACGATCCCGAGCAGCTCGTCCTCGTCGTACTTCGGCGGCTCCGCGAGGGCCGGCTCGGGGTGCGCCTTGCGGTGGTTGAGCCGGGCGACGATGCGCCGGGCCTGGCGCAGCGCGTCGACCTCGTCGACGGCGTAGTGGTCGGCGAGACCGGACGTACGGGCGTGCATCTCGGCGCCGCCGAGCGACTCGTCGTCGCTCTCCTCGCCCGTCGCCATCTTCACCAGCGGCGGACCGCCGAGGAAGACCTTCGACCGCTCCTTGATCATCACGGTGTGGTCGGACATGCCGGGGACGTACGCCCCGCCGGCCGTGGAGTTGCCGAAGACCACCGCGATCGTGGGGATGCCGGCGGCGGAGAGCCGGGTGAGGTCGCGGAAGAGCGCGCCGCCGGGGATGAAGATCTCCTTCTGGGACGGGAGATCGGCGCCCCCGGACTCGACGAGCGAGATGACCGGGAGCCGGTTGGCGTACGCGATCTCGTTCGCCCGCAGCGCCTTCTTCAGCGTCCACGGGTTGGAGGCGCCGCCGCGTACGGTCGGGTCGTTGGCGGTGATCAGGCACTCGACGCCCTCGACCACCCCGATGCCGGTGACGATCGACGCGCCGACCGGATAGTCGCTGCCCCAGGCGGCGAGCGGGGACAGTTCGAGGAAGGGCGTGTCGGGGTCGAGGAGCAGCTCGATGCGCTCGCGCGCGAGCAGCTTGCCGCGCCCCCGGTGCCGCTGGACGTACTTCTCGCCGCCGCCCGCGAGCGCCTTGGCGTGCTCGGTGTCGAGCGCGGCGAGCTTGTCGAGCATGGCGGCGCGGTGGGCCGCGTAGTCGGGGCCGCCCGTGTCGAGGGCGGAGGCGAGGACGGTCACAGCAGTTCCTCCGGGGCGGGTGGCCGGGTCGTCACAGGAGTTCCTCCGGTACGTCGAGTGCGCGGGCGCGGAGCCACTCGCCGAGGGCTTTGGCCTGGGGGTCGAAGCGGGCCTGGGAGGCGACGCCCTCGCCGAGGATCCCGGTGACGACGAAGTTCACGGCGCGCAGCCGGGGCAGGACGTGCCGTACGACGTCGAAGTCGCGCGTCTCGGGCAGGAGTTGTCGGAGTCTCTCCACCGTGAGGCCGTGCACGAGCCACCGCCAGGCGGTGTCGTCGCGGACCCACACCCCGATGTTGGCGTCGCCGCCCTTGTCGCCGCTGCGGGCCCCGGCGACGCGCCCGAGCGGGACGCGCCGCGTCGGCCCGTCCGGCAGGGGCTCGGGCAGTGGCGGCTCGGCGACCGGCTCCAGTTCCCTCGTGCGTACGGGTACGGGGACGGCGACCCTGCTGCCGTCGGGCAGGACGGCGGTGTGCGGGACGTCGGCGGCGGGGACGTACGCGGCCTCGAAGACGCCGTAGGGGGCGCCCCTGCCGGGTGGGGCGGTGACGTGGAAGCCGGGGTAGCTGGCGAGGGCCAGTTCGACGGCGGCGCCGCTGAGAGCCCGGCCGACGGGTTCGGGGGCGGGGTCGCGGACGACGAGCCGGAGGAGCGCGCTGGCGGTCTCCTCGGTGTCGGCGTCGCTCCGGTCGGTCCGGGCCAGCTCCCAGCGGACCTCGGCGGGGCGGGACTTTCCGCGCTCGAAGGCGTCCTCGACCTGGTCCCGCACGAGCTGGGCCTTGGCCTCGATGTCGAGCCCGGTGAGGACGAAGACGACCTCGTTGCGGTGGCCGCCGATCCGGGTGAGTCCGGCCTTGAGCGTGGGCGGCGGCGCCTCGCCCCGCACGCCGTCGATCCGTACCCGGTCGGGCCCCTCCTGGGTGAGCCGTACGGTGTCGATCCTGGCGGTCACGTCGGGTCCGGCGTAGCGGGCGCCGCCCGTCTCGTACAGGAGCTGGGCGGTCACCGTCCCGACGTCGACGACGCCGCCGGTGCCGGGGTGCTTGGTGATGACGGCGGTGCCGTCGGAGTGGATCTCGGCGAGCGGGAAGCCGGGGCGGCGGACGTCGTGTCCGGCGAAGAAGGCGTAGTTGCCGCCGGTGGCCTGGGTGCCGCACTCCAGGACGTGCCCGGCGACGACCGCGCCGGCCAGCGCGTCGTACTCCTCGGGCCCCCAGCCGAACCACCACTGCGCGGGCCCGGTGACGAGGGCGGCGTCGGTGACGCGGCCGGTGACGACGACGTCGGCGCCGGCGGTCAGACAGGCGGCGATGCCGCCGCCGCCGAGGTAGGCGTTGGCGGTCAGCACTCCCTCGCGGGGCGGGAGCCGGTCGCCCTCGACGTACGCGATCCGGGTGGGAAGGCCGAGCCGGTCGGCGAGCGCGGTGAGGGCGTCGGCGAGTCCGGCGGGGTTGAGGCCGCCGGCGTTGGTGACGATGCGGACGCCGCGCTCGTGGGCGAGGCCGAGGCCCTCCTCCATCTGACGCAGGAAGGTCTTGGCGTACCCGCCCTTGGGGTCCTTGAGGAGGTCGCGGCCGAGGATGAGCATGGTCAGCTCGGCGAGGTAGTCGCCGGTGAGGACGTCGAGGGCCCCGGGTCCGCCGCCTTCGCCCGACCCGCCCGCGTCACCTCCGGTGAGCATCTCGCGGACGGCGTCGAAGCGGTCGCCGTAGAAACCGGAGGCGTTGCCGATACGGAGGGTGCGGAGGGTCACGACCGCTCCCCCGCTGCCCGCCCGCCGCCGGGCGGACCGGCGAAGGCCTGGGCGATGGTGAGCCAGTGCGCGGCGTCCTCGCCCTCCGCCACGAGGGCGGTGTCGTCGCGGTGGACGCGCTGGGTGACGAGGAGGCAGAAGTCGAGCGCGGGTCCGGTGATCCGCTGGTCCGCGTCCTCGGGCCCGTACGCCCACACATCGCCGCCCGGTCCGACGATCTCCACCCGGAACGGCTCGGCGGGCGGCTCGATGCCCCGGACGAGGTAGGCGTAGTCGCGGGCACGGACGCCGATCCAGGCGACATGGCGCAGGCGGGCGGTGGGCGCCCGGACGGCCCCGAGGGCGTCGGCGATGTCCTGGCCGTGCGCCCAGGTCTCCATGAGGCGGGCGGTCGCCATCGAGGCGGCGCTCATGGGCGGCCCGTACCAGGGGAAGCGGGCGCCGGGCGGGGCGGTGGCCAGGGCGGTCCAGAGCCGCTCACGGCCGACGCGCCAGCGCCCGAGGAGCTCGTCGGGGGTGAGCGCGGCGCCCTCGGCGGCGCCGTCGTCGACGAACGACTCGGGCGCGGCGAGCGCCTTCTCGGCCTCGGCGCGGAACCCTTCGGCGTCGGTGACGGCCAGCAGGGCGGCGCGGTCGGTCCAGGCGAGGTGGGCGACCTGATGGGCGACGGTCCAGCCGGCCGCGGGGGTGGGCGCGGCCCATCTCGCCTCGCTCAACTCGGCGACGAGCCGGTCGACTTCCTCGCTCTCACGGCGCAGATCGTCGAGGACGACGGCGGGGTCGGACACGGTGCGCTCCCCTCGGGACACGGGCGTGTGCGGAGGAGCATGGCAGCGGCGACAGAAACAATCAAGCGTGCTTGCTTGTACTGGCGCGAAAAGTTCGCCGCGGGGGCGAACCCTCCGCGGCGACGGACCTTCGGGCACGACCCGGGGCTACGCCTCCGGGACCGCCCGGACGCGCTTGGACTGGGTGCGGACGGCGCCCATGCTCGCCGCGATGACGAGGGCGATGGCGAGGGCGTCGAGGAGGGAGAGGCCCTGGCTCAGGACGAGGAAGCCCGCGGTCGCGGCGATGGCAGGTTCGAGGCTCATCAGGATGGCGAAGGTGGGGGCGGGGAGGCGGCGCAGGGCCAGGAGTTCGAGGGTGTACGGGAGGACCGAGGACATCAGGGCGACGGCGAGGCCGAGGGCGATCGTGGAGGGGACCAGGAGCTTGTCGCCCGCCTCGACGATGCCGAAGGGCAGGCTGAGGACCGCACCGAAGGCCATCGCGAGCGCGAGGCCGTCCGCCTGCGGGAAGCGCCGACCGGTGCGGGCGCTGAAGACGATGTACGTCGCCCACATCGCGCCCGCCGCGAGGGCGAAGCCGGCGCCGACCGGGTCGAGGCGGGTGAAGCCGCCGCCGGTGAGCATGCCGCTCAGCAGGAGGACACCGCCGAGCGCGAGCCCGGCCCACAGGAGGTTCGAGAGGCGGCGGGAGGCGATGACCGAGAGCAGCAGCGGGCCGAGGACCTCCAGGGTCACGGCGGCGCCGAGCGGGATCCGGTCGACGGCCTGGTAGATGAAGATGTTCATCCCGGCCATCGCGGTACCGAAGGCGACGACCGTGCCCCAGTCGGCCCGGCTGTAGCCGCGGACCTTGGGGCGGCAGACGGTCAGCAGCACGGCGGCGGCGAGGACGAGCCGCAGCGTGACCACGCCGAGCGCCCCTGCGCGCGGCATCAGCAGGACGGCGACGGCGGAACCGAACTGGACCGAGAGCCCGCCCGCGACGACGAGCGCGACCGGGCCCAGGCGGGCGCCACCGCCGCGCGCGGCGCGAGCCGTCGCGGCGCCCGCCGACGCCGCGCCCGCCGACGCCGACGCCGCGCCCGCCGTCGCCGCGGCGGTCGCCTTCGCCGTCGACCGCGTACCGGCCGCGGTGTCCTTCACCGGGCTGTCCACCGGCTCACTCCCCTGCACCATGGTTCATCAGACTGGACTTGCAAGTCCAGGATAGTGGACCCGTCAAGAGGGCTCCGAGACTCACGCTAGGCCGTCCCGCGCGGCGCGTGAAATGCCGATTGGACTGCGGTTATGCTCCAGGCGCATGAGTCAAGGGAGTCGCTCGGGCATCGAGCTCCGCCACCTTCGCTGCTTTCTCGCCATCGCGGAGGAGGGCAACGTGACCCGCGCCGCCGCCCGGCTCCACCTCACCCAGCCCGCGATGTCCCGCACCCTCGCCGCCCTGGAGAAACACCTCGGCGTCCGGCTCGTGGACCGCTCCACGCACCACCTCGCGCTCACCGCCGAGGGCCGCGCCTTCCACGACCGCGCGGCGGCGGCCGTCGCCGCCTTCGACGCGGCCCTCGACCCCGCGCGGCTGCGCCACCGGCCGCTGCGGCTCGGGCACGCGTGGTCGGCGTTCGGCCCCTACACCACCCCGCTGCTGCGCCGCTGGCAGCACGAGCACCCCGAGACCCCGCTGGA
This sequence comes from Streptomyces sp. NPDC014870, assembly GCF_043081505.1. Lineage (NCBI taxonomy): Bacteria > Bacillati > Actinomycetota > Actinomycetes > Kitasatosporales > Streptomycetaceae > Streptomyces > Streptomyces sp. NPDC014870. Next base: position 153,216 of record NZ_JBIBWQ010000009.1, read on the forward strand.
ACTCCTCCGCATCGACGACCGCACGGCCGGCCTGGTCCGCGGCGAGGTGGACGCGGCGCTCCTCAGGGGCCCCGTGGACGCGCCCGGCCTGGCCACCGAGGAGCTGGCCAGCGAGGACCGGGTGGCCGCCGTGGCCACGGACAGCGCGCTGGCGTCCCGTACGTCCCTCACCCTTGCGGACCTCGCGGACGAGACGATCGTCCTCAACACCGTCTCGGGCACCACGACCCCGTCCCTCTGGCCCGCGCACCTGCGCCCTGCCACGACCCTGACGGTCGGCAACACCGACGACTGGCTCACCGCGATCGCGGCCGGCCGGGGCGTCGGCGTCTCCTCGGCCTCGACGGCGGCCATGCACCCCCACCCGGGCGTCACCTACCGCCCCCTCCCCGACGCCCCTCGGATCCCGGTCCTGCTGGCCTGGCGCGACACCTCCCCCCACCCGGCGACGGAGCTCCTGGTGACCCTGGCGAAGGAGATCGCCGGGGGCGCGTGAGTCCGTCCGTCCGTCCGTCCGTCCGCTCGCTCGCCCGCCCGCCCGCTCGCCTGCTCGCCCGCTCGCCCGCTCGCCCGCTACAGCGGTGCCTCCTCGCCCGCGGGGAACGGGCCCCCGTGGCCCGGGACGATCACGTCGGAGGTCTCCAGGACCCGCAGGCGGGAGGTGCGGAGCCGGTCGCGGTCGGGGGCCACCGGGTCCTCGGCCGGGCCGTCCGGGCGCCACCAGAGGTCGCCGACGAAGGCGACGACGCCGTCCGCCGTGCCGGCGAGGAGCGTGATGTCCTCGGGGCTGTGCCCCGGGGTGCGGATCAGGCGCAGGGACGGGGTCAGTTCATGACCCTCGGCGTCCCGGTCGGTCCACTGGTCGTCCAGGTACTCGGCCTTGTGGTCGTGGACGCGGGCCCGGCCGAACAGGCCGACGTTCATGGTGTTGTCGGGGTGGTGGTGGCTGAGCACGACGTCGGTGATGTCGTCGGGACCGAGGCCCAGTTCGGCCAGCGGGCCGAGGATCCGCTCGCGGCTCGCCACCATGCCGGGGTCGACGATCACATGGCGGTCGCCGTCGGTCACGTACGAGACGGTGGCGGCGACGCCCGGACCCGTGGAGAGGGTGTAACCGGTCGTCAGGACGGTGTAGGTGGCGGTGTTTCCGCGCGGCTTGTCGCTCATGCGCCCAGCTTCGCCGGGCGGACGATCACCGACGAGTGGCCGTCCTGCCACCCATCGCGGGTTTCCTGCCAACCCCCTCGGCGCGGGCGTCACCGCCCGTGCCACACTCCCCCGCATGCCGCCGTTCCTGAGCGTCGCCGTCTACGCCCCGCCGCGCGTCGGCATGCTCGCCGTCGGGCTCGTCTCCGAGGTGTTCGCGGCGCCGCCCGCGGGGCTTCCGCGGTTCGACTTCGCGGTCTGTTCGGACCGGCCGGGCCAGGTCCCCACCGACCTCGGCGTGCCGCTCACCGTCACCCACGGGCTCGACCGGCTCGCCTCGGCCGATCTCGTACTCGCCCTGCCCTGGGCCGACTTCCGCACCCCGCCGCCGCCCCCCGTGCTCGACGCGCTCCGCGCCGCCCACGCGCGCGGCGCGCTCGTCGGGTCGCACTGCGTCGGCGCGTTCGCGCTCGCCGCGGCGGGGCTGCTCGACGGGCTGCGGGCCACCACCCACTGGCGGTTCGCCGACCTGCTCGCGCGCCAGCACCCGGCCGTCACCGTCGAGCCGGACGCCCTGTACGTCGACGAGGGCCGGATCCTGACGGGCGCGGGCGCCGCCGCCGGATTCGACCTCTGTCTGCACCTGCTGCGCCGCGAGTACGGAGCGGCCGCCGCGAACGCCGTCGCCCGGGACCTCGTCCTGCCGCCGCACCGCGACGGCGGGCAGGCGCAGTTCGTCACCGCGCCCGTACCTGAGGACTGCGAGGACGAGCGGCTCGCCGGTGTGCTGGCCTGGGCCCGCGAGCACCTCCACGAGCCGCTGCCCGTGGCCGAACTGGCCCGCCGCGCCCTGATGAGCCACCGCTCCTTCGCCCGCCGCTTCGCCGCCGCGACCGGGACCACTCCGCACGCCTGGGTCCTCGGCCAGCGGCTCGGCCGGGCGGAGGAGCTCCTGGAGACGACCGACCTCCCGGTCGAGGAGATCGCCCGCCTCGTCGGCTACGGCAGCGCGGCGGTCCTGCGCGAACAGTTCGTCCGCCGCCGCGGGGTCCCGCCGCGCACCTACCGCCGTACGTTCACGAGGGCGGCCCCGACCGCTCCGCAGGGGGAACCACCCCTGACGACCTCCCGGCCCTAACGCGTCGCCGCGCGCCACTCCCGGCCGATGTCCCGCATCAGCGGCGGGTACACGATCAGATGCCGGAACGGGGCGATCGCGGCCATGTAGGCCTTGCCGAACAGGCCGTTGGGCTTCACCAGGACCGCCAGCTGGCCGCGGTGGCCGCCCGAGCCGTCCGGGACCCAGCTCAGGTGCATCACCCCGTGCATGGTCCGGTTCGCCATCTCCGCCGCCCACTCGTCGTCCCTGAGGTAGACGGACGTGAAGGGCAGCCGCTCGAACTCCGGTCCGGCCGGGCCGTCGCGGAGGTCCTGCGGCAGCCGGTCGCGCAGGGTCGGCACCCGGGAGCCGAGGCCCTTGTCCTTGTCGTCCCAGCCGAGCAGCTCGCCGAGCTTCCAGCGGATCGCGAAGAGCTGCCGCGCGATCCAGGAGGAGTTGTCGTCCGTGTCGCCGCCCGCGAAGTTCCGCACCAGGCGCGGGAAGTCGTCGGGGCCGCCGGGCGTCGGCAGCGCCCAGACGTCGTAGAGCCGGAAGTCAGGCGTCAGTTCGTGTATCCGCCACGGGCGGGACGTGTGCGCGGACTTGGGAAGTTCCATCGTGTACCTCCTGCGGTTCGTGCCGTACAGAGGAGTGCGCGGTGGTGCGGGGGTCGAGACCGAGGGCCCCCGAGACGGCGGCGACGGCGAGCGACGCGTCGTCGGGCACGCGGCCCGCGAGGGCGATCGAGGTGCCTTCGAGCGCGCCCACGTAGGCGAGGGCGACGTCCTCGGCCGGCGGTCCCGCGGGGATCGTGCCCGCCGCGCGCCCGGCCTCGACGTAGCCGGTGCAGAGGGCGAGAAGGGCGCGGTAGCCCGCCTCCACCTGCCGGCCGATCGGATGGTCACGCCCGGAGAACTCCAGGCGCAGCGCCACCGCCACGCGGGCGATGTCCCGCCGGCAGAAGGCGGTGTGGGCGCGGGCGAGCGTGAGCAGCGCCGCGAGCGGTTCCGTCTCCCGCTCGACGTGGTGCCCGACCTCCCGGTCCCAGGCCTCGAAGACCCACTCGGTCACCGCGAGGGCCAGCTCCTGCTTGTCCTTGAACTGGTGGTAGAGCGCCCCGCGCGTGTAGCCGGCGTCCCTGGCCACCTGCTCCAGGACGAGGTTGCCGTAGCCGTGCCGGGACAGCCCGCGGGCGGCGGACTCCACGAGCGCGACCCGTGTGCGCTCCCGCCGCTCGGCCTGGGTGGACCGGCGGGGCGCCGGGGAGCCGGGGACGGCTCCACCCTCACGTACATTCATGTATGTATGTTACTGCGGCTCGATCGCCTCCGCCAGGACCTCCGCGATATGACGCGCCCTGCGGCCCGCCAGGTCGTCGAGCTGGGTGCGGCAGGAGAAACCGTCGGCCAGCAGCACCGCGTTCTCGTCCGCCGCCCGCACCGCAGGCAGCAGCTGGTCCTCCGCGCAGGCCACCGACACCTCGTAATGACCGGGCTCGAAGCCGAAGTTGCCCGCGAGACCGCAGCAGCCCCCGCTCAACTCACCCGTCAGGCCCATCCGTTCCCGCAGACGCCGGTCAGGCCCGTCGCCCAGGACGGCGTGCTGGTGGCAGTGGGTCTGGCCGATGACCGGGTGGTCCAGGCGCGGTGGCTCCCACGTCGGCGCGAACTCCTCAAGGGCCTGGGCGAAGGTCCGTACCGAGGAGGCCAGTTCGCGCGCCCGCGGATCGTCCGGGAGGAGTTCCGGCAGGTCCGTCCGCAGGGCCGCCGCGCAGGAGGGTTCGAGGACGACCACGGGATGCCCGAGCTGCGGCTCCATCACGTCGAGCGTCCCGCGCATCACCTCCCGGGCCCGGTCCAGCTGCCCCGTCGACACGTACGTCAGCCCGCAGCACACCCGGCCCGGCGGCAGCCCCACCCGTACGCCCGCCGCCTCCAGGACCCGTACCGCCGAGCGGCCGACCTGCGGCGAGAGGTGGTTGGTGAAGGTGTCCGGCCACAGCCACACGTCCGACGCCGTCTCCAGGCGCGTGCCGAACCACGACAGGAACGTCCGCGACGCCACCTTCGGCAGCTCCCGCTCCGGAGCGACCCCCGCGAGCCGGGCCGCGAGCCGGGGCGGCAGCATCCGCGCCAGGTTCAGCGCCGGACCGAACATCCGCAGCCACTCCGGCAGCCGGCCCATCGTCACGTGCGACCACGGCCGCCGCCGCCCCGCGTAGTGCCGGTCCAGGAAACGCGCCTTGTACGCGGCCATGTCCACGCCCACCGGACAGTCGCTCCGGCACCCCTTGCACGACAGGCACAGGTCGAGCGCCTCCCGCACCTCCTCCGAGCGCCAGCCGTCCGTGATCACCTCGCCCAGCGCCATCTCGTGCAGCAGCCGCGCCCGGCCCCGCGTCGAGTGCATCTCCTCCCCCGTCGCCCGGTACGAAGGACACATCACCCCGGGGCCCGACGTCGGCCCCTCCACCCGGCACTTGGCCACCCCCACGCACCGCGCGACCTCCCGCGCCTCCACCGGCAGGCCCTTGAACCGCAGCCCCTCGTCGAGCCGCCCCGGCCGCACCAGCATCCCCGGGTTCAGTCCGCCGTCCGGGTCCCAGACGTCCTTCACCGCGCCGAAGAGCCCGACCAGCTCCGGGCCGTACATCCGCGGCAGCAGCTCCGCCCGCGCCCGCCCGTCCCCGTGCTCCCCCGACAGAGAGCCCCCGTGCGCCACCACCAGGTCCGCCACCGCCTCCGAGAACTCCCGGAACCGGTCCACCCCCGCCGCCGAGTACAGGTCGAAGTCGATCCGGACATGGACGCAGCCGTCCCCGAAGTGCCCGTACGGCGTCCCCCGCAGGCCGTACTCCGTCAACAGCGCGCGGAACGCGCGCAGGTACGCGCCGAGCCGGGCCGGGGGCACCGCGCAGTCCTCCCACCCCGGCCACGCGTCGCCGCCGTCGGGCGTCCGCGTCGCCGTCCCCGCCGCGTCCTCCCTGATCCGCCACAGCGCCCGCTGCCCGGCCGGGTCCGCCACGACGGCCGCGTCCAGCGCGTCCGCCGCCCCCACCAGGGCCCGCGCCGCCGACGCCCCGTCCACCTCGACGAACAGCCACGCGCCCCCGCGCGGCAGCCCCGACGCTCCCCGCACCAGGTCGGCCGCCATCCCCTCCACCGTCAGCGGGCCCAGCGGCAGCAGCCCCGCCGCCGCGTCGGCCGCCGCGCTCTCGTCCGCGTACCCGAGGACCACCAGGACCGGCGCGGCCGGCGGCTCCACCAGCCGAACCGTCGCCTCCGTCACCACCCCCAGCGTCCCCTCGCTGCCGCAGAGCAGCCGCGCCACGTCCCCGCCCCGCTCCGGCAGCAGCGCGTCGAGCGCGTAACCGGAGATCCGGCGCGGCAGCCCCGCCGGGTACCCGGTCCGCAGCAGCGCCAGGTTTCCGTCCACCAGCTCCCGCAGCCCCGCCGGCGCGCCCCGCCAGTCACGGCCGAGGCTCAGGGACGACCCGTCGTACGTACGCACGTCAAGCCCGAGGACGTTGTCGGCCGTCGTCCCCCAGGCCACCGAGTGCGCGCCGCACGCGTTGTTGCCGATCATGCCGCCGAGCGTGCAGCGGCTGTGCGTGGACGGGTCGGGGCCGAAGGTCAACCCGTACGGGCGCACCGCGTCCCGCAGCCGGTCCAGGACGAGCCCCGGCTGGACGACCGCCGTCCGCGCCTCGTGGTCCACGGAGACGACGGCGCGCATGTGCCGGGTGAAGTCGAGGACCACGCCCGTCCCGGTCGCCTGGCCCGCGATCGACGTGCCGCCGCCCCGCGCCACCACCGGCACCGCCCGCTCCCGGCAGACCGCGAGCGCGGCCGCCACGTCGTCGGCGTCCCGGGGCGCGACGACGCCGAGCGGCACCCGGCGGTAGTTGGACGCGTCCATCGTCGTCAGGGCCCGCGCCGTGGCGCCGAAGTCCACGTCTCCCGCCACGGCCGCGCGCAGCGCCGCCTCGAGTTCCGACCGCTCCTGGTGCCCGTGGTGTTTTCGCACAAGGTCAGGATGTCTCACCTGGCGTCTCATCCGGCGGACATCGTCTGCCGTGCGCGGTGCGACCCGATACGCTCCGCCTCGTGGCTGAGATCCAGATTCCCGCTGACATCAAGCCCGCCGACGGCCGTTTCGGCGCGGGCCCCTCCAAGGTGCGTACGGAGGCGCTGGACGCCCTGGCCGCCACCGGCACTTCCCTGCTCGGCACGTCCCACCGCCAGGCTCCGGTCAAGAACCTGGTCGGCGAGGTACGGGCCGGCGTGCGCGACCTCTTCTCGCTGCCCGAGGGCTACGAGGTGATCCTGGGCAACGGCGGCTCCACCGCCTTCTGGGACATCGCGACCCACGGGCTCATCGAGTCGAAGTCGCAGCACCTCACCTTCGGCGAGTTCTCCTCCAAGTTCGCGAAGGCCGCGAAGCTGGCCCCGTGGCTGGCCGAGCCGACCGTGATCTCCGCCGACCCGGGTACCCACCCGGAGCCGGTGGCCGAGGCGGGCGTCGACGTGTACGCGTACACCCACAACGAGACCTCGACGGGTGTCGCGGCCCCGGTCAAGCGGGTCGCGGGCGCCGACGAGGGCGCGCTCGTCCTGGTCGACGCGACCTCCGGCGCGGGCGGCCTGCCGGTCGACATCGCCGAGTCGGACGTCTACTACTTCGCCCCGCAGAAGTCCTTCGCCGCCGAAGGCGGCCTGTGGCTGGCGGCGTTCTCCCCGGCCGCCCTGGAGCGCGCCCGGCGGATCCACGCGTCGGGCCGGCACATCCCGGAGTTCTTCTCCCTGCCGACGGCGATCGACAACTCGCTGAAGAACCAGACGTACAACACCCCGGCGCTCTCGACCCTCTTCCTGCTCAACGAGCAGCTGAAGTGGATCAACGGCCAGGGCGGTCTCGACTGGGCCGTGGCCCGGACGAAGGAGTCCTCCCAGGCGCTGTACACCTGGGCCGAGGAGTCCAAGTACGCGACGCCGTTCGTCACCGACCCGGCCAAGCGCTCGCAGGTCATCGGCACGATCGACTTCTCCGACGACATCGACGCGGCGGCCGTGGCCAAGGTACTGCGCGCCAACGGCATCGTGGACACCGAGCCGTACCGCAAGCTGGGCCGCAACCAGCTGCGGATCGCGATGTTCCCGGCGATCGACCCGGCGGACGTGCGGGCCCTGACGGCCTGCGTCGACTACGTGATCGAGAAGCTGTAACCGTTCCTAATCAGTGAGCAGGAGTGAGTCTTGGACCCATTCCTGGTCACTGCGGACATCCCGAACGGTGTTGGGTGTCCTGGTCGCCCGCGTACTCGCCGCGTCCGGCGACACGGATCGTGTCCGTGGTCCGGGGATGCGGGGGCGGGGTCCCTCACGCCCGGGGGCACGCCGGTCGGCCTGGACGGTCCGATGCCCGTGCACATCGCTCTGGTGTGCACGGGGCGGTGCCGTCCGACGCCGGATCGGGTGTCCCTGGGCGCGTCGTCCGATCGCGATGCTCGCCGCATCGTGCCGGGTGGTCTTACGGGAGGGGCCGGTCATCGGCTGTTGCCAGTGCTGGGCACCCCATTTGCTGGTGTAGGCCGGGTCCACGGCGATGATCGCGATACCTGTGGCGTCGGTCATGGAGGCCAGCCGGGCGCGGAGCCTGCCGGTCGGCATGCCGGAGATGAGCTGCCTGAACCGGCGCTTGTACCCGTGCTTCTCTCTGGTTTTCTCGGCCTGGAAGTCGAGGTCTTCGACCGCGATGGCCTTGACGCCGCATGTCCTGGCCCAGTTCAGCAGCCGGGTGAGGGCGTGCCTCAGCTGGGCGTCGCGGTGCTGGGCGGTGCCGGACAGGTCGTAGAAGAACCGGCGCGGACGGCCGATCGGGTTGCTGTGGATGTCGAGGCGCCATGCGGCGAGGTGGTCGGCGTTCATATCGACGCCGATCACGCCCTGGGTGAGGGCGGCTTCGAGTGGGATGGTCTGGGTGGGTGGGATCTGCCAGGAGGCATCCACGTACCAGCGCTGGCGCCCGGTGTCGTAGTGGATGCGGTAGGCCACGGCCCGGTTGGCTTCCACACGGTCGGCCCATTCCTGCCCCCGGTGAGAAATCCGCACGCGTGCGGCGAGTACGTACCGGCCATGTGGGGCGTTCGCCCAGTCGGCGAGCGGAGTCGGGAGCTTGATCGACACCTCGCCCTCGGGTGTGATGCGGATCGTCTCGTTGCCGAACCTCTTCCCCGACTCGCCGTCCGCCTTCAAAAACCAGCGCCCGGCCTGCCACCTTTGGCGCCACTCGGCCTCGGTGAGCTGCGCCTGGTCAAGGTGGTGGCGGGTGCCCAGCAGACGCTTGCCGCCACGCACGACCTGTACCCGGCCCGCTTCCCACTCGGCACGGACCGTCTCGAGCCGGTCTTCCAGCACCTGCAGCCGTCGCGTCTTGTGGAACCACTCGTGTGCGGAGCGGTAGCCGCCCGGAGCCCGCTTGGTGCCCTTGTGGCCGACCGGCAACGACAGCCGGTGCCGGATCGCCCGGATACCGGCTTCGAGGGATTGCACATGTGCGGCCTGGCCGCGCCGGGCCAGCGCCCACTGGTCTTGCGTGCCCTTCGTGATCGCCCCGGCCCACCTGGACGACGACCTCGCCGTCAGGTCCCGCTTGCGGGCCGCCCATGTGTCGGTGGAGTGCTCCAGACCGTCCGCGCAACGCGCTTTGAGGTCCTTCGAGGCGAGCGAACCCAGATGCGCCCCCACCAGGCGCAGCACCGTCTCATCCTCGGGGGTGAGGTCCTTCAGCCGGGCACGTACCGCCACACCGGACGGGCCGAGAGCCACGAACGGCGCGGCGATCGGGCGCAGTTCAGCCATGCTCGGCGGCCTCCAGCGCCTTACGGGCGCGGTCTTTCGCCGACCTGCGCCCGTACAGGCGGGCACAGAACGAGGTCAGCACCTCCACCATGTCCCGCACCAAGTCGTCTTCGACCTCGCCGTCATCCAAGACCAGCAGGCGACGGCCCGTCGCGGACAAAGCGGCCTCGACAAGCTCGACGTTCATCCGGCCCAGCCGATCCTTATGCTCAACCACTACGCAGGTCACGTCCGGATCGGCCAACAGACGCCGGGCCTTGGACCGGCAGCCGTCCATCCCCGAAGCGACCTCCGCCTCCAGCCGAACAATCCGGTGACCGGCCTTGGCTGCCCACGCCGACAACCGAGCGACCTGGCGTTCCAGATCAGCCTTCTGATCGTGCGAGGACACACGGGCATACAGGCCCAGACCCCCGATGGCCTCAGGTGTGGCGTTCGCGTCGATGTTCACCAGGATCGTGCGTGGCCCGACCCTCTGAGCCGGCACCGGCAACGTTCCCTCACGGAACCAGCGATACGCGGTCTGCGGATGCACACCCTGCGCCTTCGCCCAATCGGTCAGATTCACACTCTGACAACGACACTCACTCACACACGGTTACGCTCACTTGCCCGACTTCAAGGAGCACCAGGTGGAGGCCCCACCCCGTACGCACGAGGGCCCGGCATCGGACATGGTCGATGCCGGGCCCTCGTGCGTTCCCCGTGAGGCTCACCTGCTGAGCCGCTGGAACCTCCGTACCGCCAGCGGCAGGAAGACCGCCGTGATCGCCAGCGGCCAGAGGACGGCCATCAGGACGGCGTGCTGTTCGACCCAGCTGCCGCCGCCCGCGCCGGGGTTGCCGAACAGCTCGCGGGTGGCGGCGACCGTGGACGAGATCGGGTTCCAGGCGGCGACGGGCGCGAGCCAGCCCGGCATCAGCGAGGGCGCCACGAACACGCTGGAGATCATCGTGACCGGGAAGATCACCGCGTAGAGCGCGCCGGCCGTCTCCGTGTTCGGCACGATCAGACCGCACCACACGCCGACCCAGATCAGGCTGAAGCGCAGGAGCAGCAGCAGACCGAAGGCGAGGGCCGTGCCGGCGAGACCGCCGTCGGAGGACCAGCCGATGGCGAGGGCGGTGGCGGCGAGGATGGCCAGTTCGGCGGCGGCGACCAGGAGGTCGGACAGACCGCGCCCGGTGACGACGGCGGACGGGGCCATCGGCATGGAACGGAAGCGGTCCATGACCCCCTTGCCGGAGTCGGAGACGACGGAGGTCGCCGTGTTCATCAGGCCGAACGTCATCGTCATGACGAACATGCCGGGCATCAGGAAGTCCTTGTAGTCCCCGCCGCCGGGCACCCGCATCGCGCTGCCGAAGACGAAGCCGTAGAGCAGGACGGAGACGATCGGGAAGCCGAGCTGCCAGACGATGGCGACCGGCTGGCGCCGGTAGTTGAGCAGGGTGCGGCGGACCAGGGTGAGGCCGTCGGCCACGGCCCAGTACGCCGGTCCGCGCCCGCGCGAGGCGGCCGGGGTGAGGTCGACGGCGGTCATACGGCGATCGCTCCTTCGCGGGTGGCGGGGGTACCCACGGCTGCCGTGGGGGTGGTGCTGCCCGTCAGGCTCAGGAAGACGTCGTCCAGGCTGGGGCGGCGCAGGCCGATGTCCTGGACGGGGATCCGTTCGTCCTGCAGGGCGCGGGCGACCTCGGTCAGCGCGGCGACGCGGTCCGCGACCGGCGCGTGGACGCGGCGCTCGGTCTCGTCCACGCCCGGCTCCCCGGCGGCGACCCGGGCGACGATCCCGCGGGCGGCGGCGAGGTCGGTGGGTTCGGTGACCACGACCTCGACACGGTCGCCCCCGATGCGGTTCTTGAGCCCCTCGGGGGTGTCGTCCGCGATGGCGCGGCCCCGCTCCATGACGGTGATCCGGGAGGCGAGCCGGTCGGCCTCGTCGAGGTACTGGGTGGTGAGCAGCACCGTGGTGCCGCCGGCCACCAGGGAGCGGACCGTCTCCCAGACCTCGCCGCGGCCGCGCGGGTCGAGTCCGGTGGTGGGCTCGTCGAGGAAGAGGACGTCGGGCGCGAGGATCATCGAGGCGGCGAGGTCGAGCCGGCGGCGCATGCCGCCGCTGTAGTCGCCCGCGCCCTTGTCGGCGGCGTCGGCCAGGTCGAAGCGGTCGAGGAGTTCGGCCGCGCGGGCGCGGGCGCGGCGGCCGTCCAGGTGGAAGAGCCGGCCGAAGAGTTCGAGGTTCTGACGGCCGGTGAGGCCCTCGTCGACGGCCGCGTACTGGCCGGCGAGGCCGATCCGGGCGCGGACGGCGCGCGGGGAGCGGGCCACGTCGATCCCGGCGACCCGGGCCCGGCCGCCGTCCGCCTTGAGCAGCGTGGCCAGGACGCGTACGGCCGTGGTCTTGCCCGCGCCGTTGGGGCCGAGCAGGCCGTGCACGGTGCCGGGGCGGACCGCGAGGTCGAAGCCGTCGAGGGCGTACGCGGTGGTGCCACGGCCGCCGTACTTCTTGCGCAGGCCCTCGGCGAGGACGGCGTGTTCATGCATGGGAGCCTCCACTCAGCGAAACTGAGTACACCGTACCCCATATCGAGTACACCGTACTCAGTTTTAGGGTGAGGGCCATGAAGGACACGACGACCAGCAGCCTCGATCTCCTGTGGGGCACGGGCGAACGCCCCAGCCGCGGCCCCAAGCCGGGCCTCACCCTCGACCGGATCGTCCGGGCGGCGGTCGCCCTCGCGGACGCGGAGGGTCTGGACGCCGTGTCGATGCGCCGGGTCTCGGCGGAGCTCGGCGTCGGAACGATGTCGCTGTACCGGTACGTGCCCGGCAAGACCGAGCTGCTCGACCTGATGCTCGACCGGGTGCAGGGCGAGTCCCTGGAGAGCGAGTCCCGGGACGCTGAGTCCCGGGGCAGCGAATCCCTGGAGGCCGGCGAGCCGGAGCCGCCCGCGAACTGGCGGGACACGGTCGAGCGGCTGGCCCGCGGCCATCTGGCCCTCTACCGGGCGCACCCCTGGCTGCTCAAGGTCAACGAGGCCCGCTCACTGCTCGGCCCGAACACCCTGCGCGGCTTCGAGCTGTGCCTGGCCGGGCTGACCGGGCCGAGCGGGATGGGGCTGAGCGACCAGGAGACCGTCTCCGTGATCGTCACCGTCCAGGGCTTCGCCGCCGGGATCGCGCGCATGGAGCTGCAGGCCGTCGAGGCGGCGAGGGAGACCGGGGTCAGCGACGAGGACTTCTGGGCGGCGCAGGCGCCGTTCCTCGAACGGGCCATGGCCACGGGCCGGTTCCCGGCGGTGGCGGGGCTCGCGGAGGACACCTTCTCGCGCGAGGTCGACCAGTTCGCCTTCGGCCTCGCCCGGCTGATGGACGGCTTCGAGACGCTCGTGAGCAGCAGGGGCAAGGATGTCAGCGGCGGCGCAGGAGCCGCTTCCCGCCGATGACCAGGGCGGTCGCGACCCCGAGGACGATCACGCCGACGGTGAAGTTGCCGCGCTCCTCGGGGGTGTCCGGTACGCCACCCGATTCCTTCGGCGGCGCCGCGCCGGGCGTCTTCCCGGTGGGGGCCGGGGCCTCGGGCCGGTCCACCCGGACGACACCGCTGTTCTCGCCCTCCGAGCCGAACATCAGCGCCGAGCCGTCGACCGTGTACGTCGCCGACTCCGCCTGGCCCTGGAACGGCGCCCCCACGCTCGTACCGTCGTCGCCGAGGCGGCCGTCCTTCCAGGCGTACTCCTTGGCGCTGAAGTAGCCGCGCAGCAGCAGCCGGTCGCCCTCCGGCGAGAACGCGCCGTCGGTCACCCACGGCACGTCGTCGACGCGCCGGAAGACGTTCGTACCGGAGGCCGAGAGCCGCTCCGGGCCCGCGTAGAGGCCGCCCGTGTTCTCGTTCTTGCTGGTGATGTAGACCCGGCCGGTCTTCGGGTGGACCATCAGCGCCTCGGCGTTGCGCGGGCCGTCGGCGTACTTCACGACGTACTGCTTCGCCGTGACCGTCTGGTCCCTGAGCTGCTCGGGCTCGGGGAAGCGGTAGATCCAGACGTGGTCCCAGGTGCCGTCCTTGTTGTCCCCGATGTCGCCGACGTAGATGTCGCCGTCCGGACCGATGGAGATCGCCTCCATGTCGCGGGGCGTGCCGACGCCCTTCATGGTGAGCGTCGCGACGGTCTCGCCGGTCCGGGAGTCGACGCCGTAGATCAGCGGGGCGTCCTGGTCGTTGTGCGTCCAGTAGACGCCCGGGTGGACGCGGCTCGCGGCGATGCCGCTGGACTCCTTGATCCGGGGGTCCTTGATCGTGAAGTCCTGGTCCGCCGCCCCCTCGGCCGCCCCGGCGGGGGCGACCGCCAGGGCGAGGACCAGCACGGCGCCGCCGACAACACCCGGGAAAGATCGCATGCCCACCAGCCTGCCACGCCCCCGCCCCGCACGCGGAGGTGGCCGGGATCACGTCGCAGCGGCCGGACGGCCTCCGCGATGATGTGACCATGCGTTTCATGTTCGTCGGCGACAGCTGCACCATCGGACGGGCCGGCGACCACACCTGGCGCTACCGGATGTGGCAGCACCTCGAAGCCACCCTGCCCGGGCGGTACGAGATCGTCGGCCCGCGCACCGAGCTGTACGACTCCGGCGCCGACGCCGCCGTCTCGCACGACTACGCCGACCCCGCCTTCCCCGCGCCCGCCCGCCGCCACCTGGCCGGCTGGGGCGAGGGGTGGCTGCACATGGCGCCGCTGATCGGCGAGACGGTCACCGCGACCGGGGCGGACGTGCTCCTGGTCTCCCTCGGCCTGATCGACCTCGGCTTCTACACCAACAGCTCCCAGACCGCCGACAACGTACGCGCCTTCGTCGCCGCCGCCCGCGCCGCGAACCCGCGTGTCAGGGCCGTCATCATGCCGGTCATCCCGAACGTGCGGGCCGGCTACGACGCGCCCTTCGCCGCCGAGTGCGGGCGCTTCAACGAGCTGCTCGCGAAGGCCGTCGCCGACCTGGACACGGCCGCCTCCCCGCTGCTGCTCGCGACGCCACCGGAGCCGTACGACCTCGCCACCGACACGTACGACGGCACCCACCCCGGCCCCTCCGGCGAGCACAGGCTCGCGGGCGCGTTCGCCGCGGCGATGCACCAGGCGTGGGGGCTCGGAGCGCCGTACGGAGGCCGTACGGCGGCCCGCTGACAGGGCGCCAGGTGAGCTGACAGGCCGCGCGCGAGGCTGTCAGCCGACGGTCCGCGGGGTGTCAGCGCGGTTCGGCATCGTCTTCCTCGTCAGGAACGACGACACCGAATCCCAGGAGACACCCCCGATGAACGCCAACCTCGCCGCTGTCATGCAGATCCTCATCGCCCTCGCCTTCGTCAGCATCCCGATCGTCCGGGCCCGCTTCGGCCCGGCGGCCACGACCGCCGCGGAGGCCGAACTCACCCGCCAGGACGTGCGGCCCGGCGTCCTCGCCGAGAACGGCCTCAGGTTCGACGCCGGCGGCCACGAGACCTGGGCCCCGGTCGCCGTCGCGACCGTCATGACCACGCTCGCCGTCCTCAACTTCGCGGGCAACGAGTGGGGGCAGACGCTCACCTGGATCTTCCAGTCGCTCGTCATCGTGATGAACGGCCTGATCCTCTACAGCAACCTGACCGCCGTCTCCTCCGTCCGCGCCGCCTTCGAGCGCAAGGGCGACCCCGAGCTGGCCCGCATCGACGTCCCCGCCTTCCTCAAGGCCGCCGAGAACGCCTTCCCCGGCTGGGTCCGGATCCAGCAGAACATCCGCCACGCGATCGTCTTCGGCGGCTCGGCGCTCGCCCTCGTCGCGATCGCCCTGGTCTGACCCCCATCCCCCGCAGGCAGCCCCCCTTCCTTCCGCGAACCGAGGATCACCACCATGCAGCTCTCCACGGCCCTCCCCGTCGCCCTCCAACTCCTCCTCGCCGCCACCTTCTTCGTCATCCCGGTCGTCGCCTGGTTCCGCGGCGGCGCCGCCCAGCGGGCCGCCGAGGCCGAGCTGGCCCGCCAGGGCCAGGGGGCCGACGTCCTCGCCCGGCACGGCATAGCGTTCAAGGAGAAGGTCTGGGAGTTCGCCGTCGCGCTCGGCATCGGCGTGACGATGACCGTCCTCGGCGCGCTCAACCTCGCCGGCAGCGACCTCGGCCGGACGCTCTCCTTCGTCGTCGAGCCGCTCGTCCTCCTCGTCGTCGGCTTCATCACCGCAGGCCAGGTCTTCGCCGTCCGCTACACCGAGGCGGCCTTCGCCCGGTCCGAGGACGCGGCGGTCCGCGCCCTCGACGCCAAGGCCGTCATCGCCGCCGCCAAAACCGCGCTCCCGACGTGGATGCGCCCGGTGGTCCTGACCCGCTTCGCCCTGGCCACGCTCGGCTCGGCGCTCGTCCTCGTCACGCTCGCCCTGACGTGAGGCTCACGCCGAGCGGGTCAGCCGGTTCGCGAACGTCGACAGCGTGTAGGCACCGATGCCGAGGACGACCTCCAGGGCGTTCTGGCGGGTGTAACCCCAACCGAAGAACTCCTCCAGATCCTCGTCGCTGACAGCTCCGGCAGCGGCGAGGATCTGGTGCGTGAACCGCCGTATCGCCTCCAGCCGTTCGGGCTCGGGGTCCGGCCCCAGCGCGGCGAGCTTCGCCTCGTGCAGCCGGATGCAGAGGTGGCACTGGTTCCGCACGGCGACCGTCAGGACGACCGTCTCGCGCGCGTGCGGGTCGAGGTTCGTGTCCTCGAACATCGCGCTCAGCCGCAGGAAACCGTCCAGCGCGTGCGGGGACTCGGCCATTCGGGCCACGGCCTGCGGCAGACGCCCCCAGGCACCGGCGACCCGCTCCATGGAGGGACGGGAGGCGGCGGGAGCGGACTCAAGGGTGTGATCGACGAACAAGGCGACTCCCGAGGAAAGCTCTAGAATGGACAACATGGTTGACCAAGTGGACGCAGGAAACGTAAACCAGGTTGTCGATCCGGGCAAGGGCGCGGGCTCAGGCAGGGGCGCGGGCTCAGAGAAGGGCGCGGGCCCGGACAAGGGGGCGCCCCCAGCGGAGAGCACGGCGGAACCCGCGACCGACGCGACACCGGGCTTCGAACTCCCCCTGCTCCTCTTCGCCGGCTTCCGCACCCTCATCGACCGGCTGCACGCCGAACTCGCCCGCCAGGGCCACCCCGACCTCCGCCCCGCGCACGGCTTCGCCCTCCAGGCCATCGCCGCCGGCGGCCCCCGGGGCGCCACCGCCAGCGACATCGGCCGCCGGCTCGGCGTCTCCAAGCAGGCCGCAGGCAAGACCGTCGACCGCCTCCTCGCCGTCGGCTACGCCGAACGCGCCGACGACCCCACCGACGCCCGCCGCAAGCTCGTCCACCTGACCCCGCACGGCCTCGACGCGCTCGCCCGCTCGGCCGCGATCTTCGACGACCTGCGCGCGGAGTGGACGAAGACCCTCGGCGCCGCCCGCGTACGGGACATGGAGACCGCCCTCCGCCAGGTCGTCCCCCCGGAAACCACCTACCGCCTCGACGCCCCGAGCTGGCTCGGCGGCGCGTGACCCGCCCTCAGCGCGACGGGCACCGCCCTTCCCCGCCCGCCCGCACCACCACGGCGAAGGAGGTGCACACCCTCCGGAAGCCGCCATGTCCGCTCAGACCGGTGTGACTCATGCACTCCACGTCCACCGCCGCACCATCGGCCGACGGCTCCGCCACCCAGCCACACCGCAGGCACTCCGCCTCGAACGTGACGTCTGTGTCCGGATGCCGCGTGATCCGGTGCTCCACGTACCGCAGGACCGTACCCGCCATCAGCACCCCCCGTGCTCGTGCCGCAGGTGCGCCCGCAGCGATACGTTCGCGTCCGACACCTTCGAGTAGTCCCCCTTGGACCACGCGTTGGCCCGCTTCACCGCGAGCCCCAGACACTCACGACAGCCCGGGACCGCGCCGGGCTGCTCCGGGGGGAGGGGCACCTGCACCGGTCCCGCCATCGTCGTCTTCGGATTGCTCATGCCCTCGATGCTTCCGCGGAACGGGCGCCGGACCGCGGTTCAGTCGCGTTGTGGGGTAAAGATCAAGAACGGCAGGCCGCCGCCCACGAGGTGAGGCACTCCCGGGCGTCGTCCCCGAAGAGAGCCAGATCCTGGTACCCGGCGAACTCCTGGAGATGAGCGCGCACGTCTCTCGGATCGCGTAGGACCAGGACACCCGTGGACACCTCGACCGTCACCATGCGGTCGTCATAGACCGTGAAGGTGCTCAGTGGGGTTGGAGCCGGCACCGGACCGAGAGGGATGACGCCCAAGCGCAGGTTCGAAAGGTACGTCAATGACACGAGCCGGTCGATCTGCACGGCCAGCGCGTCCGGAGGCACAAGGGGCCAGCGCACGGCCTGCTCGGTGAGAAGAAACGTGAACTGCTTCGAGCGGTCGTAGAGGACTTCTTGCCGCTCCAGCTTCTTCGCCACGGCCTTCGAGTGGTCGCCGGGTACGTGTGCCAGGCTGGCCCGGATGTATTCCGGGGTCGACAGCAGACCCGTGATCATCGACGGGAGAAGGTAACGGAGTTCGGTGCCGGCCGCCTCCAGACCGGCGAGTTCGAACTGCTTCTTGTCCAGCCCCTTGCGCCGGAGCGAGCGGGCGTCCTGCCAGTCGGTGTTCGCCATGCGTGCCAGGGCAGAGGCTTCCGCGACCAGTTCGGCCGGCGCGTCGATCGCTCTCAGGATCTGTTCCACGTCCACCAGCGATGGCCGGACGTTGCCGTTCTCGATCCGGCTGATCTTGGACTGGGACATGTTGCAGCGGGCCGCGACCCGGGCTCCGGAGAGCCCGGACCGCCTGCGGAGTTCGCGGAGCATATGGGCCAGCTCCCGGCTGGACTGGCCCATCCGCTCAGGCTCGAACGTCACGCGTATACGTACTCCAGGAACGGAACCGACGCCTCCACGGCGATGCGCTGGTACTCGACGAAGGGGGCGGGATCGCCCTCGTACAGTTCGCGGGAGATCTGCCGTCCGTCCTCCTCATAGTGCATCAGCACGACCGTGGACCTGTCGAACATCCAGAAGTCCTGGACGTCCGGCAGCGGATCGGGCTTGTCGGTCACATCGAGAATGCGGATGTCTTCCCCGATGGGCGCCTGGTGCCGGTAGTACCGCTCGAACTCGAACCGTAGGTACTCCGAGAGCGGACGGCGCACGATGTGCACGCGCCCGATACCGCCGCCGGTAGCAGCGTGCTTACGGATCAGGTCCGTCCAGGCGTCTTCGTAGGGCCCGGGGAAGCGAGCGCCGTTCCTGAAAGCAGCGAACTCCTCCGCCTCCTGCGGAACGAGGTACTGCGGAAGGGTCTCAAGCCGCCATGCCTCGCTCTCGAAGTCACGGAACATCGCCCGCCAGTCGTCACCATCCAAGAGCATGTACGGCCTCCCTCAAGACGCTCTCAGGAATCTCAACAAGCCCCTCACCACAGGGCGGTGTGAAGGCATCGGACAGGTCACCCTGCACGATGAACGAACCGGAGGCTGTGCGGTACACGTTGGGGCAGTCGCCCTGTCCGCACTCGCCGTTCCCGTTGCCGGTGAGTCGGGTCAGTTCCTCACGAGCCATCTGAACCCCCTGGTTCACGGCCCTGAGCAGGGCCGGCCACAAGACCGTACGGAGAGCAGTCACCCACCGTCCATGCGCGGACGCGACTATGCGCGTTGTCGCATAAACAGACTCCCCGAGGAACCCTCTTGCCTGGAGCGGGCTCCAAGGGATTGGCTTGGGGACCATGAAGTACACGCAGCTCGGACGCACCGGACTCAAGGTCAGCCGACTCGTCCTCGGCACGATGAACTTCGGTCCGCAGACGGACGAGGCCGACAGCCACGCGATCATGGACGCCGCGCTCGCCGCGGGCATCAACTTCTTCGACACGGCTAAGTAGTCATTTTGACGCCTGTGTGACACTGCGGCCGCCGCCCCATCGGAGCGGGCGACGGCCGTGCTTCCAGCCGCTACTCGATCACCAGGCAAAGGCTTCCGGCGACGGCCCCGGGCCGGGGAAGATCTCGTCCAGACCAGTCAGAAGTTCGTCACTCAGCTCCAGCTCCAGGGCGCGCAACGCGCTCTCCAACTGCTCCACCGTGCGCGGGCCGACGATCGGGCCGGTGACGCCGGGCCGGGTCAGCAGCCATGCCAGCCCGACTTCGCCGGGCTCCAGGCCGTGCTTGTCGAGCAGGTCCTCGTATGCCTGGAACTTCGCCCGCACGGTCGGGTCGGCGAGCGTTTCTGCCGCGCGGCCCTCCGTACGCCGCTTGCCCTCGGTCTCCTTCTTGAGGACGCCGCCGAGCAGGCCGCCGTGCAGCGGGGACCAGGGGATGACCCCGAGGCCGTAGTCCTGCGCGGCCGGGATCACCTCCATCTCCGCGCGCCGCTCGTAGAGGTTGTACAGGCACTGCTCACTGACGAGGCCGACCATGCCGCGGCGGGCGGCGGTCTCGTTGGCCTGGGCGATCTTGTACCCGGGGAAGTTCGAGGAGCCCGCGTACAGGATCTTCCCCTGCTGGATCAGCACGTCGACGGCCTGCCAGACCTCCTCGAAGGGAGTGGCACGGTCGACGTGGTGGAACTGGTACAGATCGATGTAGTCGGTACCGAGCCGCTTGAGGCTGGCGTCGACGGCCCGCCGGATGTTCAAGGCCGACAGCCGGTCCTCGTTGGGCCAGGTCTCGCCCTCACGTGACATGGAGCCGTAGACCTTGGTGGCGAGGACCGTCTTCTCTCGCCGGCCACCGCCCTGGGCGAACCACGTCCCGATGATCTCCTCGGTGCGGCCCTTGTTCTCACCCCACCCATACACGTTGGCCGTGTCTACGAAGTTCAGACCTGCGTCGAGCGCGGCATCCAGGATGCCGTGGCTTGTCGGTTCGTCTGTTTGCGGTCCGAAGTTCATCGTGCCGAGGACGAGTCGGCTGACCTTGAGTCCGGTGCGTCCGAGCTGCGTGTACTTCATGAGGCACAAGCCAACTGCTTCGAGCCCACTCCAAGCAAGGGCCGACCACTCAGCCGCCCATTTATGCGACAACGCGCATGAGTCACGTCCGTGCATGGACGGCTGCGAGCGGTCCCCGTACGGTCGTCTCGGGCGGCCCGACCGGGCTGACAGGTCAAGGGAGTTCCGCATGGCACGCGAAGAACTGACTCGGCTCACCGGCAACGGCAACGGCACGTGTGGAGAGGACGACTGCCCGAACGTCTACCGCACCGCTTCCGGCTCCATCGTGGTTCAGGGCGACGTGTCCGACGCCTTTACTCCCCCGCAGGGGGATGGGCTCGTGGAGATCCCCGAGAGCGTTCTCCGGGAGGCCGTTCGTGCTCTTGGATGGTGACGAGTGGCGGGCGATGCTCCGGGGCTTCCGGTCGGAAGCGTGGCGACTGGAGACCCTGCCCCAGTACCTCGTACCGCAGGAGGCGGAAGAGCTCGAAGCCTTCCGGGCGGGCAAGCGCGTCGACCCGCACGCCTACTCGTCCGCGTACACGGAAGACCTGAAGCGGCTGCGAGGGGAGGGCAGGAGCAAGGGGCGAGTGCACGTCCTGACACGACCGCTCTCCGAGTACCTGCGCTTCGAGTTCTCGCGGTACTACGCCCCGCACGTGCTCGCCGGGGAGGACATCCGCATCCTTGACGTGACCGAGCGAGACAACCCGTTGCCGGACGTTGAGGACTTCTGGATGTTCGACCGCTCGACCGTCGTCCTGATGCACTACGCGGGCGACGGCACGCAGATCAGTCGGGAGCTGTACGAGGGTGACCTTGCGCCGTTCATCGAGTGGCAGCGCATCGCCGTTGCCGAGTCGGTTCCCTTCCTGGAGTACGCGGAGCGCGTGACGGAGTGACGTTCGAAGCTGAGCAGCTTGGCGACTCCGGTATCGAACTCGCCTCACTGCTTCGGGACTTGCGTAAGCGAGCCGGCCTCTCAGGGGACCGGCTCGCAGCACGCTGCAACATGTCCCAGTCGAAGGTGTCTCGCATCGAGAACGGCCGGACACGGCCGTCCCTGGTCGACGTCGAGCAGATCTTGCGAGCGCTGGACGCTCCGCCGGAACTGGTCGCCGAGGTCTCCGCCCTCGCCAGGATGGCGAACACCGAGTGGCGGAACGTCCGAGAGCTTCGGCGCAAAGGGCTCGGTACGAGACAAGCCGAGCTGAAGTCGCTCGAAGCGTCCTCTACCCATATGCGCTACTTCCTGCTCTCGATGGTCACCGGCCTGCTCGCGACACCTGAGTACGTACGGGCGAGCCTGGCCCACTCGACGGCCGACACGAGCAAGGCAGTGGCGGGGAAGCTGGGACGGCAAGCCGTCCTCTACGACGCCTCGAAACGGTTCACGTTCGTTCTGACCGAGCAGGCGGTTCGCTGGCCGGTCGTCTCCCCGCTGGCACTGGCCGAGCAGATGGACCGGCTGGCGTCCCTGTCCTACCTCCCGAACGTTCAGATCGGGGTGATCCCTGTAGGGACACCGACGCCTCGAACTCCTCTGAGTACGTTCACCGTCTACGACGCCGCGTTGGTCACCATCGAGACGACGGCGGGAAGTCTCGTACTCCGCGACGGTCGAGATGTTCAGGCGTATTTGAAGGAGTTCGCCGGGTACGAGGAATACGCACTCTTCGGCGAAGACCTTCGGGCACGGCTCGCCGAGTGGTCCGCCGCTTGCCGTGCATGACTTCAGTCGACTACGCGACTGAAGCGCCATCCCGTGCGCACCCCGGGGGATCATCCTTCGGCAGGCGAACAGTCGGGAGGTCGCACGGATGAGCACACCCAAGACGACGATGGCAGGGCCGGTGAACCTGACCCTTCCGGAGGGAGACCCGAACCCCGTCGCGGGCTGTCGGCAGTGCCTCGGCGTCGCCGTGACCCGAGCCAACGCCCGATCGGTCGGCGACTACTCGAAGGCGACGGACGCGAACGTCGTGCTCCGCACGCACCTCCGAGAAGACCACGGGGCCGAGTGATGCCGCGCACGGTCCTGCGGTTCGTGACGCACCGAATCGCGCAGCATCCGGACACGGACGTGACCTTCGAAGCGGAGTGCCTGCACTGCAAGTGGAAGGCGGAGCCATCGACGGACAGTGCAGCGGTCGACGTCGAGTGCATGAGTCACACCGGCCTGAGCAACCATCGCGGCTTCCGGCGGATCTGTACGTCGTTCGCCATGGTGGTGCGGGCTGAGTAAGGCGTTGTTGTACGTCCATGTACGACAAACGGCCCCCGACGTAGGGCCGAGGGCCTGTCTGCACTGCTGTGCGCCTGTCTCAGGCGTTCTCTCCCAGGTGTCGGTACAGCGTGGCTCGGGAGACGCCGAGGGCCTTGGCGATGGCGCTGACGCTCTCCCCCTTGGCCTTCCTGGCACGAGCCACGGTGAGCACGTCCTCGTCCACCACGGACGGCCGGCCGCCGGTCCGGCCCTGCGCCTTGGCCGCTTCCAGCCCGGCCCGCGTGCGGTCCTTGATGAGCGATCGCTCGAACTCCGCCATGGCCGCGATGATCTGGAAGAACAGGCGGCCATCGGCCGACGTGGTGTCGACGGACGAGAGAGCACCATCGAGCACGCGGAAACCTATGCCGCGCTCGCGCAGGCCATCGACGATGGACACAAGGTCGATGAGCGACCGGCCGAGCCGGTCCAGCTTCCACACGCACAGCACGTCGCCCGGTCGGGCGTGGTCCAGTACGGCCGTCAGTTCCGGCCGGTCGGTGTTCTTCCCACTGGCCTTGTCCTCGAAGATGCGGGCGCACCCTGCGGCCGTCAGCGCGTCGCGCTGAAGCTGCGCTTCCTGGTCGTCGGTCGAGACGCGGGCGTAACCAATGAGCTGGCGGCCAGTGATCGTCTTCATCGTCATGGCACGGAACGTCTCAGAACTCGTCTCAAAATATCAAGTCCGACGCGGAAGTTTCGAGACGGGTTTTGAACAGGGTTGTGCCCTCGCGAGGGGCGCTCTGCCCGTCGTCTCACAAACCTTGGTTTTTGAGACCCTGTCTCGTCGTTGTGCTTCGCAGCGAAGTTAGGCTCCGGCGCATGATCAGCGATCTCGGTTACACCTGTTCGTGCTGCGGTGAGTACCACGCGGAACTTCCGATGGGCTACAGCGCCATGGCCCCCGATGTCTGGGACGCGGGCTTCGAAGGCCGACC
Source organism: Streptomyces sp. NPDC014870 (assembly GCF_043081505.1). Lineage (NCBI taxonomy): Bacteria > Bacillati > Actinomycetota > Actinomycetes > Kitasatosporales > Streptomycetaceae > Streptomyces > Streptomyces sp. NPDC014870. Next base: position 176,494 of record NZ_JBIBWQ010000009.1, read on the forward strand.
CGACAGTCTGCTCTCCTCAGACCAGTGTGTCATCAAGGCCCAGCACTACTTCATCAAGGGCTTGATCGAGATACCCGTCATCGGCAGTGACGAGGTGTTCTCGTGGGGGGTCTGGGTTTCCCTCAGCCGAGACAACTTCTCCCGGGCCGCCGACATGTGGAACACGCCCGGCCGCGAAGACGAGAAGCCGTACTTCGGCTGGCTGACCACCGAGCTGCCGATCTACTCGCCCGGTACCACCAACCTGAAGACGAACGCTCACACCCGCCCGGTCGGCCAGCGCCCCTTCATCGAGCTCGAACCCACCGGTCATCCCCTCGCGGTCGAGCAGCGCACAGGCATCACTCTCGACCGCGTCCGCGAGATCGCCGAAGCCGTCCTCCACGGCAACGGCGAGGACCGCTGACCCAGACGGCTGAGCACGTCGGCGTCGAAGGGGTGGGGTATGACCCCCTGAAGGGTCCTTGCTCGACCGCCATGTCTTAGCAGCCGGGATTCCGCCACGGTTTCAGGGTCCGTCCGTCCTGCCCACAGACTGCCACGGCGGGAGCGTATGACCTGGTCACAGCGCTTCTCTGCCATTACTGGCAGGGGCGGAAGGCCGCAAGGAACAGAGCCTTAAGGCTGTGGCTGCGGGGCGCGACAGCGCCCCCTTGGTCTTGCGTGCTTGCTCCTGTCGGCCCCTTCCGGGGCCGCACTGCCACTGAAGCCAAACAGATAAGAGAGCACGTGAACGATTCCGCAGGTCAGGTGCCCCGCCGGTACACGCCAGACGTGCTCTGACTACACGTACCGCGTGTGCTGACCGGTCCTGATGGAGTCGGCAGGGAACCGGCGCGCCCTTGCCTTTCTGGAACAGGTGAGGCGGAAGCACGAGGCAGGCGGCCCCGGAGCGGGGTGACACAAGGTCCAGCTCTTTAGCGCGGGCCACCGCGTTGCGGCTGCTCTGGTCGGACAGGGACTTGCCCTCCTTGCCCAGCAACGTGGCCAGCTTGCCCGGGCCGAAGCTTGCGTGCCCTCGCCGGTCGGCCCATCCGAGGGCGGCGAAGTGCACGCGGTAGGCGAGGGGATGTCCTGGGTGCTGTGCCATGCGCCGGTACTCATGCTGGGAGACTCCGCCCCACGGGCGGTCATGGCCGAAGCTGATAGCCACCGAGTGTGGCTCCTTCCTGTGAGGCACACGCAGGTGCGCCAGTGACCCCCGCCGGACGGCGGGACATGTGCCTCCCTTTCTTCGCGGGGGTGGACCGGCCACGGCTGGCCAGTCTCTTCACAGGGCGCCCAAGGCTTCGCGCCTGGACTCGGTCTCGTGCAGTCGGGAGCGACGGCGGCGACCTGCCAGGAATCCTACAGAGCGAAGGAGGGCCCGGGGTGGGGCTCTCCTGTCGTAAGGCGGCGAGGCGGTCAGCTTTCGCTGTGTACCGCCGCCAAGTCGCGCACGCGGCGCTTGAAGTCCATCGGGATGAGGATCTGCACGCGGCCCTTCCCCTCCTGCCACATGCCGTCATGTCCCTCCGGAGACATGGCCTGCACGGCAGTCATGGGCGGGATCTTCTCGGCGTGGATGACCGCCTTGATGCCGGCTGCCCGGAGTTCCCTGCCCTTCTCGTGCTGGGTCGACAGCTTCGCCCAGCGTTCCCGGTAGGTTTCGCCCGTCGGGATCTCTTCCCATGTGTCGGGGCGGGTGGGCTGGGCCATGAGTTGCTCCCGCCTCGCGTCCAGCCGCTTGTACGTCTCCCGGTACTCCTGTTTGCCCAGCTCGCTGGAGTAGAGACCGGCTTCGCGGTCCTCCCGGAGTTCTGCCAGAGCACGGTTCACCTCTTCGATGTCCCGTGTGAAGTCCACACCCGGGCGGAAGACCTTCCGCACGATCTCGACATCGCCGGCCGCGCGCAGGAAGACCTCCTCGACCGCCCCCTCCAGGACGTGCGCTGCGATGCCCTTGCTGCCTGTGGGGCACGGCTTGTGCGTGGTTCGCGAGGCGCACCGGTAGTACGGCCAGTTCCGCCCCGGGCCGAGGTACGCGGGCTCACCGCAGGTGCAGAACGCGACCCTGAGAAGAGGAGAGCCGCCCTTCCTGTTGCCGTTGCGTTTGCTGGTGTTCTCGTCCAGCTTCTTGTTCGCCAGCTCCCACTCCTCCTGGGTGATCAGTGGCTCCGCCCGCTGGAGAGGACGCCCTTCCGCGTCACGGACGATGCGGGTTCGCTTCGTCTTCTTGCCGTCGACGACGACTTCCTCCGTCACCTCCATCTGACCGAGAACGTTCAGGGAGCGCACCACCTTGGCTGTGTTCGCGGCGGTCCACCGCCCACCCTTCGGGGGCTTGCCGTTCCTGATCAGCTGGGCGTCGAGAGACGCCGGGGTCTTGGTCGGGTCCTCGTTGAGCCACTGGGCGATGCTGTTCGCCGACTCGCCCTCGATGAGCCGACGGACGATCTCGCGCAGTGTCCCGGCGGTGTCCGTTCCGTAGTCGTCCGGGACCAGTCGCCAGCCGTCACCGGTGTCCTGCTTCTCCGCCCGGTAGCCATAGGGAATCCGGCCACCGCGCCAGCGGCCCTCCTTCACCAGGTGGTTGTACGAGGACTTGGCCCGGGCCTTGATGGCTTCGAGCTCCCCTTCCGCGAATGACGCGATCAGGCTGAACAACAGCTTGCCCATCTGCGTGTTCAGGTTGATCCCGTCCTCGACGGTGGCAACCTCCTTGCCGTGCTTCTCGCACCACTCCACGAGGGTGTGCACGTGCAGGACGCGCCGCGACAGGCGGTCGAGCTTCAGCGCGCAGATGATGTCGTACTCGGCGGCGCGGGACTCCTCCATCGCGATCCGGTGCTCGATCGAGCTGACCTCTTTGCCGATGGTGGACGGCAGCCACTTGCCGAACTCGGGCCGCTTCCACGGCTCGACACCGCCCGACACGTCGATGTCCTCGACCCACCCGACGACGACGTGCCCTTCCTGGTCGGCCCATCGTTGAATCGATCGGCGCTGGCGCTCCGGCGATGTGGTCTCGTCCGACACCTTCGACAGGCGGACTACTCCCAGGACTCGTGCCACTTGCTCTCCCCATCCCCTGTGGTGCTTGGGGATCGACGCTAGAGCCCGGCGGGCGTGGCGTCAAAATGGATTGTTCGGTACGGCCAATGTGTACGGCTGGGGTGAGAACAAGGGCCGTACCGAGGAGATCATCGGCAGCTGGTTCGCCCAGGGCGGCGGCCGGCGGGAGAAGACGGTCCTCGCCACCAAGGTCTACGGCTCGATGTCCCGCGAGGCCGACACCTGGCCCAACGAGGACAAGCTCTCCGCCCTGAACATCCGCCGCGCCGTCGACGCCTCGCTCAAGCGGCTCGGCACCGACTACATCGACGTCTACCAGTTCCACCACATCGACCGCCTGACCCCCTTCGAGGAGATCTGGCAGGCGATCGACGTCCTGATCCAGCAGGGCAAGATCCTCTACGCCGCCTCCTCCAACTTCCCCGGCTACAAGATCGCCCAGGCCAACGAGGCCGCCGCCCGGCGCGGCATGGTCGGTCTCGTCAGCGAGCAGTGCCTGTACAACCTGTACGAGCGGCGCGCCGAGATGGAGGTGCTGCCGGCCGCGCAGGAGTACGGCCTCGGTGTCATCCCCTGGTCCCCGCTGCACGGCGGGCTGCTCGGCGGCGTCATCAAGAAGCAGGAGGAGGGTGGCCGGCGCGCGAGCGGGCGGGCCGCCGAGGTCCTCGCCGACCCGGCCGCGCGCGCCCGGATCCAGGCGTACGAGGACCTGCTCGACAAGCACGGTCTCGTACCCGGTGAAGTGGGGCTCGCCTGGCTGCTCACCCGGCCCCAGGTGACCGGCCCCATCGTCGGACCGCGCACGGCGGAGCAGCTGGAGGGCGCGCTGCGGGCGGTCGAGCTCGAACTGAGCGAGGAGGTGCTGGCCGGGCTCGACGAGGTCTTCCCCGGCCCCGGCCCCTCGCCGGAGGCCTTCGCCTGGTAGGCGGCAGTCGTCGGTGCTCGGCCGAGGCCGAGGCCGAGGCCTGATCGGCTACTGGCCGAGCACCGACGACACCGCGACGATCGCGAACATCAGCACGAGCACACCGGCCATGATCCGGTTACGGGTCTTCGGGTCCACGTATCGAGGTTAACCCGACGACTCCCCCGTCCCGCCCAGGGGCCAGCTGCCGACCGTCTCGTAGCGGGGCTGCTCGCCCGGTACACCGCCGGTCGGGAGGTTGCTGCGGACGAGCGCCAGCTCGGAGACCTGCCAGCGGGTGCCCTCGAACTCGGCCATCGCGTCCACGTACGGGCGCAGGTCGACGCCGTCGCGGGAGCGGGCGACCGTCAGGTGGGCCTGGTAGCGGCGGTGCTCGTCCATGGGGACGCCCGCGCGGCGGGCGGCGGCGTCGGCCCGCTCGGCGAGCAGCCGCATCCCGTCCAGGTCCCCGGCGGCGCCCGTCCACAGCACCGCCCGGCCGAAGTGCCCGCCGCCGTGCAGCCGCAGGCCGAACGGGTCCGTGCGGTGCGCGGCGCGGGCGAGCCGCGCGCGGAGGTCGGGGAGCAGCTCCTCGTCGACCTCGCCCATGAACGCGAGCGTGAAGTGCCAGCCGGGCCGGGAGGTCCAGCGCAGCGCTTCGGTCCCGGGCAGACGGTCCAGCCGGTCCAGGACCCTGGAGAGTTCGGTCAGCTGTTCCTCGGGCGGCAGAACGGCCGCGAAAAGCCTCATGCGGGAAGTCTGGCAGGCCGGGGCGGACGTCGGAGGGCGGTGACCGCCGTTCGCCCCGGGCCCACCGGGTGTCAGAACACCTTGTTGTACGTCAGGCCGGCCTCGGGAACACCGACCGTCGTCGCGGCCCGGGGCGCGAAGGGCGCCCGCCAGCTGCCCGTACCGGCGTAGAAGTACGCCTTGCCGGACGTGCTCCGCGCGTACAGGTCGGGGCGGCCGTCCTTGTTCGCGTCGCCGATCCCGACGATGTCCCGGTACTCGTTCCAGCCTCCGCCGATCTTGACGCGGGGCGCGTAGGTGCCGTCCCCCTTGCCCAGGTACAGCCAGAGCACACCGGACGCGTCCCGGGCGATGAGGTCGCCGGCCGGGGCACCGGCGATGTTGCCCCCGGCGACCAGCTCGTTGTAGATGCCCCAGCCGAAGCCGATCTTCTTGCGCGGCTTGAACGGCGCGGACGCGGTCCCGGTCCCCTCGTACAGGTACAGGTCACCCGCCTTCTCCACGGCGACCAGGTCCGCCCGCCCGTCGCCGGTCAGATCGCTGCCGCCCGCGAGGTGCTGGTAGATGCCCCAGCCGCCGCCGACGCGCTTGGGCAGGTGGCCCGACCGAACGTTGTCGCCCTCGTGCAGCCACAGGACTCCGGCCTTGTCGCGGGCGACGGTGTCGAAGACCTGGTTGCCCGCGACGTCTCCGGTGGCCTCGACGCGGTCGTAGGTGTTCCAGTCGCCCCACCAGACGACCCCGTTGTGCTGCTGGCCGGTGACGAGCCGCCCCGTGGCGTCGTCCCAGCGGGTGTCGAAGGCGACGAGTTCCCCCTCGGCCCGGCGCGCGAACAGGTCCGCCGAGCCGTTGGCGGTGTAGTCGTGCGCATGCGGCGAACGCTTCACCTCGAAGGCTCCGGTGGCCTCGACGGCCGGCATTCCGTTCCAGGGCCTGGCCGTCACGGTCCAGTCGTACGTGCCGTTGGGCGCCGCCTTCACGTTCTCGCCGAAGTACCCGGTCTCCCCGGCCCAGTCGATGCCCAGGGAACCGTCGGGGAGGACGCCCGTGCCGGTGGTGCGGGGGCGGAGGTTCATGACGAACGACTCCGAGCCTTCGCCCAGCGCGGGCCGGTAGCGGAACTCGATCTTGAGGTCGACCTTGCTGGTGGAGAACTTCCAGCTCAGAGGGGTCTTGGCGACACCGTCGAGGTTGAGGGTGGCCGGGACGGACGCGCTCACGAAGCTGACCGGGGTCGTGGGCGCCGGCGGCTCGCCCGTGGAGGCGATCAGCTGGGCGGCGGGCTTCCCGTCCGCCCCGAGGGCGATCCGGTAGACGCCCGGCCCGCGGTCCGGCGTGGTCCCGAGCGCCAGGAACGAGCCGTCGGCCGACTTCCGGACGCTCTCGGCGTGGTCCAGGATTCGGACCGGGGCCCCGCCTGCGAGCGGGTCGACGGTGAGCCCGCCCTCGGCGTTCGACACGAGCCAGTCCCCGAGGAGGCCGCCGTCGACCGGCGAGATGCCGGCGTCGGGCAGCGGCACCCGGGTCACCTCGGTCGAGCCGCGCTCGGCGGCGGCGAGGACGGACTTCCCGTCCTTCCGCTCCACCCACACGACGCGGTCCGGCGTGATCGAGGCACCCGACACGGAGGCATTCGGGGTCGTGAGGTACCTCTCGCTGACACGGGCGCCCGCGATGTCGACGACCACCAGGTCCGCGCTGTCCGAGGTCTCGAGCTTACGGACCGCGAGAGCGGCCCCCGGCAGGCTGTCGGCGACGTAGAAGGAGGAGGAGACGTGGTTCGGCTTCTCCAGCCCGGCCACGGGGCGGCCCTCCGCCGGGGTGACGAGGTGGATGCCGCCGTCCATGTCCTCGTCGAAGAGCGCGGTGCCCACCGCGTCCCGTGCCTGCCCCGCGAACCCGCCGAAGGTGACGGGGGCCGCGCCGGTCGCCATGTCGTACGCCGTCGCCGACTCGGTGCCGAACCGGGAGAACCGGGCCTTGGTGACCCACACGACGTCCGAGGCCGAGCCGGTGACGCCGAGCTCCTGGGAGCCGACGACTGTCGACACGCCGTCCGCGTACCGCGTCCACCGCTCGACACCGTCCGCGTCCCGGGTGAGGAACCCGGTCTTCCCGGCACCGATCACCTGTCCGCCCGACGCCAGGAAGGGGACCTTGATCGGAGCGGTGGCGGCCGTGACGGCGGTGGTGGCGGTGGTGGCGGCCGTGGCCGTGGCCGTGGCGGGCACGGAGACGAGTGGGGCCGCGACCGCAAGGACGACCCCTACCGAAATCGAGACACGACGCGACAGAGCTGAACGCAAGGTGTATTCCTCCCCAACGACATGGATTCCCCCTTCCTGACGGCCGAGTTCACCGAAGGGTTGTACGACTACGCTCGGCCGGATGGAGATCACCATCAGGAAGGGCGGGGCGGAGGACGTCCCCGCGATACTCGCGCTGCTCGACAGCGCGGTCGTCTGGCTGAACGGCAAGGGGATCACCGACCAGTGGGGCACCCGGCCGTGGTCCGGCAGCGAGAAGTCGGTGCGGCGGGTCGAGGAGATCGTGGCCGAGGGCACTCCGTGGATCGCGGAGATCGGCGGCGTACCGGCGGGCACGCTCACCCTGACCCCGCACCCGGCGCCGTACGTCGCACCGGCCGACGAGCCCGAGGTGTACGTCCACATCCTGGCGACCGACGGGAGGTTCCACGGCCGCGGCGTGGGCGCGGCGCTGCTCGCGCACGCCGTGGCGGAGACCCGCCGCCAGGGCCTCTCGCTGCTGCGCGTGGACTGTTTCGCGGGCAGCGAGGGGCGCCTGGTGGCGTACTACGAGCGCCAGGGCTTCACGCGGACGGAGTCCTTCACGGTGGGCGACGGCTGGCCGGGGCAGGTGCTGGAACAGCGGGTGTGAGGGCGGGGGCGGGGGCGGGGGTGGGGGCGGGCGGGAGACGCCTGACCGGGGCGGGCGGTGCCCGACCGGGAAGCGGGAAGACCCCCGCAGCCCGGACCCGGGCCCGCCCCTACCCGGCCCCGCCGCCCGCCCGAGGGCTACGCCGCCGTCGCCAGCCGCTCGCGCGGCACGAAGCGGACGCGCGGGTGGCCGTGGTGCCAGCCCAGGTCCATCCGCAGGCCGCCGACCCTGGCCAGGATCAGGCCGATCGTGCCGGCCGCCACGAGGGAGACCAGGCCGCCCGTCGCGAAGCCGACTCTCGGGCCGTAGGTGTCCGTGATCCAGCCGAGCAGCGGCGCGCCGATCGGCGTACCGCCCGCGAAGACCATCATGTAGAGGCTCATGACGCGGCCCCGCATCACCGGGTCGGTGGCGAGCTGGACGGCCGAGTTGGCGGTGATGTTGACCGTGAGGCCGAACATGCCGATCGGCACGAGCAGCAGCGCGAACAGCCAGAAGGCGGGTGACAGCGCCGCCGCGATCTCCAGTACGGCGAAGACGACCGCCGCGACCACCAGCGTCCGCAGCCGGGTGGAGCCGCGCCGGGCCGCGTAGAGCGCGCCCGCGAGGGAGCCGGCCGCCAGGAGCGTGTTCAGGAAGCCGTACGTGCCCGCGCCGACGTGGAAGATCTCCTCGGAGAACGCGGTGAGGAAGATCGGGAAGTTGAAGCCGAAGGTGCCGATGAAGCCCACGAGGACGATCGGCCAGATCAGCTCCGGTCTCCCGGCGACGTAACGGAGTCCCTCTCTCAGCTGGCCCTTGCCTCTCGGCGCGCGCTCCACCTTGTGGAACTCCGCCGGACGCATCATCAGCAGGCCGGTGAGCGGGGCGAGGAAGAACAGGCCGTTGAGGAGGAAGGCCCAGCCGCTGCCGACCGTGGCGATCAGCAGACCGGCGACGGCGGGGCCGACGAGCCGGGCGGACTGGAAGTTCGCGGAGTTCAGCGAGACGGCGTTGCGCAGCTGGTCGGGGCCGACCATCTCGGAGACGAAGGACTGCCGCGTCGGGTTGTCGACGACGGTGACCATGCCGAGCAGGAACGCGACCAGGTAGACGTGCCAGACGTGGATGTGGCCGGAGAGCGTCAGGACGGCGAGCGTGAGTCCGCAGAGGCCGAGGGCGGCCTGGCTGACGAGGAGGATGTGCCGCTTCGGGTAGCGGTCGGCGATGACGCCGCCGTAGAGACCGAAGAGCAGCATCGGGAGGAACTGCAGCGCCGTCGTGATGCCGACGGCGGCGGCGGAGCCGGTGAGGCTCAGGACCAGCCAGTCCTGGGTGATGCGGGCCATCCAGGTGCCGGTGTTGGAGACGATGGCACCGGTGAAGAACAGCCGGTAGTTGCGGATGCGGAGCGAGGAGAAGGTTTCCCCCCGACCGCGGTTGGTGGTTGCGGGTTTGTGGACGGGTGCGGAGTCTGCTCCGGGTCCCGTACTCAAAGTGCGTCGCCTCCTCGGCGTCGAGTGTCAGAGGTGTGCGAGCTTCTCCAGGACGGGGGCGGCCGCGCGCAGCTTGGCCCATTCGTCCTCGTCCAGGCCCTCGGCGAGGGAGGCCAGCCAGGCGTTCCGCTTGCGGCGGGACTCTTCGAGCATGGCTTCGGCCTGCTCGGTCTGGCTGACGACCTTCTGCCTGCGGTCGTCGGGGTGAGGCTCAAGACTGACCAGCCCCTTGGCTTCGAGCAGCGCGACGATGCGGGTCATCGACGGCGGCTGGACGTGCTCCTTGCGGGCCAGCTCACCGGGGGTGGCGGAGCCGCAGAGGGCCAGGGTGCCGAGCACCGACATCTCGGTGGGGCTCAGCGACTCGTCGACGCGCTGGTGCTTGAGTCGTCGGCTGAGGCGCATGACGGCGGAGCGGAGCGCGTTCACGGCGGCGGCGTCGTCGGCGGTGCCGTGGGACAGGTCAGGCATAGTCCTTAGCGTAACTCATTAGACGCTCTAAATACCATTCGGAATGCCGACGACCGAATCTGTCACCCAAACGAGTGAGATGTATTCGGAAAGTGACGCACCGGGCCTGTCCGTGCCGCGACCCTGACGGGCATGGGATCGACCGTGCTCAGCCTGCGCATCGACGGTGAGCTGCTCGACCGTCTCAAGGGACACGCCGCCAAACGCGGAATGAGCGTCCAGGACTACGTGGTCCGGACGCTCATCCGCGATGACTTCGACGAACGGTTCAAGTCGGCCGTCGACGAGACGGAGAAGTTCTACGGGCTCGAGAAGCCCGCGGACACCGCTCCTACCGCCTGAGAACTACGTGAGGCCGAGCGCCGGCATCGCGTAGTAGAAGACGAAGACCGCCGACACCACGTACATCGCCACCGGGACCTCGCGGCCCCGGCCGGTCGCGAGCCGCAGCACGCTGAACGCGATGAAGCCGATGCCGATGCCGTTGGTGATGGAGTACGTGAACGGCATCATCACCATCGCCAGGAACGCCGGCACCGCGATGGTGAAGTCGCTCCAGTCGATCTCCTTGATCGAACCGGCCAGGATCAGGAAGCCGACCGCGAGCAGCGCGGGCGTCGCCGCCTGGGACGGGACCATCGTGGCGAGCGGCGTGAGGAACAGCGCCACCGAGAACAGCGCGCCGGTGACCACCGAGGCGAGGCCGGTACGGGCTCCCTCGCCGACACCCGCCGTGGACTCCACGAAGCAGGTGGTGGCGGAGGACGAGGTCGCGCCGCCGGAGGCGACCGCCAGGCCGTCGACGAGGAGGACCTTGTTGATGCCCGGGAAGTTGCCGTCCTTGTCCGTCAGCTTCGCCTCGTCGCCGACACCGAGGATGGTGCCCATCGCGTCGAAGAAGCAGGACAGCAGCACGGTGAAGACGAAGAGGACGCCGGTGAGCATCCCGACCTTCTCGAAGCCGCCGAGGAGGCTCACCTGGCCGACGAGCCCGAAGTCGGGCGAGGCCACCGGGTTACCGGGCCAGGTCGGGGTGGTCAGACCCCAGGACGGGATCTCCGCCACGGCGTTGATCACCATCGCCACGATCGTCATCACGACGATCGAGATGAGGATGGCGCCCGGCACCTTGCGGATGATCAGCGCGAGCGTGAGCAGCGTGCCGAGGATGAAGACCAGGACCGGCCAGCCGTTGAGGTGCCCGTCGGCGCCCAGCTGGAGCGGGACGGTGGTGTGCGCGGCGTCGGGGATACGGGAGACGAAGCCCGAGTCGACGAGGCCGATGAGCATGATGAAGAGGCCGATGCCGATCGCGATGCCCTTGCGCAGGCCGACCGGGACGGCGTTCATCACGCGCTCGCGCAGACCGGTCGCGACGAGCAGCATCACGACGAGGCCGGCGAGGACGACCATGCCCATGGCGTCCGGCCAGGACATCCGGGGCGCGAGCTGCAGCGCGACGACCGTGTTGACGCCGAGGCCGGCGGCCAGAGCGATCGGGACGTTGCCGATGACGCCCATGAGGAGCGTGGAGAAGGCCGCGGTGAGCACGGTCGCGGTGACCAGCTGGCCGCTGTCGAGCTGGTGCCCGTACATGTCCTTGGCGCTGCCGAGGATGATCGGGTTCAGCACGATGATGTAGGCCATCGCGAAGAAGGTGGCGAAACCGCCGCGGACCTCGCGGGCGACGGTGGAGCCGCGCTCGGAGATCTTGAAGAAGCGGTCGAGTCCGCCGGAGGAGGGGGTGCCGTCCTCCGGGGCGGGGGGCATGGCCTTGGCGGTGGCCGTGGTGCTCATGGGGTTCCTCGTGGGGGTCGTGATTGGCGGTTCATACGAAGGAAACCCGCCAGAAGCAAACCGTTTCAGTATGAACACATGAACGAGCGAGCGTCCATCTCCGCGCGTAGACCCTCGGAATCGGCGCCTAGACTGACCGCATGGCGAAGTGGACCCCCAAGCACGAGGCGCCCGAGCCCCTGGAGGGCCCGGTCGTCGGCACCATCACGGGCGGCACGATCCTCTGGTTCGTGCTCTTCCTCGTCCAGGTCCCCTTCTACGGCTGGTTCGACGACCGGGACCTGACCTGGTGGGTCTGGACGTGCCTGGCCGGTGGCGGCCTCGGGCTGATCGGCATCTGGTACGTACGGAAGCGGGACGCGGCGATCAAGCGCGCGGAGGCGGCGAAGGCGTCCGCGCCGCAGGAGCCGTCCCAGCCGTAGTGGCCCGGGATCCCGTGGCGTCCCGGGCCCTCGTAGTACCCCGGGACGATTTCGGTCCTCCCGCGGTCTGATGTTCACCCTGCCCGGCAGGTGAACGCTCGCTTCCGGTCGTACCGTCGGAACCATGACTCAGCGGGCGAAGATCGACACCGGCGGCGGCGAGCACACCGCGGACGAACCACCCGTCCCCGTCGTCCACCGGGTCGCCGGACTGACCTCCGCGGAAGTCGCCGAACGCGTCGCGCGCGGCGAGGTCAACGACGTCCCCGTCCGCAGCTCGCGCTCCACCGTCGACATCGTCCGCGGCAACGTCTTCACCCGCTTCAACGCGATCATCGGCGTGCTCTGGGTGATCATGCTGTTCGTCGCGCCGATCCAGGACAGCCTCTTCGGCTTCGTGATCATCGCCAACACCGGCATCGGCATCATCCAGGAACTGCGCGCCAAGAAGACCCTCGACGGGCTCGCCGTCATCGGCGAGGCCAAACCCACCGTCCGCCGCGACGGAGCCGCCACCGAGGTCTCCACCTCCGAGATCGTCCTCGGCGACCTCATCGAGCTCGGCCCCGGCGACAAGGTCGTCGTCGACGGCGAGGTGGCCGAGGTCGACAACCTGGAGGTCGACGAGTCGCTGCTGACCGGCGAGGCCGACCCGGTGGTGAAGAAGCCCGGCGACACGATGATGTCGGGCTCGTTCGTGGTCGCGGGCGGCGGCGCGTTCACCGCCACCAAGGTCGGGCGCGAGGCGTACGCCGCCCAGCTCGCCGAGGAGGCCTCCCGCTTCACCCTCGTCCACTCCGAGCTGCGCTCCGGCATCTCCACGATCCTCAAGTACGTGACGTGGATGATGGTCCCGACCGCGATCGGCCTCATCATCAGCCAGCTCGTCGTCAAGGACACCGACTTCAAGGAGTCCGTGGCCAGGACCGTCGGCGGCATCGTGCCGATGATCCCCGAGGGGCTCGTCCTCCTCACCTCCGTCGCCTTCGCGATCGGCGTGATCCGGCTCGGCCGCAAGCAGTGCCTCGTGCAGGAGCTGCCCGCCATCGAGGGCCTCGCGCGCGTCGACGTCGTCTGCCTCGACAAGACGGGCACGCTGACCGAGGGCGGCATGGACGTCACCGAACTGCGCGCGCTCAACGGCAGCGACGAGTCGTACGTACGGAAGGTCCTCGGCGCCCTCGGCGAGTCCGACCCGCGCCCCAACGCCTCCCTGCAGGCCATCATCGACGCCTACCCGGACGCGGAGGAGTGGCGCTGCACCGAGTCGCTGCCGTTCTCCTCCGCCCGCAAGTACAGCGGCGCCGCCTTCAGCGAGGGCAACGGCGACTCATCGACCTGGCTGCTCGGCGCGCCCGACGTGCTCCTGAAGGCAGGCGACCCGACCCTCGACGAGATCGACCACCTCAACGAGCAGGGGCTCCGCGTCCTGCTCCTCGCCCGCACCGCGCGCGAGCTCGACTCCCCCGAGGTCGCCGCCGACGCGCGCCCGACGGCCCTCGTCGTCCTCGAACAGCGGCTGCGCCCCGACGCGGCGGACACGCTCGCCTACTTCGCCGACCAGAACGTCGCCGCGAAGGTCATCTCCGGCGACAACGCGGTCTCCGTCGGCGCGGTCGCGGGCAAGCTGGGACTGCCCGGCGCCGAGCACACGGTGGACGCCCGCCGGCTCCCCACCGAGCAGGCCGCGATGGCCGACGAACTCGACCGCAACACCGTCTTCGGCCGGGTCACCCCGCAGCAGAAGCGGGACATGGTCGGCGCGCTCCAGTCCCACGGCCACACGGTCGCCATGACCGGCGACGGCGTCAACGACGTGCTCGCGCTCAAGGACGCCGACATCGGCGTCTCGATGGGCTCGGGCTCGGAGGCGACGCGCGCGGTCGCCCAGATCGTCCTGCTGAACAACTCCTTCGCGACGCTGCCCTCGGTGGTCGCGGAGGGCCGCCGGGTCATCGGCAACATCACCCGGGTCGCGACCCTCTTCCTGACGAAGACGGTCTACTCCGTCCTCCTCGCCGTCCTGGTGGTGTGCAGCCAGGTCGAGTACCCCTTCCTGCCGAGGCACCTGACGCTCCTGTCCACCCTCACGATCGGCGTCCCGGCCTTCTTCCTGGCGCTGGCCCCCAACAAGGAGCGCGCGAAGCCGCACTTCGTGAAACGGGTGATGCGGTACGCGATCCCCGGCGGCATCGTCGCGGCGGCGGCCACCTTCGCCACGTACCTGGTGGCCCGCTCGTACTACAGCGGCCCCGGCGCCCTGGACGCCGAGACGAGCGCGGCGACGCTGACCCTCTTCCTGGTCTCCATGTGGGTCCTGGCGATCATCGCCCGCCCCTACACCTGGTGGCGCCTCGCCCTGGTCGCCACCATGGGCGGCGCGTTCCTCCTGGTCCTCGTCGTGCCCTGGCTCCAGGACTTCTTCGCCCTGAAGCTGGTCGGCGTGACGATGCCGTGGACAGCGGTCGCGATCGCGGCGGCGGGCGCGGCACTGATCGAGTTCACGTTCCGCTGGGTGGACCACAGGTTCCCGGCGTGAGGGCCTGACGGCCCGATGTCCTGAGGTCCTGACGGTCCACCCGGCGCGGCCGCTGTCTCAGTGGAGCTCGCGGTAGATGTTCCAGCCGCCGCCGACCAGGGCCCGGGGCCGGAAGAGGCCGATGCCCGGCGCGCTGCCGTTCGACCCGTAGCGGTACAGCTTGCCGTCACGGTCGACCGCGAGCAGCTCGCCGCGGCCGTCACCGTCGGCGTCCCCGATCGCGGCGAGCTTGCCGTAGATCTGCCAGCCGCGGCCCACCTCGACCCGGGAGGCGAACGGGGTGGCCGCGGAGCCCGTACCGGCGTACACGTACAGCACGCCCGACGGCGTACGGGCGACGATGTCGGCCCGCCCGTCTCCGGTGTAGTCACCGGCACCGACGATCCGGTCGTACGCGTTCCAGCCACCGCCGACCTTGACCCTCGTGGCGAAGGCAGTGAAGGGATCGCGCGGGTCGCCGATCGAGCGGTACAGGTAGAGGGTGCCGGACGCGTCGCGGGCGATCAGGTCGCCCTTGCCGTCACCGGTGAGGTCTCCGGGACCGACGAGGGCGTTGTAGACGCCCCAACCCCCGCCGATGGTGGACTGCGCCTCGGATCCGCCCGTGAGGTAACCGTCCTTGCACAGGGCGAGCAGGTCGGGGCGGCCGTCGAGCACGAGGTCGGAGGCGAGGACGATCGACTTCGTCCCGGACGAGATGGAGCAGAAGTACGGCGAAGGGACCGCGCGCCGCTGTGCCAGCGTGCCGTCGCCGACCGCCTGGTACGAGTAGAGCTTGCCGTCCGTCCCGAGACCCTGGATACGGGTCTTGCCGTAGCCGGGGTTGCCACCGGCGCCGAAGAGCACGTCCGCGTTGTGCCAACCGTAACCCCAGGCGCTCAGGGCGCGCGGTGCGAACCCGCCCTGGCCGAGCCCCTTGTAGACGTAGAGCATCCCGTCGGTCGTCCGGCCCGCGAGGTCGCCGATGCCGTCGCCGTCCATGTCGTCGCCGCCGGCGATCTGGTTGTAGATCCCCCAGCCATGACCGACTCGCAGGGGCGACAGGAACGAGGGGGACGCGCCCGGGACGCCGGAGTGGAAGAACAGCTCCCCGTAGGGGTTGCGGGTGACGACATCGCCGACGCCGTCTCCGTTGCCGTCGGTGACACCGACCAGCTGGTCGTAGACCTGCCAGCCGGTGGCGACCCTGACGCGCGGGCCGAACGGCGCGGCCGTGTTGCCGGTGGAGGGGTAGAAGTACAGCTCCCCGGCAGGCGTGCGGGCCAGCAGGTCCGGCCGGGTGTCCCCGCTCAGATCGCCCGGCGACAGCACCTTGTTGTAGATCTGCCAGCCCCACCCGACCTGGCTGTTCGCGGCGACGACGCCGTCGTTCCTGTTCGGCCGGGTGCGCACCAGGTGGAGCGCGCCGTCGGCCGTGAGCGCAAGGATCTCCGGGGCACCGTCGCCGTCCTGGTCACCGACCGGGATGTAGTCCTTGAAGGAGACCGCTCCCGGAAGGTCCTCCTGGAGGTGGAACTCCCACGCCAAGGAGCTCGTCATGGTGTTGCGCACCTGCAGCGCGCCGGCGAACGGGCGGTACACCATCTCGCCCTTGCCGTCCCCCGACAGGTCCAGCCTCGGCAGGGCCTTCGCCGGAGCCGGCGGGGCGGGGTCCTCGGCCGCCGCGGGCTGCGCGAGCATCAGACCGGCCATGGCCGCGAGACCCGTGCAGGCGGCGACGAGCCGGGCGCGCGAACGCCGACGCGAAGAAGTGGACATGCTTTCCCCCCAGGGAAGTACGTGAGGGCCAGATCCTAGGACCCGCCGCCACGCGGTTCGCCGGTGGGTGCCCCTGCTCCCTCGGTCGTCGCCGTCCACAGCCGCCGGCAGGACACCGCCGCCGCCGCCAGCAGCAGCCCGTTGCGCAGGACCATCAGCGTGTTGCCCAGGGCGGAGCCCTGCATGACCTCCAGGTAGTACGTCGGGAAGGCGAGTGCCGTCATGGCCGTCGCGGCCAGCAGGAGGCAGGCCACCGGGCGCTGGGTGGTGCGGCGGGAGGTGAGGCAGACGGCGGCCAGGCCCAGGAGCCAGACCATGTACTGGGGGCTGATCACGCGGCTGGTGACGGTGAACAGCAGGACCGCTGTGAGCGCCGCGTCGAAGGGGGTCGCGTCCGTCCAGCGCGAGGCCCGGCCCCGCCAGAGCATCAGCCAGCCGAAGGCCGCCGCCGTCAGCGCCAGCGACAGCTGCGCCATGCTCGCCACCTGCTCACCGGCGAACTCCAGCGCGCCGTACCGCGTCTCGACCCAGATGGGCAGCCCCGACGCCCGCATCAGCGACAGCACGGTGCCGCCCAGCGACTCGATCTGGACGCCCCGGGCGCCCTGCTGCTGCAGGAAGTCGAAGCTGTGCCGGAAGGCGAGGGCCAGGACGGTCAGGAGGGCCGCGGCGGTCGCGGCGGCCGCGACCCAGGCGTCCTTGGTGGTACGGCCCCGTTCGAGCCCGATCAGGGTGAGCAGCGGCCACACCTTGACCAGCGCGCCGATCGCGGCGAACGCCCCGCCGAGGCGCGGGCTGCGGCGCCCGGCGAGGAGCGCGAGGACGGCGAGGGCGGTCACCTGGATGTCGAACCGGCCGTGCGGCAGGTTGAGGAGCAGCGGCAGCCCGGCGGTCCACAGCCAGGCGCCCGCGAGCCCGCGGCCGGGGCGGGCCAGCGCGACCGCGACGACCGCGTCGGCGAGGAGGGTGAGCGCGAGGAACGCCGCGAAGTAGTCGAGGAACGGCAGGAGCGACGGCGACAGGAACAGCAGGCCCGCGCCCGGCGGGTACTGCCAGGTGACGTCACCGACCGGGTAGGAGCCGTCCGCGAGCTGCTGGGACCAGCGCGGGTAGAGGAACTCCACCTCGGAGGAGACGTTGCTGACCCCGATGTCGTCCTGGACCAGCAGGTACACCATGACGATCCGGGTCAGTGCCCAGACCGCCGCGAGCACGGTGCGCGAGTGCCACGGCCGCAGAGCCCGGGACCGGGCGGAACCGGTGGCCGGGTTCGCGTCCGGGGCGGGAGCCACGCCGCCCAGGAGGCCGGTCTTCTGCTGCGTCATGGACCGGGAATGTAGGCCGCGACGGCCCCCGGCTCCACGGACGCACCGCTCACGCCCGCCCGCGTCCCCCGTCGGGCGGGCACCCACAGGGCCAGGTGGCCGCCGTCGGCGGCGCGAGTTCGCCGAGGACGTCCAGGAAGGGGGCGAGCAGCGGGTTGCGGCCCGCCGTGGGCCACATCGGCCCGTAGTCGACGGTCGAGGCGTCCCGTAACGGTACGAAGGTCAGGCCCGGGCGGGCGTGGAACCGCTCCGCGCGGGCGGCGACGGCGCTGACGCCCGCGCCGGCGGCGACGTACACGGGGATCTCGGGCCAGTAGAGCGCCGCGGGTCCCTGAGGGACGGGGCGGCCGGCCGGGGTACGGCGGGGAAAGTGACGGTCCATCCAGTAGCGGGGGACGCGGGCGTCGGCGAGAGTGACGAGCACCGTGTCCGCGAGGTCCTCCAGGGAGACCGACGCCTCGAAGGCGAACGGATGGTCCGCGGGGACCATGAGCGCACGGGGTTCCGTGAACACCGGCCGCCCGGTGGTGATGTCCGTCTCGACGACCGGGAACTCGGTCAGCTGCACGTCGATCGTGCCGGCGCGCATGCCGCCGAGGGGGTCGCGGAGCTGGATCTCCCGGAGTTCGACCGCGCAGTCCGGGTGCCGCGCGCGGAACACCTCGGCGGCCCGCACCACGAGGTTCCCGCACCACGGCGTGGACCAGCCGACCCGCAGCACGCCGCGGGTCCGGCTCCCGCGGCCGGCGGCGGCGACGGCCCGCGCGAGTCCGTGGCCGATCTGCTCGTACGCGGGCAGCAGATCGTCACGGAGCCGCGTGCCCAGCTCGGTCAGGGTCACCCGGCGGCTGTTGCGGATGAACAGCGGTGCTCCGACCCGGCGTTCCAGCCTCTTCACGGTCTGGCTGATCCGGCTGGTCGTGACGTGCAGCCGCTCGGCGGTCCTGCCGAAGTGCAGCTCCTCGGCCAGCACGAGGAACGCCTCCAGCTCAAGCCGTTCGAGCATGCGGGGGGTCTCCTCGTCGTGTAGCCACGCTCAACGCAGCGTGCTCGCTTCCGTTCTTGTCGGCCGGTTCGCGCGTCTCGATGCTGGGGTGATCCCGAAGCCCCAGGAGCGGAACCCCCATGCGCAAGATCATCAACTCGACCTATCTCTCCCTCGACGGCGACATCGAGAAGCTGGACCAGTGGTCCTTCGAGCACTGGAGCGACGACCTGGAGCGGTACGCCGACAAGCTGCTGTTCGCCGCCGACGCCCTGCTGATGGGGCGTGAGACCTACGTGAACTTCGCGTCCGCGTGGTCGGAGCGCGCCGGTGCCGACGCCTTCGCCGACCGGATGAACGCCATCGACAAGTACGTCGTCTCCTCGTCCCTGACCGGGGGCGGGTGGGGCCCGACGACGGTCCTGCCCCGGGCCGGGGCCGTCGAGGCGCTCGCCGCACTGAAGGAGGGGCCGGGCGGCGACATCCTCATGTACGGCTTCGGCCCCGTCGCCAGGACCCTGTGGGCACACGGCCTCCTGGACGAGATCCACTTCTGGGTGCACCCCGTGATCGCGGGTGGCGGAAGCCTCGCCGCCGACGGCTTCCGGGGCCGCCTGAAGCACCTGCGCACCGAGGTCCTCGACACGGGCGTCGTGGTGCTCGTCTACGCACCGGCGTCCCCCTCCCCCGAATAAACGAGACGAGACGTTTCGTCTCGTTCCATGTTCGTCACTATGCCGCCGCGCGCGACCCGGAGTCAAGCGCGGGCCACCGATGAGTTTCGCCCACACCGACAGTCATTCAGATAGACAGTTCACACAGGCAGTTCAGGCACCACGTCAGAGACAGCAGCTCCTTCAGCCGACCGGCCACGAGACACCGAGGAACCCACCATGCGCACCCTGATCAGCTCCGCCTTCATCTCCCTCGACGGCGTCGTGGAGGGCCCCGGCGGCGAGCCCGGCTACCGCAACTCCGGATGGACGTTCAAGGACATCGACTTCGTCCCCGAGGCCTACGCCCTCAAGGGCGACGAGCAGAAGGAGGCCACCGCGATCCTCCTCGGCCGGACCAGCTACGAGGCCTTCAGCGGGGTGTGGCCCGACATGGCGGAGTTCGCCGACTACAAGGTGATGCCGAAGTACGTCGTCTCCACCACCCTCACCGACGACGACCTCGTCACCAACTGGAGCGAGACCACCATCCTGCGCTCGCTCGACGAGGTCGCCGCCCTCAAGGAGACCGAGGGCGGCCCGATCATCGTCCACGGCAGCGCGACCCTCAACCAGGCCCTCTCGGACGCCGGCCTGATCGACCGCTACCACCTGCTCGTCTTCCCGCTCCTGCTCGGCGCGGGCAAGCGCCTCTTCAGCACCACCGACAAGGACACCCAGCAGCTGAAGCTCGTCGAGCACGAGGTCTACGCCAACGGCCTGCAGAAGCAGATCCTCGACGTCGTCCGCTGAAGGGCCTGAGGGGCCTGACGGGCCTGACGGACGGGCTCTAGTCGAACCACCGGTCCCTCGCCAGCTCCGCCGTCCTCGACGGGTCCTCCAGGAGGGCCGCCACCTCGAAGCGGCGGGGCCACTGGCCCGCCGCCCAGGCGAGGCCTGCGGCGACGCCCTCCAGGGTGGCGGCGTGGATCGTGCCGTCCGGGGTCCGGCGCCAGTCCAGTTCGACGCCCGCCGCGCGGAGCTCCTCGTGCTCGACGTACGCGTCCGGGGTCGACGGGCCGAGGAGGGCGTGGACCGAGGCCGGGACCTCGTGCTCCTCGCCGACCGTCGTCACCTCCGCCTCGACGGACTCGCTCAGCCGCCGGACCTGGAACAGCTCCGCGAGCTCCGCCGCGCGGGACGGGGCGACCGGGAGCAGGGGCAGGCCGCCCGCCAGGGGCAGCAGGTCGGGGGCGTCGGCGACCAGGGCCTCGGCCGCGTCGACCACGACGAGTTCGCCGTCCACGACCGCGCGCAGCTCGTCGGGGAGGGTGACCTGCTCGGGGTCCAGGTCGGCGAGGGCCGTGTAGAGGGCGTGGAGCTGGGCGCCCGAGACCTCCCGGTCCGGGTCGGCCAGCCGGCCGAGGAGTTCGGCGGCGCCGCCCGGCTCGTCGAGGAGCGCCGGCACCGAGGTGCGGACGCCCAGGGCCCGCAGGACCTGCTCGTCCTCGAAGCCGGTCGCGTCGGCGGAGTCGTACAGGCCGATCAGGAGCGGGTCCGTGCCCGCGGCCCGCAGACCGGCCGGGCGGCGGCCGTCCAGGACCGGGTGGTCGCGCAGCCACCAGGCGGTGTACGACCGCACGGTCTCGGTCGTGCCGTCCGGCATCAGGACCCGTACGGGCTGGGTGAGCGCGTCCCGCAGCGGCGGCTGGGCGAGCAGCGCGAGCGCCTGCGGCCAGGCGTCGTCGTCGACCAGGTCCAGGTCCCGTACGGCCACGATCTCGGTCGCCACCGGCGGCACCGGCGTCTCCACGAGGCGGTCGAGGACGTCCTCGCACCAGACGTCGACGGCGTCGAGCAGCCCGGCGTCGTCGGGCTCGGCGAAGTCCCCGTCGCGGGGCTCCAGCTCGTCCGGGTCGAGGACCAGGTCGGTGGCCCGGACCAGGGCGAAGCCGGCGAGCACCCCGCACGCGGCGAGCGGCTGCTCGCCCCAGCGCTCGGCCAGCTCGGCGTCGCAGAGGGCGAGTTCGTCCTCGCGCATCACGGCGGCGAAGGGGCTGCCGGGCAGGACCAGTTCACCGGCGGGCGCCAGCTCCCCGTCCTCGTCCGGGAGGGCGAGCGCGCCGAGCCACGGCTCGTCGCCCGGCTTCAGCTCCGCGTCCCGGACGAGCGCGAGCACCGTCTCGGCCAGCTCGTCGGCGTCCAGCGCGTCCGCGTCCTCGTCCCAGATCTCCCCCGCGTCGAGCGAACCGGCGACCGCCGCCCGCACCTGGGGGGTCGTCAGGACCGCGCGGGGCGTGGCCGGGAGCGCGCCCAGCTTCTCCAGAAGAGGGTGGGCGGCGTCCGGGTGGGCGACCTTGAGACCGAGGCGGGTGAGGTCGGCGGAGGTGCCCTCCTGGGGCAGCAGGACGTGCCGGGGGCCGATGGTCGTACGGATCCTGGCGTCCTCGGGGGCGTCGGCGGGGACGGCCAGGGGCACGGGAAGTCCGGTGAGCCGGTCGGGGTCCACGCCGGCCAGCGAGTCGTAAAGACGCCACCACCACGACGGCGCCCGGTCCACCCCGGCGAGCCGGTCGATCGCCTCGGTCAGCGGGACCCGGCCGACGCCCAGCGTGCGCAGCTCCACCCGCCGTTCGAGACCGGCGGGCAGCAGGGTCGGGAAGACCTCCGCGAGGACGGCGACGGTCTCGTGCCCCGCGCCCTCCACGACCTCCGCCTCGACCGCCCGCAGCGCGGGCACCTCCTCCGAGGGCGCCTCGGGCGCCAGGAACGCGACGCGCGGCAGCCGCTGGAGGATCGCCTCGCGCAGCGCCCCGTCGAGGGTGCCCTTGCCGAGCGGCCCGGGCACGAGGTCGATGGTGGCGGTCCCCACCGGCTGCCAGTCGGCGAGGAGTTCGGCGTACGCCTCGGCGGCGCGCTCGACCAGGAAGTCGGTGAGCGGGCCGGGGGCCGGGTGGCGCCGTGCGGTGTCCAGCGGGAGGGAGGCGATGAGCAGGGCGGGCAGCCCGAGCGGCTCGTCGGTGGGCGTGGGGGCGTGCACGACCGGCGCGGTACGGGGGAACAGCGGGGCGCCCTCGGCGTCCACGGGCGCGGCCCAGGTCACCGACCAGTGCGGACGCAGCCGCTCCTCGACCGGCCGGCCCTTCAGGAGCGCGGGGTCGAGGGGTCCGCCCTGGGTGACGGTCCGCCAGCGGTGGGTGCCGGTCGCGGAGTCGTCGATGTGGACGTAGCCGTCCGCCTCGGAGCGGCGCAGCGTCCTGACCCCCTCCGGGGTGTCGACGACGACCTCGGCGAGACCGGGGAGGGTGAGCAGCAGCGCGTCGTCGATGGAGGCGAGGAGCCGCGTGGCGAGACCGACGGCGGCGGAGTCCCGGAGCGGGAGGACGACGACGGTGTCGTAACCGTCGGGGGCGGTGCCCTCGGCGGGCAGGGGGAGGCGCAGCAGCGGTACGTGGCCGTCGCGGCGGCGCAGTTCGTCCCCGAGACCGGGGCTGTGCCGGGCGGCGTCGGCGGCCAGTTCGCGGGCCTCCGCGAGGGACCAGCGGACGCCGCCGTGCCGGCCGAGGACAGCGGGCTCGTCGGAGACGGCGAGGACGGCGGCGAAGCCGACGCCGAAGCGGCCGACGGCGTTCGTGTCGTACTCGCTCCGCTTGGCGGAGGCGCGGAGGGTGGAGAGCGACTCGACGCCGGTCGCGTCGAGCGGGGCGCCGGTGTTGGCGGCGGCGAGGACGGCGGGCGCGTCCGGTCCCGCGTCGTGGAGCGTGAGCCGGAGCCGTCCGGTGACACCCGCGCGGTGGGCGGCGTCGGCGGCGTTCTGGGCGAGCTCGACGACGAGACGGTCGCGGTAGCCGCCGAGGGCGAGGTCCTCCTCTGCGTTGGCGTCCTCCCGGAACCGGGCCGGCCCGGCCCCCCAGGCATCGAGCACGCCTCTCCGCAGCCGGGCGGTGCCGAAGGGGTCGGCTCCGTCGGTCGACGTCCTGACGCTGACGCTCACGTCTGACTCCACTCTGCGGGCGGGATGATGCCGGGTGCCCGAAGGTACCGCGCGCCCGGGTGCCGACGCGCCGCGCCTCCCTGTGGGCCCGCCCACGTGGACGTGACCCTCGGCCCGTGCGCCTTCCCGCCCCGGCTGTCCGTAATCGCCCCAGGTGAGCGGTGTCTCGCGGGGGCGCCGTCAGTGGGTGGCGCCCGTGAAAGGGTCCCTGGGCCGCGCGCGGGCAGGGGTCACCGGACGGCGCCAACCGGAGGCGTCCCTGGGTGGCGCCCCGGAGGCTACGAGTGGCCGAGGTCCTCGGACGTGCCGTCCGGTTCCGTCGTCGAGCCGGAGTCCTTCGCCGGCCGGAGCGGGAACGCGTCGGCGCCCATCGAGTCCAGGACCGGCGGCGCCGGACGCGGCGGCTTCGGCATGATCGCCGCCTCCGAGTGCCCGCCGCAGCCGTACGAGAGCGACACCACGCGCCCGTCGGCCGGCGAGAACTCGTTCGCGCAGACGCCGAACGCCTGCTTCAGGGAGCCGGCCAGCGGCACCAGGAACGCGCAGGTGTCGCACGCCGCGGGCGCGGCCTGCGCCATCGGGGTCTTCGCCCCGAACGCCTCGTCCCAGCGGTCCGCCGCCACGTGCAGCCCGTACCGCGAAAGCACCCGCGCGCGCCGCATGCCGAGTTCCTCGGCGACCGACGAGATCGCGCCACGGGACGGCGTACGGGAGGTGATCTCGGCGTCCTCGACGTCGAGGTGGTCCACCATCTCGTCCGAGACCGGCGAGTTCGGCGGCGGCGCGTCCTCGCCCGAGTACCCGGGTTCGAGCCGCAGGTCGTCCTGCTCCGTCGGCAGCAGGTCCCCCGGGCCCATGTCGCCCGGCCGGAGCCGCTCGCTCCACGGCACCCACTCGGGGGCGAGGAGCGCGTCGGAGCCGGGCAGCAGGACGGTTTCGTCAAGGGTGACGTTCTTTGCCCGGGAGGCCCGGGTGACCGTCACGGCCCAGCGCCAGCCCCGGTAGCCGGGCTCCTTGCACTCGAAGAAGTGCGTGACGACCCGGTCGCCCTCGGCGACGGTCTCCACATGGGCACCGACGATGCCGGGGGCGGCGGCCTCTTCGGCGGCCTCCCTCGCCAGGTCTACCGCCTCGGCGCACAGGCGGTCGGGGGTACGCGGGGTACGCGGGGTACGGCTTCGCGTCGTCGCAGCACTCACAGGTCTCGCTTCTCTCCTACGCCGTCTCACGGGTGCGCCGGCCGAGGAGCGGGAGCGAAGAGCCCCGGGCGGCGGGCGGAGCGGACCAGAGGGCCGCATCGACGTCCGCGCCCGACCTCGTCTCGCGTCTCTCGGGCACACCTATCGTCATCCATTCTGCGGGATGCCGAAGAGGCGCGCGGCCGAGATCTTCCGCCGGTGGCGCGCTACGCACGCTACCCCCTCCGCCGCCCGCCGCCCACCTGCCCGCCCCAAGTGGCCCGGATCGTGGACCGCCGACCGCCGTGCCACGGTTCACAAGTCAGGGGCGTGGGGCACTATGACGGAGTGGCAGCCGCACGGTCGTCCGCACGATCCCACGATCTTGCCGGGCCGCTCCGCCGAGTGGGCCGGACGGTCGGGCGCGCCCTTCATCTGCCGTTCACCGGCACGGCGCGCGGGATCCGCAAGGCGACCCACGCGCACGGCGCGGGCGAGTCGGGGCTCGGGAAACTGATCGAGCTGCACGCCGTGAACGGGGCCGGCGATGTCATGATCACGGTCGCGCTCGCCTCCACGGTGTTCTTCTCCGTGCCGACGGACGAGGCCCGCGGCCGGGTCGCGCTGTACCTGGGCATCACGATGCTCCCGTTCACCCTGCTGGCCCCCGTGGTCGGCCCGATCCTGGACCGGCTGCCGCACGGGCGGCGCGCCGCGATGGCGGCGGCGATGTGGGCCCGGGCCGTCCTCGCGATCACCATGTCGGGCGCGGTGGCCACCGGCGGCCTGGAGCTGTACCCGGCGGCGCTGGGCGTCCTGGTGGCGTCGAAGGCGTACGGAGTCGTCCGCAGCGCGGTCGTGCCCCGGCTCCTGCCGCACGGGTTCTCGCTGGTCAAGGCGAACTCCCGGGTCACCCTCGCGGGCTTGCTCGCGACCGGGATCGCGGCGCCGATCGGCGCGGGGCTCCAGCAGATCGGGCCGCCGTACCCGCTGTACGGGGCGTGCGCGCTGTTCCTGCTCGGCGGGTACTGGGCGTTCCGGATGCCGCACAAGGTCGACTCGGCGAAGGGTGAACGGCGGGCGCACCTGCTGACCCACGGCGAGAAGAAACCGAGCCTGCGGACGGTGGGCCCCTCGGTGCTGCACGGGCTCCAGGCGAACGCGGCGCAGCGGATGCTCTCCGGGTTCCTGATCTTCTTCCTGGCGTTCCTGCTGCGCGAGCACCCGCTCTCCGGGCAGAGCGCGGCGGTGTCGCTCGCGATGGTGGCGGTGGCGGCGGGGGTGGGCAACGCGTGCGGGACGGCGGTCGGCTCGCTCCTGAAGGAGCGCGGGCACGCGCCGGAGGTGATCATCGCCACGATGATCATGACGGTGTGCGGGGCGGCGATCCTCGCGGCGGTCTTCTTCAGCGGGCTGATGGTCGCCGTGCTGGGCGCGGTGGCGGGCCTGACGCAGGCCCTGTCGAAGCTGTCCCTCGACGCGCTGATCCAGCGGGACGTGCCGGAGGTGGTGCGGACCTCGGCGTTCGCCCGTTCGGAGACCCTGCTGCAGATGTCGTGGGTGGTGGGCGGCGCGATCGGCATCTCGCTGCCGCTGAGCGGCCCGGTGGGCATGTCGGTGGCCGCGGGCATCCTGGGCCTGGGCGCGCTGCTCGCGGTCCGCGGCCTCGTGACAGCGGCGAGGACGGAGCCCCGGAAGACGGCGGAGGCGGGGGCGGGCCCCGAGACGGAAGCGGGGCCGCCTGCCCCCGGGCCCGGGCCGGGCGCGGATACGTGAGACGCGGCGTCCCGGGCCGGGCGCGGATGCGTGAGGCGGCGGCCCGGTGTGCGCTCGTCGCCCTCCCTTGGGGCGGAAAACGCGGCGCGCCGCACCCCCGCGTGGCGGAGTTCGGTGGGCCCGATAGCCTTCGGGCCATGACCGTAGCGTTCTTCACCGGCTCGCGCCGCCGGGCCGCCGCCGCCCTCGGGGCCGTCTCCGTCGGGCTCCTCACCCTCACCGCCTGCGGCGAAAAGCCGACTCCGCTCGCGACGCTGACGGTGGGGACCAAGTCGATCCACTCCGAGGCCGCCTGCTACAACGACGGCGACGCCATCAAGGAGTCGCAGATCCAGGAGTGCCTCAACCGGAAGGCCGAGAAGTCCATCACGGTCGCCACGGACGACAAGGTCCGCTTCGGCGTCGACCCGTCGATCGCGGAGAACGGCTGGACCATCTTCCTCGGCGGCCAGAACGCCGAGCCGGAGCCGTACAAGAAGACGTACCGGACCATCCCGGCCAGCGCCTTCTTCTCCTCCCAGACCGGCGAGGCGACCGACCAGACCCAGGTCACCATCGTCGAGAACGACGGCAAGAAGCTGACCGGCATCTGGCACTTCGAGCTGAAGAAGGACTCCTGATCCTCCGGTGACCCTCCGGACCCTGATCGTGACGGCCGTGGCGGCGGAGGCGGACTCCGTCGTACGCGGCCTTCCCTTCGGCGGCCCGGAACCCGGGCCGCACCCGGAATCCGGACCGGTTCCCGGGCCACGGCCAGGACCCGGACCGCTCGACCCGGCGCTCCCCGGCGGGTACGCGCTCCGCCGTCGGCGCCACCCGGCGGGGGCCGTCGTCGACGTCCTCGTCGGCGGTGTCGGGCCCGCCTCGGTCGCCGCCGCCACCGCCACCGCGCTCGCGACGGCGGCGAGCACGGGCGAGCCGTACGGGCTCGTCGTCTCCGCCGGGATCGCCGGCGGGTTCCAGCCCCTCGCGCCGATCGGCTCCGTCGTCGTCTCCGACGCGATCGTCGCCGCCGACCTGGGCGCGCGGACTCCCGACGGCTATCTGACCGTCGAGGAACTCGGCTTCGGGCGGTCCTCCCACCCGGTCGCCCAGGCCCTCACCCGGCGCGTCTCCGGCGCCCTCGCGCCCGGCGAGCCGGGCCGGCCGCCGCACACCGTCGCCCCGGTCCTGACCGTCTCCACCGTCACCGGCACCGCCGGGCGCGCCGCCGAGCTCGCCGCCCTCCACCCCGGCGCCGCCGCCGAGGCGATGGAGGGCTTCGGCGTGGCCGAGGCCGCCGCCGCCCACGGCGTGCCCGTCGTCGAGATCCGGGCGGTCTCCAACGCCGTCGGCCCCCGCGACCGCGCCGCCTGGCGCATCGGCGAGGCCCTGGAGGCGCTGCGGTGCACGTTCCAGCTGCTCAGCCACTCCGTCCTCGTGGAGCCCCTCCGATGACCCCCAAGCTGAAGATCGCGTACTCGCCCTGCCCGAACGACACCTTCGTCTTCGACGCCTGGGCCCACGGCCGCGTCCCCGGCGCGCCGCGCCTCGACGTGACCTTCGCCGACATCGACCTCACCAACGGCTGGGCGGAGCGCGGCACGGGCGACTACGACGTCCTGAAGGTCTCGTACGCCGTCCTGCCGTGGGTCCTCGACGAGTACGCCCTGCTGCCCTGCGGCGGCGCGCTCGGGCGCGGCTGCGGCCCGCTGGTGCTGACCCGGGAGCCGGGCGTGGACCTCACCGGGAAGACGGTCGCGGTGCCGAGCGAGCGCTCGACCGCGTACCTGCTGTTCCGGCTGTGGGCGGCGGACGTCGTGACGGGCGAGGTCGGCGACGTCGTCGTCATGCCGTTCCACGAGATCATGCCCGCCGTGCGGGACGGGAAGGTCGACGCGGGGCTCGTCATCCACGAGGCCCGGTTCACGTACCAGAACTACGGTCTGCACGCCCTCGCCGACATGGGCGCGCACTGGGAGGACACCACCGGCCTCCCGATCCCGCTCGGCGCGATCATCGCCCGCCGCTCGCTCGGCCCCGACGTGCTCCGGAGCCTCGCCGACGCGGCCCGTGCGTCGGTCCGGATGGCCTGGGACGACCCGGAGGTCTCCCGGCCGTACGTACGCGAGCACGCGCAGGAGATGGACCCGAAGGTGGCCGATCAGCACATCGGGCTCTACGTCAACGAGTTCACGGCCGATCTAGGCGAGGCCGGCTACGCGGCCGTGCGCGGCCTGCTCACGCGCGCGGCGGCCGAGGGGCTGGTGCCGCCCCTCGGCCCGGACGCGCTGTCGTTCCCCTGACGGGGTCCTGGCCGCTCCCCTGGCGGGGGTTCCTAGACGTCGAGCTGGTCCGCGACCGCGCGCAGGAGGCCCGCGATCTTCGCTCCCTGTGCCTTGTCGGGGTAGCGGCCCCGCTCCAGCATGGGCGTGATGTTCTCCAGGAGCGTCGTCAGGTCCTGGACGATGGACGCCAGTTCGTCGGGCTTACGGCGCTGCGCCGCGGCGACGGAAGGGGTCGGATCGAGGACCGTCACGGAGAGCGCCTGGTCGCCGCGCTGGCCCGCGACCACCCCGAACTCCACACGCTGCCCCGGCTTGAGGGCGTCGACTCCGGCAGGGAGCACCGACGAGTGGACGAAGACGTCGCCGCCGTCGTCCCGGGAGAGAAAGCCGAAGCCCTTCTCGCTGTTGAACCATTTGACCTTGCCGGTAGGCACGTCTGTCCTCGTCCTCGTACTCGATGGGAATGCGCCGGGAATCCGGCTCTGAGATAGCAGTACGGCGGGTCTGCGGACCCGCCGGGACCAAGGCTAATGGGCTTCCGGCTGGTGACAAGACGTCGCCGGTTTGTTCATACGGCCTGGGAACTACCCTGGCCGAATGCGTAGTGAAACCCCCGCGGCCCCCTCGGACGACCGCGCGCCCGGTGACGGTCTCGTCCGCGCCGGTGCGATCGTCTTCATCATCGGTGCGGTGGCCACCCTGGTCACGGTCGCGCCGCTCTTCCTCGGCACCGACCCGTTCCCGCCGATCGCGTACGGCGTGTGCATGCTGATGGGCGTCGGATTCCTCGTGGCGGGCGCCGGTGTGCTGCGCTCGATCGCCGCCCAGCGCCGCCAGGCGAAGGCGGCGGGCGCGGCCGGCAGCTAGCCCGGGGGCGGGTTCCCCCTCACTCCCCGGTCAGCCCCGGTACGCCTCCCACCAGGCACGGAACTCCGTCAGATCGGTCAGGACGACGTCCGCGCCGGCCGCACGCAGCTCGTTCGCGTCGCAGGGTCCGGTGGCCACGGCCACCGACAGGGCGCCCGCGTGCGCCGCGCCGCGCACGTCGCCGGTGTGGTCGCCGACGTACACCCCCGCGCCGAACTCGCGCAGGGCCTCGGCCTTCCCCTCGGCCCAGAGCCCGCCGATGACGGCGTCGGGGTCGATGCCGAGGTGGGAGAGGTGCAGCTTGGCGTGCGGCTCGTTCTTGGCCGTGACGACGATGGCCCGGCCGCCCACCTCACGAACGGCTTGAATCGCATCCCTGGCACCGGGCAGCGCGAGCGAGGGCTCGATCGCGTACGTCGGGTAGAGCGCGCGGTACTGGGTGACCCGCTCCGGGATCTCCGCCGCGGGGAACCAGTGCGCCAGCTCGTGCTCCAGCGGCGGGCCGAGCCGCGACACGGCGAGGTCGGCGTCGATCGCCACCCCGACCTGCGCGGAGAAGGCCTGGTAGGTGGCCTTGATGCCGGGGCGGGAGTCGATCAGGGTCATGTCGAGGTCGAAGCCGACGGTGGGGATGCCAGGGGTAGCCATGGAGGACATTGTGCCCACACGTTCGAATCGGGCTTCGGGCTGCTGCTTAGACTGAGCCGCTGAGCTGCTGAGCTGCTGAGCCGCTCAACCACCGCTGAACCGCCGAACCACTGAAGCCGCGCCCTCCCCGGGCAGGGCTCGCTCGCACCTCGCACCTCCTGATGGGCCTCGATGACCGCCGCCTTCCGCTCCAGACGGGTTCTGGCCGTCGCCGTCGCCGTCGCCGCGCTCCTCGTCGCCGTCCTGCTGAGCCTTGCCGTGGGCGCCCGGGCCATCGCGCCGTCCACGGTGCTCGACGCGCTGCTGCACGGCGGGACGAGCGCCGACGCCGAGGTCGTACGGCAGATGCGGGTGCCGAGGACGCTCATCGGCCTCATGGTCGGCGCCGCGCTCGCGCTGGCCGGCACGGCCCTGCAGGGCATCACCCGCAACCCGATCGCCGACCCCGGCATCCTCGGCATCAGCCAGGGCGCCTCGGTGGGCGTGGTCCTCGCGATCGCCTTCGCGGGCGTGCACTCGCTCTCCGGGTACGTGGGCTTCGCCTTCGTCGGCGCCGCGCTCGCCTCGGTCGCGGTGTACGCGATCGCCTCCAGCGGGCGCGGCGGGGCGACCCCGGTAAAGCTCGCGCTGGGCGGCGCCGCGATCAACGCGCTGCTGCTCTCCGTGACGACCGGGGTGCTCACCACCCGGGCCTCGGCGCTCGACGAGTTCCGGTTCTGGCAGATCGGCTCACTCGACGGGCGGGACGCCGAGGTCGTCGGCCAGATCTGGCCCTTCCTGCTGCTCGGCGCGGTGCTCGTGCTCTGCGTCGCCCGGGGCCTGGACGCGCTCGCGCTCGGCGAGGACGTGGCGAAGGGGCTCGGCCAGCGGGTCGCGACGGTACGGATCGTGGGCGGTGTCGGGGCTACCGTGCTGACCGGCGCGGCGGTCGCGGCGGCCGGACCGATCGCGTTCGTCGGCCTCGCGGTCCCGCACATCGCCCGCGCGATCGTGGGCGGCGACCACCGCTGGGTGCTGCCGATGGCGGCGCTCGTGGGGCCCGTGATGCTGCTGGTGGCGGATGTGATCGGCCGGGTGCTCTTCCCGCCGGGCGAGGTGCCCGCAGGGGTGATGACGGCGCTCATCGGGGTGCCGTTCCTGGTGACGCTCGTACGCCGGAAGGCGGTGCCGGCATGACGGCGGTGGTTCCTTCGGGATACGGGGTCGTGCGCGCCGGGCGCGGCTCGTTCCTGCTGCACCGGCGCTCGGCGGCCGTCGCCGTGGGCCTCGCGGTGCTGCTGGCGGCCGTCGCGGTCGCCTACCTCTGCGTAGGCGAGAAGTTCGTGGCACCGGGCGAGGTCCTGAAGGTGCTCGTCGGGCAGGACTCCCGGTCCGCGTTCGTCGTCGAGGAGCTGCGGATGCCGCGGCTCGCGGTCGGGCTGATGGTCGGCGCCGCGTTCGGGATCGCGGGCGCCCTCATCCAGACCGTCGCCCGCAACCCGCTCGCCAGCCCCGACATCATCGGCATCAGCCAGGGCGCGGGCGCGGTGACGGTCGGCGCGATGACGTTCGGCCTCACCTCGTACACCGTCCTGCCCTACCTCTCGATCGCCGGCGGGATCGCGGCCGCGGCGCTGGTGTACGTCGTCGCCTGGCGCGGCGGGCTGCACGCGACGCGGTTCGTGCTCATCGGGATCGGCTTCGCCATCGCGCTGCGGTCGCTGATCACCCTGTTCATGACCAAGGGCGACTACCTGGTCGCCCAGCAGGCCCAGGTCTGGATGACCGGCTCGCTCAACGGGCGCGGCTGGGACGAGGCGGCCCCGATCCGCTGGACGCTGCTCCTGCTGCTCCCCGCGATCCTGTGGGCGGCGCGGGCCCAGCGCACGGTGTCCCTGGACGACGACACGGCGACGGCGCTGGGCGTCTCGCTGGGGCGGGTCCGGCTGGGCCTGGTCGTGGTGGGCGTCGTCCTCGCGTCGGTGGCGACGGGGGTGGCGGGGCCGGTGGACTTCGTGGCGCTGCTCGCGCCGCAGATCGCCCGGCGGATGACGCTCCCCCAAGCTCTCGGCTCCGCTCGAGCAGGGGGGACCCCCATCGCCCAGATCCCGCTGCTGTCCTCGGCGCTGACGGGCGCGTTCGTGGTGGTCCTCGCGGACCTTCTGGGCCGTCGCCTGTTCGCACCGGTGGAACTGCCCGTGGGCGTCCTGACGGCGGCGGTGGGCGCCCCGTACCTGATCTGGCTCATCATCCGGAGCCGAAGCGTAGGAGGAACGACATCGTGAGCCGGCTGACCGCGCGTGAGCTGACGCTCGCGTACGAGGACCGCACGGTCGTGAAGGAGCTGGACCTCGCCGTACCGGACGGCAAGGTGACCGTGATCGTCGGCCCGAACGCGTGCGGGAAGTCGACGACGCTGCGGGCGCTCGGGCGGCTCCTGAAGCCGGCGGGCGGGGCGGTGCTGCTCGACGGGGAGTCGCTCGCGAAGCTGCCGACGAAGC
The DNA here is from genome assembly GCF_043081505.1 of Streptomyces sp. NPDC014870. Classification (NCBI taxonomy): domain Bacteria; kingdom Bacillati; phylum Actinomycetota; class Actinomycetes; order Kitasatosporales; family Streptomycetaceae; genus Streptomyces; species Streptomyces sp. NPDC014870. The sequence continues at coordinate 208,735 of NZ_JBIBWQ010000009.1, forward strand.
GGATCGCGCAGTCGATCGGCTTGCTGCCGCAGACGCCGGTCGCACCGGAGGCGATCACGGTCGCCGACCTGGTGTCGCGGGGGCGGCAGCCGCACCAGGCGTGGTGGAAGCAGTGGTCGGAGGAGGACGAGCGGGCGGTCGTGGAGGCGATGGCCTCGACGGACGTCGCCACGTTGGCCGACCGTTCGGTGGACGAGCTGTCGGGCGGTCAGCGGCAGCGGGTCTGGATCGCGATGGCCCTCGCGCAGGAGACGGAGCTGCTGCTGCTCGACGAGCCGACGACGTACCTGGACATCGCCCACCAGGTCGAGGTCCTCGACCTGGTGCGGCGTCTGAACGTGACCCGCGGCCGGACGGTCGTCGTCGTCCTGCACGACCTGAACCAGGCGGCCCGCTACGCCGACCACCTGGTCGCGATGAAGTCGGGCGCGGTCGTGGCGGAGGGCCCGCCGTCGCAGATCGTCACGGCGGACCTGGTCCGCGACGTCTTCGGCCTCGACTCGGTCGTCGTCCCGGACCCGGTGACGGGCTCACCACTGGTGGTGCCGGGGGCGCCGTGGGGAGCGGTGACGGAGCGGGTGTGACGGAGTCGGGGTCGGCGCGGCGGGGGTGCCGGGCATAGCTCCGCGCCGGGCGCCCGCCACCACCTCCGTGGGCGCGGTGCAGAGCCCCGGACCCGGGCCGGGTCAGTGGCGGCGGGCCCGCCAGAGGAGGTAGGCCGCCGAGGCGATCGCCGCCGCCTTCAGGGTCCAGGGCCAGGTTTCCGAGATCGCGGCGCCCATCGCCTCGCCGCCTTCGGCGACCGGGGTGCCCCAGCGGCCTTCCACGCGGCCCCAGAGCCAGACCACGCCGGCCGCTGCCGCCAGGCCGGGGAGGATGACGACCGCCCACTGGCTCTCCGTACGGGAGAGGCGGCGTGAGGCGTAGGCCAGGAGCCAGCCGAGGGCGAGGGCGATCAGGTTGCCGAAGATCGCGCCGCCCAGGAGGAGGAGCGCGGCCAGGACCAGGCCCGGGCTGCCGGGGCGGAAGCCGGTGGTCGCCTCCCCCTCCGCGGGGCGTCGCGGGCGGAGGACCCGGCGCCACAGGGGGCGCTTCGTTCCCTCCTCCTCGGCCTCCTCCGTCTCGTCGAAGGCGTCCTCGTCGTCCTCGTCGTCCTCGCCCGGCGGCGGCTTCAGCAGGTCCGGGATCTCCACCCCGCCGCGGAACCCGGGCACCAGGTCGTCCCCCGGCAGCGGCTCCTCGGCGTCGAGGTCGTCCAGGCGCCACCAGTCCGGGTCCGTGGCCGTGTCCGCCGTACCGATCTCGTCCATGCCCGCCAGGTGCGGAGGCGTCGGCCACGCCTCGCGGCCGAGTCCGGGCCCGGATTCCGGCTCCGGCTCTGGGCGCGGTTTCGGGACCGGTGGTCTGCGCTTCCGCAGGCGTCCGGCGGTGGCTGCCCCGGCTCCTCCCCCGGCCTGCTGCGCCGGCAGGCCCGCCGCCCGGTCCACGACCTCGTCCGGTGAGCCCAGTTCGTCGAGGAGGCTTCGTATCGCCGCCGGACTCTCCTGGCCGAACGTGGCACGCCGGCGGTCGATCTCGCCCCGCAGCGACGACACGAGCCTCATCCGGTCCCCCGACGGCAGCTGACGCCGCTGCGCCAGATCGCCCACCCGGCTCAGATAGTCGAAGACCAACTGGTCGCTCTCGATCCCCACAGTCCCCTCCACAGCCGGTACGCCCCGACGTTAGCGCCCGCGCAGGGGCTAACGTGGTCCGGATGGGGATCGGTGAGCTCGATCGGGAGGCGCACGTGCCCGGAGGAACTGACGCCGCCGCCGCGCCGCGCACGCTCGCGGAGGCGCTGCGCGCGCGGGGCGACGAGGGGCTCGCCGCGCTGCTGCGCGCCCGCCCGGATCTACTCTCCCCGGTGCCGAACGACCTGACCCAGCTCGCCACCCGGGCCGGCACCCGCGGCTCCGTGGTCCGCGCGCTCGAACGGCTCGACCGGTTCACCCTGCAGACCGCGGAGGCGCTCGCCGTCGCCCCGGACCCCGCTCCGTACGACGTGCTCCTCGCCCTGCTCTCCGGCGACGACGGCGACCCGGGCATCGAGAAGGCCCTGCCGCGTGCCATGCGGGTGCTGCGGGACCAGGCCCTGGTCTGGGGCGAGGACGACCGGCTGCGGCTCGTACGGACCGCCCGCGAGCTGCTCGCGCCCTCCGCGCAGCACCCGTCGCCGACCGGTCTCGGGCCGACCGTCTCGGAGGCGACGGCCGGCATGTCCCCGGGCCGGATCCAGGAGATCATCGCCGCCGCCGGGCTGCCCGCGACGCACGACCCGGTCTCGGCCGTGGCGGCGCTCACCGGCCTGTTCACCGACCGGGACCGGATGAGCGCGCTGCTCGACACCGCGCCGCCCGAGGCGCTCGCCGTCCTCGACCGGCTCGTGTGGGGTCCGCCGTACGGCGAGGTGACGGCGAACCCGGCGCCGCCGGTGCGGTGGCTGCGCGACCGGGGTCTGCTGCTGCCCGCCTCGCCGCGGACGGTCGTGCTGCCCCGCGAGGCGGCGCTCCATCTGCGCGGCGGCCGGGCGCACCGCGCGCCGGAGCCGGACGCGCCCGAACTCACGGTCCTGCGCGAATACCGTCCCCAGGTTGTGGACAACGCGGCGGCCGGGCAGGCGTACGCGGCGCTGTCGACGGTCGAGGAGCTGCTGAAGAGCTGGGACCAGGGCGGCCCTGCGGTGCTCCGGGCGGGCGGGATGTCCGTACGGGACCTCAAGCGGACCGCCGCCGCCCTCGACGTGACCGAGCCGGTCGCGGCGTTCTGGCTGGAGCTGGCGTACGGAGCGGGGCTGCTCGCCTCGGACGGCGAGGCGGACGAGCGGTACGCGCCGACGCCCGCGTACGACGACTGGCTCGACCTGCCGCCCGCCGAGCGCTGGGCCCGGCTCGCCACGGCATGGCTCATGGGGACGAGGACGGCGGGCCTGGTCGGCGGCCAGGACGCGAAGGGCCGCACCCTCTCGGCGCTCGGCCCGGACCTCGACCGGGGCCCCGCGCCCGAGGTGCGGCGCCGGGTCCTCACCCTGCAGGCGACCCTGCCGCCGGGCGCGGCGGCGGACCCGGAGGCGCTGCTGACCCGGCTGCGGTGGGAGCGCCCGCTGCGCGGCGCGGCGGGGACGACGAGCGCGGCGGGCGCGGGGGGCGTGGGAGGCTCGGCGGGGGCGACCGCTCCGTCGAACGCCACCGGCTCCGTCGGCGACCTCCGCTCCCGCCTCGCGCACTGGACCCTCACCGAGGCCGAGATGCTCGGGATCACCGGACGGGGGGCGCTCGCCTCGCCCGCGCGAGCCCTGCTCAACCTGCCGCTCGCCGAGGCCGCGCCGGAGCCGGTGGCCGAGCACGGGGTCGAGCTGTCCGTGGCCGCCTCGCGCGCGGCGACGCTGCTGGCGCCGCTGCTCCCGGAGGCCGTCGACCACGTCCTCCTGCAGGCCGACCTCACCGCGGTCGCGCCGGGCCCGCTGCGTCGAGCGCTCGCCGACACGCTCTCCGTGCTCGCGGACGTCGAGTCGAAGGGCGGCGCGACGGTCTACCGGTTCACGCCCGGCTCGGTGCGGCGCGCGCTCGACGCCGGGCGCGGCGCGTCCGACCTGCACGACTTCCTGACCGCCCACTCCCGGACGCCGGTGCCGCAGCCGCTCTCGTATCTGATCGACGACGTGGCGCGCAGGCACGGCCACCTCCGGATCGGCGCCGCGTCCGCGTACGTGCGGTGCGACGACGACACCGTCCTCGGCGAGATCCTGGCCGACAAGCGCTCCGCGTCCCTGCGGCTGCGCCGCCTCGCGCCGACGGTCCTCGCGGCGCAGACGGACCCGGCGGCGCTGCTCGACGGGCTGCGATCGATGGGGTACGCCCCGGCCGCCGAGTCCGCCGCCGGGGACGTCCTGATCACCCGGGCCGACGCGTACCGCACCGGCGCCCGCACCGCCCCCGCCCCCGTCCCCGACGGCCCGCCGTCCCCCGACGCGACCCTGCTCGGCGCGGCGGTCCGCGCGATCCGGGCGGGCGACCTGGCCGCGACGGCCGTCCGCAAGGAACGCCCGGAAACCCCCGGGCCCGCCGGAGCCCCGCCCCGCGCCCCCGGCGAACTGCCCCGCACCTCCCCCGCCGAGACCCTGGCCACGGTCCAGGCCGCCGCGCTGACCGGCACGGCCGTCTGGATCGGCTACGTCAACGCCGAGGGCGCCGCCAGCCAGCGCGTGATCGCCCCCGTCCGCGTCGAGGGCGGCTTCGTGACGGGCTACGACCACACGGCGGACGAGGTCCGCACGTACCCCCTGCACCGCATCACGGGCGTCGCGGAACTGGCGGAGGACCAGGTCTAGGAAGCGCCGCCGGGCCCTCGAGCCGACAAAAACCGGCCGAAAGGCCGTCGGACCGAGCTCCTCCGGACCCGTCCGACGTCAGGCACACTGGATGTTCGGCCACGCGGAAGGGGATGCACGTCCGTGAACGGTCCACTCATCGTCCATACGATCAAGCTGGGTGCACATACCTAGCACGTTGGGGCAGGTAGCGGATAGGCCCACCTGGAAAAGAGCGCGCTAAGCGCGCTTCACGCTCTCGGGCGGGACCAGCCACTCACAGCCCCCGCCCTCTGGCCACAGGAACGCTGTAGGGCGCTTCCGGCGCTCGCCCGGCAGGCCGGCGGGGTCCTCGTAGTCCGGAATCACGTCGCGCAGGATGCCGACCCGTCCCGCGCCATCTTCCACGCGTCGCCCGATGTCCTCTGCGGTGACCATCAGTGCCCCTCGGGGTGCCGCCGCATGAAGACGTTGCAGTCGGACACCGTGGCCATGTCGCCCCCGGCACGGGCGCGGGAGCGCACGTTGGCCAGCTCGATGCATCCCGCGCACCCGTCGACAGGGTCCGGTTCCCGATCCAGGTTCAGCGGCAGTTCGACAGGCGTAGCGCTGTATCGCGTGGGCTCACTCATGGCGCGATGGTCGCGCCGGTCGTCAGGACGAAGGAACCTCGTACGTTTCCCACTTTGGGACGTCCTACCACGTGTAGAACGTCCCTGGGAACGTCCGAAATCCGAGGGGCGCAGCATGTCCAACGAGCGACTTCGAACCGTCATGGAGGCAGGTGGCTGGACACATGCGGCCTTGGCTGGCGTCACAGGTGTCGACCCCAAGTCCGTGGAACGGTGGGTCAATCTCGGGCGTACTCCGCGCCGGGCAACGGCGCTGGCGGCAGCGGAAGCGCTCGGGGAAGACGTGCATGCCCTGTGGCCGGCACTGCGGCAGGCGCGTGCCGCACGTGCTGTCAGCCCCGAACTCGTCGCTCTGTACGGACAGCGGGCGGATCTCCCCGTGTCGGTCTTCGTCGATCTCCTCTCCCAGGCGCGGCAGCGGATCGACGTGCTGGTGTACGCGGCCGTCTTCCTGCACGAGGCATACCCCCGCCTCAGCGACCTCCTGCGTGAACGGGCCGACGAAGGCTGCACGATCCGCATCGCGGTGGGTGACGCCGACGACCCCAACGTCCAGCAGCGCGGACGGGAAGAGAAGTTCGGCCACGGCATCGAGTCCCGCTGCCGACTCGCGCTCCTGCATTACCGGCCTCTCGCGGACGTACCGGGAATCGAGCTGCGCACCCATGGAACGACCCTCTACAACAGCCTGTACCGCGCCGACGATCAGATGCTGGTCAACGCGCACGTGTGGGGCGTCAACGCCTACGGTGCGCCCGTGTGGCACCTCCGGCGCCACGGCGACGGGGGCATGTTCGACACCTACGCGGGGAGCTTCGACGCCGTATGGGAAACGGCCCACCCCGTGGAAGGCTGAGCACCGTGGCCCGAACCGAGTACTACGACGATCCCAATGCCCCCCGGCCGAACAGCCTGGTCGTGGCAGCCTCTGCCGTCGTCACCGATGAGGACGGCCGCGTACTTCTCCAACGGCGCCGGGACAACGACTTGTGGGCGTTGCCGGGCGGAGCCATGGACATGGACGATTCCCTGCCCGGCGCGGCCGTGCGAGAGGTCAAGGAAGAGACCGGCCTGGACGTCGAGATCACGGGACTCATCGGCACATACACCGATCCCCGCCATGTCATCGCGTACAGCGACGGAGAGGTACGCCGGCAGTTCAACGTCTGCTTCACCGCCCGGGTCGTCGGCGGCACCCTGGCCATCTCCGACGAGAGCACGGAACTCCGCTTCGTGGCGCCAGAAGAACTCGATTCGCTTCCGATGCATCACACGCAACGGCTGCGTATCCGGCACTTCCTGGAGCACCGCGCCGCCCCGCACCTGGGATAGGGCTACCGGTCGCGGTGGCGTCACTCCCCCAGCCGACTACGTGCACCGGCCAGCAGTTCATCAGGAGTAGAAGCCCTGGCCGTAGTCCTCCCGCCTCAGAGTGAAGTAGTCCGGACGATCACGACGAAGCTCCTCGTATCGCTGCGCGAAGATGTCGATCGCTTCATGAAGCGTGCAGTCCAATGCTTCGCGGATCGTCATGAGCGCAGAGATGATCCTTTGCTCCAGGATGTCGCGGTCCAGACTCTCGGGCAGATTCTCCCTGGTGCCGTGACCCTACCCGGCACGGATGCCCAACCCCCGGGGCAGGGGATAACTGCCCACGGAAACCCCCTGATCAGCCACGCGAGAGTTTCCGCTCCCACATGCGCTGGTCAAGGGTTGAAGGGGGCCACCGCCCACCCCCCTCGCACGCAAACGGATGCGGCTCTGGCTTCCGACCGCCCACTCCCACACGCGCAGCGTTCGTGGCTCACCCTCAGCGGCGCAGGGCTGCGATGGCGCCATGACGGATCGAGCCCTTGGTCTGTTTTTCTCTTATTTTTCTATGTGCAATCAAAAAAGTAGGGAGAACCGTCATTCCGTCATCATCCTGCCGCTGAGAGAGCAGCAAACCGGCGGCACCCCCTGGGAGCGCGGACGGCCCGCCGCCAGGGCTTCCCCAGCAACGGGCCGCGAACAGTCGCCAGGAGAGCTCAGAACAGCTCAAGCGTCTGAGCCGCTGCGCGCTGTACGACCGCTTCGACGTCCTTGCCGTCGGCGTCCGCCCGGCGGATCTCGCCGTCCTCGCCGAAGTAGACCGCGAGGCGGGAAGTGTCCAGTCTCGGGCCGCCCTTGCGGGACATGCCGACCTCGACGTACGCCCCCGCGTTCAGCAGCAGATCGCGCTTGCCCGCCGTGTCCGCGTCCTTCCAGAGCTGTGCGTGAGTCCGGCCGGTCGGAACCGCCTCCACGCCTGCAGGCTTCGCGGTGCGCTGCTTCTCGTTCAGCGAAGCCAAGCGTTCCTCCAGCTTGGCGTGCTGAGCCGCATACCTCGTGGCACCCTCCTCACCCTTGAACAGGCCACGGTCGTACCGGTCCTTCTCCAGGTCCTCCAGCGCTTCCCTGGCCTGCCGGATCTGCGGGCGGAAGTCCTCGCCCACGTGCTCCACCATGCGCACCACGGGGAAGGCACCGAACTTCTCCAGGAACAGCGCCGTGACGTGCTGTTCCATGCCCTCACCGGCGATGCTCACGCCGTAGCAAGTCAGCTCCGCGCCTGCCTGCCGGGCCTTCAGCCGGCCGATGCACCGATAGCGGATGCGGCCCTTGGCGACGTACGTGTACATGCGGTTGTGGCACACCGCGCAGTAGACGATCCCCCGCAGCAGCGCCGTTCCCTCGCGTCGCCGGTCGCCCGGATTGGCTCGCCGGCTCAGTTCGTCCTGCAACGCCTGCCAGGTGTCCATGTCCAGGATCGGCGTGCGGTTGACCAGCGGCAGCCCGTCCGTCATCAGGATCGGCTTGCCGTCCTCGATCACCTGCCCCAGCAACTGAGGGTTGCCGAGGAGGCTTCGCAAGGTGGATGGGTACCACCGCTTGGAGTCGCTGCGCTTGCCCGTGGTCTGCCGCGAGGAGTGGCCAGGCGACGGCTTGTCGGACTCCGAGAGATCCACCGCGATCTTGAGTAGCGAGTCCTTGCTGAGGACCCGTTCCACGATCTCGTGAATCGTCTTCGCTTCCTCGGGGTTGATCTCCAGGACCTTCCCCGCACCATCGGGGTTGGGGGCCACCCGGTACCCGTACGGCACTCTGCCGCCCGTATAGCGGCCCTCCCGGCGTAGGTGCTCGTGGGCGCTGGAGACACGCATGCCGATCGTGTCGGACTCCAGCTCCGCGAAGACCGCGATCACCTTGGCCATGGCACGGCCCATGGACGACGTGAGGTCCAGCGGCTCACTGGCGGACGCGAGAGCCACGCTCTCCGCCTGGGTGACCTTCATGATCTCCGCGAAGTCCACCGTGGAGCGGGCCAGGCGGTCGATCTTGAAAAACACGATCACGTCGAACTCGGCGAGACGGGCCAGGATCCGCTGAAGCCCGGGACGGTCCAGGCCGCGCGAGTAGCCCGAGACGTCGATGTCCTCGTCCACGGCTATGACCTGCCAGCCACGGGCCGCGCACAGAGCCTCACAGGCCGCGCGCTGACGCTCGGGCGAGGTAGAGTTTTCTGTTTCCCGCGAAAGGCGGACATAGATGGCCGCGCGCATTCCCGACGCGTTGGCCGGGACGCCCTTCGGGCGACGGGCACGGGGCATGGCCCTTGCCGTGGCAGGCGCAGATGTGGTGCCTGTCACAACGCGATCCTATCCCTGGAGGTATGTGTGTCCTGCCTGATCGTCCAGAGCGACAAGACGCTCCTGCTGGAGGTCGACCACGAGCAGGCCGATGCCTGTCGGCGGGCCATCGCGCCGTTCGCGGAGCTGGAGCGGGCGCCCGAGCACATCCACACGTACCGCGTCACCCCGCTCGGGCTGTGGAACGCCCGGGCGGCCGGGCACGACGCCGAGCAGGTCGTCGACGCGCTCGTGGAGTTCTCGCGGTACCCCGTGCCGCACGCGCTGCTCGTGGACGTCGCCGAGACGATGGCCCGGTACGGGCGGCTCACGCTCTCCAAGCACCCCACCCACGGGCTCGTCCTGACCAGCACCGACCGGCCCGTCCTGGAGGAGATCCTCCGGTCCAAGAAGGTGCAGCCGCTCGTCGGCGCGCGCATCGACGACGACACCGTCGCCGTGCACCCCTCCGAGCGCGGGCAGATCAAGCAGACGCTGCTGAAGCTGGGCTGGCCGGCCGAGGACCTCGCCGGGTACGTCGACGGCGAGGCCCACCGGATCGACCTCGCCGAGGACGGCTGGGCCCTGCGCCCGTACCAGAAGCAGGCCGTCGAGGGCTTCTGGCACGGCGGCTCCGGGGTCGTCGTGCTGCCCTGCGGCGCGGGGAAGACGCTGGTCGGGGCCGGGGCCATGGCCCAGGCGAAGGCCACGACGCTCATCCTCGTCACCAACACCGTCTCCGCGCGGCAGTGGAAGCACGAGCTGGTGAAGCGGACCTCGCTCACCGAGGACGAGATCGGTGAGTACTCCGGTACGAAGAAGGAGATCCGGCCGGTCACCATCGCCACGTACCAGGTGCTGACGACGAAGCGGAAGGGCATCTATCCGCACCTGGAGCTCTTCGACTCCCGCGACTGGGGCCTCATCGTCTACGACGAGGTGCACCTGCTGCCCGCGCCCGTCTTCAAGTTCACCGCCGACCTGCAGGCGCGGCGGCGGCTCGGGCTCACCGCGACGCTCGTGCGCGAGGACGGACGCGAGTCGGACGTCTTCTCCCTCATCGGGCCCAAGCGCTTCGACGCGCCCTGGAAGGAGATCGAGGCGCAGGGGTACATCGCGCCCGCCGACTGCGTCGAGGTCCGCGTCAACCTCACGGACTCCGAGCGGCTCGCCTACGCGACCGCCGAGCAGGAGGAGAAGTACCGCTTCTGCGCCACCACGGCCACCAAGCGGAAGGTGACCGAGGCGCTGGTGCGGAAGTTCGCCGGGCAGCAGATCCTCGTCATCGGCCAGTACATCGACCAGCTCGACGAGCTCGGCGAGCATCTCGGCGCGCCCGTCATCAAGGGCGAGACGCCGAACGCTCAGCGCGAGAAGCTCTTCGACGCCTTCCGGGAGGGCGAGATCAGCGTCCTCGTCGTCTCGAAGGTCGCCAACTTCTCCATCGACCTGCCCGAGGCCACCGTCGCCATCCAGGTCTCCGGCACCTTCGGGTCCCGGCAGGAGGAGGCGCAGCGGCTCGGGCGGGTGCTGCGCCCGAAGGCCGACGGCCACCAGGCGCACTTCTACTCGGTCGTCGCGCGCGACACGATCGACCAGGACTTCGCGGCGCACCGCCAGCGCTTCCTGGCCGAGCAGGGGTACGCGTACCGGATCGTCGACGCGGACGAGTTGCTCGCGGGCGGCTGAGAACGGAGCGGGGCCCCGTCCGGGTCGGACGGGGCCCCTTCGGCGTGTGTCGGACCGCCTGGTTGTCGTGTGTCAGACGGACGGGTTGAGGACCAGCTTCGACTGGTTGTTCCGCACGTTCGGGTCGAACGGCAGCGGCCCGTCGCCGTACGGCGGCTTGAGCGTGATCGCGCCCTTGGCGCCCGTGATCACCGTGTCGATCCGCAGCTGGAACGGGAAGGTCACCACCTGCTTCTCGGCCACCCAGATCGGCAGGTTGCAGACGTAGCGCGGGGCGCCGGTCCGGGTCTCGGCCTCCCACCAGCCGCCGTCCGCCGTGCGGGGGTCGCAGCCCTCCGGTACGGAGGTGACGGTGGCGCCCCTGGGCACGGTCAGGTCGACCGCGCCGACGGGGTCGCCGGAGCCCAGGTTGGCGACCCAGGCCGGGCCGCGGTTGCGGAAGGTCAGCGCGGCGGTCACCGTCTCGCCCGCGGCGGCGCTCGCCCGGACGCCGGGGACGGCGAAGTCGGCCGTGTTGGTGACGCCGATCGAGGCGACCTCGCCGTTGTTCTCGGGCGCCAGGTCCTCGGAGCCGCCGCGGGCCGTGACGCCGATGTCGACCCGCTCGGCGAGGGCGTACCGGGCGACCTTCGCGTGCAGCGGGGCCGGCAGGGTGAAGGCGCCGCCCGGCTCGACGACGTCGTCGAAGAGGCAGTCCACCTTGGTGATCGGCGCCGGCAGGCTCCCGCCCTCGGGCGTGCTCGTGCACTGCGGGGCGACGGCGCCGATGTCGAGGCCGCGCGTGGCGTACAGGGTGACCTGGACGCCGTTCGCGGCCTCGTTGCCGTTGTTGACCACGGAGAACGGCACGGCCACGGTGGAGCCCGGGGCGACGCCGGTGACGGCGGGGATCCGGCTCAGGACGAGGTCGGGGCCGGAGGCGACCCGGACGGTGCTCCAGTTCTCGGCCCTGAGGGTGCCCTCCGCGGAGGTCGTCGTGGCCGTCGCGGCGAAGTTGATCCGGCCGCTGACGCCGTTCTCGGCGCCGGTGGCCGCGTGCAGCTTCAGCTGCACCGGGGACTCGCCCGTGAGCGGGACCTCGGGGATCGAGCAGACGGCGGTGACGCCGGTCGGCGCGCAGTTCTCGGGCCAGGTGATGTCGGCGATGCCGGTCAGCTCGGAGGCGTCGACGGTGAGCCGGCCGTCGGTCACGCGGTACTCGGCGTTGTCGTGGTAGAGGCCGAGGGCGACGGTCGCGGCCGGGGCCTGCCCGCCCGCGACGGCCTTGGGCAGGGCCACTTCCCACGGCGCCACGATCCAGAGCTGGTCGCTGTCGGCGGCGGCCGGGGTGGCGGTCAGGCCGACCGTGACAAGGCCGGCGGCGGTGAGGCACGCACCGAGCCGCGCGACGCGGCCGGCGAAAGGCATTCCCATGATCTCCTCTGTTCCTCTGCTCCGTGGGGAGACGGCGGTGCGATGAGGAGACCTGCGAGTGCGGGGAAGGGTTGTGCTCCGGGGGCCGGGAAGATCGTCGGGACGGGCGCGTCAGAAGATCGTCGGGACGGGCGTCTCAGTCCTGCGTCCGGCCGACGAAGCGCGGCCGGGGGTCGCGGACGCCCGTGCGCTCTCCGTACGGGCCGTGGTCGCCGAGGACGACCACGCCGACGGCCGCCGAGCCGTAGGCGCGTATCGCCCGCAGCGCGAGGCCGAGACGGCGGGAGCGGGGGATCGTGCGGTCTGGGGTGAAGGTCGCGGTGGTCATGTCTCCATGATGGAATCCGGACATTCCGAACACATCAGGCTGGGGATGGAACCCTCGTCCCCCTCAGGTCGGACACCACCCCTACGGGCCCCCGCCCCCGGAATATTCGGTCGCCCCGCCCGCCCCACGGAGCTACAATCTCCGACTTCCCCGCCTCCCTCCGTGGAGCGCGCTGCCAGCCGGTCGGAAACCGGCGGCCGCCCCGTCACGCTCACGCACCCGCTCACGCACACCCGGAGGCTTCCGCATGTCCACGCCCGCGCCCGTCGACCCGCCCGCGCCCGTCGACCCGCTCGCGCGCGAGCGCGCCCACCTCGCCGACTCGCGCGCCGCGCTGCGCGCGATGCGCGAGGACGTCGAGGCGCTCGACATCAAGGACGTCACAGCGAACTGGGTCAACGCCGTCGTCCTCGGCCGCCAGATCGAGGACCGGATCAAGGCGCTCGCCGACCTGTCCCACACCCCGCTCTTCTTCGGGCGGCTCGACTACCTGCACACCACGCAGGAGGGGCAGCGTTTCTACATCGGCCGCCGCCACGTCCACGACGCCGCCGGTGACCCGATGGTGATCGACTGGCGTGCGCCCGTCTCCCAGCCGTACTACCAGGCCTCCAAGAAGAACCCGCAGGACGTCGGGCTGCGCCGGCGCTTCGGGTACACGGGCGGCGAGCTCACCGCGTACGAGGACGAGCACCTGTCCGACCCGGCCGAGCTGGAGCACACCAGCCGCCTGCTCCAGGCGGAGATCGAGCGCCCGCGTGTCGGCCCGATGCGGGACATCGTCGCGACCATCCAGCCCGAGCAGGACGAGATCGTCCGCTCCGACCTGTCCGGCACCGTCTGCGTCCAGGGCGGCCCCGGCACCGGAAAGACCGCCGTGGGCCTGCACCGGGTCGCGTACCTGCTGTACGCCCACCGGGAGCGGCTCGCCCGCACCGGCACCCTCGTCATCGGGCCGAACCGCTCCTTCCTCCACTACATCGAGCAGGTGCTGCCCGCCCTCGGCGAGCTGGAGGTGCAGCAGGCGACCGTCGACGACCTCGTCGCGCACGTCGAGGTGCGCGGCACGGACGAGGCGGCCACCGCCGTCGTGAAGGGCGACGCCCGGATGGCGGAGGTGCTGCGCCGGGCGGTCCGCTCACACGTCAGCCTCCCCACCGAGCCGCTGATGGTGGTCCGCGGCTCCCGGCGCTGGCGGGTGCCCGCGTACGAACTTGATGAGATGGTCCGGGAGTTGCTCGACCGGGACATCCGGTACGGGGCGGCCCGCGAGGCCCTGCCGCAGCGCATCGCGCACGCGGTCCTGGTGCGCATGGAGGAGGCCGGCGAGGCCCCCGACGACCGGGTGCAGAACGCCGTCGCCCGCAACGCGGCGGTCAAGGCGGTCGTGAAGGAGTGCTGGCCGGCGGTCGACCCGGCGAAGTTGGTGCTGCGCCTGCTGAGCGACCCCGAGTTCCTGGCGGCGCACGCCGAGGGCGTCCTGAGCGAGGACGAGCAGAAGCTGCTCCTGTGGGCGAAGCCCGCCCGGAGCGTGAAGTCGGCGAAGTGGTCGGCGGCCGACGCGGTCCTGATCGACGAGGCGAAGGACCTGGTGGAGCGGACGCACTCGCTCGGGCACGTGGTCCTGGACGAGGCGCAGGACCTGTCGCCGATGCAGTACCGGGCCGTCGGCCGCCGCTGCACGACCGGTTCGGCGACCGTCCTGGGCGACCTGGCGCAGGGCACTACGCCCTGGGCGACCGGGAGTTGGGCGCAGGCCCTCGGCCACCTGGGCAAGCCGGAGGCCGTGGTGGAGGAGCTGACCGCCGGTTTCCGCGTGCCGCGCGAGGTCATCGCGTACGCGTCGCGGCTGCTGCCGCACATGTCGCCGGGGCTCGCGGCCGTGGAGTCCGTACGGGAGAACCCCGGGTCGCTGTCGATCCGGGAGGCCGCCACCCCCGAGGCCCTGGACGCGGCGGTCGTCGCGGCCTGCGGGGAGGCCCTGGAACACGAGGGGTCCATCGGCCTGATCGCCGCCGACGCCCGGATCGCGCCGCTCGCCGAGGCGCTGACCGCCGCCGGTCACGCCTACCTCTCGCCCGGCGAGGAGACGACGGCCGAGTCCCGCCTGACCCTCGTCCCCGCCTCGCTCGCCAAGGGCCTCGAATACGACTACGTGGTCCTGGACGACCCGGCGGCCGTCGTGGACGGCGAGCCGGACGAGCGGACGGGGCTGCGGCGGTTGTACGTGGCGCTGACGCGCGCGGTGTCCGGCCTGACCGTCCTTCACTCCTCGCCGCTGCCGCAGCAGTTGGCCGGCTAGCGGAACCTACGACGCGAGGAAGGCCCTGACGCCCTGGGACACCCCGTCGTCGCCGAGCAGCGCGTTGTGGTCGAGGCAGCCGGCGGCGTTGTTGGCGGCGCCGGTCAGCGGGACGCTGTTGTCGGGGTTGATGACCTCGTCGCAGTTCGACCACCACGTGGCGTACCGCACGGCGCCCGGGGTCTCGTCGCCCTCGGCGAGCTTCTTCTGGACGTACGAGCCCGGGGTCATGTCGCGGCACGCCTGGTCCCACAGGGCGCAGGCCCAGGCGGTGCTGGTGCCGTGGTTGGGGCCGGCGAGGGAGACCCAGTGGGCGACGGACGACTGGCCCGCGGCGTCGAACTTCACGTACCAGCGCGTGACGAGGCTGCCGAAGGAGTGCGCGACGAGGTCGACCCGGCTCGCGCCGGTGCGCCGCTTGACGTCGGCGACGTACGCGGCGAGTTCGCCGGCGATGACCTCGTTGACGGACCGGTGGGTGTCGTAGCCGAAGGAGAAGAGCTCGGCGTCGGTGTACCCGTCCGTCTTGAGGTCCTCGCGCAGGCCGCCCCAGACACCGGGGTCGGCGTTGTAGCCGTGGACGAAGACGACGGGGGTACGGGCCACGGCCGCAGCCGGGGCCGACTGAGCGGACTCGGCGGACTGAGCCGACTGAGCCGACTGAGCGTACTCGGCGGACTGAGCCGACTGGGCGGACTGGGCGGACTGGGTGACGAAGGCGGATGCCATCAGGGCCAGCAGCGCCACGAAGCTGACACGGAGTCTCAACACGCTTCTCCCTACGAGGTGTTACGCACGAGTAGTGAGGAGCATGGTGGGGCCGGGGGGCCGGGATGAACAGCCCCGTGACGGCTAAGACTTCATGACCGAGGGGCGGCCGGCGGGAAGCGCTTGCTCCCTGCCGTACCAGTTGCTCCCCGCCTTGGCGCTCACTCCCCCGCCGGGGCGCTTACTCCCCGTACTCCGCCAGCGCCTCCGACCACGCGCGGCGGGCGACCGTCGCCAGGACCTGGTTCGTCCCGCTGTACTCGTGCTCTGTCACCACGCCCCAGCACAGCGCCCAGCCGCGCCCCCGCGCCCATGTCGCGTCGTCGACCCGCGCCGCCGCCCGGAACAGCGGGCGGGTCTCGGGGGTGAGGAGCGTCCAGGCGGCCATCATGTCGCAGGCGGGATCCCCCGTACCGACCCCGCCGAAGTCGATGACCGCGCTCAGCCTGCCGTCCCTGGCCAGCAGGTTGCCGGGCAGGAGATCGCCGTGGACCCAGCGGGGCGGGCCGTCCCACGGGGGCAGTCGCAGGACCGACGCCCAGGCCGCCGCCGCCCGGTCCGCGTCGAGGACGCCCCGCGCGCCGAGGCCGCGGATCGCGCCCTCCATGGCCCCCTGCTCCCACTCGCGCACAGGGCCGCCCCGGAAGGACCTCGGCCCGTCCGCCGCGTCCACCCGGCGCAGTGCCGCGCCGAACCGCCCCAACTCGACCGCCGCGTGCGCGAGATCGGCGATCGGCTCGTCGTAGGCGTTGGCGCCGTCGAGCCAGTCGTACACCGACCAGGGCAGGTCGAAGCCCTCCCCGGGCACACCGTGCGCCACGGGCACGGGTACGGGCAGCGGCAGGTGCGGGGCGAGGAGCGGCAGCCAGCGCTGCTCCCTGACGATGGATCCGGCGTTCTCGGCGGCCTTCGGCAGCCGGACCGCGAGGCGGTCGCCGAGGCGGTACATGTCGTTGTCCGTGCCGGCCGACGCGACGCGCCTGACCGGCAGCTCCGCCCACTGCGGGAACTGGGCGGCGACGAGGGCGCGTACGAGGTCGGTCATGGCCGGGAGGGTAGCCAGCGGCCGACCGGCCCGGCCAGCGCTTTACGGTGGGGGCGGCGCGACCTGGAGAAGGGTGGACCGACGATGGCCGAGGCACGGCAGCACGTCACCGTCGTCACGGGCGGCAGCCGCGGGATCGGCGCCGCGACCTGCGTACGGCTGGCCGCCGAGGGGCACGATCTGGCGCTCGGATACGTACGGGACGCGACCGCCGCCGAGGAGACGGCGGCGGCCGTCCGGGCGGCGGGCGCGCGGTGCGTGGTCGTCCGGGTGGACACGTCGGCGGAGGCCGACGTGGAGCGGCTCTTCGACACGGCGGAGGCCGAACTCGGCCCGGTGACCGGTCTGGTGAACAACGCGGGCGTGACCGGGCCCCTGGGGCGCCTCGCGGACGCCACGACGGCGGACCTGCGCCGCGTGGTGGACGTCAACCTCTACGGCTACCTGCTCTGTTGCCGCCGTGCGGCCCGCGACATGGCCGCCCGGGGCGGCGGGGCGATCGTGAACGTCTCCTCGGCCGCCGCGACGCTCGGCAGCCCGGGCGACTACGTCCACTACGCGGCGACGAAGGCGGCGACCGACGCGCTGACCGTGGGCCTCTCCAAGGAGCTGGGCCCGGACGGCATCCGGGTCAACGCCGTGGCGCCCGGCATCGTCGAGACCGAGATGCACGCGGCGATGGGCGACCCGGACCGGCCCGCGAAGGCGGCAGCGACGATCCCGCTGGGCCGCCCCGGCCGCCCGGACGAGATCGCCGCGGCGGTGGCGTGGCTGCTGTCCGCCGACGCCTCGTACGCGACGGGGACGATCCTGCGGGTCGCGGGCGGGCGCTGAGGCTCCCGGGCCGGGGTCCGCTCAGCCGACCGGGCGGGCGCGGCGGGCGCGGCGGGCGGAGAAGGCGCCGACCAGGGTGCGGGTCAGGGCCCAGAGGGCGGTGGCGTTGGCCAGGGCGCAGGCCAGGATCAGTCCGTAGAAGCCGAACCCCAGCCAGTCGTTGGCGAGGTCGGCGCCGGGCACGTCGGGCACGTCCCGCAGCTCCGCGGCGGTCGGCGGCGGCCCGACGGGCAGCTCGGTCTCCGTCCCCGTCGTGGGCGCGGGCAGCGGCGTGGGCGGCGTGGGGCCCGTGTGGGCGGGCGGCGCGGCCTCCAGCGCCCCGAGCGATTCGGGCGAGGGCGTGAACAGCGACAGGGCCAGCATGCTGAGCGGGGCGGTCGCGAAGATCGCCCAGACGCCGGCGAAGCCGCCGTCCCCCGTCCTGACGAGCACGTCCGCCCAGACCAGCAGTCCGACCACGAGGGCCAAGTACCCTGCCGGAACCCACACTTCAAGCCTCGACCGACGCCGTCCCAGTCCCGGTCCCGGTCCCGGTCCCATGAATGATCCCGTTCGCATGGGAGTCAGTATCGAAACGGCGCACTTCCGCGCGCTTGAGTACGGCTACTCAAGCGCGCGTGCGCACGTGCCTCGCCGATCGCGTCGCCCGACCTACGCGTCCAGCGCCTCGCGCCAGACCCGGACCGCGTCCGGGGAGACCGGGGCCGTCCAGCCGTGGGGGCGGGACGCGCCGCCGATGTGGAAGGCGGCGAGGCCCGCGGCGCGCAGGCGGGGGAGGTGGTCGAGGCGGAGGCCGCCGCCGACCAGGATCTGGGGCTCGTAGCCGGGTTCGCCCGCGCGGGCCGCCTCCGCGAGGAGGACGGGGAGGCCGTCGTCGACGCCGGTGGGCGAGCCCGCCGTGAGGTAGGTGTCGAGGCCCGGCAGGTCCGCGAGCTGCTTGCGCAGGGCGTCGCGGTCGGGGGTGCGGTCGATCGCGCGGTGGAAGGTCCACCGGCACCCGTCCAGGACGGTCACCAGCCGCTCCACCGCCACCAGGTCCGCGTCACCGTCGGGCGTCAGGAAGCCCAGCACGAACTGGTCCGCGCCGGCGTCCCGGAGGTCGGCGGCGCGGGCCACCAGCCGGTCGATGTCGCCCGCGGCGAAGCCGTCCGTCAGTCTGAGCATCACGCGCAGCGGGATGTCCACGGCGGCACGGATCGCGGCGAAGCCGGTCCGCGACGGGGTCAGCCCGTCGGCCGCCATGTCGGTGACCAGCTCAAGGCGGTCCGCCCCACCGGCCTGGGCGGCGACCGCGTCCTCCTCGTCGAGGGCGATCACCTCAAGGACTGCACGCTTGCTCATCGAGCCCATTCCTCCATGAATGACGGCTACAGGTCTACAGGTCTAGTCCAATGACCACCCTAGCCGTGCTCGTGGCCTCCCGCATCGTGCGACGCCTCATCCGACGGCGCGGATGTCGAAGCCGACGCCGGAGGGGACACCGGAGCCCCGCCCGGCCCCGCCTGCACCGTGAAGGCCGCGGTGCGGACCTTCCCGTCGTGCTGGAAGTCGAGGAACAGGCGGTACGAGCCCGCGCTCGGCGCCGTCGCCGTGAAGGAGACCACCGGCCCTGGACCGCCCTCGTTGGGGTGGACGTGGAGGTAGGCCAGGTCGCCGGCGCGCAGGGCGACGAGGTGGCCGTACGCCCCGAGGTACGGCTCCAGGTCCGTGACCGGCTTCCCGTCCTTGCTGACGGTGAGCTTCAGCTCTCCCGCCCGGCCGGGGACGAGGGTGCCGCCCAGCGCGACCTCGTAGCCGTCGACGGTCGCGGTCGGCGCGGCGGCCGGCAAGGGTTGGGGGGCGTAGGCGCCGGGGACGGCGAGGTCGGCGCCGAGCGTGATCCCCTTCGCCCCCTTCGCCGCGGGCCTGAAGTCGGCGAAGGCCTTGTAGCCACCGGCGGCGGGCAGGTCGACCGGGGTCGACCAGGTGCCGTCGGCCGCCCGCACGGGGTGCAGGTGCCGGAAGACGGTCAGGTCGCGCGAGGCCACGATGAAGTGCAGCTCCTTGCCGTGCTCGGTGGTGTACGCGGTGACGTTCTTGCCGCCCGCGTCCTTGACCGAGAACTTCAGGACGCTCCGCCCCTGCGCCGGGGTCGGGGTCTCCAGGTCCAGGGTGTAGCCGCCGTCGGAGACCTGGAGGCCCCCGGCCGCGGACGCGGCCCCCGCCGGCGCGGTCCCCTCCGCCGCCTTCCCCGGCTCCGCGGGGGCGCTCGCGTGCTCCCCGTGCGCGGCCTTCGCGGGCGGTTCGCCCACCGGGCCGATGCCCTTGCCGACGCCGTACGCCGTCCCGAACGTCGCGGCGACCGCGGCGGCGAAGGCGGTGATCCTCACTCCGGTGTTCATGGCTGCTCTCCCGTACGCGTTGATGGCGCGGATTGACGTCCGATGCACTTCACCATACCCCTAGGGGGTATCAAGTCAAGCCGGGTCCGCCCTTGCGTCGGATACCACTGGGGGGTATACATTGGACTCAGTTCCGGATACCCCCACAGGGTATCGCCACCATCGAGGAGGAACCCATGTCTTCCTGCTGTACTCCTGACGGCAGCTGCTCCACCACCGCCGCCGAGGCCGGCACGGCCACCGCCACGGCCGTCGCCGAGAGCACCGCCACCGTCTACGCCGTGTCCGGCATGACCTGCGGACACTGCAAGACCGCGATCACCACCTCCGTCTCCGCGCTCGACGGCGTCATCTCCGTGGACGTCGACGTGGCCGGCGGCCTGGTGACCGTCACCACCGGCGGCGCCCCCGACGACGCGGCGATCACCGCCGCCGTCGACGACGCCGGCTACGAGCTGACCGGCCGCGCCTGACGGCAGCGGCCCACGCCCCCTTCCGGCCGCCGGGGCCCGTCCGTCCATGGGCCCCGGCCCCCGCACCCGCTGTACCGAGGAGCAGGAAATGACCACCACCACCCCAGGCGCCGCCCAGGTCGAGCTCGCCATCGGCGGCATGACCTGCGCCTCGTGCGCCGCCCGGATCGAGAAGAAGCTCAACCGCATGGACGGGGTCGAGGCCACCGTCAACTACGCCACCGAGAAGGCGAAGGTCACCTTCGACACCGACATCTCCGTCGCCGACCTCATCGCCACCGTCGAGGCCACCGGCTACACCGCCGAGGAGCCCACTCCCCCGAAGGCGGAGTCCGTTGCCGACGGCCCCACCGACGAGGAGAAGGCCGACGAGGAGCTCCGGCCGCTCAAGCAGCGGCTGATCACCGCCGTCGCGCTCGCCGTTCCCGTGATCGCGATGGCGATGGTCCCGGCGCTGCAGATCGAGTACTGGCAGTGGCTCAGCCTCACCCTCGCCGCGCCGGTCGTCGTCTACGCCGCCTGGCCCTTCCACAAAGCCGCCTGGACCAACGCCAAGCACGGCGCGGCCACTATGGACACCCTGATCTCGGTCGGCACGCTCGCCGCGTTCCTCTGGTCCCTGTGGGCCCTGTTCTTCGGCACCGCCGGCACGCCGGGCATGACCCACCCCTTCGAGTTCACGATCGCCCGCACCGACGGCGCCGGGAACATCTACCTGGAGGCCGCGGCAGGCGTCACCGCCTTCATCCTGGCCGGCCGCTACTTCGAGGCCCGCTCCAAGCGCAAGGCGGGCGCCGCGCTCAAGGCGCTCATGCAGCTCGGCGCCAAGGAGGTCACGGTCCTCCGCGACGGCCGCGAGGTGACCGTTCCCACCGCCGAACTCCAGGTCGGCGACCGCTTCCTGGTCCGCCCGGGCGAGAAGATCGCCACCGACGGCACCGTCGTCGAGGGCTCCTCCGCCGTCGACGCCTCCATGCTCACCGGCGAGTCCGTACCGGTCGAGGTCTCCGTCGGCGACGCCGTCACCGGCGCCACCCTGAACGCCGGCGGCCGGCTCGTCGTCGAGGCCACCCGCGTCGGCGCCGACACCCAACTGGCCCGGATGGCCAAGCTGGTGGAGGACGCCCAGAACGGCAAGGCGGCCGCCCAGCGGCTCGCCGACCGGATCTCCGCCGTCTTCGTCCCCGTCGTCATCGCGCTCGCGCTCGGCACGCTCGGCTTCTGGCTCGGCACCGGCGCCGGTCTGACGGCCGCCTTCACCGCCGCCGTCGCCGTACTGATCATCGCCTGCCCCTGCGCCCTGGGCCTGGCCACGCCGACCGCGCTCATGGTCGGCACAGGACGCGGCGCGCAGCTCGGCATCCTGATCAAGGGTCCCGAGGTCCTGGAGACCACCCGCAAGGTCGACACGATCGTCCTCGACAAGACCGGTACGGTCACCACCGGCCGGATGACCCTCCTCAAGGTCCACACCGCCGCCGGTACGGACGAGACGGACGTGCTGCGCCTCGCGGGCGCCCTGGAGCACGCCTCCGAGCACCCCATCGCGCAGGCCGTCGCCACCGGCGCCGCCGCCAGGGTCGGAGCGCTGCCCACCCCCGAGGACTTCGCCAACCTCCCCGGTCTCGGCGTCCAGGGCGTCGTCGAGGGCCACGCGGTCCTCGTCGGCCGGGAGAAGCTGCTGACCGTGGGGGTACCTCCCATGCCCGAAGGGCTATGGGGGAGGGCGATGGCGCTGCCCGCCTCGCTGAAGTCCGCGAAGGAGGAGGCCGAGACGGCCGGCAGGACCGCGATCGCGGTGGCCTGGGACGGCGAGGCCCGCGCGGTCCTGGAGGTCGCCGACGCCGTCAAGGAGACCAGCCCCGAGGCGATCCGCAGGCTGCGCGGCCTCGGTCTCACCCCGATCCTGCTCACCGGCGACAACGAGGCGGTCGCCCGCGCCGTCGCCGCCGAGGTCGGCATCGACGAGGTCATCGCCGAGGTCATGCCGCAGGACAAGGTCGACGTCGTCAAGCGGCTGCAGGCGGAGGGGCGTTCGGTCGCCATGGTCGGCGACGGCGTCAACGACGCCGCGGCGCTCGCCCAGGCCGACCTGGGCCTGGCGATGGGCACCGGCACGGACGCCGCGATCGAGGCGGGCGACCTGACGCTGGTACGGGGGGACCTGCGGGCCGCGGCCGACGCGATCCGGCTCTCCCGGCGCACGCTCGGCACGATCCGGTCGAACCTCTTCTGGGCCTTCGCCTACAACGTGGCCGCCCTGCCGCTCGCCGCGGCCGGTCTGCTCAACCCGATGATCGCGGGTGCCGCGATGGCCTTCTCCTCGGTCTTCGTCGTCGGCAACAGCCTGCGCCTGCGCGGCTTCCAGGCCGCCGACAAGGCATGAGGAGTCTGCCGTGGCCGGGTACGGACAGCACAAGGAAGACATCATCAGACGCCTGAGGCGCATCGAGGGACAGGTCAGGGGGGTGCAGCGGATGGTCGACGAGGACGTGTACTGCATCGACGTCCTGACCCAGGTCTCCGCGATCAACGCGGCCCTGCAGTCCTGCGCCGTGGCCCTCCTGGACGAGCACCTCAGCTGCTGTGTGACCGAGGCGATCGCCCAGGGCGGGGACCAGGCCAAGGAGAAGGTGGGCGAGGCCTCGAAGGCGATCGCCCGGCTGATCAGGACGTAGGGCCGAGGGGCCCGACGGGACTCAACCGCCCTTGCGTGAAGGGCAGTCGGCGGACAGGCGGATGCTCAGGCGGAGACAGAGCCCGAGCACCTGCCGGAGGAGCGTCAGCTCCACCGAACCGGGCAGGCCGGGGCCGCAGACCTTCGCGCAGGGGCGGTTCGCCGTGAGGGTCGACATCCGGTCATCGTACCCCTCGGGGGTATACGTGAACCGGGCTGACGGCCCGCACGATGGGCCGCCCGCGAGGGGACGCGAGGGGAGGGGATGCGCGTGCGCCGACTGGGAGAGCTGGAGGCGGAGATCATGGACCGGCTGTGGGCCTGGCAGCGGCCCGCCACGGTCCGCGAGATCGTCGACCGCCCACTTCGACGACCTGGCGGGCCTGCTGCGCGCCTGGCTCGGCGAGCACGCGAGGGCGGGAGGCCTGCCGCCGGGCCGGATGGCGGAGGCCTTCCAGATCGTCCACATCGACTGAGCCCGGCGACCGCGAGCCTCAGGGGCCTCAGTACACCTCGATCACGTTGGTGTTGACGCCGAGGAGGACGTGGACGATGTTCCGGTGGCGCGGCGGGTCCGTCGCGTCCGCCGGCAGCGCCAGGGTCTCCTGCGCGTAGAGGGCCGCGGCCCGTACGGTGCCGAGCACCGGGTCGTGGACCGGCTTCGGGCTGATGACCGTACCGGCGTTGATGCGCCGCCCGGCCAGGTTGAGGTAGGTGGCCAGAAGCTGCTTCCTCAGCTCGCTCCCACGTGCCATGTCCTCCGCGAACACCGCCCGGATCTCCGCGACCGACAGGGCGCCGTCCCGGTCGGCGTCGTAGCGCTGGTCGGTGGCCTGGACCCGGGCAAGGAGCTCGGCGGTCCACATCCTCGGGTGGGCCTGCCAGAACTCGTACGGCAACGGGTTCCGGGTCGGCGGCTCGACCGTGACCGTCGTCCGGGCCGAGGCCGTGACGGGGCTGAACGCGCAGGTCCCGCCGGCGTTCCCGTAGCTGACGGACACCGTGTCCGTGGAGGCCGTGCCCGCGAGGGCGAGGAGCGAGGACCGGGCGCTGAAGACGATCTTCCGGGCGCCGGAACGGCCGGGCAGATCGCCGACGTTCCAGACGAGCGTGCGGGAGCCGTCGGCGTGGACCGTGACCGCGCTCGGCCTCGGCCCGGCGCCGCCGTCGAGCTCCGGGCTGTAGTGGAGACCGGCCGGCAGCGTGTCGGTCACGGTGACACCGGACGCGGCGCCGCTGCCGGTGTTCTCGTACGTGACGGTGTACGTGATCGCCTCACCGGCCGCGGCCGTCGCCGGTCCCGTCTTGTCCACCGTCAGCTCGGGCGCGTGGACCGTGGTCGTGGCCCGCGCGGTGTTGTCGTCGGTGTACGGGTCGGGCACGCCTTCGGTGTCGGTTCCGGTGACGGTGACGCGGTTGGTGAGGACCGTGCCGTCCTTGGTGTCGCAGGGCACGCGGTAGGTGAAGGCCGGCGTGACGGTGGCGCTCGCGCCGTTGGCCAGGTCGGGCAGCGCCCGCTCCTGTGTGGTGCCGTCGGGCAGCGTGTCGGTGACGCGGACGGCGGTGGCGGTGCCGGGCCCGAGGTCGGTGACGGTGGTCGTGTACCTCACGGTGTCACCGCCGGCCGCGTCCTTGCGGTCGGCCGACTTCGCGATCGTCAGGTCGGCCTGCTGCGACATGGCGAGGACCTGCGTCAGGGTCAGCTCCTCCGGCAGCTCCCCGCGGGCGCCGTCGCCGAAGAACTGGACGTTCAGGCGGGGGTTGTACTGGATGTGCGCCCAGTCGTCGAAGCCGTCCAGGACCTCGCCGGGGCTGGTGTCGGGGCAGGAGGTCGAGATGTGGTTGATGTCGGCGACCACACCGGTCTCCCTGTCGCCACCGGTTCCGTTCCAGTCGAGGGGGCCGTTCGTGGCGGGGGCGACCCGGGACTTGCCGTTGACGCCGTAGACGGTGTTGCGGGCGGGCGCGGGGGTCCCGTGGACGCCGCCGGTCTCGTCGAGGCCGGACTCGTCGAGTCGGGTTCCGGGGGTGACGCCGAGGGCGGTGCCCCGGGCCACGCTGGTGTAGTCCAGGGGCCTCGATCGGTCCTCGTTCGCGAACTGGAGGTTGTAGTTCATGACGCTGAGGTAGTTGGGCTTGCAGTTGGTGGTGTCGTCGCCACCATGGCCCAGGCTCAGCACGTGCCCGAGTTCGTGCATGAACGTGCCCGCTTCGGCGTTCCGCCGGCCACCCGCGTTCCTGATGCCGTTGGCGCTCCAGGTGCCGAGCGTCACCATGAAGTCGTTGCCTCCCTGGGGACCGTCGTCGGTCCACTCGGCGATGCCCGACGAGCCGGGGTTCTCCGCGTAGCTCTCGCCGAAGATCATGTAGCGGAACAGCAGCCGCTTGGCGTTGAGGATGTCCACGCAGTTCGGGGCGGACCGGTCGGCGGCCGTCCCCAGGTGCCCGGAGCAGGCGCCGGGCTGCTGGACGACCGGGTTGCCGTTCTTGAGGTCGTTGAAGTCGTCCTGGGTGCCCGAGCCGTTGCCCTCGAACAGGATGCCGACCACCTTCGGCACCTCTTCGTCCTCCATCGCGTGGAGGTTGATCCCCCGGTACAGCGTCCGCGCGGGAGCGGACGGATCGGTGTACGGATCGACCGGCGCGTTCGCGAACGCCTGGACCACGTCGTCGACGGCTCCGCGCTGCGGTTTGTTGTCGCGCATGTGGTCGACCTCGACGAACAGGTCCTTGCGGTAGGGGAGCGCGCCGTACGGGGCGTCGCCGAGCGGGAGGTCGACCCTGCCGTCGCCGTTGTGGTCGAGGCCCCTGCCGGGGGTTTCCCAGGCGTCGGTGATGCTGTCGCCGTCGCTGTCGTTCCGGCCCGTCCGTTCGAGGCAGGACGGGGTGGTGATGGTGAAGTACCCCCGGGCCGAGTCCTCGCCGCTCGTCTCGCTCTCCCCCGCGAGGGTCGGGACGCCGGCGCCCTGTTGGGTGGTCAGACCGCCGCCGGTGAAGACGCAGGTGTTCATGTCGAACTTCAGGTCCAGGTCGTCCTCGCCCCGGACCCAGTTGATGATGTCGTCACCACTGCCGTCGTCCTGGTCCCACAGCTCGATGTGGATGTCGACGGGACCGCGCGACGCGTCCACGGTCTTCCTGTGCACCCAGTTGGTCCGGAAGTCGCCGCCGTGGGCGCAGCAGTAGTCGTCCTTGCCGTCGTACAGCCCCTGGTGGTCGATCTCGAACTTCGGGTAGTAGTCGTTCCCGCACGCCTCGCCGGGGCCCTCGTCGCACGACAGCTCGACGACGCGGTACAGACTGACGGTGATCTCCTCGGTCGCGGCCTGGGCCGGGGTCGCCCCGAGGGCCGTCACTCCCGCCAGCATCAACAGGAGGGCGACGAGGGAGCCGACGCACCGACGGATTCTTGGCGACATGCGGCGGCCTCCTGGGGGCTGACCGGACATCAAGCTCGAAATATGACAAACATATATTCACGAGACGTCTTCCCTGCCCGGCCCCGACACGCCAGGCCCCGGCCGACCCGACCCGTTCGGACCCGACCCGTTCGGACGCGGGGCGGCGCGGTGACGGCGGGCAGCGCGGTGACGGCGGGCGGGTAGGGTGCTGGCTGTTGTTTTTCGGGGAGACACGGAACCGCGGGGGATGTCACGTGAGCGGGACGCGGGAGATATCGGGCGGCCGACGGACGGTCGGCGGTGCGCTGCGGGCGTTCCTGACGGGCTCGGCGGGCTACTCCGGTGACCAGTTCGGCCTGGCGCGCGTCGAGGACGGGCTGATGAGCCGGATCCAGCTCGCGCGGACGGTGCTCGGTCTGGTCGCCGCCGTCGGGCTGTTCGTCGCCTACCCCCTGAGCGGCGGCGGGCAGGAGTACGTGCTCGGCAAGCTCGTCGAACTGGGTCTCTCCTGCGCAGTCCTGCTGGCCGGAACGGTCATCGGCATCGCGGTGTTCCTCGCCGCGAGCACCCGGGACAGGCGGCGCCACTTCGCGGCCCGCCTGCACACCCCGATCCTCGCGGCCCTCGCGCTCGCCCTCGGCCCCTTCGCGCTCTGGGTGTCCTTCCTGACCCTCAAGGGCGAGACGATCAACGGGGAGGACCTGAAGGGCTTCTTCGACTCGATCACCGGCCCCGGGTGGATCTCCTCGATCCTGTCCTTCCTGGTCCTGGTCATCGGCGCGCTCGCGGCCTTCGCCGTGCTGGTCCTCTCGGTCCCGTACACGGTCGTCGTCGCCTACGGCTGCGTCGCCACCTGCTTCCGCGCCTCCGACGTGCACCAGCTGCTGCCCGCACTGCTCGCGCCGCTGCTCGTCTGGGCGCTCTTCGCCTTCCAGCTCTTCAACGGCCCCGATCTCGCCGCCCCGCCGGAGGTGCTGTACACGTTCATGGCCGGCGGGCCGCTGTCGGTGACGGCGCTCTCGGTCTGGGAGGTACGGCGGCTGCGCACCCACCACGGGATAACGCTGCGGGTCGCGCTCGGCCGCTGAAGCGGGCCGGCTCAGCCGCTGGAGCGAGCCCGCCCAACCGCCACGAGACGCCCCCCGCCCGGTTCACGCCTACGATCGGAGCATGACTGCCGCGCTCTCCCTCTGGTCCCGGGACTCCGTGCTCTCCATCGGCTCGGTGGGCTCCGTGCTCTCGATCGGTTCCGTCGGCTCGGTGCTCTCCGTCGGCTCCATCGGCTCGGCCGCGTCCGTGGCCTCGGTCGGCTCCTGGCTCAGCGCCGGATCTCTGCTGTCCGCGCAGTCCTGCTGGTCGGTCATGTCCTGGCGCTCCCGGGGCGGTGTCATGGCGGCGGGGGCCCTCGTCGCGGCCGTCGGCCTCACCGCCGCCATGACGGCGCGGTCAGCGCGCCGCTGAGGGTGCCTCGCGGCGGAGCGCCGAGCGGCCGGCGTAGCGCGCCGCGTCGCCCAGCTCCTCCTCGATCCGGATGAGCTGGTTGTACTTCGCGGTGCGGTCGGAGCGGGAGAGCGATCCGGTCTTGATCTGGCCGCAGCCGGTCGCCACCGCGAGGTCCGCGATCGTGGTGTCCTCGGTCTCGCCCGAGCGGTGCGACATCACGGCGGTCCAGCCCGCCGCGTGGGCGGTGGCCACCGCGCCGAGCGCCTCGGTCAGGGTGCCGATCTGATTCACCTTCACCAGGATCGAGTTGCCGACACCGGTACGGATGCCCTCGCGCAGCAGCGTCTCGTTGGTGCAGAACACGTCGTCGCCGGTGAGCTGGCAGCGGTCGCCGACGCGGGCGGTCAGCTCGCGCCAGCCCTCCAGGTCGTCCTCGGCCATCGGGTCCTCGATGGAGACGATCGGGTACGCGTCGATGAGCTTGGCCAGGTACTCGACGTTCTCGGAGGGCGTGCGGCGCACCCCTTCGCCCGCGTAGTCGTACACCCCGTCGCGGAAGAACTCCGAGGACGCCGGGTCCATGATCAGCGCGATGTCCGCGCCGGGCCGGTAGCCGGTGCGCTCGATGGCGGCCGTCACGAAGTCGAGCGCCTCCTCGGCGGTACGCAGCGCGGGCGCGAAGCCGCCCTCGTCGCCGACGCCCGTGGAGTGCCCGGCGGCCAGCAGGTCGCGGCGCAGGGTGTGGAAGACCTCGCTGCCCGTGCGGACGGCCTCGGCGAAGGTGTCGGCGCCCACCGGGGCGATCATGAACTCCTGGAAGTCCAGCGGATTGTCGGCGTGGGCGCCGCCGTTGACGATGTTCATCATCGGCAGCGGCAGGAGGTGGGCCTCGGCCCCGCCGAGGTAGCGGTAGAGAGGCCGGCGGTGGGCGGCCGCGGCGGCCTTGGCGGTGGCGAGGGAGACGCCTAGGACCGCGTTGGCGCCGAGCCGGGACTTCGTGGCGGTGCCGTCGAGGGCGATCAGCGCGGCGTCGAGCCCCGCCTGGTCGGCGGCGTCCCGGCCGCGCACGGCCGCCGCGATCTCCCCGTTGACGTGGGCCACCGCACGGTCGACGCCCTTGCCGTGCCAGCGCGCGGAGTCCCCGTCGCGCAGCTCCACGGCCTCCCGGGCACCGGTGGAGGCGCCGGAGGGGACGGCCGCGCGGCCCAGGGAACCGTCCGCCAGGACGACATCGACCTCGACCGTGGGATTGCCCCGGCTGTCGATGATGCGGCGGGCGGTGACGGTCTCGATGACGGCGTCGACGGCTCCGACTGCGTGCGTGGACATGGGAGTTCCTTCCCGTTGTCGAATGCCGGGACCCTGGCTGCGACAGCGCTGGCGCCGATCCCGACAGAAGAAAACCCTACAGCAATGCTGCGCAGTTTGGCTGTACAGCCTGGCTGCACAGGTCGCTGCCGGACGTTCGCAGGTCAGCGGGGTAGGGTGCCCTATGCCCACCCCGGAAGCCGCCGCCATCGCCGCCGAACTGCGCACCGCCATGGGCAAGCTCACCCGACGCGTCAAACACGAGGACCGCATCCCGCTCGGCCAGGCCGCCGTGCTCGGCGCCCTGGACCGCAACGGCGCCATGACCACCAGCGACCTCGCCGCCGACCAGCGCGTACGCCCCCAGTCGATGGCCCGGGCGGTCGGGCTCCTGATGGAACAGCACCTGGTCACCCGCCGTGCGCACCCGACGGACGGCCGCAAGTCGCTGGTCGAGCTGTCGGACGCGGGCCGGACCGCGCTCGAGGCGGAACGCGGCCGCAGGGCCGGCTGGCTCGCCCAGGCCATCGAGTCCGAACTCACGCCGGAGGAGCAGGCGTTGCTGGCCCGCACCGCCGCACTGCTCGACCGCCTCGCGACCCGCTAGGGCCCTCCCGTCCCGGTCCGCAGGACGTGCCGAGTGGACGGCGGCGACGTAACGTGGAAAGAGGCGGAAGTCCCGCAGTTCATGCCAGGAACACAGGCTGCTCGGGGCGCGCCGGCGTACACCGTCCGGCGCGGGCAGGCCCCGACTGGCGGCGCCCGGGCCGGAACGGCGCGACCCTGTGCGGAACGGCCTCTCACCCGTCCCGTGTCGCGCGCGTGATTCCGGCGGAGCAGTCGGGAGCCAGGGCAGCTTCAGGCGTCGGTCGCATTTTCAAGCAGACCGCTCAGGAGGGAAACGGATCATGTCCGTCTCCGCCCCCTTCCCCGTCGCGTTCAACGGGCCCATCGACCGCTTCGTCGTCACCATGGGCAACCGCATCATCGTCACCACGCAGAACGGCGGCGTGTTCGGCCACGACATCATCGGCAGCAAGGTCGGCCCCGGCTTCGCCTTCGGCGGATCCAAGGTCGCCTTCAACGGGCCCATCGACCGCTTCGTCGTCACCATGGGCAACCGCATCATCGTCACCACGCAGAACGGTGGCGTGTTCGGCCACGACATCAACGGCAACACCGTCGGCCAAGGCTTCGCCTTCGCCGGATCCAAAGTCGCCTTCAACGGACCCATCGACCGCTTCGTCGTCACCATGGGCAACCGCATCATCGTCATCACCCACGACGGCCGCGTCTTCGGCCACGACATCAACGGCAACACCGTCGGCCAAGGCTTCGCCTTCGCCGGATCCAAAGTCGCCTTCAACGGACCCATCGACCGCTTCGTCGTC
>NZ_JBIBWQ010000009.1:238909-410650 GCF_043081505.1 Streptomyces sp. NPDC014870
CGTCACCATGGGCAACCGCATCATCGTCATCACCCACGACGGCCGCGTCTTCGGCCACGACATCAACGGCAACACCGTCGGCCAAGGCTTCGCCTTCAGCGGATCCAAGGTCGCCTTCAACGGGGCGTTCGACCGCTTCGTCGTCACCGCGGGCAACCGCATCATCGTGACGACCCAGGATGGTGGCGTCTGGGCACACGACATCAACGGCACGACGGTGGGGCCGGGGTTCCCGATGAACTTCTCCCTCGGGCACTTCACCTTCGCCGGCGACATCTCCGCGGCGAACCGGCAGCGCACCCTCGACCGGCACAGGTTCGCGCTGACGCGCATCGCGGCGTGCGGCAACCTGTCCGCGGACGAGCGGACGAAACTCCACCAGGCCTACGACCGGGCCATTCACCACACGACCCTCAACCAGGCCGGCGTGAACGCGAGCGCGACGGTCGGCGGCTCGCAACTGAACGTCAACTTCGGGGTCCTCTTCCCGCAGGGCGACGAGGAGATCTCCCAGACGCTCATCCACGAGATGGTGCACTGCGCGGGGTTCACCCACCCCAAGCGGCGTGACCCTCCGGCCGGCAGCAGCTGCGCCGCACCCAACCCGGCCGTGTTCGACTGCCCGGGCGACAACGGCGTCTACTTCGGCACGGCCCCGCTGCGGGCGGAGTTCTGCATCGCGGGCGACCAGAGCGACGTGCGCTCCCGACTCAGGGCGAAGGCGGCCACCGAGAGCTGCGTCATCGACGAGAACGGCGAGGCGGTCCTGCACACCGAGGCGGCGCGCCAGCCGCTCGGGGCGCCGTAGGACGCACAGGGGCGAGCTCAGGTCCGGCGGTAGAGGTCGACCGTCCCTTCGCTCCCGACGGCGATGAACCGGCCGTCGGGACTGAGGGCGACCGTGTCGGCCCTGGCGGACTCCGTGATCGTCTGTCGCTCGGTCCGGGTCGTGGAGTCCCACAGCTCGAGCCGGTCGCCGACCGTGACGACGGTCTTCCCGTCCTCGCCGAAGGCGACGTCCCTGGCGCCCAGGGCGAAGCCCGTGAAGGCGGTACGCCTGCGCGTGGTGACGTCCCACTCCTCGAGGTCTTCGGCGAGGGTGTGGAGCTTCGTGCCGTCAGGGCTGAACCCCAGCCCGTAAATCCATCCGTTCCTGTCCTCCGGGGCATCGCGCAGGACGACAAGGGGCTTGCCCGGCGTCAGGTCGGACAGCATCACGCCTTCGTCGTGCGTGCCGACGGCCAGCGTCCTGCCGTCGCGGGAGAAGGCCATCGCCGAGGGGGTGGCGACGAACCGGTCGAGGGTCGCGACGAGCCTTCGGGTACGGACGTCCCAGAGCCACACGGTGCCCGTGCCGCCTCCGCCCACGGCGAGCAGCTTTCCGTCGGGGCTGAACGCGAGGGTCGACACGTACTGACCGACGTCCTTCGAGTTCAGCTTCGCCGGCGGGCAGGTGAGCGTCGCGAGCGCCCGCCGAACGGCCGTGTCCCACAGCTGGACGGTGCGCTCGTTGGCCGCCGTGGCGAGGATCGTGCCGTCCGGGCTGAACGCGACCTCCTCCGCGGTGTACGCATCCGTGGTGATCGTCTGCGGCACCGGAGCAGTCGCGAAGTCCGCGCTGGTCCAGAGATGGACGGCGCTCGCCCTCGTCCCGGCCGCGATCGTCCTGCCGTCAGGGCTGAACTCCACCGAGGTGATCTCCCCTGAGGGGCTCGGCAGGGAAACGGTCTGGGTCGTCGGGAACGTCCCCGCACCGCCCTCGCCGTTCCGCCCTGAGCCGTCCCCGGTCTTCCGGCCGCCGAGCCGGACCGCCGCGACCGACGCCCCGCCGGCACCGAGGACCGCCGCGACACCGCCGATCAGCAGCTTCCGACGGCTCGGGGCGGACACCGGGCCGGCAGGGGCGGGGGCCGCCGTCACCGTCTCCTGGGCGTCCACCGGCAGGTCGAGCACGGTCGGCACCCGGGGGAAACGCGGGACACGCGGATCCCGCGGAGTCCGGTCCTCCGTGCGCAGCCTCGCCAGCCACTCCCCCGCCGCCGCCGCGTCCGGGCGGTCCTCCGCCGCCTTCGACATCAGCGCCGACAGCAGCTCGGCCAGCGGCCCGGCATGCCGGGGCTCCGGAAGGGGACGGGTGAGGACGGCCACGATGATCGCGGTCAGCGACGGGCCGTCGAACGGCGGACGGCCCTCCAGCGCCGCGTACAGCGTGGCGCCCAGCGCCCACATGTCCGCCGCCGCCTCGACCGGCCTGCCCTCCAGTTGCTCGGGCGGCATGAACTGGGGTGTGCCGATGACCGTGTTCGTACGGGTCAGCTGCTGCGTGGAGTCCAGGACCCGGGCGATCCCGAAGTCCGTGACGACCGGCCGACCGCCGTCGGCCAGCAGCACGTTGTCCGGCTTCAGGTCCCGGTGGACCACCCCCGCCGCGTGCGCGTGTGCGAGGGCGTCGGCCAGGGCGGCGGCGATCGCGGCCGTACGCTCCCACGACAGCCGGCCCTCACGGGCCACGAGCGCCCCCAGCGACGGGCCCTCGACGAACTCCATGACGATCCAGGGCGCGCCCTCGAACTCCGTCACGTCGTGCACGGTCACGATCCCCGGATGCCGCAGCCGCGCCGCCGTCCGAGCCTCCCGCTCCGTACGGGCGACCAACTCCGCGCGCAGCTCCGGCGGTACGGCCTCGAAGAGCACCTCCTTGACCGCCACCGCGCGGTCGAGCACCTCGTCATGGGCCCGCCACACGCGCCCCATGCCGCCGCGCCCGACCGCCTCGACCAGTCGATAGCGCCCACCGACCAGCTGCCCGACAGCCCCCGCCATGCCAACTCCCCCGTCCCTGAAAGGATATGGAAACTATCCTTTCAGGGTTCCGGTCAGCTCACGAGGTGCACCGCGAGGCCCGCGATCAAGGTGCTCGACACCAGGGCCGTCGCGAGGCGTCCCCTCGGGCCTGTCAGGCCGCGGCCGAGGAGCGCCCCGCCGGAGGCCAGGAACAGTTGCCAGCTGGCCGACGCGGCCAGGGCCGCGAGAACGAAGACCGTGCGGTCCAGCGGCGTCGAGGGGCCGTCCGGCCCTGTCGCGAGGATCAGGGCCGCGAAGTAGATCACGGTCATCGGGTTGAGGATCGTGATGCCGAGGAAGGTGGCGTACGCCCGCAGAGGGGTCGGGCGCCGCTCGTGGGCGTCGTCCCGCGCGGCCCGCTCCCGCGCACGGTACGCGCGGATCGCCGTCCAGGCCGCGTGCGCCGCCAGGGCGACCAGGACCACCGCCGAGGCCCGGCGCAGCGGGGTCGTCACCGGGGCGAGCAGCGGGACGAGGGCCGAGCCGCCGAGGACGGCCACCAGGGCGTACACCCCGTCCGCCGTCGCGACCCCGAGGGCCGCGCCCGCTCCCGTACGCCAGCCCGCGCGGGCGGTGACCGCCACCAGACAGGCGCCCACCGCGCCGACCGGGATCGCGATGCCGTAACCGGCCAGCAGGCCGGCCACCAGCGCCGCGCTCACGCGACGGCGGGGATCGCGCCTCCGGGGGAGCCGGGCTGCTGCTGGTGGAGGCTACGGGCACGACGGTAGGCGGAGCCGTCCCGCGTACGGGAGAGTTCGCCGCCGGTCACGAGATAGCGGCGCAGCGCCGGGAAGTCCTCGTGGACGGTGAGCAGCGCTTCGTTCACCTCGCGCTCGCTGTACGAGCGCGAGGGCTCGAAGAGGGTCTCGGCCAGGTGCGCGAGGAGCTGCGCACGGCGCGGGGCCCTGCGCGGGATCGCCTTCAGGCGGCCTTCGGCGGAGAACAGGTCCGCGACCGGGTGCGCCGGGGAGAGGGGATGGGAAGTCATGCGCCGAGGGTGGCCTCCGGTACGTCGGCCCGGCAACGCATTTTCCCGGCGCGGTGGTCTACCGGGTGATGACGTTCACCGCGTCCTGGACCTTCGGGATCATCGACGGCATCCCGCCCGCCTGGAAGATCGACGCCGCCTGCTCGGTGAACGCGACGAACGCCTCCCGGGACTCCCAGAAGTCCACGACCCGCCAGCCGCCGCTCCCGTCGGGCCCCGCCGCGTGGGCGATGAACCCCTCGGGCGGCCACCAGGGCGCGGCGTTGATCTGGTCGTTGACCCGCTCGTACATCTCCTGTGTACCGCCCGGAATCTCGACGGTGACGATGACCGGCATGCTGTTGCTCCCGTACGTAGGGGATGGCATCCCCACCAGCTCACCAGCCGCCCACCCCTCCCGCACGACGGGACGGCCGAACGAGCGCCCGCGCCGGGTCAGCGGGTTCAGCGGTTTCGGCGGTTTCAGCGGTTTCAGCGGTTTCAGCGGTTTCAGCGGTAGATGAGGAGCCTCCCGGTTCTTCCGGTACTCCGGTACGGGAAAGGGGCCGCCCGACGAGTCGGACGGCCCCTGGGATGTGGCGTACGGGGACGGTCAGGCGGAGACCTTGTCGCCCGCGGGGGCGGACTCGGCGGGCGCACCGGCGGCGAGCGCCTTGTCGCTCTTCATGACGAGGAGGGTGACGACACCGCCGACGGCGGCGATGACGGCGGCCCCGACGAAGGCGGCCGAGAAGCCCTCGGTCAGCGCGGGGAGGTCACCGAGCCGGTCGGCGCCCTGGGACATGGCGAGCGCGGTGAGCGCGGCGAGACCGAGGGCGGAGCCCACGTTGTAGGTGGTGTTGACGATGCCGGAGGCGAGACCCGCCTGCTCCTGCGGGGCGCCGGACATCGCGGCGATCATCGCCGGGATGTAGGCGAGGGACATGCCGAGCGCGGCGACCAGCGAGGCGGGCAGCACGTCGACGAGGAAGGTGCCGGTCGGCGGGACGGCGGCGAGCCAGACCAGCCCGGCCGCGAGGACCAGCAGACCGCCGGCGATCAGCGGCTTGGCGCCGTAACGGCCCATGAGGCGTGCGGTGATGGCCGTCATGAAGATCATCAGCAGCACGGTCATGGGGAGCAGGGCGGCGCCGGAGGCGAAGGCGCCGTAGCCGAGGACCTGCTGGAGGTAGAGGTTGAGGAAGTACCACATCGGGATCCACGCGGCGCCGAGCAGCGTCATGGCCAGGTTGGCGGAGCCGAGGCGCGGCACGCGCCACACGGAGAGCGGCATGAGCGGCTCGCGCACGCCCTTCTGAACGAGGAAGAACACCACGAGCAGGGCCGCGGCCCCGACGAGCTGCAGCACGGTCCCGGTCGATCCCCAGCCGACCTCGGGGGCGCGCACGACGGCGAAGACGGCGAGGGCGAGACCGGCGGTGACGGCGACGGCGCCGAGGATGTCGACGGAGCCGCGGCGGGACTGGACGTCGGGGAGGAGCTTGGTGGCGGCGAGGGTGGCGAGGCCGATCGGGATGTAGATGATGAAGACCCACGGCCAGCTCATCCACTCGGTGAAGACACCGCCGAGGAACACACCGGCGGTACCGCCGGCCGGGGCGGCCGCGCCGTAGAGCGCCATCGCCTTGCCGAGCTCCTTCGGGTCGTGCATGAAGAGCATCATCAGCAGGGTCATGGCGGAGGGCGCGATGAGCGCACCGCCGACACCCTGGACGGCGCGGCCGACGATCTCGACCCAGGCGGTCTGCGCGGCGGCGGCGACCACGGATCCGGCGATCGTTACGGCCCAGCCGGTGACGAAGATCTTCCGCGCTCCGACGAGGTCGGAGAGGCGCCCGCCGAGCAGCAGCAGCCCGCCGAAGACGATGACGTACGCGTTGAAGATCCACGAGAGCTCGCTCTGCGTGAAGCCGAGATCCTTCTGCATCTCGGGCAGCGCGACGCCGATGATCGAGGTGTCCATGATGACCATGAACTGGGCGGCGGCGAGCACGACAAGTGCCCACCAGCGCCGGGGATTGACGGTTGACATTGCCCTGCTCCTTCGCTCGACGTATACCCCTAGGGGGTACCTTCGCGGAGCACCGTAGCATACCCATGGGGGGTATGTAAGGCGGAGTGGACGGCCAGGATCCGAGGGATGATTCCCGGCATGACCTCAGACGTGGACCCGGCCGCACACGACGCACTCCTCACCCGCTGGACGTCGACCCTGCTGACCGCGAGGGGAGGAGGCGAGGGCCCGCCCCCGGAGCCGTACGGCAGGAACCTGCTGGCGCGCTGGTCGGAACCGCAGCGCCGCTACCACACGGTGGACCACCTGAAGGCGGTCCTCGACCGCATCGACGAACTGCCGCACGAGG
Organism: Streptomyces sp. NPDC014870; assembly: GCF_043081505.1. Classification (NCBI taxonomy): domain Bacteria; kingdom Bacillati; phylum Actinomycetota; class Actinomycetes; order Kitasatosporales; family Streptomycetaceae; genus Streptomyces; species Streptomyces sp. NPDC014870. The sequence continues at coordinate 245,108 of NZ_JBIBWQ010000009.1, forward strand.
GCGGTGACGTGGAGCTGATCAGGCTGGCGGCCTGGTTCCACGACGCGGTCTACCGCCCGGACCGCTCCGAGAACGAGGAACGCTCGGCGACCCTGGCCGAGAAGGCCCTGACGGAAGCCGGCCTGACACCGCACCAGGTGACGGAGGTGGCCCGCCTGGTCCGCCTGACGGTGACACACGACCCGGCGGACGGCGATGTCGACGGCGAGATCCTGTGCGACGCGGACCTGGCGATCCTGGCGACGGACGAGGATACGTACGGGGGGTATGTACGCGCGGTCCGCGAGGAGTACAGCTTCGTCCCGGACGACGCGTTCCGCCAGGGCCGCGCGGCGGTCCTGCGCCAACTCCTCGCCCTGCCACGCCTGTTCCGGACCGCGTACGGCGCGGCGCACTGGGAGGCGCGGGCGCGGCGGAACATGGAGGGGGAGCTGGCGGGCCTGGAGGCCTGACGAAAACGCGCCCGATCTTCGTACAACTTTCCGCCGTTTCGTGAGTCTCCTCAGGTGGCGCCTGGTGCGCCCGCACACTTCTGTTTCATCTGAGGGGGAACCTCACGTGCCTCACGTGCCTCACGCACGCTCACGCTCGACCCGGCGTCGGCTCCTGGCCGCCGCCACCACCGTCCTGGCCGTCACGCTCGGGGCGGGCACGCTGACCACGCTGCCCGCGAGCGCCACGAACGCCGCCGACCTGGCGAACGGCGCGGCGAACGGCGGGACGGCTTCGCGGACGGACGCCACGAACGACGCGGCTCCGGTCCCGTTCCCGAAGGACGCCAGGCTGACGGAGGCCGGGCTGACCGGTTTCTTCTCGCGCGCCAAGGGGACGTCCGACCAGCGTTGGACGCGCTACGCCGACGGTTCCTCGCGGGGCCTCGGCTGGTGGAACTACCTGCGCTCCTCGCGGACCACGGACTACCTGGTCTCCGACGAGCAGAGGCTCCTCACGCTCAAGAACCTGAGCACCGACGCCACGCTCAAGATCCGCGTGGGGCTCGAAGCCGACGGCATCATGTACGCCGGCTCGGCCGGGCACGCGGCCTTCACCAAGTCCGCCAAGGGAACGAACCTCCGGATGCACCGGCTCGACACGGAGGGCGGCACGGTGGACGTCACCGGCCTCCCGGCCGACGCGACCAGCATCTACGTCGCCCCCGGTACGCCCGAGGACGCCCTCGTCACCTTCACCGACGGCACGGCGAAGAAGTGGGGCCTGCTCGACCTCGCCACCGGCGCCGTCGACGAGATCCACGACCGCGCGGAGGGCTCGGCGGGCGGCGACATCGCCGTCTCCGAGACGCACGTCGCCTGGACCGAGGGCGACAACACCAGGCAGCCCATGGTGCTCCTCCTGGACCGGGCCACGAACAAGGTCACCATTGTCCCGACCGACACGGGCTGGACGAGCGACCTCCAGATCGGCCTGGTCGGCGGCTGGGTGGTGTACGGCGAGGCGGGCGGAATCGCCAACACCGACATCAACCCGCTGTACGCCCTCACCGCGTACGACCCGAAGACCGGCGCGAAGGTCAAGCTCCTCGACCACCTCACCTCGTCCGCCGCCGCCCCCGACGCCCTGTACGTCCGCGGCGGCACCCTCGCCCAGGGCGAGGGTCTGTACAAGCTCGCGCCCGGCGCGAACGGCGCGGCCCCGGTCGTGACCCAGGTCGCGACCACCGGCGAGCCCACGCACGTCGTCATCGGCGCCAACAACATCCCGGCCAGCGTCGACCTCGACCAGAACGACGGCACGGCGAGCTTCACCTGGCAGCTCTCCCGGACCAGCGTCGAGGTGCTGATCACCTTGCGCCACGTCCGGACCGGACTGAGCCGCGAATTCAGCCGGAGTTACCCGGAGACCCCGAGCGTGACGGTCGACTGGAAGGGCCAGATCGGAGCGGACTTCACCAACGCCTACAACGGCGACTACACCTGGGAGATGACGGCGAAGCCGCTCAACGGCATCGGCCCGGACACCTCCGCCTCCGGCACCTTCAAGGTCGTCCGCAAGACCGCGCCGCACGACTTCGACGACAACGGCAGCGCCGATGTGCTCAACCGCGACCCCTCCGGCCGCCTGTGGACGAGCGACACCACCTACTACAAGGACTTCGGCCAGCTCACCGCCCAGTCGCGTCGCCTGATCGGCGGCGGCTGGAACATCTACGACCGGATCGAGGCCACGGGCAACCTCGGCGGCTCGGCCGTCGGCGACCTCGTGGCGCGGGAGAAGACCGGCGTGCTCTGGCTCTACCAGGGCAACGGCCGCGGCGGCTTCGCCACCCGGGTGAAGGTCGGCGCGGGCTGGCAGATCTACGACAAGATCGCGGCCGGCAGCGACCTGACCGGGGACGGCCGGCCCGACCTGGTCGCCACCGACAAGGCGGGCGCGCTCTGGCTCTACAAGGGCACGGGCTCCGCGACCACCCCGTTCTCCGGACGGACGAAGATCGGCAGCGGCTGGGAGATCTACAACGACCTCGTGGCCGTCGGCGACATCGCGGGCGGACCGGCGGGCGACCTGCTCGCCCGCGACAAGACCGGCGTCCTGTGGCTGTACACGGGCCGGGGTGACGGCACGTTCACGCCGCGTACGAAGGTCGGCGCCGGCTGGAACACGTACCAGCAGCTCGTCGCCATCGGTGACGGCGACCGGGACGGCCGCCCGGACCTCGTAGCGAGCAGCCCGACGGGCGCCCAGTACCTCTACGGCGGCACGGGCAGCTGGAAGGCGCCGCTGCGCGGCAAGCAGCTGGCCTCCCTGCCGTACGTCGGCGGCACGGGCCACCACATCGCCTGACAACACCGGGCGCCGGCCCGCCCCTGCCTCCGGGCGGGGGCGGGCCGGTGTCCGTATGGCGAGACACTCCGGCGCCGGGGAATGACAGGGGTGACCTGCGGGTTGACGCATGTCATGCCGTCAACCCCCGCCGAGACAGCTCCCCCGTCCGCCCCCGCCTCCGCCTCCGCCTCCACCCGCATGCCGCTGGCCGTCTACATCCTCGGCCTCTCGGTGTTCGCGCTCGGCACGAGCGAGTTCATGCTGTCCGGGCTCCTGGAGTCCATCGCCGCCGACATGAACGTCTCCATACCCCGGGCGGGGCTCCTCATCTCGGCCTTCGCGATCGGCATGGTCGTCGGCGCCCCGCTGCTCGCCGTCGCGACCCTCCGCCTCCCCCGCAAGACGACGCTCGTCACCCTGATCACCGTCTTCGGGATCGGCCAGGTCGCGGGCGCGCTCGCGCCGAACTACGCGGTCCTCTTCGCCTCCCGCGTCCTGAGCGCGCTCGCCTGCGCCGGCTTCTGGGCCGTCGGGGCGGCCGTCGCCATCGCGATGGTGCCGGTCGGCGCTCGGGCCCGCGCGATGGCGGTCATGATCGGCGGCCTCTCGATCGCCAACGTCCTCGGTGTCCCGGCGGGCGCCTTCCTCGGCGAGCACCTCGGCTGGCGCGCCGCGTTCTGGGCCGTCGGCGTCGCCTCCGCGATCGCCCTGGTCGGCGTGGTCACCCGGATCCCGCACATCCCGCTCCCGGAGACGAAGCCGCGCCTCAAGGGGGAGCTGGCGATCTACCGGGACCGGCAGGTGCTGCTGTCGATCGTGATCACGGCGCTCGCGGCGGGCGGCGTGTTCTGCGCGTTCTCGTACCTCTCGCCGGTCATCACGAGCGTGGCCGGGATCGACGCGCGCTGGGTCTCCGCGATCCTCGGCCTCTTCGGCATCGGCGCCCTGATCGGCACGATGATCGGCGGCCGGGTCGCGGACGCGCACCTTTTCGGAGTCCTGCTCAGCGGTATCACGGCCTCGACGGTCTTCCTGGTCGCCCTGGCCCTGTTCGCCTCCAGCCCGGTCGCCGTGATCGCTCTCTCGTTCCTCCTCGGCGTCTCGGCCTTCTACACGGCCCCCGCCCTCAACGCCCGGATGTTCAACGTGGCCGGCGCCGCCCCGACCCTCGCGGGCGCCACGACGACGGCCGCCTTCAACCTGGGCAACACGGCAGGCCCCTGGCTCGGCGGCACCACGATCGACGCGGGCCTCGGCTTCGCCTCGACGGCCTGGGCGGGCGCGGCGATGGCGGTGGTGGCCCTGGGCACGGTCGGGCTGTCGCTCCGGCTGACCCGCCGCACATCCCGCAGCAAGGTCGTCGCCTCCGCGACCTCGTCCCCCGTGCCCCAGGACGACCTCGCCGCCTGCCGTACCTCGTAGGGCCTGTCCGGCCCTGATCCGCCGGACAGACCCTAGCCCTCCACGACGCCCCCGACCCTGCGGATCGCGTCCAGCTCCGCCGGGTCGAGGCCGCAGTCGACCGAGAACCGGGTGCCCCGGAGGCGGCTGCCAACCGTCGTGCGGGAGAGGATCTCGCCCGTACGGAAGTCGCACGTCCACAGCTCGCCCATGTTCGTCAGGACGACGAGCCGGTTGCCGTCCTGGGCGGACCTGAGGGCCCGGACCCCGCTGGGCACCGGCGGCATCCTCCAGGCGAGCTCAGGGACGACGGACGGTTCGAGACGCCAGGCGTACAGGCTCCCGTCGATCGACAGAGCCGCCATCTGCGAGGAGGCTCGGAAGACGAACGCCTCGGTGTGTCCGTCAAGCGGCAGCGGGAACGGCAGCCCCCGGCCGTCGAGGAGGGCGGTCGGCCCCCACGCGTCCACGGCCGCGACAGCCCGGTCGTCCAGCACGAGCAGAGCACTGTCCGACGTCGTGTTCAGCATGGTCCTGCCGACGCTCGGCGGGCATTCCTCCGTCCGGAGGGTTTGCCAGCCCTCCCCCTCGTCGCCACCGGCGGTGAGCACGTGCAGGTGGTCGTCGTCCTGGGCCAGGACGACGAGACCGTTCCCTCCCCGCATGAACACCGTCGTCCTGGTCCGCGGCAGCGGAGGGAAGTCGACCTCGTGGACCAGCCGCCCCGACTCCGACTCCACGACGGTGAGCCGACCATCCAGGAAGTGGTACTCCGCCAGGTCGCGGCGCCCTCGCCACAGCACGGGCTGGGCACCCTCGTCGGCCGAGACCGTCCGGACCACCGCGCCCGTCGTCGCGTCGATGAGACGGCCGCCCGTGGCGTCACCACACCACCAGGTCGTGGCGTCCCAATCGAACAGTCGTACCGTTTCGGAATCCCCGTTGAGCGGCAGACTCAGCGGCGGCTCGTCGAGCCGTCCCGCCGGCCAGTGCAGCACCTCGGTACGTCCGGCGACCACCACGGCCCCGCTGCTGTGCGCGAGGACCGGCTGCCCGAACCAGCCGTCGTCCAGCAGCTCGCCGTCGCGCAGCCGAGCGCCGGTGAGGTCGGCTCCGGAAAGATCCACACCATGGAGTTCGGACTTGCGCAGATCCGCTCGGCGCAGGTTCGCCCCTGCCAGCGAAGCCCTTCGGTTCTCGCCCCACGGGGCGAAGTCCCGCAGGTCCACCTCGCTCAGGTCAGCCTGCTCCAGACTCCCGCCGGACTGAAGGATCAGGTTCAGGCAGTTGGCCACGAGTCTGCCCGTGGACTCCTGTACCTCGACGGTCGCCCGCACCACGTCGAGGAGCCGTTCCCTGCGGTCCTCCCGTTCGCGCACCATCGTGTCGAGGAACTGGTACACCGCCTCGTTCTGCTCCAGTACGCCGAAGGTCGCGCCGAGCACGGCCGGGGGCTCGGCCGTGAATCCCTTGAGCGGGGGAAACTCTCCCTCGGCGGACCGGGCGGCGAAGAACCGCGACCACGTCCACTCCTCCTCCGTCTCCGCCGCCTCCTCCTTCTCGACGTGCGTCCCCGCCGTGGGGATCAGAGCGAGGAAGTCCCCGCCGAGCAGCCCCAGCTCGGCCGCGTACTTGAACGCGGCCAGGAACTCAAGGAGCGACTTGTGGGAGGGCCCGTAGTCCCCGTCTGCATTGCGCACGAGCATGCCCTGGTTGCGCATGTCCTGTTCCCAGAAGTCCAGGTCCTTCGCGCTCTGCACCGCAGCACCGAAGCAGGACCTCAAACGGTCGGGGAAGTCCCGGTAGTTGAGGCTCAGCCTGTTGGTGGAGAGCATCTCCTCCGCGACCTCACACAGGAAGAAGAGCTTGTCCCCGCGCGAGGTGAAGGTGCGCTCGGCCTTCACGTCACGGTCCATCTTGCGCTGGATCGCGTAGAGGTAGATGCGGGCGAGGTCGATCTCGGCCCCTCGCTCGATCTCCGGCAACGCGTCGATGACCAGCTCGGACATGACGGGCCGCCCCATCAGCTCGCGTACGTCCTCGTTGGCCATGATCAGACGGACCTTGTCCTCGGCGAGGTCGTGCCGGAGCATGCGCTCGATCTGCTCGTCGTCGAACCGGACCAGTTCGACGATGTCGAAGGCCGGTCCGTCCTTCGGCAGCGCGGTCGCCGCGACACCCACCTTCGCGCCGAACAGGTCGCGCGCCTCGTCCGCGTCGCGGAAGTGCTCCTTGCGGCTGCTGAGCAGAACCTTGGCGCCGGGTTCCACGGCGTTGGCCAGTTCCCAGAAGTTCGAGATCACCGTGTGCCGGTCCGCGCGCGCCGCCATCTCGTCGAAGCCGTCGAAGATCAACAGGAGGCGGCCCATCCGGTTGAGGACCCGGAAGACGTCGTAGCTCCGTAGATCGATCTTGTGTCGGTTGAAGAAGAACTCCGAGAGCAGACCTTGGACCGTGGTCTGCTTGGCGTAGTCACGCAGGGGGATCAGCAGCGGGATCCGGGGGCGGGGCACCCCCTTGAGCTTGGCGTCGCGCCAGCCGCGGGCCATCTCGCCCGCGAGGTGCAGGGCGAACCACGACTTGCCCATGCCGAACTCGCCGAGCACGGACAGGTGCCGCTTCGCGGGCTCCTGCAGCCAGCCCTCCACGTACGCGCCGAGCCCGCCGTCCCGCCAGTCGTAGGTGCTGGTGTCGAGGGGACGCTGCGTCGCCGGGTCGATCTCCTCCTTGCGACAGGAGACCGGCACGTACCGGGAGTCGACACCCCGGCGGCGCACCTCGGCTTCGATCCACTCGATGTACGGCTCGAAGTCGGCCTCCAGATCGACGAGTTCGTCGAAGGAGTAGCAGAACAGCACGTCATCGCTGCCCGTCGCGTGCCGACGGGCCGCCTCGCTGACCCGGAGACGGGCGAGCCCCCACCCCTCCGCGGCGGTCTCCGAGGCGACGAGCTCCCCCAGGAGGCGCATGTGGTGCGGGAGCAGTTCACCCTCGACGCAGAGCATGACCGTGCGGTCGAACTTCCCGCGGCGGCGCTGCGGGATGTCGACGAGGAGGGCGACACAGTCCTGGGCCGGCTCCCAGGTGCGCCGTACGTCGTAGCCGACCGCGGTGAACCATTCGTGCACGTCCTGCATGAGCCGCTGCGCGGGAGAGAGTTCGGACCGCCCCGGCTCGGTGCGCGCGCGGTGGCTCTCCTCGTCGACACGGGTCCGGCTCACCTGCTCCAGCAGGGCGTCGACCTTCTGCTCCATGCGCGTCTCGTGGGGTGCCCGGCTGCGGTCCACCAGCGACTGGAAGGCGGCGAGGAAGCCGTCGACGTGCTCCTCGAATCCGTGGTCGAGATGGCCGAATTCCATCGTCTCGCGGTTACGAGCGACGGCTTCGGTGGCCTCTTCGCGCAGCCGGCTCCAGTTCCCTGAGGAAAAGGAGCTGTGGAAGGCGTCCCGCACATATGCGTCGCGGAAGAACGCGGCTACGGACGGCGAGCGCCCGATGCAGTATTCGATGAGCGTGTACGCGTAGAGGCTGAAGAAGTCCTGGGGCGGGGTCTTGGGGTCGAGCCGGACCGCCTTCAGCGCCCGGATCACCGCTTCTCGCCGCATCGCCGCGTCCGCCAGCGGTTTCGCGGTGGCCTTGCCGACGACTCCCGCCGCCGCGGTGACGATCTCCACCGACATCGGACCCCCCGTGTCTCGGCCTGTGCAGCTCCCGCCGCACCCTAGCGGGGGCGGGGAAGAGCGCCGAGGGTTCCGGCCGCATTGCGCCAGATGGACGGATGAGGCTTTCCGGGCGGGCCGGGGCCGAGGGCCGGACGGCCCCCGTCACGCCCCCGTCACGCCTCCGGCGGCCACTCCCCCGGTCGGCCCTTCGGCCGCCGTAGTCCCGCGTCCGTGATGAGCCGGACGAGTTCCTTCGAGCCGACCTCGACCGCGCCCGCCGCCACCGCGTCCGCGTAGCGGTCGGAGGGGATGTCGTAGTGGTCGCGCTCGAAGGCGCGGGGCGGGGCGCCGATCGTGGCGGCGAAGGCGTGGAGCTCGTCGTGGGAGACGTCGCTGACCAGGTGGGACCACATGCGGCCGTGGCCGGGCCAGGTCGGCGGGTCGATGTAGAGGGTCACGTCAGGCCGCCCACGGGGGCGACGACCACGCCCGCCTTGCCGCAGACCCAGTGCGGGTCGGGGCCGAGTTCGGGTTCGACGTCCAGGGCGTGCGGGTCGCCCGTGGCGCAGACGGGGCAGAGGGGCCAGCGGCCGTACCGTTCGAGGAGGGCGTCCTGGACGTCCTGGGCGACGAGACCGGAGACGTACGCGATGCCGTCGGGCCACTGCTCGACCCACCAGCGCCGGTGCGTGACGGCGTCCTCGACCATCGACACCACCTCCGCGGCGGCCACGTCGCGCGCCGCGAGATCGGCGAGGACCAGGGCGCGAGCGGCGTGCAATGCCTGCTCCAGGGGGTCGATGTCGTCCATGCGCACATTGTCACCCGACAAGCCTCGGGGGCGAAGGTCCCTGCCGCATCCGGGACCGTGCCGGGACTTCACGGGACACTTCACGGGACTTCACGGGACTCATGGGGTCTTGACGCTTCCCGTCGCCGAAAATATCTTTCAGGTGTGACCAATGACGTGAAGGAAAGTTTCAGCGGCCAGGTCGGGTCCGTGCCCTCGCCCGGCACCCCGCCCTCCGCCGCGTCCCCCTCCACTCCCGCCCCCGCTCCTGCCCCTGCCCCCGGCACCGGGACCGGGACCGGGCAGGAAGCCGCACCGCCCGCGCCCGCCGCACTCGCGGCCAAGGTGCGGACGCTCGCGCCGTCCATGACCCGGTCCATGCAGCGCGTGGCCGAGGCCGTCGCGGGCGACCCGGCCGGCTGCGCCGCCCTCACCGTCACCGGCCTCGCCGAGCTCACCGGCACCAGCGAGGCGACCGTCGTCCGCACCGCCCGCCTCCTCGGCTACCCCGGCTACCGCGACCTGCGCCTCGCCCTCGCCGGCCTCGCGGCCCAGCAGCAGTCCGGCCGGGCGCCCGCCGTCACCGCCGACATCGCCGTGGACGATCCCGTGGCCGACGTCGTCGCCAAGCTCGCGTACGACGAGCAGCAGACCCTCGCCGACACCGCCGCCGGCCTGGACACCGTCCAGCTCGGCGCCGCCGTCGCCGCCCTCGCCGCCGCCCGTCGCATCGACGTCTACGGCGTCGGCGCCTCCGGCCTCGTCGCCCAGGACCTCGTCCAGAAACTGCTGCGCATCGGCCTCCTCGCGCACGCGCACAGCGACCCGCACCTCGCCGTCACCAACGCCGTGCAGCTCCGCTCCGGCGACGTCGCCATCGCGATCACCCACTCCGGCTCGACCGGCGACGTCATAGAGCCGCTGCGCGTCGCCTTCGACCACGGCGCGACGACCGTCGCGATCACCGGCCGCCCGGACGGGCCCGTGTCGCAGTACGCCGACCACATCCTCACCACCTCCACCGCCCGCGAGAGCGAACTGCGCCCCGCGGCCATGTCGTCCCGCACCAGCCAACTCCTGGTCGTGGACTGTCTGTTCACCTGCGTCACCCAACGTACGTACGAGACGGCGGCCCCTGCCCTCGCGGCCTCGTACGAAGCCCTGGCCCATCGCCACTCACCCCGCACCCGGTAACCCAGAAACCCGGAAACGCGAAAGAGCCGCACGTGTCTTCTGCTTCCTCCACCTCCTCCTCCGCTTCCTCCGCTGCCTCGGCTCCCTCCGCCACGTACTCGGAACTCCGCGCCCAGCTGGCCACCCTCACCACCGAGGCGTTCCGTCCCGAGCTCGCGGAGATCGACCAGCTCCCGACCCTCACCATCGCCCGGACGATGAACAACGAGGACCGGACCGTCCCGGCGGCCGTCGCCGAACAGCTGCCACTGATCGCGGCCGCGATCGACGCCACCGCCGCCCGCATGGCGCGCGGCGGCCGGCTGATCTACGCGGGCGCGGGCACCGCCGGCCGACTCGGCGTCCTCGACGCCAGCGAGTGCCCGCCCACCTTCAACACCGACCCCTCGGAGGTCGTCGGCCTGATCGCGGGCGGCCCGTCGGCGATGGTGAAGGCGGTGGAGGGCGCGGAGGACTCCAAGGAACTCGCGGCGGCCGACCTCGACGCGCTCGACCTCACCGCGGACGACACGGTGGTCGGGATCTCTGCCTCCGGCCGTACTCCGTACGCCATCGGAGTGGTCGAACACGCCCGCGCGAAGGGCGCGTTGACGATCGGCCTGTCCTGCAACGCGGACAGCGCACTCGCCGCGGCCGCCGAGCACGGCATCGAGGTCGTCACCGGCCCCGAACTCCTCACCGGCTCCACCCGGTTGAAGGCGGGCACGGCCCAGAAGCTGGTCCTCAACATGATCTCGACGATCACGATGATCCGGCTGGGCAAGACGTACGGAAACCTGATGGTGGACGTCCGCGCCTCCAACGACAAGCTGCAGGCCCGCTCGCGCCGGATCGTCGCCCTCGCCACGGGCGCGCCGGACGAGCAGATCGAGACCGCGCTCGCCGAGGCGGACGGCGAGGTGAAGACCGCGATCCTGATGATCCTGGCCGACATCGATGCCAAGACCGCCGACCAGCGGCTGCACGACACCCAGGGCCACCTCCGCGCCGCCCTCACCGCGCCCTGACCGCCGCCTGCCCCGACCTCTCCCGACCTCCGCTCGCCCCTGAACCTCCCCACCCCCGCACAGCAAGGCACCACCGCACATGAGCACAGACGACAAGAACCGCGCCATCGCCGCCGCGATCCTCCCGCTCGTCGGCGGCCCCGAGAACATCGACTCGGTGGCTCACTGCATGACCCGGCTCCGGCTGGGTCTGCGGGACCGCTCCCTGGTCCAGGACGAGGCCCTCAAGGCCCTGCCGTCCGTGATGGGCGTGGTGGAGGACGACACGTACCAGATCGTGCTCGGCCCCGGCACGGTCGCCCGCGTGACACCGGAGTTCGAGGCGCTGGTGGCGGCGGCCCCGAAGCCGTCGGCGGACGACCTGGCGGCGCAGGGTGCGGCGATCAAGGCGGCGCAGAAGGCGAAGAACCAGACCCCCTTCAAGCTCTTCCTCCGCAAGATCGCGAACATCTTCGTCCCGCTGATCCCGGCGCTCATCGGCTGCGGCATCATCGCCGGCCTGAACGGCCTCCTGATCAACCTGGGCTGGCTGCCCGGCGTCACCCCGGCCCTGGCGGCGATGGCGAGCGGCTTCATGGCCCTGATCGCGGTGTTCGTGGGCTTCAACACGGCGAAGGAGTTCGGCGGTACGCCGATCCTGGGCGGTGCGGTGGCGGCGATCATCGTCTTCCCCGGCGTCGCCAAGATCGACGCGTTCGGCCAGACGCTCTCACCGGGCCAGGGCGGCGTGCTGGGCGCGCTGGGCGCGGCGATCCTCGCCGTCTACGTGGAGAAGTGGTGCCGTCGCTGGGTCCCGGAGTCCCTGGACGTCCTGGTGACCCCGACCCTGACGGTCCTGGTCTCCGGCCTGGTGACGATCTTCGGCCTGATGTTCGTGGCCGGTGAGATCTCGACCGCGATCGGCGACTTCGCCAACTGGCTGCTGGCCAACGCGGGCGCGGGCGCCGGCTTCGTGCTCGGGGGTCTGTTCCTGCCGCTGGTGATGCTCGGCCTTCACCAGGCGCTGATCCCGATCCACACCACGCTCATCGAGCAGCAGGGCTTCACGGTCCTGCTGCCGATCCTGGCGATGGCGGGCGCGGGCCAGGTCGGCGCGGCCATGGCGGTCTACCTCAAGCTCCCGCGCAACGGCTCCATCCGCCGCACCATCAAGTCCGCCCTCCCGGCCGGCTTCCTGGGCGTGGGCGAGCCCCTGATCTACGGTGTCTCCCTCCCCCTGGGCCGCCCGTTCGTCACGGCCTGCGTGGGCGGCGCCTTCGGCGGCGGCTTCATCGGCCTCTTCAACATGCTGGGCGACAAGGTCGGCTCCACCGCCATCGGCCCCTCGGGCTGGGCCCTCTTCCCGCTCCTCGACGGCAACAAGGGCCTCGGCGAGACGATCGCGATCTACGCGGGCGGCCTCCTGGTCGGCTACGCGGTGGGCTTCGTGGCGACGTACTTCTGGGGCTTCAGCGCCCGCCTCCTGGAGGAGTTCAACGTCGACACGGACCCGGTCGAGGTCCCGGTCGCCTCGGGCGGCCCGACGCCCGCGACCCCGGTCCAGGAACCGGCGAAGGTCTGACGTCCGACGACACGAGGACGACACCAAGGCTGAGGGCCGCCCCCGGCACGAACCGGAGGCGGCCCTCAGCCGTTCCCCCACCCCACGAGAACTCGGTGGCACGCCACCCAGGACGCCCCTACGCTGCCGCCATGGGCCACTGCAAGACCTCCTACGTCTGCCTGCCGTGCCGCGCCTCGTACAAGCAGCCGTACGACTCCTGGCGCGAGCGCCGGTGTCCGCGCTGCGCGCGCGTGATGATCCACGCCGGCTCCGCCTTCGCCCCTCCGCCCCGCCGCGACAAGGCGGCCTGGCGGACGCTCACCCTGCTCCTGAACGCCGGCGTCGGCTTCCACAAGACCTGCTGCGGCGGCCCCGGCTACCGCCCCCGCGAACTCCGCGAGGCCCGCGCCTGGCTGGCGCGGCGCCGCCCGACCCACTCCCTCTGACGCCCCACTCCCTCTGACGTCCCACCCCGTCTGACGTCCCACCCCCTCTGACGCCCTACCCGCAGTACGCGTCCCCCGCGGGCCGCTCCCCCGTCTTCAGGAACGTCGTCACCGCCGCGTTGCCGCAGGCGTTCCCGTTGCCCAGGTACATGCCGTGGCCGCCCTGGTCGACGGTGACCAGGCGGGCTCGGGCGCCCAGGGACTCGCGCATCTTCAGACCGCTCGCGTACGGGGTCGACGGGTCGCGGAGGCTCTGGATCATGAGGATGTTGGAGGGGCCCCGGTCGGTGATCCGGGTGGGCTTCTCGGCCGGAGGCTGCCAGAAGGAGCAGGGCGTCATGTTGACCGGCATGCCCGCCGTCAGCGGGTGGCGGGCGCGGTCGGCGGCCACGGCGCGCTCGTGGGCGCGGACCGAAGCCGGCCACTTCACGTCGTTGCAGATCACGGCGACGCTGAGCGCCGCGTCCGAGTCCGGCATGGCGGCGGAGGACTGGGCGGGCAGGACGGGCGTGACCTTCGGGTCCCGGGCCGCCTGGACGAGCTGGGCGAAGGACGCGAACGCGGTGTCGGAGTACAGCGCGTTCTGCAGCGCCTGACGGAGGATGTTCCCCGTCAGCGGGACACCCGGCGTGGTCGACTCCTTCGGCTCACGGTCCAGGCGGGCCGCCAGATCCAGGATCAACGACCTTACGCCCCCGTCCCGCTCGGCAAGTCGCAGCTCCCCGCGCGCCGGGTCCGCCGCCCACTTCGCGAAGTCCGGGAAGCGGTCCTCCGCGCCCTTCGCCATGTCCGCGAGCCAACCCCGGGCGACCCGCCGCGGGTCGGGGTCGGCGCTGCTGTCAAGGACCCAACGGTCCGTGCGGTGCGGGAACTTCGTCGCGTACACCGCCCCCACGTACGTCCCGTACGACACCCCCCACGCCGACAGCTTCTCCTCCCCGAGCGCCTGCCGGAACCGGTCCAGGTCCCGGGCCTGGTTCACGGTGGTGAAGCTGCGCAACCGCTCGCCGCCGTTGGCCAGACAGGCCTCGGCGGTCCGCCGGGACCGCGCGACGTTCTCGTCGATCGACCCGTCGGCGGCCGGCCACGACCGCAGGGTCACCATCCGCCGGTCCTCCGGGTCGAGCCCGCAGTTCGCGGTCGAACTCCCGCCGACCCCGCGCGGGTCGAACGCCACCAGGTCGTACGCCCCGCCCAGCTCCGCCTTCAGCGCCGCCCCCTTCTGCGAGAGCCGCTGCACCCCCGAGCTGCCCGGCCCGCCCGGGATGACGACCAGCGTCCCGCGCCGCGCCTCGGGCCGCTCGCTGCGGATCCGGGAGACAGCGAGGGAGAGCTGGGGCCCGGCCGGGTCCGCGTAGTCCTGCGGCACGGAGAGCGTGGCGCATTCCTGCCCGAGACCGACGGGCCCGCACGGCGACCAGTCGAGGCCGGGCGCGGCGGACGCCGCGGCGGTGGCGCCGGGGGCGGCGATGAGGGTGGCCGCGACGGCGGCGGCCGAGAGGGCGAGAACCAGGCTGGTGCGTCCGTAAGTCGTCATGGATGCAGCCTCTTCGATCAGCCACCTACGCCCCATCCGGTCGGCAGGCGGATCGCAGGTGGGGTCAACCCCACCTGCCGACTGGGGACTTCAGGGCAGTCTCCCGTCACGGTTGACCGCCCGCACCCGGGCCCGGAGCACGTCCCCGGGCGGTGCGGGACTGAGCATCTCGGCCGGACAGTCCCACTCCCGCCCACCACCGGGCGGCCTCAGCTGCACACAGGGCCCCACGAACCCCGTGACCCGACCGATCCGCCCGTCACGGGCATCCACGACGTACGCCCCGGCGTTCACCCCGGCGTTCACCGGCGGACCTCGTTCAGGACGGCCGCGAGCCGCAACGCGGTGTCGAGATTGCACCGCCCCAGCTCGACCAGCGGATACGCCTCCCCCGTCCCAGCCATCGTGAGCGGGTCGACCCCGAGGGAGGGCAGGGCGACGCCGAGGGCGTCGAACTCACCCTTGAGCTGACGGACGACTTCCTGAACGGCTTGGAGACGCTCAAGCGAAGTGGGCATCTTACGGGCCTTTCCACTCTGTGTATCGGTTTCGACTACACCGAGTGTCCGGATGGAGAAGACTGGGGAACAGTGGTGCAGCCCCAACAACCCCATATGTGCAAGCGGGAGTTGATGACCATGGCCATGGCCGGACCGAGGAAGCCAGACCCGTCGACCTCACCCAGAGCGATAATCGGCGCGGAACTGCGCCACGCGCGGGACCGAAAGGGCCTGAGCCAGGAAACGCTGGGCGAGGCGCTCTTCGTGAGCGGCTCGTACATCGGCCAGATGGAGGCGGGTACGAGACGGATCCGCCCGGAGATCGCGTCCCAACTGGACGAGGTGTTGGGGACGGGCGGCTTCTTCACGCGGAACTGCGGGGCGGCGAACAAGTCGAAGTACCCGGACCACTTCGCGGAGGCGGCGGAGGCGGAAGCGATCGCGGAGACGATCAAGCAGTTTGAACCACTGCTGATCCCCGGCTTGGTGCAGACACCGGCGTACGCACGGGAGCTGTTTCGCGCGTATCGACCCACGGCCACCGAGGCAGAGATCGACGAACTCGTCGAGGGAAGGCTGGCTCGTGCCCGGCTGCTGGACGACCCAACAAAGCCGTTGTTGTGGATGGTGCTGGGAGAGGCGGCGCTCCGCCAGGTGGTGGGTGGACCGGCTGTGATGGCCGAGGCGTTACGGCACGTGGCAGCACTGGTACGGCGCCACAGAGTGATTGTGCAGGTGTTTCCGTTCGCGGCGGGTGCTCACGCATCTCTGGGCGGGCCGCTCAAGCTGATGTACTTCGAAGACGCCCCTCCCCTGGCGTACTTGCAGGGCCTCGGGTCGGGCCGCCTGGAGGATGACCCTGCCACCGTCGCCCGCCACACTCTCACCTACGAACTCCTCAGCGCATCCGCGCTGTCACCCCGCGATTCCCTGGCTCTGATCGAGTCCGTGGCGGAGGATTACGCCCATGAAGATCAACGCTCCTGAGTACGACCTGAGCACTGCCGTCTGGTTCAAATCCAGTTACAGCGCGGGCGACGGCAGCGACTGCGTCGAGGTCGCCACTTGGCGCAAGTCCTCATTCAGCGATGCCAGCGGCGGCGACTGCCTGGAGGTCTCCGTCCACCACCCCGGCGTCATCCCCGTCCGGGACTCCAAGAACCCCGACGGCCCGAAGCTCGCGTTTCGGGCCGCCGCGTGGGCCACGTTCATCGAGGGCGTCACGGAATCCCGCTGACTGAACCGAGTCGGGGACCAGCCGGCCAGGCACTCGCACAGCCACCGCCCACCCTGGTTGGTCTCCACCGGCCCCGGGCCAACCGCCCTCGTGAGTCTCTGGTGGGGCCGCCCTCTCTCCGAGTGTGGCGGGTTCCACCGGCGCCTCAAGGGCGCTCCCTACGGTCGCGTCGCTCCGCGATGGCCTACGGCCACCCTTGACCCACCGCCTCCACCCGCCCTTTCACACTCGGAGGGCGGCCCGGGGGCGTGGCCACGCGGGCAGGCCGGGTATCGCTCCGGCGGCAGGGCGACCTGCGGCCCGGTGGGGTGGGGGCGGGGTATCGCTTCGGCAAGGGGACTCCTCGCCTCGGTGGGTGGGGGCTCGGTTCGCGGCCGAGGCGAGGAAGCACGTAGCGGTCGGCTCGGGGTGCGCGGCAGTGGAATGGGGCGGTGGCGGCACCGGCTCAGCGGCGGACGGTCGGAGTCGGGCCGGGACTCATGCCCCGCTGACAGCCGCCCGGTGGGGGTGCGCCACACTCACGTGACCCGACCGCCCATCAGCAAGGATCACAGTGGAAACGACGGCACGGCATCCCCGGAAGCGAGCCCGCACCCTTGTGCTGGCGGCGGTACTCGTCTGCTTCGCCGAGCTGGCCGGCTGGTGGTGCAGCCAGGACGGCGGTCTGGTTCTGGTGGCGAAGCTGTTCCATCACCCGTTGCTGTTCGGCGTGCTGGTCGTGGGATTGCTGACGGCGGCCGTGTTCGTCGGGGTGCGCAACCTGGCCGTCCGCATCCTCACCGGCATCGCGGCCGCGCTCGCGGCGTTCGCGGCGGTGCCCTTCGCCCTCCTCGCTTCCATCCCTTCGGAGACGTCGGACAGAACGGCCCCCGGCCGACCGGACCGACACCTCGTGATCGAGGAGGGATCGGCGATGATCGACCCGCTCTGGTGGGTCTACGTCGACGAGGGCTGGGGCCCGACCCAACGCCGCTGGAAGGTCGGATACTTCAACGGCGACGACTTCACCAACGGCCTGCACGAAGCGTCCTGGGTGGGCCCCGACCGGATACGTATCGTCACCGGCGACCCAGCGGAAGAGGCTCAGGTCCATCTCATCGACGTCGACCCCGAGACCGGCAGACCGCTACGCACTCTGACGCTGGGATAGCCGCCGGACGCCCTAACCGCACCCAACTCCCACCCCAGACACCGAATCAGCACTCCGCCCCGGCATATCCAGAGCGTCACCGCGAGTACGTTGCACTTAGGGCCACAAGACGAGCCCAGGCGACCCCACCACCCACCGGACAGTCACCGGCGGGGCATGAGTCCCGGCCCGACGCCGACCGTCCGCCGCTGAGCCGGTGCCGCCACCGCCCCATTCCACTGCCGCGCACCCCGAGCCGACCGCTACGTGCTTCCTCGCCTCGGCCGCGAACCGAGCCCCCACCCACCGGCCGTAATCCGCACCCCGGCCGGAGCGATACCCGGCCCCCCACCCACCGCGCCGAAAGCCGGCCCCGCCACCGCAGCGATCCCCGCCCTTCCCCGTGGCCACGCCCCCCGGCCGCCCCCCGAGTAGAAACCGGCGACCGGAGGTGGTGGGTCAAGGGTGTAATCGGCGCAGCCGACGCGACCGCAGGGAGCGCCCTTGACGCACCGCCGGAGGTCGCCACACTCAAGACGAGGGCGGCCGGCGCCAGAGGCTCGCGAAGACCCCCGGCCACGAGCCCCTCGGAGACCCGAAGCTCAAGCTCCGAGCTTCGAGCGCTGTTCTACGGAAGGGGTACGGGACAGGGGTTCAACCCACCCACCCACCCCCGGAGTTGACTCTCCGCGAGCAAATTGCCACCCAGCATCATATGCCTCTACGGTGAGCGAAGACGCCCATAAGACATAAGAACGGCCCCCGCCGGCGCTACCAACACCTGCGAGGGCCTCACCAACCAGATCGAAAGCGACCATCGATCCATGGCTGACGCCGAGTTTAGTGCTGAGCCCCATCCCCTCGCCAGCCCCGGCTACGGCAAGCGTTGCGCGCCGTACGAACAGCCCCGCACCGACGCCGACTTCGCGCACCTCCGACCCCGCGAAGCCGCCATCGCCGCCTACATCGACCGACTGGCCGACGGCAGCGACATCTCGGTGAAGACGCTGGCCAAGCACCTCCCCTACGGCCAGTGCGCGATGCGCACCGCCCTCACCCGCATCACTCGCGCCGGCCACCTTCGCCGTGGACGCGAGTGCCTCGACGGCCTCTGGATCACCCGAACGTGGTGGTCCCGTACGGCACGTGACGACGCGTGGTGGTCGGCCTTCCAGCGCGGCGACGTCCCGAAGCAGCAGCCCACCCGCTCCCGCGCCTACATCCTCCTTGCCGCCCTCGGCCGTACGAACTCCGCGATGTCCCTCTCCCACGCCGAGTGCCAGGCCCTCGCGCCCCTGGTCAACGACTGGTTCGCCCGGGACGCCACCGAGGACGACGTCACGCGCGCCCTCACCACCGGCCTCCCGACCCCGGTTCACCACCCGGCGGCCCTCGCCCGCACCCGCCTGACGTCGAAGCTCCCACCGGAACCGATCCGCCGAGACCCGCGCGACCACCGCGACCGACCACCCCTCCGCCTCCTGGAGTGCGCCAAGTGCGGTGCTCCGGCCTACGCCGACCTCCTCAGGGACGGCGAATGCGGCCCCTGCCGCGGGGAACCCGCGCCCGCCCGCCGCACCGCCGTCCTCCCCGCCGCCCGCGTCCGCGCCCACGCGGCGGCCATCCGCGCCCGAGAAGGGACTCAACCATGACGGTTCAGCTCGTCCGCTCAAGGACTACGCCCCCCTGAGGCGCCCCTCCCCAGACCTCCCCAGACCGCTCAGCCCAGCTCCGCCCCCGACGCCACCACCACCCCGTACAGGTCGCCGATCGTCGCCAGCGCGCTGTCGTGGAGCTG
This sequence comes from Streptomyces sp. NPDC014870, assembly GCF_043081505.1. NCBI lineage: Bacteria > Bacillati > Actinomycetota > Actinomycetes > Kitasatosporales > Streptomycetaceae > Streptomyces > Streptomyces sp. NPDC014870. The sequence goes on from NZ_JBIBWQ010000009.1 coordinate 264,136, forward strand.
CTCGGCGGCGACCGTGGCGGCGGCCCCTGCGACCCCCGTACGCAGGGGTCGCGTCGCGCAGGCGGCGGCGACGACGGTGGGGCGGTTTCCGCGCAGGAACGCGCCTTCGGCGGTGAACGTCACGCACATGTGGGTCATGAACCCGGCGATGACGACGTCCTTGTGACCGGCCGCGTCGACGTGCGTGCCCAGGTCGGTGCTCACGAAGCCGTTCGGGACCTGCTTCACGACGACCGCCTCGCCCTCGACGGGCGCCACGCTCGGGTGGATCGCGCCGATCTCGGCCCGGATGTCGTACGGGGTGCCCTCGCCGCCGTCGTTGACGACGTGGATCACCGTCGCGCCCGCCTCGCGCGCCCGCCCGAGCAGCTCGGCGGCGGCTTCGAGCGCGGGCTGCCAGCCGTGCAGCTCCATCACGCCGCGCGTGTAGGTGTTCTGGTAGTCGACGAGGATCAGCGTCGCGTCGGCGAGCGACGCGGGCGAGTCGTCGAAGCCGTTCAGCTCCCGCAGCGTCGTGGACGCGGCGGCGGCCGTGGTCGTACTCATCGAAGTAGCCCCTCTTTCAGCGGTGTTCGCTCCGTCTGCAACGCTATGGCCGACCCGGAAACGTCGGCAATGTCAACCAACTTGCACATACGGACATCGAGAGGGAGCCCGCGAGCATGAGCCCGAGCCCTGTGGAACGCCTCGTCGTCATCGTCCTCTTCGACGGCGTCGACCTCCTCGACGTCACCGGACCCCCCGAGGTCTTCGCGCTGCTGCGCCGCGAGACGGACGACGCGGCCGGCTACCGCGTGCTCCTGGCCGCCGAGACCATGGACCCGGTCACGACGTCCGCCGGGGTACGGATCCTCCCGGACGTCACCTTCGACGAGGCGGCCACCCGCCGTACGGACACGATCCTCGTCCCCGGTTCGGTCGAGGTCCGGGCCGACGCGGACGGGCAGCGCCGCGTCCACGCGCTCGCCGACCCGGCGGTCGTCGACCGGGTCCGTACCCTCGCCGCCCGGGCCCGCCGGGTCACCTCCGTCTGCGTCGGGGCGCACATCCTCGCCGCCGCCGGGCTGCTCGACGGCAAGCGCGCCACCACCCACTGGTCCACCGCCCGGCAGCTCGCCGCCGAACACCCGCTGGTCGAGGTCGACGCCGACCCGATCTTCATCCGCGAGGGCGACGTCTGGACCGGCGCCGGGATCAGCGCCTGCCTCGACCTCTCCCTCGCCCTCGTCGCCGAGGACTTCGGCGAGAACGTCGCGCTCCGCGTCGCCCGCCAACTGGTCATGTACCTCAAGCGTCCCAGCGGTCAGAGCCAGTTCAGCGTCCCGCTCGAACCGGTGTCGACGACCCGGCGCGTGGAGGACCTGCGCCACCACATCACCCGCCACCTCACCGAACCCCTCACGGTCGACGACCTGGCCGCGTACGCGAACGTCAGCAGCCGCCAGCTCACCCGGATCTTCAAGGACGAACTCGGCATGACCCCGGGCGTCTACGTCGAGGCCGCCCGCGTCGAACGCGCCCGCGCCACCCTCGAAACGACGGACGACACCCTCGAACGGATCGCGTCCACCTGCGGTTTCGGCACGACCGACACCCTGATCCGGGCCTTCCGCCGTCGCCTCGACACCACCCCGACCGAGTACCGCCACCGCTTCCGTACGGAACCCGGGGCAGACCCTACGGGTGCATCCGGGCGCCCTTGAGCGCCTTGTCGACCGCGTTGCGCGGGCCGTACACGGCGAGACCCACGACGTCGAGGGCGGCCGTCGGGACCGCGCGTACCGCGGCCCGATTGTCGCGGTCGTTGCCGGTGGCCAAGAGGTCGGCGGTGAAGACCGCGCGGGGCAGGGCGCGCGCCAGGACGCGGCCGTGCGCGGCGGTCAGGGTCTCCTTCGACCCCTCGAAGACGAGGACCGGCTGCCGGAACATCGGCAGGTACGGGACGCCGTCGGCGTCGGCGTACGGCTCGCCGATCACCTCGGGGAGCTCCGCGCCGAGGCCGCTGACCAGGAAGGCGGTGACGTTCAGCCGCTGCCAGGTCTCCAGGTCCTCCCGCAACAGCACGGCGATCTTGGTGTCGAACCGGACGGGCGCGTCGATGTCGTTGTTCACGGGCTGAGAGTTCATGGACCGAGACTGCCGCGCACTCCCCTGCCCGTTCTTGTACGTTCCTGGCATGGTGGCGCGTGAATCGGTGGCGGCGTGGCGCCCGCGGATCCCGGGCGTCGTCGAGGTCTTCCACGCCCACTTCACCGAGCACGCGTACCCGATGCACGTCCACGACGCGTGGACGCTCCTGATCGTCGACGACGGCGCCGTCCGCTACGACCTCGACCGGCGCGAGCACGGCACCCCGCACGACACGGTGTCGCTGCTGCCGCCCCAGGTCCCGCACAACGGCTCCCCCGCCACCGACCACGGCTTCCGCAAGCGGGTCCTCTACCTGGACCTGACCCAGCTGGACGAGAGCTTCATCGGCCCGGCCGTGGACGGCCCCGAGCTCGCCGACCCGCTGCTGCGCGCCCGGATCGGGCGGCTGCACACGGCGCTGGCCCACCCGGGCGACGCCCTGGAGGCGGAGAGCCGGCTCGCCCTGATCGCCGAACGCCTCCGCGGCCATTTGCGGCCCCGCCTCGCCCGCCCGGACGCGCCCCGGCCGCCGGCCCGGGGCGTGGCGCACACGCTGCGGGAGCTGCTCGACGCCCGGCTCGACGACGGCGTGACGCTGGAGGAGGCCGCGCGGCTCCTGCACGCCCACCCCACCCATCTGGTACGGGCCTTCACCGCGGCCTTCGGCATCGCCCCGCACCAGTACGTGACGTCCCGCCGCGTCGCCCGGGCGCGCCGGCTCCTCCTCGCCGGCCGTCCCGTCGCCGAGGTGGCCACGGCGACGGGCTTCTACGACCAGTCGCACCTGACCCGCCACTTCAAGCGGCACGTCGGCACGACCCCGGGGCGCTTCGCTCAGAACCCGCCCACGCAACTGAAGCCGCTGTAGCCACTGCCGTAGCCGCCCGAGCCGCTCGTCCCGCTGCCGCCCGTGCTCCCGCGTGAGGGGGAAGAAGGCGGCGGGGGCTGCGTGAGCGTGCGGTAGTTCTCGTGGAACAGCTCCTGCCACCAGACGGCGAACGCCGTGCCCGTCTCCCGCTCCGACTCACGGAGCGCGGCGCGGTCCCACACCACGTCCGGCAGGTGCAGCTTCACCAGCGACTGCCGGAGGGCCGCCAGGCCGAGTCGCGGGATCCGCTCCGACAGCGCCGGGGCCGCCGGCACGTCCTCCCCGGGGACGTCGTGACGGAAGACGTACACCGTGCGCCCGGGCGTCCCGGGCTCGCCCAGCACGCGGCGGCCCCACACCGCCCGCTCCGCGAGCCGCGCCCGCCGCTCGCGCTCCTGCGCCCGCAGCCGGTCCTGCTCGCGGATCGCGGCCGCCGCCCTCTCCTGCTCGGCCCGGACCGCCGCGCGGATCTCCTCGCCGACCGGCGCGTACGCCGCGAAGGCCTCCCGGAGCGCCCGCTCGTACCGCACCCGGGTCTCCTCCCAGGTCCTCAGGGCGCGCCGCAGGGCCAGGTGCCTCCACAGCGGGAGGAGCACGGCCCGGGCGTGGGCGGCGCGGAGTTCGGCGCTGATCCGGTCCACGGTGCCGACGTGGGCGACCGCGGCGTTCACCCAGCGGAGGCGCTGCTCCGGAGTGCACGGCACGAGCGACCCGGTGGCGTCACGGAGGCCCGGCGTGCGCACGGAGAAGAAGGGTCCTTCGTACCGCGCGGCCAGCAGGTAGTCGGGGAAGTACTCGAAGACCCGGACCTTCCCCTCGACCCGTACGACCTGCTCCTCGCCGTCCTGGCGGCCTGACAGCTCCCAGTAGTGGGAGAGGTGCGGTAATTCCGAGCGACGCATCGGCTCCACCCCCGCGGGTCCGGTTCGTTCCCCCTACCCCTTACCCGGAGTCGACCGCCCGCACCCGCCACGGGACCACCCGCTGCCGCCCGCCCGCACCACCGACGTGGACCGCCCGACTACCCGGCCCCGCCCGCCCGCACCCGCCCGTACATCCACATGTCCCGCCGCTCGCCGCCCACTTCCTGCCAGGACCGCAGCAGGCCCTCCCGTACGAACCCGGCCCGCTCGGCCGTCTTCGCCGAGGCATCGTTCCAGGGTTCGACCAGCAACTGCAGCCGGGGGATGCCCAGTTCACCGAGCGCCCAGGCGCTCACCGCCGTCAGCGCGGCCGTGGCCGCGCCCTCGCCCCGGCAGGAGGGGACGATCCAGTAGCCGAGGGTCGCCCGGCCCTCCGGGAGGTCGCGGAGCCAGAGGCCGATCATGCCCGCCGGGCGGACGTCACGGCGGCGGACGACCACGAAGGAGTAGCCCGCGCCCGTCTCGGCGCGGCTCCACTGCCGGCGGACGAACGCCTCGCCCTCGCCCTCCGAGTACACCGGCGGGACCGTGGTCGTCAGCGGGATGTACGGGTCGGCCGACGCCTCCTCGACGAGCGGCAGGTCCGCCCGCTCCCAGGCCCGCAGCTCGTACGGTCCCGCGGTGAGCCGCGGCACGTCGAGGCTCACATCATCTCCAGGTACACCGCGAGCCGGTCGTACTCCTCCTTGACCCCGGCCTCCATGCCCGTCGCGAGGGCCTGGTCACGGATCTCCGTCGACGGCCAGATCGACATGCTCGTGAGCGCCGTGCCGCCGTCGGGGGTGTCGTCGAAGGTGAGGGTGACGTGGACCGGCGGGCCCGGCATGAGCTCGAAGACCTCGGTGTAGACGAGGCGCTCGTTCGGCAGGATCTCCTCGTACGTGCCGGAGAAGACGATCTCGCGCCCGTCGGGCGCCTTCTGGCCCCAGCGCCACGCGCCGCCGGGCCTGAGGTCGATCTCGCAGAGGGTCGTGGGCATCGCGGCCACGCCGTACCACTGGCGGACGTGCTCGGGCCTGGTCCAGGCCTCCCAGACGCGGGCGGGCGGGACGTCGAAGGTGCGGGTGATGACCAGCTCGCGGTCGGTCGGTGTCGTCAGCAGCGTGATCATGGCTCGCTCCCGCCTTCCCTGGCCCGTGGCCGTGCCGCCCCTCCCCCACCAGCATCACCCCGAACGCCCGAGGGCGGCACCCCCAGCAGGGAGTGCCGCCCTCGGTCGCGTACAGCTGTACAGCGAGGAGCTACTGAGCCGGGGCTCAGAAGTCCATGTCACCGCCCGGCATGCCGCCCGGAGCGGCCGCGGAGGCCTTCTCCGGCTTGTCGGCGATGACGGCCTCGGTGGTCAGGAAGAGCGCGGCGATGGAGGCCGCGTTCTGCAGCGCGGAACGCGTCACCTTCGCCGGGTCGATGATGCCCTCGGCGATGAGGTCCACGTACTCGTTGGTCGCGGCGTTCAGGCCGTGGCCGACGGGCAGGTTGCGGACCTTCTCCGCCACGACGCCGCCCTCGAGGCCGGCGTTGACGGCGATCTGCTTCAGCGGGGCCTCGAGGGCCAGCTTCACGATCGCGGCACCGGTGGCCTCGTCGCCGGACAGGTCCGCCTCGAGCTTCTCGAAGACGTTGGAGGCCTGGAGCAGGGCCACGCCACCACCGGCGACGATGCCCTCCTCGACGGCCGCCTTCGCGTTGCGAACGGCGTCCTCGATGCGGTGCTTGCGCTCCTTGAGCTCGACCTCGGTCGCGGCACCGGCCTTGATGACCGCCACGCCACCGGCGAGCTTCGCCAGGCGCTCCTGCAGCTTCTCGCGGTCGTAGTCCGAGTCGGAGTTCTCGATCTCGGCGCGGATCTGGTTGACGCGACCGGCGACCTGGTCGCTGTCACCGGCACCGTCGACGATCGTGGTCTCGTCCTTGGTGATGACGACCTTGCGGGCGCGGCCGAGCAGGTCCAGGCCCGCGTTCTCGAGCTTGAGGCCGACCTCCTCGGAGATGACCGTGCCGCCCGTGAGGATGGCGATGTCGTTCAGCATGGCCTTGCGACGGTCACCGAAGCCCGGGGCCTTGACCGCGACGGACTTGAAGGTGCCGCGGATCTTGTTGACGACCAGGGTCGACAGGGCCTCGCCCTCGACGTCCTCGGCGATGATCAGCAGCGGCTTGCCCGACTGCATGACCTTCTCCAGGAGCGGGAGCAGGTCCTTGACCGAGGAGATCTTGGAGTTGACGATCAGGAGGTACGGGTCGTCCAGGGACGCCTCCATACGCTCCATGTCGGTGGCGAAGTACGCCGAGATGTAGCCCTTGTCGAAGCGCATACCCTCGGTGAGCTCCAGCTCCAGACCGAAGGTCTGGGACTCCTCGACGGTGATGACGCCTTCCTTGCCGACCTTGTCCATCGCCTCGGCGATGAGCTCGCCGATCTGGGTGTCGGCGGCGGAGATGGAGGCCGTGGAAGCGATCTGCTCCTTGGTCTCGACATCCTTCGCCTGCTCGAGCAGGGCGCCGGAGACGGCCTCGACGGCCTTCTCGATGCCGCGCTTGAGGGCCATCGGGTTGGCGCCGGCCGCCACGTTGCGCAGGCCCTCGCGGACGAGCGCCTGGGCGAGGACGGTCGCGGTGGTCGTACCGTCACCGGCGACGTCGTCCGTCTTCTTGGCGACTTCCTTGACCAGCTCGGCGCCGATCTTCTCGTACGGGTCCTCGAGCTCGATCTCCTTGGCGATGGAGACACCATCGTTGGTGATCGTGGGGGCGCCCCACTTCTTCTCGAGGACGACGTTCCGGCCCTTGGGGCCAAGGGTGACCTTGACGGCGTCGGCGAGCTGGTTCATCCCGCGCTCGAGACCGCGCCGTGCCTCCTCGTCGAACGCGATGATCTTGGCCATGTGAAGTGGTCCTCCCGGACATGGGGTGGATAACGCTCCAGGACCGCGCCGACGCCCGCGACGGACGGCCTGCGTGCCCGGTGGTTCCTTGCCCCACCTGGCCGCGGACCTCGCCTGCCCGATCCTCGTAAGCACTCTCACCTTCAGAGTGCTAACGCCAATGATTAGCACTCGCCCCAGGAGAGTGCAAGGCCGTCCCGTAGGGACGTCGATGTGGGGTGGCGGTCGGGTGACGGGCGGGGGCAAGCGACTCCCATAGATCGGGCGACGGTCCTGACGCGGACCGGGCGGCGCCCCTTGGCCCGGACCGGGCGGCGCCCCTTGGCCCGGACCGGGCGGCGTCCGCCCCCGACGCGCGCCGGGCACGCACGAGGGGTCCGCATCCCGGTCAGGATGCGGACCCCTCGGCGTGAGATCGCGTGAGATCGCCTGCGAAAGCGCGCCAACGCGTGAGTGCGTACGTGGTGGCCGATCGCGCCGTGCTCAGACGGCGAGCTTGACCATGTCCGCCTGCGGACCCTTCTGGCCCTGCGAGATCTCGAACTCGACCCGCTGACCCTCTTCAAGGGTGCGGTAACCGTCCATCTGGATCGCGCTGTAGTGGACGAATACATCCGCACCACCGTCGACCGCGATGAAGCCGTAGCCCTTCTCCGCGTTGAACCACTTGACGGTGCCCTGAGCCATGCCTAACTCCCCTATTACTGGCCCTTGCGCGGGGCCGCACTTCACGGACCCGGGTCAGACCCTGCGCCGGAACGCGTCGACCGCGGCTGAATGTATCTGCCCAACTGCCCTCTGCAACAGGTCAATCGGGCGAGAATTCTGGGCACGCCGTAAAGGAGAATTCCGGAGGATTTATTGAATTCCGGGGCAAGTCGGGCCCGGCAAAGCACGCAGAAGGTACAGATCGCGCGCACACTTTGACTGCTTCTTGTCACGTGGGGACGCATTCTCATATGCGTCTGGCACGGAGCAGCGGGGTGGAACCGGGGGGACTTCCCCAACTCTACCGCGCTCAACCATGCAGAATTGCCCCCTCCGCTTCTCTCGCGGAGGGGGCAATTCGGTTACGCCGGGTAACTCCACGGCGGTCGGTGGTCGGCGATCAGCAGCCGCCGGCGACCGCCGGGATGATCGAGACGCCCGCGCCGTCCGGCGTCGCCGTCTCCAGGCCCTGCTCGAAGCGCACGTCGTCGTCGTTCACGTAGACGTTCACGAAGCGGCGCAGCTTGCCCTGGTCGTCCAGGACGCGCGCGGCGATGCCCGCGTGGTTCTTCTCCAGGTCCGAGATGACCTCGGACAGGGTCGCGCCCTCCGCCGGAACCTCGGCCTGGCCGCCCGTGTAGGTACGGAGGATGGTGGGGATACGGACCTTGACGCTCATGTGCTGCTGCCTTCCGTGAACGGACGAGTGGGGGTCAGTGGGCCAGGCCGGCGGCGCGGAACGCGTCCAGGCTCGGCTTGATGGTGGCGGTCGCCTGGGAGGTGTCGGCCACCGCGTCCAGGGTCTTGAGGCCGTCACCCGTGTTGAGTACGACCGTGGTGAGGGTCGGGTCGATGAGGCCGGCCTCGACCAGCTTCTTCGTCACGCCGACCGTCACGCCGCCCGCCGTCTCGGCGAAGATGCCCTCGGTCCTGGCCAGGATCTTGATCGCGTCGACGACCTGCTCGTCGTTCACGTCCTCCACGGCGCCGCCGGTACGGCGGGCGATGTCGAGGACGTACGGGCCGTCGGCCGGGTTGCCGATGGCCAGCGACTTGGCGATGGTGTTCGGCTTCTGGGGCCGTACGACGTCGTGACCGGCCTTGAAGGCGGCGGACACCGGCGAGCAGCCCTCGGCCTGGGCGCCGAAGATCTTGTACGGCTTGTCCTCGACCAGGCCCAGCTTGATGAGCTCCTGGAGACCCTTGTCGATCTTGGTGAGCTGCGAGCCGGAGGCGATCGGGATGACGAGCTGGTCCGGAATGACCCAGCCGAGCTGCTCGCAGATCTCGTACGCGAGCGTCTTGGAGCCCTCGCCGTAGTACGGCCGCAGGTTGACGTTGACGAAGCCCCAGCCCTCGCCCAACGGGTCGCCGATGAGCTCGGAGCAGAAGCGGTTGACGTCGTCGTAGTTGCCCTCGATGCCGACCAGCTCGCCGCCGTAGACGGCGGCCATGACGACCTTGCCCTGCTCCAGGTCGTGCGGGATGAACACGCAGGAGCGGAAGCCGGCGCGGGCGGCGGCGGCGCCGACGGCGCCGGCCAGGTTGCCGGTGGAGGAGCAGGAGAGCGTGGTGAAGCCGAAGGCGCGGGCGGCCTCGAGGGCCTGGGCGACGACGCGGTCCTTGAAGGAGTGCGTCGGGTTGCCGGAGTCGTCCTTGACGAAGAGCTTGCCGGGCTCGACGCCCAGCTCGGCGGCGAGGTTGTCGGCCTGGACGAGCTTGGTCCAGCCCGGGTTCAGGTTCGGCTTCTCGGCGACGTCGGCGGGGACGGGCAGCAGCGGGGCGTAGCGCCAGATGTTGGCGGGGCCGGCCTCGATCTGCTTGCGCAGCGCCTCGGGGTCGCCGACGGGGAGGTCGTACGCGACTTCGAGGGGGCCGAAACACAGCTCACAGGCGAAGATCGGGCCGAGTGCGAAGACTTCACCGCATTCCCGGCAGGAAAGGCCGGAAGCGGGACCGAGGTCGACATTCTGAGCGGTGTCGGGGGTAGCGGTCTGTACAGCCATGGAGGCGAGGCCCTTTCTCCTCATCTTTCTCATGGCGAACGTCGCCATGAGACGGATTTGGCACCTTCCCTAGCCGGGAGCCTCGCGGGCGCAGTGGCGACGACTGGCGACGCTTGCGGACGAGTGACCGACTGGAGGGTTGCCGGGGCTTCAACGGGCCGTTTCCCTCTGCCCCTCTGGATGAGCGGTATTCGATTGTGAGACGCGGGCGGCACCCCGACATGCATCGGGCATCCGCGTTGTTCAAGACTGTAACCGAAGGCCCGGAGGGTTGAACCTGCCGTCCGAACCGCGAGATGGAGATCACGTGCTGGAGGAAGTGGAGCGCTGGCTGGGCCGGCGGTCCTGGTCCGTGGCGGACCGTTCGCTCGACCGCGTCCTGGCGGCGAAGCACGGGACGACGGTCAGCGTCGTCCTGCCCGCACTGAACGAGGAGGCGACGGTCGGCGAGATCGTGGCCGTCATCCGGCGCGAGCTGATGACCGAGGCGGTTCCGCTGGTGGACGAGCTGGTGGTGATCGACTCCGGCTCCACCGACCGTACGGCGGAGGTGGCGGAAGCGGCCGGGGCCCGGGTGGTGGCGCGGGACGCGATCCTGCCCCGGATACCGGCCGTGCCCGGCAAGGGCGAGGTGCTGTGGCGGTCACTGATGGTGACCGAGGGGGACATCGTCTGCTTCGTCGACGCGGACCTGCGGGACTTCTCCGCGGACTTCGTCACCGGCATCGTCGGCCCGCTCCTGACCGACCCGGACGTCGACTTCGTGAAGGCGATGTACGACCGCCCGCTCGGTGACACCCCAGGTCAGGGCGGTCGGGTGACGGAGCTGGTGGCGCGGCCGCTGCTCAATCTGCACTGGCCGCAGCTGGCCGGCTTCGTCCAGCCGCTGGGCGGCGAGTACGCGGCGCGCCGCTCGCTGCTCGAACGGCTGCCGTTCCCGGTCGGTTACGGAGTGGAGCTGGGCCTGCTCGTGGACGCGCTGCACACGGTCGGCCTGGACGCGCTCGCGCAGGTGGACGTCGGGGTCCGCAAGCACCGGCACCAGGACGGGCGGGCGCTCGGCCGGATGGCGGCGGCGATCTACCGTACGGCGCAGCTGCGGCTCTCCCGGGGCCATCTGGTGCGGCCGCTGCTGACCCAGTTCGAGCGCGGCGAGGAGGGCTTCACCCCGCGCACGTACCCGGTGGACACGGAGGAGCGGCCGCCGATGGTCGAGATCGCGGAGTACGCGCACCGCCGCGTGGCGTAACGCCGAATGATTGTACTTTTTGCCTACATTTCCGTTTTATGCGGTTCGACAATCGAATGACCACATCGCTGGCGGCCCTCGCGCTGGCCGCCGGCTCCCTCGGCTCGCTCCCGCTCACGCTCGCCGCGGCCGGTCCGGCCGCGGCGGACGTGGTGGAGCCCTTCGGCAAGCGCTACGACGCCTCGCTGCACGGCGACTTCACGACCATCGGCAACACGGTCATGGGCTGCCCCACGGCCCCCGCCGACCTGGCCGCGCGCTGCGCCACCGCCGCCTCCGGGCAGGGCGGCGACAACAACAACACCTTCGTCATGCGGCGGATCAACACCGCCTCCATGGACGCCGGTTACGGATCGAGCACCGGTCACGTCGTCGTCCCGGCGGGGGCGAGGGTCGCGTACGCCCGGCTGTTCTGGGGCGGCAACGACGGTACGTACAAAGGGCCGAGCGGGGCGCAGCTGAAGCGCTGCGACATCTCCGGCGCCGATGTGACGACCTCGCCGGGCGACCACGCCACGACCTCGCCGCACATCAGGGTCGGGTCGGGGGCCGCGACGCCGGTCTCGATCGACAGTCTGGTCACCGACCCGGCGGACACCAACGGCCCGCACTACTACACCGGCGAGTCGGACGTGACGGCCGCGTTCGCGGGCGTGACCGGGACGGACGCGCAGGTGGCGGTCGGCAACATCTGGGCGCCGGACGGCAAGGGCTGTGTCGCGGGCTGGTCCCTGACGGTGGTGTACGCGTTCCCGGGCCCCGAGCCGACCCACGCGCCGGACCGCCGCGCCGTGTACGTCTACGGCGGGCACGTCCTCCAGCGCTCCTCCTCGCCCGCGACCACGGTCACCGTCGACGGCTTCCACCGGACGACGGGCAGGGCGCGGGCGAGCGTGACGGCGTACGAGGGCGACTGGAACACCCCGGGTGACAGGTTCCTCGTCGACGGCAGGAACGTCACCGAGGCCCACACGGGCAACACCAGCAACTTCTTCGTCAGCGAGGACGACGGCGCCGTCTCGCCGAAGCTCCGGAACAACCTGTCCATCGACGCCAAGGCCTTCGACATCCCGGAGGGCGCGATCCCGGTGGGCGCGCGGTCGGCGGAGCTGACGTTCACGACGACGGGTGACACGTACGTGCCCTCCGCGCTGGCCTTCTCCGTCCCGGTGCCGGACCTGGAGATCCCGGTGCGCGGCGACGGCAAGCTCCTCAACAGCGTCGAGGTCGAGTCGCCCCGCTCGAACTGCGGCAAGGGCAGCGAGGACCCGGCCTGCGCGGTGACCCCGGTCGTCGAGCCGCCGAAGCCCGAGCCGAGCCCGAGCCCGTCCCGCACGAGTCCGAAGCCGACGCCGTCGGACCCGGTGAACCCCTCGCCGTCCCCTTCTCGCTCCTCCTCCCCCTCCCCCAGCGAGTCGGATACGACACCGTCCCCGGCGCCCACCACCCACCAGCCCCGCCCGACGCCGCACGAGCCCGCCGGTCCACATGAGCCCGGCGGCCCGCACGGCCCCGGCGGCTCGATGGCCGAGACCGGCTCCAGTGGTGAGCGGCTCTGGCTGCTCGGCGGACTGGCGCTCGCCCTGGCCGCGACCGGTCTGGTGGCCAAGGCCGCCCTGCGGGGACGCCGCGACCACTGAGGCGTGACCACTGAGCCGTGACGACTGAACCGTGACGACGGCGAGGATGCGCCAGAGTCGTATACGTACGTTTGAGCGTTTACGTCACGGGCTAGGTTCGCCACATGGCTTCTGTGCTCGTGGCGTCCAACCGGGGTCCCGTCTCGTACGCCCTCGCCGCCGACGGCACACTCCGTGCCCGGCGCGGCGGGGGCGGTCTCGTCTCGGGTCTGAGCACGATCTCCTCCGGCTCCTCCGGCTCCTCCGAGGACAGCGTCTGGGTGTGCGCTGCCCTCGGCGACGGCGACCGGGAGGCGGTCCGGCGCGGGGAGTCCGAGCCGGGCGTACGGATGCTGGACATCGCCCCCGAGATCTACGCCGACGCGTACAACGGCATCGCCAACTCGGTGCTGTGGTTCCTCCACCACCACCTGTACGAGATCCCCCGCGAGCCGGTCTTCGACGCGGAGTTCCGGCGCCGCTGGGAGTCGTACCGCAGCTACAACCGGGCCTTCGCCGAGGAGCTGGCTGCGAGCGCCGACGAGGGCGCGGCGGTCCTGGTCCAGGACTACCACCTGGCCCTGGTGCCGGGGCAGCTCCGGACGCTCCGCCCCGACCTGCGGATCGGCCACTTCACGCACACGCCGTGGGCGCTGCCGGAGTACATGCGGATGCTCCCCGAGGACGTCCGCGAGGAGCTGCTCTGGGGCATGCTCGGCGCGGACGAGCTGGGTTTCCACACCTGGGGATGGGCGCAGGCGTTCATCACCGGCGCCCACATCCACGGCCCGCACGGCGAGGCCGACGGCTTCTGGCGCAGCGACGACCCCTGGCGCGGGGTGGAGCACCGCAGGGCGGGCGGCGAGCCGCGCCGCACCCGGGTGCACGTCTTCCCCCTGGGGGTGGACGGCGACGACCTCCGCTCGCTCGCCCACACCCCCGAGGTCGACGACCGGCTGGCCGCGCTGCGGGCCGAGATCGGCGACCGGCGGACGATCGTGCGGGTGGACCGCACCGAGCTGTCGAAGAACATCGTCCGCGGCCTGCTGGCCTACCGGGAGCTGCTCCGGGACCACCCGGAGTGGCACGGCGGCGTCGTCCACCTGGCCTCGGCGTACCCGTCCCGCCAGGACCTGGAGGTCTACCGCGCGTACACGGCCTCCGTCGCCGACCTCGCGGCGGAGATCAACACGGAGTTCGGCACGACCGACTGGCAGCCGGTCCTGCTCTCGGTGAAGGACGACTTCCCCCGCTCGCTCGCCGCGTACCGCCTCGCGGACGTGGCCCTGATCAACCCGGTCCGCGACGGCATGAACCTGGTGGCCAAGGAGATCCCGGTGGTCTCGGAGGCAGGCTGCGCCCTGGTCCTCTCGACGGGCGCCGGCGCCTACGAGGAGCTGCGCGAGGACGCCCTGACGGTGAACCCGTACGACGTCTCGGAAACCGCCCGCGCCCTGTACCGCGCCCTGACGATGCCCCCCGCCGAACGCACGGACCGCACCAAGCGCCTGGCGTCCGCCGCGACGGCGATGCCGCCGCAGCGCTGGTTCCTGGAGCAGCTGGCGGCCCTCCGGGGGGACACCCCGGAGGGCCAGGCCTCCTAGGCCCCTTCCCCGATCGCGCGGGCCAGTTCCGTCAGGAACCCCACCACCCCCGCAGGCCCCGGCACCGACAGGTCGGCGCGGTCGGACAGTTCCTGGACCTCCGTGGAGCCGCTGCAGACCAGGAGGCCGGGGGTGCCGTCCGAGCGGAGTTTCTCGACGGCCGCGAAGGCGGGCAGGTCGCCCAGGTCGTCGCCCGCGTACAGGACGGAGCCGGCGCCGATCTCGCGTACGTACTCGGCGAGTGCCACGCCCTTGTCCATGCCCGGTGGGCGCAGTTCGAGGACCATGCGGCCGGGTTCGAGGACCAGGCCGTGGCGGGCGGCGAGGTCGGCGAGCGGGGCCTTGAGGGCTTCGAAGGCCGCCTGGGGGTCGGTGGAGCGGCGGGTGTGGACCGCGACCGCGCGGCCCTTCTCCTCGATCCAGGTGCCCGGCCAGGCGCCGACGCCGTCGAGGAAGCCGGGCAGCTCGGCCCGGACGGCGGCCACGCCCGGGTGGACGGCGGAGGCCTGGACGGTGCCGGTGACCGCGTCCCAGCGCTCGGCGCCGTAGTGGCCGAGGACGACGAGGTGTTCCAGTCCTGGGACGCCGGCGAAGCCGCCGTAGCGGACCGCGACGCCCGCGGGGCGGCCGGTCACCACGGCGACCGAGGCGATCCTGGGCGCCAGGGCGGAGAGTGCGGGGACGGCGCCGGGGTGTGCGCGGGCCTGTTCGGGGTCGGGGACGATCTCGGCGAGCGTCCCGTCGAAGTCGAGGGCGACGACGGCTCTCTCCGGCCGGGCGAGAAGCGCGGCCAGGCCGTCGCGGCCTGTCGATGTGGTCGGGTGCGGAAGGCTGCTGACCATACGACGACCCTACCGACGCGGCCTCAGCGGCGCTGCTCCTTCAGCGGCGCTGCTCCTTCTCCGCACGGACCCGGCGCAGCCGGTTGACGGTGACCGGGTCGTGCGCGAGGGCGCGCGGATCGTCGAGGAGGGCGTTGAGGAGCTGGTAGTAGCGGGTCGCGGAGAGGCCGAGCCGCTCGCGGACGGCCCGCTCCTTGGCCCCGGGGCCCGGCCAGGAGCGGCGCTCGAAGGCGAGCACGGCCCGCTCCCGCTCCCCGAGCCCGCTGTCGTCGCCCGGGGCGTCGCCGGCCCCGGGGGCGCTCGCTTCGGTCGTACCAGTCATACGACCAACCTATTACTCCGCGCTCTCGGCCGCCGTCGCCTTGCGGGCTATCCCGCCCAGCACGTCGGCCGGCTTCGCGCCCGGGGTGACGGCCTTGCCGATGTTCTGCTTGATCAGGTCGCTGACCTGGGCCCAGGAGGTCTTGCCGACCGGCGGGAGCTGCGAGTTCGGCAGCTCGGAGAGGAACTCGTGGAGGTCCTTGTGCTCCGGGTCGTTCTCCATCCGGGAGTACGCGCTGACGGTCGGCGGCAGCAGGTCGTTGCCGCCGGCGAACTTCAGGACGTTCTCGTCGCTGAAGACGAAGTCGAGGAAGTCGCCGATCTGCGTGCGGTGGCCGTTCTGCTTGAAGCCCATGATCCAGTCGGCGACGCCCATGGACGCCTTCGACGTGCCGTCCGCGCCGGGCAGCGCGACCTTGCCGACCTTGACGCCCTTCTTCTCGGCCTCCTGCATCAGCGAGGGGTGGCCGTTGAGCATGCCGACCTCTCCGCGCGAGAAGGCGGCGAAGGCGTCCTTGCGGTTGAGCTTGCCGGGGGCGACGGGGCCGGTGAGCTCCTTCTGGACCAGCTCGGTCTTCAGCCAGTCGAAGGTCTTGATGTTCTGCTCGGAGTCGATCCGGTAGCGGTCGGAGCCGTCGGTGTAGCCGTCGCCGCCGGCGAGCAGCCACATCAGGGTCTCGGCCTGCGCCTCCTCCGGGCCGAGCGGCAGCGCGAAGGGGTACTTCACGTCCTTGGCCTTCAGTTTCCTCGCCGCCGCGGCCAGCTCGTCCCAGCTGGTCGGCGGCTTGCTGATGCCCGCCTCGTCGAAGAGGTCCTGGTTGAAGAAGAGCAGCCGGGTGGAGGCGGCGAAGGGCAGTCCGTACTGGGTCCGCTTGTGCTCGCCCGCGGCGACGAGCGGGGCGAGGAAGTTGGCCTGGACGGGGACGGAGAGCAGCTCGTCGGCGGAGTAGAGCTCACCCGCGGCGGCGTAGTCGGCGTAGGCGCCGATCTGGGCGATGTCGGGGGCCTGGCCTGCCTTGACCATCTCGGCGACCTTGCGGTCGACGTCGTTCCAGGACTCGATCTGGACCTCGACCTGGACACCCGGGTGCTCGGCCTCGTAGGCGGCGGTCAGCTCGTCCCAGTACTTCTTGGTGGTGTCGCCGCCGTTCAGGTCGTAGTCGGCGGCGACGAGCTTGAGGGTGACGTCGGAGGCGGCGCTCTCGGTGAGGCCACAGCCGGAGAGGCCCGCGGTCAGCCCCAGCGCGGCGATCGTCGCGGTCAGTCCAATGAATCGCCGCTGCACAGCGTTGCCCCACCCTCTGCTCGTCCTTGAGCTGTGATTTTCACAGGAGAGGAAGCATAAGGTCTACACCACTTGGGTAGGTCCTCGGTCTGGAGTGAAGACCTTGTGAAGCCCTTCGCGCCTGGTCACGCGTACCGCTCTCGAATTTGTATCCGAGCGCAACAATATCGGCCAGTGGACTAGACCTTTCGGGCAGGAACGGGCGAGACTGTTCCCGTGAGACACGTCATCGCCCTCGATGTGGGCGGCACCGGCATGAAGGCCGCCCTCGTCGGGGCGGACGGCACCCTGCTCCACGAGGCACGGCGCGCCACCGGGCGCGAGCGCGGCCCGGACGCCGTGGTCGAGACGATCCTCGACTTCGCCGCCGAACTGCGCGCCCACGGCCTCGACCGGTACGGCGAGCCCGCCGCGGCCGCCGGGGTCGCCGTCCCCGGCATCGTCGACGCCGCCCGCGGCATCGCCGTCTACGCCGCCAACCTCGGCTGGCGCGACGTCCCGATGCGCGCCCTGCTCAGCGAGCGCCTGGACGGCATCCCCGTGGCCCTCGGCCACGACGTGCGCACCGGCGGCCTCGCCGAGGGCCGGATCGGCGCGGGCAACGGCGCCGACCGCTTCCTCTTCGTGCCGCTCGGCACCGGCATCGCCGGCGCGATCGGCATCGGCGGGGTCATCGAGGCCGGCGCCCACGGCTACGCCGGCGAGATCGGCCACATCGTGGTCCGCCCCGGCGGTACGGAGTGCGGCTGCGGCCAGCGCGGCTGCCTGGAGCGGTACGCCTCCGCCTCCGCCGTCTCCCAGGCCTGGGCCGCCGCCTCCGGCGACCCCGACGCGGACGCCGCCGACTGCGCCAAGGCGGTCGCGGACGGCGACCAGCGGGCCGTCCAGGTCTGGCAGGAGGCCGTCGACGCCCTCGCGGACGGCCTGGTCACCGCGCTCACCCTGCTCGACCCCCGCACGCTCATCATCGGTGGCGGTCTCGCCGAGGCCGGGGAAACCTTGTTCACACCACTGAGGGCCGCCGTCGAGGAACGCGTCACGTTCCAGAAGCTGCCCGCCGTCGTACCGGCAGCCCTCGGGGACACCGCCGGATGCCTGGGCGCGGGCCTCCTCGCCTGGGACCTTCTCTCCCTCGACTCGGAGGTATCCGCCTGATGGCCGTATCCACAGTTCTCGCCGGGGCCCGTGTGGTGCTGCCGACCGGCATCGTCGAGAACGGACGGGTGATCGTCGACGGCGGTCGCATCGCGGGCGCCGCGCCCGCCGACGCGGCGACGCTCGACCTCACGGGCCACTGGGTCGTCCCCGGCTTCGTCGACATGCACAACCACGGCGGCGGCGGGGCCTCCTTCACCTCCGGCACCGTCGAGGACATCCTCACCGGCGTCCACACCCACCGGCTGCACGGCACCACCACCGTCGTCGCCTCCTTCGTGACCGGCGAGATGGACTTCCTCACCCAGCGCGCCGGGCTGCTCTCCGAACTCGCCGAGCAGGGCGAGATCGCGGGCATCCACTTCGAGGGCCCGTTCATCGCCCCCTGCCGCAAGGGCGCGCACGACGAGACGCTGCTGCGCGACCCCGACCCGGCCGACGTCCGCAAGCTGATCGACGCCGCGCGCGGCCAGGCCAGGATGGTCACCCTCGCCACCGAACTCCCCGGCGGCATCGACTCCGTACGCCTGCTCGCCGAGCACGGCGTGGTCGCCGCGATCGGCCACACCGACGCGACGTACGAGCAGACCGTCGAGGCCATCGACGCGGGCGCCACCGTCGCCACCCACCTCTACAACGCGATGCCCGCGCTCGGCCACCGCACGCCCGGCCCGATCGCCGCGCTCCTGGAGGACGAGCGGATCACCGTCGAGCTCATCAACGACGGCACCCATCTCCACCCGGCCGCCCTGGAGCTGGCGTTCCATCACGCCGGGCCCCGGCGCGTCGCGTTCATCACGGACGCCATGGACGCGGCAGGCTTCGGCGACGGCCTCTACTCGCTCGGCCCGCTGGCCGTCGAGGTCAAGGACGGCGTCGCCCGGCTCGTCGAGGGCGGCTCCATCGCCGGCTCGACGCTCACCCTGGACCGCGCGTTCAAGCGCGCGGCCACCATCGACAAGCTCCCCGTGGAGTCCGTCGTCCAGGCCATCTCGGCCAACCCGGCGCGGGTGCTCGGCATCGACGACCGCGTCGGCTCCCTGGAGCCCGGCAAGGACGCCGACCTGGTCGTCCTCGACGCGGACTTCGACGTCAAGGGCGTGATGCGCAAGGGCAGCTGGGTGGTTGAACCCGACCTGGCGTGATATCGCCCCATCGGACGTACGGCGGTTGGCCCGGGGACTGGGCCAACCGCCTTCTCTTTGGCATGATCGGGGCGCGTTCCACGGCTGTTCCAACGGCTGTGTTCAACGGCTGTTCCGAGAACATTCGACGAGGTACGGGGGTACGGCAGGTGATTCTCACGGTCACCCTCAACACGGCGCTCGACCTCACCTACCGCGTCCCGGCCCTCGTCCCGCACGCCTCCCACCGCGTCACCCAGGTCATCGAACGCCCCGGCGGCAAGGGCCTCAACGTCGCCCGCGTGCTGGCCGCCCTCGGCCACGAGACGGTCGCCACGGGCTTCGCGGGCGGCTCGACGGGCGAGGTCCTCCGCGCCCACCTCGCGGGCGGCCCCGTCGTCGACGCCCTGGTCCCGACCGCCGGAACGACCCGCCGCACGGTCGCGGTCGTCGACTCCGCGACCGGCGACACCACCCAGCTCAACGAACCGGGCCCGGCCATCACTTCCGCCGAGTGGGCCAGTCTCACCACGCACTACGCCACCCTTCTCGCCGACGCCTCCGCGGTGGCCCTCTGCGGCAGCCTCCCGCCCGGCATCCATGTCGGCGCGTACGCGGAGCTGATCCGGCTCGCCCGCACCGCCGGCGTCCCGGTCCTCCTCGACACCAGCGGCGAACCCCTGCGGCGCGGCATCGCGGCCCGCCCCGACGTCGTCAAGCCCAACGCCGACGAACTCGCCCAGCTCACCGGCTCCCGCGAACCCCACCGCGCCACCCGCGACGCCCGCCGCCGCGGCGCGCACGCCGTGGTCTCCTCCCTCGGCCCCGACGGCCTGCTGGCCGCCACCGCGGACGGCCTCTGGCGCGCGGCCCCGCCGTCCCCGGTCAAGGGCAACCCGACCGGCGCGGGCGACTCGGCCGTCGCCGGCCTGCTGTCGGCCCTGGTCGAGAAGCTCGACTGGCCGGACCGCCTCACCCGCGCGGTCGCCCTCTCCGCGGCGACGGTCCTCGCCCCGGTGGCGGGCGAGTTCGACCGCCCGGCGTACGAGGACCTGCTCCCGCGCGTGACGGTGACGGAGCAGCCGGCGGCCGCGTGAGAAAACGGCCGTACGAACCCGCGTGACGCAGCGAAAAGCCCCCTGGGACCGAAGTCCCGGGGGGCTTTCCACCGTCTGTCGCACAGAGGCTGCTCACTCAGATGGCGCTCTGAGGCTGCCTCAGAGGTTGCTGATCTTCACCCAGTCGAGGATCACGTCGCACTGGTTCCCCTGCTCGCAGGAGAGCATGATCGTGTTCTTCCCCTTCTGGAGCGAGACCTGGGACCACGTGGTCTGCCAGTTCTTCTCCAGGTTCGGGTCCGAGGAACCGATGAAGTTCTTCAGGTTCATCGGGTTCGTGTTCGCCTTGCCGTTGACGGTCACGGTGGCGTTCGCGTCCTTCGCGGGGACCGCGTAGCGCACGGACATCTTGTAGGTGCCGGCCTCCGGCACCTCGGTCTGCCACGTGGCGGACGCGCCGACCGCGTTGAAACCGGTCACGTACGCGCCGCCCGTGCTCTCCGCGCCCTTGATGTCCTTGGCGAGGGACGCCGGGCCGCCCAGCTTGAGCGTGGCCGCGTCCTGCTGCGGCAGCGGCGCCTCGGACGGCTCCGTGCTCGGCGTCTGGGTCGGGTCCTCCTGGACCTGCGTGGACCCGCCGGTCGGCTTGCCACCCGCGGTGCCGCCGTTGGTGTCGTCACCGCCCGAGTTGGTGATCACGGCGGCCGTGATACCGATCACGACGACGGCGACGACCGCGATCGCGCCGATCAGCAGCCCCTTGGTGTTCGGGCCGCGCCCGCCGCCACCGCCCCCGCGCTGGTGCGGGATCGGCGACTGCCGGGTCTGCGAACCGCCCGGGTACGTCTCGGGGGCGGCGTACTGCGGGTGCGGCTGGCCGTACGCGGGCTGCTGCGGGACCTGCTGGCCGGGCTGCTGCGGGTAGCCGCCGGGGCCGCCCTGCGGCCCCTGGCCGTAACCCTGCGCACCGCCGTACTGGCGCTCGCCGACCGTTCTGACCTGGTTGTACGAGGTCCGGGGCACGCCCGGCTGCGCGGCCGGTCCGGGGTAGCCGTAGCCACCACCCTGACTCGGCGGCTGGGCGCCTGCCGCCTGGCCGTCCGCGTACAGGTAGCCGAACGGATCGTCGTCCTCGGGCGTGTTCGCGCCGTCGTTACCGGCAGCCATCCCTGGTCACTCCTATCCATGCTCGCCAGCCGTCGCCGACCGGCCGAGCCTACCCCGAACGGGGAACCCGGCGATCCGGACCTTGACAGGCAAGGGGTCCGCGCACCCTTATCCGGCGCGGCGGTGGACCTTGGCGCGGGACCGCTTCTCGATGTACATCCGCTGGTCGGCGGAGTTCAGGACCTCTTCGACGGTCATCCCGCACTCGGCCCAGCCGATGCCGAAACTCGCCCCGACCCGGACCGCCCGCCCGTCGACCCGGATCGGCGGAATGATCGCGTTGCGCAGCCGCACGGCCAGGTCGGCGGCGTCGGCCGCGCCGAGGCCGTCGGCGAGGACGACGAACTCGTCACCGCCGAGGCGGGCGACGGTATCCCCGTCCCGTACGCCGGTGGTCAGGCGCCGGGCGACCTCGATGAGGACGGCGTCGCCGGTGTGGTGCCCGAACCGGTCGTTGATCGACTTGAAGCCGTCGAGGTCGCAGAAGAGGACCGCGAGCCCCTTCGTCCCGTCATCGACGTCCCCGCCGGCCGGGGCGACGGTGTGCACGTGGTGGTCGTACGGCCCACCGGCGACGGGCCCCGCGTCGAAGCCGAAGCCGTGCTCGTGGCCGTACCGGGCCTCGTAGTCGGCCTCCGGCGTCGCGTGCGGGCGCTCGCAGAGCCGGGCGCTGAGCCGGGAGCGCAGCTCGGCGCTGTTGGGCAGACCGGTGAGGGCGTCGTGCGAGGCGCGGTGCGCCAGCTGGAGCTCGTGGCGCTTGCGCTCCTCGATGTCCTCGACGTGGGTCATGAGGAAGCGCGGGCCGTCGGCGGTGTCGGCGACGACGGAGTTGCGCAGGGAGACCCAGACGTACGTGCCGTCGCGGCGGCCGAGGCGCAGCTCGGCGCGGCCGCCCTCGGCGGAGGTGCGCAGCAGCGTCCCTATGTCCTCGGGGTGGACGAGGTCGGCGAAGGAGTAGCGGCGCATCACGGAGGCGGGCCGGCCGAGGAGACGGCACAGGGCGTCGTTGGTACGCAGCAGGCGGCCGTGCTGGTCGCCGCCCATCTCCGCGATGGCCATGCCGGAGGGGGCGTACTCGAAGGCCTGCCGGAACGACTCTTCACTGGCGCGCAGGGCCTGCTGCTCACGCTCCAGCCGGACAAGGGCCCGTTGCATGTTGGCCCGCAGCCGGGCGTTGCTGATCGCGATCGCCGACTGGGAGGCGTACATCTGCAGCGCCTCCTGGCCCCAGGGTCCGGGGTGCCGGCCGTTGCGCGGCCGGTCGACGGAGATGACGCCGAGCAGCTCGCGCCCGGAGCCGGAGGCGTACATGGGGGCGTAGAGGCGGTCGTGCGGGTGCCACTCGTCCTCGAAGCGGGGCGCGGGCCCGTCGGTGTGCCACTGCGGGACGTCGTCCTCGATGAGGACCCAGCCCTCGGTGTGCGGGATGAACCGCAGGTCGCCCCAGGCGACACCCATGGAGAGGCGGCGTTCCCAGGAGGCGCGGGAGCCGACCCGGCCGGTGATCAGCGCTTCGGCGGCGGGGCTGCCGGCGAAGGCGGCGACGACCAGGTCACCGTCGGGGCGGACGAGGTTGACGCAGGCCAGCTCGTAGTTGAGCCCGGCGACGATGCCGTCGGCAACGGTCTGCAGGGTGTCCGCCAGACTGCGGGCTGTATTGAGGTCGGCCACGACCTGATGCAGCTGCCGCAGGGTCGCAAGACGGACGTACGGCTCCGACTCGGTCTCCATCGCTCGCTCTCCCCGAGACCTCGACAGCAACTCCAGGGGTTCTCATCGGCTCTCGTGCTGCATTGTCTCCGCCACTGAATCACAGCGAGCTGTGCACCCGGTACACAGGGTCAACAAATACTGCACTCTGTGACTCAAGTCACAAGGGGCGGGTAGGGGTGGGAGGGGGTCCCGGCGGGCCGCCGGAGCGCGCCTCCGCGCCCTGCTTTGCGCCCCCGTGAACGCGGGACGAACAACACCGTACGGTCTCGTGGACGATGGTCCTAGGACCGGCGGGGTGCTTGGCCTGGTCCCGGGGCCCGATGTAATGGGGCGTGGGCCGGGGCTAGCGTGCGGGTGTGCTGACGACGACGCCTTCCCCGCCCCCCGCCTCGGATCTGGCGATCCCTCATGCTGAGGGGGTGAGCAACGACGAGTTCCGGGCGGCGATGTCCCGCCTGGCGGCGGGCGTGGTCCTGGTGACGGCCCACGACCCGGACGACGGCCCGCGCGGCGAGGACGTCGGGATGACGGCGACCGCGTTCATGTCGGTCTCCCTGGACCCGCCGCTGGTCCTGGTGAGCCTGCGCAACGGCTCCCGCATGGACGACCTGCTCGCCGAGGTGCCGGTGTGGGCGGTCTCGGTCCTCTCGGAGCGCCAGCGCCACATCGCGGGCCGCTTCGCGATGAAGGGCCGGGTGAGCGACCGCCTGCTCTTCGCGGACGTCCCGTCCGTCCGGGGCGAGGAGAGCGGCGCCCCGCTGCTCTCGGGCGCGCTGGCGACGCTCGAATGCCGTACGGAGAGCCGGGTGGTGGCGGGCGACCACACGCTGGTCGTGGGCCGCGTCCTGACGGCGAAGGTCCCGACGGCGACGGAGGACGACCCCCTGACGTACTTCCGCGGCAAGTACCGCAAGCTGGGCTGAACGGGGGCGCGCGGCGGGTCCGGGACGCGGGGTGCTCGGGGGCGCGGGGTGCTCGGGGGCGCGCGGCGCTCCGGGACGCGGGGTGCTCGGGGGCGCGGGGTGCTCGGGGGCGCGGGTCAGCCCCAGTCGCGGCCCTGGCGGCCGCGCTTCGTCTCCGAGCGTTGCTTCTTCACCCGCAGCCGGCGCTCGTTGATGCCGCGCGGGATCTTCGTCGCCCGCCGTGGCTTCGGCGGCGGGGCCGTCGCCTCCGCGAGCAGCGCGGCCAGCCGGACGGCCGCCGTCTCCCGGTTGCGCCACTGCGAGCGGTGCTCCGACGCGCGGACGGTCACCACCCCGCCGACGAGCCGCGAGGCGAGCCGCTCGAGCGCGCGCGCCTTCCAGACCTCGGGCAGCGCCTCCGTCGACGCCAGGTCGAAGCGGAGCTCCACCTGCGAGTCGCTGGTGTTGACGTGCTGCCCGCCCGGCCCCGACGACCGCGAGAAACGCCACATGAGCTCGGCCTCGGGAAGCGAGACGGAGCCGCGGATCAGATACGGACCGGACATGCGTCCATGTTCCCCGGACGTGCTCCCGCACGTCATCCTGTTTTCGTACGCGTTCGGCACCATGGAACCGGCGGGGCACCGTCCGCGTTATCCCCGGTGACGAACGCAGGACCTACGCAGGACCTGACGCAGGACCTCACCAAGGCACGAAGAAAGGGACTTCCCATGGCTGTAAGCCTGTCCAAGGGCGGCAACGTCTCCCTGACCAAGGAGGCCCCGGGCCTGACCGCCGTCACCGTGGGCCTCGGCTGGGACGTCCGTACCACCACCGGCACCGACTTCGACCTCGACGCCTCCGCGATCGGCGTCGACGGCGCCGGCAAGGTCGCCTCCGACGCGCACTTCGTCTTCTTCAACAACAAGGCGACGCCGGACCAGACCATCGTCCACACCGGCGACAACCGCACGGGCGAGGGCGGCGGCGACGACGAGCAGATCAACGTCAACCTCGCGGCCCTCCCGCCGACCGTCGACAAGATCGTCTTCCCGGTCTCCATCTACGACGCGGTCAACCGCTCGCAGAACTTCGGCCAGGTGCGGAACGCCTACATCCGCATCATCAACCAGGCCGGCGGCGCCGAGATCGCCCGCTACGACCTCTCCGAGGACGCCGCCGTCGAGACCGCGATGGTCTTCGGCGAGCTGTACCGCAACGGCCAGGAGTGGAAGTTCCGCGCGGTCGGCCAGGGTTACGCCTCCGGCCTGGAGGGCATCGCCCGCGACTTCGGCGTCAACCTCTGACGTACCTGACGTCCTGACGGACGCACGGCCCATGGCCGAGGGAGCCCCGGTGCGCTCGGCGCACCGGGGCTCTCCCCTGCCTGCGCCCCGCGCCGCCGCGCCCCCGGCCCCGGCCCCGGCCCCGGCCCCGGCCCCGGCGGAATGTCGACCTCCCGTCCGGACTGCGTAACGGTCCCCCGGGCCACGGATGTCCGCGCTCCCCCCAGGGCACATTCGAACGGTCAAGCACACGTTTCGAGCCAAGCGAAGGTACACGGGGGCTACCATGCGCACGTCCCGATCAGCCAGATGGAAGACCTGCCCGCTCGGGTTCGCGGCGGCCGCCGCGCTCCTGACGACGACCGCCTGTCAGTCCGACGACGGTCCGGGCGACGCCAAGAAGCCCACGCCGGCCGCCACGACGGCATCGGCGACTCCCTCGACGGCCGCCCCGTCGTCCGCTCCACCGACCACCGCACCGCCCACCGCACCCGCCACGACCACCGCTCCCGAACCCGGCAAGGACAAGGGCACGGGCACGGGGGACGGCGGCACGTCGACCGCCACCGCCTGCACCGACAACGACCTGTCGATCGCGACCTCGGCCTGGCGGATGGACTCGGGCCAGCACCTGCTCATCACGGCCACCAACTTCACCGACACGCCCTGCACGCTCTACCACTACCCGCGCATCGGCTTCGGCGCCACGATCGACGGCCCGATCCCGGCCATGGGGTCCAAGCCGAAGGCGATCGTCACGATCGGTCCCAAGCAGAAGGCGTACGCGGGCCTGTTCCTGTTCCGGGGCGGACAGCGGACGGTCGCCGTGGAAGCCGTCTCCATCGGCTACCAGGACCGCGCCCCGGGCAGCAACGCCGACGTGGCCATGCTCGATGTCCCGTTCCCGAAGGAGATGGGCTCGGGCAACGTCGGCCCCGACCCCAGGTCCACGTACTGGCACCGCGACCAGCGCACGGTCGAGGACATCCTGTTCAGGTCGGGCGCCGGCGGGTCCTAGGGCCTCTCGTTTGGATCACGCCGGGCTCGCGGGCCCTGGCACCGCTCCCCCAAGCTCTTCGAGCAGGGGGTACCCCCAGCCGCGTTGTCGTCAGTCCCCAACGCTCCGCGTTGACTCCCTCCTCCGCCTTGCGATCCGTCCCCTAGGCCCAGAGGGCCTGGGGAGACCCCATGCACCAGGCCCCGCTCCCTGATCCGGCCTGATCCAAACGAAAGACCCTAGCGCTCACGACCGTCGCACTCACGGCCCGTCCGGCCGCGCCGGCTTCCCGTCCCCGTACAGCCACACGTCCCACACGTCGTCCAGGTCTTCGCCCGCCACGTCCTCGACATAGGCGGTGAAGTCGGCGGTGGAGGCGTTGCCGTGACGGTGGGTCGCCGGCCAGCCGGCCAGGATCTCGAAGAACGTCTCGTCGCCGACCCGCTCCCGGATCTTGTGGACGACCATCGCGCCCCGCTGGTACACGGGCGGGTCGAAGAGGTTCTCCGCCGAGGGCGGTTCGGCGGGCGGGAAGGCCCAGTTGGCGTCGCTCGCGAACGCCGCGTCGAAGCTGCGGCGCGCGGGCACGCCCTCGAACTCCTCCGCGTACAGCCACTCCGCGTACACCGCGAAGCCCTCGCTCAGCCAGATGTCCTGCCAGGTCTCGGGCGTGACCGAGTTTCCGAACCACTGGTGCGCCAGCTCGTGCGCGAGGATCTCCGGCGTGAACGCGTCCAGCGGGAAGACCGGCCGGGTCTGGGTCTCCAGCGCGTAGCCCGCGTCGCCGGTCCGCTCGACGACGGCTCCTGCGGCGGCGAACGGGTACGGCCCGAAGGTCTCCTCCTGCCAGGCGATCAGCTCGGGGATACGGTCCAGCAGCTTCGCGCTCCGCTCGGCGACCGTCGGGTCGGCGGCGGTCAGCACGGGCAGCCCGGACGGGGTCGCCGACGCCTTCGTCGTGTACTTCCCGATCCCGACCGTCGCGAGGTAGCTCGCCATCGGCTCGGCGACCTGCCAGACGGTCGTGGTCCGGCCGTTCGCGGTCCGCTCGGAGGTGCGGACGCCGTTGGCGACGCCCTGCGTCCCGGCCGGGACGGTCAGCGTGATGTCGTACGTCGCCTTGTCGGAAGGGTGGTGGTTGCCGGGGAACCAGGCCATGGAGCCGGTCGGCTGCCCCAGCGCGAGGGCCCCGTCCGCCGTCCGCAGCCAGCCCTCCTCCGAGCCGTCCGGATCGGTGATCGTCTCGGGGACACCGGCGTACGTGACCTTCGTACGGAACTCCTCGCCCTTGTCGATGTCCTCGCGCGGCCGGAGCGTCAGCTCGTTCCCGGCGCGGTTGACGGCGGCCGGCGCGTCGTCGACGGAGGCGGATTCGACGGTGAGACCCGTCAGGTCGAGGTTGAAGGCGCTGAGGTCCTGGGTCGCGCGGGCCGTGATCATGGCCGTCGCGTCGAGCCGGCCGCTCCGCGGGTCGTAGCGGAGGTCGAGCGCGTAGTGGCTGACGTCGTAGCCGCCGTTGCCGAGCTTGGGGAAGTACGGGTCGCGGAGCCCGGCCGCACCGGGGGTGCCGTGCACCCCGCCGATGTCCACGCCTCCGCTCCCGCCCGCGCCGCCCGCGCCGGCGGTGCAGCCGGTGAGCGCGAGCAGCCCGGCGAGGGCGGTCGCCAGGGCGGTTCGACTGCGTATGTCCACGAATCGATCTTAGGCGGGGGTACGCCGAAGGTGCCGCCCGGCGGGGGTCCGGGCGGCACCTCTCGTACGACTCGCGCGGGCGAGCCGAGCCTTACAGGCGGGGCCTGTCGGCCTGACCGCCTCGCGCCTTACTTGGCGAGTTACTTGCCGAGCGCCGCGACGCCCGCCTGCGCGAACTTCTCGTCCAGGTCGCCGCTCGGGGCACCGGCGACACCGATACCGGCGATCGGGGCGCCCTTGACGGTCACCGGGGCGCCACCGGCGAGGAACAGCGTGCCGGGGATGTCCTTCAGGTTCGGGGCCTGGGCGAGGCGGCCGGCGAGCACCGAGGTCGGGGCGTTCCAGGAGACGGCGGTGAACGCCTTGCGCTCGGCCGACTCGTAGGACTGCGGGCCGGCGCCGTCGCCGCGGAGGGTCACGATGGTGTTGCCGTTGCGGTCGACGACGGCGACCGAGACGCGCTGGTTCTCGTCCTCGGCGGCCTCCAGGGTGGCCTGCGCGGCCTTGGTGGCGGCCTCGATCGTCAGGTGCGTGGTCTGCTGCAGGTTCCGGTTCGACGCGTCGGCCTTGGCGGCGACGGCGGGCGCGGCGGCCGGGGCGGAGGCGTTCGCGGAGACGGCGCCGAAGGTACCGGCGGCGACGACGGCGGCGGTGGCGGCACCGAAGACGATCTTCTTGTTCATGGCGTACTCCTTGAGGCGGCGGCGGCGTGGGCCGGGGCGGTGGTCGAGAGGTGACCGTGGTCGAGAAGTGACCGTGGTCGGGACGTGGTCGAGGCGGTCGGCTCCGTCCGGGGCGGGCGGCTCCTTCGCTCTGCCATCGATCCTCCGGCCGAAACCGGGCCCGTACGGTCCACGGACCGGCTGCCGCCGTCGCGCATGATGGACGACGGGGGTGTCAGCCGATCGGTTGATGCCCCTCTGGTCCTCCTGGGCCAGGATGGATACGTATCCCCAGGTCAGAGGAGTGCAGGAGTGCCGGTGACGGGCAGGAACGCGGACGACGACCCGGACGGGCGCTGGCTCGCGCGGGTCATGCACGTCGCCTTCTTCCTCCTCCTCGGCGCGTCCCTGGTCCGCTTCCTGCTGCGGCACCCCTGGGAGGAGCGCAGCCCCTGGATCGTCGCCCTCTCCGGCGCCCTCGCCGTGCTCTACGTCCTCGGCCCCGCGCTCGGCAGCCGCGCCACCCCGCGCCGGATCGCCTGGCTCGTCACCGTCGTCGCCGTCTGGATGCTCCTGGTGGTGCTCGCGCCGAGCTTCGCCTGGTGCGCGGTGCCGCTCTTCTACACCGGCATGCGCACCCTCCCGCCCCGCGCCGCCCTCGTCCTCGTCACGCTCCTCACGGTCTTCGTCGTCACCGCGCAGGTGCAGCTCTCGGACGACGGCTTCGACCCCAACCTGATCGTCGCCCCGCCCGCCGTCGCCGCCATCGCCACCGCCGTCTTCGTCCACGCGCAGCGGCAGGCGGACCGGCAGCGGGCGCTCATCGACGACCTGATCCGCACCCGGCGCGAGCTGGCCGCCACCGAGCGCCGCGAGGGCACCCTCGCCGAGCGCCAGCGGCTCTCGATGGAGATCCACGACACCCTCGCGCAGGGCCTGTCCAGCCAGCAGATGCTGCTCCAGGCCGCCGAGCGGACCTGGGACAGCGATCCGTCGACCGCCCGCAGGCACGTCCGTACGGCCGGTTCCATCGCCGAGCGCAACCTCGCCGAGGCCCGCCGCTTCGTCCACGACCTCGCCCCCGCCGACCTCGCCGAGGGCGGCGGCCTCGAAGAGGCGCTGCGCACGGTCGCGGGACGCGAGTCGGCCGCCTTCCGGGTCGACGGCGCACCGGTCCGGCTGCCCGAGCGCGTCCAGTCGGCGCTGCTCCGGATCGCGCAGGGCGCCCTCGCCAACGTCCGCGAGCACGCCGACGCCCGCTCCGCCGCCGTGACCCTGACCTACCTCGACGACCAGGTCGTGCTCGACATCGCCGACGACGGGCGCGGCTTCGAGCCGGCCCATGGGCGCGCAGCCGAGGGCGGCGGCGTGCGCGGGCACGGGCTGCCCGCGATGCGGGTGCGGGCCCAGCAGCTCGGCGGCACGCTGACCGTGGAGTCCACCCCCGGCGAGGGCACGGTGCTCTCCGTCGCCATCCCCCTGTCCACGACCCTGGAGGCCGGTCCATGACGGTACGGATCCTGCTCTGCGACGACCACGCCGTCGTCCGCGCCGGGCTGCTCGCGCTGCTCGGCAGCGCCGAGGACATCGAGGTCGTCGGCGAGGCGGGCAGCGGCGAGGAGGCGGTCGCGATGGCCGCCAAGCTGCGCCCCGACGTCGTCCTGATGGACCTCCAGCTCGGCCCCGGGATCGACGGCGTGGAGGCGACGCGCCGGATCGCGGGCGCCGGCTCCGGCGTGCACGTCCTGGTCCTCACGACGTACGACACGGACGCCGACGTCACCCGTGCCATCGAGGCGGGCGCGACCGGGTACCTGCTGAAGGCGGAGCGCCCGGAGGAGCTGTTCGCCGCGATCCACTCCGCCGCCCAGGGCCGGACGACCCTGTCGCCGCCGGTCGCCAGCCGGGTCATGGACCGGATGCGCGGCGCGGCGGGCCCGACGCTCACCGACCGCGAGCGGGACATCCTGGGCCAGCTCGCGCACGGCCTCGGCAACCGCGAGATCGCCCGCGCGCTCTTCATCAGCGAGGCGACCGTGAAGACCCACCTGGGGCGGATCTACGCGAAGCTCGGCGTGGACACACGTGCGGGTGCCGTCGCCGTGGCGAAGGAACAGCGACTGCTCCCCTGAGACTGCTACCCTGCGTAGCCGTTCCACAGCAGGGTGTCAGTCCCCCGAGTGTCACGGAGTGGGAGCGCGCGTGAAGATCGCCTGCGTCGGCGGCGGGCCCGCCGGCCTGTACTTCTCGATCCTGATGAAGCGGCAGGACCCGTCCCACGAGATCACCGTCTACGAACGGAACCCGGCCGGCTCCACGTACGGCTGGGGCGTGACCTACTGGGCCGCGCTCCTCGACAAGCTGCGGGCGGGCGACCCGGAGTCGGCCGACGCGATCGACGCGGCCTCGGTCACCTGGACCGACGGCATGGCCATCGTCCGCGACGAGCGGACCGTCCACCGGGGCGACGCGGGCTTCGGCATCGGCCGGCGCCGGATGCTCGCCCTCCTCGCGGAGCGCGCGGAGGCCCTGGGCGTACGGGTCGAGTTCGAGCACGGGATCCCCGGCCCCGACGCCCCGGAGCTGGCGGACGCGGACCTGGTCGTCGCGGCGGACGGCGTCAACAGCGCGCTGCGCGAGGCGTACGCGGGGCACTTCGGCACCAAGATCGCCACGGGCCGCAACCACTACATCTGGCTCGGCACGACGAAGGTCTTCGACTCCTTCAGCTTCGCCTTCAAGGAGACGGAGCACGGCTGGATCTGGTGTTACGCCTACGGGTTCAGCGGCGAGCAGTCGACATGCGTGGTGGAATGCTCCCCCGAGACGTGGACCGGCCTCGGGCTCGACCGGATGGGCGAGGCCGACAGCCTGAACCTGCTGGAGAAGCTGTTCCACGACCTCCTGGACGGGCAGCGGCTGATCGGCCGCGCGCAGGACGACGACGCGGCCCAGTGGCTGAACTTCCGCACCCTGACGACCCGCACCTGGCACCACGGCAACCTGGTCCTCATGGGCGACGCCGCCCACACCACCCACTACTCGATCGGCGCCGGGACGACCCTGGCCCTGGAGGACGCCCTCGCCCTCGCGGCCGCCCTGCGCGACGCGGGCGGGCCCGGGGGCCTGGACACGGCGCTCACCCGCTACGGCAGGCGGCGGCGCGCCGAGCTGCTGTCGGCACAGAGCGCGGCCCGCTACAGCGCGCGGTGGTACGAGAACCTGCCGCGCTACATGCGACTGCCCCCGGGCCAGATGTTCGCGCTGCTCGGCCAGCGCCACTCGCCGCTGCTCCCCCACATCCCGCCGCAGCTCTACTACCGCATCGACCGCGCGGCGGACGGCCTGGAACCCCTGCGCCGCCTGAAGCGCTGGCTGGGCCCCCGCCTCGCCCGCACCCTCCACGCCCGCTCGCGGGGCTGAGGCTCGCCCCGGCGGGAGCGCTCGGGTCGGGCGGGCGGGCTCGTGTCGCGTGGGCGGGCTCGTCCCGGCGGGCGGGCTCGTTTCGGCGTGGGACGATCGTCTGCGTGCTCGACATCGGCTACTCCCTCTCGCGTCGCTTCCCCGACCCCCCGCAGACCGACTACCGGCGCGCGGACGTCCACGCGCTCCGGCACGACCTGTTCTGCGGAGACGTGTACCTCGCCGATCCCAAGTCCGACCGCGAGGTGTCCACAGCCTGGGGATGGGTGCCGGTCCTCGACTTCGCGTGGGCGCTGTGCGACATCGTCGAGCGGCTGGACCGCGACCCGCGCGGCAGCCGCTCCTCGAAGCCCCAGTACGCCGAACTCGACTTCACCGAGTCCTCGGACCTGATGCTCTTCGAGCGCCGCTTCGGCTGGGTGGACGTGGAGGCCGACTGGATGCCGGGCGACGAGCCCCCGCTCACCTTCAGCCACCGCGAGCTGCGCCGCGAGGCCCGCGACTTCCTGCACGACCTGGTCGCCGACCTCACCGACATGCACGAGGGCCTGGCCGACAACCCGGTGATCTGGGACCTCCAGGCCCGCTTCCCCCGCGTCCCGTAGCCCCGCGTCCCGTAGCCCCCGCGCAGTGGGCCGGCGCGCAGCGGGCGGGAAGCGCCCGGCGACCGGGCAGCCGGCCCGTCAGTCCTCCACCCGCACCCCCAACTGCGCGGCGAACAGCGGCGCGAAGTCCAGCAGCTGGCCCGTCCCGATCACGGCCCCCGCCAGCGCGTCCACGCCCCGGGCGATCTCGATCCGCTCGACCGTCCGCAGGTCGACGTCCGTCATCCGGACCCCGCTGAAGTCCACCCGCTTCACCACGCAGTCCCGGAACTCGACCCGCTCCAGGACCGCACCCCCGAAATCGGGCTCGGCGAGCACACAGCCCTCGAAGACGACGTCCTTCAGCTTCGCCATGCGCAGATTCAGATAGTCGATCTTCCCTCCCCGCACCACGACCCGCTCCAGGACCGCCCCGTGCAGCTGCGTCCCGCCGAGCCGCGCGTCCACGACCTCCACGTCCCGCAGCGTCGCCCCCGCCAGGTCCGTACCGACACCGCGGATCCCGCTCAGGACGGAGTCCAGGAAGCGCGCGCTGCGCAGCCGCGTCTCGTCCAGCGCGCAGTCCCGCAGCGCACAGTCCATGAACCGTGACCCGGTCCCGGTCTCCCCCGCCAGGTCGAGCCCCCGGAACTCCACCCCGTCGTAGTCCCCGTCCGGCTGGAGCCCGCCCCCTTCGTACGCCTCCAGCGGCGGGAGCCGCACCTCCGGCCGCCGCACCGCCGCGATCTTCTTCCTGCCGTTCGTCCTGCCCGTCGTGCCCATACGCCCATGGTGACGTGCACCACTGACAACGCCCCGATGTCACATCCGGCAGCCCCGCCGCCGTCCCGTTCGTACCAGCCTCATGAAGGAGCGGACATGCAGCGCAACACGCAGCTCAGCACGCAGCGCAACATCACGATCATCGGCGGCGGATTCGCCGGTCTGACGGCGGCGATCACGGCCGCCGAGGCCGGCGCGCAGGTCACCCTCCACGAGGCGCACCACACCCTCGGCGGACGGGCGAGGACCGCCGAGGGCCCGTACCGCACCAACGAGGGGCCGCACGCGCTCTACCGCCGCGGCCCGCACTGGACCTGGCTCAAGCGGCGCAGCCTCCTCGGTCAGCTCGCGCCCCTGCCGCCGCTCGAAGCCGCCCGCTTCCGCTTCCACCGGGCGGGCGCCCTGCGCCGCACCCCGCCCCTCGGCTTCCTGCGCCACACACTCAGGACGGCCGAACAGGCACCAATCGACACCGACTTCCTGACCTGGGCCACGCGGGTGGCGGGCCCCGAGGCGGCCCGGCAGGCCGCCGCGTACAGCGGGGTCGCGCTCTTCCACCACGACCCGGGCGCGCTCTCGGCCCGCTTCGTCCAGGAGCGGCTGCACCGGGCCGCCGCGCTGCCGCCGGAGGCGACGTACCTCAAGGGCGGCTGGGGCGGCCTCGTGGAGCGGATGGCGGCGCGCGCCCGCAAGCTGGGCGTACGGGTCGAGACGAAGTCCCGCCTCACCGAACTGCCGCTCGCCGAAGGACCGGTGGTCGTGGCGACCTCGCTGGCGGCGGCGTCGACGCTGCTGGGCGACGCGACCCTGCGCGGGGAGAGCGGCCGCACGGTGCTGCTCGACCTGGCCCTGCGCACGCGCAAGGGAGACCCGTTCATCGTCTCCGACCTGGACGCGCCCGGCTGGATAGAACGCTTCACCGCACAGGACCCGTCCCTCGCCCCGGCGGGCGAGCAGCTGATCCAGGCACAGCTCCCGATCGCCCCTGAGGCGTCCAAGGCGGACGGCGTGGCCCACGCCGAACGCCTCCTGGACCTCGGCTTCCCCGGCTGGCGCGAGCGCCAGGTCTGGCGCCGCGAGGCCGTCTCCGGTGGGCGTACGGGCGCCGTGGACCGGCCGGGTACGACCTGGCGCGACCGTCCGGCGATCGACCGGGGCGACGGGGTGTACCTGGCGGGGGACGAGGTGGCGGCCCCCGGGGTGCTGTCGGAGGTGTCGTTCACGAGTGCCGTGGAGGCGGTGTCGCTGGCGTTGCGGACGAAGAGGCTTGACCTCAAGTCCGCTTGAGGTAGGAGCCTGAATCCGTCACCACGCACGGACAGGTGCCGACCACCAACCGGGGAGTTCACCATGCACGCGATCCGCCTCCACGCCTTCGGCCCGGCCGAGAACCTCACGTACGAGGAGGTCGAGGAACCGGTCCCCGGCCCCGGTCAGGTTCGGATCGCGGTCGCCGCGGCGGGCGTCCACCTCCTGGACGCGGCCCTGCGCATGGGCCACACCGGCCCCTTCCCCGCCCCGGCCGAACTGCCCACGATCCCCGGCCGCGAGGTCGCCGGCACCGTCGACGCGCTCGGCGAAGGCACGGACGCGTCCTGGCTGGGGCGGCGCGTCGTGGCCCACCTGGGCATGGCGCCCGGCGGCTACGCCGAGAAGGCGGTCGTGGACGCGGGCAGGCTCCACGCCCTCGCGGACCACGTCGGCGAGGCGGAGGCCGTCGCCATGATCGGCACGGGCCGTACGACGCTCGGAATCCTCCAGTTCGCGGAGCTCGGCCCGGAGTCGGTCGCCGTCGTCCCGGCGGCGGCGGGTGGCATCGGCACCCTCCTCGTCCAGTACGCGAAGAACGCCGGCGCCACCGTCATCGGCCTCGCGGGCGGCCCGGACAAGGTGGCCCGCGTCGCCGAGAACGGCGCCGACCTGGCCGTCGACTACAAGCTCCCGGACTGGCCGGACCAGGTCCGCGCCTTCCTGGGCTCGCGCACCGCCACGGTCGTCTTCGACTCGGTCGGCGGCGACACCGCCCGCGCGGCGGTCGACCTGCTCGGCAAGGGCGGCCTGCACCTGGTCTTCGGATGGTCCAGCGGCGGCATCGCGGACGGCGAACCCCTCACCTTCACGGAGGAGGAGCTCGCGACCAAGGGCATCACCTCGGAGTCCGTCCTCGGCCCGGTGATGCTCCAGAAGGCGGGCGGCGACGTGCGCAACCTCGAACTGGCCGCCCTCGCCGCCGCGACCGGCGGCACCCTCCGCCCGGCCGTCCAGCCCTTCCCCCTCCGGAACGCCACCGAGGCCCACCGGGCCCTGGAGTCCCGGGGCACGATCGGCAAGGTGGTACTGATCCCGTAGCCGGGCGTAGGCCGGGCGTAGCCCGTACGTACGGCAGACAGAACAGCCGGCCCTCGGCAAGGGGTTCCGAGGGCCGGCCGGATGGGCACTGCTCAGGCGTCGTCGCGGAGGGCCAGCCTCATGATCGCGGCCCACAGCGCCTTGACTGCCAGCGCGACTGCGAACCGAGAGGCCAGTTCCTTGATCCAGGACTCCCTATCCTTTGCGGCCATCTTGCAACCTCCTCGTCCGGGCTTACGGCGAGCTGACGCTCGCCGCCGAGACGGCAAGGGGAACCGCCTCGTACGAGGAGGGAGCGCCGGCCCCGGCGAGAGCCCCTTTCCTCTTCGCCGGGGCCGGCTCCCCTATGCGCCCGGATCAATGAGGTGCATGGATCCAGGTTAGCCGCCGAGGACGCGTAACTCAGGTCATTCACAGGCCACTTGGAGTCGAAGCCAACCGCCGCAGTGCGTCGTCCGTCAGCCGGTTCACGGTCCACTCGTCCATCGACACCGCCCCGAGCGACGTGTAGAACTCCACAGCGGGCTCGTTCCAATCGAGGACGGACCACTCCAGGCGCTGGTACCCGCGCTCGACGCAGATCCGGGCCAACTCGGCCAGCAGGGCCTTCCCATGGCCGCCGCCGCGGCTCGTCGGGCGGACGTACAGGTCCTCCAGGTAGATGCCGTGGACGCCACGCCAGGTCGAGAAGTTCAGGAACCACAGGGCGAAGCCCACCGGTTCGCCCTCGGGGGACTCCGCGATGTGCGCGTAGGCGGCCGGCCGGGGGCCGAAGAGCGCCTCGTGGAGCTGCTCGGGCGTCGCGCGGACCTCGTCCAAGGCCTTCTCGTACGCGGCGAGTTCGCGGACCATCGCGTGGATCACGGGCACGTCGGCAGGTGTGGCGGTACGAATCATGCCCCCAGCGTGCACCGCGCCGGAGGGCCGTTGCCACCCGTCATCGCGCGCGCATCAGGCTCCGGGCGATGACGGCCTGGTCCGGGTCGAGGGCCGGCTCACCGTCCTCCACGTCCCACAGCCCGTTCTGCAGCACCCGGCCCAGCGTCCACGCCAGCGCCCGGTCACGGTCGAGCCCGAGCCGCTCCGTGAGCAGGTCGAACCGCCACCGCGTCACGACCACAGGATCGGCACTCCCAGGCTCACCCCCGCCACCGCTCCCGTCCCCGTCCATGCCCCACAGGTCCGTCAGCGCAGGGAGCAGGTCGAACCCCGGGTCGCCGACCAGCGGCTTCGGGTCGATCGCCAGCCACGGCTCGCGCTCCGCCGCCAGGATGTTGTCGTAGTGCAGGTCCCAGTGGAGCAGCCGGTCACCCGGCTCGCCCATGACCTCCCGTACCGCCGCCGCGCAGTCCCGCAGCAGCGCCGCGTCCTCGGCACCCAGCCGGGCCGCCGCGTCCGGGGTGTCCGCCACCATCCGCGCGGCGATCTCCCCGAGCCCCCGCAGCCCCTCCGGCGCCGGCACGGCCGACAGCCGGGCCAGCAGCTCCCCGAGGATCCGCACCGCCTGCCGGGCGTCCGTGGCACCGAGCACCGACAGGTGCCGGCCCTCGTCCAGCCGCTCGAGCAGCATCGTGCCGGTCTCCG
Source organism: Streptomyces sp. NPDC014870 (assembly GCF_043081505.1). NCBI lineage: Bacteria > Bacillati > Actinomycetota > Actinomycetes > Kitasatosporales > Streptomycetaceae > Streptomyces > Streptomyces sp. NPDC014870. The sequence continues at coordinate 301,055 of NZ_JBIBWQ010000009.1, forward strand.
CGTCCTCCGCGAGCAGCCGCACGGCCCCGGCGCCGTCCCAGACCCGCAGCGCCACCGCCTCGCCCGCGCTCTCCTCGTCGAGGAGCTGCATCTTCAGCGCCGCGCGCGTACCGTCCGCGCTCCGCACCACCGGCAGCACCAGCGAGGCCACCCCGTACATCGACGGCCCGGTCACCCGCAGCCCCCACCGGTCCAGGAACTCCCGTGCCCGCCCCGGCAGCGCCGCGACGAAAGCCCGGCCCGCCTCCCCGTTGTACTTCGCCTGCGATGCCGCCAGTTCCGCCGGAATCTCGATCACACGACGACGCTACACACGCGTGCTCCGAGCCACACCCGAGTAAAAACCGACCTCACACCTCGGGCAGCCCTCACAACCCCGCGTCACGCAGCACCCGCGCGAACGCGTCCTGGTCGTACAACGCGTCGCCCACCCCCACCTGCTGCCCGTCGACGAACACCGTCGGCGTCCCGCCGACACCCGAGTCCTCGAACGCCTTCTCCGCCGAGACCACCCAGTCGTGGTACGCGTCCTCCCGCACCGCCCGGTCGAACTCCGCGCCCCGCAGCCCCTCCACCCGGTCCGCGACCTTCAGGGGGTCCTCCGCCCCGCCGCCCGCGAACAGCGCCGCCTGGAACTCCGCGAACTTCCCGGCCTCCGCAGCCGCCCGCATCGCGTTCGCCGCGCGCGCCGAGTCCGTACCGCCCGTGCGCGCGTCGAGGAAGGACGCGACGACGTACTCGATCCGCACCTTCCCGTCGGCCGCGGCCTGGGTGAGCGGCACGGCGCCGCCCTCCCCGAACTTGGCGCAGTAGCTGCAGCGCGGGTCCACGAACACGGTCGCCGTGTGCGGGGCCCTCGCGTCGCCGACGACGATCTTCGGCCCCTCCACAACGGTCGTAAGCCCGGCTCCTGGCACGGCAGCGGGCTCGTAGACCGAGCCGACCGCCGCCGAGGACGAGGCCGAACACCCCGCCCACGCGACGGCCCCGGCGGCGGCCAGCGCCACCGCCACGCGAACAGTCCTGCGCAGGGGCATGAAAGGGTCCTTTCGGCACAGCGGAAAGACAACGGAATCCGCAGCGAATCCGCACCCTCGAACCTAAGGGCCGCCCCCACCCGGACCGCCCCGCCGAAAGACCCGTATCCGAGGGTCGAAGGCCCCCGGCCCATCCAGTACCCTCCCGCCCATGGCCAGCAGGAGCAGCAGGAACAGCGGCAACACCGTCAACGGCGGCATCTCGTTCTGGTACGCCCAGGACGGCACCCCCGCCCCGCGCGAGCCCCTGCCCGGGGACGCCACGGCGGACGTCTGCATCGTCGGCGGCGGCTACACCGGCCTGTGGACCGCGTACTACCTGAAGAAGGCCGTCCCCTTCCTCAACATCACCGTCCTCGAAGCCAAGTTCTGCGGCTACGGCGCCTCCGGCCGCAACGGCGGCTGGCTCTACAACGGCATCGCGGGCCGCGACCGCTACGCCAGGCTGCACGGCCACGAGGCGGCGGTCCGCCTGCAGCAGGCCATGAACGACACGGTCACGGAGGTCATCGAGACCTGCGCGACGGAAGGCATCGACGCCGACATCCACCGCGGCGGCGTCCTGGAGGTCGCGAACTCCCCCGCGCAGCTGGCCCGCCTCAAGGCCTTCCACGCGGTGGAGATCGCCTTCGGCGAGAAGGAGCGGGAGCTGTACGGCGCCCGCGAGACCGCCGACCGGATCCGGGTCTCCGGCGTGGTCGGCTCGTCCTGGACCCCGCACGGCGCCCGCCTCAACCCGGTGAAGCTGGTCAAGGGCCTCGCGGCGGCGGTCGAGGCCCTCGGTGTGACGATCCACGAGTCGACCCCGGTCACCGAGATCAAGCCGAAGCACGCGATCACCCCGTACGGCACGGTCCGCGCCCCCTACGTCCTGCGCTGCACGGAGGGCTTCACGGCCTCCCTCACGGGCCAGCGCCGCACCTGGCTGCCGATGAACTCGTCGATGATCGCCACGGAGCCCCTCACCGACGCCCAGTGGGCGGAGGTCGGCTGGCAGGGCGGCGAAACCCTGGGCGACATGGCGCACGCGTACATGTACGCCCAGCGCACCGCCGACGGCCGCATCGCGCTCGGCGGCAGAGGCGTCCCGTACCGCTACGCCTCACGCACGGACAACGACGGCCGCACCCAACCCGAGACGATCGAAGCCCTGCGCACCATCCTGACCAGCTTCTTCCCGTCGCTGACCGGCATCGGAATCGACCACGCCTGGTCCGGCGTCCTGGGCGTCCCCCGCGACTGGTGCGCGACGGTCACCCTCGACCGCTCGACGGGCCTGGGCTGGGCAGGCGGCTACGTCGGCTCGGGCGTAGCCACCACCAACCTGGCGGCCCGCACCCTGCGCGACCTCATCCAACAGGACTCGGGCCAGCAGGGCCCCACCGACCTGACGGCCCTCCCCTGGGTCAACCACAAGGTCCGCAAATGGGAACCGGAACCCCTCCGCTGGCTGGGCGTCCAGACCATGTACGCGGCCTACCGCCACGCCGACCACACCGAATCCACCACCCACACGGCCACCACCTCCCGCATCGCCACCCTGGCCAACAAAATCGCAGGCCGCTGACGACCACCGGAAAGTACAGGGCAGAGCGGAGGTCCCGACCACACGAGGTCCGGGACCTTCCCTGCCCAACCCCCTACTCGACCTCGATACCGAAGTCGCCCACCAGCTCCGCCAGCCCCCCGCGGTAGCCCTTGCCTCCCAGCACGAAATCCCAGTCGCCACTCGCCCGCCGCCGGAACGACCCCAGCACCAGCGCGGTCTCCCCCGCCCGCCCCTCCGACACATCGAGCCGGTCCAACTCGGCGCCCGAGCCGTCCCGCAGCCGGATCCCCGCATCCACGAACCCCGCGAGATCCGCGTCCGGATTCACCTCAGGATCGACAGCCGCCACCAGCACCAACCGGTCGGCCCGCACAGGCAGCGCATCGAACCCCACCTGAACAGCGGCCTTGTCGCCCCAGAGCGCGGGCACCATCCGCACCGCGCCATCAGGTGTCGAATCATTGTTGAAGAACACGAAGTGCTCCTCCCCCAACACCCTGCCGCCCTCGCACACCAACGCACACACGTCCAGCGCGACCGACCCCGACCACACCATCCCCAGCACATTGACGTCCTCATCCGCACCAGGCGGAGCCGGTGCGTCACACACCATGGTCGGAGTCTCCACCGCACCCGTTCCGAGGCGGCCGCGCAGACCGTGCTGATGCAGCAGATTCACCAGCTCCGCACCCGAGATCAGCGTCAGCGGCTTGCCGTTGGCGAACGTGTACGAGCCCGGCCCGAACCCTGACGTCGTCACCAACACCCCCTTGTTGGCACCCGCCCCCTGCACCGTGCCGTACAGATCACGCACCGCGCTCGGCGGCACCGTGTTCCGGTACCGCTTCGCCTGCACGATGATCGACCCACCACTGATCGGATCCGGATCCAACGCCTCCACATCCACTCCACCGTCGTTCGACCGCCGCGTCGTCACCGCCTGCAGCCCCCGCGCCCGGAACAGATCGGCCACCAACCCCTCGAACGCGATCGGATCCATCGCCAGAAGATCCGGCTCCTCACCCTCCCCCTGCAACACGACGTCCGTTCCCACCTGCTCCGGCACCAACAGAGGCGACACCGCCACCCGCTCGTCCGGCTTCGCGGACAACCGCCCCGACAGCGCCCCCGTCAGACAGTCCACCGCACTGACCAACTCCAGGTTCAGCCCGTCGAAGACCGACCGCTCCACCATCACGGAAGCCAGACACACCCGCGCGGCCAGCCCCGTCGCCGGATCAACACCATCCACGAAACCGTTCAGCGCCACCCCGCCCAGAACGCCGAACCGGTCCGCGGCGAACAACTCCCGCACCGCCAGCAGCACACTCTGCGCCAACACGTCCCGATACAACGCCCGCCGCTGCGTCACCGGCCGCGGGACCTCCTTCTCCTGGTCCGTACTCGGCAGGTACTTGACCCCCTTGGCCTCCGGCACCACGCCGTACCCCGGAAGATCCCAGTCAAGGACCAGCCCCCGAGCCCCACGGTCGTACGCCGCCGACACCCGCCGCGGAAACCCTTCCGGCCACGCCGTCGACGCATACAACACCGCCGAGAAGAACTCGACCACCGTCTCCGGATCACCCGCCCGCAACGACTCCACCATGCCGGCGATCCCGCTGTTGTGCGCGCGGACCTCCGCCAGCCGCCCCGCAGCCCACTCGTCGTACTGCGCCCGATACGCGGCCAACTGCTGCTGCCGCTGCGTCTCCGCCCCCTGGGCGGAGTACCAGTCCCGCTCGAACCTCGCCCGAGCCTCATGCTCCGCCTGCGCCCGGCCTGACGCCGTCCAGGCACTCTGCGGCTGGTACTGCCGCTGATCCGGCATCGCCACCGGCTGCCCGAGCGGACCCGGCGCGAACGGCTCGATCTCCTCCGACCGCCGCATCGACTCCACACTGAACGCCGGCGCCCCACAGCCCCTCACCAGCAGTCCCGACAACAACGCGACCCGCTCGTCCAACTCACGCGTCCGCCGCAACGCGTCCGCGTCACGGTGCTGCCGATACGCCGCCCTCTGCTCCCGCTGCATCCGCGCGACGTCCCGCTCGTAGGACCGCTGAGCACGTTCCGCGTCCCGCTGCTGCCGCAGCACCGCCTGCAGCTGCCCCTCCCGCTCCCGCTGCGCCACACGCTGTGCCTCGGCCCACACACCGATCAGCCCACTGGAACGCCGACTCATCCGCCGCACCCCTCCCCAGAACACCCCAGCCGGATATGCCCCCGTAAAACACAAGTGTCCCGGACCAGATTGGTCCGGGACACGAGATTGGTGGAGCCGCCTGTCGGAATCGAACCGACGACCTGAGTCTTACAAGGACCCCGCTCTGCCAATTGAGCTAAGGCGGCGCGCACGCGTTCCACACGCGCGAAGCTCCCTCACTCTACACAGCACCACGAACGACCAGCCAAGAACTTCTCGATCGCCGTAACCACCCGCCCACACGTTCGTTGACCGTACTGAAGTGCCGTTCCGACTATCGGACAGCAGGACGGGGAGGGGCGATGGCCGGGCCGTCGGAGGAGGTGCCCGTACGGGTCGTCGGTGCTGAGGCCAAGCGCGTCAAGCGCGAGGCGCTAGGTATCGCAGACCCGCATGAAAGGCACGGTCGTGCTTCTGGGGCGATGCAACAGCGAGCCAAGCCGGAAGGCACGCAGCAGCGGGTCTACCGCTACCGCTTCTATCCGTCCCCCGACCAGGCGGAGCAGTTGATCCGGACCTTCGGCGCGTGCCGGTGGGTCTACAACGAGGGGCTGGCGCTCAGGTCGAGCGCCTGGGAGCAGCACCGTGTTTCCGTCGGCTTCGCGGAGACGTGCCGGGCTCTGACGGGGTGGAAGCGGGCCGAGGGGAGGGAGTGGTTGCGGGACGTGTCGTCGACGGTGTTGCAGCAGGCGTTGCGGCAGCTGGACGGAGCGTTCTCGCGCTTCTTCAGGAAGTCGGCGAAGTATCCGAAGCGAAAGATGAAGGGGCGCTCGCGTGATTCGGCGACGTACGTCCGGACGGGATTCCGGTGGGTGGAGGATCCGGAGCGGCCTGGTACGGGGTCCCTGACGCTGGCGAAGCAGTCGGCTCGTCTAGACGTGCGATGGTCTCGTCCGCTGCCCGCGGGACAGCTTCCCGTACGCCTGAACGTGACGCGTGATCGCTCCGGCCGGTTCTTCCTGTCGGTGTTGGTCGAAGAGCGGATCGAGCCTCTTCCTCCCGTATTCCGTCCCGGCGAGTCTGCGCCCAAGGCTGTAGGGCTCGATCTGGGGCTGGCAGCACTGGTCACGTTGGACGACGGCTCGGTGCTCGATCACCCCCGGTTGCTGAAGAAGTACGGGGAAGAGTTGGCCCGTCGGCAACGGGAGCTGCACCGCAAGAAGCGAGGCTCGAAGAACCGGGGGAAGGCCAGGGAGCGCATCGCGCGTCTGTACGCCACCATCGGCGATGTCCGCAGGGATCTCCTGGATCAGTTCACCACCCACCTCGTGCGCGAGAACCAAGTGCTCGTGGTGGAGGACCTGCCCATCGCCAATCTGTTGCGCCCCGCCGTCGGGAAGGGGCGGCGGCGGAAGGCGAAGCTGAATCAAACGATCCGCGACGCGGCCTGGGGCGAGCTGCTCCGGCAGCTCCGCTACAAGTGCGAGTGGTACGGGCGGACGCTGGTGATCGTGGATCGGTTCTTTCCCTCGACCCGGCGTTGCTCGGAGTGTCACACCAAGGGGCCTCGTCTGGACGTGTCGGTCCGGGAGTGGGCATGCGCCGAGTGCGGCACCGTGCACGCACGCGATGTGAACGCGGCCGTGAACCTACGGGACGAGGGCATGCGGCTGTACTGGCTGGTGGCCGCTGCGCTCCCACCGGGCCGACCGGCGCCTTGCGTGATCCGGGCGTCCGAGCTGCCCGAGGCTGTGCTGGCCGCGTAGCCAGGAAGCGCGGAACGGACCGACGGGCCGTCGGCCGGAATGCCTGTGGAGTCCGCGCAAGACCGGCTCGGTAGGGCCCTCAGGGCCGTACTGGTTCGGCGATGGGTGTTGAAGCAGGAAGCGTCACGCAAGTGGCAGGGCCAAAAGGCAGGTGCTCTGTCACTCGCGAATCGCAGGTCAAAAGTGCGTTGCTTGGCCCGAGGGCCGAGCCCCCGCTGAAATCTCTCCCCATCCGACTACTGACAGATCGGACACCGCCAAGGTACCGTCGCCCTCAGTTCACTCCGGTGGACTAGACCTCAATCCTTCCTTTACTCGGATCGTCCGGCACGTTCCTGCCGGTGAAGGGACACATCACCATGGCTTCTGTCACGTTCGACAAGGCGACCCGGCTCTACCCGGGTTCCGACAAGCCCGCCGTCGACCAGCTCGAGATCGAGATCGAGGACGGCGAGTTCCTCGTCCTCGTCGGGCCCTCCGGCTGCGGCAAGTCCACCTCCCTGCGCATGCTCGCCGGGCTCGAGGACGTCAACGGCGGCTCCATCCGCATCGGTGACCGCGACGTCACGCACCTGCCGCCGAAGGACCGGGACATCGCCATGGTGTTCCAGAACTACGCGCTCTACCCGCACATGACCGTCGCCGACAACATGGGCTTCGCCCTCAAGATCGCCGGGGTCAACAAGAGCGAGATCCGCGCCAAGGTCGAAGAGGCCGCCAAGATCCTCGACCTCACCCCGTACCTGGACCGCAAGCCCAAGGCGCTCTCCGGCGGTCAGCGTCAGCGTGTCGCGATGGGGCGTGCCATCGTGCGCGAGCCCCAGGTCTTCCTCATGGACGAGCCGCTGTCGAACCTCGACGCCAAGCTCCGTGTCTCCACCCGTACGCAGATCGCGAGCCTGCAGCGCCGGCTCGGCATCACGACCGTGTACGTCACGCACGACCAGGTCGAGGCCCTCACGATGGGCGACCGCGTCGCCGTCCTCAAGGACGGTCTGCTCCAGCAGGTCGACTCGCCCCGCAACATGTACGACCGTCCCGCGAACCTCTTCGTGGCCGGCTTCATCGGCTCCCCCGCCATGAACCTGGTCGAGGTCCCGATCACCGACGGTGGCGTGAAGTTCGGCAACAGCGTCGTCCCGGTCTCCCGTGACGCACTCTCCGCCGCCTCCGCCAAGGGCGACACGACCGTCACGGTCGGCATCCGCCCCGAGCACTTCGACGTCCTGGGTGCCACCGGCAAGGAGGGCCTGGCCGTCTCCGTGAACGTCGTCGAGGAACTCGGCGCCGACGGTTACGTCTACGGCACCGCCCGCGTCGGCAGCGAGGACAAGGACCTGGTCGTCCGCGTCGGCGGCCGCGCCGTCCCGGAGAAGGGCTCCACGCTCCACGTCGTGCCGCGCCCCGACGAGCTGCACGTCTTCTCGACCTCCACCGGCGAGCGGCTCTGATCCGTCTGCCGCCAGGCATGAAGCGAACGGCCTCGTATCCCTTGCGGATGCGGGGCCGTTCGGCTGTCCGCCCGCGAGCCAGCCCGCCAGCCATGTCGACAAATACCCCGGCAGGACTGACAATTCGGACAGTCGCGTCAACACACGAATCGAAAAGCCGCCTCGAACCATCCCCCGCGAGAGTGACTAAATGTCGCCATATCTTCACTGGCCGCTACGCTCGCCTGCGTGACGCACACTGCCCGCCGTATCGGCCGCTCTCTCGCCCTCGTCCTGCCCGTCGTCCTGGTGCTCTCCGGGACGCTCGCGGTCTCCGCCGTCCCGTGGGCCGGCAAGGGCTCCGACACCCAGATGCTCACCGCATCCTCGGAGGACGTCTCCGTCCCCGCCAAGTCCCGTGCCCCGCAGGATATTCTGCGCGACCGTCTCCTCGCAGAGCTTCAGGAGAAGGACCCCGGCACCGCGTTGACGCACCTCCAGCGCGAGGTCGAGAACAGCCCCTCGCTCGCCAAGCACTGCATGTCCATCGCCCGCGCCCTCGGCAAGGCCGCCGTCCGCCACTACGGCCCCACGCGCGCCCAGTCCTTCTCCCGCCCGGTCTGCGACACCTCGTTCGCGACCGGCGTCATGTACGCGAGCTGACGCCGCCGCCACACTGAACGGCTGCCTCAGCGGGTGCGCATATCGTTCGCGGTATGGATACCTTCCCGACGCAGGCCGTGGTCCTGGCGGGCGGCCAGGGCTCGCGCCTGCGCCCGTACACCGACGACCGCCCCAAGCCGATGGTCGAGATCCCCGGCACCGGGACCCCGATCATCGGCCATCAGCTGTCCTGGCTCGCCGCCGAGGGCGTGACCGACGCCGTCGTGTCCTGCGGCCATCTCGCCGAGGTGCTCCAGGACTGGCTCGCCTCCGCCGATCTTCCGCTGCGCGTGAAGACCGTCGTCGAACCCGAGCCGCTCGGCCGTGGCGGCGGCCTCAAGTACGCCGCCGCGCACCTGCCCGAGCCCGCGCAGTCCTGGTACGCCACCAACGGCGACATCTGGACCCGCTTCTCCCTGCGTGAGATGGCCGCCTTCCACGCCGAACGCGACGCCACCGCAACCCTTGCCCTGGCCCGCCCCCGCATCCCCTGGGGCGCCGTCGAGACCGACACCTTCGGGCACATCACCGACTTCATCGAGGCGCCGCCGTCGCCGTTCCTCATCAACGCGGGCGTGTACGTCTTCTCCGCCGCGTTCACCGAGCTGCTCCCCGACCGGGGCGACCACGAGCGCACCACCTTCCCCCGGCTGGCCCGGGAGCGCCGCCTGGCCGGCTTCCCGCTGCCCCAGGGGGCGTACTGGCGGGCCATCGACACCGCCAAGGACCTGACCGAGGCCGCGAAGGAGCTGGCCTCCCAGGGAGCCTCCTGACCCGTCCCGCGGAGCAGCAAGCCACGTTGCGCCCAGCACGTACGCGAAAGGGCGGCACCGGCCGATGAGCCGGTGCCGCCCTTTCCGTATCCCTGCTCCGGCTTCTAGCCCAGCAGGCCGCCGATCGGGTTCCTGTTCCCGCCGCCCGACGACGAGCCGCTGGTCGGCTCGCTCGTGCCCGGGCCGCCGCTGCTGCCGCCGCTGCCGCCACTGGAACCGCCGGAGCTCGTCGGTCCCGAGCTGGTCGACGGCGGGGCGGCGGGCCTCGACCGGGTCGGCGTACGGGTGCCGGTGCCCTGCGTCGCGGTCGGCCTGCTGCCCTCCGCGCGGCCGGTCTCCCGGGCGGACTCGCTCGGCTCTGCCTTGTCGTCCTTCTCGCTGTCCCCGCTCGCGCCCTGGGTCGCCGACGGCTTGGGCCGCGTGGAGGTGGACTGGGACGGGGTGCGCTCGCCGGGCTCCTGCGGGAGCGTCCGGCCGGGCAGGTGGTTGATCGGGTCGTCGTTCGGGCCGGGCACGGTGACCATCTCGGCCGACCGCACGGCGCCGCCGAGCACCGAGCCGGTGAGCAGGGTGAGGCCGACGACGACGGAGGTGACGAGCGCGCCGCGGCGCAGGACCCGGCGGCGCAGCTCCCACAGCTCCGAGCGCGGGCCGAGGGTGCGCCAGGCCTCGCCGGCGAGCCGGCCGTCGATGGAGTAGACGGGCGCGCCGGCGATGATCAGCGGGGACCAGGCGGCGAGGAAGATGATGTCGGCGGAGTCGTAGACCGGGACGGTCTTCCAGCTGACCGTCAGGAGCAGGGCCGCGGAGAGCAGGGCGCCGATGACGGCGGCGACCCGCTGCCAGAGACCGAGGACCGTGAGGACGCCGACGACGACCTGGAGGAAGGCGACGGTCAGTCCGGCGCCGACCGGGTGCTGGAGGGCGAAGTCCCTCAGCGGTTCCGCGAGGGCCCAGGGGTTCAGCGAGTTGAGCCACTTGACCATGGAGCCGCGCTCGCCGCCGTCGAAGTAGACGGGGTCGCAGAGCTTGCCCATGCCCGCGTAGATGGAGATGAAGCCGAGGAAGACGCGGAGCGGGAGGAGGACGACGCCGAGGTTCATCCGGCGCCCGGGGTAGTAGGCGTGCCGGACCGCGTCGGCGCCGTGGCGCTGCGAGGAGCGACCGCGGTAGTCGTCCCCGTCCACGTCTGCGTCGTCGTACGAGCCCTCGCGCGACAGCTCGTACGGAGCTTCGTACGGCTGGTCGAAGGCGCCTTCGGCGCGCCGCATCGGGGGCAGCAGGGGCGGCGCGCCGACGGGGACGACAGGGGTTTCCATGGTGTCGTCGATGCGCGGGATGGCCTGGGTGATGCCCGCGTCGAGGTGTCCGGGCGGTTCCAGGGTGGAGACCGAGGACTCCCGCACGGCCTGGAGCAGTCCGGTGGCTCCGGGGGTCGACTTTCCGGTCCACACGACGGGGCGGCGGCGGCCGGCGGCCGCTCCCGCCGCTCCCGCCACCGCTCCGGCGAGGGCCGGACCGCGAGAAGCGGCGGCGAACTTCGGCTGCTGGGCCGGCGCGAGCCGCACACGGAAGCTGGCGTGGTTCACGATGACCTGCGCGGGATCGGAATCCACCTTGAGCATGCTCAGCGCGGGCTGATCGTCGAACCCCGGCCGGGGCGTTCTGGTGTCCACACTCATCTAACCGAGTGACGCGGGGTTTGGACACTGCCTTGACGTGCTCGGAATGTCCGAGACCCGTCAAGATCACGCCATCTGTCCAGGGGTACGCGAAAGGGCCCAGCTCAGCGGCGAGATGGGCCCTTTCGCGTGGTGCGCGTGGAGCGCGGCGAGGTCAGTTGTTCGCGCGGCGGCGGGCGACCTCGTAGAGGACGATGCCCGCGGCGACACCGGCGTTCAGCGACTCGGCGCCACCGGGCATCGAGATGCGGACGCGGTAGTCGCAGGTCTCGCCGACGAGGCGGCCCAGGCCCTTGCCCTCGCTGCCGATGACGATGACGACCGGGCCGTCGAGCGCCTCCAGGTCCTCGACCGTGTGCTCGCCGTCGGCGGCGAGGCCGACGACCGTGAGGCCCTCCTTCTGGAAGCCCTCCAGCGCGCGGGTGAGGTTGGTGACGCGGGAGACCGGCGTACGGGCGGCGGTGCCGGCCGAGGACTTCCAGGCGCCCGCGGTCATCCCGGCCGCGCGGCGCTCGGGGACGACCACGCCGTGACCGCCGAAGGCGGAGACGGAGCGGACGATCGCGCCGAGGTTGCGGGGGTCGGTGACGCCGTCGAGGGCGACGATCAGCGGGTCCTCGTGGTTGTCGTAGGCGGCCGCCGTGAGGTCCTCGGGGTGCGCGTACTCGTACGGCGGGACCTGGAGGACGACGCCCTGGTGGTTCAGGCCGTTCGTCATCCGGTCCAGCTCCTGGCGCGGGGCCTCCATCAGGTTGATGTTGCCCCGGTCGCCGGCGAGCTTCAGGACCTCGCGGACGCGCTCGTCGTTGTCGATGAACTGCTGGACGTAGAGCGTGGTCGCGGGCACGCCGTCGCGCAGCGCCTCGAAGACCGGGTTACGGCCTACGACCATCTCGGACGTGCCCTTGGGGCCGCCGCGGCGCGGCGCCGGGCGGCGCTTGGCGGCCTGTCGGGCGATGGCGTTGGAGACGCGGAACGCCTTGTGGCCCTTGCGGTCCTCGGCCTTCGGCGTGGGGCCCTTGCCCTCCAGGCCCTTGCGCCGCTGGCCACCGCTGCCGACCGTCGCGCCCTTCTTGTTGGACGTGCGGCGGTTCCTGCGCTGGCTGTTCCCGGCCATGACTACCTAATCCTCGGTGTTGCGTGCATAGGTTTGTAAGTGAAGTGTGCCGCCCGGCTGCCGGAGCGGCACATCATCAGCGGCTGCCCAGCGTCCAGCGGGGGCCTTCGGGGCTGTCCTCGATGGCGAGGCCGGACTGGCCGAGCTGGTCGCGGATCGCGTCCGCGGTGGCCCAGTCCTTGCGTTCGCGGGCGGACTCGCGCTGCTGGAGCACCATGCGCACGAGCGTGTCGACGACACCGTGCAGCTCCTCGCCCCGGTCCGACTCCTCGGCCCAGTGCGGGTCGAGCGGGTCGAGACCGAGGACGCCGAGCATGGCCCGGACCTCGGCGAGGCGGGCGATGGCCTCGTCCTTGTCGTCGGCGGCGAGCGCGCTGTTGCCCTGGCGGACGGTGGTGTGGATGATCGCGAGCGCCTGCGGGACGCCCAGGTCGTCGTCCATGGCGTCGGCGAAGGCCGGCGGTACCTCAGGGGCGGGCGGCACGGTCTTGCCGGCCTTCTCGGTGACGCGCTGGACGAAGCCCTCGATGCGCCCGAACGCGGCCTCGGCCTCGCGCAGCGACTCCTCGCTGTACTCGATCATCGAGCGGTAGTGCGGGGTGCCCAGGTAGTAGCGCAGGACGATGGGGCGCCAGTTCTTCACCATCTCGGAGACGAGCACCGAGTTGCCGAGCGACTTCGACATCTTCTCGCCGCTCATGGTGACCCAGGCGTTGTGCACCCAGTACGAGGCGAAGTCGTCGCCGAAGGCCTTGGCCTGGGCGATCTCGTTCTCGTGGTGCGGGAAGATCAGGTCGAGGCCGCCGCCGTGGATGTCGAAGGCGGAGCCCAGGTACTTGTGGGCCATCGCCGAGCACTCCAGGTGCCAGCCGGGCCGGCCGCGGCCCCAGGGGGTCTCCCAGTCGGGCTCGCCGGGCTTGGTCGCCTTCCACATGGCGAAGTCGCGCGGGTCCCGCTTGCCCCCGACGCCCTCGTCGGGCTGGCGGAGGTCGTCGATGTCCTGGTTGGAGAGCTGGAGGTAGCCGGGGAACGAGCGGACGTCGAAGTAGACGCTGCCGTCGGCCTCGTAGGCGTGGCCGCGCTCGATGAGCCCGCGCATCATCTCGACCATCTCGGTGACATGGCCGGTGGCGCGCGGCTCGTAGGTGGGCGGCAGGCAACCGAGGGCGTCGTAGCCGGAGTTGAAGGCGCGCTCGTTCTCGTAGCCGATGGACCACCAGGGGCGGCCCTGGTCGGCGCCCTTGGCGATGATCTTGTCGTCGATGTCGGTGACGTTCCGGATGAACGTGACGTCGTAGCCGCGGTACTCGAACCAGCGGCGCATGATGTCGAAGTTCAGCCCCGACCGGATGTGCCCGATGTGCGGGGCGGCCTGCACGGTGGCACCACAGAGGTAGATCGAGACGGTGCCCGGTGTGAGCGGGGTGAAGTCACGGATCTGCCGGGCGCTGGTGTCGTACAGGCGAATAGTCACCACTCCAGGGTAGTGGGCGTGTGGTAGTGCCCCGCGACCGATTGCCGGTCGCGGGGCGAGTTTTTCGGCACGGCACCGCGCGAACTCCGGCGAGGCGGGCGGGCGACCCGGGCGCTCAGGCCGTACGGATCACCAGGGCCGTCGCGATGGCGGCGAGGCCCTCCGCGCGGCCGGTGAGGCCGAGGCCGTCCGTCGTCGTGCCGGAGACGGAGACGGGTGCGCCGACCGCCGCGCTCAGCGCCTTCTGCGCCTCGTCGCGGCGCTTGCCGACCTTGGGGCGGACGCCGATGACCTGGACGGCGACGTTGCCGATCTCGTACCCCTCGGCGCGCACGATCCGGGCGGCCTCCGCGAGGAGGGTGACGCCGGAGGCGCCGGACCACTCGGGGCGCGAGGTGCCGAAGTGGGCGCCGAGGTCGCCGATGCCGGCGGCGGAGAAGAGCGCGTCGCAGGCGGCGTGGGCGGCGACGTCACCGTCGGAGTGCCCGGCGAGTCCGTACCCGTCGTTCTCGGGGCCGTCCCACAGGAGTCCGGCGCACCACAGCTCGCGGCCCTGCTCGAAGGCGTGGACGTCGGTGCCGATGCCGACCAGCGGCAGGTTGCTAGAAGCCATCGTTGGCCCTCCGGCGGGCGAGTACGGCCTCGGCCAGTACGAGGTCGAGGGGACGGGTCACCTTGAACGCCTCCTCGTGGCCGGGGACGACCACGACGGGCGCGCCGAGCCGCTCGACCATGCCGGCGTCGTCGGTGGCGCCGTCACCCGTGAGGGCGACGGTCGCGTGCGCGTTGACGAGGGTGTCGTAGTCGAAGCCCTGCGGGGTCTGGACGGCGCGCAGCCGGGAGCGCTCGGGGGTGGCGACGACGCTCTCGGGGTCGCCCTTGGCCGCCGCGGGCTCGACCTCCTTGACGGTGTCGGACACCGGCAGGGCGGGGACGACGGCGACGGCCCCGTCGCGGACGGCCTCGATGACCGAGTCGACGGTGTCGACCGGCACGAGCGGGCGGGCCGCGTCGTGGACGAGGACGGTGGTGACGCCCTCGGGGAGCGCGGCGAGGCCGAGGCGTACCGACTCCTGGCGGGTGTCGCCGCCGGGGACCACGAGGTAGTCGGTGCGCTCGGGCAGCGCGTGGTCGTCGAGGAGGTTCTTGACCTCGGCGGCGCCGTCGGAGGGAGCGACCACGACGACGAGGGAGACGGCGCGGGAGGCGGCCATCGCCCGGACGGCGTGGATGAGCATGGGGGTGCCGTTCAGCGCGCGGAGCGCCTTGGGGGCGCCCGGGCCGAGGCGTACGCCCCGGCCCGCCGCGGGGATCACCACGGCGGTCCGTGTGGGACGCGTTTCGTCAGTCATCGGTTGCACTCCGGCAGGTTTGTTTCCTCGGGGGACATGGGTATGGCCCTGGGGGTGCCCCCGGCCGAAGGCTGGGGGGAGTGCCGGCGCTCCGCCTTGACCGGGCCCTTTCCGTGACGACGGTCGGGGCGTGGCGCGTGGCACAGGATCCGTGGGACGCGTGGGACGCGAGGGGGCTTGGGACGAGCGGGCTGAGAGCGCCGCGTGCGGGCGTTCGCCGGCGCGTGCGGGCGTTTCGTGGACGGACGCGTCACGAGACGGTCGTCACGTCGCGGGTCACCCGGACCTCGCCGTCGGCTTCGCCGTCGCGGCGCACGAGACATTCGGGACGGACGCACGGGACACATGAGACGAAACATGCCGCAGCGCCCGGCGGCAGAGCTGTGTGGGACACAGCACGCCAGCGGGCACCGCGGCATCGCTTCATTCAGGACGCGAGGACCTCGTCGAGGAGAGCCTCGGCCTTGTCCTCGTTCGTGTTCTCCGCGAGCGCCAGCTCGCTCACCAGGATCTGCCGAGCCTTGGCGAGCATGCGCTTCTCACCTGCGGAGAGTCCGCGCTCGCGCTCCCGGCGCCAGAGGTCGCGGACCACTTCGGCGACCTTGATGACATCGCCGGAGGCGAGCTTCTCGAGGTTTGCCTTGTAGCGTCGGGACCAGTTCGTGGGCTCCTCGGCGTACGGTGCGCGCAGCACCTCGAAGACCCGGTCCAGTCCATCCTGACCGACTACATCGCGAACACCGACGAACTCCGCATTGTCCGCCGGCACACGAACCGTCAGGTCGCCCTGGGCGACCTTGAGCACCAAGTAGGTCTTGTCCACGCCTTTGATCTGGCGAGTTTCGATGGCCTCGATCAGCGCGGCCCCGTGATGGGGATAGACCACGGTGTCGCCAACCTTGAACGTCATGTGACAGGTACCCCTTCCGTGGCTATCCAGGGTAACACGGATACGGCTTCTTCTGAATGGCGTTTTCGCAGGTCAGGGCATATCTCGGGGCTTGACAACAGCGACGCGAACGTGCTGCGGAGGGCTTCCGGAAGGCGGTATTCGCAGGTCGGAGCGGCTGCGCGGACGGAGAGAAACACGGGCGTCACGCCGACCCGAGGGGTCCCAGAGGGGGTGCGATGCCCCGTTTTGTCTGGTTCAGAGTACACAACCTCACCTACTCCGTTCGAGGATCGGCCACCCGTGCGGATGCATCTCGGACCGAATCCCGAATTGATCACCCACAGGTGTGAAGCGAGTTTTTCCGTGGGGCGGGCGGTGGAATACGCGGACGATCGCCGAATTGATCAAGTCGGTTATGTGAACGGAGCGTCAATGCGACGTGATCGGGACACGGCTTGGGTGAGTGGGAGGCGCGGTGCGGGTGCGGGGTCCGGTGCGGTGGGGGTGCGGGGTCGGGCGGGGCGCGCTGGGGACGGCCTCGGGGCCGCTCTGGCCGGGTTCGGGATCCGCGCCGGAACGGGGCTCGGGCCGGGTTCGGGATCCGTGTCGGGGGGCCACCGGGGCGGGGTGGGGCGTGAAGGGGCGGGTCGGGTGCGGGACGGAGAGGGTGGCTCGGTAACCTAAGGCCGCTGACGCACCTTTAGCTCGTCCTTGGCCGGTTGGTCCTGAGCTCCACTCCAGCCGACTCGTCCTTAGCCTGTCCGTACGTCCTAGGAGATGCCGCCGCCGTGAGCCGCAGCCTTCGACGCGGCGCCCTCGCCGCCACCGCCATCGTGATCTCGATCGCCTCGCTGTCCGCCTGTGGCGCCG
Organism: Streptomyces sp. NPDC014870; assembly: GCF_043081505.1. Classification (NCBI taxonomy): domain Bacteria; kingdom Bacillati; phylum Actinomycetota; class Actinomycetes; order Kitasatosporales; family Streptomycetaceae; genus Streptomyces; species Streptomyces sp. NPDC014870. Next base: position 317,806 of record NZ_JBIBWQ010000009.1, read on the forward strand.
GCAACAACGCGCAGACCCTCGGCGTCCGGCCGGACAACGCGGCCGTCACGGTGGATGACGTCCAGATCCAGAACGCTCTCGTGATCACCCAGCCGACCGTCGGCGCGGCGGGCCCCGCCGTCGTCTCCGCGACGGTGTTCAACAACGGCACCGCGCCGCAGACGCTCGACTCGATCACCCTGGGCGACTCCGCCGCGCCGGTGAAGCTCAAGGCCGCCGAGGGCACCGGCCCGATCACCATCCCCGCGGGCGGCTCTGTCGTCATCGGCGGCAAGGACAACGCCTCCGCCACGATCGAGAACGGCCACGAGGCCGTGAAGGACGGCAACGCGCAGGAGCTCGTCTTCAAGCTGAGCAAGACCGGCGACGTCTCCCTGGAGGCCTTCGTCGTCCCGGCGACCAGCTACTTCAAGGAGTACGGCCCGACCGTGATCCCGCAGCCGCCGGCCGCCAAGCCGACCGGTTCGGCCACCGCGACGCCGACCGGCGAGGCGGGCCACGGCGCGAAGCCCGGCGCGACCGCGACCCCGTCGGGCACCGCGACCCCCTCGGGCTCCGCGACCCCGTCGGGCGAGGCCAGCCACGCGGCCGGCCACTGACGCACCCGTAAGGGAAAGGGGCGCCCCACCGGATCACTCCGGCGGGGCGCCCCTTCTCCGTGCGTACGGATGACGCTCGCGGTTTACGGCTCGAACTTGTAGCCGAGGCCGCGGACCGTCACCAGGTAGCGCGGGGCGCCCGGGTCCGGTTCGATCTTGGCGCGCAGGCGCTTGACGTGGACGTCGAGGGTCTTGGTGTCGCCCACGTAGTCCGCGCCCCAGACGCGGTCGATCAGCTGCATACGGGTCAGGACGCGGCCCGCGTTGCGCAGCAGCATCTCCAGGAGGTCGAACTCCTTCAGCGGAAGGTCGACCTTGCCGCCGGCGACCGTGACGACGTGGCGGTCCACGTCCATGCGGACCGGGCCGGCCTCCAGGGCGGCGGGGGTGACCTCCTCCGGCTCACCGCGACGGCGCAGGACCGCGCGGATGCGGGCGACGAGCTCCCGCGAGGAGAAGGGCTTGGTCACGTAGTCGTCGGCTCCTATTTCCAGCCCGACGACCTTGTCGATCTCGCTGTCCTTGGCGGTCACCATGATGACCGGGACGTTCGAGCGGCCGCGCAGCTGGCGGCACACCTCGGTGCCGGGCAGGCCCGGCAGCATCAGGTCGAGGAGGACGAGGTCCGCCCCGTTGCGCTCGAACTCGTCGAGGCCGTCGGGCCCGGTCGCGGCGACCGCGACCTCGAAGCCTTCCTTGCGGAGCATGTACGACAGGGCGTCGCTGAAGGATTCCTCATCCTCGACGACAAGCACTCGGGTCACGGAAGGACCTCCGGGGCAGGGAGCGGTTCGGTCATGAGATCGGGGGTGGGGGAGGTGGAGGCGGAGGAGCGGCGGTCCCGTACGGCGCCCGCCTCGGGCAGCCGCAGGGTGAAGGTGGAGCCCTGGCCTTCGGTGCTCCAGACCGTGACCTCTCCGCCGTGCGAGGCGGCCACGTGCTTGACGATGGCGAGGCCGAGTCCCGTACCTCCCGTGGCACGGGAGCGGGCCGGGTCGACACGGTAGAAGCGCTCGAAGACCCGCTCGCGGTCCTTCTCGGAGATGCCGATGCCCTGGTCGGTCACCGCTATCTCGATCAGGTCGCCGCCGGGGGCGGCCACGCGGCGGGCCGCGATACCCACGCGCGTACGGGCCGGGGAGTAGTTGACGGCGTTCTCGACGAGGTTGCCGAGGGCGGCGGCCAGCTGGCCGCGGCTGCCCCAGACGTGCAGGTCGGCGGTGCCTCCGGAGGCCATGGTGATCTGCTTGGTGGAGGCCGTGTGCCGGGAGCGGTCGATCGCCTCGGCGACCAGTTCGTCCACCCGTACCGGCTCGGAGTCCTCCAGCGGGTCGTCGTTCTGCACGCGCGAGAGGTCGATGAGTTCCTGTACGAGGTTGGTCAGCCGGGTCGCCTCGATCTGCATCCGGCCGGCGAAGCGGGTGACCGCCTCGGGGTCGTCCGAGGCGTCCATGACGGCCTCGGAGAGCAGGGAGAGCGCCCCTACGGGAGTCTTGAGCTCATGACTCACGTTGGCGACGAAGTCGCGCCGTACCGCTTCGATACGGCGGGCCTCGGTGAGGTCCTCGACCAGGAGCAGCACCAGGCGCGAGCCGAGCGGGGCCACCCGGGCGGAGACCGCGAGGGCCTCGCCGCGTCCGGTGCCGCGCCGGGGCAGGTCGAGCTCGACCTGTCGTATCTCCCCGTCGCGGCGGGTGTCGCGGGCCATGTTGAGCATCGGCTCCACGGCCAGCTTCCCTCCGCGGACCAGGCCGAGGGCGTACGCCGCCGAGCTGGCCTTGACCACGGAGTCGCTCTCGTCGAGCACGACCGCGGAGGATCGGAGCACGGAGAGCACGGTGTCGACGCCGGGCGGGAGCACGGCGTCGGTGTGCAGGGAGGTCCGGGTGGGCCGCGCCTGGTCGCGCTCGCTCCAGCGGAACGCCAGCATGGCGATCACGCCGGTGCACACCCCGGCGATCGCGGCCAATGCGGCCACCGCCGCGTTCACGTCCATGTCCTCAAGGTTATGCGGCACGAGAGACTCTCTCCCAGCCGTCCGAGTGGCTGCTCGAACAGTCGTCGCCCAGAGTTCACCGTGGGGACTGTGCCGGTTCATTTGGACCGAGCGGAGGGGTGGCCCGGGTCGCCCAGAGTTCACCGGGGCGAAAAGGTTCATTCACTTCGGGTGGAGGCTGCGGACGCGTAGGGGCCCGAACGTGGGAGCGTGGGGGTCCAAGCCCGACCGGGACCCTGGACATCAGTGAGAGAGGGACATCGATGCGGGACGCGTACCACGAGGAACTTGACTCGATCGGCGAAGGCCTGGTCGAGATGGCCCGCCTTGTCGGGTCCGCGATCGGGCGCGCCACGACGGCCATGCTCGACGCCGACCTGAAGCTCGCGGAGACCGTGATCGCCGCGGACCAGAAGGTCGACGACCTCCAGCACGACCTGGAGGCCCGGGCCATAGCCCTGCTGGCCCGCCAGCAGCCGGTGGCCACGGACCTGCGGATCGTGGTGACCTCGCTGCGCATGAGCGCCGACCTGGAGCGCTCCGGCGACCTGGCGCAGCACGTGGCGAAGCTGGCGCGGCTGCGCTTCCCGGAGACGGCGGTCCCGCGCGACCTGCACGCGACGATCCTGGAGATGGGGCAGCTGGCGCAGCGCCTGATGGCGAAGGCGGCCGAGGTCATCATCACGAAGGACGTCGACCTGGCGCTCCAGCTGGAGCAGGACGACGACGAGATGGACCTGCTGCACCGCACGCTCTTCCAGCACCTGATGGACGACCGCTGGAAGCACGGCATCGAGACGGCCGTCGACGTGACGCTGCTCGGCCGCTACTACGAGCGGTTCGCCGACCACGCGGTGTCGGTGGCGAAGCGCGTCGTGTACCTGGTGACGGGCGAGCACGCGGACGAGCTGCAGCAGGCGGACGCCCCGGTCGAGGGCGCGTAGCCCCGGAGGGGCGACCGGGCGGGGTGGCGTTCGCACTCCTGTGCGCCGTTGATGCGCCCGGGAGGGTGGGCATGCAATGGGGAGAGGCGACGTACGCCTCCGAGGAGGGGACCCCATGGCTGAGACCGCCACCACCGCCACCACCGACACCCAGCAGGCGATTCCGCGCGACGCGGTGTTCCTGCCCGTTCTCGGCCTCAGCGGCTGCTCGTGCGGAGCGGGCTGCGGCTGCGGCTGCCAGTCCGGCGGGCCGTGCCAGTGCGGGGGCTGCGGCTGAGGTCGCCCGTTCCTGACGTCCTGACGTTTGTGACGTCCCGACGTTCCTGACGTTCGTGACGTCCTGACGTTCGTGACGTCCTGACACCACACGCGCGCGGCCCCGCCCGGATCCTCCCGGGCGGGGCCGCGCGCGTGTGGTGTCAGAGGTCGAGGGCGCCGACGGTCTGCCGGCCGCTGGTCTCCCCCGTCGCACGGAAGCCGAGCCCGAGGTAGAACCCCTCGGGCCCGTTCTCGCCGGGCTCCCAGGTCACGTACATGGACGGCTCGTCGCCGCCGCGCCGCCGTATCTCCTGGCGTACGGCTTCGACGGCGAACCGCCCGTACCCCTTGCCCTGCCGGTCGGCGGCGATGTTGAGTCGCCAGAGTCCGCTGCGGCGGTCGTCGGGGTTCTTCTCCGGGGCCCACTGGATGTCCAGGAAGGCCATCAGGAAGCCGACGACCTCGTCGCCGTCGAGGATGAGCCGGGGCCAGGCGGTCGCGCCGAAGGCGTACGCCTCCGCGAGCGAATGCGCGACGGAGGCGACGTTCTTCTCCTGGTGGGGATGGACGCGCAGGGCGAGCGCGGCGTCGATGTTGTCAGGGGTGATCTTCTCCAGCCGGAGTGCGGTGTCGTCAGCCATGGCCGGAGGCTATCGGCGCCACCGCCGTCACCGCCCTAGATATACGGGCGGGTGATCAGCTCGATGGCGTGACCGGCGGGGTCCTTGAAGTACACCCCTCGGCCGCCGTGCCCGTGGTTGATCTCGCCCGGGAGCCGCATCTGCGGATCGGCCCAGTGCTCGACGGAAGCGTCGCAGAGCCGCTGGTACGCGCGGTCGAAGAGCTCGTCGTCGATGAGGAACGCGTAGTGCTGCATCTGGATCTCGATCTCGCCGGGCGGCGTGGCGAACTGGAGCAGGACGCCGTCGGCGAGCTGGACATTGACGAACGGTCCCCAGGACGGGGCCTCGGGGAGTTCGAGCAGCTCGCGGAAGAAGCGGGCGGACTCGGCGCTGTCCTTGGACGCGATGATGGTGTGGTTGAAGCTGACTGCCATGGGTGGAAGACCTCGCTGTGGGTTCGGCTGGGTGGGAACGACTGGACTGAAGGGGCGCGATGCCCACAGAGGTCCAGGGAGGTCCACGTGCCGAACGCAGGGGGCGGCGTACGCACCCCCGCCGCGGGATCAGCCTTCTACCGGCTTGCCCGTCCGTGTGTGGCGAAGAGTCGCCGATCCGGTGATCACGTAGGGGACCTTATGCGAGTCCCGTGGCCACAACAACGGCTTTTCGGACGGCCTTTCGGCAGAAAGGCCGGAAAGGCCCGCTCCCGGCAGGACGGAGTCGCTCAGGTGCCGCACGAGCAGATGCCGCACGAGCAGGCGTCGGGCGTGGCGTCGGGCGTGGCCTTGGCGGTCTTGGCGGCGTTGGCGGTCTTGGCGAGGGTGTCCGCGTCGGCCTTCACGACGTAGACCTCCCAGGGCTCCCTGCCGGGTCCGGTGACCCAGACCTTGTCCTGGAGGGCGTAGCAGCAGGACGTGCCTGTCTCCTCGAACGTGGCCAGACCGGCGTCCCTCAGGCGGGCGGTGGCGGCGGCGACCTCTTCGGTGCTCTCGACCTCGACGCCCAGGTGGTCGAGCCGGGTGTCCTGGCCCGCGTCGCCCTCGATGAGGACGAGCTTGACGGGCGGCTGGGTGACGGCGAAGTTGGCGTACCCGGGGCGACGTTTCGCCGGCTCGACGCCGAACAGCTTCGAGTAGAACGCGACGGAGCCTTCGAGGTCGGCGACGCGGAGGGCGAGCTGGATACGGGACATGACGGTCTCCTCTCCCTGAGCTTCACGATGCGACGGTGTTTCGACATCTGTCGATGCAGGCTGATGAGATCGAGGTTGCCTCTTGATTAGATGGATGTCAACATAGATGCATGTCGAAATCGGAGTTGCCTGTGATCGGGCAGGACGACCAGGTGGCGTGCTGCTCGCCGATGGTCCGTGAGCCGCTGGGCGAATCGGATGCCGTCGACCTGGCCAGGATGTTCAAGGCCCTGTCGGACCCGATCCGGCTGCGCCTGCTCTCGCTGATCGCCTCGCACGAGGGCGGCGAGGCCTGCGTGTGTGAACTCATCGGCCCGTTCGACGTCTCTCAGCCCACGATCTCGCACCACCTCAAGGTGCTCAGGGAAGCGGGACTGGTGGGCTCCGAACGGCGCGGTACCTGGGTCTACTACTGGGTGCTGCCGGCCGCCCTCGCCCGGCTCTCCTCCCTGCTGCAGTCGCCGGCCGACGCCGTCCCGGCCGCAGTGGTCAGGTGATGCCTTCCCTGGGGCGTCGGGCGCTGGCCGAGCTGATCGGCACCGCCGCCCTCGTCGCGATCGTGGTCGGCTCCGGCATCCAGGCCACCGAGCTGACCGAGGACGTCGCCCTCCAGCTGCTGGCCAACTCACTGGCCACGGTCTTCGGGCTCGGCATGCTGATCGCCCTGCTCGGCCCGGTATCCGGGGCCCACTTCAATCCGGCCGTGACGCTGGCCGTGTGGTGGACCGGACGCCACGGCACCGACGGCCTGGAACCACGGGCCGTGGCGGCCTACGTGCCCGCGCAGATCGTCGGTGGCACCGGTGGGGCCGTACTGGCGAACGCGATGTTCGCCGAACCGCTCGTCCGGCTCTCCACCCGCGACCGTTCCGACGGTCATCTGTGGCTCGGCGAGATCGTCGCCACCACCGGCCTGGTCCTCCTGGTCCTCGGGCTCGGCCGCACCGCCCAGCAGCGGCTCGGCCCGGTCCTGGTGGCGTCCTACATCGGGGCGGCCTACTGGTTCACCTCGTCCACCAGCTTCGCCAACCCGGCCGTGACCGTCGCGCGAGCCCTCTCCGACACCTTCGCGGGCATCGCCCCGGCCTCCGTACCGCCCTTCGTCGCCGCCCAGCTCCTCGGTGCCGGCGTCGGCGTCGCCCTGGCGGTCGCCCTCTTCGGCCGTTCCGCAGCCCCGCTCGATGCGGTACCCGCGGCGGCAGACGGGCCCGAACTCGCAACCGCCCGCCACTGAAGCCCCCCTGCACACCCTCTGAAGCCCCCTGAACACCCCCACCGAAGGCCCCCGCACACCCGCTGAAGCCCGCCGTCCCGCACAGGAAGTCCCGCCGTGAGCACTCCCGCGCCCCCGTCCGTCCTCTTCGTCTGCGTCCACAACGCGGGCCGGTCCCAGATGGCCGCCGCCTTCCTCACCCACCTCGGCGGCGACCGGGTCGAGGTGCGCTCGGCCGGCTCCGCGCCCGCCGACACGGTGAACCCGTCCGTCGTCGCCGCCATGTCCGAGGTCGGCATCGACATCTCCGCCGAGACGCCCAAGGTCCTCACCACCGAAGCCGTCCAGGCCTCCGACGTGGTCATCACCATGGGCTGCGGCGACGCGTGCCCCTACTTCCCCGGCAAGCGCTACCTCGACTGGCAGCTCGACGACCCCGCCGGCCAGGGCGTGGACGCCGTCCGCCCCATCCGCGACGCCATCGAGCAGCACGTCCGCGGCCTGCTGGCCGAACTCGACGCCCGACCGGACGCGTGAAGGGCCGGTGACTCCCTTTCACTCCTCGGCCCAGGAGCGTGAAGAAGCCCCCTGCCCGCGGAGAGACCGCAGATAGGGGGCTCTTTCGTCTTCCCGCGGCCCAGAGACGGCCCAGCGGCCGACTACTTCCGCTTCTTCTTCACCCTGCGCTTCTCAACCTCGTAGGAGGACCACTCACCACGGTGACGGTCGCACCTGGACGCTCCGATCATGGCGAGGCGCTGACACCGAGTCCCCTTCTGCGTGAGCGCTCCGCACTTGGACTGCGTTCGAGCCAATGCTCCCCCTGGCGTCGTCAGACGGACGGACCAGCCGAGTGTGTCGAGTGCTCCTGGCTCTACGGAAGGCGCATGTGGGCGCATGACACCTCTCCGCAGGAGCACTGGGGCGCACAAGGCTGTGGCCACCTCTGCAGGAGGGAGGGGGCGCGACGGCACGGGCTCCTGCTGAGGTGCGGTGCCCCTGCTGTATGGAGGATCGGGCCGCTGTCACCGAGGTGTAGCAGGTGTCTCCTGTCGGTCCGTCGCGGCAGCGAGCGCCAGAAGCGCTTCGACCTGAGCCATCCGCACACGGGTCTCATGGCTGAGACGGCCCTTTGACTCCCGCTCGACGGTTTCGAGCAGCTCCTGAGCCTTGTGCGCATGAGAGGCGTAGTCAGCCATATGACCTCCAGTGTGGGTGATCCGTACCGTAGTTGGCGCGGAGGCCGGGTGAAGCCTCAATTGATCAGCCGCACTTGTGCGGTGCTCGAACTAACCAGCTTCCTCTGGATCTTGCCGGTCCTGCGGTGGAAAAGGGAAGGCCTCCCCGTTCGAGGTGGTGGCAGAGTCTTCCCATGTCGACCGGCGTTGCTTTCCCCGTCATTCGGACACCCGACCGTGATCTGGCCCTGCGTCTGGCTCGCCGGATGGTGGCCTTCGGTGTCCAGCCCTACTCCGAGGTGTCGGTGGAGGCCGTGGTGCCTACCGTGGCCGAGGTGAGTCGGCTGCGCGACGCTTTGCCGGAGTCGTGGTTCACGTCCTGGAACAGGGCCGCGCCCGTCGTTCCGCCACCCGGCATCCCGGACCTGACCCGTTACGCTCCCGGGCGGGAGCTTCCCGACAACCTGGCTGACACGCAGGCGTATCTTCCGCTGACCGTCTCGATGATCGACCAGCCCCTGGGGAGCATCGAGGATCATTTCGCTGCGGTGATAGGCCCCCACCCGGCTGAGATCCACTGGTCCTCACTGTCGTGGCCCAAGGCGCCCGAACGTGACCTGCATGGCGAGAGCAACCACGCCGAGGTCACGCTCCTGCTGAACTGCGACTCTCGCGAGCTCGAAGCCGCCGCCGATACGCACCTGGTGCTCGTCCACGTGCGGCGCCGCAACGGCGATGGCTACGAGGAGCGCTTCGCGGAGTGGCTCGCCGAACAGATCGGACAGAAGGTCATCGGACCCCCGCACCACTCATGAGGCCCCCGAGTCTCAGCGTGCAGGGGGCCTGTGGAGCGACTCTGGGGGCGGTGACCTGACGACACGCTCATCAGCCACGGCGATGCCGCTCGCGGCCCCGCCCCCCCCTGACGACCCACAGGCGGCCCCGGAATGCGAAGAAGCCCCCTGCCCGCGGAGAAACCGCAGGTAGGGGGCTCCATCGGGGCCTTCGAGTTACTTCTTGCCCTGGTTCTTGACCGCCTCGATCGCCGCGGCCGCCGCCTCCGGGTCGAGGTACGTGCCGCCCGGGTTCAGGGGCTTGAAGTTCTCGTCCAGTTCGTAGACCAGCGGGATGCCCGTCGGGATGTTCAGGCCCGCGATGGCCTCGTCCGAGATGCCGTCCAGGTGCTTGACCAGGGCGCGGAGGCTGTTGCCGTGGGCCGCGACCAGGACGGTGTGGCCGTCCAGGAGGTCCGGGACGATGCCGTCGTACCAGTACGGGAGCATGCGGTCGACGACGTCCTTCAGGCACTCCGTGCGGGGGCGGAGCTCCGGCGGGATCGTCGCGTAGCGCGCGTCGTCCGACTGGGAGAACTCGGTGCCGTCCTCGAGCGCCGGCGGCGGGGTGTCGTACGAGCGGCGCCAGAGCATGAACTGCTCCTCGCCGAACTCCGCGAGCGTCTGCGCCTTGTCCTTGCCCTGGAGCGCACCGTAGTGGCGCTCGTTCAGACGCCAGGAGCGGTGGACCGGGATCCAGTGGCGGTCGGCGGACTCCAGCGCCAGCTGCGCCGTGCGGATGGCGCGCTTCTGGAGGGAGGTGTGCAGTACGTCGGGCAGCAGGCCGGCGTCCTTGAGCAGCTCACCGCCGCGGACCGCCTCCTTCTCGCCCTTCTCGGTGAGGTTGACGTCCACCCAGCCGGTGAACAGGTTCTTCGCGTTCCACTCGCTCTCGCCGTGGCGGAGGAGGATCAGCTTGTACGGTGCGTCGGCCATGCGTCCGAGCCTAAACGACGGCGGGGGCGCCTCGCGCACGGTGCACAGTCCGTGGACGGTTGACGATCGCCGTCAATTCAGTGGCGTCCGGGAAGGCCCGGCTCGTAAGTTACGTGTCTGCACAGCGACACTTACAGGCACGGGGAGCCCGCCACACATGTCCTTCGACTCGCTCAGACGATCAGCCCGTGCCACCGTCTCGGGTCTCCCCCAGGGCTTCTGGTGGCTCTGGCTCTCCACCCTCGTCAACCGGACCGGCGCCTTCGTCCTGACCTTCCTGTCGCTGTACCTGACGCAGGAGCTCGGCCACTCCGCCTGGTTCGCCGGGCTCGTCGTCGCCCTGCACGGCCTCGGCGGCGTCGCCGGTTCCCCGCTCGGCGGCACCCTCACCGACAAGTGGGGCCGCCGGCCCACGATGGTCACCATGCACCTGGTGACGGCCACCTGCGCCGCCGGCCTCGCCCTGGTCACCACCGCCTGGGGCGTCGCTGCCGTCGTCCTGCTCATGGGCGTCTCCATGCAGGCCGTCCGGCCGTCCATCCAGGCGACCATCACCGACATGGTCCCCGAGCCCGACCGCCGCCGGGCCTTCGCCCTCAACTACTGGGCCCTCAACCTCGGTTTCGCCGTCGCCGCCTTCGGCGGTGGCGCCGCGATGTTCCTCGGCTACCGCACCCTCTTCGTCGTCGAGGCCGTCGCGGTCACCCTGTGCGCCCTGATCGTCTTCCTGCGCCTCCCGGAGACCCGCCCCGAGGCCCGCCGGAACCCGGCCGGCGAGATCGTCGAGAAGGACCGCGTCAGCGTCCTCGACGTCCTGCGCGACGCCCCGTTCCGCACCCTCGTCCTCCTCAACCTCCTCATCTGTCTCGTCTTCACCGCCCCCTGGGTCGGCCTGCCGCTCTCCATGGCGGCCAACGGGCTCGAACCCTCGGCGTACGGCGCCGTCATCGCCGTCAACGGCGTCGTGATCGTCGGCTTCCAGCTCCTCGTCAACAAGGTGACCGACAAGCGCTCCCCGGCGATGCTGCTCACCGTCTCCTCGCTGCTCTTCGCCGTCGGTACGGGCGCCACCGCCCTGGCCGGCACCCCGCTCGTCTTCGCCGTGACCGTCGTCGTGTGGACCATCGGCGAGATGGTCCACGTCCCGACGAACGCCGCCGCCACCGCCAAGCTCGCCCCCGAACACGCCCGCGGCCGCTACCAGGGCGTCATGGGCATGTCCTGGGCGCTGTCCGGCTTCCTCGCCCCGATCCTCGCCGGATGGGTCGTCGACGGGCCGGGACCGGACTTCCTCTGGATGGGTACGGGCGTCATCGGAACCCTCGCCGCGATCGGGTACATGACCCGGCTCCGCAAGGTCCTCGACGAGGATGACGCACCGGTCGCGGCCGACAGTCCGGCAGACAGTCCGGCCGACCACACTGCCGACGGTCCGGCCGGCAACACCGCCGGCAGTCCGGTCGACGCTCTGGCCGAAGTGAAGACCAGTACCGTCTCCCCCTCCGTCAGCGCCTGAGGTCCCGCTGCGCCTCGTACAGGTTCCGGGGGCGGACGGTCCCCGGAGTCCCGTACGCCTCCACGCGCGCGTGGAGCTCGCCCGCGAAGTCCGGTACGTCGATCTGGTCGAACTCCGTGACCTCGCTGATCCCCACCGTCGCGCTGTACGGCGCGATCGTGTCGATCTTGACCAGGCCCGCCCGGCCGTTGGTCACCGTCACGTTCCAGTGCGTGAACCGGGCGCCGTACAGCGGGCCCGCCGAGGCGTCGCCGCCGTGCCGGCCGTTGTTGTCGACCGTGATCTCCGTCCGTACGTTGGCGAACGGCATGCCCCGGTGCGTGTCGAAGGTGCCCATCTCCATCACCCCGCGCGACCAGACGTTGTAGCTGGAGAGCCCCTCCACGTTGATGCCGTGGAGCTGCGTCCCCGCCGGCGCCGACCGCCGCCGGCCGCCCGCCGTACGCGCACTGGAAGTTGACTCCTCCCCCTCGTGGCTGAGGGGGATTCCTACCTCATGCAGCCAGGCGGACCGACGGTCCGTCAGGTCTTCCGCAATCAACGGTAGCCGGGTTGAGACCAGCCCGGACGAGCATTACGCGTGCGGAGTTCTTGTCTCTGGGGGAGACGGCTCCGCATGCGGTGCAGGTGTAGGTGCGTTCCGACAGCGGGAGTGCGTGCTTGGTTCTTGCTCCGCAAAGTCCGCAGTCCATGGTGGTGTGCGCGGGGTGCACGAGCCGCAGGTCACGACCGTGCTTGCGCGCCATGTTGATCAGTTCGTGCTTGGTAGCGGAGATCGCCGCGTCGGCGGCCTTGCGGGCCATCATCCGCTGGTACCCGGCGAGTTTGGCAGCGGCCTTCTTGCCGTGTTCGGCGTGGGGGAGGTCGTGGGCGTCGCTGGTGGTAGTCGCCGTCTCCTTCACGCCCCAGTCGACACCGAGCACGGTGTCAGTCGCCGGGAGCGGTTGGGCTTCGATCGCGACGACGAACGAGGCGTACCAGTGACCGAGGCTGTCACGGTAGAGGCGCACGCTCGTCGGTTCGGCCGGAAGATCCCGCGACCAGACTACCGTCAGGGCGACCCCACCCACGAGATGCAGCTTCCCGTCCTTGAGACGAAAGCCGCGCCGGGTGTAGTTGAGCGTCAGGCCGGCCAGAGCCTTCTTCTTGTGCCTCGGCATACCGGCCCGGCGCTTGCCCGGTAGCTGGTCCTTCACGTCCTTGAGCGCTTTCGTACGGGCCCTGGCGAAATCGCGGACCACCTGTTGCTGCGGCACGCTGCTGCCCTCGCGAAGCCACGCGAACCGGGCACGGGCTTCGGTCAGCATCTTGTCGAGACGAGCGGGGCCGCACGTCTCACCTTCCCGGTGAGCCTTCCTCGACCGTGCAACGCACTCGTTCCAGATCCAGCGGCACCGGTCCCACTCGCCCAACAGAACGGCAAGAGCGGTGGACGACACACGAAGCCGGTACGTGAACCGGGCGTGCCCGGCACCGTCAGCGGCCGTCGTTGTCGTCATGATGCGAGCGTAGCGCCGCATGTCTCGCTACTCTGTTCGGATTCCTCACACTCCCACGAACGAGTGACCGATCGCGCACGTATCGACCGGCAGTCTTCTCAAGAAGGCCGGTTCGCGGGCTTCTGGGTCAGGTGGGTGAACGCGTCGAGATTCCGGGTCGACTCGCCGCGCGAGACCCGCCACTCGTACTCACGCCGGATCGCGCTCGCGAAACCCAGCTCCAGAAGCGTGTTGAAGGAGCCGTCCGCCGCTTCGAGGACCGAGCCCAGCAGCCGGTCCAGCTCCTCCGGGGTGACGGCGGCCAGCGGCAGCTTGCCGGTGAGATAGATGTCGCCGAGGCCGTCGACCGCGTAGCTCACGCCGTACAGCTTGAGGTTGCGCTCCAGGAGCCAGCGGTGGACGGCCGGCTCGTTCTCGTCGGGGTGGCGGATGACGAAGGCGTTCAGCGAGAGGGAGTGCCGGCCCACGCGGAGGGAGAGCGTCGTGAAGAGCTTGCGCGTGCCGGGGAGTTTGACGACGTACGAGCCCGGCTCGGGCGACTCCCACTCCAGTTCGGCGTCCTTGAAGGTGTCCTCGACGACCCGCCGTACGCCCTCAGCCCGCTCAGCTCGCTCAGCCATGCAGCGAGCGTACGCGACGGCGGTGATCGTGCATCGCCGCCGTGTACACGTCCGCCGTGCCCGAGGCGGCCGTGTCCCAGCCGAAGGACTCCGCGTGCCGGGCCGCCGCGGCGCCCATCCGCCCGGTCAGCGCCGGGTCGTCGACGAAGCGGCCGAGCGCGCGGGCGTAGTCGGCCGGGTCGTGGCCCTGGACCAGGAAGCCGGTGACGTCGTCCCGTACGGCCACCGGGAGGCCGCCCACGGCCGCCGCGACGACCGGGGTGCCGGCCGCCTGCGCCTCGATGGCGACCAGGCCGAAGGACTCGCTGTACGAGGGCATGACCAGCACCGACGCAGCGCGGAACCAGTCCGCGAGGCGGTCCTGGCCGACCGGCGGGTGGAAGCGCACGACGTCGGAGATGCCGAGCCGGGCGGCGAGCTTCTGCAGCCCTTCGGGCTTGGCGAGGCCGCTGCCGCTCGGCCCGCCGACGATCGGCACGACCATGCGCGAGCGCAGCGACGGGTCGCGCTCCAGGAGCCTGGCCGCGGCCCGCAGCAGGATGTCGGGGGCCTTCAGCGGCTGGATCCGGCCCGCGAAGACCGGGATGAAGGCGTCGGCGGGCAGCCCGAGGCGGGCCCGGGCGGCGACCCGGCCGTCCGCCGGGCGGAAGTGGTCCAGGTTCACGCCGGGGTGGACGACGGCGACCTTCCCGGGGTCCGCGTCGTAGAAGCGGACCAGTTCGTCGGCCTCCTCGGAGGTGTTGGCGATCAGCCGGTCGGCGGCGTCGACGATCTGCGTCTCACCGATCACCCGGGCCGCGGGCTCGGGCGTGTCGCCCTCGGCGAGCGCCGCGTTCTTGACCTTCGCCATGGTGTGCATGGCGTGCACCAGCGGGACGCCCCAGCGCTCGGCGGCGAGCCAGCCGACGTGGCCGGAGAGCCAGTAGTGGGAGTGGACCAGGTCGTAGTGGCCGGGCCGGTGCCCCGCCCAGGCCTGCATCACGCCGTGCGTGAAGGCGCACAGCTGGGCCGGCAGCTCCTCCTTGGCGAGCCCCTCGTACGGGCCCGCGTCCACATGCCGTACGAGAACGCCCGGCGCGAGTTCGACGACCGGGGCGAGGCCGCCGGTGGTGGCCCGGGTGAAGATCTCGACCTCGATGTTGATCGCGGCGAGCCGCTTGGCCAGCTCCACGATGTACACGTTCATACCGCCGGCGTCGCCGGTGCCCGGTTGGTGGAGGGGCGAGGTGTGGACGCTGAGCATGGCCACCCGGCGGGGGCTCCGGTGGCGTCCGGGGAGCCGGAGCCGGGGCGGCGTCGCCAGGGAGCCGGCGAGCCGGGACACGTACTGGCTCACGTCGACGGTCCTTCCGCTGGGTCGGGGGCTTGCGGGCGTTGCGCGGGTGGTGCATTGCGCTGGTCGGGCACTGCGCGGGTGGTGCATTCGCGCGGGTCGGGATTGCGCGGGTCGGGCGTTGCGGGCACGGCGAAGGTGGCGCGCGCGGCACCTTCCACGGGCGACAACGCCGGAATCGCCCCATCCATTTCCTCTTTGCCAATTCATTGCCGTCCCGGACGGCGTGGCACCACCGTCCGGCACCGGCCCGTACCCTCGTTCCATGGCCCCGCGCACCAACCTCCCCGCCGTGTCCCGACCCGTCGGCACGGCCACCCGCGGGACCACCAACCCGAACCGGCTGCGCCGTATGGACCGCTGGATCGCCGCCACGCACGGCCCCGCCCTGCGCCGCTCCGCCGAGCCGCCCGTCGCCGTCGACCTGGGGTACGGCGCCGCCCCCTGGACCGCCGTGGAGCTCTTGGCCCGGCTGCGGACAGCGGACCCGCGCACCGAGGTCGTCGGCATCGAGATCGAGCCGGCCCGGGTCGCCGCCGCCAAGCCGTACGAGCGCGCGGGCCTCACCTTCCTGCACGGCGGCTTCGAGGTCCCGGTGCCGGGCGAGGTCGCGCTGATCCGGGCCGCGAACGTGCTGCGCCAGTACGACGAGAACGAGGTCGCCGCCGTGTGGGCGCGGCTGTGCGCGCGGCTCGGCCCGGGCGGACTGCTCGTCGAGGGGACCTGCGACGAGATCGGGCGCCGTCATGTGTGGGTGGCCCTCGACCGGTCAGGACCGCGGACGGTCACCTTCGCGACCCGGCTCGGCTCGCTCGACCGGCCCTCCGACCTCGCGGAACGGCTGCCCAAGGCGCTGATCCACCGCAACGTGCCGGGCGAGCCGGTCCACGCGTTCCTGCGCGGCTTCGACCGGGCGTGGGCGGCGGCCGCCCCGTACGCCTCGCTGGGCGCGCGGCAGCGCTGGATCCGGGCCGTACGGACGCTGGCGGCGGACTGGCCCCTGACGGACGGGTACCAGCGGTGGCGGCAGGGCGAGGTGACGGTCCGCTGGGAGGCGCTGGCGCCGCGCGGGTAGCGGGTAGCGGGTAGCGGGGATCCGGCGGGCGCGCCCGCTTGCCGATGCGCCAATTGCCGGTGAATTCCGGCTCGATCGGGAACGCAACTCCCTCCCCACCCGTCCCGTCTGAGGGAGAGTGACCCGACAGGGGCCGGTATCCCCTGTTGCTTTGACGTCACGCATGGCACTATCGCCAAGGTCGCCACCAAGTTACTGACGGTAAATCAGATACCGGCTGCCGGACACGGGTGCGGGCCGCACTGAGGGGGAGCTTGTGAACCGACGCCGCCGCGTCAGCGCCGCGATCACCGTGGTCTGCGCCCTGACGATGCTCGCCTCACCCGCGCTGACGCTCCAGGCCTCGGCCGACCCGCTGCCGCCCGGGGCGCCCGCCGCGCCGAAGAAGACCCTCGAAGAGGTACGCAAGGAGATCGAGGGCCTCTACCGGCAGGCCGCCGCCGCGACCGACGCGTACAACCTCGCGGAGGAGCAGACCAAGGAGCAGTCCGCCGAGATCGTGCGGCTGGCCCAGATGATCGTGGCCGGCAACGAGAAGATCGACGCGCTCAAGGCCCAGGCGGGCGCCGCGGCCCGCGCGCAGTACCGCAACGGCGGTCTGCCGGACGGCGCGCAGTTCGTCCTCACCGACGACCCGCAGCTCTTCCTGGACAACGCGGGACGGTTCAAGGCGGGCCAGAAGGCCACGAAGGACCTGCTCGCGGAAATGACCAGGACCCAGGCCCAGTTGACCGTCTACGCCAAGGACGCGGGCACCAACTGGACCAAGCTGGAGGCCAACCGCGTCAAGCAGGCGACGGCCAAGAAGGACATCAACGACAAGATAGCCGCGGCGAAGAAGCTGGAGTCCCAGCTGGCGGCCGAGGAGCTGGAGCGGCTGCGGCGCCTGGAGGAGCAGGAGCAGTACCGCCAGCAGACCGCCTGGGTGAACACCGGCGTCCTCAAGGGCCTGACCGCCACGGCGACGCCGCAGGGCAAGCGGGCGGTGGAGTTCGCGACGGCGCAGATCGGCAAGCCGTACATCTGGGGAGCCGAGGGCCCTGACTCGTACGACTGCTCGGGGCTCACCCAGCGGGCCTGGGGTTCGGCGGGCCGGAACATTCCGCGCACCTCGCAGGAGCAGTGGCGGCTGCTGCCCAAGGTGGACATCAAGGACATGCGGCCCGGCGACCTGATCGTCTACTACAAGGACGCCAGCCACATCGGCATGTACGTCGGGAACGGCGCGATCGTGCACGCGCCGCGCCCGGGCCGGGACGTCACGCTCGCGGGCGCGGGCTCGATGGAGATCCTGGGCGTGGTCCGCCCGGAGTGACCCCGTTCACTTCCGCACACCACCCCGGCGTGATGTTCGTCATGGCTCCGAGGGCAACAACCTCCCCATGCGCGGCATATGCCAATGGCTCTTCGGTGCTCATACTCTGATCGGCATTCCGCTCCCCCGCGCGCTACCGCTATGGTCCCCGTCTGGCGGGACGTCGTTCGTCGCCCCGCCGCGCCCTCGGGGGGAGGGAAGGAAACCGCGACCGATGCCCGTACCCGTACCGCGCCAGAGAATCGTCTCTGCAGCGGCGCCCGGCGCTCTTGTCACCGCTGCCACAGGCACCGGCGCCGACCTCACCCTGCTGGTCGTCGAGGACGACCCGGCGGGTGCCCTCGCCGTGCCCGAGATGCTCGACGACCGGGACGGGACCCGCGTCCGGATCCGTACCGCCCGCAACCTGACCGAGGCCGAGCGGCTGCTCACCGACGACGTGCACTGCGTCCTGGTGGACCTGGCCCTGCCCGGCCCCCGCGCGGCCGGTGACGACCCGCTCGCGCCGCTGCGCCACATCCTGCGGCTCGCCCCGCGCCACGCCGTCCTCGCCCTCGCGGCCTCGGCCGACGCGGAGCTGGCGGCGGAGGCGGTACGGGTCGGGGCCCAGGACCACCTCTTCCGCGAGGAGCTCGACGGCCGGCTGCTGAGCCGGGCGATCCGGTACGCGGTCGAGCGCAAGCGCGCCGACGCGGTGCAGGTGAAGCTGACCGAGTCGCGGCTGCGGGCCCAGGAGAACGCCCGCCTGGAGCGCGGGCTGCTGCCCACCCCGCTCCTGGAGGGCTCCGACCTGCGCTTCGCCGCCCGCTACCGGCCCGGCCGCTCCCGCGCCCTGCTCGGCGGGGACTTCTACGACACCGTCCGCACCCCCGACGGCACGGTCCACGCGATGATCGGCGACGTCTGCGGGCACGGCCCGGACGAGGCCGCGCTCGGCGTGGAGCTGCGCATCGCCTGGCGGGCGCTGACCTTCGCGGGACTGTGCGGGGACGAGCTGCTCTCGACGCTCCAGCGGGTCCTGGAGCACGAGCGGGAGAGCGAGGAGATCTTCGCGACGCTCTGCACGGTCGACATCGCGCCGGACGGCCGCCGGGCGGGCCTCTGCCTGGCCGGCCACCCCGCGCCGCTGATCGCCCGCAAGGGCCGCCCGGCACGGCTGCTGCCGTACGAGGACGGCGGCCCGGCGCTCGGCCTGCTGCCGCGCGCCCGCTGGCCGCGCCGCCAGGTGGAGCTGGGCGCGGCGTGGAGCCTGCTGATGTACACGGACGGCCTGATCGAGGGCCGCTCGGCGGGCCCGGGCTCGCCTCGGCTCGGGCAGGACGGGATGGTCGAGATGATCAACCGGCAGCTGTCGGAGGGCCTGCGGGGCGAGGACCTGCTCGAAGCGGCCGTCACGGAGGTGCGGTCGCTGAACGGCGGCGAGCTGACGGACGACGTGGCGGTCCTGGCGCTGGAAAGGGCCCGGGGCTGACGCGGCGGTCCTGGCACGGAAGAAGAGGGGCCCGCGCCCCGGCACGGGAAAGGGCCCGGGGCTGTGGCCCCGGGCCCTTCCTCTTGGCTCAGTCGGTCCTACCGGCCGCCGTTGTACGGCCCGTACGGCCCGTCGCTGCTGGACCCGCCGCGGCGCCCGCCGCCTCCGCCGGAGACCTGCTTGAGGGCGGGCCGGACGTCGACCATGAAGACGATCGCGGCGATGACGCCGGCGATCTGCAGGAAGAGCATGTCCAGGACCAGGTTCAGGACCAGGTTGATCCCGAGGATGATCAGCCAGAACTTCTTGGTCTGCTTGTCCGCCGCGCGGTACGCGTCCTCGCGCGCCATGGCGGCGAAGACGAAGGCGACAACGGCGAAGACGAGGAAGAACAGCCCGACCACCAGCGTGATCCCCAGGTCGAATCCTTCGCGCAACATGTCTGAACCGCCTCGTCAGTGGATGGGCCCTTGCACGGTCAAGGTACCCGTTACAACGCTCCGGGCACCCTGTTCGGTGCCCCGGGTCACTTCTCCGTGGCGCCGGCGGTCTTCTTGGCGGCCGGCTTGCGGACGGAGGTCTTCCGCGCGGGGGCCTTCTTAGCGGCGGGCTCCTCGGCCGCGGGGGCGTCCTGGGCCGGAACCTCGGCCTTGGTCTCCGGCTCGGGCTCGACCACGACGGCGATCTCGGTGATCTCCTCGGCCACCTCACCGCGCCACGCCTTCACGGCCTCCTCGCCGTGCGCGGCGACCTCCTCGTACTTCTCGCGCGCCTTGACCGCGTACTCGGCGGCCACGCCGACACCCCGCAGGGCCAGGTCCTGGGCGCTCTCGCCGAGCTTCTTCAGGTCGGTGTCGAGGTTGCCGACGACCTCGGCGAGCTTCGACTGGACGGTGGCCTGGGCCTCCTTGGCCCGGTCGGTCACCTTCTCCTGCACGGCCTTGGGGTCGGTGTTGCGCACGGCGTCGATCCGCGCGGGCGCCTCGGCGGCGATCTGCTCGATCAGGCCGGGAACCTTCTTGGCCTGCTGGACGGCGAGGTCGGCGGTGCCGGCGGCGAAGTAGAGGGGGGTACGCAGTTCTTCGATGATGGCCATGGTGGTGGTCCTCCGGAATGTCACGTACTAGCTCGCGGTCGGTTCGGCATCGAAAGCGGCGTCGTCCCCTGGAGCCGCCTGGTCGGCGACCGCCTGCTCGGCGGCGTTCTCCTTGCGGAAGGAGTCGTAGATCTGGAGCAGCACCTGCTTCTGCCGCTCGTTGATCGAGGGATCGGCCAGGATGACGGCGCGCGTCTCCAGCTCCTCCCGCTCCTTCTCGTCGAGGATCCCGGCCCGCACGTAGAGCGTCTCGGCCGAGATCCGCAGCGCCTTGGCGACCTGCTGCAGCACCTCGGCGCTCGGCTTGCGCAGCCCGCGTTCGATCTGGCTGAGATAGGGATTGGACACCCCGGCGGCCTCCGCGAGCTGCCGCAGCGACAGCTGCGCGGTGCGCCGCTGCTCACGGAGATACTCGCCAAGATTGCCGACGTTGAGCGATGCCATGCTGCGAAGATGCCACCCCGCGCTAACTATTGCAAGCAGGCGCTTGCAATAGTGTCGCAGCCCATACGCACTCCGTTCGCACCCCCCTGCGCATCCCCTGCACACCCCATGCCGCCGACAGCGGATGCGCGCTCAGGCCGCTTCGGGGCCGAACCAGCGGGTCAGGGCCGTTCGGAGGTCCGTCTGGTCGGTGCCTGCCCAGGCGATGTGGCCGTCCGGGCGGAGGAGGACCGCGGGGGCGGTCAGTTCCTCGCTGATGTCGACGACGTGGTCGACGCGGTCCGTCCAGCCCGTCGCCGTGAGGGTGCCGGTCTGGTCGAGCAGGAGGCCTCGGCCGGTGCGGGTGAGTTCGTAGAGGCGGCCGTGCTTCAGCCGCAGGTCGCGCAGGCGGCTGCCGAGCAGTTCGTGGCCCTCGCCGAAGTCGTAGCGGACGCCGAGGGCGGTGATCTTCTCGATCAGGCGCCGGTTGACCTCCTCGATGTCCATCAGCTCCGCGAGCAGCCGGCGCACCGACTGCGGGCCCGGCTCCACGCGCATCAGCTCCATCTGCGCGCGGGTGTTGTCCAGCACGTCGGCGGCGACCGGGTGCCGTTCGGCCTCGTAGCTGTCGAGAAGGCCCTCCGGCGCCCAGCCGTTGATCGCGGCCGCCAGCTTCCAGCCGAGGTTGAACGCGTCCTGGACCCCGAGGTTGAGGCCCTGACCGCCGGTCGGCGGGTGGATGTGCGCCGCGTCGCCCGCGAGGAAGACGCGGCCGACCCGGTACCGCTCGGCCTGCCGGGTCGCGTCGCCGAAGCGGGAGAGCCAGCGCGGCGAGTGCACCCCGAAGTCGGTGCCGGCCACCGCCCGCAGCCGCTCCTTGAACTCCTCGAAGGTCGGCGGGACCGTACGGTCCTCCCGCACCCCCTCGGCCGGCACGATGACGCGGTAGAGGCCCTCCCCCAGAGGCCCGACGCCGAACCGCTTCTGGGTCTGGCGGACCTCGGCCATCACGGCCGCCACCTCGTCCGGGTCGGCGGTCAGCTCCATCTCGCCGAGCAGCGTCTCGATCTGGCTGGGCTCGCCCGGGAACGCGACGCCGATCAACTTGCGTACGGCACTCCGGCCCCCGTCGCAGCCTACGAGGTAACGCGCGCGCACCCGGGTGCCGTCGGCCAGTTCGGCGGTCACCCCGTCCTCGTCCTGGCTCAGCGCCACCAGCAGGGCACCGCGCCGGATGTCCGCGCCCAGTTCGACGGCGCGCTCGGCCAGGAGCCGGTCGACGACGGGCTGCGGAATGCCGAGGACGTACGGGTGGGCGGTGTCCAGGCGCGGCGCGGGCTTGGTGATGCCGGCGAAGAACCCGCCACCGACCGGGTACTGCTTGCCGAGCGGGAGGAACCTTTCCAGCAGCCCGCGCTGGTCCATCACCTCGACACTGCGCGCGTGCAGACCGAGCGCGCGGACCACCTTGGTCGGCTCCGCGTCCCGCTCGAGGACGACCACGCGCACGCCCTGAAGCCGCAGCTCGGCGGCGAGCATCAGTCCGGTCGGTCCACCACCGACCACGATCACGTCATGAACGTCGTGGGCATGGGTAACGTCGGGCATGGGTCCCCCAGAGAACATCGACAAAGCGGGCAATTCGGAAGCTTCCGGCTCAGGTCGACGATTCTGCACCACACCCGGGGCCTTGCCGCAAGGCCCCCGGTGCGCTATATCTTGAGAGTGGCAAGGGGTTCGTACCCCTTGCCTTTTGTCGTTTCCGGGGTCCTGAGCTGGAGCCTGAGCGTGCGCAGACCCTCCCTCCACTCCCCATGTAGCCACTTTTTTGTGGGTACTTGGCGGCGATCCGCGCGGCGGCCAAGCTGGAGGAGCCGGCGAGAGGGACGAGAGGGAGGAGGCAGCGGTGCGCATACCTCAGGAGGCGGCGGCCGAGCGGATCTCGGCGGACCGGGAGGACTCCCCGAGCTGTTCCTCCAGCATCTCCAACCGGCGGTGTCCCCACTCGGAGAGGGGCGCGAGGGCCGTCGCCAGCTGCGCTCCGAATTCCGTCAGCGAGTACTCGGTCTTCAGCGGCAGCGTGTCGTACACCCGCCGGTCCACCAGCCCGTCGGTCTCCATCTCACGGAGCGCCTGAGTCAGCACCTTCTCGCTGAGGCCGGGCAGGAGGCGGCGCAGCTCGCCCGGGCGGCGCGGGCCCGACTCCAGCTGCCAGAGCAGTGTCGTCTTCCACTTGCCGTCGATGACCGCGATCGCCGCGGTCACCCCGCAGACCTCCGTGTCCTGGGCCCGACCGCGCGTCACCCTCGCCCCCCTTTGTTCACTGATCATCACTGTACGTACGGGAGTTGAACCATGCCCTCATCCACCGAACAGTCCACCGTCACCGTACTCGGCCTCGGGCCGATGGGCCGGGCCCTCGCGGGCGCGTTCCTCGACGCCGGAGTGCGCACCACCGTCTGGAACCGGACGCCGGGCCGGGACGGGGAGTTGGTCGCGCGGGGCGCGATCGGCGCCGGCTCGGCGGAGGAGGCGGTCGCGGCGAGCGCGCTGACCGTCGTCTGCGTCGTGAACTACGACGCGGTGGACGCCGTGCTGCGCCGCGAGGCGGTCACCGGCGCGCTCAAGGGGCGGACGGTCGTCAACCTGACCGCCGACACCCCGGACCGGGCCCGCTCCACCGCCGCATGGGCGGCCGAGCACGGCATCGGATACCTGGACGGCGCGATCATGACCCCGACCACCACCATCGGCACCCCTGACGCGGTGTTCCTCCACAGCGGTCCGGTGGAGCTGTACGACGAGCACCGTCCCGTACTGGACGCCCTCGGTGGCACCCACACCCATCTCGGCGAGGAGCCCGGCCGGGCGGCCGCGTACGACATCGCGCTGCTCGACATCTTCTGGACCGCCATGGCGGGGTACGCCCACGCCCTCGCGGTCGCCAAGGCGGAGGGGATCACCGCGCGGGAGCTGGCGCCGTTCGCGCGGGGCATCGGCGCGATCCTGCCGCCGATCTTCGAAAGCGGCGGCGCGGACGTGGACGACGAGATCTATTCGGGCGCCGACAACCCGCTCACCTCCTCGGCCTCGTCCATGACCCACATCGTCCACGCCTCCGAGGCGCACGGCATCGACGCGGGTGTGATGCGCGCGGCCGAGGGTCTCGCCCGGCGCGCCATCGCGGAGGGCCACGGCGGCGACGGGTTCCTCCGGATCACCGAACTCCTGGGCCGGGGCGGGGGCGGAGGCCGGGGCCGGGGCTGAGGCCGGGGCGGGGGCTCGGGACTCGGGACTCGGGCCGGGGTCCGCGGCTACGGGGCGGTAGGCGCCGCCGCTCGGCGCGCAGTCCGCGGCTACCGTCCGGCGAGCGTGAGCGCGGGGTAGTCCGTGTAGCCGGTCTCGCCACCCGCGTACATCAGGTACCGGTCCCGTACGGGATTCAGCGCGGCGCCCGTACGGAGCCTGGCGACCAGGTCCGGGTTGGCGAGGAACGGCCGCCCGAGGGCGATCAGGTCGGCACCGGCCGCGAGCAGCGCCTCGGCCTCCGCGCGGCCGCCCTCGGCGACCGCCTCGCGGGAGAGGACCGGGTTGGCGAGGAGCGTGCCGGGCCAGTCGGCGCGGATCCTCCGGAAGAGCGGGCTGTCGGGGTCGGCGTGCACGATGTGCAGGTAGGCGAGGCCGAGTTCCGCCAACTCTCCGACGAGCGCCGGGTAGAGCGCGTCGGTGTCGCCCTCCTCGATGCCGTTGACGGTCAGCCCGGGGGAGATCCGCACCCCGACCCGCTCCGGGCGATCGCCGCGACGACCGCCCGGACCACCTCCAGGGTGAACCGGATCCGTCCGGTCACCGCACCGCCGTACGCGTCCGTACGGTGATTGGTGCCCTTCGCCAGGAACTGGTGCAGGAGGTATCCGTTGGCCGAGTGGACCTCGACGCCCGCGAAACCGGCCGCGACGGCGTTGCGGGCGGCGGCGGCGAAGTCGGCGACGGTGGAGCGGATCTCGTCGAGGGTCATCTCACGTGGCACGACCGGGTCCTGGAAGCCGCTCGGGGTGTGGATGGGGTCGGGGAGCGGGACCGGCGAGGGAGCGATCGGGGTGAGCCCGCTGTTGTCCGGGTGCCCGATCCGGCCGCCGTGCTGGAGTTGCAGGAACATCCGCCCGCCCGCGCCCGCGACCGCCTCGGTCACCCGGCGCCAGCCCGCCACGTGCTCGGGCCCGTGGATCGCACGCCATCCCGTCCGCTTCCTGATAATCCACGACGGATCGACTTCACCTACCCTGGCTGACATGACAGCCATGGCACCCGCCCGCACGGAACCGGACCTCTCCTTCCTCCTGGACCACACCAGCCACGTCCTCCGGACGCGGATGAGCGCCGCGCTCGGGGAGATCGGGCTCACCCCCCGCATGCACTGCGTCCTCGTCCACGCCCTGGAACAGGAGCGCACCCAGGCGCAGCTGGCCGAGATCGGGGACATGGACAAGACCACGATGGTGGTCACCGTCGACGCGCTGGAGGCGGCCGGGCTGGCCGAGCGGCGGCCGTCGAGCACCGACCGACGGGCCCGGATCATCGCGGTCACCGAGGAGGGGGCGAAGGTCGCGACGAAGAGCCAGAAGATCGTCGACGGGGTGCACGAGAGCGCCCTCGCCTCGCTGCCCGACAAGGAGCGCGAGGTGCTGCTGAGCGCACTGAACCGCCTGGTCACGGGCCATCTGGAGACCCCGGTGGAGAGCGCGCGACCGGCCCGGCGGGCCCGCCAGAAGGGCTGATCACGGACCACCCCGACCCCTGGCTCCCCACCCGCCGGCGTCCTCGATCCGTAAAGGATAGTCTGCAACGGAACTATCTGCTACGGTCTTTTCTGTTGCCTCTTTCGCACAGGAGAGACCCCATGAACACCGCTGCCCCCACCACCCGCCCCGGCTCCCGCGCCCGCTCCCTCGCCCTCGGTGTCCTCGCCACCGGGATGCTGATGACCGTCCTCGACGGGAGCATCGTCACCGTCGCCATGCCCGCGATCCAGAGCGACCTCGGCTTCACCCCGGCGGGCCTCAGCTGGGTGGTGAACGCCTACCTCATCGCCTTCGGCGCGCTGCTCCTGCTCTCCGGACGCGTCGGCGACCTCATCGGCAGGAGACGGATGTTCCTCGCGGGTACGGGGGTGTTCACCGCGGCCTCCCTGCTCGCCGGTGTCGCCGCCTCCCCCGCGGTCCTGATCGCCGCCCGCTTCCTCCAGGGCGTCGGCAGCGCGATGGCGTCCGCCGTGAGCCTCGGCATCCTCGTCACGCTCTTCACCGAACCCCGCGAACGCGCCCGCGCCATCGCCGTGTTCAGCTTCACCGGGGCCGCCGGCGCCTCCATCGGCCAGGTCCTCGGCGGGATCCTGACCGACGCGCTCGCCTGGAACTGGATCTTCTTCATCAACCTCCCCATCGGCGCGGCGACGCTCCTCGTCGCCCTCCGCGCCCTGCCGCGCGACAGCCGGGGACGCGGCGGCGTCGACCTGCTCGGCGCGCCTCTCATCACGGCCGGCCTGATGACCGGCATCTACGCGGTCGTCACGATCGAGGAGTACGGCGCCGGTTCCGCCCACACCCTCGGCCTCGGCGCCCTCTCGCTCGCCCTCCTCGCCGGCTTCGTCCTGCGCCAGGCCCGGGCGGCCGACCCGCTCATGCCGCTGCGGATCCTCCGCTCGCGCCGCGTCTCGGGCGCCAACCTCGTCCAGATGCTGATGGTCGCCGCGCTCTTCTCCTTCCAGGTGCTCGTCGCCCTCCACCTGCAGAAGGTCCTCGGATACGGCGCCGCCGAGACCGGTCTCGCGATGCTGCCGGCCGCCGCGATCATCGGCGCGGTGTCCCTGGGCGTCTCGGCCCGCCTGAACGCGCGCTTCGGCGAACGTGCCGTGCTGCTGACCGGGCTCGGGCTGCTCGTGGTCATGCTCGGCCTGCTCACCCGGGTGCCGGTGAACGCCTCGTACGTCACCGATCTGCTGCCCGTGATGCTGCTGGCCGCGGGGTTCGGCCTGGCGCTGCCCGCCCTCACCTCGCTGGGCATGTCCGGCGCGAAGGAGGAGGACGCCGGCCTCGCGTCGGGGCTCTTCAACACCACCCAGCAGATCGGCATGGCCCTCGGCATCGCGGTCCTCTCCACGCTGGCCGCCGCCCGCACCGAGACCCTCACCGCGACGGGCCGACCCGCCGCCGAGGCCCTGACCGGCGGCTACCACCTGGCCTTCGGCGTCGGCGCCGGTCTCCTCGTCGCCGCCTTCGCCGTCGCCCTCACCGTCCTGCGGCAGCCGAAGGGCGTCCGGCAGGCGTCCGAGGGCCGGGTCGCGGCCCCCGTCGTGTAAGGGCCACCCCCGCGAGCACGACCGCCATCCCCGCCACCACCCGTACCGTCAACGGCTCGTCGAGCACGAGGGCCCCGAGCGCCACCGACACCACCGGCAGCAGATAGCCGACCGTCGCGGCGCTCGTCGGGCCCTCCTCGGCGATCATCCGGTAGTTGAGGTGGAAGGTCAGCCCGGTCGCGAAGACCCCGAGGACGACGACCGCCCCGACCCCCGCCCACGAGACCTCCACCGCGCCCCCGGCCAGGGGCGCCGGCACGCTCAGGGCCGTCGCCACGAGCAGCTGCGCCGCCGACAGCGCCATCGGTGCGGTGCCCCCGCAGGCCAGCTTGCGGGCCATGTACGCGAAGGCCACCGCGTAACTGGCGGAGGCGCCGAGCAGCGCGAGCGCTCCCCCGCTCAGCAGCCCCGAGTCCCCGCTCCATGGGGCGAAGATCAGCAGGATGCCCGCGAAGCCGAGGACCAGACCGGCGAGCCGGGCGGCGGACATCGGCCGCTCCGTGCCGAGCGCCACGCCGATGAGCAGAGACCAGAGCGGGGTGGTGGCGTTCAGGACGCCCGCCACACCGCTGTCGACGGTCTGCTGCCCGATGCCGAAGAGCAGGAACGGCAGGGCGTTGCAGAAGAAGGCCGCGACGGCCAACCGCCCCCAGGTGCGCCGGTCCCGCGGCAGCCGCTGCCCGGCCGCGTACGCGAGCGCGAGCAGTACGCCCGCCCCGAGCAGGCACCGGACGAAGGTGATCCACCCCGGGGTGAGGCCGTGGGCGAGAGCCAGCTCGATCCAGAGGAAGGCCGAGCCCCAGAGCAGGGCCAGCACACCCATACGTACGCCCATACGTACGCCCATCCGTTCGCCCGTACGCGTCGCCGATGTCATGGGCTCCACGGTCCCCGCCATGACTCGACAGGACAAGCGAAGAATCGTGTATCCAACGTTAAGCTGTGCTACATGCTCGATGTGAGACGCATGCAGGTGCTCCGGGCCGTCGTCACCAGCGGCTCCGTCACCGCCGCCGCCGCGAACCTCGGCTACACCCCCTCCGCCGTGAGCCAGCAGATCGGCGCCCTGGAGAAGGAGGCCGGCATCGCGCTGCTCGAACGCCACGGCCGGGGCGTCCGGCCCACCGCCGCCGGGGTGCTGCTCACCGAGCACGCGGACCTGATCGGCCGCCAGGTCGCCGAGGCCGAGACCGCCCTCGCCGATCTGCGGGCCGGGCGCACCGGCCAGGTGGCGGTGCGGTACTTCCCCACGGCGGGCGCCGAACTCGTCGCCCCCGCCCTCGCCCGGTTCCGCCGCGAACACCCGGGCGTACGGGTCGACCTGAGGATCGCCGAAGGCGCCAGGACCGACCCGGAGGCGGACGTCACCCTGGTCGTACGGCCCCGGGGCGCGGGCACCGAGGACGGGCTCCGCCTGGTCCATCTCGCCGACGACCCGTACCGCGCCGTGCTCCCCAAGGGTCACCGGTTCGCCGACCGCCGCGTGATCGACCTGGCCGACCTCGCCGACGAGCCGTGGGTGGGCAGCGAACGCCCGGGACCCTGCCTCGACGCCGTCCTGGAGGCGTGCGCGGCGGCCGGGTTCACTCCGGACATCGCGGTGGAGTGCGAGGAGTACGCGACCGCCCAGGGCTTCGTCGCGGCCGGGCTCGGGATCAGCCTGGTGCCGCTGATGGGCCTGGGCAGTCGCCATCCGCATGTGGTGGTCCGCCGGCTCCGGGGCCCGGAGCCGGTCCGCTCGATCCACGCGGCGGTACGGGAGTCCTCGCGCGCCCTGCCCGCCGTACGGGGCCTCCTGACGGCGCTTCAGAAGGCCTGGGGAGGAGGAGCGGGCGCTACGAAGCGTCCTGGCTCGGCTCGCGCCACATCGCCCACAGCGTAGGACCGCCCCCGGGAAGCCGCAGCTCCTGGCGCACGGTGAAGCCGAAGTGCCGGTAGAAGGACAGGTTGTCGGGCTTGGAGGACTCCAGGTAGGCGGGCATCCCCGCCGCGTCGGCCTTGGCCAGGCCCGAGCGGAGCAGGGCGGCTCCGTGCCCCTGGCCCTGGGCGGCCGGGTCGGCGCCGATCAGCGCGAGGTACCAGTGCGGCTCCTGGGGCGTGTGCTTCCCGGCCTCCTCGACGGCGGCGCCGAAGACCGGCGCCCGGTCGCCCAGGATGCCGGTGAGTTCCTGGATGGTCTCCGCGTCAGGGACGGCCTTGGCCGCCGCCTCCGGCGGCACCCAGAAGGAGGCCGCCGCGCCGGTGCGCTCGCACACCGCGTGACGGACGTACTGCCGGGTGAAGAGCGTGGTGAAGTAGCGGCCGAGCGAGGCCTCGCGGGAGGCGTCGTCGGGGAAGAACCAGCGCATCATCGGGTCGTCGTCGAAGGCGCGGGTGAGGGTGCGACCGATCAGCGGTGCGTCGTCGATCGTTGCCGTTCGTGGGGTGTTCGTTATCGACATACGGGTCATTCTGCACCTTGATGATCTTGCGGTTCGCGCGGGGTCCCATCGACCCAAAAGCACCGCCCACGGCTGTGCCTGAAGTGCCGTCAGGACGCCAGGCAGTCCGGCAGCGGCTCGCCGTGGACGACGTCGAGGCGCGAGACGGCCCGGGTCAGGACGACGTACAGCCGGTGCAGGCCGCGCGGTTCGGCCGCCACGATCGCGGCGGGCTCGGCGACGACGACATGGTCGTACTCCAGGCCCTTGGCCATCCGCGCGGGCAGCACGGCCAGCCGCTCTCCTGCGCCGCCCCCGGCACCCTCGTCCGCGCCCTCTGCGCCGACGAACCCGCCCGCTTCCAGCGCCGCCCTCAGCGGTCCGACGTGCTCGTCCACCGCGATCACCCCCACCGAACCCTCCCGCGCCAGCGCCCCCTCGACCGCCTCCACGACCCCGGTCACCACGTCCGCGACCCGGCGGAGCCGCACCTCCCCGTCCCGGCGCAGCGAGACCCCCGCCGGCACGTCCGGGCCCAGGCCCAGTTCCGGCAGCAGCCGGTTGGCGAGGTCGACGATCGCCGCCGGGACCCGGTAGCCGGTGGTCAGCGGCACGATCTCCGCGTCCGGCTTTCCCAGGTGGGCCAGGTGCTCGCGCCAGTCCCGCGCCGCCCACGGGGTGGTGCCCTGCGCCAGGTCGCCGAGCACGGTCAGGGCGCCGAAGTCCGCGCGGCGGGAGATGGCCCGGCACTGCATGGGCGACAGGTCCTGGGCCTCGTCCACGACGACATGGCCGTAGGACTCGGGGCGTTCGATCAGCCCGGCCACCTCGTCGAGCAGCACGAGGTCGGCCGCGCTCCAGCGGGCCGAGCGGAAGGAGCGGGGCGGCTTCGCCCACCGGACCGCCGCGCTCTCCCCGGCCGTGAGCAGCGGGTCGCGCGGGTCGGTCAGGACGCCGGCGAGCACCTCCTCGGGGGTCGTGCGCGGCCAGCACGCGTCCACGAACGCCGAGACCGGGCGGGCCCGTTCGACCCGGCGCGCCCAGGCGCCGCCCAGGGGTCCTGCCCGCCGTTCGGCGCGGATCTGGAGCTCGCGGACGACCCTGGCCCGGACGCGTTCGCGGCCGGTGGCGTAGGGCGGCGCCTCCTCCCGTACGGCCGCGACGATCCCGGCGAGCACCTCGGTCGGGAGCCGTAGCCGCAGCGGGCCGTCGGCGAGGGCCAGCTCCCCGTCGGGCAGGGCCACGCGCGCGTACAGCGCCCGCCGCAGCACCTCCGCCATCCGCACGTCGTGCTTGACCCGGGCCGCCGCCTCGCCGTCGACGGCCCGCACCTCGTGCCGGGCGATCTCCTCGTCGAGGGTCGACTGCCGGATCCCGGTCTCGCCGAGGGCGGGCAGGACCTCGGAGATGTACGACAGGAAGGTGCGGTTGGGGCCGAGGACGAGGAGTCCGGAGCGGCGGACGCGCTGCGGGTGGGTGTAGAGGAGGTACGCGGCCCGGTGCAGACCGACGGCGGTCTTGCCGGTGCCGGGGGCGCCCTGCACGCACACCGACGTGCCGGGCCCGGACCGTACGAGGTCGTCCTGCTCGGGCTGGATGGTGGCGGCGATGTCCCGCATGGGGCCCACGCGCGGACGCTCGATCTCCCCGGCGACGATCGCGCTGACGACGTCCTCCCCGGACGCCAGGCGCTCGTCCTCCAGACCGGTCAGGTCGGCCGTGTCCCCCGCGCTGTACGGAGCCCAGCCGAAGCGCCGCCGCCGCACGACGCCCTGCGGGTCGTGCGCGCCCGCCTGGTAGTAGGCGCGGGAGACGGGGGCACGCCAGTCGACGACGAGGGGCGGGTCGGCCGGGCGCTCGGCGATCCGGCGGCGCCCGATGTGGTGGCACTGGCCGTCCTCGCGGTCCAGGCGCCCGAAGAACAGCGGCCCGGGCGGCTGCTCGCCGAACTCCTTGGCCCGGCTGCGCAGGTGGCGTCCGAGCACTTCGGCGTCGGCTCCGGAGGCGGCGACGTCCTCACCGATGACGACCTGCTCGGCGACGTCCTCGGCCATCCGGGCGAGGGCGGCGCGGCAGGCGTCGTGGTGGGCGCGCTCGCGGCGGAGTTCGCGGGCGAGGTGGGGGGCGGGGTCCGGGCCGGGGGCGGGGTCGAGTGACGTCGTCATGGGTCCAGGGTAGACGAGTGACGTTACTGAGTAACTTTTTTTACCGAGTAGCGCCATGGCGTCATGGCGCCAAATGGCCTCCAACCACCCCACACGCTCATCGATCGGACCGATGATGCACACCAGTTCCCGCATTCCCGACACCCTGCAAGGAGCCCCATGCGACCCCGCCGCTCCCGGACCACACCCACCCTGCTCCTCACGGCACTCCTCGCCATGGCGGCCCTCGCCGCCGCGCCCCCGGCGCTCGCCTCGCCCTCGTCGCCGATCGCCGCCGAAGCCGCGACCGTGCGGGCCGATCCGCAGTGCCAGGCCGCGATCGACCTGGCCATCGACCGCAATCGCCAGGCCATCACCCTGGTCGACGCGTCGGACCCCATCGGGGCCGCACGGGCCAACGAACAGACCATGCACGACATCACCCGAGCGGCGGGCGTCTGCCCCGGCCACATCCAGCACCTGCTCGAGCGGGCTCACGGGCTGGCCGGCCAGGCGTACGAAGCCAACTCCCAGGGCGGAGCGACCGGCGTCCAACGCATCCAGCACGACATCGAGAGCACCCTCCGCGACGCTCTCAACCAGGCGGGCTGAAGCGCGCAGCCGGGGTGGGACCGCGCCGGTATTGGGCGGGTATGGACGGGATGGCCCGTGAGAGACTCCCCGACATGATTATCGAACGTGCATACGCCCATGCGGACGCGCGCAACGACGACGAGTGGCCGTGGTCCGTCCCGTGCGTGCGCGATCTCATGGCCCACGGAGTGCGCTTCACCGCTCCGGTGACGTTCCTCGTCGGGGAGAACGGCTCGGGCAAGTCGACCCTGGTCGAGGCGCTCGCCGAGGGGTTCGGCCTGGACTCCTGGGGCGGCTCGCACGACTGGCGCTATGCCAGCCACCGCCCCAAGTCGCTGCTGGGCGAGCGGATCCGCTTCGACGCGGCGCCACGCGGCCGGGCCATGCTGGGCAGCTGGACCGCCCGGAAGGGGTTCTTCCTGCGCGCGGAGACCGCCCTGGACGCGCTGGACCGCGAAGGGTTCGCCCCGGATTCGGTCAGCCACGGCGAGGGCTTCCTCGCCGCGTTCCGGGGCAAGTTCCTCAAGGCGGGGCTCTACGTCATGGACGAGCCGGAGGCGGCCCTGTCGTTCACGTCCTGCCTGGAGCTGCTGGGCCACATCGACCAGCTGGTAAAGCACGGCGGCCAGGTCATCTGCGCCACCCACTCGCCCCTGCTCACCGCACTGCCCGGCGCGGACATCATCGAGGTCGGCGAGCACGGGCTGCGCCGGACCACCTGGGGCGAGCTCGCGCTGGTCGACCACTGGCGCCGCTACCTCGCCGACCCCCGGTCCTACCTCCGGCACGTCCTCGACTGACGCCCGCCCCGAAGAACCGCGGCCGGCCACGCGCCGCCGACTACGCGTACGCCAACCCCTGCCGCAGCCCCGCGAACGCCCGCTCCACCGCCGCCACGGCCTCCTCGTACAGGGCGTCCGCGCTCTCCCCCGCGCCGATCCGGCGCACGTTCTCCTCGGCGAGGATCCGCAGCACGGCGACGATCTGACCGGCCGCGACCCGCGCGTCCACGGCGTCGCCTCCGAGCGCCTCCGCCAGTACGGCCTCCGAGCGCCCCTGGTACGCGTACATCCGGGCGACCAGCGCGGGGGTGCCGTACAGCAGCCGCTGGTAGGCGAGGACCGCCGGGTGGTCGCAGAGTCCGGTGACCGGGTCGCGCCGCGCCAGGCCGTCGAGGACGTGCGCCCGCAGCGCGTCGAGCGGCGAGACGCCCGCCGGACGCCCCGAGACCACCCGGGCGGCCTCGTCCTCGTGGTCGGCGAAGCGGTGGAGGGCCAGGTCCTCCTTGGCGGGGAAGTACCGGAAGAGCGTCGGCTTGGAGACGTCCGCCGCCTCCGCGATCTCCGCCACGGAGACGGCGTCGAAGCCCCGCGCGAGGAACAGGGCGACGGCGGCGTCCGACAGCGCCTGCCGGGTCCGCTCCTTCTTGCGTTCGCGCAGCCCGCTCACCGGGAGCCCTTCCCGTCCACGAGGAGCGCGACCCCGTCGAGGATCCGCGCGAGGCCGAAGCGGAACATGTCGTCGGGGTCGTCCTCGTTCTCGATCACGCCGGATTCCAGCATCCGCGCGACCGCCGGGAAGCGCTCGGGGTCGGCGAGGCGCCGGAGGGTGTGGCCGTACCGGGTGAGCGCCTCCACCGTGCGCTCCGGGTCCGCCCCGACGATGGACCCCAGGTCGGCCATCATCAGCACCTCGTTGCGGACGAAGCCGGCGACCAGCATGACCACGGAGAGCTTGGTCCCCTCGTCGAGGTCCGTCCCCTCAAGGGCGACCATGACCTGCTCCCACCAGGCGACCGTGTTCGGCGTCGCGGGCGGCCCGGAGAGCGGCATGCGGAGCATCCACACATTGCCGCGGTAGATCTCGCGCAGCGCCCACGCCCAGTGCTCGACCCCCTCGCGCCAGCCCGTCCCGGCGGGCAGCGGGGCCGGCGGCGGGCCGCTGGCGGCGTCCTGCATGAGGACGTACAGCTCGCTCTTGGCGCCGACGTAGCGGTAGAGGGACATGGGCGAGACGCCGAGTTCCTTGGCGATCCGCCCCATGGAGAGCGCGTCGAGCCCTTCCGCGGAGGCGACGGCCACGGCCGTCGTCACGATCCTGTCCAGGGTGAGGCCGGGCTTGGGGCCCTTGGAGGGGCGCTCCCGGAGCCCCCAGGCGGCCTCGACGCTCGCGGGCAGGAAGCTGCCGCAGCCCTCGCTCTTCTCGTCCGCCACCACAGCCGTCCGCCCTTCCTCGCTTGACGACCATCCTAGTAATGCGTAACCCTTACACAGTAACGCGTATAGCATACGCAGTACGCGCCGTGCGAGCCCTCAGAGGAGCACAGCCATGTCTCCGGCCATCGAAGCCACCGGCCTGCGCAAGGCCTACGGCACCGTCCCCGTCCTCCGATCCCTCGACCTCCGGGTCGACGAGGGCACGATCTTCGCCCTGCTCGGCCCCAACGGAGCCGGCAAGACCACCACCGTCCGCATCCTGACCACCCTCACCGAGCCGGACGCCGGCCACGCGCGCGTGGCCGGGTACGACATCGCCACCGAGCGGTCCCGGGTGCGCCGCGCCATCAGCCTCACCGGCCAGTTCGCCGCCGTCGACGAGATGCAGACCGGCGCCGAGAACCTGCGCATGATGGCCCGGCTCTCCGGGCTCTCCCGCCGGGCCGCCGAGCGGCGCGCCACCGAACTCCTGGAGCGCTTCCGCCTCACCGACGCCGGCCGCCGCCTGGCCAAGACGTACTCGGGCGGCATGCGCCGCCGCCTCGACCTCGCCGCGGGCCTCGTCCGCGACCCCGGCGAGACCTCGGTGATCTTCCTGGACGAGCCGACCACCGGCCTCGACCCGCGCAGCCGCAAGGAGCTCTGGGAGATCGTCCGCGCCCTCTCCGACAGCGGTACGACCGTCTTCCTCACCACCCAGTACCTGGAGGAGGCCGACCGACTGGCCGACCGCATCGCCGTCATGGACTCCGGGCGGGTCGTCGCCGAGGGCACCGCGCAGGCCCTGAAGGCCCGCTTCGCCGACCACCGCCTCGACCTCGTACTGCGCGACCGGGACGCCTACCTGAGGCTCGCCGACCGGGCCGTCCACCACGAACCCGAGGCCCTCACCCTCGGCCTCGCCACCGACGGCAGCGCCGCGCACGTCCGCGCGCTCCTCGACGGCCTCGACCCCGACCGCGCCGACGTCGTCCGCTTCACGGTGCGCGACGCGACCCTCGACGACGTCTTCCTCGCCCTCACGGAAAAGACCGCCGCCCAGCCCACCGCCCCGTCCGGCCCCAAGGAGCCCACCCATGTCGACGCCCGTGTCTGACGCCCTGACGATGACCGGCCGCGGGCTCCGCCTCGGCCGCCGGAACATCGACGCCGTCATCACCTCGATGATGCTGCCGATCATCCTGATGCTGGTCTTCGTCTACTTCTTCGGCGGAGCCATCGACACCGGCACCCGCTACGTGACCTACGTCGTCCCCGGCGTCCTCATCCTCTGCTCCGGCTTCGGCTCCGCCGGCACCGGCGTCGCCGTCAGCGAGGACATGAAGGGCGGGATCATCGACCGGTTCCGCTCGCTCGACATCGGCGGCACGCCGATCCTCGCCGGCCATGTCGGCGCCAGCGTCGCCCGCAACCTCGTCGCCACCGCGCTCGTCTTCGGCGTGGCCTTCGCGATCGGCTTCCGGCCCACCGCGACCCCGCTCGGCTGGCTCGCCGCGCTCGGGCTGCTCATCGCCTTCATCACCGCGATCTCCTGGTTCGCGGCGGCGGCCGGGCTGCTCGCCCGCACCCCGGAGGCGGCGGGCGCGATCACCTTCTTCATGATGTTCCTGCCCTACCCGAGCAGCGCGTTCGTCCCCATCGAGACCATGCCGAGCTGGCTCCACGGCTTCGCCGAACACCAGCCCGTCACACCGCTCATCGAGTCGATGCGCGGACTGCTGCTCGACCAGCCGGTGGGCAACACCCCCTGGATCGCGCTCGCGTGGTGCACCGGGATCCTGCTCGTGGCGGTCGCCGCGTCCGGAGCGCTGTTCCGACGCCGGACGCGGTGAACCGGGCGGCCGTACGAAGCGAACCGGGCGGCCGTCAGAAGATGTCGGGGCACCACGGCCGGCGCGCGGCCCGCAGCAGCACGTCCGCCCGGACGGCCGCGCCGGCCGTGAGCTCCTCGACCCGGCCCAGCTCCGCAAGGCGTACGACCGACTCGTCACCGAGCGAGAGCCTGCCCAACTCGGCGACGTCCAGGGCGAGATCGGCGGACTCGGTGGTACGGGAGACCTCCGAGCCCGCCGGGGAGGCGTCGAGCCGGTAGCGCCCGCCGGCGAGCCCCGCCTCGTCCCGCACCTCCAGGACGAGGCTGCCGGAGCTCGCGTACGTACGCGCCTGAAGGACCTTGGCGACGTCCAGGACCCTCAGCCACAGCATGTCGGCGTGGCTGACCACCCGGGCGGCCCGCGGGTCGGGCAGGAGCAGCGGAAGGACGTCGTCGGGGGCGCGGTAGCCGGAGCGGACCGTGGTCACCCAGTCGAGGGAGCACAGGTACTGCCAGAGGGCCCGCTCGGCGGCCGGGGTGCAGGCGATCAGGTCCCGGACGGAGGCGGTGTTGACCGGCTGCTTGGCGTCGTCCCACTTGTCGTCGGAGCGGTACGCGGCGAAGCCCTCGACCTCGCCGGACGCGGAGCGGTGGACGGCGTAGAAGGGCTCCGTCCACGGCTCGGCCTGGAAGCCCACGCCCGTACCCCGCTCCCAGCCCCGGGTGTCGCGGTTCGGGACGCCTGCCCGGACGCGGGCGAGCCGGCGGTGTACCTCGGGGCCGATCTTGCGGATCTCGGCGCCGTCGGACAGCTCGACCGTCCCGCCGTCATCGGGCTGCCCGGTGCGGCGCGGGTCGAGGCCGGCGCGGGTCACGTCGACGGACCACTCGGTGGTCCAGGCCGCGGGGCCGAAGCCGTACCGCCCGTAGATCGGGTACTCGGCGGCGATCAGCGAGGCGACGGCGTCACCCCGCTCCTTCGCGGCGGCGAGGTCCCCCGCCATCACCCGGCTGAGCACACCGCGCCTGCGGTGGGAGGGCGAGACGGTCACCTGACTGACGGCGTCGGCGACGAGCGAGCCGCCGCCCACCGTGGACAGCTCCTGCGTGAACGTGCGGTAGGTGGCGACGATCCGGCCGCGGTCGAAGACCCCGAGCGTCCGGGACAGGTCGAAGTGCGAGCGCCGCTGCTCGACCTCCTCGTCCGTGACGAGGGGTGGCCGCATGAACCCGGTCTTGAGCGCACGCAGCCAATCACCCAGCTCGGACTCGCCCACGGGGCGCACCTCAAGAGTCATACCGGCGAGGCTATGGCGCCCACCCGACCACCCGCACCCCAGTTTTCACCGGGGCGCGGGTGGTCGGGACCGGTCGACACCACCCGAAGCCGGTCGGCGGCTCGGGCCGACCGGTCGACGGCTCAGGCCAGCAGGTCGTCGACCTGGGCCTCGCCCTCCCGATAGCGGCGGGTGATCTCGGCACTGCAGTCGTCCGCCGTCCCCTGGAGTTCGCGCCGCCGCCGCGAGATCTGCTGCTCGTACCCCGCGAGCCGGCCCATCGCCGCGTGCAGCTCGTCGTCGGTCCGCGCCCCGAGGTCGGACAGCTCGACCTCCGACAGCATCTCCGCCACCAGCTGGCGGTACTCCTCGCTGCGGGGCGTCGACAGCGTCACGTGCCGCGCCGAGACGGCCCGCCGCGAGGGCACGTCCGCCAGGATCTCCGACAGCCGGTCGAGGACCGGTGACTCCGGATCCGTCCGCCGGGCCAGCTCGGCCCGCAGGATGTCGATACGGCCCTGCAGCATCCGCCGTACGTAGCTGAGGTCGGCCTCCTCGCCCTGCGCGTCACGGCGCAGCGCGCGCAACTCCGGCAGCCGCAGCGCGGCCAGGTCGGGCTGCGGCCGCGTCGGCAGCGCGGGCTCGGCCGTCCGCTGCACGGGCGGACGCACGCCCACTCCGGAACCGAATCGGGCCGGCGTCTGCCCGGCGCCAGGTGCACTCATGTGAATCGTCCCCTCGACCGGCGCGGAACCGCACCGCCTGACAGGCATGGTGCCACTCCCGCAGGTGCACGTGCAGGCGCTCTGCACCCGTTCAGCCCCTATGCGCCGGTCTGTAGGTTGGTCTGTATGCGTGCAGTGGTGCAGAGAGTGGACGGCGCGAGCGTCGTCGTCGCAGGCGAGACCGTCGGCGAGATCGTCGGCGAGGGGCTGTGTGTGCTGGTGGGAGTGACCCACGAGGACACACCGGAGAAGGCGGCGCAACTTGCCCGAAAGCTCTGGTCCGTCCGGATTCTGGAGGGAGAGAAATCCTGTTCGGACATCAATGCGCCCTTGCTGGTGATTTCGCAGTTCACCCTCTACGGGGACGCCCGCAAGGGCCGCAGGCCCACCTGGAACGCGGCGGCGCCAGGACCGGTCGCCGAGCCGCTCGTCGACGAGGTCGTCGCCCGGCTGCGGGAGCTGGGCGCGCATGTGGAGACGGGCCGGTTCGGAGCGGACATGCGCGTCTCGCTCACGAATCACGGCCCGTTCACGGTGCTCCTGGAGGTCTGACCGGCCTCGCGGCGCGGCCTACGGCTCGACGACGGTCTCCTGCGCGGCGGCCGTCTCCCCGGCCATCAGCTCCGCGTCGACGGGCACGTTCCGCTTCACCATCGCGAGGGCGATCGGCCCCAGCTCGTGGTGGCGGCCCGAGGTGGTGATGAAGCCCAGCTGACGCCCGTCGGCGCCGTCCGCCGCGAGCCGGATCGGGGTGCCGTGGCCCGGCAGGTGCACCTCGCTGCCGTCCAGGTGCAGGAAGACCAGCCGGCGCGGCGGCTTCCCCAGGTTGTGGACGCGGGCGACGGTCTCCTGACCGCGGTAGCAGCCCTTCTGCAGATGCACCGCGCTGCCGATCCAGCCCAGCTCGTGCGGGATGGTGCGGTGGTCGGTCTCGAAGCCGAGCCGGGGCCGGTGCGCCTCGATCCGCAGCGCCTCGTACGCGAGGATCCCGGCAGCGGGCCCGTGCGTACCGGCGAAGCCCTCCAGGCCCTCGCGGGGCAGGAACAGGTCGCGGCCGTGCGGGGTCTCCCGTACGACCACACCCACCGGGACCTCGGCGATGGAGCCGGCCGGGAGGTGGACGACGGCGAAGTCGTCCGTACGGTCGGCGACCTCGACCCGGTAGAAGAACTTCATCGACTCCAGATAGCCGATGAGCTCGTCCTGCGTACCGGGCTCGACGTGCGCCCAGACCGTCTCGCCGTCGTCGACGAGGTAGAGCGCGTGCTCGATGTGGCCGTTCGCGGAGAGGATCAGCGCCTCGGTGGCCACACCCACCGGCAGCTCGCTGACGTGCTGGGTGAGCAGCAGGTGCAGCCAGCTCAGCCGGTCGTCGCCGGAGACGGTGACGACACCGCGGTGCGAGAGGTCGACGAAACCGTCACCGGCGGCGAGGGCGCGCTGCTCGCGGAACAGATCGCCGTAGTGCGCGGCGATGCCTTCGTCGCGGCCTTCGGCGGGAACGGCGCCGGGCAGGGACAGCAGCGGGCTCTTCACCACAGGGCTCTTCATAGGGGCAAGCCTACGACTGCGCTACGACTGCGTACCGCTGTCCTTCTTCGAGCAGTCCTGACAGCGGCCGAAGATCGCGAAGTGCTTCATGTCCGTCTCGAAGCCGAAGGTCTCCTTCAGCTTCGAGGTGAAGCCGGCGGCGATCTCGACGTCCGCCTCGATGACGTTCGTGCAGTCCCGGCAGACCAGGTGGAGATGGTGGTGCCGGTCGGCGAGGTGGTACGTCGGCGCCCCGTGCCCGAGGTGGGCGTGCGAGACGAGACCCAGCTCCTCCAGGAGCTCCAGGGTCCGGTACACGGTGGAGATGTTCACCCCGGAGGCCGTCTTGCGGACCTCGCCCAGGATGCCGTCGGGCGTCGCGTGCTCCAGCGTGTCCACGGCCTCCAGGACAAGCTGGCGCTGAGGCGTCAGCCGGTAGCCGCGCTGCCGCAGGTCGCTCTTCCAGTCGGTGCTCACCACGCCCCCCAGTGTAGGAGGGCGTGGCGGAATCACGACTGGTCTCGTGGGCCTACTTGAAGAAGGCGATGCCGTCGTCCGGCAGGTCGCCGAGGTTGCGCGCCATCTCGGCGACCTCCTCGGGCGTGACGACCTTCTTCAGGTGCGCCGACATGTACGGGCGGAGCGGGACCTCGGGGGTGGCCTTCTCGCCGACCCACATCAGGTCGCCCTTGACGTAGCCGTAGAGCCGCTTGCCACCGCTGTACGGGCCGGAGGCCGCGGTACGGGCCACGGCGTCCGTGACCAGGTCGATCTGCGGCTTCTTGTCGGCCAGCTCGCCGTACCAGATCTCGACGATGCCCTGGTCGCGGACCATGACGGTCTCGACCTTGCGGTCCTTGTCGATCCGCCAGAAGCCGCTCTCGCTCTCCAGCGGACGGACCTGCTTGCCCTCACTGTCGAGCACCCACGAGTGGGAGTGGTACTCGATGAAGTCCCGGCCGTCGTGGCTGAAGGTCACGGACTGCCCGAAGTTGCACTTCTCGGCACCGGGGAAGTCGGCCACGCCGGCGCCTTCCCACGTTCCGAGCAGGAACGCGAGGGGGACGAGGTCCGGGTTGAGGTCGGACGGGATCTCGATCATGAGCAGCTCTGTCGTTCCGTAGCGTCGGGTTTCGAAGTGGTCAGCGCTGGCCCTGGTACAGCTTCTTCACGGCCAGACCGGTGAACGCGAGCACGGCGACACAGACCAGGGCCAGGAGAACTTCGAAGAAGATGATCACGGGTGCTCCTCGGATGAGCGTGAAGGCAGAACGGGCCGGACCCCAGCTTAGTCTGCGGGGGCCCGGCCCTCTCTGTGAGGTGCGCCGGGGCGGTCCGGCGGCCGTACGGTCAGCCCAGGAGCTGGTTCTGCAGCGCGACGGTCTGCTGGAACGGGACCTCGAACGCCCCGCCCTTGCGGGTCTGGGTGATCACGGCGACCGTGTCACCGGCCAGGATGTAGGCCCAGCGGGTCTGATCGGCGTTCTGCGGCAGTTCCACGTAGGTGTACAGGTCGGTGTCGGGCACCTGCACCTCGGTGCGGAGATCCTTGTCGATCTCCACTCCCTCGACGCCGTCGAGGAGCGCGCCACCGGACGCGCTCCCCTCCAGGCCCTCGTCCTTGAACGCCTGCGCGAAGGCCACCGAGTTGAACCGGAGCAGGTGGATCCGGGTCGTCGTACCGTCCGGCATCGTCCAGCCCCGGGCGGCGATGTGGCGCAGCGCGGACTCGGCGAGCGGCTCGGTCACCTCGGTCCGGTCGTCCGCGCGGTACTGGGACGCGAACGTGTCCACGGTGACCCAGCCGCCGTTCAGCTTCGGGTCGACGGTGGCGCCTTCCGGCGCGGGCAGCAGGAGTTTCCGCAGGTCGGCGTGGTGGATCTCGCCGGTGTTCCCGTGCGTGAAGGGCTGCGGCGCGCCCGCGGGGAGGGCGGGCAGGCTGAGCTCCGGGTACGCCCAGCGCCCGTCGCTCTCGGTCGCGAGACCGGGCACGTCGGTACGGTCCAGGGCGGTGATCCCGGCCGTGGCCCCGGCTCCGACACCGCCGCACACGAGCACGGCGGCGGTCCACCGGGCGACGGCCCAGAGCACCGGCTTACGGGACCGCTTGGGGGCGGGAGCGGGCACGGGAGCGGGGACGGGCTCGGCGGCGGGGGCGGGCTCCGTGACGGCCTCGGGCTCGGTGGCGGGGGCGGGCTCCGTGGCGACCGGGGCGACGGCGGGCTCGGGCTCAGCGGCGGCCTCGGGCGCGGGCTCCTCGGGCGCGGGCTCCTCGGGCAGGTCCTCGGCGACGGGGGCGGAAGCCTGTCCGGGCACCGTGCCCGTCTCCTTCACCGTCTCCACCTCCTTCTCCGTCTCCTTCTCCGTCTGCTGCTCGGTCGTCATACGTACTCCCCCGGGGACTTGATGTGATCGAGCTGCTTCTTCACGAGCTGGGAGACCTCGGACTCCTCGTCGAGGTACCCCTTGGCGCCCGCGACCATGACCGTGACCTCGACCTCGGCGTCGTAGGCCGAGCAGACCAGCTGGTTCAGCTGCTCGGCCTTCTCCTCCTTGTCCAGGTCCTTGTCCTCCGGGTACTTGAAGCAGGCGGAGTTCTTGTGGCCGCTGATCTTCGGCCCCTTGGGGAGTTCGAGGAACTCGAAGAAGTCCTTCTTGAGCTCGAACGCCGCGCGGATCTGCTTCTTGTCCTTCATCTGCATGACCCGGACGTACACGACCGTCTCGGCGTCCTCCGAGACGAACGTGCGGACCGCGATGCCCTTGATCCCGAGCTGGTCGACCCGCTTCTCGTACTCGCGGCGCTTCTTGCCGGAGAGCCCCTTGCCCTCCTCCTTCATGAGGGCGGTGGCCTCCTCCGCGCCCACCTCGTCGTCGTTGCCGTACGACTCGGTGTCGGGGCCGAGTTCGTACCCCTGGGGCACCGGCAGGAGCAGCTTGCTCAGCGGGGTCGACGCCTTGCCGTACCCCACCTCGCGGGAGGCGGGATCCTCCGCCTTCTTGGGCGAGTCCGCGTCCTCCCAGACAATGGTCTCCGCGGTGCGGTCGGCGGAGCTGACGGTGAGCCCGGTGAAGGTGAGGCCGCCGCCGATCGCCCCGAGGACGAGGACGGCGGGCAGGACGACGGTCAGCACCTTGCTCCTGCGGCGAGGCGCGGCGCTCTCGGCCGCGGGCTCGGCCACACTCTCGGCGGCCACGGGCTCGACGGCCACGCCTTCGGCTGCCACGGGCTCGGTCACGGTGTTCAGGTCCTCGCTCACAGGCGCCCCAGCTGCTTCTCGGCCAGCGACCGGATGTCGGCCGCGGAGATCTTCTTGGTGTCGGTGATGAAGATCTCGGCCACGACGTCACCGCGGTAGAAGTAGGCCCTGGCCTCGTACAGGTCCAGGTATCCCGCCTTCCGCTCCACCGGGAAGACGTAGTACCGGCCGTTGGCGGAGCCCTTGATCGCCTCGCCGTCGGAGCGGGCGTAGTCCTCGTCGGGCATGTAGTCCATCTGCCCCTCGGCGTGCTCCTGGGCGCCGAGCTCGTCGTTGGAGCGGTACTGCACCAGGCGGATCGACGTGATGCGGTACTTGCCCGTCTGCCACGACGTCGAGGCGATGCGCCGGATGCCCCGTTCCAGCTCGTTGCTCAGCGCGCTACCGGGGCTGTTGAACTCGTCGGCGTACTGGGGAACGGTGACCCAGCCGTCGTCGTCCCCGAACTCCGTCTTCTTCGACCCCGCCGGCTTCGGCACGAGCAGCTTGCGCAGGTCGCCGTCCGTCTTGACCTTGCGGTCCTCGGAGGCGGGCAGGGCCGCGGGCTTCTGCCCCGCGGGCAGCGGCTTCGGGTAGGCGAGGCCGGGCTGGTTCAGGGCGGGCAGCGGTGTCGGTTCACGATCGGCCTGAATGCCGTAGCCGACGGCGGTGCCGCCGACCAGGCCGAGGACGGCAGCGACGGCGATCAGCCCAACCGTCCGCGCGACGCGACGCCGACGCGGCGGTGTCGCGTCGGCCGGTACTTCGATGGCTTCCAAGGGGTCCCCCCACGAGACCTGAATGACGGATTCCGATATCCGTGCACACAGCAGACACGTGAGTGATGCATGGGGTTGCAGGGATCCGCATTACAGTTCGGTATATGGCGAAGAAGCTCGTGATCAAGGTGACCGCCGGGGCCGACGCCCCCGAACGCTGCTCCCAGGCCTTCACGGTGGCGGCCGTCGCCGTCGCCAGCGGGGTGGAGGTCTCGCTCTGGCTGACCGGCGAGTCGTCGTGGTTCGCGCTCCCGGGCCGCGCGGCCGAGTTCGAACTCCCGCACGCGGCGCCGCTTCCGGACCTCATCGACTCGATCCTGGCGGCCGGCCGCATCACGCTCTGCACCCAGTGCGCGGCCCGCCGCGAGATCACGGATAAGGACGTCCTGGACGGCGTCCGCATCGCGGGCGCCCAGGTGTTCGTCCAGGAGGCCATGGCGGACGAGACCCAGGCACTCGTCTACTGAGCCGACGAAGGGGCCAACGCCCGGTCACCGCTCCCGGCGCTTCTTCCCGTCGAGCTCGTCCCACCACTCGTCCGACTGAGGATCCCCGGACGGGTCGTCCCACCACCGGTCCTCCGGTCCCCGCCGGTTCGCCATCATCGCGGCGACCGGCGGGATGACCATGGCGACGACGCACATCCCGATCGCCACGGGCATCGAGAAGAGCCGCACGACGCCCCATGCCCCGACGAAGAGCACCAGGCAGATGCCCATCATCCAGAAGTAGACATGCCGCCGTCGCGCGTACATACCTCAAGCGTAGGCCCGGGAGGAGCGTCCGGGCAGACCGAAGGGCCGTGCCTCGAGTCCGGGAAAGCGTCCAACCCCCCAGGAGGCACGGCCCTTCGGCCGGTTCAGCGGTGCGGCGCCAGGCCGCTGTGCGGTGTCAGACCGCGATGGCGACCTCCGCGAGGCCACCCTTCTGGGCCACGACCTGGCGGTCGGCGGTGCCGCCGGGGACCAGGGCGCGGACGGTCCAGGTGCCCTCGGCCGCGTAGAAGCGGAACTGGCCGGTCGCGGAGGTGGGGACCTCGGCGGTGAACTCGCCGGTCGAGTCCAGGAGGCGGACGTAACCGGTGACGGGCTCGCCGTCCTTGGTCACGAAGCCCTGGATGGTGGTCTCACCGGGCTTGATCGTCGAGGCGTCGGGGCCGCCGGGCTGCGCTCCACACATGTTTCTGTCCTTACGGTCGGGAGGTCCGGGGAGGGGTCCGGAAGGTCTTACTTGTTGGCGCCGAGCTCGATCGGCACGCCCACGAGGGAGCCGTACTCGGTCCACGAGCCGTCGTAGTTCTTGACGTTCTCGACACCGAGCAGCTCGTGCAGCACGAACCAGGTCAGCGCGGAGCGCTCACCGATGCGGCAGTAGGCGATGGTGTCCTTCGCCAGATCGACCTGCTCGTCCTCGTAGAGGGCCTTGAGCTCGTCGTCCGACTTGAAGGTGCCGTCGTCGTTGGCGTTCTTCGACCACGGGATGTTGCGGGCGCTCGGCACGTGGCCGGGGCGCTGCGACTGCTCCTGCGGGAGGTGC
Organism: Streptomyces sp. NPDC014870; assembly: GCF_043081505.1. Classification (NCBI taxonomy): domain Bacteria; kingdom Bacillati; phylum Actinomycetota; class Actinomycetes; order Kitasatosporales; family Streptomycetaceae; genus Streptomyces; species Streptomyces sp. NPDC014870. The sequence goes on from NZ_JBIBWQ010000009.1 coordinate 362,557, forward strand.
GCCGGCGCGAGCAGCTTGCCGGAGAACTCGTCGGGGGACCGGACGTCGACCAGGTTCTGCGCGCCGATCGCGGCGACGACGTCGTCACGGAAGGCACGGATGGAGGTGTCCTGGGCCTTGGCCTTGTACTCGGTGGCCGGACGGGAGGGGACCTCGGCGACCAGGTCGCGGGAGTCGAGCTCCCACTTCTTGCGACCGCCGTCGAGGAGCTTCACGTCCTGGTGACCGTAGAGCTTGAAGTACCAGTAGGCGTAGGAGGCGAACCAGTTGTTGTTGCCGCCGTAGAGGACGACCGTGGTGTCGTTCGCGATGCCCTTGGCCGAGAGGAGCTTCTCGAAGCCCTCCTGGTCGATGAAGTCACGGCGGACCGGGTCCTGCAGGTCCTTGGTCCAGTCGATCCGGATCGCGTTGCGGATGTGGTTCTTCTCGTACGCCGAGGTGTCCTCGTCGACCTCGACGACGGCAACCTGCGGGTTGTCGAGGTTCGCCTCGACCCAGTCGGCGTCTACCAGGACGTCGCTGCGGCTCATGCTGTTTCTCCTCCGGGGCAGTGTTCGGCGGTGTTCATGCGGGTGCGGTTGCGGGTACGCGGCATTGCGGGCGTACGGCTTCGCGAGGTGCGGCCCCGACCGGAGGTCGAAGGGCCTGAGGAATACGGGACTCGGGGTCCCGCTCAGACAGAGCGACAGAGCATGGCGGCGATGCGGCACAGGTCTACTGCCCGCCGCTTCGTGAGATCCGCCTGTCGCTTCATGCCCACGATCGTAGGGACGGACAGGCCGCCGTGTCACCGGTGTGTCGTATTTTGAGACGCGATCGTCCGAGATGCGGGACGCGATCGCGGGGAACGGGGTCCTCGGCCCGCTTTCGAGGGGCCCGGGAGAGCGATGTTTCTGCGGGGCGGACCAGGGTGTCTCAATATGTGGCCAGGGGGCCTGAAAGGCGATCCCGGGAGGGGCCGACCGGGCGTCAGCCCGCCGCCAGTGCCGAGTGTCTGCCCGCCAGGGCCGGGCGTCAGCCCGTAAGGACCGGGCGTCAGCCCGCCAGGGTCACGTCCGTGCCCGTCACGCCGATCACCACGCCGTCCTCGCGGGCCTCGATCCGGTCCAGCTTCATGCCCGCCGGGAGGCCGCCGATCTCGCGGTCGAAGTCGGTCCGCTTGCGGACCAGGGACTCCAGGCCCGGGATGCCCTCGCCCGGCACCGCGTCCGCGCGCACCCGGATCGTGTCGCCGTCCACCAGGGTCACCGAGGAGACGACGCTCCGCGTGAGGGTGCGGCCCAGGACCTGGACACCACCGGTGACCTTCAGCTTGCCGTTGCCCCCGTAGGCGATCTTCACGTCACGGTCGGCGGCCGCCGTCAGGTCCGCGTACGAGATCAAGGCCGTGCCGGTCGCGCTGCGGGCGCGGGCGCTCGTGAAGGCGTCGTTCACGGTCACGTCGCGCAGGTCGGCCTGCATCTCGGTGATCCGGATCTTCTTGTCGCCGGCCGTGGCCTCGACACCGGTCACCACCACGTCGACCTCGTCGAGCCGCTTGTCCATGACCTGGGTCAGGAAGGGGAAGCCCTTGATGTCGACCTCCGTCGAGGCGGCGCGCGCGGGCCCGAGGCGCACCTTGCCCGCGGCCTCCGACTCGGCGTACGAGACCGCGAGGCGGTCGACGCCCACGAAGATCCCGCCGAGGACCACGGCCACGATCAGCAATACGCGCAGTGCTCGCACGGTCTGCTCGCCCCCCTTGAAAAACGACTCCGGCCCCCGACACGAAGATCGACGTGTCGTGGGGCCGGATGGTTCCCGAACAAATGGCTGGGTGGGTCAGGCGAGCGCGCGGCCGAGCAGGTAGACGGCCGGGGCCGCCAACGTCAGCGGAAGGGCGACGCCCGCGGTCATGTGGACGAACCGCGACGGGTAGTCGTAGCTCGCGGCCCGCAGGCCGACCAGCGCGCACACCCCGGCCCCGAGGCCGAGCAGGGCCCCGGAGGTGCCCAGGTCCGTGAGGGTGCCGGCCGCGATCCCGGCGCCCGCGGCGGCGAGCAGCGCGACGACCACGGAGGCCGCGCCGGGCAGCGGGAGGGCGCGGGCGACGACGGCGGCGGCGACCGCGAGGCCGCCGACGACGACGGCGTCGGGCGCGGCGCCGAGGTGGCCCGCGGCGACGATCGTCAGCGCGGCGGAGGCGACCGTCGCCATCAGGCCGTACATCCGCTCGTCGGGGTCCGCGTGGCTGCGCAGCTGGAGGACGAGGGTCAGCAGCACCCACACGCCGAGGGTGCCCATGATCGCGGCGGGCGCGTTCTCCCGGCCGGCGGCGAGCAGGACGACGTCGGCGGTCAGGCCGCCGGCGAAGGCGAGGGCGATGCCCTGCCGGGCCGGCCACATGCCGTTGAGCCGGAACCAGCCGGCCGCGGTGACGGCCTGGAGCAGCACGAGCGGGAGGAGCAGCCCGTACGGGCCGAGGGCGGCGCCGCCGGCGAGCAGGGCGCCGAGACCGGCGGTGAGCGCGGCCGGCTGGATCCCGGGCGGGATGATCGGCGACCGGCCCTCGGCCCGCGCCCGCTGGGCGTCGGTGAGGCGGGTGTGGCCGGAGGTGGTGGGCGAGGACCACTCGGGCCCGGCGGCGGGAGCATCGGACGCTGCCGCCGGCGCTGCCACCGGCGTCTCCTCGGGCAGCGGGTGCGCGGCGGGCTGCGGCGGCAGGTACGCGGTGTCGCCGGCGAAGGGCTGCGACGCGGGCGCGGGCTGCTGGACCACCGGCTGGTACTGCGTGTCCCAGGTCTGGCCCTCCCACGTCTGCGTGACATGCGGGTCCTGCTGCTGGTTCCCGTGCTGCTGCCCGTACTCCTGCTGTCCGTACTCCTGCTGCCCGTACGGCGGCGACTGCTCCCCGTACGGCCGCTGGTTCCCGTAGTACGGGTCGTACCCCGAGCCCGGGTCGTACGGCTGCTGCTGATCGCTGCTCATGCTGTGCGGTTCACCCTCCTGCGAACGGCGGGAGCACCTCGACCGTGCCGCCCTCGGCAAGGCGTACGGTCTCATGCGCGCGGGTCCCGACGGGGTCACCGTCGATGAGGAACGAACACCGCTGGAGTACGCGGACCAGCTCGCCCGGGTGCTTCGCGCGGGCGGCGTCCAGCGCCTCGGCCAGGTTCTCGGCGGTGTACGGCTCCTCGGCGACACCGGCGGCGGCCTTGGCCGCGGCCCAGTAGCGGATGGTTCCCGCTGCCATAGCGGCGCTCCCTTCGTTCGTGTGCGCGCCGCTGTCCATGATGGGCTATCCGCGCGTGAGCCAGTCCCCCAGACGGCTCAGCAGCTGCTCGTCCGCCGCGTTCTCCGCGTGCCCCATGCCGGGCTCCAGCCACAGCTCGCACCCGGCGGCCGCCGCGAGCGTCCGCGGGTGGTCGACGGGGAAGTACGGGTCGCGGTCGCCGTGCACGATCAGCAGCGGGGTCGGCGCGATCAGCGGGGCCGCCTCGACCGGGGACAGCGGTACGGGGTCCCAGTCCCGGTGGTCGATGCGGGTCCGCAGCCCGTAGCGCCCGACGAGGCGGCCCATGGGGCGGGTGATCACCCAGTGGACGCGGCGCATGGAGGGCGTGCCCCGGTAGTACCAGCGGGCCGGCGCGCTGACGGCCGCGACGGCGTCCGCGTGGCCGCCGGTGTCCCGCTCCAGGGCGGCGTGGCGCAGGACGATCGAGCCGCCCATGGAGAAGCCGACGGTCGCCACGCGCGCGTGGCCGAGGTCACGGGCCCAGCGGACCGCGGCCGCCAGATCGAGGACCTCGCGGTCGCCGACGGTGGAGCGGCCACCCGATCGGCCGTGTCCCCGGAAGGAGAAGGTGACGACGGCGGCGTGTTCGGCGAGGGCCCGGGCGGCGCGGCGGACTGCGGGCCGGTCGGCCGACCCGGTGAACCCGTGGGCGAGGACGACGGCCGTATCGGTGACACCGCGCGTACACGGTTCGTAAACGGCCTCGATACGGACACCGTCCCCGGTGAGCAAAGTGGCACGCTGGGATCCGGATGTGGTCGAGAAGACATCCACGATGTGAAATCGGCCCTCTGCCTCGGAACTCATGTGGGCTATTCTGCTTGCCAGAGGATCCGGGCGACGCAGCCCCCGGGTCCTTTTGCGTTTTCCGCCCGTTGTTACGGATGGATGAACAAAAGCTCTCAGGGCGCGAGAGCCAGCAGTGATGCAGCTGTGAGCAAGTGCCGCAGTAGTCCTCGCAGGGACCGAGGAGGAACCGACGTCATGGACGAGCGAACCGAGCACGACCGAGCGACGACCCGACCGACAGCGCGGCCGACGGTGCGGGCAGGTGGGGTGCGATGAGTTCTCTGCTGCTCCTCACCAACGCCCTCCAGCCGTCGACCGAGGTGCTTCCCGCCCTCGGCCTGCTGCTGCACAACGTGCGGGTGGCCCCCGCCGAGGGCCCCGCCCTGGTGGACACCCCCGGGGCGGACGTCATCCTGGTCGACGGCCGGCGGGACCTCCCGCAGGTCCGCAGCCTCTGCCAGCTGCTCCGCTCCACGGGGCCCGGCTGTCCGCTGATCCTCGTCGTCACGGAGGGCGGCCTCGCGGCCGTCACCGCCGACTGGGGCATCGACGACGTGCTGCTCGACACCGCGGGACCTGCCGAGGTCGAGGCGCGGCTGCGCCTCGCGATGGGGCGGCAGCAGATCGTCGCCGACGACTCCCCGATGGAGATCCGCAACGGCGATCTCTCGGTGGACGAGGCGACGTACAGCGCCAAGCTCAAGGGCCGGGTCCTGGATCTGACCTTCAAGGAGTTCGAGCTCCTGAAGTACCTCGCGCAGCACCCGGGCCGGGTCTTCACCCGCGCCCAGCTCCTCCAGGAGGTCTGGGGGTACGACTACTTCGGCGGCACCCGTACGGTCGACGTCCATGTGCGGCGGCTTCGCGCCAAGCTCGGACCCGAGCACGAGTCGCTGATCGGCACCGTCCGTAACGTCGGATACCGGTTCGTCACGCCCGAGAAGGTGGAGCGGGCGGCCGAGGAGGCGCGGGCGAAGGAAGAGGCCCGGGTCAAGGCCACCACGCGCGATGACACCCCTTCGGGGGACAGGAACGTGGCAGAGGCCACAGTGCGACCTGCCGGTAGGTAGGTCACCCCGCGTAGACTGCCGCGCGTGGCCAAGGTGACGCGGGATGACGTAGCGCGACTGGCGGGTACTTCGACCGCCGTCGTGAGCTACGTGATCAACAACGGACCCCGGCCGGTCGCCCCGGCCACGCGCGAGCGTGTACTCGCAGCCATCAAGGAGCTGGGCTATCGCCCGGACCGGGTGGCACAGGCCATGGCGTCCCGCCGTACGGATCTCATAGGCATGATCGTCCCGGACGCGCGCCAGCCGTTCTTCGGCGAGATGGCGCACGCGGTCGAACAGGCCGCCGCCGAGCGCGGCAAGATGGTCCTGGTCGGCAATTCGGACTACCGCGACGAGCGCGAGGTCCACTACCTCCGCGCCTTCCTCGGGATGCGGGTCTCCGGTCTGATCCTGGTCAGCCAGGGCATGAGCGAGCGGGCCGCGAGCGAGATCGAGGCCTGGGACGCGCGCGTGGTGCTGCTGCACGAGCGGCCCGAGGCGCTGGACGACGTGGCGGTCGTCACGGACGACATCGGCGGCGCGCAGCTCGCCACCCGCCACCTCCTGGAGCACGGGCACGAGTACGTGGCCTGTCTCGGTGGCGTGCCGAACACCCCGGCGGTCGGCGACCCGGTCGCGGACCACGAGGAGGGCTGGCGGCGCGCGATGCTGGAGTCCGGCCGCTCGATCGAGGGCCGGCTCTTCCAGGCCCCGTACAACCGCTACGACGCCTACCAGGTCGCGCTGAAGCTGCTCTCGGGCCCCGATCGGCCGCCGGCCATCTTCTGCTCCACGGACGACCAGGCCTTCGGTGTGCTGCGGGCGGCGCGGGAGCTGCGGATCGACGTGCCGACGGAGCTCGCGGTGGCGGGCTTCGACGACGTGAAGGAGGCGGCGCTGACGGATCCGCCGCTGACGACGATCTCCTCGGACCGTCCGGCGATGGCCCGGGCGGCGGTGGACCTCGTCCTCGACGACGGGCTGCGGGTGGCGGGGTCGAAGCGCGAGCGGGTCAAGCTGTTCCCGTCGGCGCTCGTGGTCCGCCGCTCCTGCGGCTGCGACGGCGGCTGACGCACCCCTCCCGACCCACACCCCTCCGGCCTTTATATCGGGCATACAGGGTTCTGTCGGGCTTCTCAGGTCGTCCTCAGGGTGCTCTCATGTTCGGCTCCGAGAGTCAGAGCCATGACGGACTTCCAGCAGCAGCCGCAGCAGCCGTACTACCCACCGCGTCCTCCGTACGACCCCACGCAGCCGGTCACGACCGACCCGGGTACGACGATCTGGCCGTCCGGGGGCCACATGCCTCCCGTGCCGCCCGCGGCACCGCCGTCCCACGCCGGCGCCCCGGCCCCGCGCCGGCGGGCCAAGCGGGGTGTGGGGCTCATCGCCGCCGTCGCCATCGCCGCGGCGGCGGTCGGTGGCGGCGCCGCCACCCTCGTGCAGCAGCTGACCGAGGACGGCACCCCCGTCGCGGGCGGCGTCAGCGGCACGAACGTCACCGCGAGCAGCAAGGGCACGGTCGCCGGGGTCGCCGAGGCGGTCTCCCCCTCGATCGTGGAGATCTCCGCGAGCTCGACCTCGGGCAAGTCCACCGGCTCCGGCGTGATCATCACCGGCGACGGCGAGGTCGTCACCAACAACCACGTGATCTCGGGCGCCTCCGAGATCAGCGTGCGGCTGTCCGACGGCAAGACGTACCCGGCGAAGGTCGTCGGCACCGACCCCGACAAGGACCTGGCGCTGATCAAGCTGGAGGGCGCGTCCGGCCTGAAGGCGGCCACGCTCGGGAACTCCGACCAGGTGAAGGTCGGCGACGAAGTCGTGGCGATCGGCTCCCCCGAGGGCCTGACCGGCACCGTCACCAGCGGCATCGTCTCCGCGCTCGACCGTGATGTCACCGTCGCCAAGGACGAGGGCCAGGACCAGCAGCAGCGCCCGCAGTACGACCCGCGCCAGGGCTGGCCCTTCGAGTTCGGCGGTCAGGAGTTCAACGGCGACACCGGTTCGTCGAAGACGACGTACAAGGCGATCCAGACGGACGCCTCGCTGAACCCGGGGAATTCCGGCGGCGCGCTGATCAATATGAACGGCGAGATCATCGGAATCAATTCGGCCATGTATGCGCCGAGTTCTTCGAACGGTTCTTCGGCCGGCAGCGTCGGGCTCGGATTCGCGATCCCCGTGAACACCCTCAAGGCCGACCTCGACAGCCTCCGCGACGGCGGTTCGAACTGAACGCGTGCGACGCTGACACCATGACTGGCCCGGAGAACGCAGGCGACCGCATCCTCATCGTCGACGACGAACCCGCCGTACGGGAGGCGCTGCGCCGCAGCCTCGCGTTCGAGGGGTACGGCACGGAGGAGGCCGTCGACGGAGTCGACGCGCTCGCCCGCATGGAGTCGTACGCCCCCGATCTCGTCGTGCTCGACGTGCAGATGCCCCGGATGGACGGGCTGACGGCGGCACGGCGGATCCGGGCGTCCGGCTCGACCGTGCCGATCCTGATGCTGACCGCGCGGGACACGGTCGGCGACCGGGTGACGGGGCTCGACGCGGGCGCCGACGACTACCTGGTGAAGCCCTTCGAGCTGGACGAGCTGTTCGCCCGGATCCGGGCGCTGCTGCGGCGCAGCTCGTACGCGAGCGCCGCCGGGGCCCCGGCCGACGGCGACGACAGCCTGCGCTTCGGGGACCTGCGGATGGACCTGGCGACCCGCGAGGTGACGCGGGCGGGCCGCGCGGTGGAGCTGACGCGGACGGAGTTCACGCTCCTGGAGATGTTCCTGGCGCACCCGCGCCAGGTGCTGACCCGCGAGCAGATCCTGAAGGCGGTCTGGGGCTTCGACTTCGAGCCGTCCTCGAACTCGCTCGACGTGTACGTGATGTATCTGCGGCGGAAGACGGAAGCGGGCGGCGAACCGCGTCTCGTGCACACCGTGCGCGGCGTGGGCTACGTGCTGCGCGGTGGGGGTCCTGAGTGAGTGGTCCTGTGTCGTGGTTCCGGTCGCGGCCCCTGCGGTCCCGGCTCGCGCTGCTGACGGCGACGGCGGTCGCCCTGGCCGTGGCGGCGGTGTCGCTGGCGTGCTGGTTCGTGACGCGGGCGCAGCTCGAGGCCGAGCTGGACTCCTCGCTGCGCAGCATCAAGGTCGACGAACGTTCGGTGACCGCCCTGTCGCTTGCCTGCGCGCGCGGCGACGACTCGCCGGTCCAGCTCACCGGTTCCTACACGGCCACGGTCCAGATCGTGCTGAGCAACGGCAAGGCGTGCACGTACGGCCCCTCGCCGATTCCGGTGCAGGCGGGCGACCTGGCGGTGGCGCGCGGACAGTTGCCGGACTCGCTGCACACCGCGAACGCCGAGGACGGCACCGAGATGCGGGTCTACACCTACCGGCAGCCCGCCTTCCAGGACGTGGTCGGCGTCTCCGTCGCCCGCCCGCTGTCCGAGATCGACAACTCGATGGCCACGCTGCGCTGGGTGCTGCTCCTGGTCTCCGGGATCGGTGTCGTGGGCGCGGGCGCGGCCGGACTGTGGGTCGCGCGGACCGGGCTCGAACCGGTGAACCGGCTCACCGACGCGGTCGAGCACGTGGCCGCGACGGAGGACCTCACGGTCCGCATCCCGGCCGAGGGCGAGGACGAGATCGCCCGTCTTTCGCGCTCCTTCAACGCGATGACGGCGGCGCTCGCGGTCTCCCGTGACCGGCAGGCGCAGCTGATCGCGGACGCGGGCCACGAGCTGCGGACGCCGCTGACCTCCCTCCGTACCAACGTCGAACTGCTCGCCCGCAGTGAGGAGACCGGCCGCGCCCTGCCGGCGGAGGACAGGCGGGCGCTGATGGCGTCGGTGAAGGCGCAGATGACGGAGCTCGCGGCGCTCATCGGCGACCTGCAGGAGCTGGCCCGCCCGGACGCGGCGCAGCCCGGACCGCTGGAGGTCGTACCGCTGCACACGATCCTGCGCTCGGCCCTTGACCGGGCGCGGCTGCGCGGACCCGAGCTGACCTTCGTCACGGAGCTGGCGCCCTGGTACGTCCGGGCCGAGCCGGCCGGTCTCGAGCGCGCGCTGGTGAACGTCCTGGACAACGCGGTGAAGTTCTCGCCGCCGCGGGCGACGGTCGAGGTGCGGCTGATGCGCGGCGAGCTGACGGTCCGCGACCACGGTCCGGGGATCGCGCCCGAGGAACTCCCGCATGTCTTCGACCGCTTCTGGCGCTCTCCGTCGGCCCGCAGCCTGCCCGGCTCGGGGCTCGGCCTCTCGATCGTGGCCCGTACGGTGCAGCAGGCCGGCGGCACGGTGGAGCTGACGGCGGCGGAGGGCGGCGGCACGGCGGCGGTCCTGCGACTGCCGGGGGCACCGACGCCCCCGCCGTCAGTTGTGGCGGATGAGGGACTCGACCAGGCCTGAGCGGGTGTTGGGGTAGTCCATGGGGACGATCCCGAGGCCCTTCCAGCCGTTCGCCGTACCGTCGAGGAAGCCGTGGACGCGCGGGTTGAGGTTGTCGGAGTTCCAGCGCGGCGGCAGTGAGGCCGAGGTGGAGACGAAGTTGATGTACAGCTTGCCGGGCTGCTCGGCGGCCTTGCGGAAGTGCGCCTCGATCTTCGGGTACTTGGCGTTCGGCAGGGCGTTCCAGTCGTCCTGGATCGCGATGGCCCCGCCGTCCCACCACTTGAGGCCGGGCAGTCCGCCGTTGTCGGCGATGAGGACGACCCGGCCGCGGGCCTCGCCGAGGGTGGGCACGGTGTCGCCGATGCGGAAGAGGGAACGCCAGCCGCGGTTGTCGAGGTAGTCGGTGAAGACCGCGCCGAAGGTGGCGTCGGAGTCGGAGGAGTACTCCTGCTTGACCCGCATGAGGACGGTCTCGGAGGGGTGGGCGGCGAGGAAGTCCCGGCAGGCGATGAGGACGTCGCCGAACATCATGTTCTGGTAGGCGGCGCCGTGGTGGATGGCGAAGGAGCCGCCGGTGACCCGGCAGCGGACGTCGAGGAAGCGGATGCCGGCGGCGAGCTGCTGGGCGATCGTGGTGTTCTGGCACTCGGCCCAGGGGCCGCCGAAGCGGGCGCCGGAGTCGTGGGTGCCGGGGATGGTGAGCTTCTGGAGCGGGGTGGGGTCGCCGTGGCCGGCCATCCAGTCCTGGGTGCTGAGCGCCCGCGCGGGCGGGGCTCCCACCAGGAGGACGGCACCGGCTGCTGCGGCTCCCGCGAGAAAGCGTCGTCGGTCCATGCGCGGAGTATGACGCGTACGCGTCAAGCAACGCCAGAGGTGCGGGTGCCGAGAGAACGACGAAAGGGCGGCGGACCGTAGAAACGATCCACCGCCCCGGGCGTCGCGGAGTTACTTGACGACGGTCACTTGACGACCGTGATCCGGCCCGTCGCCGGCGGGGCCAGCGGGGCGCCCGCCGAGGAGTGGGCACCGAGGTAGGCGGTGAACAGGTCCAGGTCGGAGGCGCCGACCAGCTTGTTCTTGTGCTCCTTCAGGACGGCGAAGCCGTCACCGCCACCGGCCAGGAACTCGTTCATCGCGACCCGGTAGGTCTTCGACGGGTCGATCGCCTCGCCGTTCAGCTTCACCGAGGACACCACGATCCGGTCGGCGCCGGTCTTCGTCAGGTCCAGGGTGTAGGTGAAGCCCTTCGAGACCTGCAGGATCTTCGGGGCGGCCTGGTTCGGGCCGCTGACCTGCTGCTGCAGCGCGGTGATGAGCTGGGCACCGGTCAGGTCGACCGCGGTCATCATGTTGGTGAACGGCTGGACGGTGTACGCCTCGCCGTAGGTCACCACGCCGTCGCCCTCACCGGCCGACGCCTTGTGGACCAGCGGCGCGCGCACGCCGCCCGGGTTCATCAGCGCCAGCTGCGCGCCGCCCTTGTCGGCCGGGGCCATGCCCTCCAGCTGCGCGTCGGCGATCAGGTTGCCGAGCGGCTTCTCGGGCGCCTCGAACGGGTTGTCGATGTCACCGGAGATGTAGCCGACGGGACGGCTCGCGATCGGCGCGGCCAGCGTCTTCCAGCGCTCGATCAGCGAGGTCATGTCCGCGGCCTTCGGCACGTCACGGGTGACGACGTGGTTCGCGGAGGAGACGGCCGTACGGACGATGTCCTTCGTACGACGGTCGTAGGTGAGCGTCGTGTCCGTGTACAGCTTGCCGAAGGAGGCCGCCGAGGTGACCGTGCGCGGCTTGCCGGACGGGTCCGGGATGGTGCACGCGTACGCCTGGTGCGTGTGGCCGGTCACCATGGCGTCGACCTGCGGGCTGACGTTCTTCGCGATGTCGACGATCGGGCCCGAGATGCCGTCACCGGGGCCGGGGCTGTCGCAGTCGTAGTTGTACGAGCCCGAGGCCGGCACACCGCCCTCGTGCAGCAGCGCGACGATGGACTTGACGCCCTTGCGCTCCAGGACCTTGGTGTACTTGTTGATCGCCTCGATCTCGTCGCCGAACTTCAGGCCCTTGATGCCCTCGGCGGAGACGATGTCGGCGGTGCCCTCCAGGGTCACGCCGATGAAGCCGACCTTGACCCCGTTGCGCTCCCAGATGAAGTACGGGTCCAGGATCGGGCGCCCGGTCTTCTCGTCGGTCACGTTGGCCGCGAGGTAGGGGAACTTCGCCCCCTTGAAGCGCTTGCCCTCCTCGAAACAGCCGGCGGTCGGGTGACAGCCGCCGTTCTGCATCCGGGCCAGCTCGCGCGCGCCCTCGTCGAACTCGTGGTTGCCGACGGAGCTGACGTCGAGCTTCAGCTTGTTCAGCGCCTCGATGGTCGGCTCGTCGTGGAAGAGCCCGGAGATCAGCGGAGAGGCGCCGATCATGTCACCGGCGGCGGCGGTCACGGAGTACGGGTTGCCCTTGCGGGCCTCACGCAGGTGCGTGGCCAGGTACTCGACGCCACCGACACCGTCGATGGTCTTCGTCGTCCCGTCGGGCTGGATCTGGGTGACCCGTCCTGCCGAGCCCGTCGGGGGCTCCAGGTTCCCGTGCAGGTCGTTGAAGGAGAGCAGCTGCACGTCGACGTAGCGCCCGTAGCCGTACCCGTTGCCCTGCCCACGGCCGTCACTCTTCGTCCCCGAAGCGCCCGCGGGCAGCGCGGCCACGAGCGCACCGACGGTGGCGAGCCCCGCGCCGACGGCGAGTATCCGCCCCGCCGCCCTCTTCTTCTTCGCTGTCGCTGCCATCGCTCCCCTTGTCCCCGCGCCCCGTTGTGCGGCGCCACTCGACTGCTCATTCGACTGCTGATCGTGCCAGCGCAGCCTAGAGTCAACGCGCGTAGCGCAACAGGGGGTACCGGGTTACAACTAGGTTGATTCCGTAGGCTCGCATCATGACTCCTGACGCGGCACCGGCCCTCGAACCCGGCCGGCAGATCCACACTCTCGACGAGCTCTCGGCCGAGCAGGTGAGCGACGTCCTCGACCTGCTGGAGGCGGCCGACCGTGCGGACGGCGTGCATGCCGTGTCCGAGCAGGGGCGGCTCTATCTCCGGCACGGGCGGCGCGAGGGTGTACGGCACTTCCTGCTCACCGTCGGCTCGAACCTCTACGGCTACGCCCAACTGGAGGACACCGATCCCGTGGAGGCCCCGGCCGCCGAGCTGGTCGTCCATCCGTCGCACCGGGGCCGGGGGCACGGGCGGGCGCTCGGCACCGCGCTGCTCGGCGCCTCGGGCAAGCGGCTGCGGGTGTGGGCGCACGGCGGGAAGTCGGCGGCCCGGCACCTGGCGCAGGTCCTCGGCCTGACCCTGTTCCGCGAACTGCGCCAGCTGCGCCGCCCCTTGGTCCCGCTCGACATCCCCGAGCCGGTGCTGCCCGAGGGCGTCACGGTCCGCACCTTCGTGCCCGGTCAGGACGACGCGGCCTGGCTGGCCGTGAACGCGGCGGCCTTCGCCCACCACCCGGAGCAGGGCTCGCTCACCCAGCGGGACCTGGACGACCGGACGGCGGAGCCGTGGTTCGACCCCAAGGGCTTCTTCCTCGCGGAGAAGGACGGCCGGCTGATCGGCTTCCACTGGACGAAGACCCACGCCGAGGAGCAGCTCGGCGAGGTGTACGTGGTCGGGATCCTGCCCGACGCCCAGGGCGGCGGCCTCGGCAAGGCGCTGACCGCGATCGGCCTGCGGCACCTCGCGGCGCAGGCGCTGCCGACGGCGATGCTGTACGTGGACGCGGACAACACGGCGGCCGTGACGGTCTACGAGCGGCTGGGGTTCGTGACGCACGAGGTGGACCTGATGTACCGAACGGAGTCCTGAACCGGGTTTCGGGAGGGGGCGGTTGACACCGCCCCCTTCTTTCCACCACCCTTTCACTACTTGATTAGTGAAAGGGTGGTGGAAGGGAACGTGCTCGAATACCGGATCGACCGGCGCAGCGGGGTCGCCACCTACCTCCAGATCGTCCAGCAGACCGAACAGGCTCTGCGTATGGGCCTGTTGGAACCGGGGGACAAGTTGCCCACCGCGCGCGAGGTCGTCGAGGCGACGGCCATCAACCCGAACACGGTCCTCAAGGCCTACCGCGAACTGGAGCGCGCCGGCCTCGTCGAGGCGCGCAGGGGCCTGGGCACCTTCGTCCGGGCCACGCTCGGAGCCGCCCCCGCCGAGTCGCCGCTGCGCGGCGAACTCGCCGACTGGGCGCGCCGGGCCCGCACCGAGGGCCTGGAGCGCGAGGACGTGGCCGCGCTCTTCACTTCCGTACTGAAGGAATTCTTCGAGGGGGACGCATGACCAGTGGTACGGCCCTGAGCACCGAGGGCCTCGGCAAGCGGTACGGCGGAGGGGGCGGCGGCCGCTGGGCGCTGAAGGACTGCTCCTTCGCCCTCCCCGCCGGCCGGATCTGCGCGCTCGTCGGCCCCAACGGCGCCGGCAAGTCCACGCTCCTGGCCCTCGCGGCGGGCCTGCTCAGGCCCACCGAGGGCACCGTCCGGGCCCCGGAGCGCGAGCGGCTCGCGTACGTCGCCCAGGACAAGCCGCTCTACCCGCAGCTCACGATCGCCGAGACGCTGCGGATGGGGCAGGAGCTCAACCCGGGCCGCTGGGACGCGTCGATCGCGGACCGCGTCGTCGCCGCGGGCCCGCTGGACCCGGGCGCCAAGATCCGCTCCCTCTCCGGCGGACAGCGCACCCGGGTGGCCCTCGCGCTCGCCCTCGGCAAGCGCCCGGAACTCCTGCTCCTGGACGAGCCGATGGCCGACCTCGACCCGCTGGCCCGGCACGAACTCATGGGCGTCCTGATGGCCGACGCGGCCGAGCGCGGCACGACCGTCGTCATGTCCTCGCACGTCCTCACCGAGCTGGAGGGCGCCTGCGACCACCTGCTGTTCGTGGCCGACGGCCGCGTCCGGCTCGACGGCGCGATCGACGACCTCCTCGGCGCGCACGTGCTCCTGCGCGGCCCGGTCGCCGACCTGGCCCCGCACACGGTGATCGACTCCCGCACGACGGGCCGTCAGCTCACCGCCCTGGTACGCCGCGAGGGCCGCGTCGAGGGCGCCTGGGAGACCACCCAGCCCACCCTGGAGGACCTCCTCCTCGCCCACCTCCGCGCGTCGAAGACCGCCGGGACGACCACCGAAGGAGCCTCCGCATGAGCAGCCTGCCCCTGAAGGGTCCGTACTGGGTGACGGTCCGGCAGCACCGCAAGGCGCTGAGGCTCGCGGGCGGCGCCGTGGTGCTGGGTCTTGCCTCCATGGCCTGGGTCCGCTTCTGGGACTCCCGCGCGGTCGGCCTCGACGACCCCGGCCACGGGCCGCTGCGCGCCGCCATGGACCTGGCCGCCACCACGCTCCACTTCCTCCCCCTCCTCGTCGCCGTGTTCGTCGCGGGCCCGCTGATCGCCCGCGAGCTGGAATCGGGGACGTACAAGCTCGCCCTGACCCAGTCCGTCACACCGACCCGCTGGCTGGCGTCGAAGCTGCTGGTCGCGGGCGTCGTCACGGTCGTGGGCACGCTCGTGCTGGTCGGCGCGTTCCGGCTCGGCTGGGGCGGCGTCGCCGGATCCTTCCGTTTCCAGTGGTACGACCAGGGCGTCTTCGACGCCTCGGGCCCCGTCCTCGTCGCCCACGTCCTGCTCGCCCTGGGGATCGGCGCCGTGCTCGGCCAGCTGATCCGCCGTACCGTCGTCGCCATGGCCGCCTCCGGGGTCGTCACCGGCGCCGTCCTGCTGGCCCTGAACGGTCTCCGCTGGGAGTGGCTGCCCGTCCGGACCGCCACCGCGGACTTCACCGCGGGCGACGGGATCGTGGCCCTCATCCCCGAGAGCGCCGCCCCCGGCGACTCCGGGCTGCTCACCGACACCGGCGCGCGCCTGGAGGGCTGGTACTGCTCCGAGCCCGTCAACCCGGCCCTGTGCCGCAGCGACGTCAGCGTGACCAGCCACTTCGCGGACTACCACCCGGTCTCGCAGTACTGGCCTCTCCAGCTCATCGAGACGGGCGTCTGCCTCGCCCTCGCCGCGCTCGCGCTCTTCGCCGCCTTCCGGATCCTGCGCCGCCGGCATGGCTAGCGGGCCCGCCCGGCACGGCTAGCGCCCGCCCGGCACGGGTCGCCGCCCCGCCCGGCACGCTCGTCCGGCGCGCCCGGCCACCGCGCCCGGCATGTACGGGCGCGGCCCGAACCCGTACCGTACGAATCAGGCCACGGAAAATCGGCCGGTGGGGCCCTTCAGGGGCCCCGCCCCCGATTCCGGCACGACATGTCCTCGTTACCAGCCATTCAGACGCGCTTGCGACGCTCGCGCAATGAAGCCCGCCGTGCCTCCTCCCGCCCAGGCGCTCCCGAAGGGGAGACTGCCCGCGCCCACGGCCCGCTCCGACGCGCCCGACCAGCCCTTCGCGCGGAAGAATGGGGCCATGAGCAAGCAGCCCGCCGAGGTCCCGGTCCAGCCGTCCGCCACCCCTTCCGCCCCGACGTCCGCGGCACCCTCCGCGACGGCGGCAGGGAAGAACGCCAAGGCGTCCGCGAGGACGTCCGGGAAGAAGCCCGCGACCGGCGAGAAGAAGGGCGAGGGCCCCGCGCAGCCCACCGTCGGCTCCATAGCCGCTCACCGTCCGCAGACGGTCGGCTCGCCCGGCCAGGGCTCCAACCTCGACCACGACCTGGACGCCGACCTCGACGGCTACGAGGACGACTCCTCCGGCGAGCTGCCCCAGGGCCGCTTCCTCGACCGGGAGCGCAGCTGGCTCGCGTTCAACGAGCGCGTGCTCGAACTCGCCGAGGATCCCAGCACACCCCTCCTCGAACGGGCTAACTTCCTCGCCATTTTCGCGTCGAACCTCGACGAGTTCTTCATGGTCCGGGTGGCCGGTCTCAAGCGCCGCATCGCCACCGGCGTCGCCAACCGCTCCGCCTCAGGACTGCAGCCCCGCGAGGTCCTGGAGCTGATCTGGACCCGCTCGCGCGAGCTCATGGCCCGGCACGCCGCCTGCTACCAGCAGGACATCGCCCCCGCCCTGGCCGACGAGGGCATCCACCTGATCCGCTGGCCCGAGCTGACCGAGAAGGAGCAGGCGCGCCTCTTCACCCTCTTCCGCCAGCAGATCTTCCCGGTCCTCACCCCGCTGGCCGTCGACCCCGCGCACCCCTTCCCGTACATCTCCGGCCTCTCCCTCAACCTGGCCGTCGTCGTGCGCAACCCGGTGAGCGGCCACCGCCACTTCGCCCGCGTCAAGGTCCCGCCGCTGCTCTCCCGCTTCCTGGAGGCCTCCCCCGAGCGGTACGTCCCGCTGGAGGACGTCATCGCGGCGCACCTGGAGGAGCTGTTCCCCGGCATGGAGGTGCTCGCGCACCACATGTTCCGGGTGACCAGGAACGAGGACCTCGAGGTCGAGGAGGACGACGCGGAGAACCTGCTCCAGGCCCTGGAGAAGGAGCTGCTGCGCCGCCGCTTCGGCCCGCCGGTCCGCCTGGAGGTCGAGGAGTCCATCGACCCGTACGTCCTCGACCTGCTCGTCCGCGAGCTGAAGATCTCCGACGCCGAGGTCTACCCGCTGCCCGGACCGCTCGACCTGACCGGCCTCTTCGGGATCGCCGGCCTGGACCGGCCCGAGCTGAAGTACCCGAAGTTCGTCGCCGGCACCCACCGGGACCTGGCCGAGGTCGAGTCGGCGTCCGCGCCCGACATCTTCATGGCGCTGCGCGAGCGGGACGTGCTGCTGCACCACCCGTACGACTCCTTCTCCACCTCCGTCCAGGCCTTCCTGGAGCAGGCGGCGGCCGACCCGGACGTCCTCGCGATCAAGCAGACGCTCTACCGGACCTCCGGCAAGTCCCCGATAGTCGACGCGCTGATCGACGCCGCCGAGAGCGGCAAGCAGGTCCTCGTCCTCGTCGAGATCAAGGCCCGCTTCGACGAGCAGGCCAACATCAAGTGGGCGCGGAAGCTGGAGGAGGCCGGCTGCCACGTCGTCTACGGCCTCGTCGGACTGAAGACGCACTGCAAGCTGTCGCTCGTGGTCCGCCAGGAGGGCGACGTGCTGCGCCGCTACTCGCACGTCGGCACCGGCAACTACCACCCGAAGACGGCCCGGCTCTACGAGGACCTCGGTCTGCTCACCGCCGACCCGCAGGTCGGCGCCGACCTCTCCGACCTGTTCAACCGGCTCTCCGGCTACTCCCGCCGCGAGACCTACCGACGGCTGCTCACCGCGCCGAAGTCGCTGCGCGACGGTCTGGTCTCCCGGATCCACAAGGAGATCGCCCACCACCGCGCGGGCCGCCCGGCGTACGTCCGGATCAAGGTCAACTCGATGGTCGACGAGGCCATCATCGACGCCTGCTACCGGGCCTCGCAGGCGGGCGTGCCGGTCGACATCTGGGTCCGCGGCATCTGCGCGCTCCGCCCGGGCGTCGCCGGTCTCTCCGAGAACATCCGGGTCCGCTCGGTCCTCGGCCGCTTCCTGGAGCACTCCCGGATCTTCGCCTTCGGCAACGGCGGCGAGCCCGAGGTCTGGCTCGGCAGCGCCGACATGATGCACCGCAACCTCGACCGGCGCATCGAGGCCCTGGTCCGGGTCGCCGACCCGGCCCACCGGGCGGCCCTGACCCGGCTCCTGGAGACCGGGATGTCCGACACCACCTCCTCCTGGCACCTCGGCCCGGACGGGAACTGGACGCGGCACGCGACCGACCCCGAAGGCCAGCCGCTGCGGCACGTCCAGGAGATGCTCATCGACGCGCGGAGGCGCCGGCGTGCACAACCCTGACCACCTTGCGGCCACCGCGGACGCCACCACCACGGGCGCCACAGGCATCACGGACACCGCAGGCGTCACAGCCGTCACAGGTGTCACCGCGGGCGTCTCGGCGGGAGAGGTCCTCTCCCCCTACCTCCAGGCGCGGGCCGGGGACTTCCTCCGCGCCCTGCGCCTGCACACCGAGGCCGGGGCGGACACGACCGGCGCGGAGGAGGCCGCCCGCGCGCTGCGGGCGGCCGCCCGGCGCATCGGCGGCACGCTGCACACCTTCCGGCCGCTCCTGGACGCCCCCTGGGCCGACCAGCTGCGTACGGAGCTGGCCTGGCTCTCCGGGACGCTCGCCCTGGAGCACGCCTGCACCGCCCGGCTCGTCCGACTGGTGGACGCACTGTCCCGCCTGTCGAGCGTCGGCCCAGGTTCCGGTGGGCCCGTGCCGGCCGCGCGCGGCGCCGAGGGCTCCGGCCTGACGGTCGGCGCCGCCCGGGCCGGCGCCCTCCTGGAACGCCAGCTCACCCTGGGCCGTACGCGCGCCCACTCGGCCGCGCTCCAGGCACTCGGCTCCTCCCGCTTCCACGCGGTCGCGGACGCCGTCGCGCTGCTGGCCTCCGAGGTACCGCTGGGCCCCGCGGGGGCGGCCCAGGCGGTCGACGTCCTCGACGCGCCGGCCGCGGTCGTCGAGCGCCGTCTGCTCGACGCGGTCGGCGGCCTGCCGCTGGCCCGCGCGGCCCACCCGTACAACGCCGACGCGCTCGCCCTCGCGGCCGGCGAGACCCAGGACGCGCCCTGGCACCAGACCCGGCTGCTGCTCCGCCTGCACCGGTACGCCTGCGAGGTCCTCCAGGGCGACGCCCCGCCCGACCCGGTCCTCGACGAGGCCGGCCGGGCCCTGAACCGGCACCGCGACGCCTCCGAGGCGGCCGCGGCGGCGGCCGGCGCGGCCCGCACCCCGCGCATCGCCCCGGCGACCGCGTACGCCCTGGGCGTCCTGCACGCGGACCAGCGGCACGAGGTCGAGGCCGCCCGCTTCGCCTTCCAACGCGCCTGGCAGCACGCCACGGCGAGCCTGTCATGACCGCAACCGACCCGATCCTCGCGGCGGGATGCGTACTGTGGCGGCGCATGCCCTACGGGGGCGGCGGCACGCAGATCGCCGTGATCTTCCGGCCGAAGTGGCGCGATTGGTCCCACCCGAAGGGAAAGCTGAAGCGCGGGGAGGACTCACGCGCCGGTGCCCTACGAGAGGTGCTGGAGGAGACCGGTATGACGTGCGAGCTGGGCATCGAGTTGTCCAGCGTGCGGTACGAAGTCCAAGGCCGCCCCAAGGTGGTCCGCTACTGGGCGGCTGAGGCCACGGGCGGCTGGTTCGAACCGAACCGGGAAGTCACTCGGCTGCTCTGGCTCTCGCCGACCGCCGCGCGGGCACGACTGACCCGGACCCGGGACAAGGAGCTCCTCGACGCCTTTCTCACGGCGCGGAAAGGCGCGTAGGCCCGGTAGGTCGCCACGAGGGCTTGAGCAGGCTGGGGTCAAAGGGCGCCTTGTCGCTGACGCCCGCAGGCACGGGCAGGACGAGTACCGAAGCGAGCACCTGAGAGATCACCTCACGCTTCTCACACGAACTCATCCGAGCCCAATTCTCGGGGGCCCACCCGCGCACGAGGTTCTCGGCCGTCTGCGCCTCCAGGTACTCGTGGCGCTCCGCCTCCAGACTCGCGATGGCCCGGTCGACTCGCGCGAGCAGATGCCGGCCATCTCCCCATGATGCCTCCCCCGTGACAACCGCCGTTTCGATCCCGCGCCGCGTCGTGCGGAGCCGGGTCAGCTTCTCCTCACCGCGCCATGCGACCGGCTCGGCCGGTGGGCCTGCGAAGTGCTCCTCCAGGTGATCGAGGACCAGACCTTCGAGGAAGTCGTCAACGGGCCGCGCTCTCCGGCCGACGCCCTTGCAATTGGGGTCTCCACATCGGTAGTAGTCGCCGTACTTCGCGTTCCTTCCGCTCGCTTTGTTGCCACAGAGCTTGGAGCGGCAGACCTCGCCGAGGTCGTTGAGCCGTCCGCATCGGAGAACGCCGGAGAAGAGGTACGTCCGGCCCGCCGCCCCGGCAGCGGGCCGGGGCACGGGCGCCCCTTCGCCCTGGTTCATGCCCCGGTGCATACGGGCCGCTCGCACCCCGGCCATGATCCCTTTCCAGGTCTCATAGCCGACTCCATCCCGCGCCTCGTCGGCGTGGAACCACTCACCGATCACCGGCTCACCCGTCGCGATGTCCGTCACCAGGAGACCGTCGAGGACGCGGCCACCCCACCAGGCCGGATTGCTGACAAGGACTTTCACTCCCTGCTCGGACCACCGGCCTCCCCGTGCGGTCTCGACCCCCTGCCGGTTCAGGTCGCCGGCGATCCCCCGCCATGACCTTCCGGCGACTCGCGCCTTGATCATGACCACCAGGTGCGGCCACTCCTCGTCGTTCCTGTGCTTGTTGCCGATCCTGAGGGGGTTCCGAGATGCTCCGAGCCAGCCGAAACGGCGAGGCCCCGCGTAGACCCGTCCTTCCTCCGCACGGTCCGCGCGACTCCTGGCCGTACGCGTGCGCACTCGGTCCACTTCCTCCGCACCAAGGGACGGGCCGACTTCCCCGGTGATGTCCAGCACCGTGGCGCCCTCGATGAAGACTCCGTCACCGGCCATCACCAGAGCGTCCTGAAAGGCGACGAAGTCGGCAGGGAGGCGATAGACCCTCTCCCGTTCGACACTGACACACCCCCGGACGGGAATCCCTGAATCCCGCTCTTGGCCGTGGGTGATGTCCTGGCACATGCGACGGAAGGCCGGGCGCACGACGGACTCCTTGGCCGCCGTCAGGTTGTTGTCCTCGTAGTGCATCACCACGGCACAGCCCAAGCCCTCCGCACTTCGAGCGTTGTTCCGGTGCTGGCGGGTGACACCGATGGCGTCACCGCTCAGTCTGTCGGCGGAGATCCGGGCGTATGAGATCAGAGGCACCCGTCCTCGCAGCCAGCCCTCCACGGTGCCACCTTGGTCGAGCCACTCCAGAAGTGCCGGGGCGATGCAGATGCGGGAGAAGGTCCTCGTCGGCCTCTCCGCATCACGCGTGTCGATCATGTGACCCCCTGCACCGTCGTCGATACCATCGCAACGAGCCGTACCACCCAAAAGGCACGTGGGCCGCGCGGAATCCGCAGAGAGCCGGCCCCCAGCGCTCCCCCAGCCGCCCGCCCGGCCCAGAGGCACCGCACCCGCCCTTACAGCACGGTTCACTTTCCGTTCACTCTCAACCGTCGGCCGCTTCACCTGTTCTGCCTAATTTCGGTCGTACAGGGTGCACAGGCACAGCGCCGCGCCCACACCCCGACACACACCGCCGTACAACGTTCAGGACACCCGGTCCGCGGCTGGCGGCTTCTGGAAGGAACACCCGAAAGTGAAGCTTTCGCGCATGAACGGGCTTCGCGCCTCCGCGATCGGTGCCCTCGTCGTCTCCGGTGCCCTCGTCCTCTCGGCGTGTGGCTCGGACAACAACACCGGCACCCCCGCGAACGGCGAGAAGACCTCGGCCGCCGCGTCGAACATCAAGTGCGACGGTGCCAAGGGCCAGCTCCTCGCCGCGGGCTCCTCCGCGCAGAAGGGCGCGATGGACCTCTGGGTCAAGAACTTCCAGGCGGCCTGTGAGGGTGTCGAGGTCAACTACCAGGCCATCGGCTCCGGCGGTGGTATCACCAAGTTCAACCAGGGCCAGGTCGCGTTCGCCGGCTCCGACTCCGCGCTGAAGGAGGAGGAGGTCGCCGAGTCCGCGAAGATCTGCAAGACCGGCAAGGGCGTCAACCTCCCGATGGTCGGTGGCCCCATCGCCATCGGTTACAAGCTGGACGGCGTGGACAACCTGGTCCTCGACGCCTCCACCCTCGCCAAGATCTTCGACAACAAGATCACCAAGTGGAACGACCCGGCGATCGCCAAGCTGAACCCGGGCGCCAAGCTGCCCGACAGCACGATCCAGGCCTTCCACCGCTCGGACGAGTCCGGCACCACCCAGAACCTGGGCAAGTACCTCTCGACGGCCGCCGCCGCCGACTGGAAGCACGACCCGAAGTCGAAGTCGTGGCCGGCCCAGGGTGGCCAGGCCGCCAACGGCTCCTCCGGTGTCGCCACCGCGGTCAAGGACACCGAGGGCGCCATCGGCTACTTCGAGCTCTCCTACGCCACCGCCAACAAGATCAGCACGGTCAGCCTGAACACCGGCGCCGCTGCCCCGGTCGCGGCCACCTCGGAGAACGCCTCCAAGGCCATCGCCGCCGCCAAGGTCAAGGGCACGGGCTCCGACATGGCGCTCTCCCTCGACTACGCCACCAAGGCCGAGGGCGCCTACCCGCTGATCCTCGTCACCTACGAGATCGCCTGCGACAAGGGCAACAAGGCGGAGACCCTGCCGACCCTGAAGGCGTTCCTGAACTACACCGTCTCCGAGGAGGGTCAGAAGATCCTCTCCGACGCCGGTTACGCCCCGCTCCCGGCCGACATCGCGGCCAAGGTCCGCGAGATCGTCCCCACCCTGTCCTGATCCCCGGCCGGGGCCGGTCCACCACCCACGGGTGAGGGACCGGCCCCGGCATCCGGTGCACCGCCGCCAGGAGCCGTACGCAGTAACGGCTCCGCAGACCGGAGAGACCGATGGTTACGACAACCACGCCACCCATACGAAACAGCCGCCGCGCCAAGAGCGCGACGCGCGCGGGAGACAAGATCTTCCTCGGACTGTCCCGAGGATCCGGCATCACCCTCCTGGTGATCATGGCCGCGATCGCGGGCTTCCTCACCTACCGCGCGATCCTTGCCATCTCCAAGGACTCCACGAACTTCTTCACCACCTTCGAGTGGAACCCGTCGGGCAACCCGCCGGTGTTCGGCATCGCGGTCCTCGCCTTCGGCACGATCGTCTCGTCGATCATCGCGATGCTCATCGCCGTGCCGGTCGCGATCGGTATCGCGCTCTTCATCTCGCACTACGCCCCGCGCAAGCTGGCCAAGCCGCTCGCGTACGTGGTCGACCTGCTCGCCGCCGTGCCCAGCATCATCTACGGCCTGTGGGGCGCGATCTTCCTGGTCCCGTACCTCGACGGCCTCAACAAGTGGCTCGACCAGTACTTCGGCTGGACCTACATCTTCGACAAGGCCACCGACGGCCCCGCCCGCAACCTCTTCACCGTGGGCATCCTGCTGGCGATCATGATCCTGCCGATCATCACCAACGTCACCCGTGAGGTCTTCCTCCAGGTCCCGCAGATGCAGGAAGAGGCCGCCCTCGCCCTCGGCGCCACGCGCTGGGAGGTCATCCGGATGTCGGTGCTGCCCTTCGGCCGCTCCGGCATCATCTCCGCCTCGATGCTCGGACTCGGCCGCGCGCTCGGCGAGACGATGGCCGTCGCCGTCGTCCTCTCCCCGAGCTTCCTCCTCTCGGGCCACCTCCTCGACCCGGGCGGCGGCACCTTCGCCCAGAACATCGCGGCGAAGTTCAACGAGGCCGACACCTTCGGCCGTGACGCGCTGATCGCCTCCGGCCTGGTCCTCTTCGTCATCACGCTGCTGGTCAACGGCGCGGCCCGCTGGATCATCGGTCGCCGCAAGGAGTACTCGGGGGCCAACGCATGAGCCACAACGCCATACAGGATCGCCCGCCCGTGAAGGTCACCGTGAAGCGCGATCCGCTCAGCCACTCCCGGCTCCCCAAGTGGACCCCGTTCGCCATCGCGATCGGCTCGATCGCCGCCGCGGTCGGCCTCGGCCTCGCGGCCGGCTGGCACAGCCGTATCCAGTGGGGCCTGATCGCCGCGCTGTTCTTCGTCCTCGGCACGTACGCCATCACCTCCAAGGTCGAGGGCAGCCGTCAGGCCAAGGACCGCGTCGCCACCAGCCTCGTCTGGGTCTGCTTCATCCTGGCCGTCGTCCCGCTGCTCTCGCTGGCCTGGGTCACGATCAGCAAGGGCCTCGAGGTCCTCGACCCGTACTTCCTCAGCCACTCGATGAACGGCGTCCTCGACGCCGAGGCCGGCGGCGGTGTCTACCACGCGCTGCTCGGCACCATCGAGCAGGTCGCCATCGCGACCCTGATCGCCGCGCCGATCGGTCTGCTGACCGCGGTCTACCTGGTCGAGTACGGCAAGGGGAAGCTCGCCCGGGCCGTCACCTTCTTCGTCGACGTCATGACGGGCATCCCGTCGATCGTCGCGGGTCTGTTCATCCTCGCCACCTGGAATCTGATGCTGGGCTTCGGGCCCTCCGGATTCGCCGGCGCGATGGCCCTCGCGATCCTGATGATGCCTGTCGTCGTCCGCTCCACCGAGGAGATGCTCAAGCTCGTCCCGAACGAGCTGCGCGAGGCCTCCCTCGCCCTCGGCATCCCGAAGTGGCGCACGATCCTGAAGGTGGTCCTGCCCACCGCGATCGGCGGCATCACCACGGGCGTCATGCTCGCGGTCGCCCGCATCACCGGTGAGACGGCCCCCGTCCTGCTCCTCGTGTTCGGTACGAAGCTCATCAACCCGAACCCCTTCGAAGGCGCCCAGTCCTCGCTGCCGCTCTACGTGTACGAGCAGTACGCGGTCGGCACCGACGCCGCAGTGTCCCGTGCCTGGGCCGCCGCGCTCGTCCTGATCGCCTTCGTCATGATCCTCAACCTGGTGGCCCGCGGCATCGCCCGCTGGAAGGCCCCCAAGACCAGCCGCTGACGCGGCCACCCCTGGAAGTGAATTGATATGGCCAAGCGAATCGACGTCAGCGGCCTCTCCGCGTACTACGGCGCCCACAAGGCGATCGACGACATCTCCATGACCGTGGAGCCCCGCTCGGTGACGGCCTTCATCGGCCCCTCCGGCTGCGGCAAGTCCACGTTCCTCCGCACCCTCAACCGCATGCACGAGGTCACCCCCGGCGGCCGCGTCGAGGGCAAGGTCCTCCTGGACGACCAGGACCTGTACGGCGCCGGGGTCGACCCGGTCGCCGTGCGCCGCACGGTCGGCATGGTGTTCCAGCGCCCGAACCCGTTCCCCACCATGTCGATCTTCGACAACGTGGCGGCGGGCCTGCGCCTCAACGGCAGCTACAAGAAGTCCGAGCTCAACGAGATCGTCGAGCGCTCCCTCAAGGGCGCGAACCTCTGGAACGAGGTCAAGGACCGCCTGAACAAGCCGGGCTCCGGCCTCTCCGGCGGTCAGCAGCAGCGTCTGTGCATCGCCCGCGCGATCGCGGTCGAGCCCGAGGTCCTGCTGATGGACGAGCCGTGCTCGGCCCTCGACCCGATCTCGACCCTCGCGATCGAGGACCTGATCGGCGAGCTGAAGGAACGCTTCACGATCGTCATCGTCACGCACAACATGCAGCAGGCCGCCCGTGTCTCGGACCGCACGGCCTTCTTCAACCTGGCGGCCGTGGGCCAGCCGGGCAAGCTCATCGAGCTGGACGACACGGAGCGCATCTTCTCCAACCCGAGCGTCCAGGCGACCGAGGACTACATCTCCGGCCGCTTCGGATAAACACGTCTAGCGGTGCTGCATGGCGGTGCCACCGCAAGACGAATGGGCCCGGCTCTCCTGTTGGAGAGCCGGGCCCAACCATTTCGTACGCCGCGTTGTGGGCAGTCGTTCCGCAGGGCGGAACGGGTGGGCACAACGCCACGTGAACGGTGCACGCTACCGAGCCCGTCCACCCCAAGGGCCCGCGCAGCACCCCGCGTGGAGACCGTCAGCCGAAGAACAGCTGCACCACGTAGAAGCTGAGCGCCGCGACAATGGCAGCGGCCGGCATCGTGATGAACCAGCCCAGGATGATGTTCTTGGCGACACCCCACCGCACCGCGTTCACCCGCTTCGTCGCGCCCACGCCCATGATCGCGGACGTGATGACGTGCGTGGTGGAGATCGGCGCGTGGAAGAGGAACGCGGAGCCGAACATGATCGTCGCGCCCGTCGTCTCCGCCGCGAACCCCTGCGGCGGGTCCAGCTCGATGATCTTCCGGCCGAGCGTCCGCATGATCCGCCAGCCACCCGCGTACGTACCCAGCGAGAGCATCACGGCGCAGGCGATCTTCACCCACACCGGGATGTCGTCGCCCGCCTGCTGGACGTCGGCGATGACCAGGGCCATCACCACGATGCCCATCGTCTTCTGGGCGTCCTGCAGACCGTGGCCGAGGGCCATGCCCGCCGCCGACACCGTCTGGGCGATGCGGAAACCGCGCTTCGCCTTGTGCGGGTTGGCCTTCCGGAACATCCACAGGATCAGGCACATCACCAGGTAACCGGCGATGAGACCGACGACCGGCGAGACGAACATCGGGATGACGACCTTGTCGAGCACGCCCGACCAGATCACCTCCGTACCGCCCGCGAGCGCCGCGCCCACCATGCCGCCGAACAGCGCGTGCGAGGAGGAGGACGGCAGACCGAAGTACCAGGTGACCAGGTTCCAGATGATCGCGCCGACGAGCGCGGCGAAGAGGATGCCCATCCCCTTGTCGCCGTGCGGCGTCTCGATCAGGCCCTCACTGACGGTCTTGGCGACCCCGCTGCCGAGGAACGCGCCGGCGAGGTTCATCACGGCGGCCATCGCCAGGGCCGCCCGCGGGGTCAGCGCCCGGGTCGAGACCGAGGTGGCGATGGCGTTCGCCGAGTCGTGGAAGCCGTTCGTATAAGTGAAGCCGAGCGCGACACCGATGGTCACGATCAGCGCGAAGGTGTCCACGAAGCCTCAGGACTCCTTGACCGCGATGGTCTCCACCGTGTTCGCCACGTGCTCGAACGCATCGGCCGCCTCTTCCAGGACGTCCACGACCTGCTTGAGCTTGAGCACCTCGATGGCGTCGTACTTGCCGTTGAACAGGTGGGCGAGCAGCTTGCGGTGGATCTGGTCGGCCTGGTTCTCCAGCCGGTTGATCTCGATCCAGTACTCGGTGAGGTTGTTCATCGTCCGCAGGTGCGGCATCGCCTCCGCGGTCAGCTCCGCCGCCCGGGCCAGCACCTCGATCTGCTGCTCGACACCCTTGGGGAGGTCCTCGATGTTGTAGAGGACGACCAGGTCGACGGCCTCCTCCATGAAGTCCATGATGTCGTCGAGGGAGGACGCGAGGGAGTAGATGTCCTCACGGTCGAAGGGTGTGATGAACGAGGAGTTCAACTGATGGAAGATCGCGTGGGTAGCATCGTCACCCGCGTGCTCCGCCGCCCGCATGCGCTCCGCGATCTCGGCCCGGGCCGAAGGCTCCGCCCCGAGCAGTTCCATCAGGAGCTTCGAGCCCGTGACGATGTTGTCCGCGGACGCGGCGAACATGTCATAGAAGCTCGTCTCCCTGGGGGTCAGACGAAATCGCACGTGGGGTCCTCGGGGTGCTGGGTTTCGGTCAGGCTGATGCTAGGCGCATCATCCGGCCACGGCTAACCGGCGTCCCTTCAGTGTCGCCCATCAGGCACAGTGATCTGCACGGGCCCCCGCCCGGATCGGCGGGGATCGGTACCATATACCCACGAGGGGTATACACACCCTTTCTGGACAACGGGAGGACGCGATGACGACCACCGAGGCGGCCGAGGTCACCCCCGACAGCACCGCACCCGCCACGGCACCCCTGACCGACCACGATCACGGCGTGCACGGGTACCACAAGCAGAAGGACGAGCACCTCAAGCGGCTGCGCCGGATCGAGGGCCAGATCCGCGGCCTGCAGCGGATGGTCGACGAGGACACGTACTGCATCGACATACTCACCCAGGTCTCGGCCTCCACGAAGGCCCTCCAGTCCTTCGCCCTCCAGCTCCTGGAGGAGCACCTGCGGCACTGCGTCGCCGACGCCGCGACCAAGGGCGGCGACGAGATCGACGCCAAGGTCGAGGAAGCCACCAAGGCCATCGCGCGGATGTTGCGCACCTGACGGTCCGGGGCGGCCGGCCGATCAGGATCCGGCCGATCAGGAAGGGGTCGCCCGCTCCGCGACCCGCAGCACCTCGTCGATGCGGTCCGCGCTGAGGCGCTCCCCGTCGGCCGCCGACGCGGCGATGATCAGCTCACCGCACAGCTCGATCTCGGCGAGAGCGACGCGGTCCTGTTCCGTGGGCACGGTCGCGGTACTGGGCGGGGCCACGCGCGTTCACCTCTTCCTGCCGGCGTCGGTCTCCCAGCGTAGGGAGCGCGCCACGCACCGCGCATGACTCGTCCGGACCATTTGCCCATGGCCTGCTTGCCCATGGCCTGCGCGTGGCTTCCGGCCGCCCCCGCTACACCTCGATCTTCCCGGCGTAGATGTCCGCGCGACCCGGCAGCCGTACGTCGACGGGGGTGCCGAACCCGTACAGCAGGGTCGTCGACGCGACCCCGACCGTACGGTCCTTGTTGGCGAAGCTGAACTGGTGCCGGACCTTCCGCAGCCGGCCCTCCGCGTCGAGGTACGCGTCGAAGGGCACGGTGTCCTTGGCGAACCCTTTCGCCGCCGCGGCGAGCGAGCCGCGCACCTGCGGCGAGGCGGCCCGTGCGGCCGCCCCGAGGTCGGCGACACCGCGGTAGTGGCTGACTTTCACCCCTGCCAGGTCGACCTGGCCGACGTACGTCACGGACTGCGCGCCGCGCAGCAGCTCGGCGGCGGCGCCCGGGTCGGTGGCCCCACCGGTGACCAGGTTGCCGTCGTCCAGGGTGGTGGTGTCCACCCGGACCCACTTGTCGGCCGGGACACCCGCGCCGCGGTTCTTCATGTAGAGCGCGCCGGGGACGAGGAGTTCGGTGACGGGGCGGTGCTCGTCCGCTCCTGCGGCGTCCTTGGGCAGGACGACCTGAAGCCGCCCGGTACGGCGCCGGAAGTCGTAACCGCCCTCGCCGCGGATGGTGACCCGGGTCCCGCCGGTGGCCATCTCCATGCTGGTGCTCGTCTTGGCGGTGCCCGCCCGGGTGAGCACCTCGGCCGCGCCCCGTACGGTCTCGGTCGGGTCGCCGCCGGGGGGCGCGGGGTCCTCGGGTCCGGCGCATCCGCCGGCCATCAGCGCGGCGGCGACGGCCCACGCCCCGCCTCTGTGCCCGTACCGCCGCCGCACCGCCATCGCCTGCCAACCCCCAACGCCGTACCGCTGCCTGTCCGGGACCCGCCCGATTCGCATAACGACGGCTCGGGCCACCCGTCACGCGCAGTACCGTGGATGCGTGCACGAGCAGCAGGCCCCGCATCACGCGCATCACGCCACCACGACGGAGCGCGGCTCTTTCGCAGTCGCCCGATGCAGCTGCGGTTGGGCGGGGCCGGCGCGAAGATCACGGGACAAGGCCCGGACGGACGCGGCGGCCCACACGGACTCGCCGCAGCAGACGGTCCAGTAGTGCCGGGGGGCGCCTACGCGGCGAGGTCGTTCTCCTCGGGCCCGGAGCCGATGCGGGGCTCGGGAATGTCGAGGGCCTCGGGGACGGCGGAGCGGGCGGCGGCGCTGCGGGAGCGGACCAGGCGCGCGCCGTGCCGGGAGCGGGCGATCGCCGAGACGAGCGGGTTCAGCAGGGCGTGGGCGACGGGGGCGAGCAGCAGCGCCACGGCCGTACCGAGCGCGAAGCCGCCGATGACGTCGGTCGGGTAGTGGACACCCATGTAGACCCGGCAGAAGCCCTCGGCGAAGGCGAAGGCGATCGCGAGGAGGCCGAGCTTGCGGTGGGCGATGAAGACCCCGACGGCGATGGCCATCGCGAGCGTGGCGTGGTCGCTGACGAAGGAGTAGTCGGTCTTGCCGGAGACGAGGACTTCGAGACCCTGGTGGTCGTTGAAGGGCCGGGGCCGCTCGACGAAGCCGCGGATCGGGACGTTCACGAGGACGGCGACTGCGGCGGCGAGCGGGGCCCAGAGGAGCGAGGCGACGCCGGAGACGGAGTCGCCGAGAGTGTCCCGCCGGCGGACGCTCCACCAGCACCAGAGCGCGACGAGGACGAGGGCGAGCATGATCCCGTACTCGCCCACGAAGCCCATGACACGGTCGAACCAGGGCGGGGCGTCCCGCGCCAGCCCGTTGATGTCGTAGAGCAGGCTGACATCGGGGTTGGAACCATCCGATGCGAGTTCAGCCACTGCTGCCCCTTGCCTTGTCACGTGAATCGAACGAACCGTCTGACGCGTGCGTTCCGCTCACCGTCGATGATCGCCCTGACGTTACCGAAGAGTGATACGTCGTCGCAGCTCAGGGCCTGTGCTTAACGGAGAGTTCCGGCCAGGGGTCGACGGTCTGTCAGGCCTGCGGCAGATGTGTGGGAAGCGCCGCGGCGCCGTCCTTCGTCACCCTGGTGGCACCAAAATAGTCAGGCGTGTCGATCTTGTCGAAGCGGATGACGGCCCCCGTGCGCGGGGCGTCGATCATGTATCCACCGCCGACGTAGATGCCGACGTGCCTGATGGCGCGGGAGTTGGTCAGGTCGTCGGAGAAGAAGACCAGGTCACCGGGGAGCAGCTCGTCGCGGGAGGGATGGGGTCCCGCGTTGTACTGGTCGTTGGCGACGCGCGGCAGCTGGATCCCGACGGATTCGTACGCGGCCTGGGTCAGCCCGGAGCAGTCGAATCGGCCATTCTGCGCCGCGGTGCCGGTGCCGCCCCAGAGATAGAGGGTGCCGAGCTTCTGCTGGGCGAAGTAGATCGCGCCCGCGGCCTGCCGCGAGGGCTCGACGCGGCCGACGGGCCGGGCGAAGCTCTTCTCCAGGGACCGGATGATGCGGACGTAGTTCTGGGTCTCGCTGATCCGCGGCACACCACCGGACTTGATGACCCGGTAGGCGCCCGCGTTGTATGCGGCGAGCATGTTGTTCGTCGGGTCGCCGGGCACGTTCTTCACATAGCCGGCGAGCTCGCAGTCGTAGCTGGCGGCGGAGGGGATCGCGTCCTTGGGATCCCAGACGTCCCGGTCGCCGTCCCCGTCCCCGTCGATGCCGTGCCCGGCCCAGGTGCCGGGGATGAACTGGGCGATGCCCATGGCGTTGGCGGGCGAGACGACCCTCGGGTTCCAGCCGCTCTCCTGGTAGAGCTGGGCGGCGAGCAGGGCCGGGTTGATGGCCGGGCAGAGGTTCCCCCACTGCTGGACGAGCCCCTGGTACGCGGCGGGCACGGCGCCCTTGGCCAGGGCGACGGTGCCGTTCTTGGCGTCCCCCGCGCCGCCGATGAGGCCGGCGGCGGCGGAGTACGTACCGACCACGAGCAGCGCGACGAAGCCGAGGCACATGCCGAAGACCCCACCGGCCACCAGCCAGGCCTTGCGCGCCTTACGCACCGTCAACCACCCCTGGGGTCTTGGCAGTCCATGGATCAGCCCATCGGGCGACAAGTCTAGGTGCGGCACCCGCCCGGTGGACGGGCCGCCGGTCGCCCGTTTCGGACAAATGTCAGGCGGCGTCCCCCTCCCGGCCCTTGTCCGTGCCCTTGCCCATGAGCACCTCCACCAGGCTGGAGCTGCTGGCGTCCCCGTACCCGGCGTCGACACCGCGCCGGAAGAGCTCGGCGACGGCGGCGGGGAGTGCCGTGTCGACGCCGGCGTCGGCGACGGTGTGCACGACGTGCTCGGCGCTGGCGAGTCCCATCGCGAGGCGGTCGACGTCTCCCGCGTGGTCCCCGGCGTCGACGCGGGGCCCGTAGAACTCCACGAACTGCTGCAGGTCGAGCGCGCGCAGGGCGTACGGCTGGAGGTCGGTGGCCGTGATGCCGTACGCGCCGGCGAGGGCGAGGGCCTGCCAGTAGCCGCTGAGGGAGGTCCAGAACATGACCATGCTGAGCTGGTAGTACAGCGCGGCCAGCCCGGGGTCCTCGCCGCGGTGGTCGGCCTCCGCGAGGACCTCGAGGGTGGCGCGGTGGGCCTCGAAGACGTCCTTCGGACCGCTGTAGAGGGTGGAGGAGCCGGGCCGGCCGATCCCGGACGGCGGTACGAGGACCCCGCCGGTGAGCTGGACGGCGCCGCGCTCGCGCGCCCAGTCCGCGGCCTCGCGCGCCCGGTCCGGGGTGTCGGAGCTGAGGTTGACAAGGACCCGCCCGGCGAGGAGCACCGGGTCGACGCCGCCGAGCACGTCGTACAGGGCCTGGTAGTCGGTGAGGCTGAGGAGGACGACCTCGTTGGCGGCGACGGCGTCGGCGGGCGTGGCCGCGAGCACGGCGCCCCGGCCCACGAGCTCGTCGGCGCGGGAGGGGGTGCGGTTCCACAGGGTGACGTCGTACCCCTGGTCGAGGTAGGCGGCGGCCATGGCGCGCCCCATGGGGCCGAGGCCGATGACGGTGACGGAGTTCTGACGCATGAAAGGCTCCCTAGAACGAACGCTCTATCCAGCAACGGAACGGACGCTAGCACACCTCTAAAACGAACGCTCTACTTATTGACCGGACCTCGCTAGAATCACCGCATGCAGACCAGCACGACCGGCACCCGCGAGCGGATCGTCGTGACCGCCGCCCGCCTCATCCAGCGCCAGGGCTACGTCGGCACGGGTATCAAGCAGATCGCCCAGGAGGCCGAGGCCACGCTCGGCTCCGTGTACCACTTCTTCCCCGGCGGCAAGGAGGCCGTGGCGGTGGAGGCGATCGCGCACAGCCGGGAGGAGTTCGCCGCGATGCTGCGCACCGCGCTCGACGGCGAGGACGACCCCGCCGCCGCGGTCGACGCCTGCGCCCGCCTCCTGGCCCGCGAGCTCCGCGACTCCGGCTGGATCGACGGATGCCCGGTCACCGCGGCCGCCCTGGAGACCCTGGGCACGGACAACGCCATCCAACGCGCCTGCGCCGAGGCGTTCCTGATCTGGCAGCGCGTCGTCACCGACAAGCTCCTCGGCTGCGGCTTCCCCGACCCCGAGGCCCGCGACCTCGCACAGACGGTCATCAACACCCTGGAAGGCGCGGAGGTAACCGCACAGGTCACCCACTCGGAGACCCCGCTGCTCCTGGCGGGCCGTCACCTCTCGCGCCTGGTCGCGTCCTACGCCTGACCTGCCGCGCCACCACCCCAAGAGTGCAACAACGACAGTCATTGCCCGGAGTCACCCTCCGTGATACACAGAGTGACCATACGCGTCCTCGCACCGAAACCGGCCACGCCGTCGCAGGTCAAGACGGCCGGACCGGTCAGATGTGCGGGGATCGGGTAAAGAGAGCCGTCAAGCCGTCACACGCGAGCGGTTTCATCAGCGAAGATAGGGCGATGACCCATGCCATCGGGCAGGGGCGACGAACTACCCAACAGGGGCGGTGAGTTACATGTACCTGGCGGCCGAAGAGGGCGACATCACCACCATCATCGGTGGAATCGCCCCGAACTGGGGGCCTTTCGGGAGCCTGGGCAATGAAGCCAAGGTGATGATCGAGGTCGTGATGGCCGTGGCCATCCTGCTCTGCCTCGGCATCGCCATCTGGGGAGCGGCCAAGCAGCGCATCGGCGCGACCGCACTCCGCGACACCTTCAGCGCGGAACAGGGCAAGGGCCTCATCGTGGCCGGCCTGACCGGCGTCTTCATCATCGGCTCGCTGGGGACGCTCTTCACGATCGTGTACGGGATGGCCGTCTGACTTCCGAGGTCGGTTCCTTTCCTGATGTCCAGTCACCACAGGGTTGAGAGGGCGTGCTCGCCATGAGCCTCGGCGACGACAACGACGGCTTCGGCAGCAGCGGCATGGGCGGCTCCGGCCAGACCCGCACACGTCTCCCCGAGGGCGGCACGGGCGACCCGTACGCCCCCGCACGCCGCCCGCGCGGCTCACGCTCACTGATCGGGGCGGTCGGCGTGGTGGTCCTGCTGATCGCCGCGATCGCCTTCGCGAACAGAGGCGACGGCGAGGCGGGCACGGACAACACCTCCGCCTCCTCCAACACCCCGGGCAAACAGGCCCCCACAGCCGCGACGGGCGTCCGCCCGGTCACCGGCAAGAACGGCACGATCCCGACGGGGTTCGCCCGGGACGAGCAGGGGGCGCAGAGTGCGGCGTCGAACTATGCGATTCCTCTCGGCTCCGCCTACATGTTCGACACCGCTCGTCGCCACGAGATCGTCGACGCGGTGTATGCCCCGGACATCGCCGCCGCGCGGCAGGGCGCCCTCGACAAGGTGTACGCCGACAAGGGGTTCCTGACGCGTATCGGCCTCCAGGAGGACGGGAAGGCGCCCAACGGGCTCACGTTCATCTCTCGTGTCATCCCCGTCGGCTCGAAGATCGAGAGCTTCGACGGTGACCGGGCGACCGTCGCCGTCTGGTACTCCTCGCTGTTCGGCCTCGCGGGCGAGGGTTCGCAGAACCCCGTGAGCGAGAGCTGGTACACGACGACGTACCAGCTCCGGTGGGTCGGCGGCGACTGGAAGGTCACGGACTTCGAGCAGAAGGACGGGCCCGTGCCGGTCGGCCGCGACCAAACGGCGTCCAGCGCGGAGGAGATGGCGGACGCCGTCGACCAGTTCGGAGGGTTCACCTATGCCCGTTGAGCGTTCCCGCCGAGCCCTCACCGTCGCCGCGGTAGCGGGCTCCGTCCAGACGATCGCCATCGTGTGGTCCAGCCGCGCCTTCGCAGATCCGACGCCCACCCCCACGCCCAGCCCCAGCAACAACCCCTGCGACCTGATCCGCGGCCCCGCCCGCGACTACTGCGAGAACGGCGAAGCCGGCACCGGCGGTGGTCGCACCGCCCCCGACCCCACCGCCTCCCTCGACCCCCTCGCCTCCCTCGCCCGCGGATGCGCCGACGCCGCCGTGTCGATCGTCGACGCGCTCTCCAAGTCCGTCAAAGAGACCGCCGACGTCGACTTCACCAACCTCGAGTTCCTCGGCCGCTACGCCATCGTGTTCGCCGCCGCCACCTTCCTCACGCTCCTCCTCTGGCTCCTCGCCGTCGCCAAGCGGGCCATGCGCGGCGTGCCCCTCACCACCGCGCTCTCCGAGGCGATCGGCTTCCTCTGGCTGACCGTCCTCGCCTCCGCGTTCACCCCGCTGATCCTCTACACCGTCGTCAACGCCACCGACGCCGTCACCGAAGTCATCGCCGCCGGCACCGGTCAGCAGACCGACGTCTTCTTCGGCAGCTTCAAGGAGGCCCTCCAGAAGGGCGACCAGATCGGCGGCGGGCCGATCATGCTGATCATCGTCTCGCTCGTCAGCATCCTCGCCGCCGGCGTCCTCTACCTCGAGCTCTTCCTGCGCGCCGTCATGCTCTACGTCGGCGCCCTCCTCGGCGTCGTCGTCTACTCCGGCCTCGTCGACAAGAACATGTGGGGCCACGTCCGCCGCTGGGCCGGGATCATGATCGCGATCATCCTGGTCAAGCCGGTCATCGTGATCGTCCTCGGCCTCGCCGGCGCGCTCTCCTCCGGCACCGGCCCCGACTCCTTCTCCGCCGTCGTCTCCGGGCTCGCGATCATCCTCCTGGCGATCTTCGCCTCCGCGATGATCTACCGCTTCGTCCCCGGATTCGGCGACGAGATCGTCGCCTCCCGCAACAACCGCATCCACCGCGCCGGCGAGAACGCCGCCGCGGCCGTCCTCTCCTCCCCCGCCTCCCTCGTCTCGCAGGGCATCAAGACCCACAGCACCCGCGACGGCGGAGGCGGCAACCAGAACAGCGGCGGCGCCCCGCGCCCCGCCAACCCGCTCTCCGGCGGAGTCGCCGCGCACAGCAGCCGCGGCAGCGCCGGTAACGCCGGGGGCGGCGGCGGACCTGTCCCCTCCGCCGCACCCCCGCCGCGTAGCAGCAGCCCCACCGCGGGCACCCCGCACAGCAGCCGCAGGAACACCGGATCCACAGGAAGCACAGGAGGTGGAGGGCGTTGACGACCCAGTCCCAGCCGGTCGCGCCCCGCCGTACGTATCTCATCGGCCGAGCCCGGCCGAACGCGATCGTCGGCAAGAACCGCGAGACCGGCGAGATCGCCCTCATCATCGCCGGCGCCTTCCTCGGCATGATGAGCGGACTCCTCGTCCCCGCCCTCACCCTCAGGATCGTGCTGCTCGTCGGCTTCCCCGTCCTCGCGCTCGCCGCCGTGTACGTCCCGTACAAGCACCGCACCTTCTACAAGTGGTTCGAAATCAACCGCAGCTACAAGCGGTCCCTCAAGCGCGGCACCGCGTACCGCTCCGCCGCCGCCGAAGCAGGCGTACGGCTCGACGGCCGCGAGGTCGAGATCGGCCCGCCCCCCGGCATCGGCCGGATCAACTGGCTCTCCGCGCCCTTCGGCCCCGACGAGATCGCCGTCCTCCTGCACGCCGACCGCCGCACCGTCACCGCCGCCATCGAGATCGAGGGCCCCGGTGTCGGCCTGCGCGACAGCGAGGACCAGGAAGCCCTGGTGGACCGTTTCGGCACGCTGCTCAAGCACGTCGCCAACGGGGACGGCTTCGTCACCCGCCTCCAGATGCTCGCCCGTACCCTCCCCGCCGACCCCGACGCGCACGCCAAGGACGTCGCCCAGCGCGGCGACGTCCAGGCCCCCGGCTGGCTCCAGGAGTCGTACGAGCAGCTCCAGTCGATGGTCTCCACCTCCAGCGAGCAGCACCGCGCCTACCTCGTCGCGTGCATGCACTACACCCGCGAACTCGCCGCCGAGGCCAACGCCATGGCCCGCGCCGCCCGCCACACCTCCGGCGCCCGCAGGCTCGACCGCGACGCCGGCCTCGCCGTCGTCATGGCCCGCGAGCTCACCGACATCTGCGCCCGGCTCGCCGAGGCCGACATCCGCGTACGGCAGCCCCTCGGGCAGTCCCGGCTCGCGTCCCTCGTGCACTCCATGTACGACCCGGACCACCCCATCGACCACATCCAGGCCATGACGAAACGAAACGCTTGGCCCGCCGAACTCGACGCCATGGAGCCCACCTACCTCCAGGCCAAGACCCGCGAGTCCTCCACCCGCGCCCCCTGGTGCCACGCCACCGCCTGGGTGAAGGAGTGGCCGATGACCCCCGTCGGCGTCAACTTCCTCGCACCGCTCCTCGTCCACACCCCCGACGTGATCCGTACGGTCGCGGTGACGATGGATCTCGAACCCACCGAGGTCGCCATCGAGCGCATGCTCACCGAGAAGACCAACGACGAGGCCGAGGCCTCCCGCCAGGCCAAGATGAACCGCACGGTCGACCCGCGCGACATCGCCGCCCACGGCCGGCTCGACCAGCGGGGTGAAGATCTCGCCAGCGGCGCGGCAGGGGTCAACCTCGTCGGGTACATCACTGTGTCGTCGCGCTCCCCCGAAGCCCTGGCCAGGGACAAGCGCACGATCAGGGCCTCCGCGGGCAAGTCGTACCTGAAGCTGGAGTGGTGCGACCGCGAGCACCACCGGGCCTTTGTGAACACCCTGCCGTTCGCGACCGGCATCCGCCGCTAGCCACCCGCCACTAGCCGCCAGCCACGCCAGCCGCTAAGGGGCCCGTGCACATGCGAGATCCACTCTCCGCCCTCACCGAAGCCTTCACCTCCTTCCTCTTCGGGAAGGTGGAGACGACCCGCCTGCCCGTCCGCACCTCGACCGGCCAGGCCCAGGCCGTCTACCTGCCGACGGCCGCCCCCGGCCTCGGCGACTCCGGCGTGATCATCGGCCGCGAGGTCTACAGCGGCAAGGGGTACATCTACGACCCCTTCCAGCTGTACGGCCAGCAGCTCCCCGCCCCCCACTGGCTCGTCCTCGGCGAGTCCGGCAACGGCAAGTCGGCCCTTGAGAAGACCTACGTCCTGCGGCAGTTGCGGTTCCGCGACCGGCAGGTCGTCGTCCTCGACGCCCAGGGCGAGGACGGCGTCGGCGAGTGGAACCTCATCGCGCAGGAGCTGGGGATAACTCCCATCCGCCTCGACCCGATGGTCGCCGTCGACGCCGGCATCCGGCTCAACCCGCTCGACCCGTCGATCACCACGACCGGGCAGCTGGCCCTGCTCCGTACGATCATCGAGGTCGCGATGGGCCACGGCCTCGACGAGCGCTCCGGCTTCGCGCTCAAGGTCGCCCACGCCTACGTCAACGAGCACATCACCGACCGCCAGCCCATCCTCACCGACATCGTCGAACAGCTCCGGCACCCGGAGGCGGAGTCGGCGGAGGCGATGAACGTCGACATAGACGATGTCCGCGCCTGGGGCCTGGACGTCGCGCTCGTCCTCGACCGGCTCGTCGACGGCGACCTGCGCGGCATGTTCGACGGCCCGACCACCGTCGGCATCGACCTCGACGCGCCGCTCATCGTCTTCGACCTGTCCCACATCGACCGCAACTCCATCGCCATGCCGATCCTCATGGCGATCGTCGGCGTGTGGCTGGAGCACACCTGGATCCGCCCCGACCGGAAGAAGCGCATCTTCCTGGTCGAGGAGGCCTGGCACATCATCAACAGCCCGTTCGTGGCGCAGCTGTTCCAGCGGCTGCTCAAGTTCGGCCGGCGCCTCGGTCTCTCCTTCGTCGCCGTCGTCCACCACCTCTCGGACGTCGTCGACGGCGCGGCGGCCCGGGAGGCCGCGGCGATCCTCAAGATGGCCTCCACCCGCACCATTTATGCCCAGAAAGCCGACGAGGCGAGGGCGACGGGCCGGGTGCTCGGCCTGCCCCGGTGGGCGGTCGAGATCATCCCGACCCTCACCCCCGGCATCGCCGTCTGGGACGTCAACGGCAATGTGCAGGTGGTCAAACACCTCATCACCGAGAAGGAACGCCCGCTCGTCTACACCGACCGCGCCATGACCGAGTCGTCCGACCGCCCGCCCGTCGACCAGGAGCTGGAGTGGGAGACGGAACAGCGCGCGGCCCTCATGGAGCAGCAGCTGAACGACCCCTCCAGGTCCGGGGTGGCGTGAGCGTGCGGACGGCGAAGGGGCCGCAGGAGCGTCAGCACGGCGGGGTCCCGGACGGGCTCGTCCTGGCCCTGGTCGGTGTCCCCGTCGGCCTGACGGTCCTCGCCTGGACGGCGACCGGTCTTGCGGCGCTGCTCGCGAAGGGCGCCTGGCCGGACGGGGTCACCTTCACCCGCACCCCGATGGCCGTCCGCTCACTGCTCGGCCGGCCGCAGGACCTGGCAGCCGCCTGGCCGGACACCCCGGCCGGCGAGCTGTCCGGGTACGGGCTCTTCTGGGGCCTGCTCATCGGTGAGCTGATGGTGCTTGTGGTCCTCACGGTGTTCGTGGTGGGGACGCTGGCGCGCTGGAGGGCGGTACGGGCGGACAGGCGGGGCGGCGCGTACGGAGAGCGGGAGCCGGATACGAAGAGGTCGGCCCCGGAACGTACCGAGCACGCCGAACGTACGGAGGTCGTGGCGCCCGCGCCCAGGAAGCCCCTGGACGAACCGCGGCCGACGGAAGCGGCCGCCGAGACCGCGGTGGCCGCCCCGCCCGCCGTCGCCCCGCCGGCCCCGCGCACCGGCCTCGTCTACGGCACCCCCGCCACCCGCCGACCCGCCGCCCTGCAGGCCCTCCAGGACGCGGAGGGCGCCGCCCTCGTCGTCACCTCCGACCCGACCCTCTGGGCCGACACCAAGGACGCCCGCGGCAAGCTCGGCCCCGTCCTCCTCTACGACCCCGGCCACCTCTGCGACACCCCCGCCCGCCTCCACTGGTCCCCGTCCGCCGGCTGCGAGGACCCGGCCAGGGCCCAGGAACGGGCGATCGCCCTCCTCGCCCCCGTACGCCCGCCGTCCCGCCTGGACGCCGCCGTGGCCGACACCGCGGAAACGCTCCTGCGCTGCTGGCTGCACGCCGCCGCCCTGGACGACCGCCCCTTCAAGCAGGTCCACCGCTGGGCCCAGGGCACCGGCGCCCACGAGCCCGTACGGATCCTCCGCACCCACCCCAGGGCCGCCTCCGGACACGCAGGCCTCCTGGAGTCCGCCCTCACCGCGCACCCGGAACGGCGCGAGATCGCCCAGGAGTTGACCGCGCGGGCGCTCTCCGCGCTCTCCTCGATCCACATCAGGGAAGCCTGCACCCCAAATCGAACTGATTCGCTGACGCTGGAATCTTTCGTCGCCGAAGGGGGCACGCTCTATGTGGTCGGTGAGCCGATCGAGGACCCGCGCAGCCGCCCCGGCGCGATGCCGCTGCTCACCGCCCTCGCCGCAAGCGTGGTCGAGCACGGCCGCCGCATGGCCGCACGGTCATCCGACGGTCGGCTCGACCCACCACTGACCCTCGTCCTCGACGACGCCGCGGCCGTGGCCCCGCTCCCCCAGCTGCCCGAGCTCCTGGCCGACGGCGGGGACACCGGCATGCCCACCCTGGCGCTCCTGCGCTCCCCCGAACAGGCCCGCACCCGCTGGCCGGAGCGGCTCCTCACGCCGTAGTCGCACCGACGGACCCCGAACGACGCCCAAGGCCCCCGACGCGCGTCGCGTCCGGTTCAACGGCTCAGGACCGCCCGGTCGGCTTCGTAGGCCGCCCCCGCGAACCGCTCAAGGGCCAGGTGGAGCTGTTGGATCCGTGCCCGCGCCGTCCTCGTGTCGGGGAACCTCAGGTCGAGCCGGAGCGAGCCCGCCTCCGCCCCGCCCTTCAGGGCCGCCGGTACGGGCCTGCCACCACCGCCGCGCGCGGCGGCCAACAGGGACCATTCGTGCCCGGGACCA
This sequence comes from Streptomyces sp. NPDC014870, assembly GCF_043081505.1. Lineage (NCBI taxonomy): Bacteria > Bacillati > Actinomycetota > Actinomycetes > Kitasatosporales > Streptomycetaceae > Streptomyces > Streptomyces sp. NPDC014870. Next base: position 403,429 of record NZ_JBIBWQ010000009.1, read on the forward strand.
CCCCGGGGCACCAGGGTGACGAAGTCGACCCGGTCCCACCCATCGCTCCACCGCACCCCGTCACGGATCACCACGAGCCCCCGTGCGTCCGCCCGCACCTGGACCTCCCGCTCCTGCCTCCGCAGCCCGAGCACCACCGCCCCCACCGCGGCCACCACACCGGCGATGCCCCCGGCCACGAAGCCCGCCTCGAAGACGGGGAGCGCCGCAAGCCCGAGGATCACCGGCGACGCGCCGAGAAGCAGCCAGTTCTTCGCCGTCAGGGTCTGCGTGGTGGCCTTCACCACCGCCTGCGGATCACCATCCGCGACCCGCCCGGCACGCCCAGCCTGACCGGCCTGACCGCCTTGCCCAGCTTGGCCGGCCTGACCGCCTTGCCCAGCCTGACCGGCCTGACCGCCTTGCCCAGCTTGGCCGGCCTGCCCGGCGCCCGGGTCCTGCCCGGCGCGCCCCGCCCGCTCGCGGGCAGCGGACGGTGCGGGCACCGCGTCCTCCGCGCCCAGGACCGCCGTAGGCGCGACGACGGGCTCCGCCGCCACCTCGCCCAGCAGCTCCAGGAGCTGACCCGCCGTCGGCCGCGCCTCCGCCCGCTTCTCCAGGCAGCGCGCCACCACGTCCCGTAACCCGTCCGGAACACCGTCGAGCCGGGGCACGTCGTGCACCACCCGGTACAGCAGCGCGGGCACGCTGCCGACCCCGAACGGCCCGTCGCCCGTCGCCGCGAAGGCCAGGACCGCGCCAAGCGAGAAGACGTCGCTCGGCGCCCCCACTCGCGCCCCCGTCGCCTGTTCCGGCGACATGAACCCCGGCGTGCCGACCACGAGTCCGGTCCCGGTCAGCGTCATCCCGCCCTCCAGGGCCTTGGAGATGCCGAAGTCGATGACCCGCGGCCCGTCCCCCGTGACGAGGACGTTCGAGGGCTTCATGTCCCGGTGGACGAGCCCCGCCCGGTGGATCGCCTCAAGCGCCTCCGCGAGCCCCACGGCCAGCCCCCGAAGCGCCCCCTCCCCCAAGGGGCCCTCATCCTCGACGAGGACCCCGAGGTCGGGGGCCTCGATGTACGCACTGGCCACCCACGGCGCCGCGGCCTCCGGGTCGGCGTCCACGACCGGCGCCGTCCAGAAGCCGCCGACCGTACGCGCCGCGTCGATCTCGCGCCGGAACCGCAGCCGGAACCCCGGGTCCGCGGCCAGCTCCGGCCGCACCACCTTCACGGCCACCCGCCGCCCGCTGACCGAATGGCCCAGGAAGACCTGCCCCATCCCACCCGCGCCGAGCCGCGCCGTCAGCCGGTACGGACCGATCGCCGCCGGGTCGCCCGGCATCAACTCCTGCACACTTCCCCCGAGTTCGCTGGAGCCACCAGCTTCCCAGGGCACACCCCGCAGGACCAGCCCACCGCAACCAGCCCACCGGAGCCGGCCCACCGCAACCAGTCGCCGGAACTAGCCCGCCGCCCGCAGCACCTCGTACTCCACCTCACGCGCCACGTCGTCCCCCGGCACCGCCACGACCTCGCCCGTCGCGACGAACCCGAACCGCCGGTAGAAGGCGGCGGCCCGCGCGTTGTCCTCGTGCACGTACAGCCGCACCCGCCGGATCTCCGGCTCCGCCAGCGACCAGGACCACTCCACCCCCGCCCGGAACAGCGCGTCGATCACACCCGTACCGCGCGCCTCGGGCCGCACGTAGACGCCCACGATGTGCGTCTGGTCGCTCTTCGCCGGCTCCCCGAAGCGGACCTCGTCCGTCGGCCGCTCCACGAGCAGCGTGATCGTGCCCGCCCAGCTCCCGTCCGGGGCCTCGGCCACGAACTGCCGGACGTTCGCCCCGCTCTCGGACGCGCCCTCCGCCCGCTCCTGCCAGAAGGCGTCCGGCCGCTGCACGGCGTCCTCGTACGTGTCGAGAAAAGCGATCTTCGCCACCGGGTCCTGCAGGGACGCGAGCCGGATCTCGCGGCACCGCTCCCACTCGTCGTCACGGATCGTACGTATCAGATAGCGCATGCCCCCGATCTTCCGCGCAGCCGACCACCCCCGACAACTCCTTTCACGCGCCCCGAGCCGCCGTACTCCCGGGCCACTCGCGCCCCGGCCCGTCGTACCCCGGTACTACGCCCCTCCTCCCACGCCCGCCCCCGGTCGGACGATCCCCCGCGGCCCGCTCCGTAGCGTCGTGGACATGATCCGAGCTGACGAACTCACCAAGCGGTACGGGAACAGGACCGTCGTCCAGGATCTCACCTTCACCGTCCACCCCGGCACCGTCACCGGCTTCCTCGGCCCCAACGGCGCCGGCAAGTCCACCACCCTCCGCATGCTCCTCGGCCTCGACGCCCCCACCCGCGGCCGCGCCACCAGCGGCGGCCGCGCCTACGCCGCCCACCCCGCGCCCCTCACTCAGGTCGGCGCGCTCCTCGAAGCCCGCTCGATCCACCCCGGCCGCTCCGCCCACCACCACCTCATGGCACTCGCCCACACCCACGGCATCCCGCGCTCCCGCGTCGAGCACGTCCTCGGCCTCACCGGCCTCACCGAGGTCGCCCGTCGCCGCGTCAAGGGCTTCTCGCTCGGCATGGGCCAGCGTCTCGGCATCGCCGCCGCACTCCTCGGCGACCCCGAGACGGTCGTCCTCGACGAGCCCGTCAACGGCCTCGACCCCGAGGGCGTCCTGTGGATCCGTACGCTGCTCAGGTCCCTCGCCGCCGAAGGCCGTACGGTCCTGGTCTCCTCCCACCTCATGAGCGAGATGGCCCTGACCGCCGACCACCTCGTCATCATCGGCAAGGGCCGGCTCCTCGCGGACACCACCGTCGACGCGCTCGTACGGGAGTCGGGCGGCGCCTCGGTCAAGGTCGTCACACCCGACGCGGACCGTCTCAGCGCGCTCCTGCCACACGCCCGGATCGTCACCGAGGCCACCGACACCCTCCGCGTCACCGGCATGGAGGCGGCCGACATCGGACGCACCGCCGCCGCCCACGACGTACCGCTCTTCGAACTCACCCCCCAGACCGCCTCCCTGGAGCAGGCGTTCATGGACCTCACCCACGACTCGGTCGAATACCAGGGAGCAGCAGCATGACCACGGCAACCACCCCCGCGTACCGCGTCACCCCCACCCGAGTGCTGCGCTCGGAATGGCACAAGCTGTGGACGGTCCGCTCCACCTGGATCACCGTCCTCGCCTCCGTCGCCTTCCTCCTCGGCGTCGGCATCCTCATGGGCGCCACGTACACCTCGGACGGCGGCGACTCCGACGTCGACACCGTCGTCCTCACCCTCTACGGCTCCCAGCTCGGCGCCATCTGCCTCGCCGTCCTCGGCATCCTGGTCACCGCGGGCGAGTACTCGACCGGCCTGATCAGAGCGTCCCTCACCGCCGTACCGCGCCGCACCCCCGTCCTGTGGGCGAAGGCCACCGTCTTCACGGCAGCCGTCTTCACGGTCTCCCTCCTGACCGCCCTGCTCACCTTCCTCGTCGCGCAGCTCTTCCTCGCCGACACCGACCAGGCCGCCTCCCTCACCGACGACGGCGTCCTGGCGGCCATCGCGGGCAACGCAGCCGGTGTCACCCTGCTCGGCCTCGTCGCCCTCGGTCTCGGCGCCGCGCTGCGCTCCGTACCGGGCGGCATCGGCGCCTTCATCGGCGGCGTCATGGTCCTGCCGGAGGTCCTCGGGATGCTCCCGTACGACGCCATGGAGACGGCGATCCGGTACTTCCCCACCCAGGCGGCAGGCGCCCTCGGCTCCGCCACCCCACTGCCGAACGCGGCCTCCCCGGGCGCCGCGCTCCTCGCCCTGTGCCTGTGGGCCGCAGCGGCGCTGATCGTTCCGGCCCTGTTGCTGCGGCGACGGGACGTATGAGGATGACCGGGTGAGCCCGTACACCGACGCCCCACGGACAGCCCCACACTCAGAACCGCGAACGGAACCGCAAACCGAACCGCTCAGCCGCTACCTCCAGCGGCAGACCCAGCGCGTACGGGCCTTCGACACGCGCCGCCCCCGGGTCTGGGACGGGCTGCTCACCGCCTTCTGGACGGCGGCGGCACTGGTCGACGCGTCGGGCGGCTGGCGGAACATCGCCCGGGACCCGTCCGTACCGGTCGTCCTTGTCGTGGCCCTGAGCCTGACCTTCGCCCTCCCCCTCCTCTGGCGCCGCCGCCACCCCCTCACCGCCCTCGCGGTGATGGCGGGCGCGGCGCTCGTCAGCAACTGGACGGGCGCCTTCCTCCAGGCCGGCCTCCTCCAGATGATCGTGGTCTTCCACATCGCGCTCCGCCTCCCCCCGCGCACCCTCCTGTGGACCCTCGCCCTCCTCGCGCCGCCCCTGGTGGTGGGGGCGATCCGCTTCCCGCAGGGCAGTTGGGACCAGCAGATCGTCCCCGCCCTGTGGGCGTACGCGATGGTCGCCCTCCTCGGCATCGCCGTCCGCTCCCGCCAGGACTACACCGCCGCACTCGTCGACCGGGCCCACCGTCTGGAAATCGAGCGCGACCAGCAGGCCCAGCTCGCCGCGGCCGCCGAACGCAACCGGATCGCCCGCGAGATGCACGACATCATCGGCCACAACCTCTCCGTCATCACCGGCCTCGCCGACGGCGGACGCTACGCGGCCGCCAAGAACCCCGAACGGGCCGCCGAAGCCCTCGACGCCATCGGCACCACCAGCCGCCAGGCCCTCGCCGAACTCCGCCGCCTCCTGCGCGGCGAGGCGGTACGCGACCCCCAGCCCACCCTCGACGACCTGGACACCCTGATCGCCGGCGTACGGAAGGCGGGCTTGCCAGTACGCCTGGAAACCAAGGGCACGTCCCCGTCGCTCCCCGCCGGCACGCAACTGACGATCTACCGAGTCGTCCAGGAAGCCCTGACGAACACCCTCAAGCACGCGGGGGACGGCGCCGAGTCGACGGTCCTCCTCGCGTACACGGACGCGGAGGTGACAACAGAAGTGACGAACACGACCCGCCGCGGAACGAGCCCTGCCGATTCCCCCACCCCAGGCCAAGGCATCACGGGAATGCGCGAGCGCGCCAAGCTCTACGACGGCACACTCGAAGCCGGACCGCTCCCGCACGGCGGTGGCTGGCGCGTACGACTCCGACTCCCCCTGGAGGACTCCCCCTCGTGACGACGGTGCTGATCGCGGACGACCAGGCCATGCAACGCTTCGGCTTCCGCATGCTGTTGGAGAGCCAGGACGACATGACGGTCGTCGGCGAGGCGCAGAACGGCACGGAGGCGATCCGCCTCGTGGACCGCCACCACCCGGACGTCGTCCTCATGGACATCCGCATGCCCGGCCTCGACGGCATCGAGGCCACCCGTCGCATCGTCGCCACCGGAGCCCGCACCCGCGTCCTCATCGTCACCACCTTCGACCTCGACGAGTACGCCTACGAGGGCCTGCGCGCCGGCGCCAGCGGCTTCCTCGTCAAGGACGCCCAGCCCGAGGAGCTGCTCGCCGGCATCCGCGCGGTCGCGAGCGGGGACGCGGTCGTGGCCCCGAGCCTGACCCGCCGCCTCCTGGACGCGTACATCCACCACCTCCCCACCGCCGCCGACACACCGGCCGAACCACGCGAGGACGCGCGCCTGAAGTCCCTCACGGACCGGGAACGCGAGATCCTCACCGTCATCGGCCAGGGCTGGACGAACACGGAGATCGCCGAACGCCTCCACCTCGCGGAGTCGACCGTGAAGACCCACATCAGCCGCGTCCTCGCCAAGACCGGCGCCCGCGACCGCGTCCAAGCGGTGATCCTGGCCTACGACGCCCGCCTCGTGACCCCGGGGCGATGACCGGGCACAATCGTCGACTCAAGCCGGAACCAACGGAATTGAGAGTCACGAAGTGCGCGCATTGCTCATGTCATACGGGTCCCGCGGCGACATCGAACCGCTGGCGGGTCTCGCGGTGGCGCTGCGGGAACTCGGCGCCGAGGCACGCGTGTGCGCGCCGCCCGACCCCGAGTTCGCCGAACTGCTGGCAGGAACGGGCGCCGAAACGGTCCCGTTCGGCTGGCCGGTCCGCGCACTCGTCAGGGGCGAGGTACCGCACGCGCCCGGAGGCGTACCGCAGCGTGCGGCCGAGCTCGTCGCCGAACATTTCAGCACCATCGCCAGGGCGGCGGAGGGGTGCGACGTCCTGCTGGCGACGGGGGCGATGCCGACCGGCTGCCGTTCCGTGGCGGAGATGCTGGGCATCCCCTATGTCTACGCCGCCTTCCAGCCGGTGACGCTGCCGTCCCCGCACTACACCCCCGCCTCGCGCCCGGGTCACCCCCTCCCGCCGGGCGAGACCGACAACCGCGTCCTGTGGGAGCTGGACGCGGCGAGCGTGAACGCGCTGTACGGCCCGCCCCTCAACAGCCACCGCGCCACCCACGGTCTCCCGCCCGTGGACAGGGTCCGCGATCACGTCTTCACCGATCGCCCCTGGCTCGCCGCCGACCCGGTCCTGAGCCCCTGGGAGCTGCCCGCCGACCTCCAGGTCGTGCAGACCGGCGCGTGGATCCACCACGACGAACGCCCCCTCCCGCCCGAGCTGGTGGACTTCCTCGACTCCGGCACACCACCGGTGTACGTCGGCTTCGGCAGCATGCCCATGCTGAACGCCCAGGACATCGCCCGCGTGGCCGTCGAGGCCGTCCGCTCCCAGGGCCGCCGGGTCCTGCTCGCCCGGGGCTGGGCAGACCTGGACCTGATCGACGGGGGCGACGACTGCTTCGTGGTCGGCGAGGTCAACCAGCAGGAGCTCTTCGGCCGGGTCGCCGCCGTCGTCCACCACGGCGGCGCGGGCACGACGACCACGGCCACCAGGGCCGGCGCCCCGCAGGTGATCGTCCCCCAGTTCGTCGACCAGCCGTACTTCGCGGCCCGGGTCGCTCAACTCGGCGCGGGCGCCGCCCACGACGGCCCCACCCCGACCGTCGACTCACTGACAACCGCCCTCAGAACGGCCCTGACCCCCGAGACGAGCGCGCGGGCGAAGGCGGTGGCCGCCCTGATCCCCACGGACGGCGCCACAGTGGCGGCGAACATGCTCATAGCAGCCTGCCGATAATTGGCCGTGAACGCAGAAAAGCCCCGCACCAGATGGTGCGGGGCTTTCCCACAATGATTGTTCGGCGGCGTCCTACTCTCCCACAGGGTCCCCCCTGCAGTACCATCGGCGCTGAAAGGCTTAGCTTCCGGGTTCGGAATGTAACCGGGCG